>CAUJHS010000108.1 GCA_963204915.1 Planctomycetota bacterium | reverse complement strand
ATCGGGATGGGAACCATCAGAATAACGCTATTGAAAACCTGATGTTGCTCCATCCCGCGTGCCATCGGCAGCAGCACGCCGCCAGAAGATGACCCACCGCTCCGCCGCGTCCTTCGCGGGGCGTAGGTCTTGCTTGAGCGGGGCGCCGGGAAACTGGCCCGCTCCGTTCTGAGGGGGCCCGGGAGCAGCAATGCTCCCCGGCTACCCGACGCAACAATTCTCGGCTGGTATGGCGTTCACGTTTGAGTACGTCGGGTTGACCGCAAGGGACTTCGGGTGCGGAACCTGGGGCGATCAACAGTGGGCGCTACTTGGGCGGCTTACCGCTGGACAAGTGCAATTGAATGACCCGATCCTGCTTCCAACAAAAACAGGCGGGGTTGTTGGCGGCTATGTTGTCCGTTTTGCCGAAAGCTTTTCGGAATGGTGTGGACTCCCGTTCTACAATCGGTTGACTCCTGAGATGATGCCTGATGCGTTCTGCCTGTGCGTTGGCGGACTGCCGGCAGACTCGCCAATCATCTGTCCCGGTGTGGCCCGATCTGCCGAGTGAAATCGTCGAGCCGAACAACCCGGCCAAGTTGATGCGGCCCGTCCGCGTCGGTATCTTGAAGTCAGGCCCGTTCCGGGCCGCACAACCTACCGGGAGCGTTAGGCGGTTTAGTGGACGTCCTTGACGAGCGTCAGATTGAACACCTGCGGTCTGCGGTGACGCCCGCCATCCGTCTCCTGCTCGATCGCGCGTGCTACGGCGACCCTGGCGAGATGTTCCGAGGCCTGCGCCACGCGTTGGAAGCCATCGTCAACCCACGATGGTCCGAGTTGGCTGACATCGGTTTAGAGGCTGCTCGTTCCGAGCGAGTCGGTACGCGGCTATGGGCCATCGCTCAGCTCGCCGTCTTGGAGGACGAGCGGGCGCGGCCCGTATTCGAGGAATCCATCCGCTCCGACCCGCACGAAATCTGTTGGTGGGCCGAGATGGGGTTGAAGCGGCTAAACCGGCGGCAGATCAGTCCCGCCTAATTTCGATACCGCCTCTCAAGTCAACTGCCGCGCACGGGGAGGCAGTCCGGGCGCGAGAGGTGCGAAGAACAACGAGAACCTGCGGCGCCACGGATGATTTGAATGCGGTGATTCTTTGGTCTGTCCGTCGTTCGTGGTATTCTTCTGAGAGAAAATCCTCCATACCAAAGGAGTCGCCATGGCTATTAGCATCGAGGCGCTAGGGATCGACCGCCTCAGCATCCGTGAGCGCCTGGAGTTGATCGAGAAGATTTGGGAAAGCATTCCCGACGAAATGAAACCCGATGAAGTGCCCGCTTGGCACTTGGCCGAACTCGGCAAGCGGCGCGCAGAGGACGACGCTTCGCCACGGGCCGGCGCTCCGTGGCGCGAAACCCTAGCGCGGTTCGGGCGCGAGCCGTGAGCTTGCCCGTCATTCTTAGGCCCGCCGCCGACGCCGACATTAAGGCTACCTACGACGAAGTGGAGCAAGTGCAAACCGGTTTAGGCGACCGGTACGTAGCGCGTTTGGGAAGTGCTGGAGCGCATTGAAGCAATGCCGAGGATGTACGCGCGGTGCGGCTGAAAAAATTCCGGCACGTCGTTTATTACGTAGTCTTTGATGATCGCGTCGAGGTGCTGGCGGTGCTGCATGGCGCGCGGGACGACTCGACTTGGCAACCACGTGTGTAAAGCGGTTTGGTGGACCCAGGGCACGTGGAACCCGAAAGCCGAACATCTGGCATGTGGTCCCTGCAAGAAATCTTAAAAAGGAACCGCGTTTCCAACTACCGTCATGCGGGAGAGGATATATGGCCTCTGGAGTCTAGTAGCGCGTACGGGTAGCGGGCGAAAAACTTCCGCGTTTTTTCGGACGGTGTTCTTTGGGGGTGCTTGCGCTCTTCTTTCTTTGGCGCAAGAGGGTTGGTAGCCCCTTTCGTCTTCGAGGGCACACACACGCAGCGTGGGTCTGCATCGGCCTCGCTGGCGCCTTCGGTCGATGTGAAGGCGAAGACGGTAGGGGCGGACCCTTTTGTCGAGCCTGAGCCGACCCACGCTGCGCGTGTGTGCCCGCGGTCTGCCGTCCTGCCGGCGCCGTGGCACCGGGTAGTGGTACGGAATGGTTTTTCTCGGGGCGCTGGCGACTGCCGCCCGATGATCGGCTTTGCCGCGGTGAGTCGTTTCCGCAATTCACGTCAGACGCGCCGGGACGTCCCTTCCCGCCGCGCGACTGCGCGCAACATCTATCAAGGCTCGACCGGCTTGCCTCTCGGCGCGCCGGCTGCACGGCACGGAGTCTCCCAACTCCACGTATGCCGCGCCTCCTAGAAATTCCTCCCTTCCCCGGATGTCCGGCCACTCAAAACGAAGGCTCACGCCGCAAGGCATGTCCCGTTAGTACACGGCTCGGTCCAGGGGCGGCCGCTCGATCACTCGTGTCCGCAGTCACCAGCAAGCATCGATGTTCTGGTGCACGAGCACCTGCCCTTCGTGATCCAAGACGCACACGTGCATGGTTCTCGCATGGAGGTCCACGCCACAAGAGAAGGGATGCTGCTGTTCGTAGAATCTCATCATGGTTCTCCTTGTGTGGGACGAAGACGGTTGAGCCTCACACGATGTGAGCCTCGAGCTCTTCCACCCTACCCTGGGTCCTAGGACAAACGCCTCCTCGCCAAGGAGGCCATGATGAGTATCCAGTGGTCGACTCCGCGGGTGGGGGCCGATCGGTTCGTGACCGTCGCGCCGCTCCAAATCAGCATGCCTTCCGACGGCCCATCCACCGTGCGGCCGCCAAAACCTCGTGTCGTTTCGATGATCGGCGCATCTGGACCAGCGCCGGGGAAAGCCGCGCTACCAGGGTTCAGCCCATCGCGATTAACCCGCCGCGCGCCGCTTGTTGAACGACTGGCTGGCGCCCGCCGTTCCTTAGGGGATGAATCCTTCGGGGAATTTGTTGTGATTGGCGTGCGCCTCAACTATAATGTGGCCACCTGTTTGGCGCCTTGCCCGGAACAAGGAGAACGGCGATGCGAGAACGACTTTCGACGTCGGCCATGATTTGGCTGCTCCTCACGGCGCCATTGGCGGCGGCCATTACCACCCAAAGCCCCGAGCCCGTGCGGCTTGAGCAATCGCCCGCCTGGCGCCACGGCGCCGAGAACGGACTGCTTCCCACGGTGGACTTGGGAAACTTGTTTCAGGGCATGGCGCTGCCCGGGTTAGCGCTGGAAGGCGCGGCCGAGCCCAACGCCGACGCGACGGCGCTGGCGAGCCATCAACGCGCCGCGCTGCCTGGATCGACCATTGCAGAAGTTCTACGATCGCTGGGACTTGGGAACGATCGCGCGGCGGTGAGCGACGAGGGCTCCCCCGGCGCGCCCAGTTTGGCGAAGATGTACGTCAATATCTATGGCGCGCCCATCATCAATGACGAGGGGGAGGTGGCGTTTCTGGGTCAGGTGGGTCCCGACAAGCAAGAGTGGGTTTTTACACAAGCGCGCGTGCTGGCTCAGTCCGACGCGGCGCTTCAGCCGGCACGATATGTTCATGCGATGCTCGGACCGGCGGTCAATGCAGGCGGTCAAACGGCGTTCGTCACGACCGGCCCGGACCGAGTCGGCCAGGATCTGTTGGTGGGAGATGAATGCTTGGCCCGCGCGGGCGAGTGGCTCGATGGGCGAACTGTGTTCGCAGTGAGTGTCCCCGCGCTGAACGCTCAAGGGCAGGCGGCCTTCCTGGTGCACGATGAAGGCGGCGAAGCCGTGTTCACGATCGATGGCCCAGTGATCCATACGGGAGACGATTTTCCCGGAGGAACCCTGGTCGATATCCTGAGTGCGCCGGCGATCAACGACCAAGGGCAAGTCGCCTATCTGGCCTCGTACTCGGTCGATGGCGCGACGCGCGTGGGGGTGTTTGTCGACGATCAGCTAATCGTCGGCGTGGGGGACGTGGTCCAAGGCAAGACGATTGAATCGATTGTAGCGCCTTACGAGGACCTGGCCGGCGGCGCGCCGATTATTAACAATCACGGTCACGTAGTTTTTCTGGCCGCGTTTGACGGTCGGGAAGGCGTGTTCACGCAAGACGAATTGATCGTCGCGACCGGACAAACGATTGGGGGCGAAACGGTGGGCGAGTTCCTGAGCGCGCCTTACATCAATGATGCGGGCGAGGTGGCGTTTTTGGCGGCCACCAAGGATGGTAAGGCGATATTTACCTCAAACGAGGTGATCGCTCGAACCGATGAGGAGTACCACGGAAACACGCTCTTGGATTTGAGCGCGCCGTCGCTAAATCAAGCGGGGACAGTGGCCTTTCTGGGAGCGTATTCCGGCGGAGTGGGCGTGTTCACCCAACAGGGCCGCCTTGTCGCCACGGGCGACACGGTCGGCGGTCAGGTATTGATTGGGATTCGCGCCATGAACTCCCGTGAGATCAATTTCGGCGACTATGCTCCACCACCGGTGGCCATTAGCCCAGTCGCGTTTCACCAGGGAGTGGGCCACGGGGGCCAGCTCTCCGACGCCAACGGCGGAGGAAAGCACCCATCCGGCGATTCCTCCAGCGGCGGCGCCAGTCAGGGGGCTTCGGCTTTGGCCGGCATGCGAAACGGCGCAAACTCGCCGGGCGGTGGTTCGGCGGGTGGGGGAGGAGGCGGAGGCCCGGGAGGCGGCGGCGGATCGTCGTTCGGCCGATCGGGTCAATCCAGCGGTTCCCCCAGCGGCGGGTCAAGCGGTGGTGGCGGCGGCGGGAGCAGCGGTGGTGGCGGCGGCGGGAGCAGCGGCGGCGGAAGCTACGCCGGCAGCCATCCCGGAAAGGGGAGCGCAGGAAATACTGGCGCTGGCAATGGCGGCGGCGCCGCAGGAACAAGCGGCGCTGGTGGGGCAAACCCATCGGCCGGACATGGCTATGCAGGGGGCGGAAGTTCGCCGGGAGCAGGAAATAGCGGTGCGGGAACTGGCGGTGTGGGCCGAGGCCCAGCCCATGGCCCTGGACCGGCGACCGGCGGCGGGCCAGACGGCCCATTCGCTGGCGGAGGATTGGCGGGCGGCGGCTACCCAGGCGGCGCGGGATTTCCTGGCTCTGGTTCGTTTCCGCTGGGCGACGGGTTTGATCCGCGAGGAGGCGGGAGAGGCCCTGAGGTGGGGTTTGGCGGTGGCGCAGAGGGGGAATTCCAGGCGGCCAATTCGCACGCCGTTCCTGAACCTGCGTCCATCTTATTGTGGGCCACGGCGGCCCTAGCATTGGCTCGTTCCCGGCGGAGGCGTTTGCGATGGCCTTCGAGCAAGAGCCCGACCTTGTAAGACCTCGTGCGACGCTCTGGACGAGCCATCGGCTGACGGTGGCGGTCGAAGGGGCGTCGCATGCGTTTGAAAAATCGTTCGATCAACCCTTTTTGCGCGTCGGCTCCCATGCCAGCGCCGACCTGCCCTTGAAGGAAGATGGCGTCGCTTACCGCCATCTTTATCTTCACGCCACCAAGGAAGGCGTCTACTGCACCGACCTGTCCAAACGGAAGTCGATCGGCGGGCGCTCTCGCGGTTGGCTGACGCCCGATCGCGTGGTCAAACTGGGAGACGTCCGGTTGCGGGCGTGGGCCCAACCCGTGATTCGCGCTCCGCTGCCCCAGGGCGATCTGCAAGACCGGATCACCGGCGATACGCAAGTCCCGGCCTTGTCCATCTTTAACCAAGGGGCCTTCCTCTCGGAAGCGCAAATCCGCAGAAAGTTGACCTTGGTGGGCCGGGCGCCCCCCAGCGTGCTGCGCATTAACAGTTCTTTGATTTCCCGCTGTCACTGCGCCTTTTATTGGGATTATGATGTGTTGTGGGTGATTGATCTGCTCGGGTCAGGAGGAATTACCTACCGCGGGCAGCGCATCACCGCTACGCCGCTGCCCCTGGGCGATCAGATTTCACTGGGGGAGATCACCCTCAAGTTTTCCCGCCTTGAACTTCCCGCCAGCTCGATCACTGCTGCTCCGAAGGCCACGGACGCCGCGACGCACGCCGCCACAGCTTTGTCGACCATGCCTTCCGCGAATCATCGTCCTGTCGAAGATTTCCCGCACGCCTTCCCCTACCGGCCGCTGAGCGAGGAGATCGAATCCGAATACTTGCGCACCATCCACCCCAACGCCGAGATCGTGGAGGAGGAGCCCAGCCCCGATACGACCGAAGAACTGGCCGATCAGGTGGTCGGGTACCTGGTGACCGAGAAGCGGCGGCAACGCCGGCGGCGGATGTTTCTCGTCTTGCTGGCGATTCTCTTGCCCGTCAGCATTTTGCTGGGCCTGGGGTATGGGGCCTGGCGCCAGGACCAAACGGGGGAAGAGGGCTGGCCCCGCCAATGGGCGGCCTGGGTGCAAGAGTGGCTGCAGTCGTAGGGTCGTGCGACTTTCGCAACCGGTGCAGATTTTCTGGTTTCGCCAATTGCCGCGGGAAACCAACGCGCCAGCGTAAAATCCGCTAACCAACGCCTCCCCAGTCGGGCGATATAAGTGGTGAGCCGCGGATAGGCAGCCGCAGGGATGTTCCCCTGTCTTGAGCCAGCACGGATGGAGCCATGCTTTCCAAGCCCCACATTACACGGTTCGCCGCGTTCGCCGCATTGACCTTGAGCCTTGCGGTGGCCGGCGGGTGTCGCATTCTTGAGCCGGACCCGGCCAGTTTGCATCATTTGGACCATGCGCATTATCCGACCGTTCCCAAGGAGCTGGCCAAGTCGGTCTTGCCGCCCTACATCATCGAGGCGCCCGATATTTTGGTGATCGAGGCGACGCACGTGTTGCCCCGACCGCCCTATCGGTTACGGACGCTTGATGTGGTCTCGATTGAGGCCCGGGGCGTGTTGGATGAGGCGCCCATCGCCGGCAATTTTCGGGTTGAGCCAGGTGGCGTCGTCAACCTGGGTTACCCCTATGGCCAGGTTCGCGTGGTGGGGCTGACGCCGCAGCAAGCGGCTGATGAAATTCGCGCCTACCTCGCCGAGCGATTTAACGAGCCGTCGGTTTCGGTCAGCCTGCTGGAAATGGCGGCGATGCAGCAAATTTTGGGCGAACACCTGGTGGCGATGGACGGCACGGTCACGCTCGGCGTGTACGGCAAAGTGCTCGTCGCGGGGCTGTCGATTGAAGAAGCCCGGTGCGTAATTGAACGCCACCTGGCCCAGTTCTTGGAAAACCCGGAAGTCTCGGTCGACGTGTTCGCGTACAACAGCAAAAAGTATTACGTGATCGCCGAAGGGGCGGGTCTGGGCGACGTGGTGCAGCCGTTCCCGATTACGGGAAATGAAACGGTCTTGGACGCGATCGCCAATGTGAACGGCTTGCAGGCGATTTCGTCCAAGCGGATTTGGATCGCCCGGCCGAGCCCGGAAGACGAGACGGTGACAATCCTGCCCGTGGACTGGGTCGCGATTACCGCCTACGGCGTGGCCGAGACCAACTACCAACTCCTGCCCGGCGACCGCGTGTTCATCGAAGAAGACCGCCTTGTGGCGTGGGATAACCAGTTGGCCAAGGCGTTTGCCCCGGTCGAGCGGATCTTTGGATTCTCGATCTTGGGTGTGAACACGATGCGTCAGTTTTCCGGCAAAGTGCTTCAGAACAACAATCAGGGCAACTTCGGCGGTGGCGGCTTTTTTCCGTAGTTGTGACGCCTACACCGGCGGTTCCCTCCAAGACATATCCTTCCTACGCGTAGTGTGACCCATGGCACGATTCACCCCCGCGCGACCCGCGATGTTCGGCGTCCTGCTCCTCGGCTCGATGAGTCTGGTCGGGTGCGCCGCGCCATGTTGCGATCCGTGTGCGCCCCAAGGCGGACACCATTCCGTTCGCAAGGCGATGGCGGGACCGCACCACAAGGTGCACCAACGCTGGGCGGCGTGGCATGAGAAACACGACTATTACATTGAGCTGCCGTGCCACGGCTATCACCCGACGTGCTGGCGGCCCTGGGATTGCTGCCCCTGTCCGACGCCCTGGGGCTGTCCGGAAATGGACTGCGAACCGTGCGGCACCGAGCGTTATTTTGGAGTACCGTTGCCCATCGCAGGCGAGTTGATCGAAGCCGGCGCTCCGGTCAACGCCGCCCCGGCGCCGCTGCCTGCCGCGCCGAGCGACGGCGAGATTCCGCCGCCCGAAGGAGGCGGCTTCAGCTCGCCCATGATCGACGAAGCCCCGATGCCCAATTTCAGCCCGCTGCCCGAAGCCCCACCCAGCGTCGAACCCCCTCCGGCCGTGCCTCCAAAAACGGTTCCACCCGCGGCCGCTCCGCCGTCAGCGCTCCCGCCCGCCGCGGCCCCAATGCCGCTCGAAGCGCCACCGACGGCCGCGCCGCCGACCGCCACGGAAGGCCGCCGCTACCGGTCGTTGCTGGACCCAAGCTTTAGAAGTTAGTGACAAGGAGGCGTCTTGATGTTACCTGGTCGTGGTTTAGGCTCACGACTTGGTATTCCGCAAAAGCGTGTAGAATTCGTCGCGCGTGATCTGACGCGTGACCTACGCTCCTCACGCGGTTAACGGAGCCGCGGCGCATCGTCAACTCTTGCATCGCGCACACGTTGATTTGAGTGGATCGATACGCAAATTCTTGTTGTTGGCCACGCATCTACCGTTGATCTCCATCGAATTGTTCTCCATTGAGAAGCGCGGGCGGCTTGTTAGACTAGGGAGCTGGAAGTGGCTTTAATATGCACCACTCTGCTTTCGAGTCCCTGCCATGGTACGACGGTTTGCTCCATACTCGCCGCTCATCTTGGCGGGATTCTTGTCCTTCACGATGCTTTCCTGTGCGGGTTGCGGACCGTCGGAAAGCGACTGGCTTGAAGCTGGCGACAAGGCGTTAGCAGCAAACGACTGGGATACGGCGTACGACGCGTTTAGCCAAGCCATCAAGGTCGCCCCGCGATCCGCCGAACCTTATGCACGTCGCGCGGAAGTTTCACTTGAGCAGTGGCGCTATCACGAGGCCGCAACGGATTTGACGCAGGCCATCAGATGTTCGCCAAAAACAGCGAGCTATTACGCCCTGCGCGCCCAAGCCTATCTGCGGCAGGAAAACTACTCCGCCGCCCACGCCGACATTGACCAGGCTCTGTCCAACGATCCCGAGAACGCCGAGTATCTCGTACTTCGTGCTAGCACATTGATTGCCAGCAACAATGCTGAGCATGCGCTCCGCGATCTCAACCGGGTCATAGAAATGAATCGTGACAACGCGCACGCCTATTGGTTGCGCGCCAGTGTTCACGAACAACTACATTACACTAACGAGGCGGAATTAGACCGAAAAAGGGCGGCAAAAATCGATCCAAGTTTTGCGTTGGCTGAGTCCCGAGAGGGTCTGAAGGTTTTAAGGGAAGTTGAACCCGGCACGGCGGGACGAACGATTGAGCACGATCCATTACGAATTCAATCGCCGGTGCGATAGTAAGAACGGCGATTTGTTTATATGACGCATCGAAGAATAGCCGTCTTAATTCACCTTCCCAACGGCCCCCCCCCACTGAGAAGGCGCGGTACACAAAAAGTAAAAAAATTACTTGCACCGGTGAACGCGCGTGATTAGAATCACCAAGCGAGGGAAGTGGTAAACTTTACCGGTTAATTGGGCTGAACAACGGAATCCCCTCATTTGGAGCAATTAGAGTTTTGTAGAAAACCCATTTTCCTTAACTTTACCTGCTCCTTGGCGGTACAGGGTAGTTTTTTAGATTTGTAACTATTTTTAAGAGTGTATGGACAATTCAGGTCGGGCTAACTATTCTGAAACTCAAAGACCATCCCTAAACACGGAGCACATCTCATGCGTAGACTACTGCCGATTTTTGCGGTTGTGTTAATTTCCCAAATGGCTCTTGCCAACACGGCGAAGGCTACGTTTGTCATCGACGAGTTTACTTCGCCGATGGGAGGGCAGTCGGCTCTATCTGTAGGTGCGGGTAGTGATACTGATTTTGTTGATATCACGTCCGGTACAGATCTTCCTGGAACGGTCGAACGCGATATCGGTATAACGGCAACGGGAGGCACAACGATATTGTCAGCCAATGTTACTCCTGGAGTATTTGGATACTCGTTCACGGGTGGCGGAGGTGGAGCGACCTCTTCGTTTTTTGTTGATTGGGATGGCGACGACAATGATGCAACGACACAGGGGGTAGGTTTAGGTGGCGTTGATCTTGCCACTGGAAATCTTGGTATCTTTTTTAAGGATGTAATTGGATCATCATCAAGTGGTGATTTTATATTACATCTAACCATGTACACGGGAAGTCTAGCCAACTTTTCCACCGCCGTCATCAACCTGGGTACGGTATATGGTACTGTGATGACGCCTATCGATGTATTTGTACCATTTACGGACTTCACTGTGATCGGCGGTTTGGGAGCTGATTTTTCGGATGTCGATTCGATCCGACTTGCGCGGCCGGCCGGTGGAAATGCGACATTTGATGTGGAGGGAGGCATTTTTGCCGGGAACCCCGTACCAGAACCGTTTTCATTAGCGGCTTGGCTTGGCGTTGCAGGAGTGGCTGGTGCATTGGGACTTCGTAAGCGATCACGTGCCGCCGTTGTTTGAGACGATGCGTAGGGTGTTAACTAGGCAACATAGGTGATTTTTAAGCCAGCAGGGTGCCTGCTGGCTTTTTTTGTTTTGTGTCTGGACGACAAATTCAAGTTCTTGATCTGCGAAACGGTATATGTGTGGTAATCAAAGGGATTTATCTTGCGTCGTTTAAGCCCGTTATTAAAATGTTTCTTGGATGCTGCTGATGTTGGGAAATGAACACGACACGGAAGCCGGTATCGCAGCGATGTGACGGATGGGGAATAGGAGTTTCTACTTTCGTATGGCTGTTTGATGCGCGATGACGCACCGCAGCGGGAGTATCCAATTGCGGGATCTCTTGAATGCCCTGCGGTAAGTGGTCACAACCGGCTGTCCGTCGTAATTTCTGCCCCACGATTTTCCTCCGTTGACGGCCGGGAATCACCAGGCCCGGCGGTGGGTGCAGGCGGGCATTTTCCAGACGATCGCGCACGAGTTTTGCGGATCCTGGCCCGGCTGCTAGAAGGTTGCAAGATAACGTAGGGATTCATGCGCACAAACGAAAATGGCAGTCCTAGAGTTGGTAGGAGGAATAACGGCTGTAATTCCCTACCAACCTTTGAGGACTGGCATGACAACTTTAGCGAATGAAACGAGCGTCGGCAATTTGCGGGATGTAATTCGGATCGAAGAGGAGAAGGTCGAAGCCCACTTGGGCGAACTGGTGCGGCACTCGGTGGAAGAGACGTTGAATCAACTCTTGGAGGCCGAAGCGGATGCACTATGCGGCGCCAAGCGTTACGAACGTTCGCCCGAGCGGCTGGACACGCAAGCGGGACATTACTCGCGAAAGTTGGTGACCAAGGCCGGCGAAGTCACACTGCGTGTGCCGCGGTTGCGCAACTTGCCCTTCGAGACGCAGAACATCGAGCGCTATCGGCGGCGCGAGTCGAGCGTGGAGGAGGCGTTGATCGAGATGTACCTGGCGGGGGTGTCGGTGCGGCGGGTGGAGGACATCACCGAAGCCTTGTGGGGTACGCGCGTGAGCGCCAGCACGGTGAGCGAGCTGAATCAGAAGATTTACGAGCACATTGAGGCCTGGCGGAAGCGGCCGCTGGAGGGAAAGCACGTTTACGTGTACCTAGACGGGATTTGGCTCAAGCGGAGCTGGGGCGGCGAGGTGAAGAACGTGGCGGTGCTGGTGGCTTTGGGCGTGCGAGAGGACGGCTACCGGGAAATCCTGGGCGTAGCCGAAGGCGCCAAGGAGGACCTGGAAAGCTGGCGGAGCTTTCTGCGTTACCTCAAGGAGCACGGCCTCTCGGGCGTGCAGCTATTCATCAGCGACAAGTGCTTGGGGCTGGTGCAGGCCCTGGCGGAGTTCTATCCCGAGGCGCAGTGGCAGCGGTGAGTGGTGCATTTTTACCAGAACGTGTTCACGGTCACGCCCACGGGCAAGGTGAAAGAAATCGCAGCGATGCTCAAAGCCATTCACGCCCAGGTGGACCGGCAAGCGGCGCGGGAGAAAGCCCAAGCCGTAGCCGAGTAGCTGGAGTCGATGCGGCTGAGCCAGGCGGCGGCGCTGGTGCGGGCGGGGGTGGAGGAGACGCTTTCCTACATGAGCTTCCCGCGCGAGCACTGGCTGCGGATTCGCGCCAACAACATGCTGGAGCGGGTGATGCGCGAGATTCGCTGGCGGACGCGCGTGGTGGGCAACTTCCCGGACGGACAATCCGCCTTGATGCTGGTGGCGGCGCGGCTGCGGCACATCGCCGGCACAAAGTGGGGCCAACGCTGTTACCTGGACATGGAGCGATTGCGACAAGTGGGGGAACCGGCGCCGTCCGCAACAACGGCCCAAACCGCATAACCGGACTTTGGCTCCCCCGCAGGGGAGCCAAAGCAGAACGAACTACCTACCAACTCCACCGACTACCAAAATCCAATGTGCGCATCTTGACGGACGCTACCGGTTGCAATGAGCAGCACTCGGTACCGATCCTCGATATTTTCACACGCTGTAAGCGATGCCGGAAAGCAGGTGCCATGCGGGCTTCGACGAGGCCAAAAAGAAGAATGGCTCGAAGGTGCATGCGACCGTGGATACGCTCGTAAATCTCTGGGCGTTGGCGATCGCCGCGGCGAACCAACAGGACTGAGCGCACGTGGCGACGTTGGCCCAACAGGTCCAGCAGGCGACCGGAGGAGCCATAGAATTGGCCTATGCCGAACAGGGCGACACCGGTTCGCCAGCGGCCCTGGCCGCTCAACAAGCATGGATCCAGCTGGAGATCGTGAAACATCATGAAGGCAAACGGGAATTCTTGTTGTTGCCCGAACGCTGGGTCGTGGAACGGGCGATCGGCTGGCTGGGCCACTTCCGCCGCCTGGCCCGCGACTACGAACGACTCTCAACGACGCTCGCCGCCTGGCACTGGCTCGCCTTCCTCACCCTGGTCCTCAGGAAAATGGTCTTCGAAAGTACATAACGCGCGATAAGTCTTGGCTGTGCGGGAGGCACCTCTACCAGCGCGGCGCATTTCGAAAACGACGCTTGTGACCATGCAAACCCAACTTTCTTTATCTTGATATCGGATGCACCGATATGATGTTGTGTGCTTTAGCCACCCATCGATCCTATGACTAGTGCTTTGTGACAGCTAGGAATTAGGGTTGGTGTAAGCGGGGTTTTCGTGGAAACTTTCTTTTAACAAGGAGGTTTCCATGAACAAGACGTATATCGTCGAATTGACGGATGACGAACGGTCCAGGCTTCAGGAAGTCGTCAAGAAACTCAAAGGCGCCTGTCAGAAACTTAAGCGGGCCAACATTCTGTTCAAAACGGATGCGGGCTGGACGGATACGCGAATTGCCGAAGTCTTGGACTGTCGCACGAAAACGGTCGAAAACGTGCGGCAACGATTTGTCGAACTGGGGTTCGAGATCGCGCTCCACGGCAAGAAGCGAGAGACGCCCCCCACGAAAAAGCTGCTCGACGGCGAGCAAGAGGCGAAGATCATTGCCCTGCGACTGAGTGCGCCTCCGGCGGGCTACGGAAAATGGACACTGCGGTTGCTGGCTCGCAAGGTGGTGGAGCTGGAGATTGCCGATGCGGTGAGTTACCAAACGGTGCGCCGCACATTGAAAAAAACGGGATGGGAACCCAGCGCGCGATCCGATACTGGGTGATTCCTCCCGAAGGGGATGGCGAGTTTGTGGCCCCCATGGAAGAGGTGTTGGACGTTTATTCCCGACCTTACGGGGCCTGTCTTGAGTTTTGTGTCAGTCGGTTTTGGGGTGAGTTAGTTGAGGTTTTTGGGCATGCGGTCGGCGAACAGGATGGCGAAGTGATTGAGGGCTTCTTTCCACTTCGGTATAGGCATCGTCCA
>CAUJHS010000107.1 GCA_963204915.1 Planctomycetota bacterium | reverse complement strand
GCGTCCCCAGCTACAATGGCGCATCTTGGGCCTCCTTGCGGCGGATGGATGTCCTCAACTAACAACCATCTAAGCAAATGAGGCCATTTTTTCTATGCCCCTTCGTGGCAACTGCTTACGCCATTTCTAAGTGCCATTCGTTTATGTGACCGACGCGTGAAACAGTCGTGACGAATCGTACGACAACGATACGGGCCGCACCAGGCGACGCGCGCGAGTCTCATCGGAGGAAATTCAATTCGCGCCCCCCGACCGGTCCGAGTCCTCGCGCAGCTCACCCAAATCAATCATCCCGAAACGAGGGTGGTCGCTTGTTGCCCGCTCGATGTTCTTTTGCGCCGGCTCGTAGGTGGGATCGAAGTTCCAGGCGGTGCGGTAATTGTTCAAAGCCTCGTGGCTCTCGCCGCGGATTTCATGGATAACTCCCAGCAGATTGAAGGCTTCGGGTCGCTCGGGGGCGATGGAGATCGCTTTCCGCAGATGCTGTGCCGCTGCGTCGAACCGGCGCTGGGCGAGACACTTTTTCGCCAATTCGAAAGAGGCGGCGTAGTTGCTGGATTCGCCTTCGGGCAGGCGCTGGCGGTCGAGAATCCGCCGCACCTGCGCGCGGATCTCATCGGGAGTGAACGGCTTCTGAAGGAATTCCACCGCCCCCAGCTTCATGGCTTCGACTGCCGAGCTGATCGACCCGTGCGCGGTGATGATGAGCACAGGAATCTCCGGCCGCAGCTCGGCCAGGCGTCGCAGCACATCCATACCGTCCATGCCGGGCATTCGAAGATCAAGCAGGATCAACGAGAACGGCCGCTGCTCGACTTTCGCCAGCGCTTGCTCGCCGTCCGCCGCGGTCTCGACCTCCGCCGGAAGGCTCGCCAGCGTCTGGGAGAGAGTGAAGCGAATATTCTCCTCGTCATCGACGATTAGCACCGAGTCGGCCGGCATGATTGCGCCTCCGAAATCCGGCGTCGCCCCTCGCGCCACATCATATCACCGCACAGGGAATCAGTTTACCATGACGAATTGCTGCGCGTCATCTCAGTTCGCGGCTGGCGGCGTGGAGGAGATCGAACTTGAGACCACTTCGTCGAAAGATCCTCTCCGGCTATTTGGCGGCGCTCGCCTTCGCGTCAATCGTGGTCGGCCTGGCCGTATACAATCTGATCCGCCTGGGCAGCGCCAGCGACGCAATTCTGCGGGAGAACTACCGCAGCATTCTGGCGGCCGAGCAAATGCTTAATGAACTAAGCCGGCAGGAAAAGGCTGCGCTGGTGATGCTGGAGGGAATCGAGCCTCAAACATTAGCCCAGTTTAGCGACGCCGAGCAGAACTTCCTGGAGTGGCTTTCGCGCGCTCAGAACAACGTGACGATCGAAGGAGAGCCCGCCATCCTCGAACGAATCGAACGCGGCTATCAGGCCTTCCTCTTTCGCCTGGCCGAGTTCCGCCAAACTTTCGACGGGGACCGCGAGAGCGGATTTGCCTACTACCGCGAACGGTTGGCGCCCGCCGCCGACGAAGTGCGGCAGGCGTGCAACGATCTGCATGAGCTGAATCGCGCCACCATGGAGGAAAGTAGCCGCCGCGCCCGTGCTGTGGCGCACACGGCCGTTGCCACCGTGGTCGCCGGCGCCGTCGTGGCGCTGGCGGCCATCGTGGCCTTCAGCCTCTGGTCGGCTGAGCGAATCGTGCGGCCGGTTCAGCAACTCGCCGCGGCCACCGACCGCGTCGCCGCGGGCGACTACGATGCCGCGATCCAAGTCGAATCGCAGGACGAGATCGGGCGGTTGGCCGAAAGGTTCAACGTGATGGTCAACAAGTTGCGAGGTTATCACCAGTTGAACCTGCGGCGGATCATCGGCGAGCAGCGCAAAGCGGAGGCCATTCTCGAGGCCATCGACGACGGCGTCCTCGTGGTCGCTGAAGACCGCACGATCGCCAGTCTCAATCCCGCCGCGGCCCTCATTCTGAGCGTCTCGCGCCAGATCGGGGGAAATCTCTCTGTCACGGAAACCGTCCCCGATGCCCCTTTGCGTGAGTGCATCGAAGCGACCTTGACCACAGGAAAATGTCCCCCGACCGAACCAGGCACGAACCTGCTGGCGATCCCCGGCCCGGAAAATCAGAAGCGTTACTTCGAGTGGAGCCTCACGCCCATCCCGAGCACGGAGAAAGGCGCCGCGGGCGTGATCGTGCTCCTGCGCGATGTGACCCGGCTGAAAACACTCGATCAGTTGAAGACCGAATTTGTGATGACCGCCTCGCACGAACTGCGCACGCCGTTGACTAGCATCGCGATGAGCCTTGGTCTTCTGGAGGAGCAGGCCCATGAGAAGCTCGGCCAGAATGAGCGGCAGTTGCTCGAAGTCGCGCACGAGGAGTTGGCCCGGCTGAAGTGGCTCGTGGAAGAGCTGCTCGATTTGTCGAAGATCGAGTCGGGCAAGCTCGAGATCGAGTTGGCTCCCACGTCGATTGAATCGTGCCTGCGGGCGGTGGTCCCCGCGCTCCGCACGCAGGCGGCGGAAAAAGGAATCCGCCTGTCGCTCGACGTGAAAGAAGATCTCCCGCCCGTGGCGGCTGACGCCAACAAGATCGCCTGGGTGGCGGCGAACTTGATCGGCAACGCCTTGCGCTACGCGCGGTCGGAGATTTGCGTTTCCGCCGAAAGGGTCGGCGGCTGGGTAAACCTCTACGTTCGCGACGACGGGAAAGGAATCCCCTACGAGCAACAAGCGAGGATTTTTGACAAATTCGTGCAGATCGGAGGCGATTCCCGCGGCGGCGCCGGGCTTGGTCTGGCGATCGCCAAGGAAATCGTCCGGGCTCATCACGGAAGCATTTGGGTGGAGTCCGACCCTGGCCGCGGAAGCCTGTTTATCGTGGCTCTCCCGATCGCCGCGCCGGCGCGTCAATCAACGTCGGGAACCAAGAGTTAGTGACTGCCGTCAAAGCCGCGAAGTCGGATCCTCACATCCGTTACGGTACAAGTTGCAGCGGGTGGACTGCTCGGCCTAGCGCTGAGAAATCTTTTGATGCGACTTCTTGGTGTCGATGGCCGCCCCACTCGCAACCTGATCTTTGCGGGCCGTTTCGTATCGTCAATTGCCGGACTAAACTATGCGGTCTCGCTGCTGTCGTTGAGCCTTCTGTAGCGAAAGCCCGCCGAAGTCTTCGATGCTTCGGTCCGCCACCACTCCGACCTACGATTCGGCAGCGGGCTTGCGCGCCTCGGTCCGCCACCCCGCTGTCGTCGACTCGGCCGATGTGACCGAAGCAGCTTCCGCACCTTGCCGGCCAGGCAGATTAAGGCGCTAGATGTCCCGACACATCCGGCGGCGAGCCCCGCGAGACGGGCGGCCCCGTACCGCTTGCGCGGACGATGGGGCGGGCCACGTCGCGCCCAGACAGTTTTCTCGGGAGCTGTGGGGCGTTAGAGCACTCTCAGGTCTATAATTGGCTTTACGGCGACACAACAATATCTCAAGGGGGAAGCCGCGAATTCCTAAATCCATGATCCTTATCGTCACCAACCAACAAGATCTGACGGCGGATTTCGTCGTTCGGGAGATAACCCGACGAAGGCTCTCTTTCGCCCGTCTGAACACGGACGAATTCCCCATCAACGCTTGTGCTTCTGCATATTTCGGCCCGGGCGAAACGCCCCACGCGCAGCTACGCTGGTTCAACCGGGAGCGGATCCTCGAATGGCACCGCGTCCGAGCCGTTTGGTATCGCCGTCCCGTTCCGCCCGTCGTTGCGGAGGCAGTGATTGATCCCGGCGTACGGAAATTCGCCATCGACGAAGCCTACGACTTTCTGCGTGGGCTTTGGTACTCGCTGAACTGCTTTTGGATCAGCAACCCCGATTCCATTCGTCGAGCAGAACACAAGATCGTTCAGCTGAACGAGGCGCGCCGAATAGGGTTCCGATTTCCCAGAACGCTCGTAAGCAACTCACCCGAGGAGGTGCAACGCTTTTTTCACGCCTGTCCGAATGGCATCGTGGCTAAGCCTCTGTTTCTCGGGTTTCTGCATCACAACAACGAGGGCAAGTTTATCTACACCACGCGGCTGGCCGAAGAGGACCTATCGGACGAAGACTCCGTCCGCTATACGCCATCCATTTATCAAGAGTACATACCGAAGGCGGCGGATATCCGCGTGACCGTGGTCGGCGAGCGCGTCTTCGCGACCCGCATCACGGCGAAGAACCTTCCAGCGAACATTCCAGACTGGCGATGTGTCGAACTCGACAATCTCAATCACACTCCGCACGAATTGCCAAGCGATGAGCAGGACAAATGTGTGCAGCTCGTGAAGACGCTTCGGCTCGAATTCGGCGCAATTGACTTCGCACTCGATGAGCAAGGCAGGCATGTGTTCCTCGAAATCAACCCCAACGGCCAGTGGGCCTGGCTCGAATCAACCACCGGCGCCAACATCAGCGCCGCAATCGTCGATCGCCTCGTCGAAGGAGGGCGAGAGTAGTTGCTGGAAGTGCTGGCTGCTTGGCTGGAAGATGCGGCTGCCGGGCGATGGGGATTGGCTTTTCTCAAGCGAGGGCACATGCGAACAACACAAAGTCATTCCACCCGGGACGCGCGATCTGGATTGCGACTTCGCTACCTACGACGACGCCCTCGGAGCGTTCGAAGGCGTGACAGTGGCCGAGGGGCGGAAGCTTCTCCTCGATCACTGCGAGGCGGTGGTCCGTGATGCGGAGGCAAAACAGAGCACTGTCCGCGACAAGGCTAAAGTCATTTTGGGCTCAACGGCGTTCTTCCTCACCTTGCTGTCGGCTGCGGTTGCGTTGATTCAGAACTGGTACCCCGCCGTGCCGCTTTGGGCGACGCTTCTCATGCTCGGCGTATTCTTTTGGGTGGCCGCACACTTCTGGCGCGCGCTGGTCCTATCGATGCGCGCGATCACGCGCGACGAAACGATCGTAGCCTCGACGCAAGAGATCATACAATCCCTGTCCGGCAATGACGCGGAATACAAAAGCGGTCGCGTGTACCAGCGCGCCGCCGCCTTCTTGCGATCAGCGGCGACGGACACAAACCGGCTCATCCTCCGGCGGGTCAATCTGGTCATACTCGCTCAGACGTCTTTCAACTGGGGGCTACGCTTGCTCCCTCTCTTGTTCCTTCTCTACATAGCGATCGTGCTCGTGTACGCCGGTAGGTCCAACCCCGGCGTGGACGATCTCCAGCAGCTAAAGGCCGATGTGGCGCGCGACATGTTGGAATCCGAGCGCCGCGTGCTTGCCGAGATTCAGGCACTCCGCCGGGATGTGGCTAAAGCGCAAAGTGACAATCAAGCCTCTTTTCGCACGGTCGCAGGCCAATTCACGGACACGACCACAAGAATCGCTGAGGTGACGACCGCGCTCGGGCAACTCAAGAGTCAGATGGACACGGACCGTCGAACCCTCCAGGGTCAACTTGAGTCGCTGGGTTTGGAAAGTACTGCGGCCGCAAAAGAGTTGGACGCAAAAATCGCCGCCCTGACTGAGAAGATTACGAACATGCTCGCCCTCCTGCAGGACTTGCAGAAGCAGCAGCTTCCGAAGTCGAACGGCGCAACCAATGAGCATCCCGGTAACGAACAAAGCCCAAACCCCAACTCGCTTGACTCCTCTCCATAAAAGAAAAGACGGCGGCCTGCCTCTGGTTGTCCGCTTTGCTCGCATGCCGCGCTTCGGCGATGACCGCGCGGAGGGGTTGGCGTATAATGCGGATAGTGGAGCGAGCCCGCACGGCGTTGGTCTTAGGCGAGACCTGATCGTTCTGACCGGATCGCTCGCAACGAGGGCTGATCGCGACTCGACATGCGACGAGTCCAACGACCGGTGACCCTTCGCTGTAGGAGATTTGCAGGTGCAAGACACGGCTGATCGCCTCCCACTCCTGGTGAGGCTGGCGACGAACCCACGCTTGCTCCACGAGACGGCCGCTGCCACGTACAATGCCGGCAGCGAAACCAGTGAAATCGCCGCCGCGCAAACACTACCCCTTTGGGCGACCCATACCACCTTGACAGAGCAAAGGATCGATCCAACCAGCGATGAACCGACTGACCGATAGCCATACCGGCGTTTCGCCGGAGTTTAACCTCGACCGCGTGCCTCTTCTCGTGCGACTAGCGTCGGGCGCTGATTACATTACGCCCGACGACACCTCGATTTATGATCCTGCCACGGAAACCAGTAGTCTAGAGCGGAGCGCTGGAGCGAGTACGGTCTGGGCTACGCGGTCGAGATGCACGGCGGGTGGAACAGATCCCACGACAGACGAACCGACCGATCGTTAAGAGGCACGGGAGTTCATGCATAAATACGCGTCCGGCTACTTGCCCTTGCTTGCAAAGATCGCCGTTTCCCCAGGGCGGCAGTCGAGGATTCCTCCTCATCATTCCTACGACGCAAACTCGGAAACCAGCGAGCTTCACTCGTGCATGGAGTGCGCAGGACTTTGGGCGACGCCGTCGCAAATCACAGCCGTACAACGTGACCCGACCAGCGATGAAGCCTCAGACCGTTGATTCCTGTCTCCCCTCATCCTCGGTGCCGCTCCTGGCCAAACTCGCGTTGGTCGAAGCGCGTCCTAAGGCCCCCGTGCTGACGTACGACCATCGCAGCGAATCAAGTCAGCCGCGAATCGACGCGTTCGCACTCACTGGTTCCTTTGTCACCAACACCACAGAGGATCCCACGTCCGACGAGATGTCGGATCGCTAAACAATAGCTCCTGCGCTACGCCCCATTCAAAATGTCGTCCCCAATTCCACTTCTTGCCAAGGTCGCTAAGAGCGAACGGCCTGCAGAGCCGCTTACGACCGTCTACGATCACGGAAGCGAAACCAGTACTTTGCCGGACGGCGCGCTAGTGTTGAAGCGGGCAACTGGGTCCGACGTGACCAAAGCGACGGCCGATCCTACGTCCGACGAGGCTACGGACCGCTAAATGGGAACCCGCTAGTGGCATAATACCGAGGCCATGCTGGGCCGCAATGCAACGACGTGGCTTATTCTGTTTCGTGAAGCGCCGGAAGTGGCCTCAGGTCGTAAGTTGCTGCTGCGAAACCCGGTTGCGGCGATCTGACGTCTCTCGATCGTGCTAGCTTAGAACAGCGTGTTATGTCGTCCCAGGATTCCCAAGACAGAGATAAAGAACCTGCGTCGATGAGATCTGCGAAGGGTTCGGCTGATGCGAATCAAAAGTCCCGACCGATTTTCCGTTGACGAATCGCCCAATTTGTACCTGCCGGCGAAGCTTTACTACGATCATTTGCGTCGCGAAGTCGACCGGCAGCACCACGTATAACCACCGTGACGTATGGCGAAAAGCAAGAAAAAATCGGCCCCTTCGTTGTTCCTGAAGACCGAATTCATGTTGTCGGACGAATTTGTAGCTACAGGCAAGTGGTGGCTCCACAACAGGAAGCGGCGGAAGGTTGCTGGCACGCTGCGATACACTCACACTGACATCGAATTGGAGCTAGGCGACGCCCTGGAATCCGTGAAAGCGTCCGAATTGTTGACGGTTGGCAAGAAATTCGCGGACCACCCTTGCATTCAGGGGCAGTCAAACGAGGGCAAGAAGTTCACGCTGCTAAGATCGTTCGTGTCTGAATATGGACCAACTACTAAGTATTCGCCTATCTACGTCATTGAGGGCGCACATACAACCGACGTCGCGTCGCTCAAGGTAACGTCGGTGTCCTTCTACTGCAGTCATCTAGATTCCTTCGTCGCGTGCGGCGGAATCTTCGCCGTCGAGGAAGAAAGAGGCGATAACGAGTTTAAGAAAGCTACGATCACCTATGTTCAACCGACTAAGGCATCATGGAGCATTCCAAGCATTCCGGCGACTCTCGAAATTGACATGCAATCCAAATTCCGCGGGGGCCGAATGAGCGCGGAGATTCACGCTCAAACCTTCGTGAGATTAATCCCGGACACCCCGCAAGATTTGGACTGGTTCCTCAAAAAGATTTGGCGGTTTTGTTACCTCCTAACGCTCCTGAGCGACGAACGCGTGTCACCGACCGGCATTGAGATCTTCATGAAAGGTAACAAGCACCCCTGTTGGCTCCTATATAAGGCCGGGACGGAGCTTCCCGATGATGAAGGCGACACCCCAGTTCAACTCTTCCACTTGGGCCATATCTTCAACGACTTCGCTTCGATTTTGGAGAAGTGGTTCACCGTTGGCGACACGCTGCTTGATGCGATCCACCTGACAATGGATGCTCATCGAAATCCCGACCAAACTGGCCAAGGGCGCTTTCTCCTATTGGCCCACGCCGCCGAAGTGGTGAGCAGGGCGACAACCTCGTCCTTATACATGGACCCCAAGGACTATGAAACCGTTAGGAACGCTCTCACTAAAGCAATCCCACCTAACGTCCAGAAGGACCACAAGGACAGCCTGAAAAGCAGGATTAAATATGGAAACGAATACGCGTTCCATAAACGCGTCCGTTTGTTAATTGAGTCGATGTCCAAGCCGGCACAGGAGATTGTTTGCCGAAATCCAACGGCTTTCACGCGCGGTGTGTCCGACACGAGAAACTACTACACCCATTTTACCGACGAACTTCGACCGAAAGCACTTTCCCCGGTTGCCATGTATTGGGCAAGCGAGAAGCTATTGCTGTTGATGCGGATTGTCCTCTTAAAACACCTTGGCATCGATGAGTCCGTCATCGTCACTCGCATCAAGAACCATCGTCGGTTGCTCCAACGTATTTTCCTGTCAAAAGAGCACCCGGAGGCTGCGAAGGTTTAGCGGCTGCGAACGTGTGATTCGCGATCGATTGCTTGGTAACTGCTCAATAACCCCTCGGTCAAGTTTTGCGAAACTGACCTTAATGTGTCGAAAATGCTGGGATTTCCCGTTTTCAATCCGAGCCAGACCAGAAGTCACCGATGGGTTATTGAGTAGCTACATTGCTTGGCGATCGACGGCATTGATCCGCTGCAACAGGCTGAAGCATGTGGTCTCGCTCGAAAAGCGGGCTGAAGAAATCCGTTCCCGGCGGCAGCCGCGCCTTCGAGGAGTGGCGAAGTGTGCTGGGGGTTCATGGCAGGAGGATGTTGAAACCGTGCTGGGCGGTTGACCCCGGCGCTATTCTCCGGCTATCCACCTGGACCACGAGTTCGCCGCTCGAAAGCCTTCGCCGATGACGGCCTCACAAATCAAAACGGCCTCGCGTCCGTCAATGCGAGTAACACCATCCTCGCACGGGGGGACGGCGGCGAAGGCGGTCGCAAGTCGTATCGTCGCCGCCTGAATCTGCGGATGGGCCAGGATCTCGGCGCACTTCGACATGGCTTCCTGCATCACCGCATTGGCCTTGGCGTCCCGAAGCATCCGCCCGTCCGCGACGCACCACTTGATCCCGTCGGGCCGTCGGAAGTAATCCTGAATGGCACGCAGGACGTCCTGCCAGTCGCCCCAGTCGTTGTTGCTGTTCGGCCAGCGCTGCCGAGTCGCGGTATTGCCCGCAAAAAGCACGAGCAGGCGCTTGCGCAACGCGGACATGGTGTCGAGTGGCGGGCATGGGCAGCATGCCGTAACGTGGCTCGCGTTCGCATCGCGCACAGTCATCTGCAGCGCGCCCGTGTCCAGGCCGACGAGCCACTGCATCACGGCGTGGCCAGCTTCGTGCGTTGCGGCAAGCTCTATGTCCAAGGCTATGCGATTCAGAAACGATGTCCGTCGGCGTTTTTCGCCAACGAGGTCACACAAAGAATTGTACTGTCACGGACGAGTGGTTGTACATGGGAACCAGTTCATAAACGCTTCGGTTGGACACTCCGCTGCGTGTAAAGCCACCGCGAGGCGCCCGGCTATCAGCGCGATCTTTGAAGAGGTAACAAGCCCTCCCGCTGAATCCGCTGAAGCTCGGCGTGGTTGATGCGCCCTTCCTGCGAATCGCCGCGGCCGTAGCCGATCTTCTCGGAGCGGTCGCGCCCCAAGCGACACCAATTGCGCCCCGTCCATTCGGCTTTATCGAGCAGGTTCGCCACGTCCGCCGTGGAGTACCACTCCTTCTCGCGGGCGCGCGACCAATGTCAGCAGTAATTCCTCGATGCGAGTGAGACGTTCTCCGACGTTCATGGCCAAACCTCCTCGCACCCAACGCGCGCCGCCTCCGCACTGACGGAGTTGGGAGCGGCTGAACTTCACTTCGACGGTAACAAGGTTCAATGGCGAATGGTTTGAAACCCGGTCAATACCCGGTTTGGCTGTGCTGGAAAATCCCGGTATGAGCGAGATCAAGCGCCAGCCGCACCTGCGGAATGTCATCGCGCGCGAAGCGGCTGGACTGCTGGGAACAAACTAAGCAACACATTCGCTGTATACGAAGACTTTCAAGATTTGGTGAGCACGACGGCCGTTAAAATTGCACGCGGTAACCTTTACTCGGCTTTCGCAGCTTTAGTATCACTCTGTTACGAACCAAGGAGGGCGGGAATGGTGCTCCCGCCCAGTAGGCGGCGGCCGCGCCAGCCGATGAGTAGAACCTGAAGCTGTTCCTGGATTCGCGGCAGGGTGAAGCCAAATACATCACACCCAACAAATGCAACCTCATGTCGCCGTGATAGCTAAAGAAAAGCCGCGAGGGCCGCCCTGCGGGGCGGCAGCGTTTTGAGGCGGAGGTTGTTTTCCGGCGGCGTCTGTGGTGAGGCGTGTTGGCTGAAGCAGGGCGGTGGCTTTGGGCGAATGTTTGCGCCCGCGCCGCGCCCGCTCAGAGCGCGAGAGGGCGCTGCTTGAGGGGCGCGGCGGAGGGCAGGCGCTGGGGCGGATAAGGGGCGTTATGGCCTTTTCTCGCGTCGGCGAGCGGTCAGGCGAATCGCTCCGTCGTAGGCCGCGGTGGCGAGCATCAGCACGGCCGAAACGACGAAGGCGAGCCAGCTGCGCGTCGCCAGGGCGATCAAGCCGGCGATCACAAACGCGCCGTGAACGGCGGCCGAATTCAATTTGCGTCGGGCGGTCACGAGAGGGGCAGGCTCCAAAAAAAGGATTGAGCAATCGATGCGATCTTGCGGGATCAGAACAACGGCCACGATGCGCTAACGCGGCGCGCCGGAAGACGCGGCTTCCTTGAGAAGGTCGATCAGTTCGCTGGCCTGGCGGATCGACAGCGCTTCGGGACGTTCCAGGCCATAGCGGCGCGTCAGCTCCGCCGCCAGATCGCGATTCTGTCGGCCTGCGATGGCGCGAAGGGCGCGCACCTGGGCGGCCGTGGCGTGCCGCGCGGCGGACCGCCCGACTCCGTTGCCGCCGATGCGTTCTTGGGAAGCCTGCGCCGCAGCCGCGGCGTGCTGGCTGGCGAGCTGCTCTTGCACGGCGTCCTGGCAGGCGGCGTAGGCGTTGCGGACCTGCGCCTGAAAACCCGCCCGGTCGTGAAACAGCAGCGAAGGATCGGCCTCGAACTCCACGTGGCAGCTCGCGCCCAGCGAGCCGTAGTCGGGCAAGCCGATCTTCTTGGACAACCCCAGATTCAACTTCAAGGACATGGTGGGCTCCTCGGGAAAAAAACGTCTTAGGTAAATCTCTCTTCATTCCAGGCTGTTTCCCTGGCGATCGCGCGGCGGCCTCACGGCGAAGCCAGCGCTGACTTAACGCGCCGCTTTCCCCGCACGGGCTGCCGCAACGTCGCAGCCAGCCGGCGCGTCTGCGCCAGCGTCTCCGCCAGCACAGCGCACAGCGCTTCGACCTGCGGTAGCAGGTTGGCCGAACTGTCCCGCCGGGCCGACTCCGCCGCGCGAGCCGCCTGCGGGACAGAGCGCGGCGGATCGCAGGATGTGCGCGCTGGCTGGGACGCTGCCGGAGGTATTGGCGGCGAAACGATCCGCACGGCGTGGGGATGGGGCGGCAGGGCGGCGTCCT
The DNA here is from genome assembly GCA_963204915.1 of Planctomycetota bacterium. Lineage (GTDB taxonomy): Bacteria > Planctomycetota > Planctomycetia > Pirellulales > Pirellulaceae > JAHWKS01. Next base: position 87 of record CAUJHS010000107.1, on the reverse strand, counting down.
GGCTCAACAGCGCCCAAAGGTAAGTCCGTCGTTCATCGCGGCACACGACGGGCGACTCGGCGCCGAAGAGCTGCAGCTCGCGGAAGC
>CAUJHS010000106.1 GCA_963204915.1 Planctomycetota bacterium | reverse complement strand
GCGGGGTTGTGCGTGTTTCGCGGGGCGCCTCCGTCTTTTGCAAAACACGGCCTCGCGGGGGTTCAACCGTTGCACCCTTGTAGCCCGCGATCCGCCGCCCTGGGCTTTTGGCGTCGACGGCCCTTGACGTCCTTCTAGAATACGGCAGCCGATGACATGCTTGCTTCTTTGGAACCGACCACGATCCTGGAAACTCCCGACGTTTCATGACCAAGACCCTCATTTTCGCGACGATGTTGTCAGTAGCGGCGACGGTGCAAGCCGCCGACAAGCCTCGCTCCGACGACTTGACGGCTTCGCAGGCCTTGGAGTTGACGCTTGAGGCGCTACGTCGTGGAGAGGCAATGGAGGAATCCGCCCAGGCGCAACTTGCCGAGCAAACGCTCGAGCGGCTTCGAAAAGACTACGGGCACAACATTTTGGTTAACGAGACGCTCGCGGGCGCCGCCGGAAAGACCGATGCCTCGAGCTTGCGGCAGGCGCTCTGGGAAATCGCGGCAACGCTCAGTTTTCAACCCGTCATGCAAGCGCCTCTTCCGGAAGATTTTCCCAACCCCTCAACGCTTGGGGAAATTGTCGTGAAAACTTACCCCAGTTATCGCCGGGCCACGGCAGTCAACGTGAACGAGAATTTAGCGTTCTTCACCTTGTTTGCGCATATCCAAGCCAAACGGATCGCCATGACGGCGCCCGTCGAGATGAACTGGAATGCGTCAAACGGTCCGGAGAAAGCCGCCACGGCGAACACCATGTCATTTCTCTACCAATCGCAGAAGATTGGCGAGGTGGGAAACAGCGTGCTGCCGGGCGTCAAAGTAGTCGACATGCCACCCCAGACCGTGGTAAGCGTCGGGCTTACCGGAAAACCAAACCCGACGCAACTCGCTCAGTATGAAACTGCCTTACGAGAGTGGGTCAAGGCGAACCGCGCCGAGGACGCCGAAGATTTAGGCCCGCCTCGACTTCTCGGATACAATGATCCGAGGCAGCCCAAGCAATATTGGGAATTTCAATTGCTGTTGCCCTCACGCGAGTAAGGCGCTCGACTGCATCGCCGTTTAGAGCGCGTTTCACGCAGGTGTGACGCCCCCAGTGTAGTGCACTCGCTCCGCGAATGGACGACACTGATAAAGTCACCACACCTCGATGAAATATGCTCTAAACGGCGCAACTTTCGCTCGCGGGATTTCTTAATTCTCGTTCATCTTGTGAGCGACACCATGGCGGAACTTGGCGTCCATCAATCGGCACTCTTGACCGACCTGGCGTTGCTCGTCAATCGCTACCGCCTGTTCTCACCCGGTTGGTATGTGTGCGTTTTGGCCAAAGTGCAACTTTCGGCCGAGGCCTGGGAAGTTCCCGGTCTGGTGGCGATGGTCAACTACGGCCGGAAGAAGCAGTGCGACGTGCGCGACGAGGTGTTTCACGGAGCGCCAAATTTCATCCTCGATGTGTTTGACGATCCTGATGACGAGGTATTCCTGCGACGGCGCGTTCGATTTTCCCAATTCGGCGTGCAAGAGTATGTCGTCGCCCTGAACGACGATCCGGTCCTCTTACATTGGCATCGCTTGGACGGCTCTGACTTTCGGCGGGTTGAACCCGATTCGGACGGGATCCTTCGCAGCCAAGCGCTTCCCAATTTTTGGCTTCCCTGGAAGGCTGTGCAGGAACGCGACTGGTGGACCGCTCTAGGCTGCATCGAACGCGGCGTATCACGCCGGGCGGATTTCAGTTGAACGTGGAACGCGCCGACGCGGCGTCGTTCATCCACCTAGCGCGGCGCGACTCGACGGGCCATCGAATCTTTGTTGCTTGACGGTTATGGCTGCCCGGCCCTTGTTAAACCGAGCCTCACCCTCTACACTCGTCGCGACTTGGCGGCGCCGCTTGGAGTAACGCATGGTCGGCGTGGTTCCCTCGCAAATGATATTCACACCAGCAAACGCTCCCTCGTCAATCCTTACGGTAAAAACGTTTCATGTCAGATACTATTCAGCGCCTCGATGACTCTGCCCGCGAAGCCCTCGTGGAAGGCGACGTCCGATCGGCGAAAGCCCAGCTGAAGAAGATGCAGGCCGCCGCTCCGGACGATGTCCGCACGATCGAGCTGGAGGGCGACCTCGCCGTGGAAGACGAACAATTTGAAAAGGCACGCGCGGCGTACCAGCGCCTCTGCGACCGCACCGACGACCCGGAGATAAACGCCCAGGGCGAACATAGCCTGGGCCTGCTCGATATGGCTCTTGACGATCTTGAAGCGGCGCGTGACCACCTGGCGGCCGCGGTCCGTCTGTATCGTAAAACAGGAGCAGCGGGCCGGCTCAAGTCGGCCCTTGGCGCATTAGGACAAGTCGCGTGCGAACTCGGCGACTTTCAGTTCGCCGCGGGCGCCTTCCGAGAGCTGCTCACCCTTGGCCCTGCGGGCGATCCCGAGGATGAAGAGGAGGCCCTGGTCCATGCAGCCCTGGATGCCGAAGCATGCCGGCAGCTTGCCGATACGCTGCGTTTGCTTGGCCAGCTTCCTGAGGCGGAGGCCATGTTCCGTGATGCAATCGCGCGTTTCGAGGAAATGGGGGATGACGCGGGCCGGTCCATCAGCCTCGACGGGCTGGGCGTGGTGATGCAGGTCGCGGGTCGGTATGACGAAGCCGAGGCGCTGCATCGGGAATCGCTAGCGATCAGTGAGGCCGAGGAGGATCTCGAAGCGCTCAGCGCCACGTACGGCAACCTGACGATGTTATTTATAAACCGCAAGGATTGGGACGCGGCGGAGGAGTGGGCCTGGAAGACGTTCAAAGTGGAGAAGGAACTTGAGAACGAAGACGGCATGGCGACGACTCATCTGCATCTCGCCATGATCGACCTCGAACGCGAGAATTTCGATGCGGCCGAAAAACATCTCAAGAAGGCTCGCCAGTACTACGAGGCGCATGGAACTCCGCTCGACATGATCTACGTCCTGAGCAACTTTGGCGAGTTGCATCGGCGGCAGGGCAAACTGGATTTGGCTGAACAAGAGCTTCGACTGGTGATGCAAATGGCCGAGGAAATGGGCCATGGCGACGGTATCGCGAAGACCAATGATCAACTGGCGGAGCTGCGAATGGCGCAAGGCCGCCTGACGGAGGCGCGGGCGCTGTGGGAGCTTTCGCTCTCGCAATATGAGGCGCTCGGATCGCCGGACATCGTCCAAGCGATCAAAGCCAACTTGGAGAAGTTGCCATAGCATGCCGCGATTTGACGGAATCCGCAGCATGGCGTTGGTAATGCCGTTGGGCACGGGGCCTGCGTCGGCAATTCCGCTTATGGTTGGCTTGTCGCGTAAATTGCCGAACAAGATTTTGGGAGTGGAACATGATGGATGAATCCCAACGACAAGCTGTACTCGGCGCGGTATTAGGTCACTTTGGCGTGGACAAATATAATCGGCTCGTGTTGGCCGTCAAAGACACGAAGAGACACGGGAAGTTCCGTTACTGGCAGGACGAGCTGTTCTCAGACCTTCGAGCCAAAACAGGTTTGAATATCACTACGGTCAAAGATTACGTCGAAGCATTTCACAAGGCTCCCACGGCGACGAAAGAGATTACGCTGGAACAGTTTTTGGCGGAGCCAAGTCGCTACTATTACATGGAACCTGTGAACCTTCCCAATGATTGGATCGCTCAAGCGTGGGAGCAATCGGAGGAATTTCGACAGAATGTCACGTACGAATACGCGAGAGAGGCAAGTAAAAACGGTGATCTCGGCAGCGTAGCGACGAGCCTACGACGGCTGGCGTCGGTACTGCCCATAAATAGAAGTATTGAACTCTATTGCGCAATTCGTGATCTATCGCCGCATCGCGAAAGTGAATTTCGTCGAACGTTTGAGCGAATCTTTCGGTCACGCATGGCGAAATTCCCACCGGCGCGAGTCCCGGAATAGGTGACCGCCGTACGGCGCGAAGCTCTGTTGCTCGTTATTACTTATTCCGCAAAGCGACGACGCCAACCCCGGTACGTTGTTATGGTCGGTACGAGCGAACAGAGCCGAACCGTCTGCATGTCAGATCGGTGGAACAGGGCGCGATGCAACCCCTCATGCTAGGACGATCATGCCACTGGTACGGATTGACGCCAAACGCATTGTCGATTGGAACTCCTTTCATGACGTGTTTAGCGAGACCTTCGGCTTTCCCGCGTTTTACGGGCGGAACATGGATTCATGGATCGACTGCATGACATGCCTCGACGACGTCGAGTCCGGGATGACGAACATTCTCGGAACGGCAACGAATCCTGTGATCCTCCAGCTTGACAACATTGACTTCTTGCCTCGCGAGATTTATGAAGCGGTCGTTGAGAGCGCAGCGTTCGTCAACTGGCGAAGGATCCAGCAAAATCTTCCGGTCGTGCTCGCGCTTTCGTTCTACAAAACAGCTTCAACGGTCAACTGAACGCACTCGCCCATTCATAAGTCAGGAGGCGAATCGTTCGCATGCGGGGCTATGACGGATGACACCCTTGAATAAACACGAGACCATCGCAAGAATGAATTTCGAGTTCAACTGAGCGATCCGTGACAATCTCGCGTACACAATCGCTGCGGCGCACCCGTTACGCGATACGCCTGGGAACTCTCGCCATCATGCTCGCTTGTACGCCCCTCATGGTGGATCAACCATGAAACCTTGGCAATTGCCGTTGTTGCCGGAACGGCCCTACCTTGGACTGCTTAAGCCTGTGGCTTCCGCTGCGACTTCGCAAACCGTGCTGCCCACGGGGCAGTTCATGTGGACCATCGAGCATGAAACCATTCGCGGTGTGACGCCAGCGATGCTGTGCTGGTGGTTCGAGACGCTGGGCGAAACGATGGAGTACCGCGGAACAACCTACCCTCGATACTTGCTTTGGCATCCGCGCGATCACATTCATTGGGAGCTTGCCGCCCGATCGCCAACCGGGGGTACAGGACAAGGGGCGCAGTTTCGGATTGTCGAAGCGTTCGGGGCCAATCCGACGTTTTATGTCGACTCCACGGAGGTGGTGGAGAAGTTGGATGAGGAAGGGATTTCCCTCGTGCGGCGAATTGCCGGTGTTGAGGTATTTCGTCTGGAGCACCGCTTCGGTTTTGCAAGCGACGGAGCAAGCTACCATTCGCGCATGGTCGTCGGCGCAGCGTCCGGCATGGCGCGGAGAATCTTCAACCGCGTGGTCCGCCCGATGTTATTCACCCAAGCCATGGGCGCCGCGTGGCTTACGCACAATGTGGAGGAAGTCGGCATGTTCGAGCACCTGCTTCCCCCTTTGTACGCCGCACGCAACGGAGGAAATGCGTAACCGCCACCCAAAGCGCGAGCAAGGCGAGTACAGTTGCCGAGCGATTATTGGAGCGAGGTGTCTTGGAGGAATTGGCGGCTGATGAGTTGTAAGGGGACCAACTCGGTAATGAGGAAGCGGAATGAGCCAAGACGTTCGAGGATTTCAGGTCCGTAAATCGCCAGCACCCAACGCCAGTAGGGCGAAAGGTCGGTTTGCGCGCCGCCGGAGATCGTCTTCCCGCGCTGGATGAAGTCCTGAACAAGGGCTTTAAACTGCGGCGTTTCCTTGGGTAAGACAGGCTGAATTTCGCTGATGCAGCCACGGTAGAACTCAGCCCAAGCGTTGTTGTGTTGGCTCCAGCCGGGCTCGCGCTCGGTCGGAGCAGTAGGCTTCTTCACCGGACGATACTGGCTCAGGTCGAGCAACGGGTTGTGCAACCCCAGCCCTCCGGCGGTAACGGGCCAGTGAATCCAACTTTCCGGAATGGTCACATCGTCCTGGGCGAAAAACCGCGCGTGGATTTCCGCGACCAGACCGTTCACGATACTGCGATCCGGCGCAAAGAACTGCAATTGGTAAAAAGCGATTGCGTTTTGCACGGCCGTGCGATGCGCCTCGCCCAGATGGACCGTCGCGCCAAGCGCGTTCTTGAGAAAGCGAAAATTGGCGTTGTACTTTTGGACGCGGGCCAGGATCGCATGCTCCTCGTGCACCTCGTCCTGGGCTTGCGCCAGGTGAGCGTCAAATACCGCCTGAGCGACGCCCCAATCGCCTTGCTCGTCCAGTTCGAGCATGCCCCAGCGCGGAGGTTTGGCTGGCAACTCTTGCGGCAGCGACCCCGGCCCAATACATACGGCGCCGCACTTCTCCAGGTTGACGGTTAGGCCGCAGGCTTCGCAAAACTGACCCAACCGGCGCCAAGCCAACACGGCCCCGTCGGACGTGGGCGAAAGGAGCGTAATGTCGTCCATCTCACGCACAATGCGGACCGGCGCCTCTAGGCAAATGAATCGCTCCAAAAACTGCATCAGAAGGTTGGCGAGAAAATCGGACAACCGGAACCCCATGGGCAAGCCGCGCGCTGCTCGGCCATGTTCCTTCTCTGCCGTTTTGAGTGGGAATTTCAGATAGCGTTTGATCCACGCACGTTCGTCGGCAGGAACACGCAACCGCTCTAAGAGATCCAAAAGGACCGCATGGGGGATGCTGTTGTAATAATCGGCCAGATCCGCCTTTACCACGTAGAGAGGTAAGTCGGGAAAGGCGGAGCGGGCCAATTGGACCTCGGCATGGGTCAACAAAATCGACGCACTCGCGCCGCCGTAGCCTTGGCCGTACCCTTCCGCCTTATCGGCGCGACGCGCCTGTTGCTGGCGTTCGAAGCGTTCGCTTTGGATGGAGCCCGACTCCATGTCGCCTTCGCCCTGCGGTTGATCGAATCCCTGCCAGGGATCGACCAGTTCCAATGTTTGCAAACTGACGCGTTCTTCCGCTTGGCGCAGCATGCGAATTTCGTTCGTGAGGATGACCTCCGGCGCGTTCAATTCGCGCAACTTCTTGAGACGATTACGCCGGTTCGCGACTTGGGCGTTTTCGCCAAAACACCGATCAAACGCGACGGTCCAGTCGTCGGCGATTTCTCCCAACAAGCACGCCGTGGGCAGATCGACCCGCGGGTAAAGGCGCCACTTATTCCGCGTCCAAACGGCTTCGACCTCAACATGTTCGACGGGCCAGTCCCAGGTACTGGCTTCGGCCATCATCAGGCGGATAGCGTCGACGAAATCGCGCGAGGCGTCGCCTGTTTCGTAAAGTTTTGCTTCATCGCGCAGCCGGGCCGATTGGTAGATGTCGCGCTGCAGGTAACTGAGCGTATTGACGACGGAGCGATACGCGGACTTTGCCTCTGTGAACCGCTCCTTCAGTTTCGGAGCGACGCGTTCCAGATCATCATTCAACGCCTGAAACACTTCATCGAACAGGAGCGCATGCTGCGTCTCCTTGGGTTGGACAAGCAGTTGCGCGATAAGCCGTTCGCGTTGGGCGTGACTTCGCTCGCGGGCCGTGTTGGCCGAGGCGCCACCCTCTCTTGCCCATTCTTCCAGCAGAGCGCCGAAGGCGTATACGATTTCCGCCCGGAGTTGGCCTGCCGCGAGCGCGCGTTGGAAGGTATCGAGCCACAACTGGTCAACCGCGTCACCCACGCCGCCTGCTTGGACCGCGGCGAGGAGGACGTCCAATTGCTCCAGATCCTGATGCAGCGACGTTCCTGCAAAGCGAATGGTTTGCAGACCCTGACACAAGCGTTCAAGGCGGTGTGCATTAGAAAGTTGGCCGGAAGCGGCCTGAGCGACCTCGTGATAGTCGCGCCGGAGTTTCTCACGCTGGCGTTTCAGCTCGGCCAGCTTCATCTGCGTCACGAAGTGGTCGGTCGTCGTTCGCATTCACTCACCCAAGCCAACGAAGGCGTCCCAGGACCAACGAATGCGAGGCGAGCCAACACGCATACGGCTTGCAATCTCGGGGGCGTTCGCCCCGATGCGGCGAACATGCGCCGTGGCGGGCTCGCCTTACGATCGATTATTCTCCCGCAGCGCGGCTTTGCGCATACGCTCCGGCGAAGTCACACCGTCGCACATTTAATGGTGGTGATGCCCGCCGGGACCATGTGCGTGACCGTGTTGAATTTCTTCCGCATTCGCGGCGCGAATATCGACGACTTCCACGTCGAAGTGGAGCGTTTCACCGGCTAATTCATGATTGCCATCGACGCGAATCGTATCTTCCGTCACGCCCAACACGCGAAAGACGCGCACACCGCCCGCGGAAGTCCTCGCTTGGAACTGCATGCCGACTTCCACATTGTTGGAGTCTTCAAACCGGTCGCGCGGAACTTCTTGAATGAGGTCAAGATTGCGCTCGCCGTAGCCCTCGTCAGGCGAAACGGCGACGGATATCGAATCTCCCTTGGACTTCCCTTCGAGCGCCTTTTCCAACCCTGGCACCAGGTTGCCCACGCCGTGCAGGTAGACCAGCGGCTCACCGCCTTCGGAGGAATCGAGCACGTTCCCCTCAGAGTCCTTCAAGCGATAGTTGATCGTCACGACGCTATGCTTTGCAATTTGCATGATTTGAGCCTCCTTGATAGGCAAAAAGGGGTCCGCGAAGATTTGGGAGCAAATGCCGGTCCGATGGGGGACGCCGCCATGCATTACGCCCGCTTAGGAGAGACCAAAGAGGCGCCAGACACCGCGATGCAAAATTTTAAGGTAGAGCGCCGTCGGCGGTAAAGCAAGGGAGGATCGCAGCTTGCGTTTTCCATGACCACGAGGGCCTAAGTCGCTCGCGCCAAGGCGGCAATTGCAAGGTAAGTTTGCGTTGGCGTGTCTCGACAATAAACAATCCCCCACCGTTGCGCCCAGGCAAACACCACGATGTATTTTGTGCGATTCCATGCGGTGGTTCGCAGTTCCCGAATGCGCTGGGGCGTTGCGTTCTTCCTGACAGTGACGCTTGCGGCGTTTGCCGGTTATCAGCAAATCTTCAGTACTCTGGCCCCCTATGATGATGAGGGCTATGTCATGCTGAGTGTGGCCGCTTTCCTGAACGGCGGCGCATTATACCAGGAAGTGTACACACAGTATGGCCCCGGGTTGTTCGCCCTCGAAGGAGGTTTTCATCGCCTCACGGGTTTACCGCTGACGCATGACGTCGTGCGTTTACGCACTTTAACCGTGTGGCTGGCGACGGCACTTCTGGCCGGTGGCGCCGTCTGGCGGATTACGCACAACCCCTGCGCGGCGGTCGGCGCAACCGTGATGGCGTTTTTGCACCTTGACCGCTTATGCCTGGAGCCGGGGCATCCTCAGGAGTTGTGCGCCGCAGCGATGATGGCCGCCGTCGTGCTGGCCACGTACTTGCCGTCGCACGGTTCGCGATGCTGGGTTCCCTTCGGGCTTGGCGCCGCCATCGGTTTCATTGCGATGACCAAGCTGAATGTGGGCGTATTTCTGTTAGCCGGAGTGTCCCTTGCCTTGCTGCTTACCGGCCCAAGATCACGGCCGTGGCGAATTATTACTGTTGCCGCAGCCGCGTTAACCCTGGCTTTGCCGGTAGCCGTGACACGGGAGCAACTGGGCGCGATTGCCGCCTGGCGTCTTCCGGTTGCCGTGATGGGCGGGTTGACGGCGATGCTCGTTGCATGCTACTTCCAACGAAGCAACACGCACGCGGCGTCACCCGAGTCGAACCATTGTATTCCGTGCTCTCCGGCGGAAAAGCCGTTGGCGAATTGGCGCCGGTTAATCGCTTGGATGCTTGCCGGATTTTCGAGCATATGTGTGTTGTTGGCCTGGGTTGTGTTTGCGCGCGGCGGCGATTGGCATGCTTTGTGGTATGGCATGGCGGGTCAACACCGCGGGTTTACCGGACCGTTCTACCACGCGGCGCCGCTTGAAGACGCTGTATTTGTCGTCGCGTTGGCTGGAGTGGCGATGGCATGGTGGGCCGCGTCGCGCGGGGGCCCGGTGCTGGCTGGCGTGCGTGGTGTTTTCGCGTTGTTGGTGATGGCGGTTTTGTTGCAGTACGTCGCAGAAACCAACGAACCGTTGGTACATGGCTTGAACGATCGCGGCGGAGCAGGTTTGCTCATCACCTTTGCGACGCCTTTTGTGTGGATTATTGTTCTGCCGCGCGGCGCATCGTCATTGAACCAATTCGATTCCGTTGGTGATCTTGACTTGGGACGGCTCGCCTTAGGCGCCGTCGCCGTGTTGCAACCACTGGGGGCCTTTCCCGCACCTGGCACGCAGATGGCAGTCGGTTCGTTGCCGCTGCTTATGGTTTGTGTGGTGGCGCTGCACGACGCGATGCCAATCCCACGCCTGAACCTTTCGCTGCACGCGGTGCGCCGCCATCGCGGTATGGCTGCATGGTGCATGTTGTCGTTGATGCTCATTGCGACACTGGCATACCGCGATGTGTCGCTTTGGCGTTACCGGATGTCGCTCACGCGGCTGGCGCTGCCTGGGGCCGAACGGCTGCGTGTTCCCGCAAACGTTGCCGCCGAACAACAGTGGTTGGCGAGGCGGCTTTCGGAGCAGGCGGACACCTTCGTGTTCGGCGAACATGCACGCAACAGCTTGTACCTTTGGACGGGATTAGAGCCGCCAACCGGACTCAACGCCACCGTCTGGCCGTATTTGCTTCGTCCCGATCAACAGCGGCGAATTGTGACTGCACTGCGCAACCAACCGCGCGTGTGTCTCGTGCGCGAGGAGTACCACGGTCCAAGACCGAAGGGAGAAACGCCGCTGGCCGATTATCTGGCGGCGCACTTCCGGCGGCACGACGCGTTCGGACGCTACACCGTCTGGACGCGAGCCGAGTAAGTTAACCGCACTGCCTGCGATGCCCGCGACCATCGCCGCTTGTCGGTCCAAGCGGTCTGAAGCTTGATCGCAGGTTGGTTAGTTCTGCACGTCGTACAGGAACGAGCCGTTGTGGGCCACGTTAAACAGCGGACGATAGTAGTTGGCGGGGTTTAGGAATCCAGCGTCGGGATACAAAACCAAGCCTATGCCGACATTCCACGACTCTTGCAAGGAGCCGGTGTTGGGAATCGCGGCGGCGCCGTCTTCAGGAATGAGATAGGTGTAGTCGACAACCATCGCGAGGCGTTCGGCCAAGGGCAGTAGCGCTTCGGCGCCAATCAAGCCTTCGCTCTCGGCGGTGAATCCCGCGAACAATTGGCACTCGGCTCCGGTTTGCAAAAACTTCTGCCGGTAGAAGAAGGTGTACGTTTCTACGGGCTCCCATTCCACGCCAACCACCGCGGGCGGCTCCAGCGAATCATCGGTCGTCGTCGGAAAGGCCCAACGGAAGCCGAACTCGCCTTGGCCAACGAACACGTAGCTCAATTCGGCGCGAATCTGGGCGAGGTCCAGGCTGACGTCCCAGTCTTCGTGCAGGTAGTCAATCACTGCGCCACATTGAAACCCGCAATCAACCCGGCGAAACAAACCGCCCGTAACGAACAATTGATTTCGGTCGTCGACGGTCAAGCCGGTGGCGCCGGAGAAGTTGCTATGGGCGCCGCGAACGCCGATTTGAGCGCCCATACCGCAGCCGAACAAATCGCAGGGAAAGCCCCAATTGATCGACTCATTAAAACCAAAGGAGCTGTCGGAGCCGCGGTTGATGGGGCCTTTGAATCCGTGAACGCCGCCGCTCAGCAGGATGTTGTGCGGCAATCCCAGGCAGGGAATCAGGCAGCAGGAAGCCGGTGCGCAAGGTCCGCAACAACCATCGCCACAGGCGACGCCGCAGTCACCGCCGCATGAGCCGTCTCCACAGCAGGACTCTCCACCGTGCGAACCGTGAAGCATCATTCCGGGATCGCCCTCATGAAAGACGGCGCCTTCGGGGATCGGCCCGCCGTCGTCGATAATCTCGGTTTGCCCCTCGAAGGGTTGCATCGAGCCGGAGATGATTTCTCCGTCGAGTTCCTCTTGCATCACCGCCGGGGAACCGCGTAAATGACGCGGTACGTAACCCTGATGCCTTGGCCCAGGGCCGGCCCCTGTCCAAGCCGTTGGCGAGGAAAACAGTCCGCGACCGCGCGAACCACGCACCGGTCCTGACATTTCCTGCCAGTGGCCCGGTTCCGGACGAGACGCCGAAACGCCAAGTCCTTGCTTAACTGTTTTTCCCATAGGTACTTGCGCAACACCGCGTTGAGGTTGCACAAGAGACAACAGGGTGAATGCGCCGCAAAGCAGGCATCCAGCAGCCAGTCGTGGGGGGACGATCATGGGGCTGTCCTGAAACACGTCGAAGAACCTTACGCCGCCGCGCGGCGCGCCTTAACGAGCGTGTTATCGGAGCCTACCCGACCGGAACTTTCGTTAAAGTCAAGAAAATCGGAAAGGTTTGCGCAGTCGCTACAAACCTCCAATCCCTACACAGCCGGCGCCAATTCACAGGCTACCGCTTTTCGGCCTTGATTCCCGACACTTTAACGTGGTCCCATTCGCTGGTGTCGTCAAAGGTGCCGATGCCGACGCGCCCCCAAGTGAACGCCTTGTCGCGAGCGGTCATTACGGGCTTTTCCATATCGTCAAAGAAGATTTCGATGGAGCCGTCGGCGACGCGGCGCACCACCTTGACGTGGTGCCAAGCATCGTCCCAGTTCGTACCGCTGGTGCTTGTGAGCGAAATTTTCGTGCGTGGCGCCTCGTTCACAATAAAGATTTGGTTCGCGTGGTCGTCGGCCTGTTTGCCCAAGTGCACATAATAAAAGTGAGCAGGGTCTTGATAACCGAAAACGAGGACCACGTCGCGATGCCCGTAATCGGGATGCGTGCTGCGCACTTTCGCTTCCAGGACGCAGTCGCTGACCACAACGTCTTTGAGCAACGCGATATTGAAAGGACTGCGAAACGGCGGTTCGTATTTGCTCCGTTTTTCGTGTTGGCTGTAGACGGCGCCTTGCTCTAACTTCTTGACCGTCCAAGCCTTGGGGTCGGTCGGCTCCCAACGATCGGCGCCGTTCTCAAAGTCTTCTTCCAAGATGACGGGTAAATCCGCATGTTTTTTCTCGTCCGCCAACGACGGTACAACGATCGCCGTCAGCCCAAACACAACCAACGCAAGACGAAACGCGGTGTTCATCGAAAGACTCCTTGATCATTTGGCGTAGGGTTGCAACACAGACGCCATTATTCGCTGCCGCTAACCGGGACCACAAGCCATCGCTCCAATGAAAAGACGCGTTTTTCGCCTTGTTGCAGCGGCCAAACTGAACTGCCTAGACGTCGCGTTTGCGACATGAAAGTTCCCGGCAGAATGCCGAAGCCGAAGGGTTGTCCGACACGCGCAAAAAATAAGGGCGACCGAAGTCGCCCTGAAAATCAGTGCGGGTGAGAGGAATCGAACCTCCACGGCCGTATAAGGGCCACAAGATCCTGAATTTGAAGGATCGCGAAACGCACTGAGGCGCGCCCCTCGCGCTGGCACGGCTTGCCCTTTCCGCACAAGCGGCCGACGTTCTGGATATTTCGGTCCGATTAGTGCGCGGCGTCTTGAACCCTGCGTTGCAGTCCCGCATCTTGTGCGTTGCAGGATGGGCAGGATCTCTGCACGGAGGCGTTGCACCTTCATTGGAGTAGCGCCATGATTTGCACCGCGATGACCTTGCGCGACTACGCGCGCAACTATTGCCTCCAGCGCGAGCTAAGCGCCGGCAGCATCCAGCAGATCGGCTTCACCGTCCGACACCTGGAGCGGTTCGCCGGTCGGCCGCTTCTGGTGTCCGACCTGACCGATGACCTCGTCAATCGCTTCTTGGAGCACTTGCAGAACACCGGCCGCAGCCCTTTCACGCGACGCTCGAAACGCGCCACGATCCTGTGTGTGTGGCGGGCCGCGGCGGAAGACGGCTACGCCGAGCCGCCCCACAAAGTGCGCGTCGTCAAGTTGCCGCAGCGCGTGATCCGCGCTTTCACTCCGGCGGATATGCGGCGGTTGCTGGACGTGGCCAAGCGGCAGCATGGCCGGCTGCCGCACATCGGCATCGCCCGCTGCGTGTGGTGGGAGTCGTTCCTCCTGGCGTACTGGGACACGGCCCTGCGCGTGTCGGACCTGCTGCGGGTCGAACGAGGATGGATCGACCGCGACGGGTCGCTCCAGCTCGTCCAGCGCAAGACGGGCCTGGTGCGACGCGCCCAGCTCCGCGCCGCCACGATCGACGCGATCGACCGCACGATGGGGCAAGGCCCCGCGCGTCGCGTCGTGTGGCCTACGTGGGGACGACGCGAGGCCCTCTATCGCACGTTTAAGCGGCTGCGGTGTGAAGCCGGCTTGCCCGACGGCAGCACGTCGAAGTGGATCCGCCGCGGCAGCGCATCAGCCGTCGAAGCGATGGCGCCGGGCACGGCTTGGAAGCATTTGGGGCATGCGGCGCCGGGCCTCGATCGCCAGGCGTATCTCGATCGCTCGATCTGCGACCCGCCCCCGCGGCTGCCGCCCGCAATCGAGTAGACCCTAAATATATTTTCAGAAAATGATAAAACGTCGCGGTTTTTCCGTTGACGTTTTATCGTTATATGATAGAATAAAGTTGTTGAAAGCAGTTGATCTTTGACAATTCGGCGGCGGCGAGCAGAGCGGACCCTGACGGGTTACCTTCGCCGTGACAAAAGTGCGGCCCGGCATGGGTCGCCACCCAAACCGGGCCTGACCACCTGTTTCCCCCTAGCAATTGGAGAAGGTCAGATGGCTGAGTCCGAGTCTACTTTCGAGGGTCGTTACTTGCCAGTCCTGCGGCAGTTTTCGGGCAAGTATCTCGCTCGCCTGGCCAACGGCGAAACGCTCGCGCTGGAAGCCGAAAGCGAAGCGTATCTCGGCTACCTTGCGGCGCCGGACCAACCGCCCGAGTCGATCGCCTACTATGCGATCAAGCGGGTGAAATCGGGCCGGCAACATCAGGAGTCGTCGCGGTCGATGACGGGCCCCAACCCGCGACGCGTCGCCAAACCGGTTCGCGAGCTGTTCGATCCCCGCGCGCTGTGTCGCGAGGGCGATGACCCGGCGCTCATCGTGGCCACGCGGCTGGATTACTGGGCCTGGATGGATGGCCTGCCCGACCGCAAGCGACGGATTGTTCGGGATCTGGCGAACGGCGACACGACGCAAGACGTGGCCGCCCGCTATGGACTGAGCGAGGGACGGATTAGTCAGATCCGCCGCGAATGCCTCGAAAGTTGGCATGCCTTTACCGCGTAGGCGAAACGCCCGCCCGACGGATCGGGCGGGTTTTTCTTCCGTCGCGCTAAATCGCGTGGACCGAACGTGTCATAAGTCGGCAGCGGAGCACGTGCGCCGCACTCGCCACCCTTGCCTGAGGAGACACGACCATGGACCAACCCACGCAACGCGAACTCGCACGCGCCCTATTCGACGCCCATGGCCGACCTATGCCGATCGACCGCATTGAACTGGAGCCGTCCGGCGGCTTGTGCCGATGGAGCCTGTGGCGTCGCGGCCGCCGCGTCTTCTCATGCACATGCGAGCCGATCGACGTGCCGGCCATGCTGGAGGGAACGCAACTCCTGGTCGAATCCCATATGGCCGCCCCCGCCGCCGCCCCCGTTTCGCCGTGGCTGAAAAGTTTTTTCAAAAATTGATAAAACACCTATTGACGTTCTATCATTGCGTGATAGAATAGGGGTGTAGTGAGTGACACGCCTAACCCAGGAGAAACGAGATGCAGCGCGAAACGAAGAACGAAGACCTGAAGCTCGGAACCGCGGACGACAGCGAAAAGTTCCTGACCTTGGCGATGCTCGAAGCGGCGCAGCCCGAATAGGGCGAAGCGGGCAAGGAGGCCCGCCCCTGCGGGGGCGGGCCCGTGCCGTATCACCCCACCACGTCAACCGAGAGAACGCCATGGCGCGACCGCCGAAAGAGCCGAATCCCCATCCCAGCACGTTGTCCGAAGCGGTCGGCGCCGGCATTCGCCAGCGGCGGCTCAAGAAGGGCCTCACGGCCGAGCAAGCGGCGGCCGCCGCCGGCGTGCCCGCGCCGACGTGGTATCATTTCGAGTCGGGCAAGCTGACCATCGACCGCTTGCCGGCGATCGCCGAGGCCCTGGGCTGCTCGCTCCGTTCGCTCTTGCCCGCGGAGTGGCCGGCGTAACCTTGGCGGTCCCTCCGGCGTCCGGTGCGGGGCGTGCGGCTCCTGGCGGATCCGTCACTCACAACACCGCCGCCCGGACGCCTTTTCCGGGGAAAGGTTGACGGAGGACGAAGGACGGCGCAGAATTGAACCGCTTGGGCAGAGCGCGAGGATCGCACGAAAAAGGCCCGCGCGGGAACGCGGGCCGGTGCTCAAGCGGCGATTGCCGATAACCCTTGACGCGCCGCCGAGCGGCCCCATTCTATCATGCAATTCCCTTGCCCGTATTGCCGCGCGGTCCTCGTCGACGATGGGACGCTCGCTGGCTCCGAAGTCGAGTGCCCCTACTGCCGCGGGCGCATACAGATGCCCGGCGCGCCCATCGCGGCGACGTCAACGACGCAGCGAGTGGAGCATGTGTACCGCCTCGACAAGTCGCCGGGAATCGCCGCGGTACTTTCGTTTTTCTGGGCCGGCTTAGGCCAGATGTACAACGGCCAGATGGCGAAGGGGTTCGGCTTTATGGCTGCGGGTCCGCTCGCCGTGATCGTCGGCAGCGTTGCATTTATTGGGACGATGTACCGGGTCGGCGACGACTCCGCTCCGCCGGAGGCCATGCTTCCCGCAGCGTTACTCGCGGGCGTGTTCGGGCTGGTGGCCTTCATGGTTTGGGCGTGGGGAGTCGTTGACGCCTACAGTGTGGCCCAACAGCAGCAGCGCCGCGGACGCAAATCCCGTCGCCGTCGTTAAGCCGTCACCGCGCCCGTTCGACTTCAACCTGCCATCGGACCCTACGGCTTCCCTCCCATGAACTTCGCGTGTCCCTTTTGCGGCGCTGTTCTCTTCGACGATGGCTCGCTCGCTGGCTACGAAGCCGAATGCCCCACGTGCCGCGGGCGCATGATCGTTCCCGGGAAACCGATGTTCGCCGCGCCGGCGCCAACAACCACCATCGTGCATCATTATCACGAAGAAAAATCTCCTGGCGTCGCTGCCGTGCTTTCTTTTTTGTTTCTCGGGCTTGGACAAGTCTACAACGGCCATCTTGGCAAGGCTCTGATCTTCTTTGTTTGCGGCGTTCTGGGAATGATGGCGTTCGTAGTACCCGGCGTGATCGTCTGGATGCTTGGGATCGTCGACGCGTATCAATCCGCGGCGGAGATTAACCGACGCCGCTAAGCCCGTTTGACCCAGGCCGGTTTTGGCCGCTTCACGTAGGCTGGCGGCTTCGGTCCTTTGACGCGCGGCTCTCCAGGGTCTTTTCCCGCCGCCTTGAGCGCCGCGCGGCGTGCGTCGTCCTCATCCTTCGCCGCTTGCCAAGCGTCGCGATCAGCCTCCGCGGCCGCGGCCAGCGCGTCCTCGTGCTCCTCCCAGCTCAGCGCCGCGAGGTAGCGGGGATCTTCTGGCGCCAGTCCGAGGCGGGCATTGTACTCGGCGAAGGATTCGATCACGAGCGACGGCTTGTTTCCTTTGCGGTGCAACCGCGTCTGATTGTACCATCGCACTTCCGCTCGAAACGCATTGACGTGAGGGATGACCCACTCCAAGCCCGCCGGTTCGTCGTAGATCGCTGGAGGCCCGTCGTCGGCGTGCGGGGAGAGCGTCGTCACGTTGCCGCTTGTGTCCGCGACTTTAAGCTCGCCGCTGTCCGCCCACAATTGCACGGCCGGGTAGCTCCCCGGCGCGCTCGTGTTGCTAAGGGTGAGCATCTTAGTGATTGTGCAATTGCCCCCAGCCGCAAGTTGAAACTGCGTCGAACCGTTTTCTTGCAGGAAAAACGCCGCGCCAGACGCGCGGTTAAACAAGAACCCGCCGCTGTAGTAAATCTGCCCAAGTGGTGTTCCCGCGTCGTCGATAATTAACCCGTTGACGTAGTTCGCGCGCAGGCCCGCAAACGTCGGCGTGTCGCCCGTGCCCACGCCTAGCGTAGTGCGTTGCGCGGCCGCGCTTGCGTCGTCGAGGAGCGCCCGACCCGCGGCCGTACACGTGATCTCCTCGATCACGCCGGCGCCCGCCGTCGAGCGGCCCAGCAGGCGATCGGTGGCGGAGACGTCTTGGATCTTGGCGTAGGTGACCGCGTCATCGGTGAGCTGCGACGTCCCCACGGTCGAGAGCGTGGCGAGCGACCCCAGGCCCAGCGTCGACCGGCCCGCAGCCGCGTCGGCGTCGTCGATCAAGTTGCGGCCGAAGCTCGTCAGGTCGGTCAGAGCCGCCCCGCTGCCGCTGATGTAATACGCCAGCTTGTTGGCCGCGGGCGTCAACCCATCGATCGCGTCGATCGCGGCCGGGATGCTGACCAGGTCCGAGTAGCTGCCGCTGGCGGCGATCGCCTCCAGGTCCAGCACGCCGCGCATCGCCGCTTCCGACGTCTGCGCGATGAGCGATCTGGCCAGCGTGGAGAGATTCGTCAGCGAAGCCGTGCTCGCGCCCGTATAGTAGGCCAGTTGGTTGGCCGCTGGCGTCAGCCCGTCGATGGCGTCAATCGCCGCCGGCATTCCGTTCAGGTCTGCCCAGTCGCCCGAGACGGCCAGCGCATCCAAGCCGAGCAGCGTACGCACGGCGCCCGCATTCGCCGCCGCCGTGATCGACGCGCCGAAGGCGGTGATGCCGTGCACGCCGGAAGTGAGGCCGGCGTGCGTGGTCAGCTCCGCATCGCTGGCCGCGTCCGTGATTCCGTAGCCGGCCAACGTCGTCGGCGTGCCAGAGAGGTCGCTCCAGCTCCCGCTGGCTGCGATCGCCGCCAGGCCGAGCGTCGTGCGGGCCGCAGCGGCGTCGGCGTCATCGAGGAAGGTCGCGGCGAAGGCGGTGATGCCGTGCACGCCGGAAGTGAGGCCAGCGTGCGTGGTCAGCTCCGCATCGCTGGCCGCATCCGTGATGCCGTAGCCGGCCAGCGTCGTCGGCGTGCCGGAGAGGTCGCTCCAGCTCCCGCTGGCTGCGATCGCCGCCAGGCCGAGTGTCGTACGGGCCGCAGCGGCGTCGGCGTCATCGAGCAGGCTCGCGCCGAAGGCGGTGAGCGTGACCGCCGAGGTGGCGCCCGCGGAAATCTTCACCAGCCCATTGAACGCGGAGACATCGGCCTCGAGTCCGCCCACCTCGTGCGTGAGCACGCCGGTCAGGATCGAGGCGGCGTCGATCTCCACCCCATCGAGCAAATGCACGGCGTGCTCGAACGTGGCGGTTCCGGTGAACCACACGTCCCCCTTGTACACTTGGTCCGTCCTCAGTTCGTCGCGGTCCGGCATGGGTCATGCTTCCTTGGTCGTGCGGTCGTGGCAGGTGAGACAGCAGCGAAAGTCGCTGCCGCTTTTGGTGCGTGAGGTCGCGCACTCGTCGCCGTGCAGCCGGCAGTCGAAGATCGGGATGCGCCGCGCCCCCTCGTCGCCGCACAATTGACACAGTTCGTGTCGCTTGACGGGCCCACGGTGCCTGCAATCCAGGCCGCGGCCATTGCACCGGTGGCGAATCGGCCCCGCAAAATCTTGCGCCGACAGCGGGAGCTTGCGGCTGCACTCGGAGCACTGAAACCACCCTGGCCGATCCTCGATTTCCGTCCAGGCCATCAGTCCACCGCAGTCAGAAGGCAAGTGGCCGCCGTGCCGTCGCAGGTGTCGATGAACGCGGACGCATAGGGGATGTCCTCATCGACGAGCGAAAGGCAATCCGGCTGCTGCTCTCCGTAATTCTTCGAGAAAATGATCGATCGTTGTACGGTTGCGGACGTGAATCGCAACTCGACCGTAATGAAGTAATCGCCCAGCAACGTGTCGACGCGCACCCAGACGCCGTCGTCAAACGAGGCTCCGCCAAACGCCGGATTGCATCCGACGTCGAAAAAGTAGAAGACGGAGCAACCGGAATCGCAGGGGACATCAATGAAGTACGTGCCGTCCCAATCTGAACAAAACGCGCAGCCGGGCGAGTCGGACACGACGCCGCTGATGACCACTTTCCACTGCCGGGGCGCTCGCCCGCCGTAACAGTATTGGCAGACGCAGTGACACCCGCCGCACGGAAACCAACAGCCGGCCAGCAGCAGGAAGTACGCCGCGGCGGCGAGCAGCTCGGCCGCGGCTTCGAAGTCGTTCAGCAGATCCACTATTGGCTCTCCGGGCATTCCATTTGGATGATCCGCCACTTCTCCGCCACGTCGTCCCAGAGCGCCGTGCCCCACGCCCCTTCGGCGCCGCTGAAGATATACTCCCCCGCGCCGCCGCTTGTCTCGTGATTCGTGACCGTGATGTTCGCCCCCGGATCCGGTCCGCCCCAATAGTGCTGCGGCGTCGCCGCGCAATTCGCGTCGTCATCGCCCAGGTCGGTGTCGAGCGTGAACTGGCAGCCCCAACCCGCGTGACGGCTTTTCGACTCGATCACCCAGAACACGCCGAAGGGATCGCGGTGCACCAGACACCAGGTGGCGGCCTCGATCGCCACGCCCAGATTGAACACTTCCGCGTCGACCCCGATCGAGTCGAGCGACCCGTCGATCGAATTGCGCGTGTAGAGCGTGACGTCGCCATCCCCCGGCGTGTCGCCGCTGCGGGCGGAGATCCCGCCGGCCTTCGTCTTCGCCGCAAACGTCGGGCCCGGCGGGGCGATGATCCACCACTCCCCGTAGGCGTCGCGCGTGAAGGTCACGAACTTATTCGCGCTTACGCCCATGTCGTCCGCGTTGTACACGGTCACCGTCGTGCCGGTCGAGGCGATCGTGCCGCCCGGCAGCCGCGCGTAGATCGTGACCGAGCCGTTGCCCGGCGTGCTCCCCACCCGCGCGCTGATCCCCGAGACGCCGGTCAGGCCGATGTAGGCCGGAGCCCCGGCCGCGATCACCCACCAGTCGCCCCACGCGTCGCGCGAGACGTTCACGTAGGTCGCTCCCGCCACGTCGGTGCGATCGGCGTTCTTGACCGTCTGACGCGACCCAATCGACTTCAGTTCGCCCGCCCGCATCGCGTAGATCTCGCAGGTGGCTTCGCCCGGTTCATCGCCGTCGGCCGCGGGAATGCCCGTGTTGGGCGTCTTCGCCACGTAGCAGCCCGGGGCCGTCACTTCCCGCGCGGCGCGACCGACCGCGGCCAACAGGTTTTGCACCTGGTGGAATAAGCGGCGGTGATCGCGCACGAGCGCCTCCATTCCGGCTTGGTCGAAGGTGTAGATCGGTTCGCTGGCCATGGGTTGCGTTGAGCTTGGCTCGGTTAGCTGGCGTCTTCGTCCACGTTGATCGTGACGTTGAGCCCCTGGCCCTGGCTGCCCGTGCTGCCCGAGGCGGTGACGACAATGCGGAGCGCGTCCCCGTCCACGAGGGCCGGCACGCCGTCGAGCACCGCGGTCTGCACCGTGTGCTCGGTGTCCGCCGAGCTGATCGTGACGACCGACGACAAGATGCTGGTCCACGTGTTCGATCCGTCGACCGCCTTCTGGACGTCGACCGTGTATTGCTTGTCCCCGCCCGCCGGGACTGTGCTCGGGCGGACCTCGACCGAGACCACCTCGACATCGGCGCGCGCCACATGGAGCACCTGCGTGACGCTGGCCACATCCGCGCCGACGTTCTGCACGTGATGCAAGGCGTGGCGATGCTGGAGCTTTTGGGCAGCGATGTTCGCCCCCAAGGCCACGTCTTCGTCCTCGATCGTGTTCTCCGGGAAACTCACCGTGCCGCCAAACACGACGTCGCCCGTGTAGATGCGGTCGCCTCGAATTTCATCTGCCATGCGTGGGGCCTTTCTTTCCGTGGGGTCGTTACGTGGGGTCGCTGAGATTCAGAGCGTCGAAGGGAAACTCTTTGAGCGTGCGGTACTTGATCCAGAACACGGGGTCGGCGTCGGCCTTCGGTTGGCCCTGGCCGTTAAACAACACCGGCTCGCGGAGGTTCTCGCCCCAGGCGTCTTTGAGCACGCGCACTTGCGGGACGCCGCTCGGGTACGCGGCCGCCATTTCCTCGTTGTCCATGGCGCTGCCGTCCGCTTTGAAGCCGACGGTGCCGCCGCGGCCGTCGGGGTCGCCTAGCTTCGCCCGCGCTTGCAGCCCGCGATCGGGCACCTCCTCGATCCAACCGCCGTCGCGCTGGTGGATCTCGTAGGCCACCTTGTAATACCGCAGGAGCTGTTGCCGCCCGTCCTCGTCCTGAACGATGCGGGCGTTGAATGAGCCGCCGATGTTCTGGAGCTTCGCTTCGTGCCGAAAGAACGTGCTCGTGAATTGCTGGAACGCCAGGTGCAAGGTGAACTTCTTGCTGTTGATGCCGTCGCAGTACTGCCGGGCGTGATCCTCCGGGAAGTGATCCATGTACTTGGTGATCCGGAGCACCAGGTGCGAATCGTCGCGCATCGGGGGCGGGTCGAACAGCACGCCCGCGGAGTTGGTCGCCGGCCCGGCCGTGTTCACGGGCCGGCCCGGCAGGGCCGTGAGGTTCCACACGCGTTCCGCCACGCGCTGATATTGGGCCTTGCTGATCTCCAGCTCGGAGTGGAACTCCAGCGGGTTGTCGGTGGGATTGCCGTCCTTGTCGCGTCCCTGCTCTTTCTCCTTGTCGATCGTGGCGAACGTGCAGACCACCATCCAGAGCATGGAGCTGCGATCCTCCCGCTGCGGGTCGATCTTATTGCAGTAGGCCCAGGCGTCGCCGTCGTTGCCGTAGGCGAACGGGCTCCCCAAGCTCGGCAAGAGCGGATTGGATTGGAACTCCAAAATGATCGTGATGGGACCGTCCAGCGGATCGTCGGTCCACACGCGATAGACGGCGGTATACTCCCTCCGGCCCGACTCCCATGAGCCGGTCGCTCCGCTCCAGTGCAGCCCGAAATCCACAACGGCCATCCTGGGCCTCCCTGCCTATAAGGTCACCTGCTGGACCGTAACGCGCGACTTCGCTTGCTCGCGGACCTCCTTGCGGAGCGCCTCCAGCTTGGCCATGTGCTCCTTGTGCAGACGCTCCTTTTCGGCGCGATCCTCCCAGGCCCGTTGACCCGCTTGGACCGCGGAGAAGGCCTCGGCCGAGCCGCGGGTGACGTAAGCCACGCTACGGTTCTGCGGGCTCTCCAGCTCGCGCGAGGACGCGAGCGCCTCCCGCATTTCCTCGCCGGCTTTGACCACGGCCCGCTCGTAGGTTTCCCAGGAAATCGCCCCGGCTTCGAGCAGCTCATCAAACCGCCGCATCGTGTCCGTGAAGACTTCTTCCGGGGTGCGAAGCGAAGCGGCGAGCTGTTCGCCTTCGCGGCGCAGCTCCTCCATTCGCTTCTTCGCCTCGGCCGCGGCGTCCGCCGCCGTCTGAAGCCCCGCGGCCTGCCCTTTCGCCGCGGTCCCCGCTTGCGCGGCGGCGGTCTGCATCGCCTGCGCCACGCCGCTGGCCGCTTGCTTGGCTTCGGCGGTGGCCGTTTGCGCCTGCTCG
This sequence comes from Planctomycetota bacterium, assembly GCA_963204915.1. Lineage (GTDB taxonomy): Bacteria > Planctomycetota > Planctomycetia > Pirellulales > Pirellulaceae > JAHWKS01. The sequence continues at coordinate 140,138 of CAUJHS010000106.1, read as the reverse complement.
GAGAACCGATCGAACGCATACCCGACGCCCGCCGCCGCGGCGGCGCCGAGCGCCAAGCCGAGCAGCACCTTCGCGATCCCGGCCGGTCCCCCGATGACGCCTTGGGCGATGGCGCTGGTGGTGGCCAGCGCGCGGACGGTGGCGATCACCGCACGCACCGCCGCCACGACGCGCGGCACGACGGCGACCGTGGCCGCGAAGGCCCCGGCGAAGGCAGCCACCTGGACGACCGTCTGCATCGTGGCTCCGTCCACGCCGCTGAGCTTGTCCGTGAGGACCAGCGCCGCTTCCGTGGCCGCCTTGACCAGCGGCAAGAGCTGCTCGCCGAACGCCGCGGCCAACAGCGAGACGTTGTCTTTCAGGGTCGAGATCTCCCCGGTGAGCGTCTTCGATTGAGCCGCCATCAACCCCGCGAACATGCCCCCTTCCGAGGTGAGCGAGCGAAACGCCTCCTCTAAATTGGTGAAGTGCACCCGGCCTTTTTCGACGAGGCCGCGCACCTCGGTCTCCGTCACGCCGAACTGTTTGGCCAGCTCCTGGATAATCGGGATGCCGCGCCCGGTGAGCTGATTGATGTCCTCCATGAAGAGGCGGCCCTGGACCCGAGCCTTGCCGAAGATCTCGGCCAGTTCGCCGATCGGCTGGTTGGTGCCGGCAGCTAGGTCGCCCAGCATTCGCATGGTCGGCACGACCTGGTCGGCTTGCGTGCGGAACGCGACGAGCATGCGCCCGGCGTCCCGCAGCTCGGGCGTCTCGAAGGGAGTCTCGGCGGCGAACTGGTTGATCTCGCCAAGCACGCGTTCCGCGTCCTCGGCGCTGCCCAGGAGCGTGCGGAAGGCGACCTGAGCTTGCTCCGCATCCGCGGCCAGTTTGACCGCAAAGCCCACGCCGCCGGCGCCGGCCAGTCCCGCCAGGCCGCGCATCGCCATGCCGGTGAAACTCGACACCGCCACTTGCGCACGGCCGAGGCCCTGCTCAAGCGCGGCGGTCTGCGCCCCCAGATGAATGTTCAGTTTCGCGATCGTCGTGGCCATCCGTGGCCTTTCCGGTGAGTCGCGCCTGCTTGGCGGCGCGACGGGCCTGGAACTCCTCCGCGGCCGCTGCGAGCCACGCTCGATCCTCCGCCCCGTAGGGATGCCGCGTCGGCGGCAGCTCCACGGGATCGCGCAGGTGCGGGGCGATCACATGCTTGCAGAGCACGTCCAGGCGATCATCCGCCCGCCCCTCGCCCCACGGGTTGGTCTGGTAGTACGCCTGCCACTCCGCGAACTGCACGTAGGTCAGCAGCGGCAGGAGGTAATCCGGATGCGGGTAGCCCAACTCGCGCGCGAGATCGAACGCGAAGGCCCGCTCCGGATCGTCTAGTTTTTTTCCCGAGCTGCGGCCTCGGCTTTAGTAAACCCATTGAGCCGCATCGCGGCCATGCCGAGGGCATTCAGCACGGCGAAGGGCTGCGTCGCCAAGAAGGCTCGGCCCGCCTCGTTGTGCAATGCCTGGCGGCCGTCGCCGTCCACGATCGACAGGGAGAGCAGGTAGATGTATTGCTCGGCCAACTCCTCCGGTCGATCGACGTCGTCGTCGCCCGCTTCCGCCTGATCGCGCTGTCGCTGCCCGAAGGCGATGCCGTCCGCGGCCGACAGTTGCTGCAACCGCACCGACCCGCCCCACGCCTCCACGGGCACGTCGACGTAACTGGGCGCCGCGCCAGCGGCGGCTTGCATCTGTTCAAAACTGAGCACCGTCATGGGAAACACCTTTGCCAAGGTCGCTAGGAAAAACGTGTGTGACGGGCATGTGACTGGCGAGCCGCGCCGCCCGTCTCCCGTCGACCGCCCCGCCGCTTACGCGGCGGCGTTGCGGGTGATGTCGCTGGTGCGCTGGACCGTCACGCCGCGGGCGAGCATCCCGGCGATCTCGATGGTGTCCGGCTCCAGGTCGCTGACCCAGCCGTCGAACACGTCGGTGACGCCGTGGGGATATTCGATCTCCCACGCCGCTTCGGCCTTCGAGTCAAACAGCGTGTCCATGATTTCGTCGCTGGTCTCATTCGGATCCCAGAGCTGCATGAACTTGAATTCGCTCGCCTCCTCGATGCCCGGCTCCATCGTGGCCAGGTCGTCATCGAGCGTCTCGCGCGGGATCTTGGCGCGGTTACGCTTGGGCGGTTCGATCGACTTGCTCATGCCGACCGCCGCGAACGTCGTCCCTCCCGCCGGATCGCACGAGACCACGGAGCCCAAGCCCCGACGTTTCACTTTCGCCATGATTCAACCCTCCTTAGTTGTGTGTCGGCTATCGCATCACGGACACGCGGAAAGAAGCGACATGGATCCCCGCGTCAGCGTCCTCATTCCGTTTGAAGTAATCGTCCTCGTGATCCTCTACGAGGATCCCTTCCGTTGAACCGTCGCCGAGCGTCCCGCGATGGAACGCCAGCCGCGGCCGCACGAGCGCCGCCAGGTCCGCCGCGTCGTCGACGTCGTCGCTGACGCATTCCACGTCGTAATCGTACTGATCCGGCTCGTCGCCGGCGGCCGAGTCGGTGCAGCCTTCGTACACCACGCCCGCCTGGCGGTACCAAATAAACGGGAGCGCCGCATCCTCCGGCACGCTGTTCTGGTGCATCCGCGTTCCGATGACGGCGGCAATCGCTGCATCGGCGAGCACGAACGTGCGGAGGTTTTCGGCGTAGTCGGCCATGCTCAACCCTTCTTCGCCTCCGCCACAACTTCCACGTAGAACTTGCTGTTGAACCGCGAGAGCGATTCGGCCTTTTTCGCACGGTACGACTTCTGCATAAACTGCGTGCCGGCGAAGCCGGGGTGATTGACCGCGGCCCGCACGAGCAGCCCCGTGTTTTCGTACCGTCCGGTGGTCTTGTTGCGTTTTCTGCCGCCGCCAGGCCCGAAGAACTTCATGCGTTTTTTTCCCTGGCGCGGAACGATCTTGCGGGCCTTGTGCCCCTCGTTCACCAGGTGCACATACTTCGCGGGGTTGCGGCCCGTCGCGGGATCCTTCACGCTACGAGCGCCGATCACCGCCAGCACCATCTGGCCGCGGCGATAGCTCTTGACCTTTTGGGTGATCCGTTTCTTTAGGAGCCCCGACTCTCGCGGCGCGGTGCGTTTGGATTCTTTCACCTGCGGCGCACTACCGGCTCGCACCGCCTTGTTCATCGCACGCCGCGCCCCGCGCTTCTGGAGCGCGCGGAATTTTCGCAGCGTTTCGCGCTCGTCGGGGATTGCGGCGGTGATTTTGACTCCAGCGGCCATGATGACTTACGGTGACTTCGCCTCACTGCACAGCAACACGTGCCACTCGTTCCGTTGCTCCAGGTCGTCCACGTGCCCGATCTCCAGTTGCCGCGAGCCGAACAGCAGCCGGTGCTTGGGCGTCAGGCCTGGCCAGTAGCGGATCGTCAGTTGCAACGTCGCCTGGGCGTACACTTGCCGGGCGTTCTCCGCTTCGCGGCCGGAGAGCGTCTCGATCTTCGCACGGGCCTGCGGCGTCTGGTTCTCCCAGGCGCCCGTCTTCTGTCCGCGGCTGCCGGTCCCGCTGGCCTGGGCCTGGATCGTGACCACGTGCCGCAGCTCGCCGGCGCTCGGCGCTCCAGGCGTCATGGGTACCGCTCCTTTCGCAGGAGACGGATCAGCCGGTCGTAGCCGAGTTTCAACTCGGCCGTGATCGAGCCTACAATCTCCGCCTCCGGGTGCGCGTACCAATGCGCGGCCAGCAGCAGGATCGCTTGCACCGCCCGCTCGGGCACGGCCGCGGCCGAGGCGAAGCCGGCGGTGAAGTTGATCGTGACCGCGTTGCGTCCGTCGCGAGTGTCGGGCCAATCGGCGTCGTGCGCGAGCAGCACCGCGCCCGGCTGCCGGTCGACGTCGACCACATACTCGGCGTCATCCCAGGTCTGCTGGTCGTCGTCGGCGTCCTGGTAGTTGATCGACTGCACCGACACGAGGGGCCGCCGCTTGATCTCGATGTAGTCGTCGCAAGCGGGAAACTGGTCGAGCGTTTGCCGCCAGGTCCGCTGCACGATCGCCAGGCCCGCATCCTCTTCGACCTGCTCGCGAGCCGCCGCGAGCAGCCGCGTGAGCAAGTCATCGTCGCTGTCGTGCAGCACGCGGGCCTGCGCCTTCGCCTCGGCGAGACTCACCGCTTCGAAGGCCGCGGCGCCGACGGGTGCGACGCTGTAGGGGAGGAGGGTCATGCGTGACGTTCGGCTCGGGTTCGCGTGGGGGAAGTCTATCACTCCGTGAGAGACATCACTCGGGCGCCGCCTGCGGGTCAAACCGCACGCTGCCGCGGCGGGTCGTGGTCTTTTGTTGGCGCAGGTTCTTGAGCAGCTCCTCGGCCAGGCGGCCGTTGTCCGGATCCTCCGCGGCCGGCAGTTCGCCCTCCGTCCGCAATCGTGCCGGCAGTTCGCCCACGAGCCGCAGCCGGCGGCGCACCGGGATCTCCTCCAGGAGCAAGGCCACAAGCCGCGCGTAATCCGGCGCGACCGACGAGGCGCAGGCCTGGTCGTGATTCACCAGCAACTCGCCCGTCAACTCCTCATCGACCCACTGGCCGTCCACGTCGCCGCTGACCATGACCGCCACGCGATGGCGGCCGCCCGCCTCCAGCGCATCGCGGTCTTGATGCTTGCCGGCGTAACTCGCCAGCGCGGCCCACAGCACATTCAGCGTGCGGGCCTGGCGGGCTTCGGCGGTGAGTCGCTTCGTGGTCATGGCGTCCTTGCCTGTTTCGTGCAACAAAAAGTCACGGGGGCCGGCGGGGGTTCGCCGTCCCTGGGTCCGCCCCGTCGGCGCGCCCCGTGGCAAAGGTCGGTCGCCCTCGCGGGCTACTTCTTTTTCTTCGGCCGCCCCTTGGCGGGCGGACGGTGTTTGCTGGCGGGCGGCTCGGCGCCGGGTTCTCCGGGCCCGAGGGCCTCGGCGATCTGCCGGCGAATGAGCACGTTGGCCACGCCGTCCGGCGCGGCGAAGACAACGCCCGGCTGCTTGCCGCGCCAGCCCTTGAGTAATCTCACCATCATGGTGCGTTCCCCGCTCGGTGAAGGATGCGCCGTCGTCAGCCTACCGCGCGGCTTAGGCGCGGAGGATTTGCTGCGCGCCGCGATCGCTGGCCGATACGGGCGCGATCTTGCCGCGGCTCAGAATGGCGACCGCCGAGAGGAACGTGCCCGCCGTGCCGTCGCCAGCGGTGGCCACGAGGTCGAGGTACCGCTTGCGCTTCGTGCAGTCGATTTCGAACACGTAGACCTTGTTGTCCTGGGCGTCGCTGGGCAGGGCCGCTGCGGCGCCGTCGATGTCGGTGATGCCGGAGCCGCCGAACACGAGGGCGGTCACGTCCGCGTAGGCGTCCGAGCTGCCGTCGTCGTTGGACTCTTGGACCTTGAGAGCCGCCATCGCGATGTCGGTGGCGCCGAGCGTCACGATGATCGTGCAGTACTCCCAGTCCTTGGTGTCGATGCTCGTCGTGGTCCAGCCCGAGTTGTCCTTGATCGCGACGGGGGGCGAGACGTTGACGAACTTGGTGTTTTGCAGCGGATTCATGGAGCCGATTTCCCGGGAAAGGAAGCGGCCTGCGGGCCGCATGGGTATAGGTGATGCACGTCTTCCCAACGGGCCGCCCCCTCAAGGGAGGCTTGGCCCGTTGTCTATGGTGAAAACGACGGCGGCTTAGGCGCCGGGCGTCTTGAGCACCACGAGCGGGCCGGGGGCGGTCGCCGTGCCGCGGCCGTGCACGTTGATGTCGAACCGCTCGGAGCCTTTGATGCCGATTTGGTCGTACTCAAAGTAGCGGTGCTCGCTCTCCATGATCGACACGCCGCGGCGGTTGCCGAGCGTGGCGCCCATCTTCAGGTCGCCAAAGACGCACTTGGGCTTGCTCGTGTCGGCGCCCAGCGTGCTGTTGAGCACCTGGGTGATGACCACGGGGTAGCCGAGGAACTCGCGTCCGCTGGGACCGGCTTCGAGCTGTGCGGTCGTGTTGCCGCCAGCGGCGTCGATCAGCCGCATCATCGAGGCGGCGTAGCCGGCCTTCGAGATGTACCATTTCGGGTTGATGCCGGGGTACTCGGGCAGCTTGCCCACGCACGCTTCGAAGTCCACGAGGTCGAGCGTCTCGAACGAGGTGTTGCCCGCCAAGGCGGTCACGACCGAGCCGGCGGCGACGGCGTTCACCACGCCGTTGATCTTGCCGTAGGTGCTCGTGCCGTCGCCGACGAATCCGCACTGATCCTCTTTGACCGCGAAGGCGTAGGCGATCTCGCTGGTGAGGTCGTCGGCCATCGAGATGACGCTGTCCTCGTTCAGCTCGTTGCTGACGCGGCACAGGGCCATGAGCTTCTTGGCGACCAGTTCGACCTGGTCCCACTGCTTATCGCTGGAGGTTCCTTCCTCGCCTTCTCCCACGAAATACGCGGTCAGGCCCGACTTGCGGCGGGGCGTGGTCTTCGTGTCGCCGCTCATCGGCGTGACGTAGGCTTCGCGGCGGAACACGCCGTACTGCTCGCGCAGGTCGATGATGGCCGCTTCGACTTCCGGGGGCACGAGGAACCCGCCGAGGCTGTTGCTCCCTTCCTTCATCGCGCCCATGAACTGGACGTCAATTCCGTGCTCGCGGCACCAGGTTTGCGAGGCCTGGCACTTGCCGATCGTGGCCAGGAAAAAGCGGCCGGCGATGTACGCCCGTTGGTCGGCGTGCTCGCCCTTGTAGGCTTTCAGGGATCCGTGTCGGTAGGCTTGCTGCACGGGGATCACGATGCGGGCCGCGCGGGGCCGGTGGTCTTCGCGGTTCTCGGGCGACCCGCCGCCTTGCTGGGGCGGCGCCCCTTCGCCGCGGCGTTTGACCAGCTCGGCCTGCTTGGCTTCGATCTTCTCCACGCGGAGGGCGTCGGCTTCGAGCTTGTCGATTTTGCCGGGCTTGTAGTCCGCCTCGCCCTTCTTGCCGGCGCCCATGATGCCGTCCACTTCGGCCTTCTCTTCGGCGGTCAGCTCGCGGCCCTCTTCCTCCGCGACGGCCACGATCGCTTCGACGCGATCCATCAATTCGCCGATCTCTTCGCGGATGGCTTTGCTGCTGTTACGCACGACGGCCCACAGGGCCATGGAGGCCGCCGCCAGTAAGCCGGCGGCGACGAACTCGGATCGAGTTGGGAGAAGGCGGCGCGATTGGCGCGGTTGCATGGCAGTGGCTCCTTGCACACAAGGGTGGTGCGCCGCCAGGAGCCACGCGCGCAAAGAAAAAGCGGAACGGCTCCCGCAGGCGCAGATTCTGGGGAAATCTGGCTGCGATTGAGCCTGCACCGCTAACAAGTTGCGCAGACGCTCGCGATTGAAGTGCGGAGATTACCCATGGAGCGGCGTGCGCGCCAAGGGCAGTTTTTCGCACGCCTACGCTCACGCGGAATCGTGGCCCAGATCCTGGCCCATGGTGACGGCCTTGAACACGGCCCCGCAGTGAGGGCAGGCCACGCGACCGGGCGGCGTGAGTTCATGCCCGGTCACCACGTCCACAGGCGCATCGGCGTAACGGTCGCGCAGCTGTTCGGCGGTCAGCTCGCGATGCACCCCCCGCTCGAAGTTGTCGCGCCCGCACGCGTCGCATGTCCAGGCGAACGCCAGACGCAGCTCGGTGATCGGCCAGCCCATGGCGGGATTATCCCACACCCAAGCGGCGACGGGCCAGAGCCAACCGCTCGCGGACGGCGTGACCAGCCGACGGCGGAGCAGGCGGCGCCGGAGGGTCGGCCGGCGGCGTACGGTCGGCCGGCTTGCCGGGGCTGGCCGGGTTCAAGGCCTCCAGGAAGCGGCTTGGCGTGTTCTTGAAACGTCCGGCGGGAACCGAAGCGGCGACCTGCAGCTCCTGGCCGACCTCGTCCGCGAATCCCTTGGCGACCGCCTCGTCGGCTTGGAGCCAAGTTTCTTCGTCGAGCATGACCGCGATCTCCTCGACGTCCAGGCCCGTGCGGGCCGCGTAGGTCTCGGCCAGGTTCTCATCGACCTTATTGAGGACCTCCACCGTCTTCGCCAGGTCGGCGCCATTGCCGATGGCGATGGTCCACGCGCGGTGAACCATCATCATCGAGTTGGCGGCCATGCGGATCGTGTCGCCGGCCATGGCCACGATCGAAGCGGCCGAGGCGGCCAGGCCGTCGACCTCCACCACGATATCTGCTGGGTGACGGGCCAGGGCGTTGTAAATCGCAAAGCCCTCGAACACGTCTCCGCCGGGCGAGTTGATGCGGACGATGACGCGCTTGTGGTTGGCGGGCAGCTGCTTGAGCGCCCGCACGACGGAGTCGACGTCGATCATGCCGGCCCAGCTCGGGCCCAGATCATCGTAGATGTACAGCTCCGGGTCGGCGCCCGCGTCGTTGATGCGGAGGCCTTTGGGCAGCTCGGCCGCGTGACGCTGCCGGATGGCGTCCAGGGCTTTGCGATGGTTGTGGAGAGTGGCGGCGGCGGCGGGCATGTTGCGATCCTTCGCGTAGATGGTTTGGTAAGGTTTGGGATGGCGCATCAGGTTGCACCACGTAATACCAGGTTGCGTCACGTAACGCTGCGGCAGTCCTTGCACGTGCGGCCGGCTCGGCCGCGGGGCAGCTCGCAGCGGCACTGGCGGCAACGGTTGTTCGCGGCGTCGTGCTCCGGCTTCGCGCCGGCCCGGCGGCGCCAGACGACGCCGGGGCAGCGGGCGGGCACGGACACGCGGACCATACGCTGGGCGCGCTGGTCGACGGCGAACGCCAGGCGGAGTTCGCGGGCGCGCCGCATCGCGGCCGTCAGTTTCGCTGGGTCGAGTTGAACATCGTTGCTCATGGCGCGGTTTCCAGGGAAAGGATCTCGTCCGCCAAGGCCTCGGCCCGCGCGGGCCAATCCGCCGTGGCGTGTTCGATATTGGCCGCCAGCTCGGCCGGAGTCGAGCGCCCGGCGGCTTCGAGGATTTGCTGCTTGCTCGCGTTGGCGTGTTCGATCGCGTGCCACGTCTCCCCGCCCATCGAGCCGACGATGCGGCTGAGCGTGGCCAGGAATCGCGTCTCGCCGTAGAACTCATCGACCCACGCCACGAAGTTGGCGCTTTTTTTCGCAGCGGCGCGGACGCGTTTTGCTTCGACCGCGATCAGCTCCTTGAGGCGATTCACGATGAGCGACCGGGCCTGAGCGCTGGGGTTGTCGTCGGGCGGATCATCCGGCGGGTCGCCGTCCTCGTCGTCCTGCTTTCCGCCGCTGCGGCCGGCGTTGGCCGTCGTGTTCGGGTTGATGTATTCGTCGCCGCCCTCATACGGATCCAGCTCGAACCAGGCCCGCACCTCGTTGGGGTTGAGGATGCGGCTGGTGATGGCGAGCGCCCCGGTGCTCATCGTGGTGGCGGTGTCCGAGCGCAAGAGCGCGCCCGTGACGAATTTGAAATAGTGCGTGTCGAGCCGCTTCTCCCGTTCGCGGAGGAGCTTCTCGCCGCACTCCTCCTCCCATTTCACCAGCCAGCGGTTGAGGCAGTTGACCAAATAGGCCAACATCTTTTGCTCCAGGCCGTTGTAGCTGACGCTCGCATCGTCGCCGAGGATCGTCTCCAACATCAGCCAGAGGGCCGCGTCCTGCCGTTGAAACCGTCGCTGCTCGATCCATTGCGAGTCGCCGGCGCTGGCGCCAATCGCGTTGGCCTTGATGCCCTCTCGCAACAGGCCCACCTTGCTCTTGTTGTCCAGGCCCTCGTGCGCCTTGCGGAAGGCGGCCAGGAACGCGGCGGCGTCGGATTCGTCGCGGAACATGCCGGCCGGCGCTTCGAGCAGCAGCCCCGGCATGGCGTCGTGCTTGAAGTGGCGGTTGGCCGCCTTCTCGCTCCCCAGGCCCAGGCCGAAGCTGTTGGCCGCGAACTCCCACAGCGAGTAGCCGGTCAGTCCGTCGAACCCCAGGCCCGCGATGTGCAAGACATCCCGATCGCGAAACTTGCGGTCCTCGCTGGTCCCGTCTTCGTAGGTGACGCGCGTCACGTGCCACTTCTCGCCATTCACCAGGACCGTCTTCGTCCGGTCGGGCAGGAGCGGGATGAGGGAGACCGGATCCATGCGATAGTTCCGTTCGATCGCCGCTCGGCCGTTGCCCCACATCAGGGCGTGATACTGGATGACCTCTTTGAACACGCTGGCGCTCATCAGCGCATTGGGGCGGCGCTTGACGAGCGGATACGCGGGGTGCTCTTTGGCGCGTCGCCGGCGGCGTCCGTCGTCCAGGTCCTCATTGAGCACGAGCGGCATTTGCGCGATGTGGCCGGCGATCTTGTTGACGCCATACCACACGGGCGCGTACCGCATAGCCCTCTCGCCGTCCATCGCGATTCCGCTGTCCGTGCCGCCGTCGCCGCGGACCCAGTCCACCAGCCACTGGAGCGGCCGGGCCGCGCCGCTGGTCGCGCCAAAAAATCGACGCGCCAAAGCCCGCAGTGTTTTACGCACGTCCATGTGCCTCCCTACCTAAAAGATGAACAGGCTCCCCTTCGCCGGCGGCGGGGCCTTCATGGCCCGGTCGAGTCCCATCACGCCGCCGATAATCCCGTCGATCGTGCGATGGTCGCCATGCTCTGGCTTGATCGGGCGGATGTTGCCCGAGTAATCGCTCTTAACCTTCACGTGCCCCGCTTGCCAGGTCAGCACGGGATGGCCGTTGTGCCGCAGGCGGCCGGCCCGCACGAGCCGTTCGTAAGCCTTCGTGCCCTCGGTCAGGCGCGTCATGGTCTGCGGGAACTCCAGGCGGCGCACGCCGTAATCCTGCGCGAGCCGCTGCGTCGTGGCCTCCGCATTCCACGGATCGAAGGCCAGCTCCACGGAGTCGAACTGATCGAGGATCGCGCCCACGTCGGCGGTAATGGTCTCGTAATCGCACACGTCGCCAGGCGTCAGCTTGATGTAGCCGTCCTTGGCCCAGTCGAGATAAGGGGCTTTCTCCGCGCGCTCTCGCGCGGTTTGCTCGGGGAGCCAAAACCAGGCGAGCTGGCGGAACAGCTCCTCTTCGTCCTCATCGGGAAAGCAGCACACCAGCGCCGTGAAGTCGAGCACCTGGGCGAGGTCGAAGCCAGCATAGCACCGCCGGCCGCGCAGGTCCTCGGCGGTGTAGCTCTCATAGCAGGCGGCCCACGCGCTGGTTCGCAACCAAGTGGCCGCGGCCGTGGCCCAGATGTTGAGCCGGTAGACGCGGAACTCGGTCAGCCCCGTGATCGTCTCTTTCGACGTGTTGTAATCGTCGAGCACTTCCGCCGGGTCGATCGTATGGCCCCAGGCCGGATTCGCCATGCGAGCGTACTTGAGCGGGTCCGCGGCCAGGTCCTCGTCGCTGAGGTCCTGCGGCGCTTCGTAGGCCGCGTAGAAGTAGCGTTCATCGACCTTGCCGCCCGGCTGGTCGCCTAGCACGACGCGGGCGCCGTAATCGTGCGCCTCCTTGCCGTAGCTCATCGGGTCGAACCCGGCCGTCGAGAATTCCAGTTGCAGCGGCTCGCTGCGGCTAATGCCCATGCGGCTGACGCGCTTGATGAACGCGCGGTCCACCACGTGGCACTCATCGATGATCAGGCTGCCGTTGAGTCCCTCCTTGGCCTTGGCGTTGTTTTCCTGGCCCGAGGTGAGCGGCGCCAGGAGTGAGCGCGTCGGGCCGTGGACAATGCGGCCTTCCCCTTCGTTGATGTCGCATTCGCTGGCCAACTCCTCGGAGGCGCGAACCATTTCGATCGCGTGCTTGCAGGCATTGAGCTTCACCTGCTTGCCGTCCTTTGCGCCGAGGAACACCTTTTGTCCCAGCTCGCCATCGCCGATCGTGAGGTGGAGTGCGACCGCCGCCAGGGTAGGACTCTTTTTGTTCTTCTTGGCTACCCATACCGAGCCGCGCCGGAACCGGCGGATGGGACGCGCCCAGCGTTCGGAGAATTTCATCCACCCGAAAATGCGCGTGATGCACTCATACTGCCAGTCGCAATGCAGCCCGTCGCCGCGCGCCTCGGCGTACGCCCACACGCGGGCGATCGCCTCCTCCTTCGCCTCCTCCCAAGCGCCGTGCGTGATGATCGGGAATTGCGCGTCCACCGCATCGCAGCTCCGCAGCCGCAGCGGCTCGCCGGACTGGTCGCCTTCGTACAAACGGCAATAGCGCTCGATCCACCACACGGCGTAGGCCGCCCGCTCCGGATCGAACTTGCAGCCGTTCGCGGCGGCCAGCTCATCCGAGCGGTTGCGGATCCACAACTTCGTCGTGCGGTCGATGCGCTTCATGCGCGTTTCCGGGTGTGCACTTGCTTCTTGGCCTGGTCGGCCGACCCGACCCGCAAACCGCTCCGGTCGCTCGGCGTCATGCCGAAGGCGGCCATCAATTTCTGGATGCGCCCAATCGCGCGGTGCAGGCGGCTGATCGCCGGATGCGCGCCCACGTAACCATTGTCCTGCACGAAGTACTCGCCCTCTTTGGCGAGCACCTTTTCGCAGTGCGCCTTTTCCTCGAACGCCTCGCACAGCAGGGTGAGCGAATCGACATCGATCTCCGACAGCAATCCCACTCGCGCTAGTCGCGGCGCGAGATCGTTCCACTTCGCGCGGCCCGCCGCCTTCAGGTGCGCGGGCGCCCTGGGGACTGCGATCGCCTCGGGCTTCGGCTCCAGCGCCGGGTCTCCGTCGCGATCCTTGCGGTGCGTGCCCCGCGCGATCTTCACCTCGGTGGGCGTCTTCTTCGGCCCGCGCTTCCCCATCCCTGGGTACCCCCCATCAAAAACCTGCCAAAAAATGTGCGCGCTTGCAGCACGGTCTGGCGTTTTCGCCCTGCCTAGAAAAACCCACCCCCCGGGCGCCCTTTCGGCTGGGGGGGGGTGGAGCGAACCGCTCCAGTTCAGGAGCGGGTCAGCACTCGCCAAATTTGGCCGCAAAACGCCACCAAGACGTGCGTTGGCACGTAGAGCCAGTACAGGGCCCAGGCCCAGCCTGGGGCTTCTGTGCGGCTGAGGAGGACGAATAGCAGCACGTACCAAATGGGCGTGGTGATCAGCAGCATCACCAGCCCACCGATGCAGCCGGCGACGTCGGCCGCCGTCATCTCCGGGCCTTTGTCCGGTGCTTGCATTCCCGATTCCTTGGTTAGTGTTCGCTCGTTCAGTAGCCGCGTTTCACTGGCCGCTGGCGGTCTTGCGGTCGTGGCACGGCTTACACAACGGGTCCCAGTTGGTCACGTCCCAGAATAACCGCTGGTCGCCACGATGCGGGATCCGGTGATCCACCACGGTGGCCGGCGTCACCAATCCCTGGGCCTGGCATCGTACGCACGTGGGGTGCTCGTCCAAGAACGCCCGGGCCGCCCTCTGCCAGGCGTGGGTGTAGCCGCGCTGGTGGGCGGTCCCTCGGTAGCGGTCTTGCTTAGGCCGCTTCTCGATTGCTCGCTGGGGCATCTGGGTTCTCGCTCGCCTCCAGTTCCTGCTTGGTGGGCCACGCGTGGCCGGCTCGACACATCCGCTCCGACAGCGTCGTTTCCGCGTCCACAAAAATATGGCCGAGCACGCGATTGAACGTCATCAGGTCCAAAGGGCTGGCGCCGCCGCCCGCGCCCACGATCAGCTCCACATCGTCCGGGGCCGGCACGAACAGGTGCGTGGCCCGCGCCTCGTCGAGGCACTGCTGGGCGAACGCTTTCGCGGCCCGGCCCTTCTCGCGCAGCCGATCGGGGCCGCGGTTCGTCTCGTGACACCAGCAGGCGAGCAGCCGCACGCGGTAGCGGGCGCCGGTCACCACGGTCACCTCCAGCGTGTCGCCGTCGATGAGGCGCACCACGCGGCACGGGAGACATAATCCGAGCGGCGGCAGCTTCATGGCTTGTACTTTCCGGAGACCGTGCAGCCGTCCGCCTCTTCGGCGAGCAGTTCGGCCACGGCCATCGCCTGGCGGTGGAACTCCGGCGCGTCGTCCATCGTCTCGTGGGTGCGCAACAGCCGCACGCTCGGGTTGATCTTCGTCCCATTCAGCGGCAGCAGCCGGTGGGCCTGAGGCCGGTTCATGGTTTGGTGAAAACTGAACACTTCACCCACGTTCGACGGAATGCGAATCACGGGCGCGGTGAGGATCGGCACGTCTCTGCGGTAGAGCGCCTTGAATCGCAGCAGCGGACACCAGGGCCGATGCACCGGGTCGCAGAGCACCATGTACCGCACGCCGATGCCTTGCTGCTTGAGAAAGCCGCTCAATCGCACCGCGCCCCAGCCGCCGCCCCAACTGTAGGCGTGGATGGCCACGAGCACTTCCTGGTTGTGCAAAAGCCCGATCAAGGCCACATGCTCGGCCCAGCGCTTCCAGTTCTCATTCCACCGCAGATACCACACGCGACGCGCCACGCCTTCGTTGTGGCCCTTGGCGATCAGGTTTTCGCTGAGGCGAAAGATCCCATGGCCGCCGCGGCCGCCCACATCTTGGGTGAAGCCGCTAATGCAAACATTGAGTGCAATCACGAGAAAGCCTTCCCTGGCTTTAGGGTGATACTGGACTAGATTCGCGCCAGCCGGGCGGAATTAGCCCAGCGCGATTAGATTTGCGGAATCTGCGGAATGACGGGTTGCCCGTTGTTCACCGCTCCGCCCGAAGGGGCGACCGCGGCCGAGTCGGTCCCATCCGGCAAGATGCTCTGATTCGTGCGGACCGAGCGGTAGTAGCTCGTGAGGTTCTCCGGCCAAGGCGCCAGCGGCGGCAACTGCGTGACCGGGATGCCCTCGCTCAAATGCCCGATCTTGTCCTCGGTGAAAATCCGGTCCAGCCGCGGCACGACGTCGACCATCTCGGTGCGCGTAAAGAACTTCGACGGGTCGTACGTCGCCAGGTCGGCGTCGGTGAGCAGGAAGCCCGGCTTGATCACGTCGTCCACCAGCTTGCCGAACATCTCAATCGCCATGTTTTGGTACACGCGGTCGAGGTACTTTCCCACATCGCTCGCGAACGACACGCTGATCTCGACCGACTTGGCGTTTTCGGTGTGCTGCATCGCATCCGCCAAGGCCATCAGGATCCAAGTGGCCCAACGCTTCAGGTACGGATTGGCTACCTTGAAGTACGGCACCGGATACACGCGGAAGATCTCGCCAGCCGGCGAGCTGTGCGGAGTTTCGAGGTTCGGCCGATTGAAGGGAATGGCCCGCCCGGTCAGCACTTGCCCGCACCGCACGTACAACCGATGGATGCGGGTCAGCGTGTTGATGCTGGGCGGCGTGCGCAAGTTCACATCCTCATGGTGCATGATGTGAAACAAGTTCCGCCCGATCAGGCCCACCAGGTCGATGATGTTGGGGTTGAGCGATCCCACGTCATCGCTCCAGTTGGGCACGCCGTAGCCGGCGGCCCCGAATTCGCCCACGTTGTACCAGAGCACCGCATCCGTTTCGGTTTGCATCGCTTGATCCTTCCGGGTGTCGCATTAAGCGCGAAGTTTTTGTTCGATCAGACTCTTGAGCGTTTCCAGCATCGCGGTCGAGCCGGGATACTTTTGGGCCATCTTCTCGCAGGCCCACGCGTGCGCCTGGGAGAACCGATCCGTCGCGTAGGGCACGAAGGTCTGCTCGGTGACCGTGACCTGCGGCGGAGGCGGGTTCTCGATCACGACGGTGTGGGATTCTCCGCGAAAGGAAGGCTCCGCGGGCGCCTCCTGGCCGCCCGCATTGGTCTCCGTCGCATCCGTGACGCCCGAGCTGACGTGGATCAATCGCCCGCGCCGCAGCGCTCGGGCGACGAGCCAGCCGGCGGCCGCGACTCCCAGCCCAGCCGGACCCCCAACAGCAAAGCCTTCCACAGCAAGCGCGGCGGCTTGCGATAGGCCCCACTCCGCAGCAGCCGACGCAACCAGAGGTCCGACAATCTCGGCGACCCGCTGGCGGAGTCGCGCGCGATCCTCCGCTGCAGCGCTTTCCACGCCAGTGACGCCAGCTCCGAGTCGCTCGACGGCGGCCCGCAGCTCGAGCTGGGCGGCGTCGAGGTCCTGCACCCCGGCGCCGAGCAGCTCCACGTCGCGGCGCAAGGCGGCGAGCTGCTCGCCCTGGCTGGACTGCTGCGCCTCGATTTGCTTGAGTCGGCCATCGCACGCCTCCCACTGGGTCCCCCACTGCGCCCCCTGAATTCTCAGGCCGGCCAGCTCCGCGGCAAGTCGCGCTAGGCGCTCTTCGTCGCGAGTTTGTCCCGCCGCTTGCGCGGGCGGAGCGGCCGGCATGGTTGGTGCGGGGGCTGTGTGGGCGACAGGCGCGGTCGGCGCCGGGTTCGCCGGTTGGGGCAAGGAGGCGAGTTGCGGGTTGGCCTGGGCGACCGAGCCGGGCCGCTGCGTGCGGTCGCCGCAGATCGCGCACGGCGCGAAGCGGTTGTGCCAATGGCCGGGAATGCAGACCTGCGCGCCTTGGATCGTGAGGCACTGGGGCGGAACCCATTGCCACTGCAAGCGCTCCGTGAGCTGGCAGCGCTCGGCGGTGATCTCTGGCGCGGGCGCCCTGTCCTGAGAAAGCGCCGGATGTTGGCAGCCGTAGCACAGCAGCAGCGCCGCCAAGCAGAGCAGGGTCGAGAGGGCGAAGTGGGTTGAGCGGCGCAGCATGCGCGTGACCGTCCTTGTCACGAACCGGAAACACACCCGAGGGGGCCGGCGTCCGTGCCGGCCATGTTCGCATCGTCCCTCCGTGACCATGTTCCCCGCAGGGCGAGCCAGGCCGCCCCCGGCGAACCAGGGATGGCGCATAAAAAAACGGCCCAGCTCCACCCGTGGCCACTGCGGGAGGAGCTAGGCCGTATGATCCGTGGCGGATTGGCTACCGAGTTGGGAGGGGCTGGCGGCGGAGCGGTCGTCGCCGCCGTCGCTCGCGGTCGATCTTCGGAGGGGTCTGGCCGTTCACATCGAGCACGATCGTCCCGTTCGAGTTATCCCGCACGAACACGATCGTGGCGCCGGATGCGATCTCCAGCCGTTGACCCACCGAGAGGGTAATGCGTTTGGATTGCCCCACGTGAGCCACCTCAAAAGAAGCCTGCCCCAACCAGGGTGGGGCGCCGCTGACGGGATGCTACCAAGGCGAGCATTTCGCCGCAAGGGAAACTTGGCGGTTTAGGCGGATGGCAGCAACTTCTCAGGCGGCGGGAGCGCTTTCGGTTGATGCGCCAAGGCCGCCCGCGTGCGGCTCTCCAGCCATCCCCGCAAGAGCTGGCCCGCTTCGGAGTCGGCCAGCACGCAGCAGCCCCACCAGGCCCCGCGTGCGGTGAAGTCCACATGCAGATCGCCCGTCGAGCTGATGGACTTGTTTATGCGAGACGCGGGCACGCGGAGCGCGTGAAACACCCGCAACAGCGCCGACGGCCGGAGCTGCACCGTCACGGAATTCGCGCCGTAGACCGACACCGCCACGAGGTCGGCATTGGTCACGCTCAGCGCGGCGAGCAGATCGGCGATGTCGCGCAGGCGTCGGGGGAGGGATTTCATGGTGCTACATACTCCTTGGATGAATCGCCGCCAGGCCGGCGGCGGTTGCTTGGTTTGTGACGCACCCAGCCCTCCGGCTCGGCCGTCCCGTCGAACGCTTCGAACGCCTCCCAGGCCTCATACCCCGATGGATAATCCCACAGATCGGTGTAGGCGCTGTTGTCGTGCGGCGGCGTCACGCCGAGGCGCCAGCCATCTAACAGCCGCATCAGACACTTGGTGCGGCCGTCGGGTAGTTGACGTTCGAGAAAGAAAGGAGCGATCATCATAGGCGTTACCCTTTCCACGGCTGAAAAGCCGTGGCCCCATTGAAGTGCGGCCAAGGTGCACACCGCGATCCAGCGCAACGCGCTTTCCACGGCTGAAAAGCCGTGGCACCATTGAAGTAGGTCTTCCAGCTCTCCATCAGCGTCGAGCTTTCGCCTTTCCACGGCTGAAAAGCCCCGGCATACCGGCCCAGTCCATCAACTCGTCGGGCGTGGTGAGAATCGGCGACTCGCGATACATCAGCTCCGGTTCGCACGACTCGAACATCACCACGGCGCCCTTCTTTCCAGCGCCGATCGCATAACCAAACTCCCACGAGGCGGACCTGCCCGACGGGAGCACGAGCACGCATGCGTCGCAATCGTCGAGCGCGGCCTTGTCGAGGTCATAGCCCGCTTTGGCGATCGGATGCTGCAATCCCTCGCGGTACTGCTGAGGCGTCCAGTTCTGCCAATTCGGATCAACCTCGCGCCACCCGAAGCCGTTATTGCCTGGCATCGGGTTCCGAAAGTCATACACCTTGTGGCCGCACCGCCGCAGTGTCGCCACGATGAGGGGCTGAATCACATTGCGCCACGAGGACGCGACGTAGATTTTGGCCATTATTCTTCCTCTCCAAACCAGTGTTCAGGGTGATCGCGAAACGGACACTCAAAATCGCAGTGCTCGGTCCCGCCGAGCATGCACGCGCCCAGCTCGGGCGAGTAGCCGCACTCCTCGTAGGCGCGATCCAACGCGTCTTCGTCGTCCAGCAAGTCTTCGTCTTCGTCCCACCACGCATCATTCCAGGAGGCGTCCTTCTCATCGAAGTCGTCAGACGGATCGGGCGCGTCGCTCATGGCCGGACCTGGCGAGCGCGGCGAGCACCGCCACGCGCAGGCCGGCGGGCCAGTCGCGCGGGTCTTGCCGCTGGTGATGCTTGATGTACTTCATGAGCAAGCTCCCGCCGCCGCCGGAGCCGTCATCCAAAATCTTCCGCACGACGCGGTCACGCGCGTCGGGCGCCATCGCTGCGAGCTGCTCGGCTGCGGGGGCCAGCCGCTCCAGCTCCTCCGCGTGCCACAGGTCGCGCCACCAGGCTTCCGGCGCCACGCCGCGGCAGGTCGTGATCGCGAGCCGCCGATCGCCGATCGCGACCACCGCGGTATCGGTCTCCAGGTGCGACCAGCTCTCGCGCTGGCGGCGCGTGGGCCTCATGGCGCGACGCTCCTTTCCTGGGAAAGGGCCTGGGGTAAGCGGGCCTGCGCGGCCAGCTTGTGGAGATGGATCTCCTCGCGGTCGATCGACACCTCCGGCGGGGCGATAATGCCCAGGCGGACCTTGTCGCCGCGCACCTCGATCACGAGCACCTCGATCACGCCGCCGATAATGACACGCTGCTCCACTCGTCGACTGAGCACTAGCATCGCTTCCTCCTTGGGAAACAGGGAAATCAGGCGTCGCCAAACAACTCTTGCTGCGGCGAGTTGATTTTCGCCAGCAGCTCATCCACTTGCTTCTCCAGCGCCTTCGAACGCTCCAAGGCGCTGGCGCTGCGCGTGCGAAAGAACTCCCGCTGGGCGTTCCGCACGGCCCGCACCAGGTCGAGCAGCCGCTCCAGATCATCGTGTCGCGTCATCGGGCGTCCCTCCCACGTGCAGCAGGCCCTTCGCCATCAGCTCCGCTTCCGCCGCGGCGACTTGCTCCGCCGCGCCGCCGAGAATGAACCCCAACAGCTCCTGTTCGCGATCCTGCCAGGCCGGCGGGAGGCCGATCGAGAGCAGGCTATACAAGAGCAGCAGCCGCTCGGCGAAGGTGAGGATCTTCGTCGGCCCGTCGACCGCTTGCAGGTCGGCGAACTCCGCTTCCGACAGGCCCTCGGGGATCAACACGCGATGCACGAGCACATCGCACGGGACGCCGCCCGGCGTCACGCCGCGCCACCGCCGGCAGGGGACGCCGTCGACCAGCAGGATCTCTTCGGTTTGGGTGATCTGTAATTCCATCGTTACCTCGGCTTGGGTTTCTTGGTTGCGGGAACGGCCGCTTTGAGCACGGCGGGCAGGGCGTGCGGCCCGCTGCTGTGCGACTGGCGGAGGTCCTCCACCAGCGCTTGCTTCTTCGACGTGTACACCCCTTCGCCCCATTCCTTGGCCAGGTCGGTCAATTGCTCCATCGTGTGCAGCTCCAGGAACCGCACGAGCCTTTCGCCGCGGCACGCCTTCCACTCGTCCGCGAGCTTCACGCCGGTCAGCTCGGCCAGGCGATACACGACGTCGCGGCTGATCTCCAGATGTTGCTCCGGCGTGGGCGTGAGGATCGTCACCGCTTCGGCCCGGTCCAGTTCGTCCAGCCGGCCCAGCGGATCGTCTTGCGGGTTGATCCACGCGAGCACCGGCGCCCAGACCGCATCCGGGCCGTGGCTGGCGATCTTCGCCCCCAGGCTCGTCGCCGCATCCTCCTGCGTCTGCCGCGCATGCTGCGAGCCTTCCCAGGATCGGGCGTAATACCGGCAGAACCAGCGCGCGAGCCAATCCCACTCGCCGCTCTTGATCTCGCGCGCTACGCCCAACCGGACCAGCTCCTCGGCCCAGTCCGCCGCGCGGCGAGCCAGGCTCGCATCCTGCTCGGCGCGCCGCTTCTTCAGCTCCGCCGCGCTCGGTCCTTTCGTGCCGCCGGCGGCCGACTTGCCGCCGCTCTTGCCGTTGGTCCCCGCAGCCTTAGCCGCCTTCTTGGCGCGGCGTTCTTCCTTCGCCGCCGTCTGCAACTCCTCCCACCGCTGCACGTTCGTGGCGCGGGGGAGCGTCACTCGCTCCCGCTTGCCGTAGGGGTTCAGCACAACCGGCAGCTCGCACACGCCCAGCTCGGCCTCGATCTCCGGCGTGAGCTTGAACAGCCGGCCGTAATGGCCGCCCAACTCGTAGTCGTAGAAAGGCTTGTCCTTGGGGTCCATCGGGCGCGTGGCGTGGCGCACCGCGTTATCGCACCACGCTTCAAAGTCGTCCCGCCGCAATCCTTCCAGGCCCTGTTCGCGTCGGATGGTTTCCTCCAGCTCCTCCAGCACCACGCGGCTCTTTGCGTACGGCAAGAGCAGCCGGCCGAAGGTCTGGGGGACTTCGCCCGAGGCGATCCGCAGGCGCCACGCTGGCGGCAAGGAGAGCAGCCGCATCAAGTTGGTGGCCCAGGTCTCTTCGTGTGAGAACCTGGCGGCCGCCTCCGCATGCGTCAGCCCCACGCCGCCGGCGTCGCGCGGCTTGGTGAGCATGACCAGGCCTTCGGCCAGCTCGATCGGCGTGAGGTTTTCGCGCTCCTCATTCTCGACGATCATCAGCTCCAGCGTCTCGGCGTCGTCGAGGAGTCGCACCGTGGCGGGGATCGCCTCCAGGCCGGCGAGCTGCGCCGCGCGAAACCGCCGCTCCCCGCACACGAGCTGATACTGGCCGAGTTCGCCCTGCGGACGCACAAGCACCGGCTGGAGCACGTCATGCCGGCGGATCGAGTCGGCCAGCTTGGCCAGCTCTTGCGGGTCGAAGGTCTTGCGCGGGTTGTCGGGGTGCGGCGTGATCGCGGCCAGCGCGATTCGGCCACTCGACATCGGTTCGGCGCCGGCGGGCGCTTTCGCGGGCGTGGGCGGAGCGTGGAACGCCTCGCGGACTTCGGCGATGGTTCGGCCCTCCAGCTTCTTCCGGCGGGCCTTGGCAGGGGCGGTGGACATGCGAATCTCCACGGGGTTGGGGAAAGGGGTTAAAAAAGTGAGGCGAGATCATCTTGCGTCAATTTAATTACCTTGTCGTTCCACACGTTCAGGAACGGCTGGTTGCAAGAGTCGATCGTGTAGCCGGCATCGCGCAACACATTCAAAATGCCCACCAGAACTTCGTCGCGGATTAACTCTCGCAACCAACGATCGCCAACGTCAGGCGTGACGTACCCGTAAGTGGCGTGGGCGTCGTGCGATTTCCAGACGCAGCCATTGCCATCAATGATGCCAAGCAATTGACACGATTCGCTTCGCACCATCGCTGTCTCAATGATGTCGTTGGGCGCGTAGAACTCCGCGACCCAGAGGCGATGCGTAACGCCGCGACGACGCATTACGCCTGGCGCCAAGGCCAGCGAAAAAAGCCCTTCGAGATCGCGTTCGTCGTACCCCGCCGCGGCGCACCGTCGGCAGAACGAGACGCCGCGATGCAGTACAGTTCGTGCGCCATCCCCAGCCAAGAGCGTAGCGCGAACGTCTGTGACGTCGGTTGTGGGGTCGCCGCACACACAACACCACAGCGGCTTTTCGTTTTCATTCATCACACAACACCCATTCAGGAAATACTTTCGCCGTAAAACTCCCGCCTTGGATCTCGATGATCTCAATCACAAGTTCAGTGGCCAGTTCGAAAATCGCACATTTGACGTCAACCTCGTTAAGGCCGCACTCGCGTTCAAGCCGATAGAAAGGAACATTTTCGACCAGACCGTCAGTACCCCGGGCACCTTTGATCATTACTACATACACGACCTTGCAGTGTGGACTTAGGCGTTCATCTTGAAGCACTATCTTGCAACACAGATCGCGAAGCACATTGACTTGCTCGTCGTTCATGATCAAACTCTCCGCAGGGTCGCTGTCGGTCTCTCGTTCGGCTCGCATTCCGGCTCCGCGCCGCCCCACTCGGGACAACGGCTGAGCACTTGGCTGGCCCAGTCCCAGGCCCGCTGGCTGGCCCGATCGAACCAGTAGTTCTTCACCGCCGCGTACACCACACGGGCCGGCGTGTGAATGCCCGGCGCCGTCGCCGCATGGGCGCACATCGCGAGAAACTTTCTCGCATCCTCGCGCCCTGGATTCAGCCAGCCTTGGCTGACCGCATCCGCATGCGCCGCGTGCAACCGCGGCAGGTTCAACTGCCGCACGTCGTCGTCGCTCAGGTCCGCCAGCCGCACGCCGCCGGCCGATCCTCGTTGCGGCGACCTCGCCGCTTCGGGGTGGTCGCCGGTGGTCACCGGTTTTCCCCCTGCACCCCCTTGCGCGCCACGGGGGACACGGGTTTCACGGTTGACACGGGAGATATAAATATCTCTTTCACGGGGCGCGCGGGGGGAGTGACCACCGGTGACCACCGGTGACCAGTCGCCTTCGAACAGCCGCGTGGAATCCAGCGGATCGGGGGGAGGCTCAACCTTCGCCAGCCGGTCCAAACTGAGCACGTAGGTGGGCTTCGGGCCGAACCGCAACACGGCGAGCAAGCCCCGCTCGACGAGCCGCTCCGCGGCCTTCACGACCGCGTTGGGCGAGCATCGTATCTCCTTCGCGGCATTGCGTTTGGAGATGGTCAGCTCCAGTTGGTGCGATCCTTCGCGATCCCTTCGCTCACCGGTTCGGTTCAGCAAGCAAACGAGATCAATTTCCACTCGGGGAAAGCGGCACCGCTCCAGGTGGCGCCGCAGGCAGTTTTCGTCCCAATCAATCCGTAACTGGTCACTGGTGGTCACTGGTGGTCACTGCCGGCGGAGTGACCACGAGTGACCACCCCGCCGCAGCATGAAGTCAACCCACGCGGATCGGCCTGGCGCCGTGCAGCTCGGGCGCGAACGCCATCACCACGTCGGCCCGGTCGGGACAATGCCGGATGCGCAGGCCGTTGGCCAGATTGGCCGCATCCTGCGCATCGCACCGCCAGCGGTACACTTCCACCCGGTAACCCTGCTTGGCCAGCGCGGCGCCCCAAGTCTCTCCGTCGGCCAGCGCCGTGAAGGCGCGGGCCGCGATCATGCGGACTTGCGGCGTCTCGGGATGCGCCATGCGATTGGCCACGCCCCAGTACAACACCAGCTCGGGCTCGGCCTGGGCCGAGGCGATCGCCGGCGACGCTTTGGCGCGCCGCCGGCCGAACAGCAGGCCCAAGAGGGTCCATGCATCAAGCATCTTCTCCACGGTCAACTCCTTTCCTCGGGGAACGAACCGCCGGCAACGCCGCCGCAGCCGGGTGCGCAGGGCATCCGCCGCCCTGCGCGCACTTCATGTCGTAGTCAAACAACAGCGCGGGAAACGCCTTCACGTCGTCCGCATTGGCCCCGATCGAGTGCGCCAAGAACGCCAGCACATTGGCCTTCTCGCGGCACTGCTCGCTCTGGCACAGCGCCTCATGGGCCTCGAACGCTTCGATCAACAGCGTGCGGGCCGTGGAGATCAGCTCTCGAATCCTCTGGACATCCTCGTCGCGATACGCCGTCATCGGCCGCCTCCCTTCGCCAGCGAGACGGTCAGATCCGACGCGACGCGGAAACCGGCGGTGCGTTTGCAGGTGGCGCGCACCACGCCTTCGGCCTCGTTGACCGCCTTGGCCAGCTCGGCCGTCTTCGCCGGGCCGTTGCGCTCGATCGTCTGGCGAATCCGGTCGGACAGTTTCTCCGCGACGGCGCCTGCCGTCTTCTTGCCGAGGCGCGAGGCGAGGGTCTTCTCGAACGCGATGAGGTTCTCCAGCTCGCGGCGAATCTCTGCGATGCGGTCGCGGATCGCTTGCAGCTCCTCTTCGCCGGCGTTGGCGATGAGCCGGATCAGCGACGGCGCCGTCGGCGCCGGATTCGCCGTCGCTGACGTCTGGGCGGCCAGCCGGCCGTTGTTGGCCGGGCTGGCATGGTCGGATAGCGTGGGCACAATAGGGGTCTCCTGAGAGGGTGGAGCGGGAAGGTCGAAAGATCGCAGGTAATCTGCGATCGCTGCTTGAATACGAGGAGCCGCAAAAGCCGAAAACTCGATGCCGCGGTGCGAGTCAAAAGTTTGCACGGCGTGGCCCAGCGCCGCCGCTCCGGCGCGTTGCAGATCGCGCAGCAACACCTTCGACCCAGGGGGCAGCGTGCCGAAGGTCTGCTCAGCCGAAAGGCGAACGAGGCGCATGTACGCCTCGACCAGGGCGCTGCGAGTCGCGTCGTCATCCCGCAACCAGTACCTCCGCCACAAGGCCCGCAGCTCCGCCGGCTCCCCCCAAACCGCATGGGGGTCGATCTCCCGCGCGATCGCTTCCTCGCGGGCCAGCAGCTCGACAGGATCGATCAGCGTGCCATCCTGCTGCTGACGCACCAGGGCGGCGCGACAGCGCAGCGAGCAACACCCCTCCCCGCGCCGACGCAAGATCTCCGCCAGGTCGGGCGGCGTGGGCGGGCCGCCGCGCGCCTCGGCGCCGCAGCTGGCGCAGGGCAGGACGCACAACAGGGCCGACTCGCTCATGGCCGTTGCTCCAAGAGAAACCGGCCCGAGCGGACCTCGTGGCCCAGTGCGCGCACCGCGTCGATCAAGGCCAGCCGCCGCTCCTCAATCGACCGGAAGAACTCGGAGTCTTCGTGCGAGGCCGTCTGTGAGCCGAGGCGGGCGACCAGCTCGAACAGCCGCTGCTCGTCGTCCAGGAACCCCGCCACCAGCGCGAAGTCCACGAAGAAGACCACATCGGCCACGGTCTCGCGCCGCACGCAGACGCGCACCACGCGCGGCCCCAGGTGGAACTTGGCCAGTTCGTCCAAGAACACGGCCTGGTCGTTGAAGCGGACCATGACAGGCATGAGATGGGTACCTTGTCAAAAGTGAATTTGCGAAGGGCGTGGCGTGGCTGCGTTGGCCTGACGGACGGCGTCCTGGACTTGTTGCAGGATCGCGTCGATGCGCTGATCCGCCTCCAGTTCCTCCGTCGTGCCTCCCGGCCCGGACTCGAGCACTGCATACAGCCGGGGCAACTCTCTCACGGCTTGGCACGCGGCCAGCAGGGCGGCGCGTTCGTCGATCAAGGCGCCCACCACGTAAGACGTGTGGCTCACCACATACCGCGCGTATTCAAGTTGTTCGTGGGTCATGGGGTATTGGCAAAGAAAAAGCCGCAGGACGCCGGGCGGACCATCCGCCCGTGAATGGCGATGGGAGGGTCAAAGTCTTAGGGGCTCCTTGCAGAGGGTGTGGAACAGCAGCACGTCCTGCGGCTCGCCCGGGCGCGGCGAACGTCTTACAACAGACGCCAACAGGCAGGGTGGACGCCGCGCAGCAGGTGTACGGGTGGATAGGTGTAGGAAAAACCGCCACGGGCCGGACCAACCGGAGACCACGACGCGCCCGCGAGCACGCGCTCGCTGCCAGGCGCACCGACCCGTGGCGGGACTTGAGGGTGCGAGACGAGGGGCCGCCTCGATCCCACCGATGGGGAAATCGTGTCGCTTTCCGGAAAAAACGACACACTGGGAAGCCGCCCGAGAACCCCCCACGCCGGGTGGAACGGTGTCGCTTTTGTATAAAAGCGACACCCGCAGGCGCACGAAAGCGACACCCTTTCCCCCCCTCCATCAGCCGCTCTCGGCCGGGGCGAACAGGCGCAGCCTTGCGCCGTGGTAGTGGTCCAGCGTGAGCGGACCATCGACCCGCACGAGACAGTCCTCGGGCAGGCGCTTGAGGGCTTCGACGTACACGAGCGTGCTGGTGAGCGACCTGTGGCCGAGCAATCGCTTGACCAGCAGCACATCGTCCGTCTTGGCCAGCACCCGCATGGCGAAGGTGTGGCGCAAGGCGTGAAACTTGAACGGCTCTTGAAACACGCGCCGCATCATCCGGCAGCCAAACTCGCGAAACTGGGTCGGAGCGACCCGGCGCCCGGAGACCGTCGGCAAGAGCGGTCCGACGCCCGGCTCCAGCGCCATCGCCAGACGCCACCGCACGATCGCTTGCACGAGCGACTCGTGGAGCGGCACATCCCGCGGCACGCCGCCTTTGATGGTCGCCACGTGGAGCGTGCGAGCCGTGGGGGAGAAGTCGGCGGCGGCGGCCCGGCAGACCTCGCTCACGCGCAGGCCGTGCAGACCGAGCGCCGTGGCGATGGCGTCGCGCACCTGAGACCGACCGCCGCAGCGAATCGTCGCCGTAATCGCGTGCTCCAGCTCGCCCACGCGGTCCAGGGGGATGTAGCGCATGAGGCATTACCGCAGGCCCTCCGGCAGCTCCACGCCGAAGTGATGGGCCGCATGCCGTAGGCATTCGCGCACGTCGTGGGCGGGACAGTACGACAGGGCCTCGTCGCGATAGCTCACCACGAGCCATCCGTTGGCGTCATGTCCATAGAGAAAATCGCCGCCCGCCCCATCCCACACGAGCCACGCGCAGCGCCGCAGCTCGGTGTCCTCCAGATGCGGGGCCTCGGCCAGACAACGCGGGCAACCCACCGCCAGCCGATCGTCCACGTGCGCAGCAAAGCGCAGCAGCGAAGCGCTCATGCGAACGAGCCTCCTAAACAGCGAATCAGATTGAGGGGAGAGGCGACCCCTTACGGCTCAGCAAGAGCCAAAAGAAAATCGCCGACGCTTTGAACGACGGCGATTATAACAATGCAGTGAATATCGTCAAGCGGCGGCTGGGGAAAAAATGTCGGCAGTGAGAAGCTCTGCCGTAGTTACGCCCAAAGCCTCCGCGATTTCATCGATCTTGTCGAGGCTCGCGGAAACATCGTTGCCGCGTTCAAGTCGGGCGACGTAAGGCTGCCGAGCGTTCAAACGGTCTGCTAACTGCTGTTGAGTCAGCCCCAACTGTTGACGGCGGCGCTTGATGTTTTCCGCCAGAATCGATCGCGAGTTTCGTTGCATTAAAATCATGCTCCAATTCTAAGCGGGAACATGGGTTTGTCAAAAAGGCGGGAGGCGTGTTCAAAACGCCGGCATTGCCGCGATCGCCCATCCTCGCGGAGTGGGCCGCCTCCCGTGTTTTATTCTGGCGGAAGCGCCGCCCGCTCCGCCTTGCGTCGCATCGCGATGGGCAAGGTCGCTTTCGTCGCCAGGTCCACCACTTTCCCTGCGGGCCAAAGTCCCGTCGCCTCCAGCTCCGCCGCCAGGGAGGCGGCGAAGCGGATCGCCGCCTCCGCCTGCTCGGCGAGAAGCAACGGCTTCGCGTTCTCCGCTTCGCTGTCGTGCCGGAGGATCGCTTCGATCCGCTGACGCAGTTGTTCGCTCTGGTGATTCGCGTTCACGGCTTCTACAATCGCAGTGGTTTTTTCATCGCTTCGTTCGGAGTCGCCGGATCCATGTTTCGGATACTGTTTGTGGACTACGAAGGGCGGGCCCGACTGATCGGAGGCGATCCCGGCCCCGCTCCACTGGATGAGATGTTTCGCCTGGGCGCCCAGCTTCGGCACGCTTGGCCAGGTCCCCACGGCGTCATCGTCATCCTCTGGCTTCCCTCGGACTATCCCGTGCGTCGCTAATGCAAAATTGTAAAGAATTCTTTACATCCGCCGCAGCGAAACTGAGCGCCTAGCGCGTTTGCTTGCAGTTCCGCCTGGGCGAACTATTTTGGTTGAAAGGAAAGTGCGGGTGAGAGGAATCGAACCTCCACGGCCGTATAAGGGCCACAAGATCCTGAATCTTGCGCGTCTGCCAATTCCGCCACACCCGCATGATGAGTAATCTTAGTATCCTCGCCACACGCGATCAAGGGTGGAGGCGGCAAGCCGTCGTGCACAGTCCGCTGTACTTCCAGCCCGATTTACTGGGCATGAACCTGAGAGTCCACGAGTGCGTCCCTTGATTGCCTTTTGTCACTTTGCCGCAAATATACGTTGAGTCCCTTCCAGGTATGGTTAATTCGGAAAACACGCTTCGCCGTTACGATCCCGGATGGGTAATTCCCGCCGGAACCCAAGTGGTGCTGCGCGCCGCAAAGAAGCTCCAGGAGCGAGACGAGCACCGGCCTCCGGGTTCGGTCGGCATTGTGCTTTCCTCGCCGCCCAACAATAAAGAACCGTACCTGGTGCGATTCGCCGACGGCGCGACGACCCTGGCGATGTTCGATGAGTTAACGCTGCGTCGGCGTGAAGTTGACGACATGCTCGGCGAGGTCGACGAAGATCTGACTCAGTACATCATCTACCGTTGTCGGGTCGGTTCGCGCGCCTTCGGATTGGCCGGCGATGCGTCGGACGACGATATTCGCGGAGTCTATCTGCCTCCGGCGCGGTTGCATTGGTCGCTACGTAAACTCCCCGAGCAGCTGGAGAACGTCGGCGCTGGAAACGATGAAGTGTACTGGGAGTTGGAAAAATATCTGTTGCTGGCTCTTAAAGCCAACCCCAATGTGCTGGAAACCTTGTGGACAACGCACGTGCTCCTGGCGAATGAAATCGCGCAAGAATTGCGGTCCCTCCGCAACGCGTTCCTCTCGCGTCACATTTACAAAACGTACTCTGGATACGTTCTGAGCCAGTTCCGCCGTATGGCCAACGCCTATGAAAAAACCGGGCGATACAAACCCAAACATGCGATGCACCTGCTGCGGTTGTTACTTTCAGGCATCGAAGCACTGCGGACGCACGAGATTCGCGTCGATGTGTCGGAAATGCGAGACGATCTACTGCGAGTGAAATCGGGCGAATACACCTTTGACGAGATTCGCCGTCGCGCCCTCGCACTGGATGAAGATTTCCAACGCGAGTTCGAGCGCACGACGCTGCCCGAACAACCCAACGTTGAAACGGTCGACGCTTTCCTGGTCAAGGCGCGCAAGAAGATGGCCGAATGAGAACCGCCGCGCAAAGCGAAACGTTCGCCGTAGCCAACATCTTGGCCATGCGCGCCTTTACTTGATGGGCGAGTAATCGGTTGGCGTGAGGAATTTCGACTCGACCTTCATGACAATCGGCCCTGCTTTGTGCGATTCCTCGTAGGCCTTTTTCCATTCGGGATCATCCAGAAACGCTTTCCAGGATTTGTCGCGCGACTCCCGGTCGGGATACGCCAACACATAAATCAACGTGTTCGAGGCATCCTCACCTTCAACTGGAGTCCAGTAGGCAATCAGCTCCATGCCGTGTTTCTGAAAAAGCCGATTCGTGTGATCGCGAAAACGTTGATGCAAAGCGTCGAGCTTGCCAGGATGCGTGATGTAAATGCGTTGTTCAAAAAATCGCGTCGGCTTGGTCGCCGATTCGTCGGCAAACAGGCCTGGCGTGAATAACAAAGCCGTCAGGCCCAAAAGGTACATCGTCGCGCGCATGGGGTGTCTCCCAAGTGGTAAGTGAATCATCGCGTGCGAAAAAAACTCTATCTCAAGAACCTACACGCCTGCAAGAAGCGTTCTCTGCTTTAGTCAATCTTCGTAACCACACCCGCGTAAATGCGACGCACGCCGGATGAATTTTCCACCAGGAGCGCCCCGTCGTCGGCAATGCCACGGCACATGCCGGCCGCCAAACCTTGGCCGGTGTCGATGATCACGCTTCTCCCCGTCAAGACGCACTGCGATCGGAGCCGAGCGATAAACTCTCCGGAGTTCGATTGCAATGACGTGCATTCATTGTAAATTCCCCGAACGACCCGCGCAAGGACATCGCCCAGCGGCCACCAAACGCGTGTCGCGTCGCATAACGACACGGCGCGTTCGGCAACGTCCGGGGGCGCGGCGGCCAACGAGTTGTTGACGTTAATTCCGACGCCCACGATCAGCCGGTCGCCGCGCCGCGCCGATTCAACCAAGATGCCGCACACTTTTCGTTCGTTCAGATGGACGTCGTTGGGCCATTTCACCCCCAGACGTTGATCGGGCGCGAAGTCCCGCAGAGCTTCGCACACGGCCAACCCTGCCGCCAGCGAAGCCAGGGGGCGTTGCGCCAGCGGCAAACCCGTTGCCGCAGCATCCAGCACGAGTGAGAACGTGAGAGCGCCTTCGTCCGACCACCAGCGATTGGCGCCGCGCCCGCGACCCGCGGTCTGCCGCTCGGCGACAACGAGCAGTGGATAAGGCCCCTCGTCGCTTTCCGACAACTCCTGCGCCAAGGTGTTGGTGGACGATGTTTCCTCACGAAACTCAACGCGAGCCAGAAACGGTTCGCGCTGCAGTGGGTCCAAATCAATTGTCGTCACGAAGTTTCCTTTCGCCAGGCGATGTCTGAACATCCCCCGGCAGCGTTCGCGGCGCGTGCGAGAACAAACAACAAATCGCTCAGCCGGTTGAGATACTGAATGGGCGTTGGCCGCACGAGGGCGCCTTCCGCGTCGGCCAGCGCCACCACGCCGCGTTCGGCTCGACGGCACACCGTACGGGCAAGGTGAAGCCCTGCGGCAACGCGCGTTCCGCCGGGCAGGATAAACTCACGCAGCGGCGGCAGGCCCGCTTCGTAATGGTCGATCGCTTGTTCGAGCAACTCGATATGCCGAGCGCCCAGCAGCGAGACGCTTTGTTTCTCGGGGTCGGGCGATGCCAATTCGGCGCCGAGCGTAAATAAATCATGCTGAATTTGACCAAGCACAGCGTCGATCTCCGCCGGAGCTCGTTCGGCCCGTACAACGCCTAACACCGAGTTTAATTCGTCCACGTTGCCGTAAGCCTCAATCCGGGGATGATGCTTGCGAACGCGGGGTCCGGCGAACAAACCTGTTTCGCCCGAGTCGCCAGTTTTGGTATAGATTTTCATGACGTATAATAGGCCAGCAGCAACGCAATTTTGTTGAATTTTGGCGCCCCTGAAACCTAACGACTCTTCCGGCGCCGGAAAACCGCCTCACCTTGACGCCTTGGATCGGCTGGAGGTTTCGACAGGTGGGGCGCCTTGCACAAGCTTAGATAGTTTACGGGGCGTAATGCTTTGGGAGGTTCACACGTGATTGGACTGATTCGCGCTTTACTCGTTTTTGCCGTAGTCGTGCTTCCGGGGAATCTACATGCCCAGGAAGTATCGCTTTCGCCGCTCGAATCAAAGTATCTGTCGAATGTTCGTCAAGTGACACGCGGGTTTGTCAAAGCGGGCGAAGGCTACTTCTCACCCGAGGGACAAGCCATCATCTATCAGGCCGTGCCGCGCGAATATCCGTTTTACCAAATCTACCGGCAGGAGTTGGAGGGCGGTGAACCGATTCGCGTAAGTACAGGGCAGGGCCGGACCACATGCGCGTACTTCTCGCCAGATGGCAAGCGAATTTTGTTCGCATCCAGCCATTTGGACCCCAACCTGGCAGAAACGGAAGCTCAGGCGATTCGTCAACAAGAAGAGGACCGCAAGTCGGGCGTTCGCCGGCGCTATTCATGGGACTTTGATCCTCACATGGATATTTTCGAAGCCAAGCCGAACGGCGACTTCCTGCGCCGGTTGACCCAAGCGAAAGGTTACGATGCCGAGGGGGCCTGGTCGCCTGACGGTCGAATGATTGCGTTTTGTAGCGATCGCGATGGCGATCCCGATATCTACGTAATGGACGCCGACGGCGGCAACGTGCGCCAACTGACCAATGCGACCGGTTACGACGGCGGGCCGTTCATCTCGCCCGATAACCAATGGGTCGTTTTCCGGAGCGATCGCAAAAAGGAAAGCTACCTGCAAATCTACGTGATTGGCGTGGACGGAAAACACGAACAAGCACTGACCGACAACGAAGGCGTTAATTGGGGGCCGTATTGGCATCCGACCCAACCGTATTTGATTTGGTCCGGCGCCGATCACTCCGACCCCAACGCGCGTCCAAATTACGATCTGTGGATGGTCCGATATGAAGTGAAGGACGGCAAGTTTCACACAGGACAACCGATTCGGATAACCGATTCCGTATCGGCCGATGTGCTGCCCGTGTTTTCGCCCGACGGCAAGCGACTGATGTGGACGAGCACTCGCACCGAAGACCGTGAAAGTCAGTTGTTCATTGCCGATTTCACGTTGCCTCAAGAGTAGGACGGCCTCCTACCGTGGTGAGCCCGAGGCCATACCCGAAATAGCCGAGCCTTGGCGACGGTTGTATATGGAAGAAGTCAAATCGTGCGGCGTCGTGGTGTTTCGAGCGAGCCCGGTCGAGTCGTTCCTGTTGATGGAGCATCCCCACCGACTGGATTTGCCCAAGGGCCATGTCGAAGACGGCGAAACAGAGTTGGAATGCGCGCTGCGCGAGCTGTACGAAGAAACCGGCATCCAGGCCGCTGACGTCGAAATCGACCCCAAGTTCCGGTTTACCATTCAATATCCTGTGCGATTGCGCCGCCGGGGCGGGCAAATCGTCGAGAAGACCGTTGTATTCTTCCTCGCGCGGTTGCTGCACCCCGTCGACATCAAAACAACCGAGCATGAGGGGCATCGCTGGGTGACGTGGAATCCGCCCCATCAGATTCAAATACAAACGGTTGATCCGCTTCTCGCCGCGATTGCCGATTACCGTATTTCGGACCGATCCTCCTGACGGCGTGCGGAGTGCATTGCATGGGTGAGTTTCACGTGCTGAATTGGCGCCAACGTGCGCCGCTTGCCGTCGTTCTGTGGATTGCGATGTTTCCTGCGGCCAGCGCTCGGGGCCAAGACAGGGCGCCGGCGATTCCGATGTTCGATCCGCAAAACTTCGTACCCAACTTCCTTGGACCTGTCAGCGACGAAGACCGCCAGCAGTTACGAGCGATCGAAATTCCGATCGCGCAAGAACAAAAGGCTGGAGACGCCGCCGCGGAACAGTTTTTGCGCGAACTAAAACGCCAAGGCGTCAAAGTCGCGGAACGCGGAAAGAACGTTGAATATTTGCAGCGTTTGGTCGCAGTCTTGCAACCGCATATGCGCAACGCAGCACGTTATCGCCAGATTAAAGTCTATGTGGCTGATGCGCCGCGGATCGATGCTCGCTCATTCCCCGGCGGCACTTTGATTTTCTTTCAAGGGCTACTCGATTTCGCTGAAAGTGAAGCAGCGGTCGCGGGCGTCGTCGGGCACGAACTCTCTCACTTGGACCACGGCCATCAATTGCTGGCGCTCAAGCAAACCAAGCTGGCGCAAGAGACGTTCTC
The DNA here is from genome assembly GCA_963204915.1 of Planctomycetota bacterium. Classification (GTDB taxonomy): domain Bacteria; phylum Planctomycetota; class Planctomycetia; order Pirellulales; family Pirellulaceae; genus JAHWKS01. The sequence continues at coordinate 106,664 of CAUJHS010000106.1, read as the reverse complement.
AGGCCAACAAGGCTTCTCGCCGCAACAGTTCATGCAGTCGGCTTCGTTGTTAATGCAAACGTTCGCAAAACCCTTTCGGCCCGAGGATGAAGCCGATGCCGACCGCGACGGCGCAACGTGGGCTTACCACGCCGGGTACGATTCGCGCGAGATGGCTCGCTTGCTGCTTGCCATGCACGAACGAGAAGGCGAGGCCGACGGCGGCAGAATCCCGCTGTTTTTGCGGACGCATCCGTTTCACCGCGACCGCGTAGCCGCCATTTACCGCGAGTACGAAGACTTACAAAAAGAGCATCCCCGCGCGGGTTTGTACATCGGTCGTGAGAACCTGAAACGCCGTATCACGCGCACCGAACGGGAGTTCGCCGAGTAGCCGTCGTTCCGACGCATTCTCAGGTCGAGGCTTGTTTCGTATAATCCCGATCATTGAGGCTGTAGGAATCTTTATCTTGCGAAAGCGCCGGAATGTCTCGTTCTTATCGTATCTTGATCGCCGACGACAACCAGGCAAACGCTGAATTGCTGGAAGCGTATCTGGCTCATTTAGACTGCGAGCTTGAATTCGCCGTCGATGGACAAGATACGCTCGATAAAGTCGCATCGTTCGAACCCGATCTGATCCTGCTCGACGTGATGATGCCCAAGTTGAGCGGGTTCGAGGTGTGCAAAAAGATCAAAGAAAATGCGGCGACGCGAAGCATCATGGTTTTGATGGTCACCGCGTTGAACGAACTTGGCGATATTGAGCGGGCTGTTGAGGCGCGTACGGACGATTTTCTTTCCAAACCGGTAAACAAGGTGGAGTTGGTCAAGCGCGTCGAGAACATGTTCAAATTCAAAGACGTGCAAGATGAGAACGAACGGCTGCGGCGCTACATTCAAGAAATGGAGGAGCAGCAGCGCCCGGCGAAGTAATCGCCGCATTTGGCGGCGACCGACTCTGCAACTTCAACAACTGGGCGAAAGCTTACGGCGCAGCCAGTGCAGCATTTGGGCGTACTGCGCCATTTCTTTCTCATTCAGCGGGTCGGCGTGATCGGCCTCAGGCAGCTCCAGAATCTGCTTTTCACCAGCATAGGCGCGATGGATGTCTCGCTGGAATCGCACGGGCACGACCCGGTCGCGCAGCGACGCCATCATCACCGCTGGAGCCGAGCAGCGCGCCGCGTTGCTCACGCCGTCCAGTTCGCGCGGCACATTCCAGGCGATGAGCGCCGCGCCCAGATAGCCGTTCCACCATCCATGTCGGCGCACAATCATCGAGCGCAGCGGCGGCGGGTTGCGCAAGATCATGCCGTTCACGCGGCGCCGCGCCGCAACATAGAGCGCGTAACACGCGCCAAGGCTATTGCCTGTGACGACAATCGGTCGATCCCCAGCGCGTGAGGCGATATCGGCGTAAGCCGCGTCCGCCATGGCGGCCATGCCGCGCAAGGTCGCCATTCCGGGACTTCCGCCATAGCCCGGCGGGTTTACCGCCCAGACCTCGGAAGTCAGGTCGCTCCACGCCTCGGCCGGATGCTCGGTGGCGCGTTCGGCGCGGCTGTGAGTCCCGCCGAACTTCAAAATGTACACCTGAGCTTCTCCCGGCGGGTGCTCGCACGGGCGAGGACTCCACAACTCGAGCGAGCCGCTGGCAAAGTGAACCAAGCGGCGCGTTTTTCCGTTTGTGTCGATCGCGTCACAAGTCGGGCCAAGGATCAGTCGATTGGCAAGACGAGCTAACATGGCAAGCGCACAAGGGACGTGATCATCAACTTCGAGCGCGACGTGCGAGAGGTCGCCTAATGCACGCGCTGACCCGGTTGCGCGCCTTTATCCGGGCGCAACAGGAACACATCTTCCCCACCTGGACCCGACGCGACGACCATGCCTTCACTGAGGCCGAACTTCATTTGGCGAGGAGCCAGGTTCGCCACCACCACAACCAAGGAACCCACCAACTGCTTCGGTTCATACGCCGCTTTGATGCCCGCGAACACCGTGCGGCGTTCGGCGCCGCCCAGGCTCAGCGTCAACTTGAGCAGTTTACGGGCGTCGGGCACTTCTTCGGCGGCGATAACACGCGCCACACGCAAGTCGACTTTGATAAAGTCGTCAATCGTGCATTGCGGCGCAATGGGTTCGGCCTTGAGGAACTCGTCGGAGTCGTCAAACCGGACCGGCTCTCCGCCAGCGGCGTCGGCTTTGGTTTCTTCGATCATGGCGTGCACCTCCTTCATGTCGGCACGTTGCAGCATGTGCTGGAACGGCGATACCGCCACGCCCACAAGAGGCGTTTGCGCGTCGCTCCAGGATTGAATGGGGCAGTTGAACAATTGGCCCGTTTGCGTCGCAAGTCGCGGCAGGACTGGCGCCAAGTAAACGACAATCTGCCGGAACAAATTCAAAGCGACCGTGCAGACATCCTGCAATTGATGCGCTTTGCTGCTGTCCTTCCGTAAAGCCCACGGAGCGGTGGACTCGACGTAGGCGTTAGCGCGGTCGGCCAACTCCATGACCAACCGCATGGCCCGATTATAATCGCCGGTTTCGTACGCGGCGGCAATATCCTCCTCCGCTGCGGCGCCTTGCTGGAATAAACCGCCGTCCTCGGGATACGTAGCGGACAAGCCGGTCTCTTGCACAAAGCGCGCCGTGCGGCTCGCCAGGTTGACCACCTTGCCCACCAAGTCGGAGTTCACCTTATTGACGAACTCCTGTAGGTTCATATCGATGTCATCAATGCCGGGCCCCAACTTCGAGGCGTAAAAGTAACGCAAGAATGACGGGTCCAAATGGTTCAAGTACGTGGCGGCCTTGATAAAGGTACCATCCCGCTTCGACATTTTGCGCCCGTCGACCGTCAGGAAGCCGTGAATGTGGATCTTCGTCGGCAGATTGAAACCCGCCGCCTTGAGCATGGCGGGCCAGAACAAGGTATGAAAGTACGTGATGTCTTTCCCGATGAAGTGGTGAATCTCGGTATCGGGATTCCGCCACCAAGCGTCAAAGTCTTCGCCGTGCTGCTTACACCATTGCCATGTTGAGGCCATGTAGCCAATCGGCGCGTCAAACCACACAAACCAGTAATTGCCAGGGAAATCAGGAATCTCAAAGCCCCAATAGGGTGCGGGGCGTGAAATGTCCCAATCGCGCAGCGGCTCGTGCAGAAAGTGCCCCTTGAGATAATTCGCCACTTCGGGCTGAAGGTGGTCGCCGCTTTGCGTCCACGATTCCAAGAAGTCGTGCAACTTCTCGATTTGAATGAACAAGTGCGGAGCGCTGCGAATTTCCGGCGCTGCGCCCGAGAGCGTGCTGACCGGCTCGACCAGTTCGGCGGCCGTATACGTGTGACCGTTCTCGCAGCTATCGCCGTACTGATCGGGTTTGCCGCACACGGGGCATTTACCCTTCACAAAGCGGTCGGCCAGAAAGACTCCCTTTACAGGGTCGTAAAGTTGGGTCACGTCTTTTTCAACGACCAACCCCGCCGCCCGAATGGCTTTCCAAAACGCAGCGCATAACTGGCGGTTTTCATCGCTGTGCGTGCTGCCGTAATTATCGAATGCGACGTCAAAGCCGGCGAAATCGCGCTGGTGCTCCTCATTAATACGGGTGATCCAGGCCTCCTCCGTTACCCCGTGCTTTTGAGCACTAATCATGATCGCCGTGCCATGGGTGTCGTCGGCGCACAGAAAGATGCACCGATGGCCGCGCAGTTTTTGAAAGCGCACCCAAATGTCCGTTTGAATGTACTCCACCAAGTGGCCGATGTGGATCGGCCCGTTGGCGTAAGGCAAGGCGGATGTGACGAGGATCCTTCGCTCTTTCATGAAGTTCTGCAGGGTGATAGGTAGGAAGGCATCGACCCGATTCTAGTGAAATTGCGGGTTGGTTCGTAGGTGACGTTGAAAAGACGCGCCAAGGGGCGGTCGCGGGTCCATTTGTCTTACCCGCCATGCGCCGGCGTGCGGCTCTTGCTCAATCGATCAGGCGAACCGTGGGAAATCACCCGGCCAGCGTGGCCGCAGTTTGCAAAAGCACCCACGGTCCAAAGAGCGCGTAATCGGCGATGACGCTGTGTGTCCCTGGAGAAATGGGAGCGTTGCATTTATTGCCGCAATTAGGTAAACCCGGGCATCTAGGAAGTCTTTTCCAAAAAAGTCTTTTCTCCAGATCACCGATAGCCGAAAAATAGAACAAGCGCTGTTTCGCACGCGCAGGAACTCCAGTGTACGGCCTACGAGAAGGGGAGAGACCGGTGGCGCGCATCGTTGTTGTCGCGTTCATGCTCGTAGCAGGGATTGCTGCGGACGGACGTTCCCAGGATTGGGCGCAAAAACTCTTCAAGACGACGAATCATGACTTTGGCTCCGTCGCCCGGGGCGCCAAAGCCGAATTCGCGTTTGAATTGGTCAACTGCTATCAGGAGCCCATTCACATCACGGGGGTTCGCTCCAGTTGCGGCTGTACGACCCCCATTGTCACCAAAGACACGCTCAAAACGTGGGAAAAAGCGGAGATTCTGGCCTCATTGAACACACGATCGTTCAATGGCCACAAAACCGCCACGTTGACCGTCACTATCGACCAGCCGTTCCCTGCGGAAGTGCAACTGCATATATCGGCGTATATTCGCCGCGATGTGGTCTTCTCGCCGGGCGTCGTCCAGTTTGGCTCGGTGGCGCAAGGACAACGTGCGGAAACCAAGGTGGATGTCAATTACGCCGGGCGCGACGACTGGCGCATTGTGGATGTGCGTTGCGCAAATCCCCACTTCGAAGTGGAGTTGAATGAGAAAGAACGTGGGGGCGGCCGCGTCGCCTACACGATGCTCGTGCGTTTGAATGAGCAAACGCCGAGCGGATATATTCTCGAACAGTTGACGGTGATCACCAACGACCGCAATATGACGACGATTCCGCTTGCGGTCGAAGGTCGCGTAACGACGGCTTTAAACGTCAGCCCGGGCTCGCTGGTTTTGGGAGTCCTCACGCCGGGGCAGTCCGTCACGAAGCAACTGGTGGTGCGCGGCAATCAACCGTTTCGAATTCTGAAAGTCGATTGCCCCGATGGATCTTTCCAATGCCAACTCTCGGACGAGGCTAAAGAGATGCACCTCGTACCCATCACGTTCACCGCGGGCGCCAGTAGCGGCAAGATCGTCGAAACGATTACCATCAAGACCGACCTGGGCGGCGGGACCGAAGCCGTGTGCAAGGCCACCGCCACCATCGAGTAAACGTTTCTAGGACGACGCGCGGCGATGCGGCGGCGCGCGGGATATCTGCACAACCGGGGTTGCATCCTGAGCGCCCGAAGCGCAACCCTGGCACGAGGCGCCACAGCCGGAGGTCTTCCGACCGCGCCAATGATTCGCCACGCACCAGGCGAGATAGGCGATCGAGCCAACCACAAGTGTTGCAGCGATGACACTTTGCGCGTCGTTCAACATCGTTGCTCTCCAAAACATGCCGCGGTTCGCGTTCACGACATCAAGCGAATGCCGATTTGATACGTCGTCAACGCGCCCAAGTATGCCAGCGTCGTCATATAAAAAAACGTAAACGCGGGCCACCGCCAACTGTTAGTTTCTCGCTTCATTACGGCCAGGGTCGCCGCGCACTGCGCACACAGCGAGAAGAACACCATAAGCGAGAGCGCTACCGGGATATTGAACACGGGCCGGTCGGTTCCCTCCCACGTTGCGTCTTGCAGCGTCTCGCGGAGGGTTTCCGACTCTTCACTCGCTTCATCCGCCCCGAGTTTATAAATCACGCCGAGTGTGGCGATGACGACCTCTCGCGCGGGGAATGACGCAATTACCGCACAACCGATGCGCCAGTCCCACCCCAGGGGTCGAACCGCAGGTTCGATGAAGTGACCGGCGCGTCCCAAGTAGCTTGTGCGCACAAACTCACCTTCGATCTCCGTATTCACGTCGTCCAGTTCGGCTTGGAGCGCCGCGCGATTCGCGTCATCCTCCGGCGCCACGCTTTGGGAAAGCGCCGTCTCGAGCGCGGCTTGCCGTTCAAATAACGCAGGGTCGAGCTTTGAGGGGTCGCGCGGGTAATACGTGGCCGCCCAGATCACAATCGCCACGGCCAGAATCAACGTGCCGGCGCGTCGCACAAACGCCCAGCCGCGTTCAAACATGCGGAATAACACCCCGCCTGGCGAAGGCCACTTGTACGTCGGCAACTCCATGACAAAGGGCGGTGTGGGGCCGCGAAGCAAGGTGCTTTTCAACGTGAGAGCCACCAGAACCGCGGCCAATACGCCGATGGCGTACATGGCGAACAACGTTAGTCCTTGCAGCCCAATGCCGAGGGGCAAAGTATCGGGCAATAGCGGCCACTGCGAAGGTATCGCAACTCGCACCCCCAACAGCATATTGGGAATGAACGCCGCAATGAGCAGGGCGTAAACGGGCATGCGCGCGCTACAACTCATAAGCGGCGCCACCAGAATCGTGGTTAGCCGATCGCGCGGATTCTCGATCACGCGCGTGGCCATGATGCCTGGAATAGCGCAGGCAAATGAAGAAAGCAGCGGAATAAACGACTTGCCGCTGAGTCCCACGCGCGACATTAACTTATCCATTAAGTACGCGGCCCGCGCCATATAGCCGCAATCTTCGAGTACGGCGATAAAGAAGAACAGAGTGAAGATTTGTGGCAGAAACTCCAGCACACCCCCCACGCCGCCGATCACGCCGTTAATCAGCAGCGAGTGCAAGGCGCCTTCCGCTAGCACCGCATCGACCAAACCGGCCAGGCGTCCATTGAGCCATTCGATGGCGAACGACGCCGGTTCAGCCACGTAAAACACCGACTGAAACATCAGCGCCATCAAGATCAGAAAGACGACCGTCCCCCACACTTTGTGCGTCAACACGCGGTCGATGCGGTCGGTACAGGTGATTTTGCGTTCCGCGTCATGCGACACAACCCCCTGCAACACGTGACCTACCCACTGATAACGGGCCATCGCCTCGACCGCCGGAACGGGACTTCCCGCTTCGGCCAGTCGGCGGCGCGCGTCGGCGAGTTTCGCCGGTAAATCATCATGTTGGAACTCATGCAGTTTAGCGCGATCAAGGTATCCGCCGGCATCGAGCAATAGCCGCTCGATCAAATACCGCGGCGGCGGAGAATCCGCGTCATCCGTCAAAAAGGCCCGCAGATCGGATAGTTCTTTTTGAAATGCTTCGGGGAAGGGGCTTTCCACGGTCGGCGGCGGCGAATCGACCGCCTCGTTCAACACGCGACGCAATTGGTCCAAGCCTCGACGTCGATTGGCCTGAATCTCGACGACGGGCACCGGCAGTTGCCGTCGCAATCGCTCCACATCAATGGCGTGGCCTTTTTCCAATGCGACATCCAGCATATTGAGCGCCAACACTACAGGCCGGCCCAGTTCGAGCACTTGGCTCACCAGGTACAAATTGCGCTGGAGGTTGCTTGCGTCGACAATGCACAACACGGCGTCGGGCGCGCCCACGTCGTCGCGCCGTCCGAGAAGCACGTCGACGGCGATCATCTCATCGGGACTGCGCGGCGAAAGACTGTACGTGCCCGGCAAGTCAATCAACTCGAAGCTCCGGCCGTGGATCGACGTGCGCCCGATTTTTTTTTCGACGGTCACGCCGGGATAGTTGCCGACGCGCTGACGTACGCCGGAAAGCGCATTAAACAACGTCGACTTGCCGACGTTAGGGTTTCCGATCAACGCCACGATCACTGTGCGGCGCTCGCTGGTGACAGACATGACAGGCGGGAGAGAGCAGGGAGGGAGTCGTGTTGTCGCTCACATGGACAACGCGACGGCATGGTACATCCTAATTTCATCCGGTCGCGCTCGCTCTAACAGTCGCGGCGCTCAGGGCGTCAGACATTAACTCGTTTGGCTTCAGACTTGCGCAAACTCAAGCGGTAGCCGCGGACTTCCAATTCCACGGGATCGCCGAGCAATGCCGACCCGACCACTTTGACATCAACACCAGGGGTCAGGCCCATTTCCAGCAACCGGACGGCGATCTCATCGTGACCCTGCACCGACTGTACGGTGGCGGATTGTCCAACGGAGAGTTCGGCCAGAGTGGTCATCGGGAAGCGCCTAACCGCACAAGAACACGGCATTCTTCACAGTCGCGAAAGCACAACTTATGCCCCGCCAAGCGAATAATGCACGGCGTACCAGACTGAACAACTTCAACCATCGCGCCTTCACGCAGGCCCAATTCCTTGAGCCGGTGAACGTCGTCCGCTTGCCCCATCAAATGGGCGACATAGGCCGTTTGTCCGACGGGCGCCATATTCAGCGGGACAAGATCATGCACGGCAGTCATAATGGCAAGCGGGGTTAGTGAGAACGAGTCTCATTACAGATAAGGTGATCATACGCCCAGTCGTCAACTTTGACAACCATATGATCCGTTTTCCATGGATCGTCCCTGATAGCAAATCACCGCTGCGACGGCTAGTCTGAATGGACGCCGCCATCCCAACTTTGAGCGTGAATGAGACTCTATTCAACCAAGTGCGGGATGGCGTCCGAACTGGGTGCCATTGCCTTGAAACGTTGAGAAATGCGGCCGCCTCGGACCCCCCCAAACCGTTTAATGAAGTCACGGCCGCTGGACGCACCCCACCAATCGTGGATGAGCGCCGGCATCGCAGCGTTATTGGTGGTGACGCCGCTCATTCCTTCGGAATCGGTCGCCGAAGGCGGTTCCGGCTTGTATCTCAACATGCTGTGGCTGGTATTGCTGGCGGCGTGGACGGTGGCGTGCGTGATCAAAAAACGCGCTACGGTCCGAGTCGACGCCACCTTGGGCGCAGTCGCGTTGTTTGCCGGAATTGTGGCGTTCAGCGGTTGGCTGAACCTGTGGGAGGGAAATCCGCGGGCCACGATCAATTCCGTCTGGCAATGGGTTTCGTTTGCCGTCGTGTTTTTCCTGGTTCGTCAGACGATCGTCTCGCGAGTCGAACAGCGGGCCATCGTGGCGGTCATGATCGCGCTGGCGGTCGCCTTAAGCATGTTTGCGTACTACCAGTACTTCGTCTCGTTCCCACAGATGCGCGCGCAACTGGCGGAGAATCCCCAGCAAGCGTTTATCGACGGCGGTTTGGGGGTCAATCCGGACCCGCAAACGGAACGTCTATTTCGCAACCGTGTTGGCAGCTTAGAGCCAATCGCCACGTTCGCCCTGACGAACTCCTTGGCGGGGTTTTTGGCGCCGTGGCTCGTCTTGGCTGCTGGAATCGGGCTGCGGGTTGGAATCTCGCGCATGGAGGGGCGAAACCGCGTTCTGGCCGGAATCATCCTAACGCTCTTGGTCATCGGCGGATGTCTGTTTCTTACCAAGAGTCGAGCGGCTTGGCTCGCGACCTTTTGCGGGATGTTGCTGTTGGCTTACCTGGCTCGGCGCGGCGCCAAAAAGGTCGATTGGCGCGTCGCCGCCCTGGCAGGCGTTGCAACGACCGTGCTCTTGGCGACGGCCGTCGCCGTAGGCGGGGTTGACATCAAGGTGCTTAGCGAAGCGCCAAAGTCTCTGTTGTATCGATTGGAATATTGGCAGGCGACGGCCGCGATGATTCGAGAACATGCTTTATGGGGCGTTGGCGTTGGAAATTTTCAAGCGTTCTACACCGCTTATAAATTGCCACAGGCGAGTGAGTCGGTTGCAGACCCGCACAACTTTCTTTTGGAAATCTGGGCCTCAGCAGGAATCTTCGCCCTAATAGCGTTCACCGCCGTGTTCGTTTTGTTGATGCGCGACGTACAAGGTGCTTCACCCCAGAATACACCCCTACCCGATACCAAGGACTTGGCGGACTTGGCGCGAGCCGAGAAATCAGACGCGTCCAACCCTGGCTCGCCGCAACGCGTTTATGTGGGAGCAGCCGCCGGTTTCCTCTTGGCCTTTCCGATTTCCTTGGCTGCACAGTATCCCCTGGATTCGGTCATGCTAGGGATTGGCTTTCCCGCGGCGCTGGTTTGCATCGCATTACTCCATCCATGGACGTGTCGAGGGTCGCTTTCGTCCAACATGTTGTTGGCGGCGATCTTCGTACTTGCAGTCAACTTGCTGGCGGCAGGCGGAATTGGCTTCGCCTCGGTCGCGACCAACTTATGGTTGTGGGCGGCGCTTGCACAAAACGCGGCCGAAGCGGAGCCGGCTCCGCGAATCGTCACGCCAAGACTGGCTGCAGGTTTGGCGGCGGCGGCATTCGCCCTTGCGGGTTGGTGTTATTTCACAGCATATGGGCCAACATTGACGTCCAATGCGCACCTGCGGCGCGCGTCGGACCTTGCCCAACAAGGACGCCTGAACGAAGCCGAGGAGGCGCTTCGAGTTGCAGCCAAGGCCGACCCCTATTCTGCGCAACCCTGGAGCGAGCTAGCCAACCTTATGTTAGAGCAGTGGCGCCGCCGTCCGTCTCCCGAGAAGTTCGTCGAATTTCAACACTCCTGTGAAGAAGCGGTGAAACGCGATGCACGATCATTCACGCTTCGGAAGGCGATTGGCGAGATGCACGCACGCGCGTATCACGTCCAACCCGATTCGATGCACCTCGATGCCGCCGTGACCGCGTTTCAGCAGGCCATCAACCGATATCCCGTGAATGCGGCGTTGCATGTCGAACTTGCATGGCGATTGCACCTGAGCCAACGTCCCTCCGAGGCGGCGAAATCGGCAGAAACGGCTCTTCAGCTCGACCTACTCAACCCCCATGAGGAGTACAAGTTAGCTGTTTTGCCAGCGCCTGAAGACTCAAACGTCAAAAATCTTGAACAGCTCGCCCAAAAGCTGCGTAAACTGAAAACATCTGCTTCAATACGAATGCCGGAGTAATTGAACGCGAGGGGCGTCCCGATCGATCATACACTCGCCGAGCTGTTCGGCGCCGCCGCGGTTTCACGCGCTGTGGGCCATGTCCGCCGTTCAACTCGCGACCGCATAATCTGACAAATCCGTTCTCGAATATCAGGTGCGCTTGATGAAGACTTGGGTGTTGGCGCTCATTGCCTTAACGGTCGGGCTGGCTATTGGCAGCGGTATTGTTGGCTCCGAGTTTATGGGCTCCGTATCGATTTACCCTGTGCCCGACGCTGCAGGAAACGGACTGCCGGCCGAACGCACCGCCGCCAAGGTGTTGGTCGAAGGCGGCGAAAAGCGGGAGGACTCCTATTTGCATAATTTCGGAACCATGGATTTCGATGAGACCGGTACGTATGTATTTACGTTTCGCAATGTGGGAACCGCACCGCTCGAGTTAACCAAAGGCGAATTTACTTGTTCGTGCACCATTGCGAACTTGTCGGGCGAACCCATCCCCCCCGGTGGTTCGACTGAGGTCACGTTGGAATGGAAGCCCAAAGTTTTGACAGACCATTTCGCTCACGGCGGGGTGATTCTCACGAATGATCCGTCGCAGCCGTCGATTCGAATCAGCGTCGAAGGCCGCATTGCCCAGGCCGTTCGTCTCGTTCCTCCGGACGTGTTCTATGGGGCTATTTCCAGTAGCGAACCCCACGAGTCGATCATCAACGTCTACGACTATCGGGGAGACGGAGTAAAGATTACGAAGCACGACTTTGAGAAACCTGAAGGCGCCGACATGTTTGATGTCGAATTTCGGCCGCTGTCGGCCGAGGAGGTAGAATCGGAACCCGGCGCCAAGGGGGGGGTCGCCGTCGTACTAACGACAAAACCAGGGTTGCCTTTAGGGCCGATAAACCAGAAAATCCGCCTCACGGTTCAAGCCGCAACGACGCATGAACTCGCAGCGACCATCGAGGGGAGAGCTGTTGGCGACATCACGTTTACTGGCTCAGGTTTTGACAGCGAGAGGAGTACGTTGAAGATAGGAGCCGTTCCGCAAGGAAAAGGCGTCACCAAGACGATCCACGTGATGATCAAAGGCCCTCATCGCAATGAGGTGGAACTGCGCATCGCAAAGATTTCGCCGGAGAATTCGTTACAAGCGACGTTGGGCGAACCGCGAGAACTAAATAACGGTGCAGTGATTATGGTTCCGATGCAAATTACCATCCCGCCCAGCGCCCCCCTGGGGGACTATTTGGGTGCGCGCCCTGGCGAACTCGGAAGCATTGAACTGGAAACAACGCACCCCGACGCGAAGCAAGCACACGTGTACGTTAGTTTCCTCGTCGAAAAGGCGTCTTAACACGACAACACCGCTTGCGCCCCGCATTCCGCTCGGTCCAGCGGGCGGGAACGACAGGGATCCCCTACGATTCGAAACCTAAGCGATCGCCGGCGCCAGGTTTGGCTCCCGCCGTGGAGTCAACCTCACACCACACGCGATGGATGCGGCAGCCTCGTTTGGCGTTTCACTAAGCTTCAAGGACGAAGAGGTGAGCATGCATAAATCTTACTCTTGGAACGCCGCGGTCATTAGTTTTTTATTGGCGGCGACCATGGCCATGGCGATGGGGTGCCCCGCCTCGCGCGAACCTTCAACCTCGAAGAACGGCCCACCGTCCGTTGAGAATTCTCCGCCGGAAACGGGGCTTTCCACGACGCCGGCGCCAGCCGAGACGTTGAACGAGGACTCGTCGAAGATCGCCTCGGGGACTAGCGACATTCCACCCCAAGTGGCGCCTGAATCTGCCCCGCCGCCGCCAACAACGACGAAAGTTGGCGCTGGAGCGCCGGAGGTTCACGAAGGTTTCTCCGAGCCTCCCGTGGAGTCCGTCGCAGCGGCTGAAGTTGCCCCAGGGCCAAAGGCTCCGCACCAGGCGCATTTTGCCGACTGGCCGGAGCCCAAATACGTTTTCATGCTCACGGGACGGCAGAATGGTTACTTGGAGCCATGCGGTTGCGCAGGTTTAACCAATCAAAAAGGCGGATTGGCGCGCCGACACACGCTTTACGAACAGTTGGTGGAAAAAGGTTGGACCGTGCTGCCTTTCGATGCCGGCAATCAGGTGCGCCGTTACGGTCGCCAGGCGGAAATCAAGTTTCAGGTCACCACGGAAGGGCTGAAGAAACTTAACTACAAGGCGGTAGCGCTGGGCCCCGACGATTTGCGTCTTTCCGGTGGCGAGTTGTTGTCGGCGTTGTCAGACTCAGCCGATTGGCAAAGTCCCTTTCTGTGCGCCAACGCCAGTCTGTACGGACTGACGAAATCGCACCGCATTATCGAGGCCGGCGGCGAAAAAATCGGCGTCACGGCGATCTTAGGCAGCGAGCGCCTGAAAAAACTACAAAGCGAGGAGATTGAGAAATCTTCGGCCGAAGAAGGGCTTCAAAAGGTCTTGCCACAACTTGAAGCGGCAGGTTGCAACGTGCTCATTCTATTAGCGAACGCCGAATATGAGGAGTCAAAGGCGTTGGCAGAGAAGTTTCCGCAGTTCGACATCATCGTAGCCGCCGCGGGTGCTGGCGAACCGCCTACCAGCCCGGAAAAAATCGGCGATACGCAGTTGATCCTCATTGGTGAAAAATCGATGTACGCCGGAGTGCTTGGCGTATTCGACGATCCTGAGAACCGTTTTCGGTACGAACGCGTCGGGTTGGACAAAGCACTAGCGGATTCGCCGTTCATGCTGAAATTGTTAGCCGCCTATCAAGACGCACTACAAAGTGAAGGCTTGGAAGGCTTAGGCCTGCGTCCCGTCACGCATCCTTCGGGAAATGAGTTCGTCGGTTCTCAGACCTGCGGCGAATGTCACACGACCGCTTACGAAATCTGGCAAAATACGCCACACCATCACGCACTCGAGTCGCTTGTGCATCCGGGAGAAAGAGTGGAAATTCCGCGCCACCATGACCCGGAATGCATAAGCTGCCATGTGACCGGTTGGGATCCTCAAGGCTATTTCCCCTATAAGTCGGGTTATGTGAACCTTGAACAATCGAAACTTTTGCATGGCAACGGCTGCGAGAATTGTCATGGACCCGGCTCAAAACATGTCGCCGCCGAAATGGGCGAACTGGATCTCGAAGAGGCGGAGAAAATCTTGCTCCGCGAGAGCATGCGTTTGCCGCTCGCTCAGGCCGAGAAAAAGTGCTTGGAATGCCACGACTTGGACAACGATCCCAACTTCCAGAAGGAAGGCGCCTTCGCGGAATATTGGGAGCAAATCAAGCACTATGGAAAGGACTAAATGTCCAAGCTCCGAGCGTTCATGTCCGTGTGGGGGCTCCTCTTAGCGACATGGATTATCGTCGCCGTTAGTCCCGTCATCGGTAAGGGAGCGCCGCCCGTTCGCGAAGTGTCGCCATTCCAAGGCGATCGCGCGTATCAGCACTTGCTCGACATTTGCGCCATGGGTCGCCGCGTCAGCGGCACGCAAGGCATGGAGCGACAGCAGGCCTACCTCACCGAGCATTTTGAGGCGATCGGCGCGAAGGTCACTCGGCAAGAATTCCGCGGTCGTGATCCACAGTCGGGGCAGTTCGCGCCCATGACCAACCTGATCGTGTCGTTTCGTCCTGAAGCGCAACAACGCATCTTGTTTTGCGCTCACTACGACACGCGCCCCTACCCCGATAACGATCCTGATGTACGCCGGCGACGCGACTTGTTCCTTGGCGCCAACGACGGCGCCAGCGGAGTGGCGGTGCTTTGCGAACTTGGCCGGCACTTGGCCGATTTGAAGTTGAATCTCGGGATTGACTTCGTGTTCTTCGACGGCGAAGAACTGGTGTACGATGCTCAACGCGACCCGTACTTTCTTGGTTCGGAATACTTCGCGCGTGACTACATCGCCAATCCACCGCCGTATCGTTACCGCTGGGGGATCCTGCTAGATATGGTGGGCGACCGCAGCCTCGAGCTTTACATCGAACGGCACAGTTTCGCCTGGCCCGATACCCGTCCCTTGGTTGAATCGATCTGGGAAACCGCGCGACGCCAAGGGGTGCGCGAATTCATAGCCCGCCCGCGGCACTGGGTCCAGGACGACCACATCAAGTTGCACGACCTCGCGGGCATTCCCACATGCGACATCATCGACTTTGACTACCCGCGGCCCGGTCGTCCTACCTATTGGCATACCACTCAGGATACGCCGGACAAGTGTTCCGGCGACTCTCTGGGCAAAGTCGGTAAGGTGTTGCTCGCGTGGCTTCGCGAGCAAGAATAAATCGCTTAGGTCACGCTTTGGGCAAGAAGGATTGGGGGAATTCAGATCGCGAAAGTCTCGCTTTCCCCAATTTCCGCCAGCCAGCCGAATCGAACCATGACGTCGTTTACGCGCAAAGCGTGTAAACGAACTGGCGAAAGACAATTCCGGTCAGTCCCACCACCAGTGGTTCTTAGGAAGCGCGTCGATGGTGGTTTTGCTGCGCAGGGCTTGCAGTTCGCCATTATCGTCAGTTAAGCGATTCTCGGCCTTGAGAGCCTGACGCGCTTGAATATTCACACCTCCGCCAATGGGAGTCATCAAGGTATTGCCTTTCCAAATCGCCGCGCAAGCCGTCTCGACGTGCTGTGGGGTTTGATACTTTTCGATGGCGAATTGTTTTTCGTCGCTCAGGATCGGCATATCCCAGCTAGCCTGGCCGTAATAATCTTGTTGCTGGATATGCGCCGCGGCAATTGCCATATCAATCAAGTTGCGCAACTGAGCGTAAACAGGAACTTGTTTGGCCAACTGCGGATACATTTCGGTGAAATTCTCAGTAAACGCTTTGCTTGCGCGGTTGACCGTCGCGGAACCGACACGTGCTCCCCCGGCTTGCACCAGCTCGTCCGAGCTGACGAGCTTGACGCCTTCACCTACTAGTTCCATGGCCATTTCGTCCTCGCTCATCCGAACGCACTCATAATTAGGAACGAAATACCACCGTTGTAGGGCATTGCGCGACACGTCACGCGGATTAGCGCGATCGACGTAACTGGCGATTTTTACCGGGGGCCGCTCCAGGCCAATCCCAATCAACTTCATGCGATAGTCAGCCTCGACAAGAACCTGAGCGAAGTGTGTTTGCGGTGAAACGCCCTTGATCGACACGGTCTGCAGGCCAAGACTTTGTCGCAAGCCTTGCACGACCCGATCAGCATCGCCCGGAGTGATGCGTCCCATGACTTGCGCCAAAAACTGCTGCATATTGGCCAAGCCTTCCGGCGTTGGATCGATCGAGCAGCTAATTACCTTGGCTCGTTCGCCAGTCGGGGGATAGGCTCTTAGGGCCGCCACGAGGTCCTCGAGCATGAGCGTGGCATGACCTGTCTCAACGCCAACCACGCGGCCCGACGCATCGGGCAGAAAGCCCTCCGCTGGCCCCGCGACGACAATGTCGCCTGATTCCGGATAGAAGAACACGTACTGAATGCGTGTCAGACCTGCGAGATACGCCATGTCCTCCGTAATCGGAGCGCCAGCGGCTAAGCGCTCGGCGATAGCGTCTTCCAAGCGATTGAGGGAGACTTTACGCAAGTCACTAGGGCGGGCCAAGTTAGGATCCATCCCCGCGCGCGCTGCATCGAGGCGTTGCCGCGTTAAGTCGTTTTGAAACACGCGCATGCGCAATACGCCATCAGGGTCGACCTGCACGCCGGCCACTTGTTGCCCGTAAGTCCCCTGAGTCAGGACCAAATACAGGGCCGCCACGGCGAACCCGCACATAAACCTGGAACGAAATGGCATGTTCGACCTCGAGAAAATCACCAAACCTTGATTCTGAAACGTGCTGTTAAGTCGGATAAACGGTGTGGAAACCGGTATCTTCAAAGACCTCCTTTCGATGATAACTAGGGAAAATACGGAAAACAACAAAATTGGGCCGAATGAGTCAAACTGCGGTATTTAGACTGATCGTCACGCCCGACGAGAACTCCAAACATCCCATTTTCACGCATCGTCTCTTGGTCTTCCCGCTCACAGGGGTTAGTATAGGGGGCCGCAAAGCCGTTATAACCTGCCCCTAACTCAGACTTTACCGTCACTCCTCCCCGCACGTTTCAAACTTCATCCTATCACTCAAGTCATCAAATCATCATGTTTGCTCGCCTCGGGGACTTAGTTTCCCGCCATTGGCTGGCCATCATTCTAATTTGGATTTTCCTCGCCCTAGGACTCCGTTTGACGGCGCCTTCGTGGAGCGACATCGCACACGATGGCGACCTAGCTTACCTGCCGTCCGACATGAAAAGTGTCGAAGGCGAACGCCTTCTCTCGGAAGCATTCCCGCGAACCCGATCCAAAAGTCAAATCGTACTTGTGACCGCTCGGGAAGAAGGAACCTTACAGCGCGAAGACATTTTTGTTTCGTATGACCTCGCTCGGCGCTTTCGCAACTGGCAAGGCGCGGCGGCGTTAAAACGAACCGTGGAGTGGCTTGGTGAAGCGGATCAGTTGCAGACCGAGGGAAAGACCGACGAAGCAGACATGCTGCGCGAAGAAGTCGCCTCCGAGTTTCGTAACGCCGAAAACGCCCTCGAGGAGGCAATTCGCTTCGATGTCAAACTGAGTAATTACCAAGAGGAATTTGCCGAGACGCCGGCCATTCAGTTTCGACCCTTGGCAACCGCGTATTACAACCGCGCTGTTGCCTATTACTTGCAAGGACTGCGCGAAAAAGCGGAACAAGAACGTCGCTTGGCCGTCACGTACGATTCCAATTTGGCCGATCAGCACGATTTAACGGCGCCCCTGGCCGACGTAGATTTGCCGCTCCTGGACGTATGGACCTGGGATCATGAGGTACTGGGCGATCGGCTGTCGCGCGATCACGCGCGACTGATCGTCTTGCACTTGGGCAATGAGTTTCTCGCCACAGAAAACATCCAAGTGTTGCAGCGGGTCGAGAAAGAGGTCGAACTCGTCAAGGAAACCTGGGCGCCAGCGCTCGCGCCGGGTTTAGCGCTCGGCGTGTCCGGATCAGCGGCGGTCGGGGGCGACATGTTGCGAGCCTCGGCCGAAAGCATCCGCCACACCGAGACGTTCACCATCGCAATTATCTTTTTGATTCTCCTTTTGGTGTACCGTTCGCCGTTGCTGGTCGCAGCCCCCTTGGCGGCTATTGGCGTATCGTTGGTCGTCGCCATGAGCACAGTCGCCTTGCTTGCGCAAGTCAATTTAATACCGGGTTTCGAATGGTGGGACCTCAAGGTGTTTACCACGACACGCATTTTTGTGGTCGTGCTTTTGTTCGGCGCTGGCACCGACTATTGCTTATTTTTGATCGCGCGGTACCGCGAAGAACGCGAGGCGGGACACGCGTGTCCTGAAGCGGTATCCAAGGCGCTGTCGGCGGTCGGCGGCGCGCTCGCGGCCAGCGCGTTGACGATCATTGTCGGCCTCGGGGCAATGTACTTTGCCGAGTTCGGCAAGTTCAAACACAGCGGGGTGGTCATCGCCATTTGCCTGACCGTGGCGTTGGTCGCCTGCTTGACACTGGCCCCCGCGATCCTGCGAGGCTTTGGCGATGCGCTCTTTTGGCCGAGAGGCTTAAAGCGACGAGCATCGACCAACCATGAAGGTTCGACGGCAGGACTTCGATTAGGCGCCGTGTGGTGGGTGTTGGCTCGTTGGATTACCGCCCGGCCTGGTTTGGTGTTCGTCCTCGCAGTTGTGTTACTTAGCCCGTTGGCGGCGATTGGCTGGCAGAGGGCCGATCACGTTACCTATGATTTTCTACGGGCCTTGCCGCGAGAACGTGTGGCCCGACAAGGCGCCGAGTTGCTTCGCGGCCATTTCCCCGTGGGCGAAAGCGGCCCCATTACGTTGGTGGCTGTACGCCGTGGCGCCGATTTCAATCAGGACTCTACAAGCCGTCAGGCCGTCGCCGAGTTAACCGCCAGTCTCTACGGCGAGGGCGTTCGCTCGGTTCGCAGTTTAAGCGATCCCCTAGGTGTGACGCCGCCTACGGAAAAGCGAGTATCTGGGTTTAGTTGGCGCGGCCTCAAGACACGTTTCCTTCGTCCTCACCAGGGCGCTAAGGATGTTTATGTGTCGCAGGCCGCCGGCTTTAAGGGCGAAGCGACCCGGCTGGATGTTGTGTTGGAAGATGATCCGTTCTCGCCTGAAGCGAGTCGCACGCTTTCCGCCATCGATGCCAAACTGCACGAGTTGACGAAACGTCCCGATTCGTTTTGGTTAGGAGCCACGTTCGCCTATGGCGGAACGACGGCGGGGATTCGAGATTTGCAAGCGATTACACAATCGGACACGCAGCGCATCCAGCTTTTGGTCGTCATCGCGGTGTTCGCCGTGCTCGTAGCAATTCTGCGAAGGCCGGTGATCTGCGTTTACATGATCATTTCGGTGTTATTCACCTATTATGTGACGCTCGGCGCGACCGACTTGTTTTTCGCCTGGTTAGGCGGCGCCAACTACCTGGGACTGGATTGGAAAGCGCCGCTGTTCCTCTTCGTGATCCTTGTGGCCGTGGGCCAAGACTATAACGTGTTCTTGGCAAGCCGCGTGTTTGAAGAACAAGCCGCTTACGGACCGTTTGGAGGCTTGCGGCGCGGATTAGTGCGGACGGGCGGCATCATTACCAGTTGCGGGTTGATCATGGCAGGAGCGTTTGTCGCTATGACGTCGGGCGCCTGGGCGCCGCACGTTGCTCCGTGGTTTCCACCAGTTGGTTGGTTGGTTGGCGAAACGGGCGCTCCCATGCCAGCGATCGTCCAACTCGGTTTCGCCTTGGCCCTGGGCGTATTGCTTGATACGTTCATCGTTCGACCCATATTGCTACCGGCGTTTATGGCATTGTTGTGCCGCTGGCAAGGTTGGGCCGCGATCACCGTATCACGCACTGCGGCGGAAGCGCTAAAAGAACCAGCGCCCGCAGGCCCGGAACTACGCTAACGCGACTTTGTCGACGGATGATACCGAGATACCACCCCAAAGTATTGTGGCACCCCCCCTCCAAATACCTCAAAAAACAACGGAAGGGATTGTTGTCAAACTGGGACGAATAGTTAGAATCTAACTCCATGACGTCGTTTGGCAACATAACCGCTGGCCGCGTAAACGTTAGCGAGTCGGTCCGCCATTCGCCGTCTCGATCCCACCAAATTGCGAGGTCTACCGTCGACCCGACTTACCTGAAGTCGGGCGGGCCTCAGGTTTGCCCAAGGTCGGTTGCGTGAAATCGTAGGGCAGGGACTCCATCCACTCCCTAAAGTCTGCGTTTTCCCCCAGAATCGACAATGTTCTCTCATTTGCTCGTCCGGTTATTCGGTCTGCGCGTGCGCGATGAAAAGCGGTTTTACTTTGCCCATCGTTCGCGCGAACTAAAAGCAGTCTTGCTGCGAGAGCGGTCCCGCGCTGATCGCACCGAGAGCGAATTCTGCCTAGTCCAATTTATTCCTCAATCAAAACGTTCCGTCGACCTTTGCGCGCGTCTTGAGCAGAGCGCGATCGATCGGATTCGCGTTACCGATGAAATCGGAATTGCGGAAGAAGGCGGTGTTTGGCTGGTTCTGGTCGACTGCCCGCTCGTCGCCGCCGAATTGATTGTTCAAGATGTGCTTCGAAAGTCTCCTGAATGCAAGGGGCATTTTCGGGTGGTTTTGCACCATTACCCGAGCGATCCCTGGGATGCATTTCATGACGATTCAACCCACGTGGAAGTGCTCACCTTGCGGGATTCGGACGCGGTCGAACCTCAGCCCGTCGCGGCTCACCCCATTGCGTTAGGAGCGCTGGATGCATTCTTCGAGGTGCAAACGCCGTTATGGAAACGCGCCGTCGACGTGCTCTTGGCCGGTGGTGGATTATTACTTCTCGCGCCGCTGTTCTCCCTAGTTGCGATCCTGATCAAACTCGATTCGCCGGGGCCAGTCTTCTTCAAACAGCGCCGCGCGGGACGCCTGGGACGCCCCTTTACGATGTACAAATTTCGCTCGATGAGCGTCGATGCGGAACAACGTCAACATGAGCTCAAACAGCTCAATGAACAGGATGGGCCTGCGTTCAAAATTCGGCGCGATCCTCGCATCACGCGGGTCGGTCGCTTATTGCGCGCCAGCAGCATTGACGAATTACCGCAACTTTGGAATGTTTTGAACGGCTCTATGACGTTGGTCGGACCGCGTCCTTTGCCCGTTTCGGAATCAAAAGACTGCGAGCCTTGGCAGCGACGTCGGCTGGACGTAACGCCGGGGCTCACCTGTTTCTGGCAAGTCGCTTCTCAGCGCAACCGCATGCCGTTCGACGACTGGGCTCGTTTAGACATTCTCTACATCCGCAAGTTATCGCTCCTGCTGGACGTCAAACTCTTGGTAAAAACCTTCGCCGCGGTCACACGTCTGCAAGGCGTATGATTCGCGCTGCGACGTCTAAGGGATTCTGGGCGCGTCACTCATAGAGGAATACGGCGGTCGCACGACAATGGCGGTCGGTCGCTAACCGCGCCCAGTGTGCGGAGTAGCCCACCGGAAAATCCACCGTGGCCGTTTCTCCCGCGGGAACGGTTACTGTCCCGTAAGGCTTCCAGAAGTCGCGATTGGAGTAATCCACTTCAATACGAAACTGAACGGGCTCTTGCGCATCGTGCGATAACGTGAGCTTTTTGCGATCGAACCCTGTCATCAAATAGGGGTCGGAGAGTTCGTCTTTGGCCACCTGCGTGTTCTTCCACGGCCCTCCCACGCCCACGGGTTTGCCAAGTTTCCACAGGTCGTCGACGCAGCCAAACCACAACGCGGTCTGCGGGTCGGGAAGCGGGAAGACATGCCCGTCGCCTGCCGCCTCAGGTTTGGCGCCACTCAGGACGAGTAAACCGCGCCAGGTGCAATAGTCATAAATCGCAAACCGATGCGACGCCACGGGCCGCATTCGCCGGATGTCGATCGGGTCCTTGCCACCCACGTTGCGAGGCGCTTCGTAGAAGATATTGCCGATGTGCATAAGCCAGCGTTCCGACTGGACTTCGCGCGCGTCACGTCCAAAAGGCTTTACCGAGGGCGCAATAGGCAACCGATATCGTCGTTGATCGGCCATAACAACAAACGCCGACGCCTCGTCGTATTGGGCCACAGGCTCAAAATCGAGCAGTCGGTTTGCCTCTTCGGCGTGAACGCTGTCGTTGACGGCCCGCGCATTCAGGCGTTCATCTATCTCGAAGTAACGCACGAGTCCGCCATTCATTTCCCGAACGATGGCTTGCAATCCACGATTGTGCGCCGCGGGCCGGACCACCACGATCGGTCCTGGATCATTCGCCGCACGCAACCCGGCGAACAGTTTGTCATCGCGCGGGTGCGAGCGTCCCGCCACCGAGGTGTAATGAAAATACGCGGACGCGGTTACCGGTTGGGTCGCGCGAACGCGAATCCATTCGCCTGGCGCATCATCCGGGAAAACATGATAGGTATAGCCCGCGGCAGGGACGGCGATCGTTTGCAGCTCACGCCAATGGCCGGAACCTTGTTCGTCGATTTCCAGCGTCATATCGACCGGCTCTCCGCCAGTCGCCGCCAGGTGCAGGCAGCGCCCGTGAAACCCCGAAAACAAGTACGGTTCCGAAGGCTTGTCGGCCGACACGGGATCACCAAGCCAAGGGCCGCCAACAGCAAAACCAGGTCCCCAGGATTGCAGGTCGGCGACCGTTCCAAACCACAAGTTAGATTGTGATTGTCCGGCCTTGGGGTTCTCCATAATCGACGTATCGTCGGCCCCGAGAACCAGCCGGTCGTTCCACATACAAAAATCGGGGATGTATCGCAAATGCGATGCGATCGCGCGCACACCATGTGATTGTCGCGAGGAGAACGTCAACGGAAAGTCGAAAAACATCCCGTGCATACACGCCAGCCCGCGTTGCGGTGAAATCGGGCGAAGCCGCGGCCATTCGGTGTACCAACCATGCCGAGGATCCATCGCATGACTCGCCTTCGGCAACCGATAGGTTGTCCAAGTCGCTTGGTCTCGCACCAGCAGCAAGACGGAACGACGATCCCAGCCCAGCGCCCACAAGGGATCATCCGGCGAAGCGTTGCCGCCAATCCCGCCCGGCCCGCTTACCTCGACAAACTGTCGGCGAGCAATGATGTTCCACTTTTTGCCATCGAACTCCGCCAGCGCGCCGGCGTCCTCATCGCCGCGCGACCATTGGTCGAGCGGCAATTCCCAGGGCTGGGGTAAGTCGTGGGCGGCGCTGGCTTCGCCGTTATTGGCAATGACGAGTCTGCCTTGCCCCGTATAGGCGCCCTTGCCATGCCATCCTGGAACTGGCTTGATAAACAGACGTTTGGCGGCGAGTGTGCGAACGTCGACCTCCCAAATTGGACCCTCCATGTCGAATAAATAGACCCGATGCTGAGGATCCTTCAAATGACTGGCCCAAGCGGTGTACCGTCCCGGTATGCTCTTAACGTCCAGTGCGCGAACACGTCCGGACCGATCGATCGCGTATGGCCCGATCAGAAGCTGGCCGCTGGGCGCATGAACCATGCGCGCCGCATGGGTGCCTCCTACCGACTCAGGATGGATCGTTAGTTGGAGCGTCTCATCGATGCTATAGAGTTTATCTTTCGAACCTTGCCGGAAGTGAGGTGGATAGGTGATCCACCACAACCTCCCCGCCCAGGGAACGATGGCGCCAATGCCGCATTCGCCGTGTCCGTTGAACGACGCCAAATGCGGATAAACACCCGAGATTTGAAGCGGCGGTTGTTCCGCCTTTCTGGGACCGACGATCGATGGCGAAGGCGTGACCGTTTGGCCTTTTGCCAAAGAGGAAACGTTCAAACCAACACCGGCGAGCATTGCGACCGCTAGAAAAGTCGCAAACAGGGTGCGCTGGCGCATGGCGTCCCTTTGAGAAAGACGAGGTGGTGCGGCAGTCATCGCTCGATGCCGCAGGGTTCTTCCATTATGGTCGCAGCGCCGGACGCACTCCAGCGCCAGTCCGCCTCGCCTTACATTTTCGCCGTTGCACGAAGCTACTCTTCGTCGTCTTCCCAACCAAGCGACGCCGGTGCGTGACCACCCACATGGATACAATCGTCTGGGTCTATTTCCCCATCGCCTTCTGCGACGTAACGATACCCCGTCGCCACGGCGCCTTCTGGCAAACCGAGGGCATGGATCAGTTTTTTGTGCGTAAAGAGGGCGAACATTTCATGCGATTTAAGAATTGCCGCGACCTCGGCTTCCAGACCCAACTTGCCAAAGGCGCGACAGAGCGCCGCTCCGGGGGTAGGAGCTTGCGTTAAAGGCTCGGTGTCGTTGCGCAGCTCGTCTTCGTCTTCATCGCCCGCGTAAATGGAAAATCCCGAATATTCGTCCTCATCGTCAAAGTATTCGGGACACGAATTGAACTCCTCAGTGACCTTACCGTGCTCAAACAACCAGTAACACAGAATATCGTCGTCGTGATTTAACACAGCCAACACTGGGCTATCTAAACGGGCCGAAAGCCTCCGCCCCAGCCGTACGATGGCAGTCTCGTCCTGACTATCGCATTCCTGGTCGCACACAATGGTGTAACCGTCCACGGTCGGGCTAACAAAGGCGATCCGGTCTTCCGCTTGCAATACCGCGACAACGCGGTCTTGAGGCGCTCGGACCGTGTGATTCACGTAGAAATTGCCCATGCAATGATCTCCCACGTTGGAACGATGCGATATCCGCCTTGGTCAAGTTGGCGGGCAACTCAAATATAGCGCGCGAAATGCCCAAGTGCGCCGCATTAGCCAGCGCAAATTGACCCGTTGATTCTGGGGGTGAGTCGATTACGGGATTTGCTCCAATACCAACCACCGCAATAAGTGGGAGCCCTCCGCATGCAGTTGTAGAGACGGGCCGGAAGCCGTGATGACATGCTGCTGCGTTTCTTTTTCATGGCCGGGGTTAAATTCCCACGAGATCGGTCCTTCCGCAGCGCCTTCCAGCCGCAGACGCGAAGCTCCGTGGGTCGCCACGGCGTTGACGCGTAAATTGTACTGCCCCGGCGCCACGTCGAATTGAAACGCCTGATCTTTGCCGATCTGTACGGCGTAGCGTTCAATCGTGTTCGGCATCCAATGCCGAAAATCATTCTTGACGCCAGAGGCGCCAACAAATCCGAAGCCGCGCTGGCCATCGTAGCGGGTGTCTGCTGGCACAACCTGATAATAGCGCAAGCCGCCAATGTCTAACGCCGCTGGCTCGTTCGCGTCACCAAAGTTGAAGAGATAAACGGTACGGCGCGCATCGGCGGCGCGTTGCTGTGCACGATCCAAATCGCGCTGTTCGGCGCGTTGAAGCAACGGCGCAAGGACCGTCTCATTCTCCAAGTTGGTCAAGTAGCAAGGAAACTCGTTCAGCGCTAACTCGCGCGTGGAATCGACCTTCGACACATGCCCGAACGCGTCGATCACGGTGGCGGCGCCCAGGTCCAGGCCAAGGCGACCCGTCCCCGTTACACAATAGGCCATGAGCATGATTTGGCCATTGCGTTTCCACGTTTGGAGCCAGATATTCGGATCCTCGTGCGTCAGACGGCGCCCCGGTTCGGCGTCTTGAAGTTGGCGAATGAGCGTCGCATAGGTGTACCATGAAGGGCGGCGAGTCAAATCATTGCGCATTAAACCGGCGGCCGCGTGTTGGGTCGGCGTCGAACCCGACTCGCGATAGACCATCACTTTGTCGATCCCTTGGGCTAAGCACAAAGCCACGACACGCGGCAACCGCGCCGCTTGCGTGCGTTCGTTTGCACCAATCGGCCCGCCCGTGTCGTAGCCGGTCTCGGTCATCCAAATCGGAACGGAGGGTTTATGTTGGTCGCGCCACTCGACTAATCGCGTGAGATGCTCCGCGAACGAAACGTCGCACCCTTGAGCGTTATTCACATCGCCCGTGGCGATCTCTGGCGGAGTGCGGCCGGAATAAAAGTGAACGCTGATGACGTCGGTCCAATCGAGCGGGCATTTCCCATCGGTATACTTGAAACGGCGTAGGGCGTCGACAATTTCACTCGTGGCGCCGGCGAAGCCAGGGCTCACCACCGACGCTTCAGGATCGGCCCGCTTTACCGCCTCGGCGCCGTGCCGCCACATGGTCCACCATTGATCCATCGTGCCGGACCATGGCCCCCACGTCGGCGGGCGCGACGTATCACGGAGCGGATTCAAGTTCGGCTCGTTGCCAAGCTCGAAGTACGCGATTCGTCCCAGTCCGCTTTTTTTGTCGCCAGTCTTTAGGAGCGCAGGCGCGACCGTTTGGCCGCCATAACGTGCGACCGATTGAAAAACGAACTCTCCAAAGTCCGCATCGTTTTTGGGCGGTTGCGCGAGGGTCATTTCGCCGGCTGAGTGCGCCGCATCGCCCGAAGCCCACTGCGGCGTAAGGAACATCATGGGCAGTATGTTCAACCCTGCGTTGCGATACTCGCGGGTGATTTGATCCAAGTTCACGACCCACGGTCGGACAGAGCCGTCAAATGCGTATTGATGCGGCGCCGGAGACACAAAAGGCCACTTGAAGTTTTCGAATCGAACCCAACCAACGCCTAACTTCCGATGTTCGACCGCAAGAGACGCCTGTGAACCATTGACGCCAAACCGTGAATGAGGACCAATGTTCTCTAACGCGGGTGGCTCCACGAACACATGTCTTGCAAACAAAGTAGTCACACCATTCTGACGCACTTTCCCAGCTAGCAAGTACTGGCCGACGTCCAACGTGGCGGGCGATTCGAAGTTCACCACCTCAAACGCGGCTGCGGGAATCGTTTGCTGAAGGGTCTGGCGATGAAGCACTTCGCCGGTTTGGGGAATGTCGAACGTTTCGTCATCAGTCCCGTCCCACACGTGCAAAGCGGCCGGCATGCGCACCACGTCCATCTTGGCGCCGTCGCGGTGATAGTGGAGTTGAATCACTCTTGCGCGGAAGGGCTGGAATGCAGGAAACAGTTGCTCGTTCCACTTCTTGTGCAGATCGACGCCCTGTAAATCGGCAACCGGCGTGAATGTTCGGCCATCGAGGGAGGTGAGCACGTCAACCTTCCAGATCCAATTTGCATCGCCTGCCCGCCATCCAAGCGAGGTAATTCGCCGCGGTTGGTCGAACGCCAAAAATTGATCGGCTGAATCCCAGTAACTCGTGCGAAAGGTCGTCTCGGCGGCGGTGTAGTCGAGCCCATCGGTCAGCGTGTTTTCCGCAATCACTTGACCGTTTGCGACAGTCCAACTTTTCGCAGTTCGCGCTAAGTCGGAACCGCGCACCGGGTCTGGCAACGGTTCGTCGAATAGAGCGCCGTCGCGCTGCAACAAAATATCGATCGTTGCTACCACGGCGTTGTCCGACGAGTTCTCCAGATAGAGCGATCCTCCGTAGGGCGAGCCCGGTTGGGCATCGACGCCGGCAAGAAACTCGATAGCGCCAGTGGTTGGCGCCGCGGTTTGCGTTGGTCGCAAGCGAGCGGCCACGCCGTCCACGGTGATTTCACTACGCCCCGCTCCTTGCGACCACCAAATAATATTGACCGATTTCAACGGCATGTCGGGAACGGTGTTCATTTCGGCCTGAGGGTACGCTTGCTTCCAGGCCGCTTTATTCAGTGGAGCTTCGACCCACCGCCACCCGACATCGTGAACCGGCGCCAGATAGAGAAGCGCCTCTCCTTCTTGGTCATACACTTGAAAACCGACTTCGCGCACATTGGCGTTCTGCTGCACATGAAACCAGGCGCCCAGAGCCAGCAATTCGCCTGGGACTTCGTTGCGGATGCGAAAATCGCCCTTACCCGGTTCTCCCGCTTCGCCGCGAAAAGTGATGGCATTCCGTCCGAGCCGAGGAGAGATTTCACGCCGCGCAATCGCCCACGCCGTGGCTTGCATGTTCCATCCGCCGGGCTCAATCGGCGAACCGGCTTCCATCGCCGACACCAGATGCAGCCGCTCGCCTGGCTGCAGCGCGCCAACGATGCTCTTTTCGGGAAGCCAACCCTCGGTGCCCCGAGCCGCCGTCGAAACTTGGCAAGCGACGCACAAGGCAACCAGCAGCCAACCGAAGCGTTGATCAAGTCGTGCGGCGAACATGGCAAGTTCCAAAGGAGTCATCGACCACGCCACGGCGAACACCAGGTTAAGGCGCCGCCAGGCGAACGAAGTCGTCAACGATTGTTTCGCCCGTGGCGACTTGGAATCGATGCTCGGTGGCGTCTGCGGGAATCGTTTCCTTGTGCGTCTTCGCCTGATCTCCCTCGCGCCAGCCGTAGGTTAACTCGAGCGACTGTGCCGCGGTGGTCGCATGTAAACCGTAAAACTCAGCGTCGATCAGCCCTGTCGGATATCCGCCAGCGTACAAATGAGCGCGCACGATCGCCTCTCGGACATTCGTTTCGGGAATCTCCGCTACACCGTAGACCCAACCGCTAGAGAATTCGTTGTCGGCAGGAACATCGGATCGGGCGAACGTACGCCAAGTTTGGCCCTGGTCGGTCGATACGTCGAGATGAAAATCGCAGTTGGGTGGCGAGGGACTGCGCACCGAATACCGCACCGCGGCATTCACCGTTTGCAGTGGCTGCGGCGACGTAACGCGAAACGCCACAATGCCAGGCTTATTGCCTTGCACCTCATAGGCCAGGCGCGACTGGGGGCCGCGACCGCGGTACTTCACATTCGAAGACCGAAGCTCTTGCACCTCCCAGGTCGCGTTCTCCTCGGGCAAAGCGAAATTCGGCCGCATGGGCGTCACGCCGCGGTTGCCGGCGCGGTACGTAATCTGGCTTCCCCCTGGCTTAAGTCGAGGATAAATCGTTTGAGCTACCTGAGTAATCGTGCGAAACTCCAGGCGGTCAAGTCCGCCTTGGCCGCGGTAGGTCAAGCGAATCCGCCAGCCATAGCGTCCTTTGAAATGTTCGGTTAAATCCAAAGAGAATGCGTTGCGTACTTCGCCCGCTTGGCGCCAAGTTTGGCCATGGTCGGCGGAAACGTCGATTGTGACGACGCCCACCGCATCGCCTGAGACAACAACGCCGTCGATCGCTTTGCCCGTCATGGGGTTGGCGTCGTCTTCCGGATCGCCGCAAATGACGTAGGGCGAGAAATGCTCAAAGGTGACAGACGCCGCCTGTTGGTCACGACTAAAAAGCCGTGGCGAGCTCGTTTGTTGAACAAGGTTCGCTGATTTCTCCACGGCGCCTTCAAAGCACGTTGCGTGCGACAAGTCGGGCTGATAGATGAATTCGCCATTGCAATAGCTGGCGTTGCCGCGCGAGTTCGACTCAGCGCCCTGATGTTTCGGCTCACCCTGATTGACAAAGGTCCAGTTTCGGAATGGCCCTCCCGGCTGATGGTGCCAAAAGCGACGCGCCGCGGGTCCGCCCCAGTGATCGCGGTCGAACCAGCGCGTAAATGTTTCGCCCGATCGCAAACGCACCACGCCCGGCAACGCCGCATATCCAGCGTTATACATGACATACCAGTCGCCGCCTTGAGCGACCTGCCGCCAGCCCTGTTTCATAACCTCAAAGTCGTCTGGCCAAGCGAAGGGATAGCATGGAATGGGCGGTTTGGCTTGCGTGGCGAGAGCTGGGTTGCGTTGAATATCGTCGTAGCCGGCAACACGGCCATCGTCGCGAAAAAGTAGACCGGCCATGTCGGTATCGAACGCGCTCCAACCGTTGTCGTAAAAGATTTCGCTGTTCACATGTCCCGGAAAAGCGCGACGACGGGCCGGCATGCCTAGGGCCTTCCAGTACGTTTCGTTCCAAGCATGAACCGTGCCGCAGAGCCCGTAGCTGTAAGAGAACCTGGCGCGGTTCGCGTCTTGCACGATCAGGTCGTCCTGCGATTGTTGGACATCGGGCGTCATGCCCGGCACATTCCACTCTTGCGGCGATGCGAGATGGAACTGATGGGTCAAGATCCAGGAATACAGCGCTAATGCGCGTTCCTGCGGCGAGCTCCTTCCCTGGGTAGCAAAGCGAACGCAATCCTCCACCGTTTGAAACGCACCTTCTCCGGCGTACTGGGGGTGATCGGTTTGAAGCGTTGGATCACCCACCTCGGCGCGCAAAGTCCACGGAACAGCAACAAACAGCGCGACGGCAAACCAAAACCTCGAATGTACGAACTTCATACCAGAACCTGGGTTGTGCGGGTGGACGCCGAACTCGGGCGAATTTGTTGTAGCGCATCGTAGAATCGCGTGCAATGCGACCACGCGGCGTGGTAAAGTTGGCGAATCGAACAACAATTCACGGTCGAGGTCCGCGGCCACGAAGGATGCCCCCATGGATTCGGAACAACTGCGCGAAATTGCCGAACGCGATCAACTATGGGCGAGCTTACGCGTGCTGCAGCCCGAAATCAATGATCTGGCCAGCGGCGTGTTCGAATCTTCCGAACGTCAACAGCAAATCGTGCGAATTCTGGCGCAGGTGGTTGCGGCCGAACTTGATTTTCGCAGTCGTCAGGTTGGGCCGGAGTAAACGCCAACGCGGGTCCTAAGCATGCGGCTTGTTTGCACCACGCGGCGCCGGTCATAATAGGACCGTGGTAACGTTGGATCCCCACAGGCGCTTGACCTGAGACAAACCAGAGCATGGTGCGAATACTCTTGACAATGCTGCTGGGCGCCGTCGTCGTGCTGGACGGGAGCGCGGCGGCGCAACCCTCTTCCGCCGCGTCGGGTGACTTCGAACGCCTTGAACGCATCGCGCGATGGCTCGAAGATTTAGACAGCGAACGCTTTGTCGTGCGAAACGCCGCCGCTCGCGAGTTGCTCGACGCAGGGGAAGTCGCCATTCCGCTGCTTGCCGCTCAGTTGAATCAGGAAAGTGTCGAAGCAAATTGGCGAGCGTTGCAAATCTTGCTGCACCATTGCCGTTATGGAGATCCTCACGTCAGCCGAGCAGCTTTGGACGCGCTCGAAGGCGTGGCTCGATCATCCAACAGCATGGCCGCGCGACGCGCAAACGCCGCACTTGAGGAACATCGCGGGTATCACCATGCCCGAGCCGTGGCGCTGCTCCGCGATTTGGGAGCAAGGGTCATCGAACAAGGTCGTGAGGCGTCGGAAGTGCAAATTGACCAACGTTGGCGCGGGAGCGACGATGACTTGGCGTACCTACAACAACTTCAGGGCCTACGAAAGGTCACCGTCTCAAATTCGGAGGTAGGAGAGGCCGCTTTGTCACATCTGGCGGAAGTCAAGTCGGTCGAACGACTCTTTCTCGGCGAAAGCAAGATTCGCGGCGACGGACTCGGGAAGCTTGCCGCGCTTCCGAAACTCACCTACCTGTCGCTGCGCGGCCTCAGCCTGAGCGACGTCGCCGCAGGTCAGCTTGGCCAGCTGCGAACCCTTGAGCACTTAGGTTTGGATGACACGCCCATTACCGACGCGACGCTCGAACAATTGACGCCCCTGACAAACCTACAAACGTTGTGGTTAAATCGCACCAAAATCACCGACGCGGGACTAGCGCACCTGTCGGCCTTTCCTAAGTTGAACAAGCTGTATCTCTCCGGAGTTCAACTGGAAGGCCACGGATTAGGGCATTTGGCGGCGCTACCCAATCTGCGCTATTTGTCGCTTCAGTATGCGCCCATTCAAGACGCGGCGGCAGTCCACCTTCAAAACGTTCAGACGCTCGAATCGTTAGGGTTGGACGATACCCTTGTAACCGACGCCGCCATCGCGAAGCTTCAATCGCTGCCCAACTTGCGGGAATTGTGGTTAACCAATACGCAAGTGGGCGATGGATCGCTCCGCCATCTGAAACAAATGACGAACCTTCGACGTTTGGAAGTGCCGGGGTGCAAGTTTACCCCGCAGGTGTTGGACGAACTTGAAATGGCGCTGCCAGAATGTCGCGTCCGTCGTTGACGTAATCTCCGACGAATTGGCGCTGCGCCAAAGGGCTAAGTGTGTTCCGTCACGCGACGAGATCGTGGATCACCTTGCCGTGTACGTCGGTCAAGCGGAAATCTCGGCCGGCATAACGGTAGGTGAGCCGCTCGTGATCGAAACCCAAAAGGTGCAGCATCGTGGCGTGAAGATCGTGCACATGCACAGGGTTCTCGACGGCTTGAAAGCCGAACTCGTCGGTAGCGCCGTAAACTTGCCCGCCTTTGACGCCGCCGCCGGCCATCCAAACGGTAAAGCCCCAGTGGTTGTGATCGCGCCCGTTCACCTTGCCCGCATTAGCGCCCGCCTGCGGAAGCTCGACGGTGGGGGTGCGACCAAATTCGCCGCCCCACAGAACTAAGGTTTCTTCTAACAGGCCAAGTCGTTTCAAATCGGTCAAGAGTGCGCCAATGGCGCGGTCGCACTGTCCTGCCAAACGGCGATGTCCGTCGGCCAGATCATCGTGATTGTCCCAGGGTTGTCCCTCTCCGTGCCACACTTGCACAAACCGCACGCCGCGCTCGATGAGTCGGCGCGCGATCAAAATCTGCCGAGCTTGCGTGCCGAGTCCATAGGCTTCTAACACGTGTTTCGGTTCACGTGAGACATCGAACGCCTCCGCCGCTTCCGACTGCATGCGGTATGCAAGTTCGAACGACTGAATGCGCGATTCAAGCACATCGTCCTTGCCACGCTCCTTCAAATGCAGGTCGTTCAGCCGGGCCAGCGCATCGAGTTGTTTGCGCTGCGCCTCGGCGGTCAAATTCCCGTTGCGAATATGCGCGATCAGTTTCTCGATTTCGGTATGCTGCGAGTTGATGTAGGTTCCTTGGAAAATGCCAGGCAAGAAGGCCGCCTGCCAATTCTGAGTTTCGGTAATTGGGTAACCGCCCGGGCACATCGCCACGAAACCGGGCAGATTTTGATTCTCGGTGCCCAGTCCATAGGTTACCCACGATCCGAAGCTGGGCCGGACCAAACGCGACTCGCCGCAGTTCATCAGCATGAGCGAGGGTTCGTGGTTCGGAACGTCGGCATGCATCGAGCGGATTACAGCAATGTCGTCAATGTGTTGGGCGGTGTGCTGAAAAATCTCGCTGACTTCGATACCACTCTCGCCGTATTTCTGAAACTTGAACGGCGACGGGAACGCCGCGCCGGTTTTGCGCTCGGTTCGCAAATTCTCGCGCGGAAGAAGTTTGCCAGCGTACTTTTCCAGCGACGGTTTATGGTCAAACGTATCTAGGTGCGACGGCCCGCCGTTCATAAACAAGTGGATCACCCGTTTGGCGCGACCGGCAAAGTGCGACGCTTTCGGCGTTAGCGGATTCAGCCGCGCACTTCCCTCAACCGGCGCGGCGAGTAAACCGTCGTCGTTCAGCACGGCCGCCAGACCCAACACGCCCAGGCCCGTGCCCGAGCGACGGAGCATTTCGCGACGAGTGTACCGAACAGGAACGGAAGCATGATGCGACACGAGGATACCTCCTCCGATAAAGCTAACGCGGCGCGATGGGGACGCACGCCGGACTAGGGTGGGTTCGAGACAGAACCTTTTGGCCCCAATCGCGCTGGGCGCAAGACTTGGGCCAAAGGGACTGCGGCGGGTTCTGCCCGGTAGAGGCGTTTTGCACGGTCTCCCCAAGCATCCAAATTATCCTATCAGAAAAAGGAACGCGGGTCACGCTTAGTTCACGCGAAGGAAACGACGAAAAAGCAGCGGGGTCCCTTGAAACCATTGCAATTCGCTTCGCCCGCGATAGACTAACGTCGGCCTTTCGACAGCGAATCTTTTCCGCAACTTCCCTTCGGTCATCCTTTTCTTTGGTCGCATTTATGAACGAACACGCTCCCGCAACCGCTGCTTCGCCCAATGCCGACCGACCCCAAACTAGCGCCTTGCGAAAAGTCTTATTCGGGGTCCTCGCGATCATGCTGATCGCCTTAGCGTACGAGTACGGCTACGTGTTGCCCTCGTACCGGCGTGCGGAAACTGCGATCGATAATTTGCTCGATCGTCAAATCCAAAAAGACACCACGCCCACCGTCAAGGATGTTCAGGCGGCAATGGGCAAACAACCTTCAGGCGGGCTCGAAGACAAGGGACATTACTTTGTCGAGCACTATCAATGGCGTCGTGGGTTGCCGTGGCAAACCTTTAACATCTATGTGATTTACGATCACGCCGATCCACCGCAGTTGTACTACGCCACCCGCCCCGATGCACCCACCCAATCTGATGTACCGCCGGTTGGTTATGTCCGGTCGAGCGCATCGGAGATCGTCGATTTTCCTGCACCGCAACCCACTGCGGGAGGCCGAGGACGTCGACCTCCAATGCATGGCGAAGGGAGCGACGAAGCGCCCGAAGCAACCCGCGACGCGAGCGAAACCGTAGCCGATTCCGGCGACGCACCCACAGAGTCGGCTGATGCGGCCGCCGAAGAATCGGAGACAAAGCCAACGGAAGCCGCCTCCGATGAACCAGCCGAAGCAAATGTCGCGGCCGAATCGGGCGAGCCGAACGCTTCCGACGAAGCCGATGCGCCGGCAAATCCCGACGAAACCGAAAACAACTAACCCTGCGCCTTAGCGAAGAACGTAATGACCACGGACGATTTGAATGAACCGGCAATGCCGGAAACGGCCGAGGAGGGCTGGAGCCTGGAGAACTTCACAAGAGAGCCGGACGATCAAGGGCTTTCGCTGGAAGACTTGGGTAATGCATTTGCTGCACTTTTGGGGAAAGGGCACGACCCCTACGAACCAATCGCAAACAACCTGGCGGCTTCTCCCGAGGAAGCGGTTGTCGAACAACAACACGAAATTCTCGATCAGGCGGCCCAAGAAACCGAAGGCGACACCGCAGACGACGGTTGCGAAATTTCGCCGCGCACCATTGTCGAGGCGATGCTGTTCGTCGGCCATCCCAACAATGAGCCGATGACGGCGTCGCAACTCGCGTCCCTGATGCGCGGCGTTCGGGCGGAAGAAGTAGAAGCGATTCTGCGCGAATTGAACGAAGCTTATCGGGACGAAGGGGCGCCCTACTACATCGCGTCGGAAGGCGCTGGCTTCCGCCTCGCCCTAAGGGATGAGTTCCGCAACCTGCGAGACAATTTCTACGGCCGCGTCAAAGAGGCCCGATTATCCCAGTTCGCCGTTGATGTGCTGGCCATCGTGGCGTACAACCAACCGCTCACGCGCGAGCAGGTGGACGCCCTGCGCGACAAAGAAAGCGGAGCGATTCTGATGCAATTGGTGCGTCGCGGATTGTTGCAAATCGAACGCCGCGATGACGACTCTCACATCAAATACTATCGCACGACGAAGCGGTTCCTGGAGTTGTTCGGATTGGAAAGCCTGGATGATTTGCCTCGCACGCAAGATTTGGACCGGGCTTTAGGATAAGGCATGGACGCAGGAGGCCGGCGTTTTGCGCCGCTTCGGCCGTTTCGCGCAACCGGTTTCGTCCGTGAAGCCCGGCAAGCGTTGACGGCCTTTTCTCCCGCCATCGGCACGCGTTACAATGCCGTGATGAATTCCCCTTTGGCCCAAACGCCGCTGCACGCCTGGCATGTGCAGCATGGCGGTCGTATGGTCGATTTCGCCGGTTGGTCGATGCCGGTGCAATACGCCTCGATCGTCGAAGAACACCACGCCACGCGCCGCGCAGCTGGGATGTTTGATGTTTCGCACATGGGCCGACTTCGCTTTACTGGCGCTGGCGCCGCGGCGTTTGTCGACCGGCTTGTCACGCGCCGCGTGACGGATATGGAAGTCGGCCAAATTCGTTACGCCCTCATGTGCAACGAGAACGGCGGTATTCTGGACGACGTTCTCGTATATCGCCTGGCGGACGAGAATGCTTCACCCTATCTGATGATGGTGGTCAACGCCGGCAACCGTGCAAAAATCGTCGCCTGGATTCAGTTTCAATTGAATCATGCGGAAGCGGACGATGTCGTCTTTCACGATGAAACCACTGAAACGGCGATGATCGCGATTCAAGGGCCGCGGGCTCTGGACCTGGCTGCCCCCCTCTTGGAGACTCCGCCGAAGAGCCTTCCCTACTACAGCGGCACGGTGATGGCGCTTCAGGACCGGCCCGCAATTATCAGCCGCACGGGTTATACCGGGGAAGACGGGTGCGAAGTCATCGTTCCCGCCGATGTCGGCCTGGGCTTGTGGCAAGCCCTTCTTCAACAAGGCGAAAAACTCCAGACAACGCCGTCTGTCACGCCCGCGGGGTTGGGCGCTCGAGACACTCTGCGACTGGAAGCCGCGATGCCGTTATACGGCCACGAATTGAACGAACACATCACGCCCTTTCAAGCCGGCCTGAAGTTTGCGGTGAGTTTGAAAGATCGCGACTTTATCGGCCGCGACGCCATACGGCACGCACAGGATGACGCGGCGCTGCCGGTTCGCGTGGGCTTGGAGCTTGGGGTGCGGCGCGCCGCGCGGCAAGGTTACGGCGTTTTCGCCGGCGACCGCGCGATAGGAGAAATCACGAGCGGCGCCGTGTCGCCCACGTTAGACAAGTCCATCGCTTTGGCGTACGTTCCGCCGGAATTCGCGAGCGAGGGAACACAGTTGGAGGTCGACCTGCGCGGCCGTCGTGAAAATGCGCGCGTGGTGCGGCTTCCGTTTTATCGGCGGAGCCAAAACTCGGACCAATAACCTCTGCAGCAACAGGAGTATCAGCACGGTGAAACCCGAAGATCTGCTCTACGCGCCCACTCACGAGTGGATTCACGTCGATCGTAATACCAAACCGTTGATCGGCGTCGTCGGGGTGTCGGCGTTCGCCGTAGAACAATTGAGCGACCTGGTGTTCCTGGAGTTGCCCCAAGTGGGCCGTGAAGTGAAAGCCGGCGAATCGTTTGGGGAAATCGAGTCGGTCAAGTCGGTCAGCGACATTTACAGTCCCGTGTCAGGCGTCGTGACGGAAGTCAACTCAAGTTTGCCGGAAAACCTCGAGACGCTTCAGAACGACGCTCACGGCGCCGGTTGGTTCATCAAACTGCGCTTGGCCGATGAAAGCGAATTAGACAAGTTACTCGATTGGGCCGCCTATCAAAAGCAATGCGAAGAACACGACTAACCGGCCCATGACGATCGCCGTACCACTCGGAATCAACGCCGCACTCCCAACTCCACGGCTTTCCACACCCGTCTGCCGGCTCGCTACGAAAGCACTTCTTGCACCTTCCCCCTATGCCCTACCTATATAATACGCCCAGCGAACAGCGGGCCATGCTGGACGCGATTGGCGCGCAATCGATTGACGAGCTGTTTGAGGTGATTCCGGAAGCGCTTCGTCTGAAGCGGCCGCTCAATTTGCCGCCGGCTTTAAGCGAATTGGAGCTGACGCAACACATGGCCCAACTCGCAGCGCAAAATGCGCACGCGGGACGGATGGTTTCCTTTCTTGGCGCCGGTTGTTATGACCATTTTATTCCCGCGGCGGTAGATGCGATCGCATCGCGCGGCGAATTCTATACGTCCTACACGCCGTATCAGCCCGAAGTGAGCCAGGGCAATTTACAGGCGATGTTCGAGTATCAAACGCTCGTCTGCCAACTCACGGGTTTGGATGTCTCGAACGCTAGTTTGTACGACGGCGGCAGCGCCACGGTCGAAGCCGCGCTCATGTGTCTTACGTCCACGAAGCGGCACGGCAAAGTGGTGGCGGCCGGCAGCCTGCATCCTGAATATCGACAAATCTTAGAAACCTATTTCACCTGTCTCGATACGCAGCTCGTGACGGTCGCGGCGACTGAGGGAATTGTGTCGCCGCGCGCCATTGCAGCCGCAGTCGACGATCAAACAGCGTGCGTTGTCATACAGCACCCTAACTTCTTCGGATGCCTGGAAGATGTTGAGGCGATTGCGCGCATTACCCACGAAGCCGGCGCGATGCTTGTTGTCGCGTTTGACCCCTTGAGCTTGGGCCTGCTCAAGCGACCGGGCGATTTAGGCGCCGATGTGGCCGTGGCTGAAGGACATGTCCTCGGTTCGCCCATGTCCTACGGCGGACCGTTCCTGGGGATCATGGCGTGCCGCGAAGCCTTCGTGCGAAAAATGCCGGGACGCATCGCGGGGGAAACCACCGATCGCCGCGGACGGCGCTGCTGGGTGTTAACACTGCAAACCCGCGAACAACACATCCGCCGCGAAAAAGCCACAAGTAATATTTGCACCAACCAAGGTTTGTTCGCCTTGCGGGCCGCTGTTTACCTGTCGCTGCTTGGGCCACAAGGATTGCGCGAAGTCTCGGAGCTGTGCGTGCGCAAAGCCCACTACGCTGCCGACCAACTCGCCGCCGGTGGTCGGTTGACGTTGCCCTACGACCGGCCCTTTTTCAAAGAGTTCGTGGTGCGCGATCGGGAAGGTCGTGTCAGCGAACTACTATCCACCGCGCAAGCTGCTGGTTTTCTCGCAGGCGTCCCGCTCGGCCCATGGTATCCAGAGCTCAGCGATTGCTTCCTGGTCGCCGTCACCGAGAAACGCACACGCTCCGAGATTGACGCGTTCGTCAAATGCCTGCACAACGCGTGACTTGCTGCACCGGCCATGCAATTTGGGTAAACGCTCCTCATTCTCCTCATCTCGATAAAGCACTGAGGCTGCTCGGAGAGGAGCGTGGGAGCTATCCTCAAATTTTTCCGAGTGGCGTAATCGCCGTGCAGATCTTGTTGACTGGCGCGAACACAATCTTACAACGCTAGTTTCCAGCGGCCCGACTAGCTACGCTTGGTTTGGCTCCCATTTTTTCTGAAAAATGCGAGCGGTGGCGGGGTCATCTTCTCGTATTCTGCGCCGTTCACCAGGGTTTGTGCATGCCGCTGGACGCCGCACAACTTGCGCCCATAATCGAAGGCCACGCCGCGACGCTAAGGCTGTGGATTCGCTCACGTTGTTCGTCGCCGGAGGATGTCGTGCAAGAGGCGTTCTGCCGGCTCGCAGTTCAGGAGCCTCCACCAAACAATCCGGTGGCATGGCTTTATTCCGTGTCGCGCAATCTGGCGGAGAAACAGCGACGAACCGACAAGCGAAGACATTTGCGCGAACAAGCATACGCCCAAAGAAAAGAAACACCGCGGGAGCCTGCCGATCGCGTCGAGGTCCAGGAGACACTAGCCGCCGTCGAAGCGTTACCTTTGGAGCTGCGCGACATTCTCGTGGCCCGGGTATGGGGCCAGTTAACACTCGAAGAAACCGCGCAGCTTTGCGGTCTGTCAACCGCGACGACGTTCCGGCGGTATCAAACAGCACTCCAAACCCTGCGCGCAAAACTTGCCTCGAACAGCGAAACACGATGATGAACGAGCATTCATTCCATGATCCACAACTCCGCTCATTTGAGGCGCAACTTGCGGCGCAAACGCCGCAGATTTCGTACGCCGAGCAACAGCAGATCCTCTATCAATGCGGCGTCGCGGCTGGCCGAATCGCTAGCCAGAAGTCGCTCCGAAGGTGGCAAGCAATGACCGGAGTGCTCGTCGCGGCCCTCGTGGGACTGAACATTCCACGTCCCTCTACCGATTCTCCCGATGCAGTTCAAATTGCACACCCGGCGGATCGGGAACGGATTTCTCTTCCTCCGTGGTTGACCGAAACCGAACCTCCACTTACGCCGCATCGCCATGGGTCGGTCGATCTCAGCGCCTGGCAAACGCCGTCATCCGACAACGCGACGCTCGCGCATGACCTTGCTCGATTTGAGCAAACCGAGCCGCACTTGCGTTCGCTTGCTGTCGGCGCGCTGGCGCGCACGGTTCTTCAAAACGAATGACTTTATTCGTCGCACTAACCCAACTTTGTGGAAGGAAAAATTAATGCGCCCCGCATTTGTTCTGGTGTTGTTGTCGCTACACGCGGTCAACCACCTACGCGCCGATGAGACAGGACCAATCGAGTTAACGCTACATCCCCGCGCCATCGAATCGCCGGCGCTGAAGTATCGCCTGCTTCCGGCAGAGACCGAAATTCGGCCAGGGAACGCCGCACCGATTTTGTTGCGTCTCCCTTGGGAGCAAACGCCATGGATGACCAAGGTTTACCCAACGCTGCACGAATGGCAATCGCGCCCGTTGGATGCGC
This sequence comes from Planctomycetota bacterium, assembly GCA_963204915.1. Classification (GTDB taxonomy): domain Bacteria; phylum Planctomycetota; class Planctomycetia; order Pirellulales; family Pirellulaceae; genus JAHWKS01. The sequence continues at coordinate 66,797 of CAUJHS010000106.1, read as the reverse complement.
CCGAGTGGGAGTCCTTCGCTGGTGTTTTGCCGCAGAATTTCTATAACGAGATGAAGCGAGCCGCCTACCGACGCGACGCCGAGTGGGAATACCCGATTCTTGAAACATCGACGCCTTACCTGATCCTTCTGCCCGACGTGCAAGGCCTGCGCGGTTTCCTCGGTTACGGTCTCTCCGCCAAAATTCGCAATCACCTTCGCCAAGGCGAATTGGAAAAGGCGCGCGAAGGAATCCTTGTCGGTTTGGCGAATGGCCGCCACTTGGCGCAAACGCCGTTTTTCGTGAATCAGCTCGTCGCCGTGGCGATTCATCAAGCCATGCTGGCGCGCACCGCCGAGTTGATCGCGCAGCCCGAAAGCCCCAACTTATACTGGGCTTTAAGCGCGCTGCCTAATTCCATGGTGGAGATCGATCGCGCCGCCAGTCTGGAAGGCCAGATTTTTGCGTTGACATTTCCTGCCGTGACTGACTTGGACCGTCCGCGCGACGAAGCGGAATGGACCCGGATGGCGGAACAACTGCTCGCCTTGTTGCGTGAACTGGGCGAAATTCCGCCGCGGGAACAGCCCAAACAAGGCGGCTCGTTCATTGAGCAATTCCTCCAGAAGATCAAGCCCGCCGATAAGTCGCACCTAACGCGATTCATAACCGAGACGCGCGCTGAACTCCCACAAATGCTGAATATCTCGCAGGAGAGGGTAGCCGCCATGTCGGACGACGAAGTCACCGTGCGTTGGTACATGCACAAGCGATTGGCGCGTGACCAACTCGCCTCCGTTGTGATGACGCTTCCTCCAGCCGAAGCATGGCCCCAACTCAAGCGACTGCAGCAAGAGAATGCGTTGCTCGAAGCCAGAACAGGCGCCAAGCAATCCGACTACCTTTACCCGCTTTCCATGTACCTCTCGGCATGGTCGCTCAATCGCAACGTCGCCGTGCTTCGCGCAATCGAGGCGGTTCGCCATCATCTGGCCCTGCATGGCGAACTTCCGTCTTCGCTGGAAGCCATAACCGACGTACCAGTTCCGCTTGATCCTCTGACCAACAAACCGTTCGAGTGGCGCTTAGATCGCAAGACCGCAACGATCAAAGCGCCCGAACTTCCCGCCGAGGTGGTTGAGCCCGACTCCGCTTTAGCTCGATCCCACGCGTTAGAATATCGCCTGCGGACCAACTAACCGCCAGCCGTGCACATCCGAGTTTCCAATCCTGAAGCACCGTCACATCACGCGTATCACGGTCGTAAACCGCCAGAATAATACAAAAAAAGCCCTGCAAGTTGTCACCTTGCAGGGCCTAAAAAATGGGCGGCACAGGATTCGAACCTGTGACCTCCACGGTGTGAGCATGGCGCTCTAACCAGCTGAGCTAGCCGCCCGATTTTCCTTAACCCGTTGTAGCTCTTGAGTTGGGATTAGGGGTCTAAGGTTTGGCGAAATATCGTGCCCGAGGGCGCGACTTCACTGCCATTACAGCACCTCTTGCTGTGATTTTTGTGTTCTAACCTTTTTCGATCCGAACCGCAAGATAGCGCACGCCTGACTCATCTCCACTATCGCGCCTCGCTTTTTTTGGGGCGTTGACTGAATTCGCGGAGGCCGCGATACAGTGGAGTAGGCGTTTTAGTTCGGTCGCGCCCCACTCCCTTCTCGGCAACCCAAGATTTGACACCACCCGCTACAACCTGATTGCTCCCGATCAGTCTAGTATCGTCACGTCTTCAATCTGGTACTGACGATCGTTGACATTCCGCCAGGTAGTTTCCCACGGCATGCGCACCGTCGCCCCAAAACCGTTCTGTGCTTCCACATACCCCGATACGGTCCACCGGTCCCCGCCACGATCAGTCACACGGTACTCTTCGAAAGACCACGGGAAGGACGCCGTGGAAGGCGACTTCAAGCGATCTCTCACGATGAACTGCGCCCTCGTGATTGGGGCAGCGCGATCGTACCCTGACTCACCCCAATCGGAACTTCGCGATGGTGAGTTAAGACCGACGGTGGTAATGCCCGAGCAGACGAGCAACACAACGGCGACTATCGAACCACCAACGATGTCAGTGACTTTCAATTCTTGCCGCCCTTTCCTTTCACGGAAATTCGGTTGTTACAAGGCCGTTCTAGCTCCCATGCTCTGCGGCAACGCTTCAGCGAGCAAGGAAATGGCCGCATGATTGCAGCCCGCCTAGTCCATCAGAAGCCGTCCCCTCTTAACCTCGGCTCGCAACGACTCGATTTGGAGATCGAAACCGGGATGATCTATAGCCTTTGCAGTCATCGCGTCCAAGTCTGATTCTACGGCCAATTGAGCCAGCGCAAACTCGTCACGCAGTACCGATACCTCATTTACGACCGATTTCACTGCGATCGCCGCACCTTTTAGCAGTTGGACGTTCCCGTCAGTCGGGTCGTTACGACAGGCTTCGAGCGCCGCCTTATATTCAGCTACGAGTGCTTGCCCTTGCATCTTCTTTAAGAAAAGTCGCGTTCCCAAGTCTCTCCAGGCATTCCAGGTTTTCTCGCTCTTCTCGCGATCCTTTTCCTGCTGCCTTGTGAACCCTTCCAGTTCACCCGCCTGTTCTGCTTGAAGCTCTTGCAAACCGGCCAACTCGCGTTGGCTATTCCGGTCGTCCAGCCAGTGCCCCGCGACCCTCCCAAAGACAAACGCGAATGGCGTCAAGAACACCAGCACGAACAAAGTCGGTCGCATAGCCCTGTCTTTCAAATGCGGAAACATCTAAAGAATACGTTACATCTCACAAGACGGGTGGCAGATTTCAGGCCTCATCATCATCGTTATCGGCGTCGTCTTCTCGATCGACTCACGAAACGAACGTACAGACTTTGACCTTCTTCAACCGTGCTGCAACTTAGAGTAGGTGAGAGACAATCGCTACATTCTCAACCTTGATGCACGACCGGCCTGGTAGCAAATATCACAGCGACAATTTTTGGCTGCAATATGAAACCCGAGTGGGTGCGTAACGGTTATCCTTCTTGAAACGTCTGAAGACAGTGCAAGGGGAACCGTTTGACATAGCAGGTCATAGTTGCATCTTAGTTAGCGTGTTCCAACTCTCTTCGGATGTCACGGATCGCACGGGCAATGCACCTGTCCGCCGCGTTTATTGCAGCATCAGGTGCCCAGTCTTCCGCACCATCAAACCACGTTACAAACTCCCAATTGTCAATCGCCTTCATATCGTGCATCGAAATGCCGAATGCGTTGGGTTGTTTGTTCATTATCAAGTGCTGTTGAAGCAGGCCGCACTGCCGGCCTTGTGCCCCAACAATGTACACGATCACTCGGCTCTTATCGAAGTAAGGCAACCCAACCGATACGACTGCGCCGGACTGTCCTACGATTTCGACGCCATGCGGTATCGGCGGCAAGGCGCTTGCGAGACCGCCGCCGAGTAAATAACCTCCCCCGAAACCTCCGCCCCCAAACGCGCCGGCAGCTTTGGCCTGCGATTTGGCTATTTTGATGGCTTCAATGGTGTGTGGAATCGAAGGGTCACAGTGAGCCGAAACCAGAAAATCACTTAGATGCGTCTGCCGCTCCGAACAATGGTTAGCGAGCGCGAACAGCAACCTCTGGGCTTCCTGCGAACATCGCCTGATAAACGCTGGACGAAAGTTTTCGGCGATCCATTTGGTTTCCTCGGCCGCCAACACGACCAAGTCTTCATCAGGGCCAGCATCCTTGTCTAACCGCACGGATTCCAGTCGGCGAGCAAAGTCGGCAATGGTTTGGAAGCGATCATTCATCCGATGTTCAAATCCTCTGTTAAAAAGCGCCCTTAACTGCGACAGTCGAGGATCGACTTTGAGGTATTCTGCGACCGAGAATCCGGGTCGTAGATGGGGTGGCTGGCCCTTGTCGTCCAGAAGGTGGCCTGGGCGGCCAGTCGTGAGGCAATGGTAAAGGACTGCACAAAGGGCCGTAACGTCGCTGATCGCGTTCTGGTTGTCGCCGCTCGGCGTATTGTTTTCAGGAAGATCAAGAAACTTGTTCCGAAATGTCTCGTTCGGCCGAGTGAGTTTCATGTCCTGGTTAGAGTTGAACGAAAGCCCATAATCAACCATGACTATGTCCCTCCGATCCAAGTCTCGAACAATTATGTTGTCCGGCTTAATGTCGCGGTGAATAATGCCGACACGGTGCGCAATCTCCACTGTTTTGCAAAGCTCTAGGACGATCTCCGCAGCGATGTCGAGGCCGAGCGGCCCCTTTTCTTTAACAAGTTTTGCCAAAGTCGGGCCAGGAACGTACTCCATTACCACGTAAAGCTTTTGTGTTAGATCGCGATAATCCTCGGTGTTTTCCTCCAACACTGCTGGAATCTTCGCGTTAAGCTCGGAAAGTATTTTGAGCGCACCGACCTCGTTACGCATTCGGGCGCGTTGTTGGAGATCGTCCTGCAAGTTGTACTTCAATCTCTTCAGCGCTGCGCGCTTTTCGGGGTCCGAACGCGACCGCAGGAATTCGATCCTTCCCTGTCCTCCACCCTCGGCCTCCAATGCCTTGTCAATGCTCCAATTTTCTTCCCACGGATGCTTCTGTTTAGCCATCGTCACCTTTCCTTAATCGCTGGTCTTATCGGAGAAGAGACTGACCTTGTAAGAAGGTTCACATTAGTATAGTAGTGACTCGGCTGAACCAGCAAACGGGAATCGGCGGTTGCGACCGCGGAACGCGACACTGCGGACGGCCCTGCTGGTCCTTGGCGGCATTGCTCGTCGGATGTGGAGGGGGCGAGACGCCCTACCTCGGCTCCGCGATTAGCTTATGGCAATTAGATGTCGCCCAAGCCGTGCCGCAGACGTGGCAGTTTTCATGGCAGTAAACAGAGCGGAAACAGGGGGAAATGAGTCGAAACAAGAGCAACTTCTCCTGTACCCACCGTTACCCTGCGTGATTTCCAGGAAAGAAGATGACTCAGTTGCGGCGTTCAACGCAACCGAGCGAGCCGCTCGATTAAAGCATCAAAAAAACAGCACGGCCAACAAAAGGCGCGCTAACCACGGCAATTCGACCCAACGCAGAAGCCCCACCCCATTACGTTCGGCCCAATGCGTAACCATCACCGTGGCAATGCCACAGCACAGAGCTACGGCAACGGTGTTTATCATGGCGACGGCTACATTTCGACCCGCATAGCGCAATCGGCGCTGTCGACTTGCAAAGTACGGCCGCAATGACTCCGACGAGCACAGGGCGGTTAGGCCGGTGGCGGGGAAGGCGGGTTTGATCCAGAGGGGCGCTTCCGAGTCCATGAAACCGGGTGATTAGTTTTTGGCGTTCGGAAATCCCGCTTGGAGTAGGTCTTTGTAACCCGGCTTTAAGGGTCGGACTTCATAGCCATACTTTTCCAAGATGTTCGCGGCGGTGACGGCCCGTTTCCCGACAACGCAATGCGTGTAAATGATCGTTCCTGCGGGCAACTGTTTCTGAAGTCGCGCGGCGTCGACGCCTCGTTGTAGTTCGCTCAAAGGAAGACACACGGCCCCTTCGATACAACCTTTGTTCCATTCGGCCTTCTCGCGAACGTCTACGAGAACGGCCTTTCCTTCAGCAACATTTCGCTTGACTTGCGTTAGCGAATCGTTGGTTGGTTCGGCAGCGCCTCCAACGTACGCGAACGGGAAGACAAGCAGTGGAATGCACGCCATCCAAGTTTTCATCGGTTGAGCCTTTGCGTTGATGTTCAATAGGGAGGACAACAAATCTTTGGCGGCTGTTACAACGCGATTTGTCGCCGTTGCCCTCGCCTACATTTCGTTTCGTGCCCAATGCTTAACCATGAACTCCGCGCCAATACGACTGATGCAACGGCAATGCCGCCGCACGATCGTTTTGATGGATGTTGTCTCTCGACCGGCAATCCGCTTGGTGATGACAACAAGGCAGAATTCTACAGCTAAATCGAGAATGTTTGAACCCTGATTGCGTCGCGTGGCGGAATTGCCGGCTCCTCGGGCGACGCGTTTGAAACGCACCGCCATTGTCTCTGGCGACTTAGGCGACTCCGGTTCTGGCGTCAATTGCATGGATGTTCGTAACGGCGCGGCTCCTTACGGCGGAGTTCTATGTGCACGTGCAACAGCCTAGCGCTCGATGACGGTCTTACCTACAGTCACGCTCCCTGAAATTTTTTCCGAAACGTTCGCCGCGTGGGTGGGTTTAACACCAATGAACAGTAGAGAGGAGTTTTTTTCCGATGGCAGGCTCGTGGGCGTATCCCGAGTTGTTTCTGATTACCTTTGCCGGCGTGGTGGGCCCCACTGTCGGGCTTGCGGGTATTTTGTTTCGAACGCGGCGCGGCGGGTACAACACGCGCGTCCACGGGCTAATTTCCGCGGCGTTGGCCGTGTTCGCCGGATATGCAATGTGGTGCGGGCAGTCTTGGCAAATGTGGGCGCCGCCGCTGGTGCTTGCATGCGCCTGGAGTGCGCTGCCCTTGCTCGCTTCGGAATGGGCCGCGAGCCTGTTTCGGGTGTTGCAAAACCCGCTGCTCCATTGCGTTACATTTATCGTGGCTGGGCCTTTGCTCGCCACGTATTGGTCTTCCAAGTTGGCGCAGCCCACATCCTTGGAGCTTCCCTATCATCTCACGAACTTTCCCCAACTTGTGCTGCCGTGCCCTTTGCGCACGGATCTTGGTCGTGAAGTTCGGGCGTTCGCGTTCGACCTGGAGGATGTCGCGGCCCAACCCGATTGGGAAGCAGAGGTTCCCTCGTTCGACACCGATCGCATGCCGAATCGCGTATTCCAGGTTGCTCCGGCCGATGGCCGATGCAATTGCCACGGTTGGGTTTTTGCGAACGGTGAGTTTCTGTTGCGCGGGCGCGATGTGGAATGGATTCTCGAAGACAATGGTTATGAAAAAGTTGACACGCCGCAACGGGGCGATGTGATCGTTTATCGGCTTTCCGGAAACCAGGTCGTGCACAGTGGTGTGGTCCACGCCGTATGCGTTGACGGCGAAGTCCAGATCCAAAGTAAATGGGGAATCGGAGGACGTTACCTCCATCCGCCCGAGGTTGGCTATGCGGGCGATTTTTGCTATTATCGCAGTCCCCGAGACGGGCACCAATTGATTCGTTTGCCGGACGACGCAACAGAACAAACATCCCTCGCGGCGCCCCACTTACGCTCGGTTGCGTCAGCGAATGAATTCGCGGCTTTGGACGGCCAACGAGCGACGGAATCATCGCCTTGGATCGCTCATTCCCATGAAGTTTTCGCGTTGGGTATTTGCGTTAGCGGCAGTCTATGGCTTGCTGGTGCTCTTGCCCCAGTACTTTATCGAGGAACAGCTCAATCGCGATTGGCCGCCAGCGATAACCCATCCGGAACACTTTTACGGGTTCCTGGGAGTCGCCGTTGCCTGGCAAGTCGCTTTCTTGATCATTGCGTGGGATCCCGTGCGTTATCGCACCATGATGATCGCTGCGATTCTTGAGAAGTTTTCGTTCGGAATCGCCACCCTGGTGCTTTTTTCGCAACAGCGGATCCCCGCCGCTGTGGTGGTCTTTGGCGTGATTGACCTGACGCTTGGGACGCTTTTCGCCATCGCATGGCGCAGTTTACGCCGCAACCGGCTCGCTTCGTTCAGGCGAGCTGAGGCCTAGAACACATACTCTCGCAAATCCTCGTAGCGCCGCGAATTGAGGGAACCTTGTTCCCGGTTGTCTCTCGCAACGGGCCTCAGTTACTCGTAACGCAGCGCTTGAATGGGCTCCAAGTTTGCCGCACGTTGGGCGGGAATCCACGCCGCGAATACGACCAGCGCCATGGATACGCCAAGCCCGGCGACGCCTAGCCAGGGGTGAAAGCCGTAGGACACTTCACGGCCGATCGTCGCCATGAGCGAGCGGTTGATGAGCCACGAGAGGCCTACGCCCACAAACACGCCGGGCAACAAACCAATCACGCCAACAATGGCGGCTTGCGAGATGATGGTGCGTCGCGCCTGGCGGCGCGTCATGGCCACCACGCGCAACATAGCGAGTTCGCGAGTTTGCTCCAAAACATTCATGCTCAAGGTGTTGGTCACACCCAACGCCGCGACCACGAGCCCCAGCACCATGACGACCCACAGCCCGCCAATCACACCCGCCATCATGTTGTCGATTTCGCGCGTCAATTGCGCATACGACTGAAACAGCAAACCATATTTTTGCGCGATCGCTTTTAACTCTTGCTCAACCTTCTCACGCTGCGCGGGGTCGGCGCGAATCACGATGGCCGTGGCGCCTTCAATGCCAAGTTCGCGGCTGGCGACCTGACGATCCATGTGAACCACCAGGCCGCCGCCCATGTAGTCGTTAATGATTGCGGCAATTCGCTTTTCTTTGGGCCCTTCAAGCGTTTCCAAAGTAATATCGTCGCCGGGCCGCAGGCCCGTGCGCTGCGCCAACACCGAGCCGATCGTAACTTCGCCTTGCAAGAGTTTTTGACGCAAATCCTCCGGCGAGATCGCCTTCAAATCTCCCGTAACGGAATTAGGAGGGAAATCGCGCGCGGTGAACATCACGCGTTCGCCCTCGGCCTCGCCGGTGACAAAACGTACGGCGTATACAATGGTAATGCCTTGAACTGCTTTGACCTCTTCTTCGACCCCGTCAGGAACCTGCGGAGAATCCCACGAGGCCAGATCAGGCGTCATCGAACGTATGAAGAAGTCCCCGGCCATCACGCGGCGATACCACTCTTTCACGTCATTAATGTTATCAATCACGGTGCTGGCGAGTCCTAACCCTGTACTGGACGCCACAAACAGCACGCCGATCGTCAAGGTGGTGCGTACGCGACGCCGCAACAATTGCTGGCGGGCGATTCGCGCTTGAGCGCGTCCAAAAGGCCGCACAAGAAACGACGCCGCTTGCGACAATGGCTGCAAGGCCGCCGGCAGCACCGGCACGGCAAACACCAGAAAGATAATCGCTCCCAGCACGTAATCGTAACCTGGCAAGAAACCCAGCAAATTGGCCGCCAGAAGCCCGCCCGAGACAAAGAAGCCGATCAATCCGAAGGTGACAAACCACGCCGGCACGCCTTCGACATCCGCCTTGGAAACCTCGCGCATTCCTTCAATCGGTTGCACCTTGGCGGCTTTCCAAGCCGGCAGTAAAACTCCCAGGAGCGCAACGCCTACGCCAAATCCAATGGCTAAGCCGACCACGGGGGCGGTCAATTCCGGAACCGGCAAATCACTTCCAAAGAGCTGCCCCATGGCGACCGACAACAGGTAGGCGCCGGCCCAACCTGCAAGAATTCCCAAGACCGTGCCAATCATCGCAAGGAGAATCGCTTCGCGAAAAATCAGCCGGCCTACTTGCCACCGCGTCGCACCAATGGCGCGCATCACGGCCAGTTGCCGCTGGCGCTGGGTCACGTTCATAAAGAACGCGTTCGCCACAATGAACACCGCAGCCAACAGGGCGAACCAGGTGGCCAGGCGAAGGGCGCTTTGCAGCGAGCGCATGGTCTCTTCACCCATCTCGCTATGCACCGCCGCCGAGCGGACACCCAAGCCCACCGGCAAGCGGCTGGCGATTTCCGCTTCGACCTGCTTAAGGTCGGCGCCTTTTTCCAACATGATTTGAATCTGGTTGACTTGCCCGCGACGTCCCAACCGCACCTGAGCCGTCGAGAGCCGCATGAACATCATGCTGCCCTGCGCGACGGCGGCGCCGGTCTTGGGCCGCAACAGACCCGTGATCGTCATGGTGCGGCGTTCACGCCCGAGAAAGAGGCGCACCTCATCGTTCACGCCCAATCCCATGCCTTCAGCAAAGGCGGCGTCCAGGACAACTTCATCGCCTTCGGAAAAAATCTTGCCATCGGCGAATTCGTAATTGCGCAACTTCTCCAGGTTTTCTGGGTCGATGCCGGTGAGGCTCAAACTGACGCTTTGATCTTCGCCATAGAAGACTTTGGTCAGGCGTTCGAATACGGGAATGGCCGCTTCAACGCCAGGCGCTTCGGCCAGTTCGGTCGCCACGCTTTCGTCAAACAGGCTTTCGCCGGGGGCTTCAACTTGCAGCGACTTTTCGCCGCCGATGGTGGACTGCATTGTGCCAAACGAAAGCCGCACATTGGCCGCCGCGAGATTGACCGCCACAACCGCGGCTACGCCGATGACAATGCTGGCCGCCGTGAGAAACGCCCGCCCTTTGTGAGAGCGGATCTCGCGCATGCTAAGTTTCCAGAGAATCATCCGTGGATCGGGGCTAAAGGCGAAGGGTTCAACCGCCCCGATTATCGCGAATTCACGCGATTTAGCAAACCGCCTTTGCCGCGAGTTACGTTGAGTTGGGAACGCACGCTCCGCATTGTTTCATCGCGCGGGGTCTTCCGGTCGCGCCGCCAACGGCCGACCGGTCTGATTCTCCGTCCAACGAAATTCCGCCCATACGGGAAAATGGTCGGAAACTTCCAGCGCCTGCTCTTGCGAAAGTCCAAAGTGCGAGGCGAAATCAAATACTCCGGCGTAACCGGCGTATTCCACGGTGAAGCGTCGGTCGAAGACGATGTTGTCGTACGACTTGCTGCGCCGCGTATTCGTGGGTTCGCCCGCGACAGTCCACGTAATTCCCGGCAGTTGTCCCAATTCGCCTAAATTCCGTTCGTCGACGTTCAAATCGCCCAGCAAGATCACGTCATCCTCCCCCTGGCTTTGCACCAGTTGGAAGACGTCGTCCAACGCATTCAACTCCTGATCCGTCTCGTCCGGGTCGGTGTGAATATTGACCAACACAAACGTGAACGCCTCGTTGAGCGACGGCGCCAGCGTGTAAAAGCGCGTTACCAACGGTTCGCGATGCAGCAGATCTTGTGGGTCGGCAATCGTGTAAATCATTTGCGGATCGACACCCACGCGGGTCGTATCAAACACAAACGCATACTGCTCTTTGCTCGACGTTCGCCCCAGGCGCGGCCCTAGGATAAAGTCATACCTCGCGCCGTCAACATTCAAGAGTTGCACAAACCGGGGCAGCACGTCTTGGTCTGCGGAGCGAACCTCTTGAATGGCGACTACATCAAATTGACGCACCGTTTGGACAAGCACTTGCATGACCTCCGGTTTGTTCAATTTCGACTGGCCGAACACTTGAATATTGAACGAAGCGATACGCAAGTTCTCGCCACGCTCTAACGGCGCCACGATTGCGGAATCTGCCTGAGCCGAGGGCGCTGCGACACTCGGAGCATTGGCCGTGCCTGGCGCCATCGACTCGATGTCGAGATTGCATCCGGCCGTCAACAGCACTGCCAAGCCAACGGCGCGCGCCAAGGCCCTCATGATCGCCTCCTTGCGAACGAGAGAAAGCACCACTTAACTTCGCGCCCGCTCCTTTAGCGCGAAAAAGAGGGAGAAACGTACCGCAAACCTCCCCCCATGCCAAGAGCAACCCGCGTTGGCGCGTTCTCCTCTCAAGTGGCGATTGTTGTGTCGGAGGGATGGGTTCGACACGATGCGTCGCTGAGTTCTGACCGCGCCATGCATGTCGCACCGTGGATCCATCAATAATGGCGCATACCAGGGGAATCGGGCTTCAAAGCGTCGCGGGGCGGACGCAACAATAAACATTGTCAGTCCGCCAACCGCGAATGACCCTCCGCATCCTCCCGCCCTGCTCGCCCAGTTGCCTCCGCTCTGTCCGCAATGTTTGAACGACTCGGCATTCAATGCGAGTGTTTCGTCGCGTTTTAAGCAAAGGAGACCGCCATGTTGCGATTACCCATGTTGTTTCTTTCGCTTGTTGCTTTTCCCTTGACGGTGTTGAGTCAGGAGAGCCGCCCCCAGGACGTACTTCCGGCGCCGCCCGGCGGAGCATCGTGGAAGATGGTGTGGCATGACGAGTTCGACGGGAACTCGCTAGACACCTCCAAATGGACCGTTCCGCCCGAAGGCGTACGTCGCGACGGTTGGTGGAGTCCCCGGGCGGTTGCCCTGGACGGGCAAGGCCGGTTAGCCATTAGCACGTTCCAAGACGGCGACAGGCTCCTCGACGGTTGTATTACCACCGAGGGCAAGTTCGAACACGCCCAAGGGTATTACGTCGCACGCATTCAGCTTCAACAACAGCCCGGGCATTGGTCGGCGTTTTGGGTCATGGGTCGCCAAGTCACGCGCATCGGCGATGAAGGCCGCGACGGCACGGAGATCGACATCATGGAGAAGCCATGGCTCGATGACCGCGTCCAACACACCCTTCACTGGGATGGGTACGGCAAAGCCCACAAGACGGAAGGCGTCGAAGTGAACGTGCCGGGCGTCATGCAGGGGTTTCACACGTTCGCCTTATGGTGGAAGGCCGACGAGTACATTTACTACGTGGACGGCCAGGAAACTTGGCGCAGCAAAGCCGGCGGCGTGTGCCAATCTCCCCAATACATGATCTTGAGCGACGAGATCGGCTCGTGGGGCGGCGACATAACGCTGGCGAAACTGCCCGATCAATTCCTCGTCGACTACGTGCGCGTGTACGACCTGGTTGAGACTGCCAAGGCAACTCCGGCGGCGTCGGAAGACTAAAGCGCGTTTCACGCAAGTGTGACGCCCCCAATGTGGCGCCATCGCTCCGCGAGTGCCGGAAACCACTCGCGGAGCGAGTGGACCACACGGAAGAGGTCCGTACACCTCAATGAAACGCGCTCTATCGAGCGTAAGACCCCGTTGGTCCGTTCGACATGACCTTCGCGGGTTACGCCATTCCTTTCCAGCGTCGCAGGCCCCACTCGCCAATGAGGCAAGCGGCGGCGAAAAGAAAGACCCAACTTTGATGCCATAGGGGATAAACCCAAGGTTCGGCAATGGGCACGCGCCGATTCGGAAAGCTGGACACAAACGACGACAATTCCGACAACGTCAGCACCTCGCCGCCGGTTTTCTCAGCCAGGTTCTGCAATAAGTCGCGGTCGGGCTTCAAGCGGCGGAATTCCTCCGCGGCCGGTTCGGCAGTCCAGCCCGCCTCAGTCGAACCGAGATCAGAACCATCTGGCCCCCGCACCGAAACGGCCGCGCGATAGGGGCCAGTTTGCCGGGCGACGAACGACGTCTCGAACGCGCCGGCCTGATGGTTGCTCGGCTCGGCGGTCAACTCGACCACTTCGCCGTCAGGCTTGGTGACGCGCACGGTTACCGTGGCGTCATCTTCGGGCTTGAATTCTTCATCCCGCACGTGAATGGTCATGGCTGCCGGCGAACCGGGCAGATCGCGGCGCATTTGAATATCGACTTCAATGCGCTGCGGCGTTTCAGAGACTAACCACCGGATCATCTGTCGCCAGGCCATTTCCAAGTCCGACTCGCCGTTCTCCTCGCGATGCAGCCCCCATTTCCACAAATCGCCGATGGTGAGCGCCGCCGACTTCCCGGCCCCAAACGGTTGCGCCACAAGTGCAGGAAGTTCCTCTCCGCCGGCATTTTGCACGGAGGCCAACACCGTGGCGCCGGGTTTAATGCCACGCACGGCGTTCACGGTTTGAAACGGCGGCATGGCGGAAAGGCGCTTGCGCTCATCAACTTCATTCGCCCGCACGCGCACCCAAGGCGACAACCAACCTTCCCGCGTGAGCGAGAGCCGAAAGGCCTCGGAAAACTGCGCCTGCGGTATCCGATCCAAATACACGGGCAACATCTCGCCGATGGGCGTGCGATCGTATTGACCTTTCACGAACGACTCTTGCCCGCCCAACATCAGCAAGCCGCCGCCGCGCCGTCGCACAAACTCTTGGAGCAGGCGCATTTGATCGGGCTTGAAAAACTCCGCTTCCACGTCGTCCAGCACCACGGCATGATAGACGAACAGCTGATCGGCAGCCTGAGGAAAACCACTGCGCAACTCGGCGGCGTCTTCGGTTCCCAGACGCAAGAGAACCGCCTCATCGTATTGTTCCGTCGCTTCGGTATCGACGTTATCAAATCCGCGAAAGAGCGGATTCGCGCCTTCGTCACGATTATCGCGAAAGGCGAACTTGGGTTCGCGGCGTGCGATTCGCATCAAACCCACCAAATCGACTTCGTCGTCCTCCTCCAGCGCGCGACGAAGGAACTTGAACTCCCAATTCGGACGACCGGAAACATACAACACGCGATAGGGCCCTTGCCCGCGATCGACCACCACGAACCGCGTGTTGTTGGCAAGTGTTGCTTCACGCGACTGTTCCGGCCGATCGAACTGAGCGACTTCCGACTTCGCCGCAACCCGCACCTGGTAGAAATGCACGCCGCCGCGCTCCGGCCGGACTTGAAATCGCAGTCGCGGGGCCGCGTCGTCGCTCACTTCCAAGTTCTGCCGTTCGATCACTTTGCCCGAGGCGTCCAGCAATTGCGCGACCAGCGCTTGACCTGAATAACCGGTCGACTCGATCGGCGCCTCGATCGTCACGGGCGCCGCTTCGAAATTGGTTTGGCTCACGCGCAGCGCGCCAATGGAAAGATCGCGGCTCGTTTCGTCTTGGCCCAAGATCACCGGATACACCGGAGGAAGTTCGCTCCAGGGAAATTTTTCATCCGACAAGATCGCCAGATCGGTTGCATTGCCGTCCGTAAAGACTAGCACTCCTGCGAGCGCGCGGCCGCGAAACCGCCGCGTCATCTCTTGCAGCGACATCGCCAGGGCCGAGGCGTCGCCCTTCAGATCGAGCGAACGAAAATCTCCCACGCCGCGCAGCCGAGAGTCGAAGATGTAGCGGCGCACGTCGAAATCCTGCTCCAATCGCGCTCGCCATGAAGTTTCTTCGGTCAACTGTTGTTTGGCAAGTTCACCGCGAGGGCGGCGTTCGCCCGGATCGCGCATGGCCAGACTTTGACTATTGTCAGCCAAGATCACAAACAAGTTTGCCCCCGGCCGAGGACGACTGCCGCTGAATAACGGCTCGACCAGACAAATTGCCAACGTCAGAATTCCTAACGTTTTGAGCAATGCGGCGGTTATACGCAAACCGGGGCTACCGGCAGTGCGGACGTACGACCACGCCAGCACGACCAGCGCGACGAGGGCGATCGTCGCCGCGGGAACGGCCCACTCGGGCGCGCCCCATACGAGATTCGACATGGCTCCTCTCGATCTAACTCTTTCGGGAATATCAGCGATCGCGTTCTGCCGGCGATGGCGAGGCGACGGCTATTGTCCTCGGCCCAGCTCTTCATAATATCGCCGTAGCGGCTCGGCGAATTGGGGCGGCGTGGGGTCGCGATCAATCGGCGTGAGCGTGTCCTTGGCTTGCCGCCGCACCAGTTCCTCGACGATCCGGTCCCGCAAGTCATTCATCGGTTCGATCACTTCCAATTGCACCGTGTCCCAGTTGGGCTCTTGCGAATGACGTTTGAACTCAGCCCGCATGGCTCGGGCCCGATCGCGAATGCGGGCGGCTTCGGCGCGCAGCGCGGGATCCTCTAACATCTCTTCCACATCGCGCAGTTGATCGGACCAAGGACGAAAATCTTCGCCGGTGAGCGGGTTCATCGGGGCGCCCTGCTGATCGAACTGCCGTTCCGAACCGCCGAAACTTTCCTCTTGCGATTCACCGGGACGACCGCCGCGCGAACCCCGTTGCGGTTGTTCGCTTTGCTGCGGAGAGCCACGAAGCGAACGTCCTGTACGAGGCGAAGATGAGGCGCCTTCCGGTGGTTGCGTTCCCTGGCTGCCTGAGGGGCTCTGGCTCGATGGCGATTCAGCTTCGGCGTTTTCTTGCGATGGACCACGCCCACTTTGCTGCGATGCGCGTCCCTGTTCCGATTCCTGCTGCGACTCGCCCGCTTGGGGCGATTCACCTTCCTGCGGCGATTGCTCAGATTGCTGTCCTCGACCTCGTGGCGACTGCGGCGCGTTTTCTGAACGTTGACCTTCGCCCGCTTGTTGCCCTTCGTTCTTTGAGGGTTGTCCTTCGCTCTCCGACGACTGGTTTTCGTTCTCTGAGTTCGTTGGTTGTTCGTTCGACTCGCGCTGACGCTCGCCCGCGGCTTGCGCACCGGGTTCCGACGGCTCGCTCCTTTCCCCCGGCGCCTGATTGTTGGCGCCGGGCGTTCCACCGCGTTGCTGCGACTCGCGTTCCAGTTGTTCCGTTAAATTCTCCAGTGTTTCACGGGCGCGGCGCAGGGCTTCGGTTTCGTCGCCAAGTACGCTTTCTGCGGCGCGCTCGACGCCTTGGCGAAGTTTTTCTATTCCGCTTTGCGCGGCTTCCTCGACGACCTGCGCCTGATCCACCAGGCCCGCCTCGGCCAACTGCCGGGCGGTCTCGAGCGCATTTTCCACTTTTTCTTGGCGCGTGCTGCGCAGGGTTTCGTAAAGTTGATCGGCTAACAACGGTTCGGGTTGTTCCGCCTCTTGAACGACTTGCTCCATTTGTTCGAGCAAGTTCGCCAGGCGGTCTTTTTGTTGTTCGAATTGTTGGGCGACTTCCTCTTTGACTCCGGTGTCGCGCAGGTTTCGCGGCCGGTTCGGTTGTTCGAGTTGTTGCATTTGCTCGGCCAGTTGCTGCTGCGATTCGTCCAATTCTCGCGCCGCCTCGCGCATCTCGCGCATTTGTTCGCCAAATTGCCCTGCGGCCTTGCGCCGGAACTCGTCGCGAAGTTCTTCGAACTGTCGCTCGGCGCGAGTTCCTTCTGCGAGCGCTTGCGAGACCATGCCTTGCTCCAGCGCCTCCGAGGCTTGGCGCACGTTTTCACGGGCTTCCGCCAAACGCTGTTGCGCTTCGGCCATTTCTTGTTGGTTTTGCGGCTGGTCCATGCGCTCGCGCAGCTCGTCCATGTCGCGCAGCATTTGTTGCTCTTCTTCACGAAGCCGCTTCAAGCGTCGGCGGATTTCCTCCTGCTCTTGCTCGGTTTGCGCTTGCTCTAAGGCCGATTGCAGCTCCTGAAGTTGTTTATTCAGGTCTTCCTGGCGGCGCGCCAATTCGCGTAGCCGATTTAGTGCTTGCCGCACTTCTTGTTGTTGGGTTTGTTCTTGGTTTTGCGCGGCGCGCTGAGTTTCGTAGCGGTTTTCGTCGTTCTTGAGCTCGAGTTCATCCAATTGCTGCTGCATGGCGCTGGAACTTCCGCCGCTGCCGCTTTGCGACTGCTGGCGCGAATTGGAGCGCATCACCTGGTGTTCCCGGGCGCGCAACTTGAGCAACCCCTGGTAGGCTGCTTGTTCATCGGGAAGCGCGGCCCGCAAGGGCTCGGGCGACTGGTCGTCAACGGCTTGCATGAAGTCTTGCACCGCCGACACCATGTGCTGTTTCACTTCCTGGACATGTGCTTGCGACTGCGGGTCCTCGACTTCAGCGCCTAGTTCTTCGAGTTGTTCCAACGCGGCGCCTTGCGACTCGACCAAAAGCCGTACATCGGGCGTAAATTGCGAGGTCAACCGGTCCGGCCGCTCGCGACGAATCAGGTTCCACGTGGCGGCGATGATTTGCTTTTGCAGTTCGGCGAGTTGCTGGGCCTGTTGTGCGTTCTGACCTGCTTGTTGTTGCTGTTGCTGCTGTTGTTGCCCACCGGGGGGCTGTTCTCCCTGCCGAAAAATTTCCTCGAAGCGGCGCACCTCGGCGAAGTACATGTCCGAGAAAGTACGCCGCGGAGCGCCATCGGGTCCAATGTCCTCGGCGAAGAAATGGTACGACAGCAATTGATCCGGTTCGGCCTGAAGTTGCTCCAGGTCGATCTGGTGCGCCATTGGAAGGCGTTCTTTCGGTCCGCCCCCTTCGCCCAAAACAATCTCTTGCGGCTCGCCGCCGGCATGGCTGAAAATGATGCCCGACCGCACGGTTCCGAAGTCGTCCCAGGCGGTCGCCTCGACGTCGAACTCCTCCAGCGGCGAGACCTGCGCATCGCGCGAAGGCCAGGCGACTTCAATTTCCGGCGGACGATTCGGAACGACATTCACCACTAACTCGGGCGGATCTTTGTTGACCCGACCTTGCTCGTCCTCCAAATGCAGCCGATAGCGAGCCGTTTCGCTCAAGGTGAGCGTGACAGAATAGGTGTTCGCTTGAACGGTGTCGGACGAAAGCGGCAGGCTTTCGCCGTCGGCATGTTCCAAGCGCGCCGACTTGACGGGCTTGTTCAGATGACACACCCAGGTGAGCTGCGTCCCCTCGACCGCCGAAACGCGGCGGGTGTCTTCGACGAGTTTTTCCTCCATCGACGTATATTCGGGGAACTTCAATCGCGCATCGGCCTGCACCAGCGCGGGATACTCAAACACGCTGATGCGGAACGAGTCTGTATGCTGTCCGTCAAATTCGACGCGATAGGTCAAGTCGTTCGACACGGTCGCTACACGCCCGCCGAATAAGGGATCGTCCAAACTGCGCGACATGGCCACACGCGTCGTTTCCTTCGACGTGTTCTCAGTGACGACTAACTCGGCCTCGGGCGGCAACTCGCCTTGAAAACGAGCCACGACGACGAGGCTCGAACCGCGTTCGATCTCGGCATCGCCGGGCTTAACTTCTACGCGGTAGCGGCCAACGGCCGTGAGCAGCGGTTGGGAAGGATCCGACGAAGCGCCTGCGGGGGGCGTTTGGATGATCACCACCATCATCAGCAGCGCCACGGCAAACGCCAGGAGCGAGAAAAACTGAGCGATTTGCGCCGCGAAAAGCTTGCCATCGGAAACAACATCTTCCCAGTTTTCGCGCCGGCCGAGATCGATCGCTTCGCGGATGACGGTTTCCTGGAGATACCCCAAGCGTCCCGACGCATTGGGCTTTTGTTCGACCGCGGTCACAAGTCGCGACTGCAACGCCGGATGGCGGGACTCAATTTTTCTGGCGAGCCAGCCAACATCACGCACCGAGCGAACCGCACACCACACGATGAAAACGGCGACTACCGCGAACACCCCCGCAACAACGGCAACACTAACGAGGGTAAGCGGGGCGACTCGGCGATGAATCGCCACGAGGAGCAGCACCACGCCAATCGCCGCTATCCAGTTCACAGCCAGCGCGCCAAGCAAACGCAATCGCCGGAACCGCTGGGCCACCTTTTCCAGTTCGGCCGCTAACCGTCGTTCAATCATGGGCGATCCTTCCTCCAGCCATGCGTCGCGGAAGCCTTGCGCTGCTCGCAAATTCATGTTCGGCCGCGGCCGGAACATGCACAAAAGGCGAGGGTGAAGAAATCAACCTCGCATATCGACTTGGTTGGAGTCAAGCAGCGCGGGCAAAAGATAGGAAGTTCGACGCGCGCAGCAACCCCGTGATTTTAGGCCGCTTGCCGTTAGATAAAACCTGTTTCGAGCCGCGAGGTTCCGCAACGGGCGGAAAAACATGGTGCAAACAACGCCGCATTACTGGGACGCGGCTGCGTGATCTTGGGGCTTGACGCCCTTTTTGAACCCGTTGAACGAGAATGACGTGGGATTAAACTCGCCCACCAGATCGACCTTGGACTCGGGCGAAATCTGATTCTCCATGCCGAGGGCCCAATAAGTCGCGTTGACCAACAAGCGACGCACGCCGACGCTTGGCAAATCGTTTGCGGCGCCCATGGTCGTGGTGAATACCCGGGCGGTCTTGCCACTTTCGGTCGTGTACGTTTTGACCCAGGCGATCGGCATCATCGGATTATTTTGGGCGCCTTCCACCGGAGGATCAGCCGGCTGCATGCCTTGCAGCACTTGCCCCAGCACCAGCGGTTTGCTGTCGCCAGGCAAAGGAAGGCGAACCCCGTAAACATCGGTTGGCCCCCAGATGTCGCCGTCTTTGATGCCGCGCAATATCGGGTGGTCCGCCGCGCCGGGCGCGACAAGGCCGCGAGTGCTTTGCTTGCCGTGCTGCCCGTGATGGCTGATCCACGTTTCGCCTAGAACCTGCCGACCGAATCCGCCGTCCCAAACTTTGCTTTGCCAGGAATACTTGGCGTACGGTTGATCGTCGGGAATGTTGAACGCATGGGTGGCCGTGCGCAAACCGATGATCGGCTTGCCCGATTCGATATATTCGACCAGGGGCTTCATCTGCACGGGCGGCAAATTGCGAAACCGCGTGGCGATGATCATCAGGTCGGCGGTCGCCAGGGCCTCCAGACCGGGAATGTTATTGTTCGTATTGGGGTCGATTTCACCCGACGCGGGATTCACCGCGAACAACACGGTGCATTTGAAACCGTGGTGCGTCGCGAGGATTTTGCCCAACTGCGGCAGGGCTTCTTCCGAGCGATATTCCTCATCCCCGCTCACCAGGACAATGTGCTTACCGCGGCCCGGTCCTTCGGCGCCTTCGTAGACGACCCAGGGTTGATCGGCGCCCGCAGGCAACGGCGCTACTGCGAAGAGGCTTGCACTTCCGACCATCGCCAGGAGGAGATAACGCAAATGCACCGCAGAACCTTCTTTCTCAAACGATGGGACTCGCAACATGATTCACAAATAATCCACGCGCGGCGTCAGCGCGGCCCTTAAGTACTTAGGCGTCACCATTATAAATGCGGCGAATTGCCAATGCGATGGACGCAATTCGCAAAATGCGGCAGAAAGCCGCCAGGGTGGGAGAACGTCACGCGGGGGGAGCGCACAGAATGGCAATGCTCCAACACAACTACATTATAACGACACAGATGTCAAAGTCAATAGTTTGAAATGTATTTAAGATGAACTCATTTTTTCCAACAACAATCTAAGAGATTTTCCCGTGATGCAACCTGCATTCGAGCAAGCACTTACAACCGCATCGACAGGCGCGGTGTCGCCGGAATCGCCATCGCAAATTCGCCAGGTCAGATAACTTGCGCGGGAAAAACCTCGGCCTGCAACCGCGGGAATCGGGGTGGCGTTTTCCGTAAATCCTTTGCGCGACACATTTTATGACGCCAGTTATCTAACGTGACGCCGGATCAAGCCGTCCGACAAAGCGAAGTTCGCCGCAAAGTCTTTGCCCAAAACTACTCCGGCAATTGCTTGTAGGCTTTCCAATCGCAAGAGCCATCGGGCCCCGGCGGAATCACGGGCATGTGAGAAATGTCGGGCTGACCTCCCCAGAAGTACGCGTAGGCCAGGTGAGGGCGTCCATCCGCGGTTCGACAGTCGACCATTCGACGAATGTACCAATCGACCCCGCCTTGGTTGAATCCTTCCACCTCGTCCAACACCCTCAATGTGAGGGAGACGTCGTCGGGGCCTAACGTCCAAAGTTCGCCGCGAATGAGGCATTCACCATCCACCATGGCGGGGTAGGGGCCTAGGTCGTGCAGCGTTCCGCGTGTGGTGGCCGTTTCGATGGACAACGGCGTTCGCGGCCAGTAGCAGGCTCGTTCCTCGCCTTGCCGTAACGTGCCGTAAACGAAAAACTTGGTTGTTTGCGCAGGTCGTGAATCCATACCGGTTTACATAGTTACCCGCAAAGAACTGATCTACAGCTGGTTCGGTCTAATCCGTAAAATCATTCTAATTTGCCTGATCGTTTCCGCCGATTAAACCGGTTGACCTTTTCTTCTCCCTTGCGCGGAGTTCCGTCTGTGAACCAAATCCACCCCACGGCGGTAATTGGTAAGAACGTCACCCTCGGTCAAAACCTCGTGATTGGCGCGTATTGTGTCGTCGAGGATGGAGCCGTCTTGGGCGATCATTGCCGACTGGCGAGCCATGTCATCATTCGCGAAGGCGTCATTCTGGGGGAAGGCAACACCGTCCACGAACGCGTGGTCCTGGGAGGCGAACCGCAGTATCTCAACGCTAAGGCGCCGTTTGGAAATTTGGTCATTGGCAAGAACAATGTGTTTCGGGAATGCGTCACGATTCACCGCGGCTTGAAAGCCGGGCACACCACCGTCGTGGGCGACGGGAATTATCTTATGGTCAATGCGCATATTGCGCACGACTGCGTGATTGGAAATCACAACATCATCGCGAACAACACCATGCTCGGCGGGCACGTGACGCTCGAAGACCATGCCTATGTTTCCGCCGCCGTCGCGATCCATCAGTTCTGTCGGGTGGGTAGCTACGCCATGGTCGGCGGGCAGTCCCATGTCAATAAGGATGTGCCCCCGTTTGTCACCCTCGATGGATTAACCAGCCGGGTCGTTGGCCTCAACCTGGTCGGTTTGAAACGAAAAGGCTTTTCGCCGGAGCAGATTGCACAACTCAAGTCGGCCTACCGTGTTATTTACCGCCGTGGTTTGAAATGGAGCGAAGTATTGGCGATCCTGGAGGAGCACTTTGCGACAGGTCCTGCGGCGGCATTTCGTGTCTTTTTTCACGGTGGCCAGCGAGGCTTCATGCCGGAACGCCGCACGCCACGCGCCGCGTCGGTCAAAATCCCCCAGGAGCCCGTGGCCGAGGACGAAACGCCGCCATTGCGCAAAGTCGGCTAAACGACTTGTCATCCTGGCTTTCTTGGCTTAGGGCGGACAGCATGGTCTAATGCAAGGACTATGACTTTTGTATTGCAGGACCTTCGACGACCCCCGATTCACGTCGTATTGCAACGCTGGCCGCGCGATGGCGTGGCCTGGATTCACCCCGACGATCGCCATCTCGCGGGATCGTTAATTCCTAGTGATCGCGTGTTTCGCTGTGAGAATACGGAAGGCGTTTACAACGTCCTCACGTATGGTCATCGGGTGATTCGAATTGAGCCGGTGTTGTGGTTAGAAGTCCCCGTCGAGGGCTTGCGAATCGGCGATCAAGTTGAGGTGCTTTCGCGACTTGGCAAGAATTGGCCGCGCGTGGGGTATCTGCGAGAGATGCGGTGGCGCGAAAGCTCTCGGACCATCGCCTACCAAATTCGTGAACGTGACCGCGATATTCCGACGTGGTACGCCGCCGAGGACCTGCGGCGCATTGAACACTTTCAGGGAAATTCTCAATCGTTCTGACCTTACGCCGTTATCCTCGCGGCGTGAGTGCCGGCGAGGTTGCGAGTGTCGTCCCGCCTGAGCTTACCAATAGTACCGATAGGAATATCCGTAGTACGGACGAGAATATCCGTAGTACGGCCGGTAAGTATATGAATACGGCCGGGCGTATCCATAGTACGAGCGATACCCATACGGCGACCCATAAAGACCGGGCCGGTAGTAGGTATACGGTCGCGCTTGATAATAACCGTGATACGGTGCGTAGTAGGGACGATACATACGCCCATACTGAGCTTCGGCAGTCGAACTCATCGCGGCCACGCCGGCAGCCATCACTCCCGCCAGCACAAGAGTTTTCATCCAACCAAACATCGTCTTCTCCTTCTTCAATTCGTCAGATAACCATCGCGTGGGCGGACGGAACGAGCAACCAGCCCGCCTCCCTAACGTTTGCTCCCCGCTTCTGCGCCCAGATCAGGTCAAATTGGAACAATGCGAATTCGGGATTGTGCTCCAGGGTGAGCCGTAACACCATCACTATCCTAACGCTGCAAGAATCGGACCAACTAAGGGCCGCTAGAACTAAGGGCCGCTAGAACGACGAACCTCGCAGGCGCCGGAATTGTCTTGAGTCGAAATCGCGCCTTCGACCGACTCGAATCTGTGTCTCTCGTTCGTCAGGGGTGCGTTAAAGCGCAGCCGGCACGCGCACGCGTACCGTTTTCGCGCGGAATCTGATGGTCCGAGGCGGCAAAAGCATCCCCGCCCCATCGTCCTGTCCATTGATGGGTTTTGGGCGATTTGGGATACTCGGAGGAATCAGCCGTTTCATTCAAACCTTCTAACCTCAGCTCATGCCGCTCGTTCAACAACTTTCCGACATTCAAGGCCTCATGGAAGAGCTTCTCGCCCGGCGCATCCTCATTCTTGACGGGGCGATGGGCACCATGATTCAGGCGCTGCGCCTCGACGACCGCGCCAAACGCGGCGAACGATTCGCCGACCATCCGGCCGACTTGGCGAACTTCAGCGATCTTCTTTGCCTGACGCAGCCCGACGCGATTACCGAAATCCACCGGAAGTACCTGGCGGCCGGCGCCGACATTGTCGAAACCAACACGTTCGGGGCCAGTCCTGTCGGCATGCAGGAATTCAAGCTCGCGCATGATCTGGCGCGCGAAATCAACATCGCCGCCGTGGAGTGCGCGCGCCGCGCCGTGGAGGAGTTTAACGAGAAGACGCCCGATAAACCCCGGTTCGTGGCGGGCTCGATCGGCCCAACCGCGATGCAAATGACGATTTCCACGAACGTGGAAGACGCCGCCCATCGGGCGATTACCTTCGATCAAATGGTCGATTCCTACTACGTGCAAGTCGCGGCGCTCGTCGAAGCGGGGGCCGACTTGCTCCTGCCGGAAACGGCCATTGATACGCTCAACTTGAAGTCGTGCTTGTTCGCCATCAGCAAGTACTTTGAAGACTCCGGCAATCGCGTGCCAGTGATGATTTCCGGATGCTTCGGCGAGGGCGGCCGCACGTTCGTTTCCGGCCAATCGGTCGAAGCGTTTTGGACTTCCATTTCGCATTTCCCCATGCTCACGGTGGGCATGAATTGCGCTTTGGGGCCTGCGACCATGAGGCCGCACATCGAAGAGTTAGCGCGCGTGTCCAACGCGTACATTAGCTGCCATCCCAACGCGGGGCTGCCGAATGAAATGGGCCAATACGATCTCGGCCCCGACGCGATGGCCCGCTTGCTGCGCGATTTCGCCGATAACGGCTGGCTGAATATCGTGGGCGGTTGCTGCGGCACTACGCCGGCGCACATTCGCGCCATCGCTCATGCGATGGAGCGCGTCAAGCCGCACCGCAAGACAACGCTGCCCCCCTATACGCGCCTCAGCGGCATGCAGTCATTGACGCTCCGGCCTGACAGCAACTTCATCATGATTGGCGAACGGACCAACGTAACCGGGTCCAAGCGGTTCGCCAAGTTGATTCGCAGCGGCGACTTCGCCGAAGCGATTCACGTCGCGCGCGAACAAGTTGAGAACGGCGCCAGCATCATTGATATCAACATGGACGACGCGCTGCTCGACGGCGTGGAAGCGATCACGACGTTTCTGAATCTTATCGGGGGCGAAACCGATATCGCCGCCGTGCCGATCATGATCGACAGTTCGCGCTGGGAAATTCTCGAAGCCGGCTTGAAGTGCGTGCAAGGCAAGGCCATTGTCAACTCGATCAGTCTCAAGGACGGCGAGGATGAATTTCTGCGCCGCGCCGCCCTCATTCGCCGTTACGGTGCGGCCGCGGTGGTCATGGCGTTTGACGAACAAGGCCAGGCGGTCGAGGTCGAAGACAAAGTGCGCATTTGCAAACGCAGCTTTGAATTGCTCACGCAACAGGCCGGTTTTCCGGCGGAAGATATTATCTTCGACCCCAACATTCTGACGGTCGCCACGGGCATTGCCGAGCACGATAACTACGCCGTGAATTTCATCGAGGCCGTGCGCCGCATCAAGCGCGAATGCCCCGGCTGTAAAGTCTCAGGAGGCGTCAGCAACATTTCGTTCTCGTTCCGCGGGAATGATGTGGTCCGCGAGGCGATGCATTCAGCCTTCTTGTACCATGCCATCAAGGCAGGCATGGACATGGGCATTGTGAACGCCGGTCAGTTAGCCGTATACGAGGAAATTCCGAAAGAACTTCTTACGCACGTTGAAGATGTGCTGCTCAACCGTCGGCCCGACGCCACGGAGCGGCTCGTCGAACTGGCCGAATCGTTCAAGGCGCAGGGCGGCAAGGCGACCGCGACCGAAGACGCCGCATGGCGTCAGGAACCGGTCGAGCAGCGCATCGCCCACGCGCTCGTCAAAGGCGTCGACAAGTACATCATTGACGATGTGGAGGAAGCCCGAAAAAAGTGCTCCCGGTGCCTGGATATCATCGAAGGACCGATGATGGACGGCATGAGCATCGTGGGCGACTTGTTCGGTGAAGGAAAAATGTTCCTCCCGCAAGTGGTCAAGAGCGCTCGGGTGATGAAGAAGGCGGTGGCGCACTTGCAACCGTTCATGGAGCAGGAAAAGATCGCCGCTGGCGTAGCCAACGCTCCTGCACGCGGCCGTATTCTCATGGCCACGGTCAAAGGCGACGTGCACGACATTGGTAAGAACATTGTGGGCGTGGTGCTCGGTTGCAACAACTATGAAGTAATCGATCTGGGCGTGATGGTTCCCGCCGAGAAAATCCTGCAAACCGCGCGGGAGAAAAACTGTGACATGATCGGGCTTTCGGGCCTGATTACGCCGAGCCTGGATGAAATGGTGCACGTGGCCAAAGAGATGGAGCGACAAGGCTTTACGCTGCCGCTGCTTATCGGCGGCGCCACCACCAGCGCCAAGCACACCGCCGTGCGGATCGCCCCCAAGTACAGCCAAATCACGGTTCACGTACTTGACGCCTCGCGTTGCGTGGGTGTGGTCGATCGGCTGCGCAGCGACGACTTGCGCCCGGCGCTCGTGGAAGAAAACCGTCGCTTGCAACAGCAACTCGCCGAGTCGTACAGCCGGCGGAACGACGCCAAGCTGGTTCCTTACGCCGAAGCCAAGGCCCGCCGTTTTCAGATTGACTGGGCGACGTCGTCCCTTGACCAACCTGAATTTCTGGGCGTGCGCACGCTCGACCATTTCCCGCTGGAGGAAATTCGCCGCTACATCGACTGGTCGCCATTCTTCATGGCCTGGGAGATGAAGGGAAAGTACCCGAAAATTTTTGACGACGCACACCAGGGCGATGCGGCGCGCAAACTCTTTGACGAAGCGAACCGCCTGCTGGATCAGATCATTGCCAGGCGGCAACTCACGGCCAAGGCGGTGTACGGTTTTTGGCCCGCCGCCGCCGTGGGCGACGATATCGTGCTTTATACCGATGACCAGCGAACGCACGAGCTAACCCGGCTGCACACGTTGCGGCAGCAGTGGGAGCGGCATGGCCAGAAAGACTTTCGCGCGCTGGCCGACTTCGTGGCGCCGGTCGATTCGGGCCGCCAAGACTACCTGGGGGCGTTTGTCCTCACCGCAGGGCTGGGCGCCGATGAACTGGTTCAAGCCTATCAGGCGCAACATGACGATTACAACGCCATTATGGTCAAGGCCTTGGCCGATCGACTTGCTGAAGCGTTCGCCGAACTGCTGCACGAACGCGCACGGCGGGAGTGGCGTTACGGAAAAGATGAACACTTAACGAATGACGATTTGATCGGGGAAAAGTACCGCGGCATTCGACCGGCGCCGGGTTATCCCTCGCAGCCCGACCATACCGAAAAACGCCTTGTGTTCGATTTGCTCGATGCGGAAAAGGCCACCCAAGTCACGCTGACTGAGCATTTCGCCATGTGGCCCGCCGCCAGCGTGTGCGGGCTCTACTTTGGCCATCCCGAGGCGCGCTATTTCGCCGTCGACCGCGTAACACGCGATCAGGTCGAAGATTACGCAAGACGTAAAGGCATGTCGGTCCACGAGATGGAGCGATGGTTGGCTCCCAACCTCGGGTACGAGCCCGAATAGTCGAATCGCGCATCGTTGACACGATGTTTACCATAGAAGGACGCATCGATCGTACATCGTACGTTGCGTCGATCGTCGCTCGAATTTTTCCGGCCCAAGGCCCCTTGGTAGAAACCTCGTCCATGGCTATTGATATCGCAGTCGTGCCGGTTGCGGGTCGCGGCACTCGATTGTTGCCCGCCACGAAAAGTCAGCCGAAAGAGATGCTCCCCGTCGGGCGCAAGCCAGTGGTGCAGTACGTGGTGGAGGAGTTGGCCAAGTCGCAAATTCGCCGCTTGCTGTTCATTACCGATGCGCGCAAGACCCAAATCGAAAATCACTTTGACGAGGATGGCGAACTGATTGACTTTCTGCGCCGCACGGGCAAAGAAGAACAGTTGGCCGACCTGGATTTTGAACGCGCCAAGATGGAGTACTTTTACACCCGGCAGCGGCGACAACTTGGCCTGGGACACGCGGTGCTGTGTGCGAAGTCGTTGATTGGCGAACAAAGCTTCGTGGTGGCGCTGGGCGATTCGATCATCGGCTTGCACGCCGAGTCGGACATTGTCCAGCGAATGGTGCAGCAGTTCGAAGCGACGGACGCCGACGCTGTGGTGGCCTTTGAAGAAGTCCCGCATCGTGAGGTCATTCATTACGGCATCGCTCAAACGCCCGAGCCTTCCGCCGAAATTTTCGAATTAACCGATGTGATCGAAAAGCCGTCGGTGGCCGAGGCGCCAAGCAATCTGGCCGTCGCGGCGCGGTACGTGTTCAGCCCCGCCATTTTCGATTACCTGGAGCGCACCAAACCGGGCAAAGGGGGCGAAATTCAACTCACCGACGCCATGCGCATGATGCTAAAAGACGGCCGCAAAGGGTTTGGTTTGCGGCTGCGCTCCGGCGAGCAACGCTACGACATTGGCAACTTTGACAGCTACTTCCGCACGTTCGTCGAGTTCGCGCTTTCGGATCCCCGCTACGGCGAAGCGCTCAAGGCGCACGTGCGCACGCTGCTAGGCAACGCGTGAACCGCATAAGCGCTGCGAATCGCAAGCGGTTTCTACACTTGCTCATTCCTAACCACGCGACAATCTATGGAAATTATTCGCCAACGAGCGTATGCGCGGGCGGGGCTAGTGGGCAACCCCAGCGACGGCTACCACGGAAAGACGTTGTCGTTCATTGTGCGCAACTATTACGCCGAGGTCGTGCTGTACCCTTGGGAAGATGTCGAGATCGTCCTGACCCATCATGACGAATACCGCTTCGCCTCGGTCAAAGAGCTAGCGGCCGACGTGCGTTTGCATGGCTACTACGGCGGATTGCGGTTGATCAAAGCCACGATTAAGAAGTTCGTCGATTACTGCGAGGGCCGCCACGAGCTGCACGACCGCAATTTCGCCATTCGCTACTCGACCAACATTCCGCGGCAAGTGGGGCTGGCGGGCTCAAGCGCCATCATCGTGGCCACGCTACGTGCGCTCGAGGCGTACTATGAAATAAAGTTGCCCTTGGCCATTAAACCGTCGCTGGCGCTAAGTGTCGAAACCGAGGAATTGGGCATCACCGGCGGCCTGCAGGACCGGGCCATTCAGTGTTACGAAGGCCTGCTTTTCATGGATTTTAACCTGGAGCACATGACCGCGACAAAGCAAGCAACCGGGTTTGCGTGCGGAAGGTACGAGCCGCTCGACCCGGCGCTGTTACCGACGGTCTACATCGCCTTCAAGGCCGACGCCAGCGAACCGACCGAAGTGTTTCACAACAACCTACGGGCCCGGTACGATCAGGGCGAACCGGCCGTGGTGCAAGCAATGGTGCACTTTGCCGATCTGGCGCAACAGGCACGCGACGCACTGATAGCCGGCAAACCCGAGTTGCTCGATCCGCTGATCAATGAGAACTTCGACACCCGCCGCCGAATTTGCCGCTTGCCCGAAGAACAGATCAAGATGGTCGAAGAAGCTCGCCTAGCGGGCGCTAGCGCCAAGTTCGCCGGAAGCGGCGGCGCGATTGTCGGCGTGTATCATGGCAAGGTCATGCTTGAGCGACTGCGGAGCCGTATGGAGGCGATGGGCTGCCAGGTGATCATTCCCGAGATTGCCGAGCCCCAAGACAACAGCTAGAGCGCGTTTTACACAGGTGTGACGCGCCCAAATGTGGCGCACTCGCTCCGCGAGTGCCGGAATCCGCTCGCGAAGCGAGTGGACCACACGGAAGAAGTCATCACAACTCGATGAAATACGCTCTAAGCCAAAACAATCGGCCCGGAGAATTGAAGTTGCGTAGTTCGTCGATTGACGAACCACCGCACATTCATTGCCGCATAACACGCATCGCAGCCGCTACTTCCCGTTGCGAAGCCGGCCCACCACGACCGATGCATTGTGACCGCCAAAGCCGAAACTGTTACTCATGGCCGCGTTGATGCGGCGTTCGCGAGCCTGGTTCGGCGTGTAATCGAGATCGCATTCCGGATCGGGCGAATCCAGATTGATGGTCGGAGGAATCACGCCCCGCTGGATGGCCTTAACCGTGACGACGAGTTCCACGCCGCCGCTGGCCCCCAGCAAATGCCCAAGTTGACTCTTGGTGCTTGAAATGCTGAGTTTTCGGGCCTGTTCGCCGAAGACGTTCTTCACGGCCTTCGTTTCCGCGCGATCGCCCAACGGAGTGCTCGTACCGTGTGCGTTGATGTAGTCGATCTCATCGGCATTCACACCGCCATGTTCGAGCGCGTTTTGCATGGCCTTCGCAGCGCCAAGGCCTTGCTCGTCCGGCTGGGTGATGTGGCCCGCGTCGCAACTGGCGCCGTACCCTAAAACTTCGCAATAAATGTTCGCGCCGCGAGCTTTGGCTCGCTCCAACTCCTCCAACACGAGGATTCCAGCACCCTCGCTGAGCACAAACCCATCTCGGTCGACATCGAACGGTCGGCTGGCCCGCATCGGATCGTCACTGCGTTCCGATAACGCGCGCATGTTGGCGAACGCGCTCATGCCCATGCGCGTGATCGCAGCTTCCGAACCACCGGTAAGCACAACGTCGACCTCGCCCTCTTGGACCGCTTCCAGCGCTTCGCCAATGGCGTTGGTCGCGCTGGCGCAGGCCGTGGCGATGGAGAAGTTCGGCCCGCGAAGTCCAAAGCGAATTCCCAAATTACCGCCCGCGGCGTTGAGCATCAGTTTGGGAATGGTCAGGGCCGACACACGATCGGGGCCCTTACGGAATAGCCGCTCGCATTGCTCCTCAATTTCGGCCAATCCGCCAATGCCCGAACCGAGAATCACGCCGCACCGATAGGGATCCTCCTTCGAAAAATCCAACCCCGCGTCGTTCACGGCGTCGATGCCGGCGACCATGGCGAACTGGGAAAAGCGGTCGATGCGCTTTTCCTCGCGTTTGTCGATGTAAGCACTGGGATCCCAGTCGTACACGTCGCCGCCAAACTGGACTTTGTAGCCCGTGGGATCAAAAAGGCGCAAAGGGTGCACGCCGCTTTCGCCACGCAGCAGGCGATCAAACAGATCGTCTACCTTTTGGCTTAAAGACGTAACGACACCCAGGCCAGTGACGACGACTCGCCGTTTCATGCTAACGGATTGGTTCTTTTTAGGAGGTCAGAGCAGACAATTCAGGATGAGGACGCCCGTTCTTTCTCAATGAAGTCGATCGCCTGGCCGACGGTTTGAATGCGTTCGGCGGCGTCATCGGGAATGCTGATATCGAATTCCTCTTCCAGCTCCATCACCAGTTCGACTGTATCCAGCGAGTCGGCGCCCAGATCATTGATGAAGTGGGTTTCGGGAGTGATTTTTTCTTTGTCCACGCCGAGTTGTTCGGCCACAATGTCAATTACGCGTTCTTTAACAGACGCCACGTTTACCGCTCTCCTTCAACGAGGGTGCATTCGCGGCCAATGCGGCCGTGGGATGGTATTACAGTAATCAAGGCAAGTGCCACGTCAAACCTTAGAAGATAGAGGATATTCGCAAGACCGGTCAAGACGGAGTGCCGCAACGCCGCCGGCCCCCCTATTTGCGTGCGGCGGCGCGTTTCGGCGGACATCCTCGGCCCAGCGAGCCACGGCTAAGCAGTCATTCCGCCATCCACCGTGATGGTGTGCCCCGTGATGTACCCGGCCGCACGCGACGCCAGGAACAACACGGCGGCCGCCACGTCGTCCGGCTCGCCCAGTCGTTTGGCGGGAATGCGTTTTTTGGCCTCGTCCATGGCGGCGGCCGCAATGCCGCGCGTCATGTCAGTCACAATAAAACCTGGCGCGACGGCGTTGATCGTTACATTTCGACCCGCCAATTCGCGCGCCAGACTGCGCGTCATGCCAATCAAGCCGGCTTTTGAGGCCGAGTAATTGGTTTGCCCGGGGTTGCCCACCAACCCCGAGACGCTGGACATGTTAATAATCCGCCCATAGCGCTGCCGCATCATGTAACGTGACGCCGCGCGAGCAAACAAAAACGCCCCACGAAGATTCGTGTTAATCACGGTATCCCATTCATCGTCGGTCATGCGCGGCATGAGCGTATCGCGCGTAACCCCGGCGTTATTCACCAGAATGTCCAACTTTTCCCATTTTTCAACAATGCCGTCGACGACCTTTTCGACGCTTTCTCGGTCGTTCACGTCACAACTGAAAGCTTCGGCTTCACCCCCGGCCTGCCGAATCGCCTCGACGGCGCCAGCCAACTTGGCCGCATCTCGGGCGACGCACGCCACTTTGGCGCCATTCGCCGCAAGTAAACGGGCTACCGCTTCGCCGATCCCGCGCGAGGCGCCCGTGACCAGGGCGACCTGCCCCGACAGATCGGCGGTAAGCGTCATCGATGAATTCTCGGCCATAATCTTCGATCAATCGGGGTGGAGAGGGCGAACCTACGCTTGCCGCAAAAAATTACATTGACCGCAGCAACCGGGTGACGGGTCGACCGAACAGGAGACGCCAACCAACGCGACGCCGCTAGGAAACTCGTTGTTTATTCAATGACCCCGTCCACAGGGATCTTTCGTTCGATGCGGCGCATCAGCCCGCGCAAAACGCGGCCAGGGCCGACTTCGACCATCCGATCGGTTCCCTGCTGCACCAAGTAACGCATGGAATCCTCCCAGCGTACCGGCGAGACCACTTGCTCAATGAGCAGGCGCCGAATTTCTTCGGGGTTACTGTGCGGCTGCGCATCGACGTTCGAAACCACGGGAATGCGCGGAGGCGATAATTTCGCGTCGGACAATGCCGACGCCAGCTTCTCGACGGCCGACTGCATGAGCGGCGTATGAAACGCGCCGGCCACCGCCAAGGGCTGAACCTTGAACGCGCCCGCGGCCACCGCCAACTCGGCGGCTCGCTCACAGGCGGCGTTGTTGCCAGAAATCGCGATATTCCCGGGGCAAAGGAGATTTGCAATTTGCAGAACTTCGTTTCCACGGGCTTGTTCGCAAACGGCTTCCACCTGTTCGCGCTCCAAGCCCAAGACGGCGACCATTCCGCTGGGGGTCGCATCCGAAGCTTGTTGCATGGCTTCGCCGCGGCGCTGAACCACCTTCAGACCGGTTTCAAAGTCCATCACGCCGGCGTATACCATGGCGGTATATTCGCCCAAGCTCAAGCCGGCGGCGTAAACACAGTTGTCAACAACGTCGGGTTGCTCGCGTCGCAGCAACTCCAGCGCCGCCAGGCTGGTAACAAACAACGCCGGCTGGCTGTAGACCGTTGAGTCAAGGTCTTCGGCAGGGCCTTCAAAGCAGATCTTACCTAGATCGTAGCCGAGAACGTCTCGAGCGCGCTCATAGAGCGACCGCGCCGCCGGAAGAGTATCGGCCAAGAGCCGCCCCATACCGACCTTTTGCGCGCCTTGACCCGGAAACAAGAAGGCGATCTTGCTCACCGCTTACTTTTCTTCTTTGGGTTCAACGATGACCCGGCCCATATAATACCCGCAGTTCGGGCAAACCACGTGCGAAGGTTTTGCCGTGCTGCATTTAGGGCAATACGTCAATTCACGCGGTTTCAAGTGATCGTGCGCGCGACGGCTCCCCGTGCGGGCGTTTGATTGTCGTCTCTTTGGAACAGCCATACCAGCCGCCTCATCAAGATAAAAGTCGTGTCGTAAACGGCTTATGTTACGGGTTTTCCCGCGAAACTGTCAAGCGTGGCATGCTCGCACGGCGGCCCGGTTTCGGCAAACTCCCGACACAATCCCATCGTGTCGTGGCGCCTTGCTTGGACCTCCCAGCCGACACGTTCACGGTACGATCGCATGAAGCTGCATTCGCCACAAACATTTGCATAACAAGGATTTGCGGCGATTATCGTCATTCGGATTTTGCAAGATCCTGGATGCGGTGGTAAGGCCCCTCCGCTTCGCCCCCTACGCTCCGCTCGAAACGTTGGGCGCCGCCACAAAGTATGAGGTAGCGTTGTTGAACGGTGCGCTGTCAGGTAGAGGTTACTCTGGCGCACGGCAGGAGGGGTGGTCAGCGCCCCCCCGCGTTGCCTTTTTTTGCCGCCGATGGCGCCGCCCCTTATTTATTCAAGGAGCTTGTCGTGGCTCAACGTTTCCGCGCGCGCCGAGGCGCGATCATCGTGTTAACGGCCGTGGCGTTAGTGGCGCTCGTCGTGATTATCGCCCTCGCCGTCGATGTAGGTTATATCAACACCGTTCGCACCGAACTGCAATGCGCTGCCGACGCCGGCGCGCTTGCCGGCGCGGTTGACCTTCCCTCGGGAACCACGGAGGCCCGTCGCACGGCCCGCGAATATGTGCGCCATAACGCGAGCCGCCCCCTGACCGACGGCAACATCCAAGTCGCTTTTGGACACTGGGATAGCGATGCACGAACTTTCGGCCAAGGTCGCTACCCGCGCGACGCTCTCCGCGTCACCGTGAATCGGCCTTCGACACCGCTGTTCTTCGGCCGCATCGCAGGACGTAGTTCGGTTAAGGTGGCGGGAGAAGCGATCGCGACCTATAGCCCACGCGACATCATGCTCGTGCTGGACTATTCCGGATCGATGAACGAGAAAAACCGAATTTCCGAGCTCAAGTCCGCAGTCGACCTGTTCGTGACGATCTTGCAAGATGTTGGCGCCGATGACCGCGTGGGCTTTGTCCACTATGCAGACGACGCGAATCTCGCCATGCCGCTGACAGGCAATCTGCCCATGGTGGCGAGCGAAGTTCGCGCGGGGAAAGCCAACGGGTGGACGAACGTCGGATACGGCATGGAGTTAGGACGCCGCGAACTGAACAGCCGCGGCCGTTCGAACGCGGTGCAAATGATGATCTTGATGACCGATGGAAAGGTCAATCGACCGCAAGACCGTAATCCGCGAAGTTATGTGACCGACGAGGCGCGTCGCGCCGACAATTCGGGAATCGCCATGGTGACGATCAGCTTTGGAGGCGACGCGGACCAAACACTAATGAAAGAAGTGGCCTCGATCGCCGACGGCGTGCATTTTAACGTGCCTGACAGCACCTCCTCGTATCAGGACGATCTGGGCGACGTGTTCCGTAAGATCGCACTGAACCGGCCCGCCGTACTCGTTGATTAAGCCCGCGCGAACACAGGTCCGCGAAGGCGACCCGCGGCGCGGGCTTAGGACTTTTCGCTCATCGCTGCCTCTTCCGCCACCCCCGGGGGCGTGAACTGGAAACGCCCGCTTTGACGGAAGAATGTCAGGGGGTTTTCGTACACCACGCGGCGAATCAGGCTTTCGCGGTGGCCGCGCCGGCGCATTTCGAGAATCAAGTCGGGCACGGCTGTGGGTTTCGACGGACCCCAGTCGCCCGCCGAGTTGACCATCAATCGCTCGGGGCCGTACTGTTCAATCATGTCGGCCGCGCGCTGCGGCGTGCATTTGGTGATCGGATAAAGCGTCATGCCGGCCCAAAAGCCCTCGTCCAATACATAGCGAATGGTGTGCTCCTCAACGTGATCGACGAGCACGCGCGAGCGGTCGATCCGCGAGTCGTCGCACAACATGTCTAAAATCATGCGCGTGCCTTGGTATTTGTCCTCCAGGTGCGGCGTGTGAATCAGGATTTGTTGCTGATGCTGAACCGCCAACTCGACGTGCTCCAAGAACACCGTCGCTTCGTTCTTCGTGTTCTTGTTCAGGCCGATCTCGCCAATGCCCAGCACATTGGGCCGGTCAAGAAACTCCGGAATCATCGCAATCACTTCACGCGATAGCGCGACGTTCTCGGCCTCTTTGGCGTTAATGCACAGCCAGGTGTAATGCTGAATGCCATACTGCGCCGCGCGGCGCGGTTCGACTTCGGTCAACTGCCGGAAGTAATCGCGAAAGCCGTGCACCGTTCCCCGGTCAAACCCCGCCCAAAACGCCGGCTCCGACAGCGCCACACACCCCATCTTAGCCAAGGTTTCATAGTCATCGGTCGTTCGCGAGACCATATGAATATGCGGGTCGATGTAGTACATGATTACCTTATCTCCTTTGTTCACAACAGCTTAGAAAGAACGGCTGTGCAATTTCAAGTACGATTTAGTTTCTCGTGCGTAAAATCCATGGGGTCTTAACCAAGGATTTTACCATGAAGCACGGGAAAAGGCGTTCTTTTCGTTACCGGACTACCCTACTGTGCCCCCAACGCCCGCCGCAGATCAAGGCGAACGACCTCGTACTTCTCCCGGAGCATCGAAATGAAATTCGCGCCCTCCGCTACGCGCTGAAGGTCTTCGCGGTTGACCACTACAATTACCATCCCTCGATCCTGATAAATCTTTAAGACTTCGCGGTCTGCGTTCTCGGCCTCGCCCTCACCCGAAAGCCCATTAGGGGAAAAGATAATTCCGAACTTGGCCTTTACTGAGTCGAGGACACGGCAGAACTTTGCCACGTCGGAGAACGACGCCTTCTTCTCTTTGCGATCCTTACACTCACAGACAAAATACCTCCCAAGCTCTGAGCGGAAGTCCGCAATCGGTCCCTCAACCGAGGCTACTACGTCGTGGTCGGTTGAGAACGTCCTACCGCGTAGGTAGGCACGGCATCCCGGCATCGAGCCGACAAGGTATTGCGCCAGCCGCTCCAAAGCTTTCCCATCCCCAACCCCAAGTTGCCCGATCAAATGCTCGCAGTACCGCTTGGTAATATGGTACGTTCCTGCCTCACGGTCGGAGGGAACCTCGGTCTTCCACTGCTGATCGAACCTCTGAAGTATCCACTCCGGCATGGCGCCGTCGGCGGCACTCTCCTGAAATACCGCATAGGCTTGTGTCGCGTAGCCCCGTATTTGGCCGTCGGACAGCCCGTACACCCAAGCCAGCCGCCCATAGCTCCCCGTGTTTTGAAGATTAAGCACACCTTTGTCGCTGACTGCATCCTCGCACAATGTCAGCATCATATATCGCTTCGCATGAACCATTCGCCCGAGGCTTTGGTAGCATTGGCTCATGTGGAAGAGTGGGAGACCTTTGTGAAACCGCTTCGCCGTCTCGCTCTGGCGGCACAGAATACGGACATAGAGGCTGTCAAAGACCTCGATTGCCTGATGGGCCTTACCTTGCAGCATCAGCAGAACGCCGTAGTAGCTCCACACATCACACGGGATTGAATTGACGGTGGTGGTGGGTTCAAGTTGCTCCGGTGGGATTTTGTCGTGAAGCTCAGGAAGCAGTCCCACAACGCTGTCCTGCTTGTTAAGCACATCTTGGAGAAACGCAACGGTATTGAGGGGCGCTGGACCGTGATCCAAGATGAAGGTTGCGGGGTCAACAAGTTGAGGGTTTACGTCTTCGAGTCTTCGCAAGAATTTTCCACGTTCGTCGTTCGCGTCGCCCTGGTCAGCCATCGTTTATCCCTACAATAAGTCTAGTAGTGGGCTGTGCCCAACAAACAGATGCAGTCGAGCAGGGTGGGCTATGTCCACCACAACTGCATGTGTTTGATGGGCCAAGCCCACTTTATATCTTGGGGCGCCTTCCCTGTCGTTGGGCAAAGCCATGCTTCCACCGTCGGGAAGTCACTCGTCGTATTTGAGCAGGAACTTGGGGTTGATCACCTTGAAGCTGAGGCGACCGCCCAATTCCTCATCGTATTCTTCGGAAAGCGGACGCAGCACGACGCCTTCCCGCTGGACGTTGGGGTTGAGTGCGCTTGTGCCCTCGGAGAATGCGACGAGTTGATCGACCGTGTGGTTCAGCATTAGCGTTCCGAGTTGAGGAACCGATTCCATTTGCATGTCGGCCAGCAGGCTGAGCATGTCGGCATGGTCGAGGAGCCGGTAGGAATCGACATTGATTGCGCTGAACACACGCAGGGTGACCGTCGGGAGCTTGTACTTGTTCTTCTGGATGCCCGGACCAATCACTTCCGCCTGAACCGCCAGGTCGAACCCCAACTGTTCGCGGGCCGCGCGCAGTTTCTCCTCCAGGCGCACCGCCTTGGCCGCGCGGACCAAGACGTTCGAATCGTCGGCTTCGTCGATCCACAGGTTGCGGCTGCAAATGCCGAACTCCGCTTGCCGGATAAACGCCGTGAACGACGTGCCGTCGAGTTTCTCCGTCACATAGAATGTTGTGCCGCGACGCCGCTCCAGAACGGTTTGCAGGACCTGAACGCGAATCTCGTCGGTTTTCGGAAGGAAGCCCGGGAACGGCCCCTTCACCTTGCCGCCCATGCCAACCGGAAGCGGCGGCTCCCATTTGACAACTCCGAGCAAGTCCGTCACATCGGCGCCTTCGTCCGTCGGCGCGCCGGACGGAAGGAGGGAAAGCGGAAAGCAGATTCCCTGCGAGACTTGCCCGCGCAGTCGGATCGTTTTGATACGAAACCCCGCGGGAATGACAGTTCCGCCGGTTGGGTCGGTCTGCGCGGGCTTGAAGCTGCTGGCGCGTAGGAACTCGAACTCCGGCCGTTCGGGCAAGAGCGAATCAATTTCACAGTACACGATCTTGTCGCCAGGACGATGTTCGCCCTTCTTCGCCACGACCCACCATCCCAGCACGCCCACTTTTTCGATGGAGTCGGCGTTGGGAATGGGCTCCACCGTGTGAACGGTCTGAATGCTGGCTAATTTGCGCATAGCGACTCCCTGAGGATTGGTTCTCGCTAGACACGCATTGTGCTACGGCGGTTCGCGTGGGGCCAGATCGGTCGCGCCTATGCGGAGTTCTAGGTCGCCAAGTTTACACGCCAGCAATCACGTGCGACCTACTCAGACTCTTTCCCACTCGTCGCGGCGCTGAACCAGTGCCGCCAAGAAGTCCGCACGAAGCACAATCCGATCGACTTGCACGAGAGTTAAGCGCGGCGCTCGACCAACGTATTACCGTCGGCGAGTTCACGAAGCGTCTGAGGGGATCAACTCTGCTTCCGTCACCACGCCTACCATGGCTCTTTCGTTGCCAGGCGTAACGGCGTCCGGATCATTCGAGCGATTACACGCCGAAACGCTTGCGCCAGCCTTCGTCGTAGTCACGCGAAAAGAGGAGCTGCACGCGTTCAGCCCGTTCCGAATCATCGGAGAGAAGAATTTTCAAGCCATCGCGCAATCGCTGAAGCCGAGGATCGCTGGCGCCCTGGCTGCCATTGGCGTCGACGCCTTCCGCGCGATCGAGTCGATCGAGCGAGGCGGCCAACTCGAGCACCTTAGCGCGCATTTCCAAAAACTCGCGATTCAACACTTCGGCGGAAGTCATGGGAGACGACATGTTGGGGGCTTCCCTTCACGTAGGCGCCGTACCAAAGCACTCATTCACACGTCCCAAGTTACTCCGAAGCCGAGCGAACGGTCGGTTCGCTGGGAGGCGGCTCGAACTTGGGCGCCGTGGCTTCTTCGTAGTCGTCGTAATCATCATACGATGAAGACGAATAAGACTTCGGCTTTGACTTGTAACTGGGAGTATCATCGTCCATGACGTTCAAACTCGACTGGAGATCAAACAATCCTTTGCGGAACTCGCGGTAGCTTGAACCGAGCGATTTGGCCACACCGGGCAGATTCTTTCCAAACAACAGAATGGCCACGACCCCCAACACGACCAATTCCTGCATTCCTAAGCCAAACATAAACTCACCCTACTGCAAAAAGTTTGCGTGAATGCTGCGAACGCGCCAAGCCGCTCCGTTGGGTTTTGCCGCCGACATTTGGCGATTGCGGCGCTGTAAACCGTATCGGGCCAAACCGGCGCTTACGCCTCCATCGGGCGGCGAACATCGGTCCGAATGCTTACCTTCCGGCGGCGAGAACGAGTTTCCCACCAAGCGATTACGCAAGGGCGACCCACTCGCCTGGAACGTCGCCTTGCCAAGAACTCGCCGCAGCGGTGTTCGGCTAGACCGTCTTATTGTTCTCGGCGCCCAAAGGCTCTTTACGGGGCGGCTCGTCACCGTCCTCGTCTTCATCGTACTGACCGCTCATGCCCTTTTTGAATTCGGTCACGCTGCGGCCCATGTTGCGCATGAGGCTCGGCAGGCGTGCGCCTCCAAACAGGACAAGAATAATGATCATAATGATGAGCAGCTCTTGGTATCCCACGCCAAACATTGCAACGCCCTCAAAGAAATGAAGTTAAGGAAGGATTGGGAAACAAGCGGCGAATGCGGGCTGTGGCCCGGGGGGGCGTCGCCAGAACCAGCTTGCTTGAGAATAGGTGCTGGCCGAATGGCGACGCGCCGCGATGGGTGCGAACCACTCCCGCCACACCAGAAACCCAACACTCCTGATTTTACTGAATTAGGTTGGGCTGTCAAATCAATTTCGGTCTCGTCGCCTGGCGCCAACGCGCGCCGCCGAGATCGAATGGGGCGTCCCGACCGCCCCGCAAAGAAAAAAGTGGAGCCGAACGGGCTCGAACCGTCAACCCCCGGCTTGCAAAGCCGGTGCTCTCCCAATTGAGCTACGGCCCCTCGAATGTGATAAAGAAACTTGCCTTGGGATTGAGAAAGTACATTCCTCAAACGCAAGTTGTGGCTTGTTGAAAGTGGGCGCACCAAGATTCGAACTTGGGACCTCGTCGTTATCAGCGACGCGCTCTAACCAACTGAGCTATGCGCCCAAACACCCTCAAATGCACGGGTGAGTTAGGTATTGTAAACCGACTGCTTCACCTGTCAAAGGGGAGACTTGCCCGGTCTGAACACCATTTCCGCCACGAACCATCTGGCCGCACGCTAGGTGACGATTGCAAGGTTTTTACCAGGTCGACAGCAGGCGTTCCACCGCCCCAATCGGACGCTGCACGTCGCTAAGCGGCTTCGCAAGTGTTCTGGCTGCGATGCGCCTCCGGCCCGGCATATTGGCCGGGCAAATCCTCAGCATAGTGTTGGCTGAGGACTGCCTCCCAGTCCGCCCGACATCGCACGCCGATCATCGCTCGGCGCACCTCATTCGCCTTGGGGTGTAAGAACGAATACTTAATGCCAAACTTGCGCATCTGCGGTCCGCACCGCTCGCCGTACAACTCTTCGGCCAGGCGGAAATGCTCACGCAACACTTCGCGCTGTTCCCAAAGACGCGGCGGGAGCGGGAGAGGTTCGCCTCGGGCCAGCGCTTTGGCCTGTGCGAATATCCAAGGATTGCCAATGGCCCCACGGGCCACCGTCACGCCGTTGACTCCGGTTTGGGCGATCATGTCGATGCAGTCCTGAGGGGTGAACAGGTCGCCGCTCCCCAGGATGGTTCGACTGCCAACATGAGCTTTTACTTCGCGCAGAAATGACCACCGGCTTGGCCCGTTGTAGCGTTGCTCGACCGTTCGTCCGTGAACCGTGACAGCCGCCACGCCTGCGGCAAAGGCCCCGTCAAGGATCGTGAAAAACTTGTCCCGACTTTCGGCCGAGTCGTCCAAACCGCGGCGCATCTTAACGGTCACGGGCAAATGCGGGGGCGTCGCCTCCCGCGTGCGCCGGACAATTTCCAGCGCCACATCGGGCTGACTCAGGTGATAGCCGCCGCGGCAGCGCCCAAGGACCTTCTTGACCGGGCAGCCGAAATTGATGTCGATGACGTCAAAGCCCGCTTCTACCAGACGCAGCGCTCCGGCAGTGAATTGTTCGGGCTCGGCGCCCATCAACTGTCCGCCCACGGGCCGATCTTCGTCGCTAATGTGAAGGAAATGGCGAGTTTTCTTGCGTTGCCGCACCGCTACCAGGAATTCGTCGAGCATGACTTCGCACAAGGCGTACTCGGCGCCCAGGCGGCGTGCAATCACGCGCATCGGCCAATCGCTATAACCGGAAAGGGCAGCCTGCACGACGGGAAAGGCAACGTGCAGGTTATCGAGTTTGAGCGGAGACAGCATGAGCGACAGACTTGTTCAACAATTTCAACTTTGCACCGGTTCATTTTACACGGGGCGGCGGCCGCATGACCAATAAGGTGAGTACAATGCCGCACAACAACCCAGACGCGACGAACCCCAGGAAGGTCCAAGGCGGGGCATGCCGCTCCCAGCCATGCTCCAAGTTTACGCCCAACACGGTCGCCAGCGTCGCCATGGGAAAAAAGAACGCCGCGAGGACATTCAACCGATGGGCCGCGATCGCCATGCGATGACCGGAGTGCGCCAGTTCCTCGGAGCGTTTGGCTACGGCGAAATCGAGCGAGTTTTTCGCATTCGTATACAGCAACTCGGCCTGGCGCTCCAACGCATACGCCCGGTCGCGCGCATTGATCAGCATACGATCTTGCGGCGCCGCTTCGCGCG
This sequence comes from Planctomycetota bacterium, assembly GCA_963204915.1. Classification (GTDB taxonomy): domain Bacteria; phylum Planctomycetota; class Planctomycetia; order Pirellulales; family Pirellulaceae; genus JAHWKS01. The sequence goes on along the minus strand of CAUJHS010000106.1, from coordinate 24,743 downwards.
CGTCTTGTAAGACTTGATGCAAATGTTGGGTCGCCCGTTTGATTGGCGCCAATCCTTCGAGGACCGCGAAATAGTCGTCGGCCGAGACCGCCTGCTCTTCCTGTTGGTCGAACTTCTCGACAATCGTTGCGTATTGATCGACGTGACGAAAGAGCGATTCCAGGCCATCCCCCAAGTCGCTGGAGCGCCATTGGCCGCTAGGAGAGCGCCAGAAATATCGCCCGACTCGTTCATCGTCTTCGGGTTTGGGAGGTGTATGCAAGACAATGAGCAAGTGCCCCTCGCTCGACATTGCCCTCTGTCGGCCGACCGATTCGCCTACGCGTCCCACCAGGTGGGCAGGAAGCTCCCAAGACGCGGGTAAAATCGAATCAACGGCGACCATACAAGCATCAAGGCGGATGAAAGACGGCGGATGCGACAGACAAATGCTCTAAATCGTCTAAGAAAAAGAACTTACCGTAATGTATCGGCCAATTCAATTCGGGTCAGGGTGCTTGCAAAACCCCTGACAAAACTTATTCTAATCTTTGGCTCCCATTCAAATTGACATAACATGAGGAGGTCGTGCGCGGCGGGGTCGCCTCTCGCACTTCCTTGGGGAGCCAATCGGGCTTAGCTTTCAACTCGCCATGAGCGAAATCCTTTTTCAATACGTGAAGGTCTACCCAACAACATGGGTTTATCTTTCGTCGTTGCTCATGATCGGCCTGTTTTTCAAGTTTGGGCGGTTCTGGAGCGTCCGTAACTTGGATTTGGTCCTGCTGATCCTACTTTCGCCAGGCTTGCTCTTGGTCGAGTCGGGGCGGACGATGGCCGTTTCTGCACAGTTGTCGACGGAAGGTCAGGCGGCGGAGGCCCCAGCGGCAAGCACCCAACCGCCCGATGCTTTACCAGCAACCAACGCCGCCTCGACCGATAAGACGCCCGTAAACGCCGAGCTTCAACGGGCCCGTTCGCTTGAAAAGCTTGGTTATTTGTGGCTCTTTGGGGCAAGCAGCCTGGTGCTGATTCGTTTACTGCTCGACCCGACGATGGTGCGTCGCCCCCTGCTTGAACCGAACCTGACGATCGGTGGGCTAACTTTCATCGGATGCTCGTTGTTCGTCTTCTTGATGGCGAACGTGATCACTGGCCGGACCGCGCAGGAAGATCTGGAAGGCCCTCGCGCCGCGGAACAGTTAATTCAGGGCATCGCTTCAACGAATCAAGATAGTCGCCCCCAGTTTGGACCGGGATACTCGCTGATCTATTTGCTGCCTAGCGCTTCGACCATGACTTTGCGGGAGAGCGATGGCTCTGGCATCGATCGCGAGGAGCAAATCAACGTTTACGCGATTGTCGCGAAGACGGTGGTCATACTTTCTCATTTGGCGGTTGTGTTGGGAATTGTGCTGATTGGCCAATGGCACTTCAACAACCTGAAGATGGGCATTGGCGCCGCCGTCCTGTATTTGATGTTGCCCTATACCGCGCAAATGACAGGTCGAGCGCCGCACGTGTTGCCCGCTGCCCTGGTGATTTGGGCGGTGGTGCTGTATCGGCGTCCAGTGTGGGCGGGAGCATTCCTCGGGTTAGCGATCGGTGTGATCTATTATCCCTTGTTCCTCTTGCCTTTGTGGACCGGCTTTTACTTGCGTCGCGGCGCGATGCGTTTTGCCGCAGGCGTGGCCGCCACGTTAGCGCTGGCCGCGTTTTCGCTTATTTTTGTTTCCGCCGACACCGCCTCCTATTGGGCGCAGTTGCGCAACATGTTCGGGCTCCGGGCGCCGGAAATGGATAGTTTGGAAGGAATCTGGGGCCTCGGGTGGGATCCTTGGTATCGAATCACCGTGCTGGCCGCGTTTTTGACGCTGTCCTTCGGGCTTGTTATTTGGCCAGCGCAAAAGAACCTTGGCACCTTGCTTAGCTGTTCGGCAGCCGTGCTCGTTGCAGTCCAGTTCTGGCATGGACACGGCGGCGGATTGTACATGGCATGGTATTTGCCGCTGCTTCTCTTAACGATTGTACGGCCGAACTTGGAAGATCGGGTCGCCGTGAGCGTCTTGGGAGAAGGCTGGTTCCCTAAGAAGCGGCAACGGACGCCGTATCGCACCATTGATCTAGCAGCCTAATCTACGCTCACCCCTCGAATTGCTCGTCGCACGGAGGGTGAGGGGACGTCGCCTCCATGGCTGAAAGGCTGCGCAATGCGGGGTGACTCCATAAACAGGAACGATTGCGCAAAGTCTTCCGGTTGCGCGAGTTATCAACTGCAATTTTCCGTAGTTGTTAGCCATTCAGACGGTTGGACTCAAGCCACGGCATGGTAGATTAAACAAGCGACCCTTCGAGCAGTCGCAACTTCGGAAATTCCACACTATTCCCAAGGAGATACTCATGGCCGAATCGACCGAAAAGACGGAGCAAGCTAAAGAAGCCGCACCTGCGCAACAAGCTCAACCGACGCAAATTCACGTCAATGACGCGGACGCGATCGCGCTGTACGCCAACTTCTGCCGCGTTACAGGATCGCCGGAAGAGTTGATTGTGGACTTCGGTCTGAACCCTCAACCCATCGGGGTGCCGCGCGAGCCCATCGCCATCAAGCAACGCATCATTCTGAACTATTACACCGCCAAGCGTTTGCTGCACGCGCTTTCGATGTCGGTTCAACGCCATGAAGCGGTTTTCGGAGTTTTGGAAACCGACATTAACAAGCGTCTCAAGCTACAACAGTAAGCGACGAACGCCCGCCGCCCTGGGGAGGAGCTGCGGGATGCTCGCCCAAACCGTTGGACAACGCCCGGCCATTTGCTGGGCGTTTTTTTATGCGCGGTAACAAACCGGCTAAGGCCTCGCTTCGCTAGGAACTATGCGGCGAATTGCAAAGTTCGAGTTAACAGCAGGGGTCAAATCTCGGTTCTTGCAACGCCCTCGACGAGTTGCGCAACACTGTCCTACAATGGCGCGGCCAGAAATGGGGCGTTCTGCGAGGCCAATGTGAGTGACCTTAGCCATTTTGACGAACACGGCGCCAGCCGCATGGTGGATGTCACCGAGAAGCCGCCGACCGCGCGCCGGGCGCGGGCGGAGGCGCGGATTTCCATGGACGCCGCCACACAAACTTTGATTCGTGATCGCAAGCTCTCCAAGGGCGACGTGCTGGAAGTCGCTCGTTTGGCGGGAATCATGGGTGCTAAACGGACAGCGGACCTCATTCCCTTGTGCCACCCTCTCCCGTTGGATGCGGTCACCGTCCAGTTTTCGTACCCCGACTCGACGACGGTGGTCATTGAAACCGAAGCTCGCGTTGTGGCCAAAACCGGCGTCGAAATGGAAGCCTTGACCGCCGCCGCCGTCGCCGCGCTCACGGTGTACGACATGTGCAAAGCCGTGGACCGAGGCATGACCATCGAAAGCGTTCGATTGCTAGAAAAATCCGGGGGGCGCAGCGGTCATTTCCAGCGTTCCGGCGAAGCTCCCCGTTAACCGTTTCAAACAGGAAGGTTTTTCCGTGTCCGTCCCGACGATCGAGTCCGCCAACGAACTTCCCGACGCGCTCAAACGCCTGTACGCTCCCGTGGCGAATGAATTGCTCGAGGTCGAGCGGCGTTTACGACAAGAGATGCGCAGCGAACATCCTTATGTGGATGAATTAGTCCGTTATGGGGTCATGCTCGGAGGCAAACGCCTGCGTCCTACCTTGCTTTTGTTGGCGGCCAAAGCGACGGGCGAGCTGACGCCGAAACATTACGTCCTTTCCGCAGTGGTCGAAATGGTTCACACGGCGACGTTGGTGCACGACGACGTCCTCGACGAAGCCGTCACGCGCCGCCGACTTGCGACCGTCAATAGCCGTTGGGATAACGAGGCCAGCGTCTTGTTGGGCGATTTCCTCTTTTCGCACGCGTTCTATTTGGCCAGTACGCTGGAAACCACGTTTGCATGCCTGACCATCGGACGCGCAACGAACGTGGTGTGCGAGGGCGAACTGCGTCAAAAGGGAAGCCGCGGCGATTTCCTTTTGTCGGAGCAGGAATACCTAGAAATTATCGACGGAAAAACCGCCGAATTATGCGACTGCGCATGCCGCTTGGGCGCTCACTACGCCGGGGCTAGCCACCCGGCCGTTGAGGCCATGGCGCGCTACGGCCGCAATTTAGGAATGGCCTTTCAGATCGCCGACGACTTGCTGGACATTGTCGGCAGCGAATCGTTAGTTGGCAAATCGTTGGGTACGGACCTAGAAAAACAGAAACCAACGCTTCCCATCATTCGGCTACTGCAACAAGCCCATGGCGATGCTCATAAACAGATTCTCGAGATTCTTGAAAGCGATGCACCGAACAAGGGCGAACAGCTAGCGCCCTGGCTCGAACGCTACGACGCGATCGCCTATGCGCGGGGCAAAGCAAGGCATTATTCGCAGGCGGCTCTGCGGGAATTGTCCGACTTTGCAGAAAGCCCCGCCTTGGACACGCTGCGCCGTCTGACCGACTTCGTCATCCAGCGCTCAATGTAACCCTTCGATGGTGCGTTCCGTTCGGCACGCGGCCTAACGATTGCCGCAAGTTCCGAGGAGCGTATGCGTTGACCGAGTCGTGCAATCATGAAGGTCGCCGGGCCTTGCAAAGCTCAAGCAGCTAAAGCTGGACCTTTGACTTGGATTTACCCATTAAATGGTCCTGGGTTGACCCATTAAATGGTTGCTTCATCGCACGGGCGCAATTAGGTTAGAGTTGGTCGACGATTCGCCAAACCACCTCGACGGCGTATTCCCGCGACGTCAGGGCGAATCCGGCGCTCAATTCCTTTCGCCACCCCTTCTCTGCGATGAGCGATGCGATCTGGTATTACGCGCAGGATGATCGCGAACATGGTCCGGTAACTGCGGCGTATATCACCGGCATGGCGCGGACGGGTAAGCTTCGCCCGGATGATCTTGTTTGGCGTGAAGGCATGGAGGATTGGCGTCCCGCTCGGATTATCAAAGGACTGTTCACGGCAAGAGATGAGAAAGGCGGCGTCGCCACTGCCGAGCCAGACACGACGGAAGTCGAGTCGTTGCATGTCGCACGCGACTGGCCCTTCGATGAGGCGCCGCCCGTCGAGGCCCCAAGCGCGCCGGCGCCAGCGGTCGAACCACCTCCGGCGCCTCCACCACCTCCCGAACCTCAGATCGCCGTGCCGCGTGGCGCCGAGCCGCCGCGCGAGCGTGACGTTTACTCCTCGCCGCCGACCCAGCAAAGTCAAGATGACGAACTGCGGCTTACCGCCCCGGAAATCTGGCTGCGTGACGCCTCCATCGAGCGGCTTCGTCGCATTACCTTGATGACGTCCATTGTTGGGCTAATCCTGGCCATGTCGTCCCGCGGATGGGATTCACTGCAAACTCAATACGTTGGTCGCTTACAAGCCAGCGCGGCGTATTCGGCAATGGCATCGCAGGAAGAAGGGCGAGCGACACTCCACGCGCTGACCCTTGAGATTGACCGACTCGATTCGCTCCCAGCGCCGACCCCGACGCAAGCCAAAGTCCTCGCAGACGCCCAGAAAAGACTGGAAAACTGGAAAGCGCTCCACACCGATGACGGGACGCCCTTGACCGACGCATCGCTCAACGAGTCAAACCTTGCGGCTCGCGAAGCCCAGCTAAACCAGCAAATGCTGGCATTCTGGCTTGAGATTTGCTTTCAAATCGGCGCAGCGATGGCCCTTGCGAGCGTGGTCGCCCTGGCGGCCAAGAGCCGCGGAAGAGACCGCGGCCTGCATTTTTTGCTTGCCATCGTTTTGATCATTGCCGTACTTTCGCTTCATACGAGCACATGATCGCCAAGACAACTTGGCGACTAGCAAACAAGATCACATTCTTCCCACGTTGAGAGAAGCGTTTGATGCGATGATTTGACGGTTCCGCAGAAGGCGATTTGTCAACTCCAAACAACCTAACTTAGCGGGTGGTTACTTGACAAACTGGGGCTTTCCGAAATATCTTACCCGAAGATAAAAATCAACCCCTTTGTTGCATCTACCCCAGGTTTCACCTTTGATTAATGCTGCCTTGTTTTTCCGTCTTCACAGTTCCAAGGAAGTAAGGAGGGATAGATGATGTTACGACACACTCACATTTGGCTCCCCGCGGTTGTGCTGCTGGCCAGCGCCAGCTACGCACAAGCAGGGGGCGCATGTGGTGGAGGCGCCTGTGGCGGTTCCTACTGCTATAGCGCTCCGTACCAACAGCAAGCGTACTGCCAGCCGCAGTACTCCTGTTCGTACGTGGAAAAGACCGTGTACGTGCCGCAAGTTGTTACCGAAGAACGGCAAGTGACGGTTTGTGAGTATCAACCGGAAGTGGTGACGCGCACGATTCAAGTTCCGCAATACGTCACCGAACAACGCGAGGTGACCGTTACCGTAATGCGACCGGAAACTCGTGAGCGCACCGTGACGGTCAATCGTTGCGTTCCCGAGACCCAACAACGCACCTCGCAATACACCGTCTTGGTGCCCTACCAAGAGCAGGTCGAAGCGGTGCGCCGCGTTTGCCGCCCTGTGCCCGTCGAACAAACCTACACGGTGTCGGTTGATCGCGGTAGCTTCCAAACTTACGTGCAGAAGATTCCCGTGCGCGTGCCTGTTGCGGCCCAAGGTTGCGGTTACGGCAATGGCGGCGGCTGCGGTTACGGCAACGGGTGTGGTTCATCGGGCTGCGGATACGTTTCCGCCGGTTGCGGTGGTTGCGCTTCGTCGGGCTGTGGCGGCGGCGGTTGCGGCTACGCTTCGGCGGGTTGCGGCGGTAACGGCTGTGGCTACGCTTCGGCGGGTTGCGGCGGCTACGCTACGACCTTCGTAGAGCGCTATTGCAAGCGATGGGTGCCCAATGTCGTCCAAGAGCAACGCACCGTAACGGTCATGAAACCGACTTGGGAAGAAGTGCCCTACACCTACACGGTGACCAAGTGCCGTCCCGAAACGCGTGAGCAAACCTACAACGTGACGGTCATGCGCGTTGTGCCGGAACAACAAACCGTGTCGTACACGGTGGCCGTTCCTGCGCAAGAGACTCGCACGGTTTCCGTGAACGTGTGCCAAATGGTTTCCAAAGAGGTCCAACACACGGTCATGCGTCCGGTTCACGTGCAACGCACCGTTCCCGTGCGTGTGTGCCGCTACGTGCCGAAGACGGTCCAAGTGAAGGTTTGCTCGCCCGTCTACGTGAGCAATGGCGGTGGATGCGGTGGCGGCGGCTGCTACTCGGGCGGTTGCGGCTACAGCTATGGCGGCGGTTGCAGCACCTGCAACTAGTTACTTGTTGCGTGTGATCATGCGAAGCGGCGTCGCACGACGCCGCAATGGTCGAAAACGATCTACTCCTCGAATGAGGCGATTGGTATTTCCTAGACCAGTTTGAATTGCAAAGCGCAAGAGCCGGTTCGTCGTAACGAACCGGCTTTTTTCGTCCTCGCTCAATGTCGCGTAAAGTAATAGTACGTTACCGAAGGCCGAAAAGTGTCTCCCGGCTCAAGCACAAGCTTCCAAACGACGGTCGTACTGTTGTTGATCGCCGGGTCGCCGCGATAGTTGGCCCAGTCGCTTGCGTCGAACGCATTCAACTGAATGCCCCCTTCGTCACTGGCCGAAGTTGCTTTGCCGCCGAAGCGAAACGTGATTTCAACCTCGATCGGAATGGCCTTATGATTTGTTAACGCAAGCGTCGCCTTCTTAGTGATCTTGGCGTAGTGGTAGCCGTTCCACGTTAAGGATTCGAGTTCGCGCCCAATCTCTTCCTCGCGGTAACTCCCGCGCGTATCGACGGAGACCGTCACGGGCACGCGCACCACGTCGCGCGGCGAGGTATAGGTGAGCAATTCTTGACTGAGCGGCAAACCGTCTTCCAGCAACATGGCGGCGCCGGTCGTCCATGGAACCTGTGTGGTGTTCGTAAGCTCGACTTGATGCCAAACCTCATTCTTGGACAAAGTCAGCGGCGAGGTGACGCCGGAGCCGCTTGGCGCCGCTTCCACATCTTGGCGTGTCAGGTGCAAATCCCAAGTGTAGACGTCGCGATAGGGCGCCTCTGCCGTAAAAATTGGTGCGGCGGCGCGCTCTCCTGTTTTCAATCGCAGCGCAGGAAGGTGATACACAAACAGATCTTGGGCGCCTTGCGCGCTAAGCTCCTCTGGCAATTCCAAGGGGCCAGCGTCGGCAACAGCCGCTTCCGCTCGCTGAGGGGCGCGAAACTCACCGCTACGCTGTCCATACATGGCGTTCGAAAAGTCATTGCGCATTTGGCCCATAAGCGTTGGCTCGGCCTGCGCCAACGCGTTACGAAGCGTTTGCTCCAAGGAAAACGGACTAGGCAAACCGCGAAATCGAAAGTTCGGAACGCCCACGACAATGTCGAGCGGCGCTTCGCCGAAGTCCTCCGCCTCGTTCAGGATCTCGGCTTGCAGGTTGACGACGGCCTTCTTGGCGTCCTCAGCCGACGAGAGCTCAATTCGATACGAGGGAATCCAGCGCACGCCCGGGCGGAAATACATTAGCGACAAGGCGCGTCGCTGGGCAGGCTCGGCAAATCGAAACGTCAATCGCTTCATTCTTTCCTTGACGTTGATTTCGCGGGATAGCGACGTTTTCATATTCGGGATGACGATCGACCGCACCTGTGCGACAGGTAACAACTCGTCGCCGGCTTCGGTCGTCAAGACAAAGTATTCGCCCGAAAGCCCTGAAACGGTCGAGTTGGCCGCAGCCCCAGGCTGGGAAACCAAGCTGCTCAAACGCCATGCCTCGGCTAAGGGCGTGGCAAGCGGAGTCGCCGTCGGTTGCGTAAGAACCTCGCGGATCACGCCAACCCGGAGGGTTTTGTCGTGTAGTTCACATTTGGCGGACGCGCCGGTGTTGGCGTGTAGGATTTCCGCGAGATTCGTGCAATGCGTTTCCTTCGTTGCCGTCCGGGGTTTTTCCTCCCATCCGGCAATCATCGCGGTGAGTCGCCCGTCGGCCGGAGTCGCCCAAAAGGTTCCCAGCACGGCGGCGTCCGGCACATCCGTTGTATACACCTCGCCTTGTTCATTCGTTGGACTTTCACCGTCTTTGACGAACAGGCAATAGCCGTCCTTGAACGCGACAATTCGGCGCGCCACTAGTTTCAACTCTCCTGGTTGCTGCGCGTGGACAGAGTTATCGCCTTCAGGAGTTCTGGCGAAAACCATCCCAATGACGCCGAGCGCGCCCCACAACAAAATCTCCCGCCATCGTTTACCTTGAGTCATCTTGCTGCACCTCGAACAAACGGTCCAAATCGTTCGCGCAACGCCACGGCCAATCGCTACACGTTGCGCGTTGATTGTAGCTGTTACGTTAGGTCAGACCTGTAAAAAGCGTGTAACGACGCATGGTCGAAAAGGTTGACCCCTAACCGGAAAAAGCTGAATCGGTCTAACCTGTGAACCTGAAGAAGCTGCGAGAAGGTTGCCGATAGGGCAAACATTGCATGGGAAGAAAGGTCGTTTGCCGCGACCATGGGAAAGGAATTCCACGAGCGAATTCGAACGCGAGAAGCTCCTCGAAAGGAACCTGTCCTGTGAACGCGCAACCCTGCCACTACTTGTTATTTTCTGAGGCGCGCTCGGTCCAAAACGGCGCTTCGTCATCGCAACGCGGCTGTTGGCGATTTGTGCTCGAAACGATCGACGGCTCTGAACGCTTCGAAGCGGCCGACGAGGAGCCCTGTGCTGGCGGCCAGCGATTAGAATTGCTGGCTGTCGTGCGAGGGCTTGAGGCGCTTGACCAGCCGTCACGCGTGACCTTGGTGACCGCCAGCAGTTATGTGAGTCGAGGCATCCGTTTTGGAATCACCGAGTGGCGCGAAAATGACTGGATGTGGGAGCGGTTCGGAAAAATGACGCCGGTTAAAGACGGGGACCTTTGGCGGCGCGTTGATCAAGCTTTGCGATACCACCAAGTCGAGTGTCGTACTTGGCGGTACGAACCCCCTCAAGTGGCGGAGGGCGTGGTATTGCAGGCACTTCCCGCAGCGGACGTGGAACGAGCCCCCCGTTCTCGTCCGACCGCGAGCAAGCAGGCAGCCTGGGTAGTCGCGGCAGCCCAGGCTGCCTGGGAAAGCTTCATGCAAACGTGGCAAGGGGCGCTGGTCGGAGCGCTGCGTCGGATAGCGCCTCCCCTCACGACATCGGGAAATGTGCGTTAAAATACCGCTGGGATTGTTGCGAGACTCCACATGGAGGTGGCGAACGTGCGAACGACCGTAAAGCTTTCCACGATTGGCGCATTATTGGCGGGAAGTCATCCGGAACCCGGCGAGGTGCTGGGCCCGCATGAGATCGTCCATGAAGGACGCAAAGCGCTGGCGGTACGTGCATTCCTCCCGGATTCCCGCCAAGCGTGGGTGGTGCATTCGACACACAGTGCGCCGCAACCGATGCGCAAAATCCATCCCGCAGGTTTTTATGAGGCGATTTGCCGGCTCGCCTCCGACGAGCGCGACCGAAATTATCAAATTCGTCTGGCAAGTCATGATGGAGCTATGAAAACGATTCACGACCCCTATGCGTTTGCACCACTGTTCACTGACTATGACCTATACCTTCACGGCGAGGGAAGTCACTGGAAAGCCTACGACCGGCTTGGCGCCCAGCTGCGCACGGTCAAAGACGTTCACGGGGTGAACTTTGGCGTGTGGGCGCCCAATGCCAGCGCCGTTAGCGTCGTTGGAGATTTCAACGGCTGGGATGGCCGCCGCCACGCCATGAATAAGCATGTCCCCAGTGGTATCTGGGAGATTTTTATTCCGGATATCGGGCCCGGCGAGAAATACAAGTATCGTATTCGCACGCAGTGGGGCGAGATCATTGAAAAGTCCGACCCGTACGGCTTTGCGGCGGAAGTACCTCCGCGCACCGCTTCGATCATCTCGGATTTGTCTTCCTATCGCTGGCAGGACGGCGAATGGATGCAGCGCCGTCGTGAAAACCCGGATCATCTCGACAAGCCCATCTCCATTTACGAAGCGCACCTAGGCAGCTGGCGTCGCGCTCAAGACCACCACCACGGCTGGAAAAACTACCGTGAACTGGCGCACGAGTTGGTCAAATATTGCAATGAGATGGGCTACACGCACATCGAACTGCTGCCGGTGAGCGAGCATCCCTATACGGGAAGCTGGGGCTATCAGACGGTTGGCTACTTCGCGCCGACGAGCCGCTACGGCTCGCCCGAGGACTTCATGTACTTTGTCGACTATTGCCACCAGCACAATCTGGGGGTTCTGCTCGACTGGGTACCCGCGCACTTTCCACGCGACGGACATGGACTACGCCGGTTTGACGGTACCGCACTGTACGAACATGAAGACCCCCGACAGGGTGAACACCCCGATTGGGGCACTCTGGTATTCAATTACGGTCGGTGCGAAGTTCGCAACTTCCTGCTGTCCAACGCTTTATTCTGGCTGGACAAATACCACATCGACGGGCTACGCGTCGATGCCGTCGCGTCGATGTTGTACCTCGACTATAGCCGCAAAGAAGGTCAATGGGTTCCTAACATTCACGGCGGCCGCGAAAACCTCGAAGCCATCAGCCTGTTGAAAGAGTTTAATGTTCAGGCCCATAGCCAGTATCCGGGCGTGTTAACCATTGCCGAAGAATCGACGGCATGGGCAGGGGTATCGCGTCCCACGTATCTGGGCGGTCTCGGTTTCTCTTTAAAGTGGAACATGGGATGGATGAACGATACCTTGCGGTACTTCCGCCATGAGCCCATCCACCGCAAGTTCCACCACGATGAGCTGACCTTCAGCCTGATTTACGCGTTCCACGAAAACTTCTGTCTACCGCTGTCGCACGATGAAGTCGTGCATGGCAAGGGCTCCTTGATCGCTCAAATGCCGGGTGATTTATGGCAGAAGTTCGCTAATCTGCGGCTGTTATACAGCTACATGTGGACACACCCAGGCAAAAAGCTCCTTTATATGGGTAGCGAGTTTGCTCAATGGCATGAATGGAATCACGACGCCGAGCTCCAATGGGACCTTCTCCAATGGGATTCGCATCGTGGAGTCCAACGGCTTGTGGCCGACTTGAACAAATTGCTGCAAAGCGAGCCCGCTCTTTATGAAGTCGACTTTGACGGGAGTGGATTTGAATGGGTCGATTGCCATAGCCGAGAAGACAGCCGTTTGGTGTATATCCGCAAGGCCAAAGATCCGGAAGATTTCGTCGTCGTGTGCTGCAACTTTACGCCAGTCGTGCGTTACGACTTCCGGTTAGGCGTTCCGCGCGGCGGGCGTTACCGCGAGATTTTTAACAGCGACTCACAGTATTACGGCGGCGGCAATGTCGGCAATCAATCGGTGCTCGAAGCGAGTGAACCTGGGGCGCACCTGCGGCCTTTCGCGCTCAATGTCACCCTGCCACCTTTGGCGGTCGTAGTTCTCAAGCCAGACGCCGCGTGAGCGATTGAGGGCAGGCTGCACTTTGCACCGTCGCGAAATGCGGGTTCGATGGGGCCCGCGACGAACATCGCGCGAGGGCCCCCATAAAAAACGTCCTTGCCACCAACAAGGGATGACAAGGACGTGAATATTCAGCAAGGCAAAGCGGCCAAGATCTACTTTTTTTCGTCTTCCTCTTCTTTCTTAGTCTTCTTCTTTTTCTTCAGCGAGACCTTTTCAACCCGCACCTTCGGGAGTCCTAACACCCCGCTGCCTTCCTGCCAACGATCTTGTTCTTTCAGCTTGGCAAGTCGCTCGGCGCGCGTGAGCACGTTGCGATTGCTGATCATGCCAGCGCGCACCTTCAAAGTTTTGTCGATCGTCATACCACAACTCCGAAACGTAAAGCCAATTGGATTGGTGTGTTTTGAGAAGTCGTCCATTATACGGGTAGTGAGCAAAGCGCACAACGGCGCCCTACCGTGGCCCTATGGGGCATATAAATACCCCCCGAACCTGCGCCTCATTGTCGCGCGTCCGTCATCGCACGGTAGCGATCTTTGTCACGGTCCAAAATGCGTTGAATGTCTTCGGCAAGCAAGTGCCCTTGCTTGACCATTCGCTCACAAACGGTATTCAACTGTTTGCGGCGTTCTTCCCAATCAGGGTATCGTTCTTCCAGTGAGAGTCGAGGATCTCCCACGTAGTTACCGGCAGCCCGCGTCACGGGGAACGGAAAAAACGAGCCGTTGAGTCCGACGAGTTCATTTTCCGCGCCGATCTCGCGGTGACGAAGATTCCAACCAGTAAAAGTTGCCGCAGGAACCGCCACTTCCGGGGGCGCTATACACTCCACATCGTTGCCGTCCGCATCTGACCTCGGCACGAGGACGCGATACGGTTTGGTAACGTGAGGTGGTTGAAACTCGGCGATGCCTTGTTCCGGCCAAGCCGCACCAAAATCCAACAAGAAGGGCTGATGGATGATTTCTGGATATCGCACGCCAGGTAGGACAGGAAAGCCAGTATTTGGTTGCTCCCACGACACCAACCCCCCCGAGGCGATCTTGGGATAAACGCTTTCCGGTGGTGCAATACCATCTTTAACCCACGCATCCAACGCAGCGAGCAACGCACGCAATAAGGGACGGTAATCGGCGGGATTTGTCCGATTTTGACCTCCCGCCGCATCGGGCGGAAACTCGGCAGGAACGTGCTGAGTGCCGCCAAACGCATAAATGCGGACATCCTCAGGAAGCGTCGCATCACGCGTACCGGCAGGGTCCGTATGGACAAGTGAACCGCCTCGCGACCAATACTCGGCCGCCGACTGCGTATGCATGATCTTCGGGACAACGCCGGCCGCTACGGCTCGGTCCAAAACGCCTTCCGTACGACCGGAGAGCGGGTCGTGTTGGCTCTCGTACGCAAACGGGAAGCGATCGCAAGGCCAATCGTGTAGCTCATGTTGCGTATTAAACGCTGTTGGCTGAGCAAAGCGGTGATTGAAAGATCCCAGGCCGCACCCAGCCACATGGGGGATCATTCCATCGAACACCTGGCGACCGCGTTCATCCTGGTTAAAGCCGGAGTAAAGGAACTCTCGTAAAAACCTTCCGCTTTGCGAAACGCCAAAGGCATGCATACGCGCGACGGCTGGTCGGTCATCAACAAGTAAGGGATTTCCTTCGCCTTCGCCAAACTTGAGCGCCGCAATTAAATCGCGCACGGCGGCAAAACAAACGCCATGCACCAACGGGTCTTGCGCCTCGTAGACCAATTCGTAGAGGTAACCAGGCTGCAAGCCGGCAGGTAATTCAAGGTCGATCTGGGGAAGCAGATCCGACGACGCGGCCTCCGTTACATGGAGGCGAAACTGTTCGCGCGGAATGGGATTGCGAGCGTCCCTGGAACGAAGTCGCCAGCTCAAGGCGGCGTTGGATACGCCTTCTTCCGTAGGCCGATAGGCGCCGTGGTTTTCGCGATTGACGCTCGTGCGCGTGGTCGCCGCATCGACCGAAATTTCATAACGAACCGGCCCAGTGATGGGCTGGCCGTCGTGCCCCCGCGCCCGCGGCGCTGCTAACCGCAGGCGAGCATCTCCAGGCAGCAGTTCACCGCTCCAGCCGCTCCACACCACGACCCAGCCTGCGCGCAATAAATATCCATTTCCAGCGGATTGTGCGTTGTTGCCGCCGGGGGCGTCATTAAAAAACTGCAGAGCAAGCTTGTTGCCGCGATTGTTCACATCATATAACGCCGCGCCACGGCATTTCGACAGGTCCTTCGGCGCCAGGATGAAAATATCGGCGGAGAATCGAAGACGCCCGGCTTCATCCAACGGAGCTAAGTCGCGATCGATAATCGCTCGGTTCTGCGGGGCGGCAGGGTCAATCGCGTATTCCACACGTCCGATATATCGTTCGTACGCCCCAACGTCACCAAAGGAGGCGCCCTCGGCGAACGGCTCGCGATGCGCAATCTCAAAACGCACCACTTCCGCCACAAGCACATCTCGCGAGGCCACGAAAAAACAGACAACGGCCGCGAGCTTCACGGGAATCGAACCACGCTGCATGTTGGCGTCCTCTTAGGAAGTCGGCGCATGTGGGGTCAACGGCGAACCAATTCAACGCGTTGGCGACGTGTCTATGTTGCCAAGCCGCCGTCAACGACGCAACAATACACCCACAACGTGCGCGCCAAATTTGGCGCGGCGAGATGGTTCATGTAAACGTCGCCTGGTGGGATCCTGCGGTCATGATTCGTGGGTCGTTCAAAAGTATCGTCGTGGTTGTGTTATCCGCCACGTTCAGCATGCAGACCGCCGACGCCGATTGGCCGGCCTGGCGAGGCTCCGACCGAAGCGCGAAGGTCGAAGATATTGCATTGCCCAAGAATTGGCCGGAAATGTTACGGCGCGCGTGGTCCGTGGAAGTTGGCGAGGGTCATTCATCGCCGGTTGTGCAGGGCGACTTGGCTTATCAGTTCAGCCGACTCAACAATCAAGAGACCTTATCGTCCATCAACTTGAAGGGAAAACTTCAATGGCGCCGGCAATACGCGGCTCCCTATGAGATGAACGCCGCGGCGATCTCGCACGGCAAAGGTCCGAAGGCGACTCCGGCGATCGCCAAGGAACGTATCGTCACCTTCGGCATTGGGGGCGTTCTGACCGCCTGGAATTTCGACGGTCAAGTCGTGTGGCGGCGTCAATTCGACCGAGAATTCAAAGCAACGTCACCGTTGTTCGGCACGGCGATGTCGCCCTTGATCGTCAATGAGGAATATGCGATCGCTCACGTTGGCGGGCACGATCGCGGCGCTCTGCGGGCGTTTAACCTCGCAGACGGCAAGCCGATTTGGTCGTGGGAGGAGGACGGCCCAGCGTATGCCTCGCCCATCTTGGCGCGAATCGGCGATCAAACCCAACTTGTCACGCAAACGCAAAATTTCTGTGTCGGAATGTCTCTGCAAGGAGAACTGCTTTGGAAAATCCCCTTCACTACCGATTATGACCAGAACTCGGTTACCCCCATCGACGTGAACGGGCTACTGGTCTTCTCCGGATACAACCAGGGCCTTACCGCCTATCGCATCGCCAAACGCGGCGCGACTTGGACGCCGGAAGAGGTCTGGCATAACGATGATGTTTCCTTGTACATGAGTTCGCCTGTCGTCTTGGGAGACCGGCTTTATGGTTTGTCGCACTTCCGTAAAGGACAACTATTTTGCGTCGATGCGACAATGGGAAAAACGCTCTGGACTGGCGAAGGACGCCAAGGCGACAATGCTGCCCTGCTCGCGCTGAGTGACGGACTTTCCGTGTTGACGACAACCGGTCGACTCACAATTTTCAAAGACCGCGGCGACGCACCTCAAACACTTGCCACATTCCAAGTTTCCGAGACTCCTACGTGGGCCCACCCTGTCTTTACATCAAAAGGCGTGCTCATCAAGGACGCTAACTCACTTTCCCTCTGGACATGGGAATAACGATCGTCCAAGCTCAGCCCACGCGCCAGAGTGGGCGCTAAGGACTCCAGATGGAACGTTGACATTTTCATGCCACGCTGGCGCAACGCGGCGGTCGCTCTACCGGCTTGGATTGGCAAGGAGATTTTGTGGACGACACCAAGTTGTTTTTCATTTATTTGGCGGGGGTGCCCGTGCTGGGCGCCATCGCACACTGGTTAGCCTGGCGATTACGATTGCCCTCGATTCTGTTGCTGCTGCTCTTTGGCATCATCCTTGGACGTTTCGTCGACCCCGATGCGTTCTTGGCTCGGCTCGCAAATTCTGACGCCAGCTTTGCGCCCAAGGTGCTCTTTCCCATCGTTTCGTTGTCGGTTGCGGTTATTCTTTTTGCCGGCGGGCTTTCTTTGCGACTAAGCGAACTGCGCGAAGCAGGTCGCGCCGTCGTGCAGCTTTGCACCATTGGCGCACTCGTTACCTGGGTGATGACGTGGGCGCTCGTGCAGGTGTTGTTCAATTTCGATGCGCGCATCGCCGCATTATTTGGCGCCATTATGGTGGTCACTGGGCCGACCGTCGTTATCCCGTTACTGCGACACATTCAGCCGTCACGCCGAGTGGGTTCGACTCTGAAATGGGAAGGTATTGTCGTAGATCCCATTGGCGCAGTGCTGGCCGTGCTCGTTTTTCAAGTGATTTCCGAATCCGGAATGCAAGCAACGGCCGGCGTACTTGCGGCATCGCTAGCGCGGACGTTGGGCGCTGGGATATTCTTGGGGCTAGGGGGAGGCTACTTGCTGGCCGAGGTGTTGCGTCGATACTGGTTGCCCGACCATTTGCAAGGCGTCATGTTTTTAGCGGTGACACTCGGGCTGTTCGCTGCGTCGAACATTTATCAGGCTGAGTCCGGTCTGGTCACCGTCACGCTCCTGGGCATTTACCTGGCCAATCAGAAGAAAGCGCCAATCCGGCACGTCATCGAGTTCAAGGAGCACTTGGTGATGCTATTGATCGCTTGTTTGTTTATCGTGCTCGCCTCACGCTTAGCACCGCGCGACCTCACGGGGTTTGGTTGGCGAGGCGTCGCGTTCCTCGCAGTCATGATCTTCGTGATTCGCCCAGCTTCGGTGTTCCTTTCGATGATCGGAACCGACTTGAACTGGCGAGAGCGACTATTCGCGGCGTTTGTTGCTCCGCGGGGCGTGGTGGCCGCGGCCGTCACGTCGGTGTTCTCGCTCGAGGTGATTCATCTTGCCGAAGCGCATTCCGAGTCGCCGTTGCTAGCCACGCTGGCGGAGCAGGCCCAACAAATGGCGCCATTAGCATTCTTATTGATCGTGGGAACGGTGGCCATTTATGGCTTGACCGCCGGTCCACTGGCTCGCTGGCTTAGCTTGGCGGTCGATCGTCCCCAGGGTTTACTGCTTGTGGGCGCAGGCCCTTGGGTGCGTGAAATGGCGAGCGTCTTGCACGAGGAAGGCTTACCCATCGTGTTGGTTGACACCGATTTTCGCAATGTTGCGGAAGCGCGCATGAAGGGCCTCACCGCCCACCCGGGAAGCATTCTTTCTGATTCCGTATTTGACGAATTAAACTTG
Organism: Planctomycetota bacterium; assembly: GCA_963204915.1. Taxonomy (GTDB): domain Bacteria; phylum Planctomycetota; class Planctomycetia; order Pirellulales; family Pirellulaceae; genus JAHWKS01. The sequence continues at coordinate 6,731 of CAUJHS010000106.1, read as the reverse complement.
AACGGCGTGGGTCGGTTACTGGCGCTGACCTCCAACGACGAAGTGAATTCGCTCGCCTGTATCGAGTCGGCGCATACCTTTGGACGCGCCAACGTATTTCAACTTCAGCCGGTGCGAACGAACACGCGCAGCCTGCGAGAGACGGTGTCGGAACACTTGCGAGGGCGCCTGCTGTTTCGCGAAGGGGCGTTCCACGATGAACTCACCGCGCGATTTGCTGCGGGGCACCGGTTGAAGAAAACGAAGATCACCAAGGAATTTACCCTTGACCACTTTCGCCAAACTTATGGAGAGTCGGCGCTGTTGATGTTTTTGCGTACCGAAACAGGCGAATGGAAAATCGCTACCGTTGACTCACCCCTTAAGCCTAAGTCGGGTGAAACCGTCTTTTCGCTGGCGAAAGCCGCAGAACAAGGGACCCCGTGACGCGCTTTCCGCGCCCATTAGCACCACTGGCGTTTGTCAACCACGTTATGCAGCGGCTGCCCGGCGATAAATCGACGAATGTTGTCGAGCAGCACATTCAAATGCCGTTCCGCAATACATGGCGCATACCCTGCAACATGGGGTGTGATCAACACGTTCGGCAGACGCCAAAGCGCGTGTGACGCAGGTAACGGTTCCTGTTCGAAAACGTCCAGCGCCGCACCTGCGATTTCCTTGGCCAAAAGCGACGCCACGAGGTCATCCAAATCGACGATCGCGCCTCGGCCAATGTTCACCAGGTACGCAGTACGTCGCATGGACTGGAACTGTGGCCGGCGAAACATCTTTTCTGTGTGCGGCGTATGCGGGGCGGCAATAACGACCCAATCGCTGGACGCCAGCAACTGATCGAGCTGGTTTGGAGGCCAAATTTGCTCGACGTGCGGCGAAGGTTCAACCTGATTCGGATCGACGGCGACAACGCGCATACCGAAAGCCGCGGCGCGATGGGCGATCTCCTTACCAATTGAACCAAGTCCAATAACTCCCAGTGTCGAGCCTGAGAGTTGCCGGTGCGCCAAGTCGATGGAGGTCACGTTGCATGGACCAGTAAGTGAGGAGCTGCGCGCTTGCTCGCCGCCTACTGGCGCCCAATGCGCCTCCAATTGGTTGCGAAGATAGAGGTGCAGATTCCGAGCAAAGCAGAGCAAGTAGCCAAAGACCTGATCGGCGATGACATCGGAGAACAACCCCCGCATGTTCGTCAACGTCAAGGGATGTTCAATGAGGGCGGGAAACAGATAATGCTCCAAACTCGCCGTAGGCGATTGGACCCAGCGAAGACGCTCGCTCGCCGCGAGTAGCTCTGGGGTTAGCTTTCCAAAGAAGGCGTTTGTGTCCGAAATTTCAGCCAGCGCCGCAGCTTCACTGGGCGCCGAGACGACCGTCATCGAACCGGCTGCCGCGACGATTTTCTCCAAGCGGTCAGAATCCACCGCCGGATAAAGCAAGAGTTTCATCGCGGCTCGTTCTCGGTCCGGACGCAGAATCGTCTTCGCTCCGTACGACTCGCAGCGGCCGCGTGCGGCCCTACTGGACGTATTCGGCGTCGAGCTGGTAATACACGCCGCCCAAACCACTGACAGGCTTGAGCCGAGTATCGACACGCAACGTTCCGGCCAATTTTCGCAATTGGTACGAATACCGAATGCGATGGGGGTCTCGTAGCGTGACCTCGATCATGTCCGTTAACTTCGGCTGACCGCCAAAACAACAGGTGCCGCGGTCTGGCACGAGCACAAATCGCTTAATGTTGCTTTGTTGACCATCAGGATACACGTACCCCTTAATGAAAACCTTCTGGCCATCCAGGTTGACCGCCTCAGACGGTATCGGCATGTCCGGCTGATCGTCGTCGGGCTGCAGGTCATAGAAACTGATGCGCTGGAATCCCTCCGGCACTTCCATCGCATAAACCGTGGCATGCAGCGCAATGCCGCCGACAAGCATCAAACCGCACAATGCATACCCCAGCCGGGCAATGGTCAAGCCACTCCATTCGTCTGGATATCGCTTGATACTGCGGATCGCGATTCCCGCCAATAACACCCCGGCCGCAGGTAATATCAACAGTGTGGGAAATAGCAGGGCCGCCAACGATAGAACGCCCAATACGAGCGACGCGACCGCCGGCCGACTCAAAGCGCGGTACAGGGCCGGGTCGTGAAGATCATCCCGTTCGGGCGTTTCGCCGTACACAGGTTCCACTTCCGTCATGCTCATAGCCACTATTTCAACGCAATGAGGAGACTTAGTCCCGAGACTATCTCAACCATAAACCAAGCCGACTTGCGAAGCGAGCCGATTGAACGAAATGAACGTTCGCAACTTCGCGCAGCCCACTATAGGTCTGCCTGAGGCGATTAACGCCGAGCGGACCAAACGACAAGGGTCAGACCAACGGCCGCAATCAATGTTACGGCGATGCGGTAAGCAAGGTTCGGAAAGGTCGGTTTTTCTTCCGATGGCTTTGCTTCCGATGGTTTTTCTTCCGACGAGGGCCCCGTCAACGCTAGTTTGTCGACGTAGTTGGTTGGAAAAATCAAGCCATTGTCCGGTTCGACCGCGGAAGTCTTCTTCTCCGCTTCCGGAGTTTTCGCGTCGCCTCCGGACGAGGGAAGGAATGGGAAGAACGTGTTGGCGCGGCGTACCGCGGCAGGATCAATTTTTTCGAGTTCCGCCATGTATTGCTTCGCTTCCGGAAGTGGGCAGGCGCGCAGATAGTTGATCACGGGCACGCGGACCCAACTCGACTTTTCGTCAGCGATTTTAAACAACTCAACAAGCTTTGGCATCGATTCCCAGTCTTCCCAGCGAGCCAGGTCGGGAATCACCAAATCGGCCAGTTGAGCGCGGTCGAGCATTAAACGCAACGACTTCACGAGACGCTTCTGCGGCACCACATCGGTTTCCGTGCCGTGAAAGCGAATCGCCATAATCGCTGCATAGGTGTCGGCGTACTCGGCATCCTTATTGCCAAGGTAGAGTTCTTCAATGAGCGGCAACGCTTCGGCGCCTCCCAACGTTACGTAGCAGGCAATCATCGCATCGAGCCCGGCCTTCACTTGACGATCCTCGGACCGCAGCATTTGCTCGAGCAATGGTAAGTCAGCCTTGGATCCGCAAACCCCCAACATGGTGAAGTACAGCCGTTTGCGGCTGGCGGGGATGTCTGGATCCTGCACCCAGGCGATCAGTTGATCGTGTTTCATGCGGTCTTTTAGCGCTTGCACATCACTATATGGCGCCTTGGCGAATTCATCATAGGAATCGCGTGCTAACATCTCGTCGTTCGACTCGAGATGTTCTTGAAAGAACGCCAAGCGGTCGGCGCCTTCTTTGGGCAACGTAAACAGTTGCGGTATATACGTTTCCGCAGCGGGAGTCAGTTTCAATGGAGATGACCACATCAATTTCGGCGGATCCACACCCATGACCAGGAATGTTTCCCCCTTGGCGCCTTCGCCAAAGTAGACCGTTTCAATTAATTTCTGGCCAGCGAGGATATCCGCTCCCTTGAGCACCTTGACGATCTCAAATTTGGTCGTGGCCAGCGGCGCCGAAGGATCACTGTTCTCCGCTCCATGCTTAATGGGCGGGGGGGCCTCGCGAAGGTGGGCGATCGCCACCACATCCATCGAAGCCATTTCTTCACTAAACGTTTGCGACACGGCAGAACAAAACGGGCACGCGCCCACAGGCGATGTCCACAACGCCGCGAGGACTGCCATTGATAGAATCGCCGTGAGTTTGCGGGACATAATACACATCCTTAAATTGCTGGGGTCTAGGCGGGCGAACAGCCCCAGGGAAGGGTCCAAGCGCTATCTCTATTATTGCCGGAAAACAGCGTTCAAGGCATCCATCGTGGCAAAATTTTTTCGGCGCCAACGAACGTCGAGCTCTCCGATCTTGCTTTCGTCCGAATACGCGGCGCCGGCAGCGTACGGCGTATATTGATTGTCAAAGTGACCGGGATACGTCGGTTCGATAGGCTTCAATCGCGGGCCAAAACCCAACTACAATCGCCAGTAGTATTAGTGCAGGAATAACCCATAACTCCGTCGAAATCGGTATCGATAGCGTGGGTCCACCTGCCCACAACTCCATATCCTCAACCGGGGGGGCCACATCGAAAAACCCAATTTGCACTCCGGTTCGTTCTTCGATCACTCCGCTGGCTGCCGCAATCAGACCGTGGCCAGCAACGAAACCAATTGCAGCGCCCCCTAATGACAAAAGAATCGCTTCAAGCAACACGATGATCATCACTGCGGTGCGACTGGCGCCCAATGCTCGCATTACGGCAATTTCATGACGTCGTTCACTCATCGAATTGTAGATACTGACCAAAATCGAGAGTCCCGACACAATGCAAATCATCACGGTCAGCAGCAGCAACACGGCTTGTACCGGCCCGACAATGTTTTCGAACAAGTTGAAAATCTCGCGTACCGGCAAAACGGCTTGAGCGGTTCGTCCACGGTCAATCTGCTGAACCAGACCCGCGGTGACCAATGGGTTCACCGTTCGAACCAAAATCCCCGATATTGCACGTTCATTCAACGGCAATCGCTGTCTGATAGTCGATGCTCCATTGGACGCTGCCAGCGAAGTTTCTGTTGATTCGTCCGAAGTTTCTGCATCCTCGTCCGATCCCGAAGGTTCGGACTGCGCCGAGCGCTCGCTACCCTCTTGTTGACCCATCTCATAATCTTCCAGCGGCGTCGCGTGTTCGTCCATCAAGTAAAAGCCCTCGATGTTGACGAACGCCGCGCGATCGTTTGGAGTTCCCGTGGGCGCCAACACTCCCACCACGGCGAACTGCTGTTCGTGCACATGCCCTCCCGGGACGCCATGGCTGGGAGAAATTTTGTCGCCCACCTTGATGCCCATTTCTCGGGCGACGGTGGAGCCTAACACGGCCTCAAAAAACCCATTCTCCGGGCTTTTCGTTTGAAAGTTACGTCCCGAAGCGAATTCATATTGGCGGTCGGCTTCTGGGCCGAAGGCAAGTTGATCGAACATGTCCGGCGTGGTTCCAACAACACGGAACCGGCCGAAATAATCTCCCAAACATACGGGGATCGCCGCTGCCGTGTACGCCGCGAATTTGCCGTCTCTCGCTTCAGTGGCAAGAAACTCCTTGCGCTCGGCCGCGTCTCTGAACTCGAGAAAATACTCGTACGGAATAATTCCGACAGGCTCGCTGAGATAATAGACCGTGTTGAGCGTAAGCTGCAGTTTCCCCCCCTTGTTTGGCCCAACAATCATGTTGTAGCCCAAACTGGAGTTGTTCTGGAACTGCGTGGAGATGACGCCATACAAGAGCAGCACGGCGACCACGAGCATCACCCCTAGCGCCATCGATAATGTCGTAAGTACCGAAGCCAGGCCACGTTGTTCGATGCTCCGCCAAGCGATTTTCCAATAACTCATGACTTTATTACCTGCTTGGCCACAAGATTGATGTCTTCGAGTCGATCGACGCGCTCGAACTGTTGCGAAACTTCCTGCGCATGGGTAACCACAATAAGCGACACCCCTTCGTCTTCGCAGGCCCCGCGAATCAAGTTGATAATGTTTTGCTGGTTGGCCGGGTCCACGTTGGCGGTCGGTTCATCGGCCAGGAGCAACTTAGGGCGATTCGCCATGGCCCGAGCTACCGCCACGCGTTGTTGCTCACCAACGGAAAGTTGCGATGGCTTGTGATGAATGCGATGTGACAGCCCCACTCGATCAAGCAGATTCTTGGCGCGTCCTACATCTTTGCGGGAACCGGAGAAGGTCATACCCAGCATGACGTTTTCGAGCGCTGAAAATCCTGGCAAAAGATTAAAGGTCTGAAAGACATAACCGATGGTTGTGGCTCGAAGACGATCGGCGCCCGCTTCGGAAAGCCGAGCTACATCTCGACCATCGATCTGAACACGACCTGAATCGGGACGGCTGATTCCTGCGATCACGTGGAGGAGCGTCGTTTTTCCGCAACCACTCCTTCCCACAAGCGTCATTTGCTCGCCTTCGGCAACTGTGAACCGAGGAATATCCAACACTGGCAGCGCCGTACCGTCAGGTTCACGATACGATTTCTTGACGTTTTCGAGAAGCAACATGACACACAGGCGTGAAGGCAGGGAGCTTTGTGTGATTAGTGGGCCAACGGCCGCGAAGACTCGCATTCTCGCTTGTTTACGTTCGTCGCACCAGCCGTGTTCGAGTTTCCGCTGTTGAAACGGAAAGAAGACTCTCGATGTTCGTGGAAGAATTGTCTTGCTCCGCGCACGAAAAAACCCCCGCTTGGTTTGAGCAAGCGGGGGTTTTTGGGGTTTAAATAAACCCGGCGAGACCTACTTTCGCACGGGTAGGCACTCTCATCGGCTCGGAAAGCTTAACTACTGTGTTCGGGATGGGAACAGTTGTGGCCTTTCCGATATCGTCGCCGGGAAGGGGCCCAGTAGGATCGGAACAGCCGGTCCCACTGCCTAAGATAGCGGCACGGGCAGGAACAGCTTCAACGGGTCGTCCACCACTGGCTCGGCGGGTGGCTGGGCGCGGAGCGCAGCGACGCCCCAGCTTCGTTGGCGCTGCGAATCTGAATCCCGGCGGGGCCTGTCTTGATTTTTGTGTCAGTCGGTTATTGGGGTGAGTTAGTTGAGGTTTTTGGGCATGCGGTCGGCGAACAGGATGGCGAAGTGATTGAGGGCTTCTTTCCACTTCGGTATAGGCATCGTCCATTTCTTGGA
>CAUJHS010000105.1 GCA_963204915.1 Planctomycetota bacterium | reverse complement strand
ATGGAAGGCTTGGTTTTGGGTGCTGGCGGCCACGTTTCCCGCGATCGCCAAATGGGTCAGAAAGGCCTCGATTTCCGGTGCGCCCATCTCCTGCGGATGCCGCTTCTGATGAAACAGAATGAACCGTCGAATCCAGTTCACATACGCTTCTTCCGTGCGGATCGCGTAATGGCCCAGGCGCAATTTCTCCCGCACTTGGTCCAGCAACTTCTTGGGTTTTTCCGGATTTCGGCAATCCGCGCGGCTTGCTTTTCGTCTCCCCTCGTCGTAAGTTGAACCCATGCAACGGTCTCCGTGGCGAAGTTGGCCCCCTCACCCCGAGTAATATACAGAAGTTTACCGGAGATAGGCCGAAAAGAAACGGATTAGGGCCGCATTTTTTCGGCATAATAATAGTTAGGTGCGACGATGGAGAAGGAACCAGCAACGCCGACGCTACAAGAAGCGTTCTCTGGCCTTTCATTGTGGTTTCAGAGTCAGCTCAGAAAACTCAGTACAACCGCGTGGCCCCTTTACGTCGTTGGCGGTGTCGCATTCGTCGCACTCGCGTGCTGGTTCTTAGTAGGAAGCACATCACGGCGCCAGGCGTCGGCAATCCGACACGTAATCGCGGAGGACAAAAGCCTTTCACAACAATATATCGGTGTTCTTACTGCCGAATCCACGCCGTCGCAAATTGCCGAAGCGATTCGCGCATATTGCGTGCGTGCGAATCAAGTCGACCTCGCGGAATGTCCGCCCAAGTTCCAGGTGTCGTATAAGGATCACCTCCGAGCATGGGGTGAAGCTGCCAGCGCCATTGACGAATTGCCCGACGGAATTTTTTCTGGCCTGTGGCAGGGGTTTTTGAATTCCATTACACGTGGCGAAGTTGACGGGGGAATGTCCCGATACGAAAACTCACTTTCGCAGGCAAGTCAACGCATTGCCGCAACTTGGAAAGATGTTCAATACGTTGCCGCCGAGCATGGCGTTCCACCAACGGAGTAGAACGTATTAATGAACCCGACCTAACTTCGCGCTCAACCGGACACGGCCCAAAGTGCGAATTTGGTTTGGCGATGCTGTTTATGGGCCGTGCCGGTTAGCTTGTGTGTTAGCCAGTCTCGTGAATGGTCCAGATTCAGGGTCTGTCGAATGCGTCGCCTGCTGCGGCTTCACCGTCATCGCGGCGTTGACATTTTTCTTTTCCTTTCAACGCAAACTCTTTTTCCGCGTTTTCATCCCTCGTGAGGCTTGGAGGGAAGCCGCACGCTCGCTTCCCAAAGACCCTGATTTTGGCCGCGGCTTTCGAATCATAGCGGCACTTCAATTCGTCGTTGCCATGATTATTGGTGCCGTCGGCCTTTGGTTGGCGCGGGGCTAACCGATCGCTCAACTTGACGTGCCCGCCGATTGCGGCTTTGCTATATGTCGAGCGTGTCTCCGGCGGGACACGCAAGTTAGCTTGGTGTTAGCGGCAAATAAATGCCAACCTTTGATGTCCTCTTCGTAAACTGGGACGGCTGCGTCATCGGTGTCAGCGACATCTCGTGGAGCGTAACCGTGGAAGCCGAGTTCAAATCAGATGCGGTTGAACTCGCCCTTGAAGCTGCTAGGCTGGTAAACCATCAGACGGGCATGCCTCCCCATGGCATCCGCGTCAGCGAGGAACAACTTCGGCGTCTCGCGTATGTCATTGACCCGAATCGTCGTCCACCGCTAACCAGTCGCTCAACCTGAGACGGCCGAGCGACGGCCTTTGACTTGTTCCAACTCCTGCGCGGCCGTCCAGGTTAGCGTTGTCGTTGGGCGGGTTTAATAAATCCTATGGCCGGCAAGCCGGTTGAATCCGAAACGGTCGTAACTTGGTGCGATGCTTGCGGTGGTGACTTCCCACCAACACACCTCATGCATGCGTCCGTACCCTCGCTTTACGCGCTTGCTGCAATCGGCAATTCTGAACCCGATGACCCCGATCATATAATCGGGCCTCACTTGGTCGATCGCAATTGGTATTGTCGTTCGTGTCGCTTGCGTGTGACCTTTCGTCGGGTAATTGGTATAGCGGTGTTATTCCTAATTCCGCTCATGGTGGCGCGATTGCTCTGGGCGTGGTGGCGCTAACGAGTCCTTGGTCAATTCGCCATGCCCAACAACGGCACTCAAGTTGACACGGCCCATCGCGCGGGAATAGTCTGGTCAAAGCTGGTTACGGGCCGTGCAACTTAGTTTTGCGTTGGGCGTATTGATTTGAAGTTCCACTGCCGCATGGGTGAAAGTTCGTTCAACCCGTATATACCTCCCTCCACCTCTCAAGAAGACTCCCGAGCGAGTCGGCCAGTGGGGATTATCGTATTCGCCGTAGTGTTATTTGTTTTCGGCGTTTGGCTTGGGGGCGGCGGGTTGACACGGTTCATCCAGAACTGGCTGGAAAGGGGACCTCCTTCCAACCCTCGAGCGTATGTGCCCTTTGTCCACTTCGGAATTGTCGCGGCTGTCGCTCTGGTAGCATCGCTGGGGCTGACGTTTCGGCGTCTTTGGGGATGGTGGTCCGCAATCGTATTTTGCTATTTGGTCTTCGCAACGTTTGTCCTCGTTCCCGCCGCTCGTTTTGAACCAGGCGACCCCGTGCTTCGAAGAATCGTATTCGGAATGGTGTTGCTCCTTTGCTGGTCATACCTTCACCGAAAGAACGTTCGTACTTACGTCGGGGAAACGAATCCAAGGCTTTGGCGTAAGCACGCAGGGTTTTTCGCAGTCGCAGTCCTTTTGGTTTTTGCCAGCGTGTCGCTGTAGCTGTTTTGTATTGCTCGACTGGCTGGTAACCCAAACCGCCGGCCCAACAACGGCACTCAAGTTGACACGGCCCGTCGCGCGGGAATAGTCTGGTCAAGGCTGGTTTCGGGCCGTGCAACTTAGTTTTGCGTTAGCGGCAAATAATTGGGACAGTATGCGGCGATGGCGAAGAAACGACCTAGACGCGAACCGAACAAACTCAGCATCGACGTCGTAGAGGCTCGCGCCATCGTTCTCGTTGATGAGTATGGCAACGAGCGCGTGAGCTTTTCCTGCTCTGGCGAAGCCGGTGGGCACACTGTTATTCATGTGAACGACGGCCAAGGTCGCCCCAGCCTGACCATCCAAGTTGACCATCAGGGCAATGCTAGCATTTCCCTGTTCAATCAGAATAAATCATCAGGAATTTCTCTGGCCGTCAACAATGGGCGCGGGAATGGTCTGGGGGTTGCGGACCCATCGGGCACGCCGTGTATCGTCTTGGGTGCGCCTGGTCCCGAATCCGATGATCCCCGAGGCCCGCACCCAGAGATCACCGTGCTCGATACGCATGGCCAGCGCATGTGGTCCGTGTTCGGCGGTCAGCAGTCAATTCCAGTATCGGCGGGTCCGGACGATCCGCCAAACCAAACCAGCCGCTAACAACCCGGTCAAGTTGATGCGGCCAATCCGCGCGAGTACCTTAAAATCAGGCTCATTCCGGGCCGCACAACTTACCGGGAACGTTAG
>CAUJHS010000104.1 GCA_963204915.1 Planctomycetota bacterium | reverse complement strand
GTGACCGAGAGCTTGAGACCTTCCCGTTGCCAGAAACGCCCCCTCGGTGCGGAAACCAGTGACACGACACTACGTCTGGATCAAAGCTTCCATTCCCACGTCCAGCAATCCAACAAGCGACCTCGTGTCGCAACTAACGCTGAGCTAACCGGCACGGCCGGACAAAGCATTGTACAAACCAAACCGGGTGCCTTGGCCGTGTCCGGTTGAGCGACTTGTTAGCTGATGCGCTGCAATTTCGGATTACAGATTTCTTTGATAACGCCGCGCCCGACGACGCGGTTTCCTTCTTGAACGGTAAACGGCATTCCGACGTAAAGCCGACCGATGTTTTGTTCGGGCGCGGCCAAGGCCATTTTTGCAATGACCGCCTGACCTGGGGCCACCTCTTCGGTGCCGGGGTAAAAATGGGCAGCATCGTTCAACGAACCTTCGGGATGCTCAAAGTTGTGGTTTGGACGGTAACCGGAACTGACCGGGCTGCGCCGCCCACCTTCTCCGGTTGGCAGGAATCGAATCTCCGAAACCAAGTCGATCATTTTCAGCTAACGCAAAAATTAACCCGTACGGCGCGACGAGACATCGACCTAGCCAAGCCCATGCGATGCGCCGTATCGGGTTGAATGCCGAGTTAGGGCTACGCGCCACCCACGACGCTGAGAACCTTGAAGGACCGAGAAACAATGATTGTCTTATGGCCGCCGGGCACGCACACCGGGTCACCTGTCTTTGTGTACCCGTAGACGTCCCAAATGAATACGTGGTAACCGTCGTTCTCCTCCGTGACGGAGTACAACGCATCTGTCGTGCGGTACTTTTTCGCTTGGTTTAATGCTGCCATGTGGAGTTCAGCAGCCGTGACCGCAGCAGCGAAGTCTGCACGTTCAACGTAATCTTCCGCCGGCAGCCACTGGCCAGTTGGCGCAACTTCTCCGTATTGCGTTGACTGAGCAGAGCAGCCAGCAAACAAAGCGATAGACGCGATTAGCAAACCGCTGCGCAATTTTTTTGCCCTAACGCTAAAGGTAACCCGCACGGCGCGAACAGATATTGACCGATCCAAACCCGCGCGATGCGCCGTGTCGGGCTGACCGCCGGGTTAGGCGATTTAAGCGTTGAAAAAATCGTCAAGGTCTATTGGGAAACGACACCGGTTTTCATAAGTATCGAGGTTCATTGCGTCCTGGTGGCTGAGTGCCCGGCTGTTCCACGCTGCGTTCAACTTGCGGTAGGCGAAAGGAACCCATGCCTCGAACGCGGCAACGTCGCCTGCGCGCGCAGCCGCTAGAGCCTTTTCGAGATGCTCCGCGGCTTCGGCCAAATTTTGAACGACGAATTCGGGCATTAATTCATTCGCCTAACGCTCGCGTTAACCGGGCCGCGGTTAACGATGTTGATCTCAGTTTGCCGCGCGGCCCGCGGCTCCGGTTGAACGCGTTGTTAGGCTATGGCCGCAAGTTCCGGTGGACTAATTCTCAGGTCGCCGCCGAGTACCAAGCCACGCGCCACAGCAAAGAATTGCCAGCGCGCCGGCCAGCAGCAGCGCGAGAGTTTTGGTAGCAACGGCCGAGAACCCGAGATACGTGTTGATGGATTCCTTAACCACGATCCAGGTAGCTGCCGTGCCGAGGAAAAAGAGCACCCAACCAAACGCAACAATTGCCGAGTGAATGGTTCTCGCGATTTTCATAAATCGCCCAACGCTAAAGGTAACCCGCACGGCGCGCAAGGACGTTGACCGAACCAAACCCGCGCGATGCGCCGTGTCGGGTTGACCGCCGGGTTAGGCAATTGGGTTTGGCTTGACCTCTTGCAGGTGCTTACAACACACCCGCTGTGAAAAGGATTAACACTACGGTGAATCCGACCGTTGACCAGATCACAAATGGAAAAAACCGCCGAGGCAAGCCCCCGCGATAAGTCAGCCAAGCGAAAAACGGAAGCATGGACAAGGGTACGAGCCATAGGGGCCCGCGTAAGACTCCGAGCGACACCTGGCCAGCGACGAACAGGGTGAGCGCGATCAATACATCCCATGCGAGCGTGGCAACGGAGCGCATTTTTTCTACTGCCTAACAGGCATTGCCTACAGGCGTTCCCAGAGGTAGGAAGGTCAAAGGTACTACGGCCTTATCCGACCTGGGGGAGCCTTGGTGTCTTTGCTAAATCTGCCCCTAGTTTAGCCTTTTTCGTCATTGCGTCAATGGACGGGTTTCGGAGCGCTGGGAATATTACTCTAATAGTCCCTTGTAGAGAATGTCTTATTGGGCCAATGATCGAGGCGTGCCATGGACCGTTTTGAAGCGCCGCGGTTGGGGCGGTTTCCTGAGGAAGCGGTGCGCCGGGTGCCGCAGCGTTCCGATTGGTCGCCCGAGCAGTGGCGGGCCTTGGAGCGGCTCGATGGGGCGCTGGCCGGAGAGCGGCTCGATGAAAAGACCGTCTTCTGGCGGCGGAAGTGGGTGAAGTGGTTCTTGCGCTGGTCGGCGCCGGAAGATTATCGGCGGGCGACTCCGGCGGTGGTGGCCCGGTTCATCGAACGCTATCGGCAGCGGGGCAAGGAAGCGTGGCAGTTGACCCAAGGGTTGGAGGCGGTCGTGTTCTTTTTGCAGCGGGTGACGGGGATGAAAGAGATTACCGAAGACGCGGTGCGGCAGGCGTGGAGCCAGCGCGGCCCGGAGCCGGAAAGCCGCGCGGAGTGGGTCGCACGCACAAAGGCCGGACTGCGGCTGAAGCATTACGCGATTCGCACCGAAGGCGTTTACTTGGATTGGCTGGAGCGGTTTCTTGATTTCTTTCCCGGCCGCGAGGTCGCGGCGCTGGGGGCCGCGGAGGTTAAGCAGTTCCTGGAGCATCTGGCGATCGACCGCAAGGTAAGCGCCAGCACGCAGAACCAGGCGTTCAATGCACTGCGGTTCGCCTTCACCCAAGTGCTGGAGCGCGACTTGGGCGACCTGGCCGATACGGCGCGGGCCGAGCATCGGCGCAAACTACCCGTGGTGCTCACGCGGGACGAAGTCCATCGGATGCTCGACTGCCTGGAAGGCGAACAGCGGTTGATCGCCAAGTTGTTGTACGGCGCGGGGCTGCGGTTGTTGGAGTGCTTGCGGCTGCGGGTGCAGGATGTCGATTTCGGGTATGGGCAGATTGTGGTGCGCGACGGCAAGGGAGGCAAAGACCGCATCGTACCGCTGCCGCACTCCGCGCGGCGCGAATTGCAGGAGCAACTTGCCCGCGTGCAAGCACAACATCGGGCCGACGTGGAGCTGGGCGGCGGGCGGGTGGATCTGCCGGGCGGGCTGGCGGAAAAATATCCGCAAGCGGAATATGAGTGGGGCTGGCAGTATGTGTTTCCCTCGAAACAGTTGAGTGTCGACCCGCGCGGCGGCGGGTTGCGGCGGCATCACTTGCATGAGAACTCGACGCAGTACGCCATCAAACAGGCGGTCAAGAAGGCGAAGATCAACAAGCGGGTCAGCCCGCATGTGTTTCGGCATAGCTTCGCCACGCACCTGCTGGAGAACGGTTACGACATTCGCGCGGTGCAAGAGCTTTTGGGCCACGCCGATGTTTCGGCCACGATGATTTACACCCACGTGATGAACAAGCCCGGCGTGACGGTGCGGAGCCCCTTGGATTAGGGCCCGCGCATCGCCATTACCGACATGAATGCGTGGGGCCTGGATGCGAAGTCGTTCGGCGCCTGGCTTACTCCGAAGCTTGAGAGCCGCCGCCTGGGGTGAGACGGTGCGACGTTCTGTCTTCCGTCGGTTCGGCGTTCGGCTCGGCGCGTTGCCAGCAGAGCAACCGATGGCGGGTGGTTAACCCCGCCGCATGCATGACGACGTCGTTCCGAAAATCGGGCAAGGCTTGAAGGCGATCGAGCAACTGGCTTTCGCCCGTGGCGCCCCACGGAATGACGCAACCATCGGTCGAACCGTGCAAGACCCAGAACACATCGGGGACGAAGGGGCCTTCGTCGGTGGTGAGAATTTCGATCTTTTGTAGATCGTTCCATCGCACCGACTCAAGGGAGCCGTCGGGACGCGAACAACGCACATCGGTATCGGACACGACGACGGTGAAGTCGCTTTCCGGTTTCAGGTTTGGGCCATCATCCGACGCGGTCGCTTTCGCCCGTAGCCTGGCGACCAGACGATTGGA
>CAUJHS010000103.1 GCA_963204915.1 Planctomycetota bacterium | reverse complement strand
CCCGCCATCCTGCTGGGTGGGGGCGGGATGGTCCGCTGGCGCGCGGCCGGCCCTAAAAGTGCGCCGCGCTTCTGCGTTTGTGGGCAGGTTTCTAGCCGTTGCCGCGGTTTCGGCCGAGGTTCTCCAGCTTGCTCCCACGATGGCAGGACCAAGCCGCGGGGTTCTTCAGCGCGCAGAAATCGTTTCCCCGGCGCGGCGCGATCTATAGCAGAATGTCGGGGGTCATTACAACGTTCCATTCTGACCCGGCAACTGAAAACACGGAAAAGCGAGGAATTTGGCTTCCACGCCAAAATTCGCTCGACCCGCAGGACTGGCGCAGCCGATAACGGAAGAGCGGAATCTCCGAATTTCAGAGAGACGGATCGAAATGCGTGCGTCCCGAACGTGGTCAACCTGGACGATCTGGTTCGCCGCGCTGCTGTCGCCTCTTCAGGTGTTGCAGGAAACGCACGCTTTATGCCAGTTCGTCGGATGCGATCACGGGGGCGTAACCCCAGTCTCTAGCGGCCATTCTGACGTTTGCTCGCACCACCTGTGCGACAAAGGAACCACTGGATTTACGCGGATCGCCCACGACCAGCGGCAATGCGTCGCCAACTCGCATGGTGCTATTGGCCGGAAGGGGCGGTCGCATCAATGCCCGTCCAATTGTTGGTGCCGGCGTCCCTCGCAACCCCAGTCGCAGCCAACGCAATCGGCGGGCGTCGAATTCGCCGGGGGAGACATCGCGTTAGGCATCAATTACGCGCTAGCAGCCGATAAGACTTCGCTCCACCTTGTCGCCGTTTCGCGGCGTAGAGCATTCGCGCCTCTCTCCGCGCAGCAACTTTGCGCATCTCTTTGCCGTTTCCTGGCATGATTGCGAATCCGATCGTCCGTGGTTTGGTTGCACGGCGCCGAGCGGTTCAGCGTGTGCGACACTAGGTCACGCGCATCCTTTGCCCAACTCAAAGCGCATCGCTACGGCGTGCGCGCACGAAACTGCAACCTTCCCAGTTTCTCAACCGATCACCTGCGCGCTGTACATTGCGATTCATTCGGCGCGGCGGAATCCGACGATGTTCTGCGTCGGGAAGGAAGAATGTTGACCGGGAAAAACTGCGACGAAGGGCTATAACCCCCCAGACAAGTTCAGCCGGCGAAATTACATAAAAACTAGGAGAAAGCCGTGATTCCCTCAAAAAACGCCTTCCGAGGTTTCGTTCTCTTGTCCCTTGCTCTATCTGCGGCGGTCGGATGCCGTAGCAGCGCCAAAAAGCCGGCATGGCCGGCGGGCGCGGCGCTCGCCCCCTACGTGACCCCGAAGGAAAGCCCTCCCCCGTATAGCCCGACGGCTCAACCTCCAGCGCTGACCGGCCCGCAGGGATTTCAAGGTCCACCGATGAATCCTCCGCAATATGGTTCTCCCGGCGCGCCTCAAACCTCTTACTCGCCACCTCTGGCACAGTCGGCTCCGCCTCAGCCCTATCAGCCGGAGGAAATGCAACCAAACAATGGTCCGCCCAATGCGGCGCCAGCAGGTGGATTCGCGGGATGGAGCGGCCCAACGCCGTCCTATCCGCCCTTGTATGTAGCGCCGGACAACCCACCTGCCATGCCGGATGCATTTCGTTCAACTCCGTCAGATTTTGCAGGGTCGCGCGCACCCTCGTCGGGCTGTGCATCCGGCTGCTGTTCGCGCTGACTTCGTAAGGGGCCGATCCTATGAACTGCCAGACAACTCGACGATCGTTCGACGACGGCGGCTCGGAACGCGAAAGCCTTCGACAACCCTTAGTTTGCAGAGCTTCCAACGCGGCGCTGAACAAGAAGACCGTGGTTTTCGGCCCACCTGTACGGCGATGGTTTGTGCTTCTTTGGGCTGCAAGCATGGCGAATGCCGCGCTCGCACATCCCGGTCACGGACCGTCGCCCAGCAGTAAACCGGCTAAGAAAATCGACAAGAGCTTTCGGCAGCCAGTGCGAGACCTAGACCTGGCGGACTTTCCGATGCAGCCCCGCTATGGCGGTCAAGTGACTGCGGCGAAGTGGCACTATTTTGAAGTCGTTTATGCGCCGCACGAATTGCGCATCTACGTCTATTCGCCCTCCCAACGGCAACTGTACGCCAGGCACATTACGGGCGAAGTGGTAATAGAAGTTTTCAGTAGCGGCCAAACGGCACGGTTTCCTGTCCGCTCTGCGTCGCAACAGATATTTGGCAACAATCCTGGGTATCTGTCCGTTCCTGTCGATCTAAGCCGAGTCCGTAAAGGCGACATGCGAGCGGTGTTTAAGCTGGACATCCTGACGCAGGACGGGCCGCAGGTCGAGTTCGAGCAGACATTCGATCAGGCGCAGCCAGAGAACGCCGCGACGGAGCCTCGGATTGTTCGCCTTCCCCCGATCAACGCCGAGAGATAGCGCATCGGCAACAACGTACCGGTTGGTATGCGCGAGCAAAGCGCCGTGTCAGCGTCGAGGCTGGCCGCCGGCCCCTTTCAAACCTCCAACGCGCGGCGGTCGTTGGAGCACAAGGAAATGATTTCCTCCCGGACTTCGGACTAGCAACAGAATGTCCTGCTCCAAAGAGTGGAGCCGCATCGCAGCCCGGAATTCCTCGACATTGCCGACCGGCGTCTGGCCGACCTGTACAACCGCCATTCCGGCGCACAGCCCACGGTGGTAGGCAATGCCACCGAGCGCAACCTCGGTAATGAGAACTGCTGGACCCTTAAACCTCAACTCTAATTCCGCGGCTTGCCCAGGCGGCAAGTCGGCCAATTGCAGACCAAGCTCGTCGTCCGAATACTCAGAACCCCCAAGGACGACGTTCTCTGGCGCAGGCGGGGGCGCGGTCATACCGAGGGGGTGGTCCGTGACGAATTCGGCCTCGACCTGCTCGCGGGAAGCAACCTCAATGTTCACGGTAAGCATTTCGTTGCGGCGGCGGACCTTCATCTCATATCGGGAACCGGCTGTTGTTCTCGACACGATCTTTTGCAACTGCGTTGTTCCCTCCACACTCTCGTTGTCAACCGCAACGATCAGGTCTCCCGCTTGAAGCCCGGCTTCAGCGGCGGGCGAACCGGGAATAACGCCACAAACAAGGGCGCCGGAGTGCGGAGGCTTTAATCCTAGCAGCTTCGCGACATCCGCCGTAAGCGGCTCCCATTCGCAACCGAGATAAGTACGTCGCACGTGTCCATGTGCGACAAGCTCTTTTGCGATCCAGACGGCCTCATTGATGGGAACGGCAAACCCAATCCCTTCAAACCCGCGGTGATAACCCACGCTTCCGACATTGACTCCTACGACTTCGCCACGCAGATTGGCGATGGCGCCGCCGGAACTGCCCGGATTGGTGGCCGCATCGGTCTGCAAGAGAAGCGCTGATCCGAATTCCGGCACGCGGCGATCGACGGCGCTGATGATGCCCGCGCTGGCCGATGCCGTCAAGCCGTAAGGGTTTCCGACACCGACAACCCAATCTCCTACGCGCAAATCGTCGGAATCTCCCAGTCGCGCATCCGGCAAGTCTTCGCCTGGAGAAATATGTACAACCGCGATGTCGGTATCGGGATCGGCGGCCACCTCCTGCGCGATGAATGTTCGCCCATCGCGCAGTCGGACGACAACCGTTTCGGCGTCGGCAATCACGTGGCCTGCTGTGAGAATCAGGCCGCGACGATGGAGAATGATTCCCGTCGCGGAGCCATCCCCTGACTCGGGCGGCGCAGCATCGGCGGGAACTATCTCGGGTGCGCCGGTTGCAGAACGTTCGAGCGCCCGCCATGCTCGCGTCTTGCGCGGCCCATTCCAAGTTTCGACCGTTACGACGCAAGACGAAACCTTGGCAGCCGCGTCTCGGAACGCCAATGACAACTCATTGGGCGTAAGAGCCTGCGCGCTATGGCCAACAACCGGTTCGGCGGTGGTCAGCCGGCTCCGCACAACGATGGCGGCTCCAACGAACAATACCAGAATCCCGATGCTCCACTGCTTACTTCTGGTTGAAACAAGGCTTTTCATCCGTTCTGCCTTCCAAACGCGGACGGGGCGACAAAGCCCTAATTCTATCGGAAAGCAAAAGTTGACGAAATCCTCTCGTTCAGGCAAGGCCAGTTTCAGGAGCGCGGAGGCTACGTCTGTGCCGCGGATACGCCCCTGGTCAGACGGCAGAGACTCAAAAGCTATTTGGCGGCGGGGGCAAAACCCTATCGCGCTCGGTTGGCTCGTTCAGCGCCGGCGGTAGGACGTTCGGTTCCTCATCAAGTCCGATCGTTGCGGCAGGATCGCTAGGCGGCACGGGTTCATCGGGAACCGCTGCCCTGCGTGGCGTCAACTCTCCCATCAAGGCACCCAAGGTCGTATCCACGGCGGCGAACTTGTCTTGCAGACCGCCATAGCCGATTTGGCGGTGGCGATGAGCAGTCCACGTTGCGACATCTTGTTGCAAGTTACGAAATGAGGCGTCGAGTTCCGCAACCGACTGCATAAGCTTCTCACGGCTGCCGCTGTGCTCCAAGTCGTGCAGGTATTTGGCGGTCGAAAGTACCTCGTAGGCGCGGCGGTAGATTTCCTTAAATCCCGGATTGTGCTGGTAATTGTGGTGCAATTCGAGGCACATCGAATTCGCCTCGCGGACTAATCGCACTGCCAACTCATCGGCGCGCGAAATCGGACCTGGCGACCGTTGGGAGTCTGATGCGGTGTGATCGTGCGAATGGAGTTCACCGCCATAGTACCCAAACTGGGGCGGGACAGCGTAAGCGTAAGAATCACCGGGTCGGCTGGGGAAGTAGCTGTACGTCCGTAGATAGTAGCCTCTGGGATAAAAATCGTAGTATCCGTAAGGATGCTGCAAGTAGCCGGAATGGTGGTGATGAGTCAAGCCGTGTAAATGCCCCGATCCATGAACATGCCCTAGTCCGTGACCGTGGCCGAATCCATGATGATGACCTCCGTGATAATGCCCTCCGCCGTGGTGGTGTCCTCCGTGATGATGCTGTGCATTGGCGGCTTGATCGCCAGATAACAAGGCTGTTGCTCCGAGGATCAGTGCAACGCCGATCGTGAAATGGTTGGAATTCATGGCTCATTCCCCACATGACGCCAGAATGCGGACCAGCGGGCTTCACTACGGAAACGATTTCACTGGTGCATAGGCCGGACGAAAGCGCTACCGGTCTTAATTGCAAAAGCCATGCCACTCTACGCAAGCTACCAATTGGGATGCGCTCAAGTTTGCGGATGCACCTTGGAGCAGCCAAAATGGGTGGAGCAGCGTAATCGTATCAGTCGATACTTGATGAAAGGTCGGAGAATCCCATAACCTCGTGTAAAACCCGACATGAATGTCGCGGCGAAACGCCGAATGAGCCGAATCGCGGCCTGGTTGACCGCGGCGCTCGCGTTTTGCCAAGGTGTTCATCCTTGCACCTGCGGGCGTCCCGCCCGTGACCTCGTTCAAGCGATTTGCTACGAGACTGGAAGTTTGCCTCGTACCGAATGCTGCTGCGCGGGGGCGAATCACATGCGACAGTTATGGTGTGGTGCTGCTCCGCAGGAAGAGGAAGAGATGGCGTCGCCCTCGAACGCGGGGCGATCCTTTCCGGCTGACTGCGATTACTGCCTGCGTTGCCGACAACCGCAGTCGATTATCGAATCGAACTTTGGCGGCGACGATTATCCCACGCTTCTGCTTCTCCGAACCTGCGAGGACCGCGATCCCTCGTGCGTGGGCGACGAGCCGACGGCAAACGCCTTCCACCCTGACCCGCCAGCGTTGACCGCGCAGGAAACTTGCGCTTTGTTTGCGCGCTTTCTTGTTTGATGTTCTTGATCCCAAGAACACGCTCAACCTCCCGCGGCGCATTGCGAGATCGCAAGAGGCGCCCCGCAAAATCGCACAAGCTACTTCCGACAATGACCGTTGGGCGAGACTGTTCGCGCCATCGGCGCATCCCATGAAAATCGCTGCATGAGGGGAAAGGACCGCCACCAATGAGGGATTCCCGCATCATCGTCTTAACTGCCGCCTGGCTCTTCCCAATTGCCGGGGCAGTAGCCATTCTTGACGCTCAGGAATTCAATGTCGAGAGGGTTGTTCCCGCAGCGTATCAAGAAGAGGACAGCGCCAGTTCACATTCCGAGGAGGGTGAAGTTAGCGAACCACTTCCGCCCCCTTTAATTGCAAGTCCCGTCCAAGAGAAACTCTCGCGGTCCGCGCCGCTTGGACTGGCCGACCTTGAGCAAATCGCCTTGAGCAACAATCCGGCCTTGGCCAGGGCGGTGGCCCAAGTCGCTGCCGCGCGAGGCAACTGGGTGCAGGTTGGTTTGTATCCCAATCCGGTTGTGGGTTACTCTGGCCAAGAGATCGGCGCTGATGGGTCAGCCGGCCAGCAGGGCGGGTTTGTGAGCCAGGATTTCGTTACCGCAGGCAAGTTGCGCCTGAACCGAGCCGAAGCGAGTTTCCAGGTCCGCGCGGCCGAACAGGCGTTACAAGCCGAGCGGCTCCGCGTACTCACCGATGTCCGCATTGCGTACTATGACGTGCTGATCGCCCAGCGTCGCATCGACGTGACGGGAGAATTGATCGCGGCGGGAACAAGGGCGATTGAGGTGTCGGAGAAGCTCGTTAGGGTCGGCGAGGCCAGCGAAATCGACCTGCTTCAATTCCGCGTTCAAACGGAACAAACGAGAATTGTCGCGGCGAACGCCGGCAACTTCTTCCGCGAAGCTTGGCAACGGCTGGCCGCCGTAGTTGGCGTGCCGGGAATGCCGCCGGCGCCGCTGGTGGGCGACTTGTCGCAAGTAGGCCCCGAAATACTTTGGGAAGGAGCGCTGGCTCGCTTGCTGGGGACCAGCCCCGAACGCGCCCAGGCGCTTGCCGAGGCGGAGCGTGCGCGGTGGGCCTATCAGCGCGCCCGCGTCGAGCCGATTCCCAATCCGAGCCTGCAAGTTTCGGTGGCGGGAGATACGTCAAACGGCGACACTCTGACGGGCGTGCAATTGGGGATTCCCATCCCCTTATTCAATCGCAACCAGGGCCGCATTCGGCAGGCTTATGCCGAGATTGCCGCCGCCGAGCAGCAATTGGGGCGGATTGAATTAGGACTGCAAGAGCGCCTAGCGACCGTCTACCGGCGATACGCCAATGGCCGCCAACAAGTCGAACGATACACGACCAGCATTCTTCCCAGCGCGGAAAGGAGCCTTGGGTTGACCCGCAGCAGCTACGAGGCCGGCCAAGTGGGCTACTTGAGTCTCCTGACCGCGCAACAAACGTACTTTCAGGCCGTGTTGTCCTACATCGACGCGCTGCAAGAACTTTGGACCGCAAAGATGGAAATTGAAGGACTCTTACTGCGCGGAAGCCTGCAAGGAGATAGAGCTGCACCCGGTCAGTAGTAAGCTCCGTTTGGGATTTATTTGAATAGGGCAACGGCCTGTCGCACAAGCCAGCAGTCCATCGCGGTTCGAGTGAGGTCTTGCGACCGCGCCTTCCACGAAAACCGTCTATTAGAAAGTAGGCCAGAACAATGAACACGAAGTTCCGATGGCCAGGGTTGTTGCTTTTGGGCGTGTTGTCCCTAGCGGTGTGTGTGCTTTACGGGCGCACCAGCGCCCAGCAACGGATTTCCGCCGAAATGCTGCCGAACCCCACGGCTCAACGCGCTGAGTTGGTGCGGGAGCTTGCCGAAATTAAGCAATTGCTTCGCGAGCAGAACGAATTGTTGCGCAGCGGAAAGATGAAAGTCACCTTCGTGCCGAACACTAATTAGACGTTGGCGGTCCCGCGCCTCGTTCCAACCATTGAGAGCACGAAAAGACAAGCGACCCGCGCCTGGACGGGCGACCCGCGCCTGGACGGGCGGGCCGCCAATACCCGAAAGCACCGGGCTTACGCCTCGTGCATGGGCTTACCAATGCAGGTGGCCCGGCGTGGAATGAGGCGTGTAGTCGTAATGCCCGTGGGTGTGTAGCCCCCGATAGGGCGTCCAGTGGTAGCTGTCTACGTGATACGTCCGGTCCACGTGGATGGACGGTGCGTGGTAGTGCGGTACGCGGTATTGGGGCGCATAATACTGCGGCACGTACCGTGGAGCGTGGTAATGGTGGTGATGGTGATACGGATCGGCTTGGACCGTGCTGGGGGCGGCAAGAGAAACCACTCCAAAGAGGCCGCCAAACGCCACCAGGGCGAAAACCGCTTTCATGGCTGACTTTTTGAACGACTGCATGACTTGTCTCCGATCGTTGCGCGAGGAAGGTAGGCAAACTGGGTCGAGCCGACACTACTTGGTACATGCGGAAAAAGTGCCGAAATGTGACAAGTCGCTCAAAGTTTTTCAATTTTCCCCCGTAACCGGCCCTTTTTCGCAGGTTCGCCCACCAAGTCTTGCCGTCGTGGCGGACTTTGGCTGCGGAATACGGATAATGATTCAGTGGCCCGCCGGCTGTACACGGCAAAGGTTCGAGTCAGCAATTTCGTCCCCCCGATGGGAAAACTGGTGTTGCCCGCAAGGAGCAACCGACCTATAATTCCAAAGGAATGGATTTTCGGCGTCCTGCTATGAACCAATTGATTTCACTCGTTCTGACCTTTGCGACAGCCGTCCATACGGTGTTCGGTTGTTGTTGGCACCATGCGCAGGTAGGCGGCGAGGGAAGTCAAAGTGTCGCAGCGACAGAATGCTCGTGCCATTCAAACGCAAGTGCGAATTGTAAGGTCCGGTCTCCCCGCGACCAGAATCCGCCAAGTAGCGTTTCTGATTCGGGGAAACTCGCCCCTGCCAGTGTTCCGTTGGACCGTCCGTCGCCTCGCGACCACCAATGCCACGGGTCCAAGTGCGTTGGCCTTCTCGCGAAAGAAACGCAGGACGTTGACAACGCAGGCGCCTTTTGCCCAGTTGGTCCGGCCCCGGCCACCATTACTGGGCAATTCGTCAGCGTCGATTCTCTGGACGGCTCTCGGAAGCATCTCTCCCTTCACGAGCCAGTGCGTCCAATTCGCGCGCATCTCTTGCTGCGCGTCCTTCTGATTTGATTCTCCTTGACTCGCTAACGCCATCGCTTTTTTTGCCCCGCGTGAAGGGGCCTTAGCGCGTTTGTTCTTGCGCTGTTGCGCAGGCCGGTTGCGGATCGGGCCGAGCATCAGCACTTTGCGGATTTCCGTATTCTGTTCGTTTTTTGTTCTGGTGGAATTATGCAATCGTCAGTACCAAGATCGCGCGCGCTTTGGAGTAGCCCCAAGCGGATCGCACGCATCGTCGCCGCCCTTGGCGTGCTGGCTGCGCTGGTCGTCGCAGCGGTGTTTCATCGAACCTGGCTGCCCCAGGCGCGGGAGTTGTTGGCGTCTGCCGTTGGCGCCAGCGGGAGTAGCTCTACTTCGGAGACTTCTGAGGCCGAAGAAACGGACGATCACGCAGGGCATGGGCATGAGGGGCACAACCACCCTGGCCACGAGGAAGCCAACTCGCTGGAGCTAAGCCCCCAGGCGTGGAAGAACCTCGATCTCAAAGTAGGCAAAATCGAACTGCAAGACTACGAGCGAACCGTTACGATTCCCGCCGTGGTAGTCGAGCGTCCGGGCCGGACAAAGATTCAGATCGCCGCGCCGCTTACCGGCATGGTGACGGGCGTCTTTGTGGCAAAGGGGCAGGCCGTCAATCCTGGCGACGTGCTTTTCAATCTTCGCCTGACACACGAAGACCTAGTGGAGACTCAGACGGAGTTTCTCAAGACGTTGGAAGCGCTGGATGTGGAGAACCGCGAGATCGCCCGGTTGGAGCAGATCACCGACGGCGCGGTTGCCCGTAAAGTCGTATTGGAGCGGCAATACGAGAAGCAGAAACTCGAAGGCTTGCTGCGCGCCCAGCGTGAAGGATTGTTACTGCACGGTCTTTCCGATGCCCAAGTGCAGCAAATCACCCAGGAGCGACGATTGCTGCGCGAATTGGCTGTCTATGCGCCGGAAGTCTCGAATCACGAAGAAGAGCTGCGCTTCTTAAAAAACGAGAACGTCTCCAACGTCATTCCGGCGGGTTTCGCTGAAAATGCGTCGGATTTATCGCATCCACTGGTCGTTCAAAACCTCAATGTACACCAGGGTGATGTCGTGCAAGCCGGCTCGCCGCTGTGCGATCTGGCGGATTTGAAGGTGCTCTACGCAGAGGGGCGCGGCTTCGAGCAGGATGCGCAAGAGGTCATCAAGGCTGCGAATAACAAGTGGCCTGTCAAAGCGGTATTCGGTGGCGGTACGGAGGAACCGGAAGAGGTTTCCGGGCTAGAGATCGTATTTGTTTCTAACGAGGTGGAGTCGGAATCGCGGGCGTTCCATTTCTACGTGGCCGTACCCAACACGATCATCCGCGACGTGCAAAGCCTCGCGGAACAGCGGTTCGTCGCCTGGAAGTACAAAATGGGACAACGGCTTAACCTTCTTGTGCCGGTGGAACGTTGGACAAAAAAGATCGTTCTTCCCGTCGAGGCGATCGCCGAGGAGGGACCCGAAGCCTTTGTCTTTGTGCGAAACGGCGATCACTTCGACCGTCAGCCGGTGCATGTGGAGTACCGCGACCAGCGCCATGCGGTTATCGCCAACGATGGCTCGATCTTTCCCGGCGCTCAGGTCGCGCTTTCCTCGGCTCATCAACTGCAAATGGCTTTGAAAAATAAAGCTGGCGGCGGCGTGGACCCCCACGCCGGACACAATCACTAAACATGAGGAAAAAAGCCATGTTCGCGAAAATACCGACATACTCTCTGCCGAGGGCGGCGGCGCTAATTCTCCTGCTGACATCGGGCGTGCTATCAGCCGCCGAGGAACCGAAATCGCCCAGTGCGGACGCCGCAAGAGATGTTTTGAAGGAACGCCTGACGGTCTTGGCCGAGATTGTCGAACTCCAACGGAAAGCATACGAGTTGGGCGAGGTCCAATTCAACTCGGTTCTCACGGCCGAGACGGATTTGCTCTCGGCCAAACTCGAACTCGCGCAAACTCCAGCCGAGCGCATTACGATCCTCGAAACGATGGTCGAGAACGCCCGGCGGTTGGAGGAAGTCGTTGAACGGCTGTCGCAGGCGCGTGAGGCAACTGCGATGGATCGTTTGAAGGCCAAGGCTTTTCGGCTGAGAGTACAGGCGGACTTACTTCGGGCGCGAGCCGCCTCGAAGTAGTCGGTCCGCTCGTTTAACGGCTCTCAATACTGAAATCTCGACACTGGGCTGAACCATGCTCAACGCCATTATTCGCTTTTCACTAAAGCAACGGGTGCTGATTATTGCCTTTTCCGTGTTCCTGGTGGGGTACGGGACGTGGCAGACGATGCGCCTGCCGATCGACGTATTCCCGGACCTGGACCGACCGCGGGTGGTGGTGATGACCGAGGCGCCCGGCATGGCGCCAGAAGAGGTTGAATCGCTCATCACCTTTCCGTTGGAAACGGCCTTGAATGGGGCCAACGGCGTGCAAGTGGTCCGTAGCTCGTCGGGAGTGGGAATCTCGGTGATCTATGTCGAGTTCGATTGGGGGACCAACATCTACAACGACCGGCAAATCGTAAATGAACGGCTGCAACTGGTCAGCGCGAGTCTGCCGCCTGGCATCCAGCCGCAACTGGCGCCGATCTCGTCCATCATGGGCCAGATTATGATGGTCGGCATGTGGAGCGAGGGAGGCAAAACGGAACCATTGGAAGTCCGCACTTTGGCCGATTGGGTCGTGCGACAGCGCCTTCTGACGATCCCTGGCGTGGCCCAAGTGTTCACGATGGGAGGAGGGCGGAAACAGTTTCAGGTACTCGTCGATCCCGATGCGCTGCTGCGATACGGCGTCACGCTCGATGACGTGAAAAAAGCCGTAGAGGAGAGCAATCGGAACGCCACTGGGGGCTACCTCGACCGGCAAGGACCCAATGAGTTTCTCGTCCGAGCGCTGGGGCGTATTCAGACCGTTGAGGATTTGAAGAAAGTCGTCGTCACGATCCGTGAGGACCGTCCCGTCGCCTTGCAACAGGTAGCCCGCATCGTCGAGGCGGCCCAGGTGAAGCGCGGCGACAGCACGGCCTTCGTGCGGCAGGAGGCGGGTGAGTGGGAAGGAGGCCCCGCGGTAGTGCTGACGATCAACAAACAGCCGAACGCCGACACCCGCGTGGTAACGGCGGGGATCGTGGAAGCGTTGAAGGAGTTGGAGCCATCGCTGCCGGACGACATCCGCCTGCATCCCGAGATTTACTCTCAAGAAGAGTTCATCGACCGCGCGATCGAAAACGTGATCGAGGCCCTCCGCGACGGCGGAATTCTGGTGGTTGTCATCCTCTTCCTGTTCCTATGGAATTTCCGCACGACGTTTATCACCTTAACCGCCATTCCACTGTCGCTGGTAATCACCGTGCTGGTGTTCAAAGCCTTCGGCATGTCGATCAACACGATGACGCTGGGTGGTCTAGCGGTCGCCATCGGCGAATTGGTGGACGACGCGATCGTGGACGTGGAAAACATTTTTCGGCGGCTGCGCGAGAACCGGCATAGCGAGAAACCCAAACACCCCCTGCAAGTCGTCTTTCGGGCGAGCGTCGAGGTGCGCAACTCGATCGTGTTCAGCACCATGATCGTGGTGCTCGTGTTCGTGCCGCTCTTCGCCCTTACGGGTATGGAAGGACAACTCTTCAAGCCGTTGGGAATCGCGTACATCGTCTCGATCCTGGCGTCGCTGCTGGTGTCGCTGACGGTCACACCCGTGCTTTCTTACTGGCTGTTGGGAAATGCGCGGCTGATGGAGCGAGAACACGATGGGTTCGTACTGCGGTCGCTCAAGTGGATCGGCGCAAAGGTGATCCGCTTCAGCCTACGTGTCCCCGTGCCGATTCTCGCGGTGACGCTCGCGGCCGTCGGCCTTTCTTTTGCGGCGCTGCTTAGTCTGGACCGGGACTTTTTGCCGCCGTTCAACGAAGGGACTGTGCAACTCAACGTCGTATTGCCCCCTGGAACATCATTGCAAACGTCGAACGAGATTGCGGGTCAGGTCGAACGGCGATTGAAAGAGGTGCCTGACATCGCCGGCTTCGCGCGGCGTACCGGCCGGGCCGAACTCGACGAGCACGCAGAGGGAGTCAATGTTTCGGAATTCATAATCAGCCTCGATCCGACCTCTCATCGTAGCCGGGAGGAAACCCTCACCGAAATTCGTGAGGCGATGGCAGACATTCCCGGCATCGTCACCGCGGTGGAGCAACCTCTGGCGCACCTTATTTCCCACATGCTGTCGGGGGTCAAGGCGGAAATCGGCATTAAGCTCTACGGCGACGACCTGGACCTCCTTCGTTCGACGGCCGACCGGATGAAGAACACGATCTCCGAGGTTCCGGGAGTGACCGACTTGATGGTCGAACCACAGGTCATCATCCCCCAACTGCGAATTGAGGTAAATCGCGACCAACTGCTGCTCTACGGCCTGACCCCAGACCGCGTGAACGAGTATGTGGAAACCGCCATGAACGGCGAGGTAATCTCGCAAGTGCTTATCGGCCAGCGAACCTTCGACCTATTGGTCAGGCTGGACGAGCCATACCGTGAGAATTTGGAAGTTCTGCGGCGGCTGTCCATTGAGCTTCCCAATGGCGGTCGCACGCCGCTTTCGTCCGTGGCCAAGATTTACGAATCGGGCGGACCGAACACCATTAACCGCGAACAGGTCCGTCGCCGCATCGTTATTCAGGCGAATGTCGGCGACCGGGGGTTGGTGGATGTCGTGCAGGACATCCAGACGCGGCTGAGGCCAATCCAGGAATCATTGCCGGCCGGGTATTTCATCGAATACGGCGGCCAATTTGAGAGCCAGCAATCGGCCTCGCGCACAATTGGCGTTTTGTTCGTGATTTCGCTCGTGGGCATCTTCCTGGTTCTGTACACGATGTTCCACTCGGTCAACCTGTCGCTTCAGGTAATGGCGGCGCTGCCAATGGCTTTCATTGGAGCAGTCGCCGCGCTGGTCGTCACTGGGCAGACTTTGACCATTGCAGCGATGGTGGGCTTTATTGCGTTGGTGGGTGTTGCTTCACGCAACGGCATCTTATTACTCAACCATTACCTCCACCTCGTCAAGTACGAGGGAGAGCAGTTCAACCACGCGATGATTATTCGTGGCGGCTTGGAGCGGCTGGCGCCGGTATTGATGACAGCACTGACTGCCGGCATCGCGCTTATCCCGCTGACGCTGGCCGCGGGTGAACCGGGGAAGGAAATCCTCTACCCAGTCGCCACGGTGATCGTCGGCGGCCTGATTAGTTCGACGCTGCTGGACTTTTTCGTTCACCCGGCCTTGTTCTGGTTGTTCGGACGCAAACCTGCGGAGCGGATTGTGCAGCAGTCGCGCGAGCAGATTGAGTTGGTTGAGGAAGATAAGCTGACTTCGCCGGCCGCACAGGCTGCAAGCTAACGCAATTGTGCCGGTGCAACGCCCGGCGCAAGGTTTGCGTAGTCCGGGAACCACGGTGGATTGCCCCTTTCAAGAAGAGGAGAACCTATGTCGCGAGTCGTAACAGGTGGTATAGCACTGCTTGCTTTGGCGGCGGTGCTGCTGGTTCGCAGCGCGGTCGTGGCGCAATCGCCGCCAGTCCTAGTGCCGGAATCGCCGCCGGAGTTGCCCGGCGATGCGGCGGAGGTTTCGTCGCCTCACGAACATTCACACGACCACAGTGGTCACAGTCACAATGGCCACACTCACGACACGCCCGCGGATCGACCGCCGACGCTAACTCCCAGGGGGAGCCAAGTTGCTCCTGTTGCGCCTCCCTACGCCTTGGGGCCGCACGGCGGCAAGATCGTTCCCGTGGGCGACGGGCATTCGCATGTCGAATTGGTCTACGACGAGGCCCATCACGCGATCACCATCTATTTGCCGCCGTCGATGGGGGTGTCGGCCTACCAAGCCGACTCGCACGGACACGCAGTCCCAGGCGTACCGGCTGCCGGCGCGATCTCGCCGCCAGCACTGCATGACGACCATTCATACGCTCCGTATCCCTGTCCGTTCGGACGATCCATCGAGCACGCCGACGAATACGAATGCGAGTTCGAGCGACGCAACCGCGGCGCTTCCTCGCATTACCCGACTGATCGCGTCGCGCCGTACCCGGTACGAGGCCATTAGGAATCCAAGGCGCGTGAGGATGCGCGTCGTTTCTTCTCTTTCGTTTTTTCAAAGGAGTTGGCAAATGTTGCAACGAATGCTGAAGTCGGTGCTGATTGCGGCAGTGGCTTTCACGATGGTTTCCGGCTTCTCGCCGGATCGCGCCTCCGCTGAGGAGCAGTACGTCGTGGAGTACCGCCTGACCAAGTGGAAGACCTTGCACTTCGACGAAACGAAAAAAGCGGAAACCCACCTGGCGACGGTGAAGAAGTTGGGCTGTGAAGTCAAGGCCGGCGACCACGGCGGTCACATCGACGTGAGCTACCGCTGCCCCGAGTGGCGAAGCCTCGCCGTCGAGACGGACGCCGGAGCGCACAAGTGGGAAAAGTGGCTGCGCGCCTCGGGATTTGAAACGACGCACCAGCACTAACGGCTTACGTTGAAAAACTCGTCTAACGATCGTCCTGTCCGGTGAGCGCCGCCCACAATGGGCGGCGTCGCCATTTTCTTCTCGTCCCTACTTTGGAGTCTTCGCGATGCAAAGCTACTTCCGTTTCGTTGGTTGGACGGCGCCTCTTTTGGTGGTCGCGTTCCTGGTCGGTTGCAAAACGGAGCCTGCTGGGGACACCCCGGCGCAGGTCGCCAAAACGCCCGGCGCCGCTGAGGATCACGAGCACGAACATGCTCACGACCACGAGGGACCGCACGGCGGCCACATTATCGAACTCGGCCGGAATCACGAGTACCACGCGGAACTCGTCGAAGACCACGACGCGAAAGCCGTGACCATTTACATCCTCGATGAGGAGATGAAGTCCTTGCCGATCGCCGCCGAAAGCCTCACCCTCAATCTCGTCGCGGGCGATCAACCCCAAATTTTTGAGCTTGCTCCGTCCGATGCCGCGGATGGGAAAGCGGCGATCTTCGCTTCGCCCGATGCAGCCCTGTTTGAAGCGTTGGAGGCGAACCCCGAAGCCACCGTCCGGGTGCAGGTGACGATCGACGGGACGCCTTACTCGGGTGAGTTGTCGCACGAGCACCACGACCACGACCATGAAGAACATAAACAATGAGGCTGTCGCCTCGCGGTAAGCAGTCACCAAGAGGAAATAATTGGCCATACGGCTGTGACCGTCGGTGTTTAGTCGTCTCCCGGCGCAGGTTGGAGTTGGAAGAATGACCAAACGACTGCGGATTGAAATTCCTCTGGTATTGCCCGATGTGCCGGACGCACGGGATGCGTGCGTCCGGCGACTTGGCGAACTTTTGGAAGCCAAGAAGGGCGTGCAGGCGGCCCACGTGCTGGAAGCCAGCAAGGAAACGCCGCAGCAACTTTGCATCCACTTTGACCCGCAACAACTGTCGCTGGGAGATGTACGCGAACTGGCCCGCCGCGCCGGCGCTCAAATCCATGAGCGGTACGGGCACATGCTGCTCAGGGTGGAGCCTACACACGTCCGCCGCGCGCGGGCCATCTCGTTGCATCTGGAAAGGGCCAACGGCTTACTCGAAGCCGCCGTTTCTCCTGACGGCATCGTGCGCATCGAATTTGATCGCGAGAAGACGAACGAAGCTACGGTACGCTCGTTCGTTCGCGACGCAGGCGTTCGGTTGATCGAAGAGAAGCCTCCGAGAATTGTCAAACCTAAGCCAGAACCACAACCGCCGGAAACCGCCCGCGAGGAACGCGAAGTGGAGCATGAGCACGGCGCGATTCTCGGCGAGAAAACCGAACTTGCCTTCGCCGCCCT
This sequence comes from Planctomycetota bacterium, assembly GCA_963204915.1. GTDB lineage: Bacteria > Planctomycetota > Planctomycetia > Pirellulales > Pirellulaceae > JAHWKS01. Next base: position 36,219 of record CAUJHS010000103.1, on the reverse strand, counting down.
CTGCGGCGTCTTCCTGCTTTTGGGATGGCTGACTTCTTTTTTTTCATATAACGGCCCACGGGTTCTCCAATGGGGTCCGCTGGCGCTGTATGTTCTGGCTTACGGCTTCGGCGCGTTTTTTACGCTACGCGAGGCAATCGAGAAGATTCGATCTGGGCGTTTCGAGATTGACTTCCTCATGCTTCTGGCGGCGATGGGAGCGGCTATCTTAGGCGAGTGGGCGGAGGGAGCCTTACTGCTGTTTCTCTTTAGCCTCGGTCATGCGCTGGAACACTATGCGATGGGCCGGGCGCGGCGGGCCATCGAAGCCTTGGCCGAATTGGCGCCCGAAATCGCGCTCGTCCGCCGCAATGGCCACGTTCAGGAGCTTCCCGTCGAGCAATTACAGCGCGGCGACGTGGTAGTCGTTAAGCCCAACGAACGTATTCCCGCCGATGGCTTTGTCGTCAAAGGGGAAACCACGGTCGATCAGGCCCCAATCACGGGCGAAAGCGTGCCCGTGGACAAGCGCCCGGTGGACGATCCTGCCAAGGCGGCGCAGGAACCGGACCGCCTCGACCCGCAGCATCGTGTGTTTGCAGGAACCATCAACCAACGTGGGGCGCTGGAGATCCAAGTCACGAAGAAGGCCACTGAGACGACGTTGGCCCGCGTCGTCGAAATGGTGAGCGAGGCGGAGACCACGGCTTCTCCCACGCAGCGATTCACGGACAAATTCGAGCGTTACTTCACGCCTGCCGTATTAGCTCTGGCCGGCTTGCTGCTTTTCGCATGGGTCGTAATCGACGAACCGTTCCGCGATTCCTTTTACCGCGCGATGGCGGTGCTTGTGGCGGCCAGCCCTTGCGCCCTCGCGATCGCGACGCCGAGCGCCGTTCTGAGTGGCGTGGCTCGGGCCGCCCGTGGCGGAGTGCTTGTCAAAGGTGGGGCGCCATTGGAAGCTCTTGGAGCACTCGGCGCGATTGCATTCGACAAGACCGGAACGCTGACCGAAGGCAAGCCCCGCCTTACCGATGTCCTTATTGCCGAGGGAGCCAGCGAGGCGGAGTTGCTTCGGGTGGCCATCGCGGTGGAGCAACTCAGCGATCATCCGCTCGCCGCCGCCGTGGTGCGCGATGGCAAAGTACGGCTGGACGCGCAGGCGCTTCCCGAAGCGCATGACCTGCGAAGCATCACGGGGCGAGGCGTCACGGCCCAAGTCGAGAATCAGCCAGTCCATATCGGCAAAGATGCTCTCTTTTCAGAAGTTGAAGGGCCGGACTTGCCCGCATCGTTACGCGAGATGGTGGAAAAGCTGAAGACCGATGGTCGAACCACGATGATCGTCCGCCACGGGGATCGGTATTTGGGTGCGCTAGGACTCATGGACACGCCGCGTGCATCCGCGAGGGTCGTTGTCGAACGCCTTCGCGAGCTGGGCGTGCGACGCATGGTCATGCTGTCGGGGGACAACCAGCGCGTTGCCGATGCGGTCGCGAAGGAAATCGGCATCGACGAAGCGTGGGGCGACCTGATGCCGGAGGATAAGGTGACGGCGATCAAAAAGCTGCGGCAGGAGGAGGACGTAGCAATGGTGGGCGATGGCGTCAACGACGCTCCCGCGATGGCCAATGCCACGGTGGGCATCGCGATGGGCGCCGCTGGCTCCGATGTCGCATTGGAAACCGCCGATGTCGCTCTGATGGCGGACGATTTGAATCACTTGCCATTTGCTGTGGGCCTGAGCCGGCAAACACGCCGGGTGATTCGGCAGAATCTATGGATGAGTTTGGGAATGGTGGCGATTCTCATTCCCGCAACGCTGCTCGGCCTGCGAATCGGCGCCGCGGTCGGGCTTCACGAGGGATCGACGCTGCTGGTCGTGGCCAACGCGCTCCGCTTGCTGGCGTACAAACCCGCATGAGTTACGCTGAACGACTGACGCCAACACCGGTTCGCAGCGATGCGGATTTAGAAGCAGTAGAGAATCCAAGAGTCCGTACCTGTTAGCTCGTCTTGAAAGGCGCCACACGTGGACTTTAAGCACCTATTACTCGGCGCGGTTGAGGCCGTGACATGGTATTTCTTTCTGGTTTCTTCGTGATGCGATCAAGAAAGATCGCAACCTGTGGATCGCAGCATTCGTCCTGTTGGCGCTGTTTTACTTGGCGTTCATTACCTGCCCGTGGATCAGGGAGACAGACGCATGGAAGCGGCTTTAACGCCCGCCTGCTGTCTTTGTGAGGAGCTTGAAACATGAAGGTGCTAATCACCGATTCCCGTTCTGAGGCTGCAAATTCCTTGGCTGACCTGGTTCGGAAATGCGGGCATGAAGCTGTTGCAGTTACCGAGGAACCGGCCGCACTGGAGACAGCGCGAAGCTGGCGGCCAGACTGTGTGTTTGTGGAAGTCGGACAGCCAGAACTCGACGGCTACGTGCTGGCGAAGCGGTTACGCGAAGAAGCGGGCTTGTCTCGCGCGACGCTCGTCGCGGTAAGTGAATTTTCCGAAGACCGCTCGCGGGAAAATGCGGCGGGATTCAATTGCTATGTGCGCAGACCATTACAGTCGCAGGACGTGCAGTCGTTGCTCTCCTCGCATTTCACTTGACTAACCTCAACTTCACGGCGCGTGCTCAGCTTGTCGTTTGGCGAAAAAATCCACAGCATCGAACGGTTGCGTGCCTATCCTAGCCCGCCCGAGACGACCAGAAAGAGCGCGAAGCCGGCAAGGAAGGAAATTGCCGACCAGCGGCTGTCTTCGGCGCTTTCATGGGCCTCGCGTAGCATGTCCTCCACGGCCGCGAGCGAGTAGAGACCGGCGACGAAGACCAGGGCCGCCATTTTCACAGCCTCGCCTTGGCCGCGAAGCGCGAAGTACGCGAGCACGGCGGCTCCGAGCACCGGCAGGGCGAACGACGCGGAGAGCAGCAACCGCTTTGCCCGGCCTACGCCCTTGCCGCGGAAATTGGCGATCACCGCGAAGCCTTCGGGGATGTCCGCCAGCACTTGCCCGAGCGCCAGAAGGAGCGCCAGTTGGCTCGATACCGCCGATCCCGCGCCGATCAGGAGGCCGTCCCCCGCGAGGTCCGTAGCGACGGCCGCGTACACCATCCACGCGCCTGCTCCCGCTCCCGCCGCCTTCCGTTTCTGCCAGCGCTCGATTCCTGCTTCGACGAGCAGGTAGGCGCCGCCGCCCGTCAGAAAGCTAAGGGCGAGAAGCCACGCCGACGCCGAATTCAGCGCCTCCGGCATCACTTCGACGGCAATGACGGCAATGATGATGCCGGCGGCGGCGTGCAATGCCCGGTTGAGAGTCTTCTGTGACGGGCGCAGCCACTCGGCGAGCAGCCCGCCTCCAAAATTGCCAAGCGCGGGGAGAGACGCTAAGCCGAGCACTTTCAGCATCTCGTAGTCCATGACCACCACGCTCTGGCTGGCGCCCCACTACATTATTTTGCGAATCTCGTTGCTAGCACAGACGTGCCTTGCGGGCGTTCGCCGGTCAACGCAGGGCGTGCAACTCTTGTGCCCCATGCGGGACAGCCTGGGGCCGTTGCCGCTCACCTATATACGCTCCGTGATGCAGAGCGGCTGAGCTTTGCAGCAAGTGGACCTATTCACACACTGCGGTCTCCCTCGCCAATAGCCGACGCGCGCGAGTTGTTGGGCTTCCCATCGCAGCCCGTTGAATATCACCGGCAGTGATGCTCCCATATCGGCGGCGATCGCCGCCCAGAGGAAAGCCTGACTCAACAGCTACAAGATAAAATGAGCTTGACGCCAAGCGAGGCAAAGATGTTCTGTCCGATAATGGCCAGGGTACGATGTGCGTGTTGAACCAGCCAAGCAACGCCAAGCAGGTCGTCCCCCATCAGGGCGATGTCAGCCGCTTCCAACGCTGCGTCCGTGCCTGCGGCGCCCATTGAAATGCCCAGGTCGCACGGGCCATCGCCGGCGCGACGTTCACGCCATCTCCGATCATCGCTACTTGGCCGTATTGGCTTACCAGTTCTTCTACGGCGGCTACCTAGTCTTCGGGAAGTAACGGCTTCCGCAGCCAGGCCACCAGCGAAGTTTCCGACCGCTGGCATGGACGCCACCGCCAAGGCCATGAAGTAATCAGTCACCCGCTCCTCTCGGAACTCTCGTGTGTTTTGGTCTCGCACTCTCCGTCGCTGAACTCGAATTCGAGCATCGAATGGGCGATATTGAATTTCTCCCGAAGACGATCCTTAATAGAAGACTTAATTCGCTCCATCTTTTCAGCATCGTCGCGAACGATCAAAACGTGAGCCTCTAACGCTGTATGCTCGTCGTCCAGTCGCCAGACGTGCAAGTGATGAACGTCTCGCACCCCCGAAACCGCTTTCATGTCGGCACGGAGTTCGTCCAGGTCGATGTCGTCGGGAACACTCTCCATCAGGATCGCAACTGTCTTTCCCATCAGGGAAAATCCCTGCCACAAAATGTAGCCTGAGATGCCCGCGCTGACGAGCAGATCAACAAAGGATAGTTGCCACACAAGGATGGCGACACCAGCGACGATGACCCCAACCGAGGCGAGGGCGTCGCTGAGCTTGTGCAGGAAGCCTGCCCGCAGGTTAAGACTTCCTTTCGCCATCCCATAAAGGAACCAGACGGTCGCCACATCAACGACCAGGGCGACACCCGCGGCGATCACCATTGGCCAACCTTCGATTGTCTGGGGATTGAAGTATCTGAAGATCGCCTCGTAGAGAAGGTAGAGGCCAACGAAGATCAGGAACGTCAGGTTAATTAGGGCGCCAATGTCTTCAGCGCGCCGGTAGCCGAAGGTACGGCGATTATCGGGCTGCTTGCGAGAGATGATCCGTGCAACCAGCGTGACGACGAGCGACATACAGTCGTTGAAGTTATGGAGGGCGTCAGCCATCAGGGCAAGGCTGCCGGAGATGAGTCCCGCCACAACCTCAACCACGGAGAGCAGGAGGTTCAAGGCGATGGCAATGACCAGCCGGGCATCGCTGACGCTCTTTTCCGCTTCGTGGGAATGCCCCTTGTCTTCGTTCATGGCCTTGCTCTCAATGCGTGATGGGTTCGTGTCACGTTCTGAGTTCGCCGTCGCTACGGCCTCATATTAGTCGGGCTGGGTCGTTGGGCGAACTGATCGACCCCAAAAATCCGTGTCGGCTTTTCTCGGGCGATTGCGGTAACTCGTGTAGCGGCGGTGAGAACAACATCCCCGGCCTGCGTTTCGCCGCAACGAAGGCAACGGTCGCAAATAATGAGGAGACTTACGATGAAGAAGGCGCTCTTGGCTCTGGTGGTTGTATGCGGTTTGTTCGGTTTGGGCGCGTCGGCCCAGGCGAACGATTGGGGGCACGGCGGCGGCCACGCCTCTCGGCACGGCTATTCACAGCAACCGGCCTACGGCGGCGCTCACGGCTACGGCAATCTGTGGCGATCCCAAGCCCACCAGGGACACTCAAACCACACCGGCCACGGCCACCGCCATAACGCTCCCTACCAAGGCCATTATGCGCTGCGGCCCAGCTACGGCCACGCGCCTGGCGGTTACGGTCACGGCGGCGGCCACGGACAAGGCGGCCACGGACAGGGCGGCCACCACGGCGGATCGCGCATCTCGGTCTCGCTAGGCTGGTAGGTCATCCAATGGCCGACAAACGCAATTCGTAACAATCACTCTCGGCTCGTAGGGACCCGAGGGTGATTTCGTTTCTTGCCGAGCGTGGTTGGACCGCATCGTTCCAGGTTTGCGGAACCGACATTACCTTTCGCTTTGCTTGACATCGCAACGTGAAAGGGCACAATGAAGTTGGGTCGGAGTCGAATTCGCTTTGCCAGCAGGTACAGTATGGTTTCCAAGAAATCGGTGACAACAGCGGTAATCGCGATGAGCTTTTGGTTGGCGTGGACTGGATCGAGTTTGGCCCAACTTCACCATCACGAGGGAGTCGCGACGCACCGCCGCGGGTTCCGCTTGTTCAGTCCGCACGGGCACATGGTCGAGCATCACGATGATTACCGCTATGTGGTGCCGCACGCGGCGCACCACGGCGCGTACTACACCTACGAGGACGCGCATTACTATACGCCTCCGGCCCCGCGCGTGGCCGCCGGCCCGCCCGTGGCGGCGCAACGCCCGACGCCGATCGAATTCGGAGGCTTGAAGCATTACGAGGCGTTGGCCGAGCGACTCGATGCGCTTGCGAATCAACTCTGTCTCGACCTGCATCACAACTACCAGCACAACCGCAACTACGACGAAACGTATCGCGAGGCGTATCAGGTATTGCAGGCCGCCAAGTTCATCCACGGCGCCGAGCACGCTGGGGACCGCGATGCGATTCGGCGCTCGGCCGGCAGCCTTGACAATGTCTTCCATCACGTGCAGGGTGAGTTGAGAAATTGGTCCAGCGCCGATGTGCGCCCAGTTGGCCGATACAGCCTGGCGGCCAAGCTGGAGGAAATGGAAGCGTTGCTCCATCATTTGATGTTCGACCTCGGCGTGCGGCCCGATCACGACAACCCACCCGGCGCACCACCGCCGGATGGGGAAATCGCCCCGCCACCGCGCCCCCCCGCGCCTCGTCCCTAGCTTGCCGCCGGCGCCCTCGCCAAACCGCTTCACGGCCGGCGGCCCCCACGCGCGCAGTCCTTGCCATCCCACAACAGTCGCCTGCCGGTTGCAATTCACGACGAAGTGTCGCGCTACTTTCCATATCAGGACATTACCAGCGCAGGCGACGTGTCGGTCCTTGGCACCGGTTTACGGTATAATAATAAGAGGAAGGGAATAATGACTCCGAAAACCCTTATTGTGGGTGCCCCCTCAGCGATAGAGGAGTTGACGATGATCCGTAAATACTGGAAGACCCTGGCGCTGGCCTTGGTCGTAGCATCCGCGACGATGTTCGGATTCACCTCAAACGCCTCGGCCCAGTGGGGCCACGGCGGCGCGTATGGAGGCCACGGCGGTCACTATCATGGCGGCGGATACGGCGGGCATGGAGGAGGCTACATCGGTCACTATCACGGCGGCTACGGTGGGCATGGGGGAGGCTACATCCGACACTATCACGGCGGCTATGGCGGGTATAGAGGAGGCTACGTCGGTCATTATCATGGCGGCGGCTATGGAGGAGGCTACGTCGGCCACTATCACGGCGGCGGATACGGCGGTCACTATCACGGTGGGGGTTACGGCGGGTATCACGGACACCACCATTAAAACTCCCCAAGCCCGCGATTAGGCATTTGGCTTCAGCAAACGCAGTCCGTTAAAAATCACCAGCAGTGATGCCCCCATGTCCGCGGCGATGGCCGCCCAGAGGGAAGCGTGACCCATCAGCGTCAGCACCACGAAAACGAGTTTTACTCCGAGAGAGGCGGAGACGTTCTGGCGGATGATGACCAGGGTGAGACGCGAGTGTCGAATCAGCCACGCGACGCCGAGTAGGTCGTCGCCCATCAGTGCGATGTCAGCCGTTTCCAATGCCGCGTCCGTGCCCGCAGCGCCCATTGCGATACCCAGGCTTGCGCGGGCCATTGCGGGCGCGTCGTTCACTCCGTCTCCGATCATCGCAACGTGCGTGTACTGGCTGACCAATTCTTCCACGGCAGCCACCTTGTCTTCGGGAAGCAGTTCCGCTCGAACCTCGTCCACGCCCGCCTCGCGTCCGATAGCTTCGCCCGTCCCGCGGTTGTCGCCCGTGAGCATCACGATTCGGTGAATGCCCGCGTTTCGCATTTCTTGGATCGCTACCTTTGCATGGGATCGTATGCGGTCGCCCAACGCGATCAATCCGCACACGTGGTCATCCTTCCCGATGACGATTACGCTGGAGCCATCTCGCTCCATGCGTTCCAACTGCTCGTGCATCTCCGGGGTTTCCTGCCCACGCTCTTCCAGCAACCGATGCGAGCCAAGCCACACGCGCGTGTCGCCAACCGTCGCCGTGGCGCCTTTTCCCTTGATGGCTTGAAAGCCTTCGGCCGCCATCGGCCGGATGCCTCGTGCGGTTGCTGCTCGAACGACCGCCTTCGCAAGCGGGTGCTCAGACCGTGCCTCTACGGCGGCGGCGATCTCCAAAACCTCGTCCTCGGTATGACCTGAGAGCGGCACGACACTGCGGACTTCCGGTTGGCCTTCCGTGACCGTGCCTGTCTTGTCCAAGGCGATCGCTCGAAGCATCGCGGGCGCCTCAAGGTAGGGTCCACCCTTGATGAGTACGCCATGCCGCGCCGCGGCCGTTAGAGCGGCGACAATGCTGACCGGCGTTGAGATGACTAACGCGCACGGACACGCGATCACCAAAAGGACAAGGCCCTGATAAAACCACTGCGACCACGCGCCGACAAACAAGGGCGGCAGCACCATGACCGCAATTGCCAGACCCATAACGGCCGGTGTGTAATATCGCGCGAATCGCTCGACCCACTGCTCGCTGGGCGACCGCTTGCTCTGGGCGTCTCCCACCATGCGAATGATCCGCGCCAGGGTCGTGTCTTCCGCTGGCTTGGTGGTGACGAACTCCACGGCCCCATCTTCATTGATTGTTCCCGCGAAGACTTCACTACCGGGCATCTTGGCGACAGGTACGGACTCTCCCGTAATCGGCGCCTGATTCACCGTCGTTTCTCCTTTGACGATCTTCCCATCGAGCGGAAATTTTTCACCAGGCAATACCACAACGGTGCTGCCCACGGGAACCTCGCGCACGTCCACCGTCTCTTCGCCGCCATCCGCGCGAATCACTCGGGCAGCATCGGGGCTGAGCGACATAAGCGCTGCAATTGCCTTCCTCGCCCGCCCAACACTCCACGACTCCAAGGCAAGAGACACCGCGAACAGAAACGCGACTGTGGCGGCCTCAAAGAACTCGTTGATGACAATCGCTCCGAGAACGGCGACCATCATTAACAGGTTCATGTCAGGCCGGAGACGCAACAACGCTCTCCATGCCTTGGGAGCGACGTACCACGCCCCGGCGACGGCAGCCCCAACGTACAGCAGCTTGGCGGCAAGCGGCGTAGGAACTTCCTCCTGAAGCCCCATCGCGGCGCGCCAACCGCTCAAGATCACGTGAGCAATAAACCCCGCGAGCAGCAAGGCGCCACTCGCCGAAGTCATTATCGTGCGTCCCCATCGTTCCCAGACAGGGGGTTCGGTGACGGTGGCCACGGACTTTCGCCACGGTTCGGCACGCAATCCCGTTTTGGCGACAGCCGCCACAATCGCTTCCTGTGAAACCTCGGACTCAGCATAGTTCACGATCATCTTGCCGTTCAGTACGTCGAACGCCAGGTCTTGCACGCCGGGCAAGGGCGCAAGCTCAGCCTTCAATACCGCCACTTCGTCAGCGCAGTCCATGCCGTGGATTTTGAGTGTTGCCGTCGCCATCGCAACCAATTCCCCTCCATCTCCGCACTTTATCAGCGCGGCGCGAACATGATGACTGACATTCCTGCCAGGCACAACGCAACGCCCACGAGGTCCGAAGTTACGGGGCGCACGCCGTCCACCAACCACAGCCATGCCAACGCAACCGTCACGTAGACGCCCCCATAGGCCGCATACGTTCTTCCCGCGGCAGTTGGATGGAATGTCAACAGCCACGAAAACAGTGCCAAACTGATCGCTGCCGGGAGCAACAACCAAACGGGCTTTCCATGTCGTAGCCAGAGATAAGGCAGATAGCAGCCGACGATTTCGGCAATGGCGGTGACGACGAACAGCAAAGTCGTGTAAATCATCCGGTGTATCTCTCGCGCTGGCCTCACCTCGTTCGGTGGCGCCCTTGGAATCATAGATGCTATTCTGTGCTGACCTCGATCTTGGCTTCGGGAAAAAGTCGTCGAAACTCTTCGAGATTGTAGCGAGCACTCGGATTGAGCCACGCCTGATTCACTTCCAGCCGTTCAACGCCCAACACGCCGAAGATTCTCAAACTCCACGGGACGTTAACATCGGCATGGACGACGTAAACGCCCTTTCGCGGAGGCGGCAATCTCCCATTCATTGCGGCCAGTTGCCGCTCACGCAGCGGGAGAATCCATTGCAGCGCTTCGCGTCGATCGTGAATCCACTTGAGTTGCACAGCGAGCCAGCCCAGGAACACGCACAAGATTGTCACTACCACAAAAAGAGTTCTCAGGCTGAACCACCAGCGGCGGCGAGGAGTGGGAGGCGCCACGGCGTCAAAGGCCATCGTTCCTGATTTCCCATGAATTGAAACCCGTGCGGAGAACTGCGGCTGCAAAAGTCGCGCCAGCGGAAGCCGTCGTCGAAAGGCGGTCCTACCGAGGCAACCTTGCGGAGGCGAGCGAGAAGGTTAGTCGGAATCCGCCGGCCCGTAGGACCGCAATAATCACCAGCACCCAGACGCCCTGGGTCCAATTCAACGTAAGAAAGATCGCTGCCAAGTCATTCCGGGATGGACCAACGGGTCTCAAAAACCCGTATAGGTACACTTCCAGCATTGCAATGCAAGACGAAAAGAACAACGCGATCACGGTCAACAGCACCCTTCGTCTCCGCAGTAGGCCAGCACCTACGGTTGGCAACGCGAGCACGGCATTGGCCACGACGAGCATTCCGAAAATCCAAGCGTTTTCTTTCCAACTGCTCCCCGGCTCTTGCCAATGCAAGCCGCCAATGAGCAGCCGCGAGGCGCTAAGGAAGCCAGCCACCAACGCGGTCAGAGCCATTAGCTGCCGAATGCCAAACTGTTGCTTGTCGCCGCGCAACTTCCCCGGCTCATTTGGATGAATGATTCGCATCGAGTAAAGTCGCGCCAGCAGCCATAAGGGAAGCAGCACGAGTATCCATTGGAGGAATATCGCGGCAAAAGCGACTAATAGGTCTCGCGCGTCGATTGGGCTTGGCGCCTTGCCAGCGGCCAGAGCGAGCGTCACCGCCGCCAGCCACAGCAGCGCCACCGGCAATCGGACGATCAGCCGCAACGGACCAAGCGCTACGAAGCTTGCCGCAAGGGTGACTTGGCCGAACAATGTGCCGAACAAAACGCCCTCTAGAACGATGCTGCCACGTGTACCACCACCCGTAAGCCGGGCCAGCAACGCCCAACCCGAGATAATCAACGCTCCCGCAACTGCCAGAGCGGTTTCACGCGATGTCCAAACTTTGGAGATCGTTTGAATCCCCATGATTGCCTCTGCATTCGCTCGATGTTGTGTAACCACAACGCCAACCGATTTTCCAATTTGCTGGCCGCAATCCTACGCCCCAATACTAGAAAGGCCCCTTTTGGGCGACATCGGATCGGCTTCTGCGAACCCTATTGCCTTGATCCATAACTACATGCATCGCAGGCGGTGTTTCCGACAAAGTCAAGCGATGCGGGCTGAGCAAGTTGGTGTGGCAGTCATCAGTCGCATCACTTTTTCCGACAGACGAAGAAGATAGTAAGCGGTCGATCCGCAGAAACTTAGCCATGTTTTCGTCGTAAGGCGAAGTGCGAGGCTGGTAAAGCCAAATGCGAACCCTGCGGATCAACCACGTGCAGGTTGGCCGCCCATAGCCAACCGCTCTGGTCGAGCAGAGAAGCATTGGACACGACCGGGCGTACAACTCGTCGCGATGCTCGACCAAGAGCTTCCCCTGTCCGATCGCCGCATGTCGCGCTGGATTTCCGGTTCCCGATTTGTTCCGATAGGCTCCGGGAGTGCTCGCGGCAATACGGCGAGTCGGGGCGCGAAAGCCACGATCTCGGAAAAGCGGGCGCGCTGCCGCTCGGCGACCCTCTCTGGATTCCGAGAAGCAAATGCATGGCGAAGCGTCCATAAGAGGCCCTCGCTCATCATCCCGTTCCTCCCGAGGCTGAATCTGCTGCACGGCGGGCCTCTCTGGCTTGTTCCAAGATTTCCCAGCCGCCCCAGATGACGATCCCGACAACAACTAAACCGATCAGCAGGTCAGGAAGCGGAGAATTGAAGACCATTACCGCGACGCCAGATGCGGCGATGCCGATGTTGGCGATCATGTCGTTGGTGGTGAAAATCCACGACGCCTTCAAATGCACGCCCTGCTCGCGGTGCGACCGCAGCAGCCGAAGGTTGATGATATTGGTTGCAGCGTTCGCAATCGCTGTGACGATCATGGCAACGCCGATCGGCTCCGATCCCCCGACGAAGCGCCGCATAATTTCGCCGAGCAACACTAGTGCCATCACGATGAGAAGCACGCCAGATAAACTCGCAACCCGTGCCTTTGCCACGACTGTCCGACCGACCGCGTACAGGCTGACGACATAGACGGCGGCGTCCCCAAGATTGTCGAGCGCCGCCCCCAGCAGGCCCGTGGACTGCGCGGCGATTCCCATGCCGCCGGCTACAACAACTTGCGTAGCATTGATGCCGAGCACCCATTTGAGCGTGCGCCGTTCGGCGGCGTTGCTCGCATCGAGTTGGGACTTGATTTCTTCGCCGTCGCGCTTGGGGTTCACGTTCGACCTCCGTAATGCCGCTATCACTTCTCGATCCATTCGTAGTGGACCAAAGTGGTATGCTGGCTCCAGAACGCCATTGCGTTCTGAAGCTAGTTTCTTTCCTTTCAACCCAAAAGGCCGGGACATTCCCGATTGCTAACCCAATCCCGTCAGGCTGCTCGCTTGCGCCCCTTCTGGAGCTTGACTCCAAACTCGCGTGCGATTTTTAGTAGCGTGGCTGTTGAAATTGGAACCGGAGAAAGAACACGCGCCCGACTCGCGCCGTGCTGTTGGACGAGAATCGCCAATCTCTGTCGTATTTCTGGTTCAAACGTGAATGGACGCCCGCGTCGCTTTCTGCCTGTGGACATGGTTAGATTCCTTTCATTTATGTGGCCGCCAGTAGGCTGATGGTTCGGAGGAAGTCAAACGATGCGGGTGGAGCGGTTTGATGTGGCCGTCATTAGCCGTATCATCGTTTCCGACAGACGAAGAAGATCGCCACCGTAAGAAAGTAATTGCTCGATCCGCAGAAACTTAGCCATGTTTTCGTCGTAAGGCGAAGTGCGAGGCTGGTAAAGCCAAACACGAACCCACGGATCAACCAAGTGCATTTTGGCCGCCAATAGCCAGCCGCTCTGGTCGAGCAGAGTTGCATTGGTCACGACCAATTCCGAGCGATAGCGCCCCCACAATTTCTGGGCCTCGAATGCAAACTGGGCGCGCAGCACCGCGACGCCCGCTTCGGCCAAATCGGACTCCAAGCGGGCGAACACCTCGTCGCGATGCTCGACCAGGATCGCCACGGGGCGGGGTGATCGCGCGGCGGCTGAAGCGACAGTCGCAGGACGAGTACGGCGGATCGTCGCGCGGCGCGCAAGCGTTTGTTTACGGGTTGGTGTTGTAGTCATCCTCTCTCCTTTATCAACGCGCAGTCGAATTGCGCTCGAATTGTCAGCAACGAAGTCCAACGCGCGCTGCGGAACGGTGGTCCATGCATCGCGCAATGAGAGGTCCCGAAACGCCGAACCTGCGAGAATCCGGCGAGGATAAAGGAGAGATCAAATCGTGAAACGGCACAGCAAGACGCAACGGAACGCACCCGACGCTCCTGAAAGAAGCATCGTTGGCGAATCGGAGAATGCGAAACTCGTCGGCCGCCCGTCCGCTGGGGCCGAATGGACCGCCGGTTCTTCGTTCGCCATCTTCTGAAAATCGGTCGTCATTTCCCTAGCCGCCAAAATCGCCCCGCCTGCTCGGCCGCAACAATCATGCGGGCAGGGACAGCGTTGGGGCGCCGCAGGCCCCAGGCGTTCCTGGTAGACCCAATCACCTCGTAGACGTACATCTCGGGAAGGGAGGGCGGCTGAGCTGCCCCAGCCGCACTTGCAAAACGCCGCACGGCAAGGAGCGATTCGCTCGAACTTAGCCGGGCGACATTCGCAACGGCCTGCGCCGCTTTGTACGACTTGAAGCACCAGAGCGATCATCGCCATCCACTTCGCGATCAATCGACAAGAAATCTGCTTTGAATGAGTCACGGCGTCCTCCCAAAAGCATTTCTTGATTTCTCGATCTTGCTCATGGACACTGATGAGTTCCTCCGCTGTTATGCGGCCTTCGTCGGCCTCCGCGACAAAATAGTGGACACGGCGCCATCGCGAAGGGTAAGCCTTCGCTGCGCCCGTTCGGCCGCGGCCAAGTCATGCGTAACCATGATGATCGTGCAGTTTTGTCGATGTAATTCATCGAAAAAGTCGAGCACCCGCTGGCGGCTCTCCGGGTCGAGGTTGCCGGTCGGCTCGTCGGCGAGAATCACCGGCGGGTGGTTGGCCAGCGTGCGCGCTAGGGCGACACGCTGTTGTTGTCCGATGCTCATCTCGCGCGGCTTGTGGTCGAGGCGATCGCTTAACCCGACCCGCTCAAGTAGCGCGACCGCTCGCTCGCGCTGCTCTTTGCGGGACAAGCCGGAGAGATAAAGCGGAACTTGGACGTTCTCCACGGCAGTCAGGTACGGCACGAGGTTAAACGTCTGAAAGACGAAGCCGATCTTCTCCCGCCGCAGTCGAGTGCGGCGAGTAACGGACATCTCATAAAGCGAAGCTTCTTCGAGCAAAACGCGGCCGGCGTCGGGGGAGAGCATCCCGCCGAGCATCGACAGCAAGGTTGTCTTGCCACTACCGCTTGGGCCGACAATCGCTAAATAGTCGCCTGCCGGAATTATCAGCGACGTAGTGTTAAACGCCATGACCGTATGGCCGCGGCGCGAATAGACCTTGCTCACATCCTCTAAACGAAACATCGTGTTAGACCTCCTGGAAACATGTGCAAGGATCAAGCCGCGCCGCCTGCCGCGCCGGCCAATAAGCGGCCAGCAAGGTGATTGCCAGAGCGCCGACAACGGCGATAGCCCCAAGGTCAAAAAGCGGTAAAACCGTGACGCCCGCCCATTGCGGCCCCAGCCAAACCGCAAGTGCGGTGCCGGTTAGACAACCACCGACGCCCCCAGCGACGCCGAGCCAAGTGGCTTTCAGCAGGAAGAGGCGTGATACGAACCGGGGCGTTGCTCCGAGAGCCATTAGAGTCCCGATTTCTCGGCGACGTTCTCGGACGTTCGACGAGATGGCATTGGTCACGCTCGCGCCGCCCACAAGCACAAGCACGACCAGTACGAAGACGGATGATCGCGCCATTAGCCGGTTCACTCCGACTTGCGTCTCAACGACCTGGGAGACCGTCACGACCTTGCTATTCGGTAACAAATCATTGAGTTGCGGCACTAATTGGCCCGCTACATCTTCACAACAGCCCATCACTTCGATTGCGCTGACGACTTGGCCAGTATTGGCCAACTGCTGGACTGTATGCAGGTGCGCAAAGATACGGCTGTCATCAACGGTGCCGGTGGGCGGCAGCACGGCCAAGACTTGAAACTTCTCACCAAGCAACTTGACGGATGAGCCAGCCCTTAGACGCAACTTTTCGCCGATGTCGGAGCCTATCACGGCCTCACGGTCGCGAAGCTGCTCAATGGTCCTTTGCGACGCAAGCGCCTCGGGCGAGGAGTCCAGCGGCTTGGGACCGCACGCCGCTTTCTTGCAGCCGGCGTGCCCTTTTTTGTTGAAGAGCGTGACCGTCTGCCAAGCCGCCTTGGCTTGAAAGTCGGATTGCGGCAGGATGCCGGTGAGCGTCACCTGCCGCCCGTCAACCTCCACTGGCACGCACAGCCTGGGCGAAAGTTTTTCAACGCCCGGCAGGCCGGCCAACATGACCTGAGAGACATGCTCCTCCGGGAGAGTCTGACCGTTCTGGTCGGCCGAATAGTAATCCTGCAAAGTGGCTCCCTCGGGCAAGATCAGAATGTTCGCGCCGAGTGTTGCCAATTGCCGACCAACCTCCCTTTCTGAGAAGACGGTTACATGGCGAATGGCGACCAGCGACGCCACTCCTAAGAGGATCGCTAGTACGCTTGTCGCCATTGCCGTGGGACGCTCCCACAGTTCCTTCCATACAATCATGCGCAAGTTCATACGGTAGTTCCTTTTCGTGTTGATGTTCTAACGAACCTGCTTGCCTTGGCTGTGCTTGCAGTTCGGGTCCTCACAGCACTGGCCTGCCTTATGCAGGGCCGCAGCCAGTTGATCTTTCGTGGCGGTAGGGCCGAACTTGCCGACAAGCACGCCCGGCGGGGCCAGAAACACGGTGGTGGAACCTTGCGCGCGAGTGTTGATCTCCATTTGTTGAAGGAACTCGGACTCAGCCGGGTCGCCCGCATGAATGAACACGACCGCAGTTCGATCTTTGAATTGCGGGTCCTCGCAGAAGCCCTTGACGCCCAGCGGAAGTGCAGGTTTTGGCGCCGATTGCACGCACGCCAACACGAGCTTGCCGTCCTGCATCGACTTCATGCAATGCGCCGCCGCCCGCGTGATAAATGACGCTCCGATCTCCTCATCAGAAATCTTCCCAGGAGCGATGCTGGTGATCGCTCCATTGGGAGCAACAGCAATGGTCAGCGGCATCGGAGCACGACTCACGTCAAAGCGATCGACGAGCGCTTTCTCGGCGGGATTGGCGACGTTGACAAACGCCACTGTCGCTCGATTATTACGCGACGCCACACCACTCTTCACGGTCTGAGCCATCGCCTGCGTGGCCTGGCCGTTGTCACGGTAGAAGACCAGAAAAGTGTACTTCTGCTCGGCCGCGGCTGCGGTAAGCACCTGCTGAGCTTGGCTAGCGGCCGGCACACCTTGGCCAAGGGCCGAATTCCCGGCGGCATGGGCCAACAATGCGACGGCAAGAACTTTCAGACAACGATTCATAGCGACTCCTTTCGCAAAATCGAATCGGAAACGAACCTAACAATTTTTGGCAGGCGAGCATAAGGCAATGGTCGCCCCATGCGCTGCCGCCATCCATTCGCGTTTGATCTAGTCTCTCTTTCGGCAATTGGCCGCAGGGCGCTGACGAAACATCCGGCAGTAATCTTCGTCGGCCGCAGCGCGCCGCAGCGTAGATGCGCCCGGTATAGCTTGCACGTAGCGAGCTATGACTTCTCCGCTCCATGCTCATGGTCGTCGTGTTCTCCGCCCGCTTCGGTCGGCTTGGGCGGCTTCTCGCCGTACTTGGCCTCGTACTGCGCGGCGAACTCTGCCTCTTTTTCAGGATGGCAGATGAAGCACTGCGAGTCGGGGCGGTCGTGCTCGTCACACCAGTCGCCCTTCGCTTTGAAATCGGCAACCAGCGAGGCGTCGCACAGCGCGCAGATTTCCTCGGGAACTCCATGCTCGGGACACCACCACTCGCCGTGCGTGTCGGTGTCCGCAGTTTCCGTGCTGGCTACCGGCGTGGGTTCCTCAGCCGACTGGTTACAGCCAGTGAGCCACATTCCCCCGACAACAAGGACGCTTAACATCGCCACATTCTTCATAGACATTGCTTACTCCTTTCAAGATTTCAGAACGAACTAACTTCGGAAAGCTGCTCTGCCTCTTGCGGCTCGGACTTGCTCCGGCGATGTCCCACCGGCAAGTAGCTGAACAACATGTACAAGACGCGCAGGACCAGAAGCGACATCACCATCGCCCCGATCACGCCGCCGATGACCACCGTCGCCAGTGGACGCTGGACCTCGGCCCCCATTCCCGTGCTGAATGCCATCGGCAGAAAGCCGAGACTTGCCACCAGGGTCGTCATTAGCACCGGCCGCAATCGCGTAATTGCGGCCTCCATCACCGCGTCGTCCAGTGACCTCCCCCGCTCCCGCAATTGCCGCACGTAAGACACAAGGATCATGTCGTCTAGCACCGCCACGCCCGAAAGGGCGATGAAGCCGATTGCCGCAGAAATCGAGAACGGCATGTCCCGCAACCACAGAGCAAAAATGCCGCCGACCCAGCCGAAGGGAACCCCGGTGAAGACACGTAGGGCGTCCACGATATTGTGGTAGGTCAAATAGAGCAAGGTGAAGATCAGAATCGCCGCGACTGGAACCACGATCATCAGCCGCGTGCGCGCTCGCTGGAGGTGCTCGAACTGGCCGCCGAATTCATAAAAATACCGGCCGGGCGGCAACTCCAATTGATCCTGCATTCGCTGCTCCGCTTCCGCGACAAAGCTCCCCATATCGCGGCCTCGGACGTTGGCCGAGACCGTGATTCGACGCTGGCCCCATTCTCGCGTAATGGTCGAAGGTCCCTCCACAACCCGAATATCGGCTAGACGCGAAAGTGGCAACCGCTCGCCGGACGCGGTGGGGATCAGGATGGAGGAGATCGCCTCGGAGCCGTTACGCATGGAGTCAGGCAGCCGCGCCACTAAGGGGAATCGCAACTGGCCTTCGATCACTTCCCCCAGCGGCTTGCTCCCGATGGATTCGATTACGTCAGTTACGACCTTGGCAGGAACGCCGAAGCGGGCCAACTGCTCCTGATCGAGCTTGATTTGGAGCACGGGCTGACCCGTGGTTTGCTCCACGCTCACATCCGCCGCGCCGGGAATACGGCTAATAATTGCCTCAATCTCTTGGCCTTTGGCCGCCAGCAATTCAAGGTCGTCGCCGTAGAGCTTTACGGCAAGATCGGCGCGCGAGCCGGACACCATCTCGTTCATCCGCATCTCAATCGGCTGAAGAAACGCCAATCGCTGCCCCGGCATGTCGCGTAGCTGCTTTTCAATAAGAGACGTAAGCTCCGCTTGCGTATCTGCGCGCTTCCACTGTTTGCGCGGTTTTAGCGTGATGAACATATCCGTGAGTTCAATGCCCATCGGGTCAGTAGCGATTTCCGCGGCGCCGATGCGGCTCCAGACGTGCTCCACCTCGTCCGGGAAAGCGGCAAGCACCGCCTTCTCCATTTGGGTGTTATACTTGATCGAATCCTCCAAGTCCGTTCCTGTGAGCCGGATCACGTTAATAGCGATCGCGCCTTCGGAGAGCCGGGGCACGAACTCCGAACCCAAATTCGGCGCGATCAATCCAAACGCAATGAACAGCACACAGGCGGCAAACCCGATGACGGCGGTCTTGTGGTGCATCGAGAACCGCAAGATCGGAGCATGGATGCGATGCGCGATCCGCATCAGCAGGGGTTCCCGCTCTTCGATTCGGCGAGGCAGCAAAAAGCTGGCCAGCACCGGCATCAAAGTCATCGACAACACCATCGAGCCAATGAGCGCGAAGATGACCGTCAACGCCATTGGACGGAACAGCTTGCCCTCGACCCCTTCCAGCGTGAGGATGGGCACGTACACGATCATAATGATGAGTTCGCCGAACAGTGTCGGCTTGCGGACTTCCACCGCCGCGTCGCGCACCACGTCAAGCATCGGGCGGCGGCGATTGTCACCGTGGGCGATGTGCCGCACGCAGTTCTCCACCATCACCACCGAGCTATCGACAATCATCCCAAAGTCGATCGCCCCCAGGCTTAGGAGACTGGCCGAGATGCCAAACCGCAGCATTCCCGAGAATGCGAACAACATCGACAAGGGGATGGCCAAGGCGACGATGAGAGCGGCGCGGAGATTGCCCAAAAAGGCGAACAGCACCGCGATCACCAGCAACCCGCCCTCGAAGAGGTTGTTCTTGACCGTGTGGATGACGTAATCCACCAGTTCGGTCCGGTCATAGACCGTCTCGACCTCCACATTCGGTGGAAGCGTAGCCTTGATCTCATCTAGGCGGTGCTTCATGGACCAGGCAACTTCGTGGGTGTTCTCACCCATGAGCATGAAGCCCAGCCCCATAACCACTTCGCCCTTGCCGTCCGCCGTGACCGCTCCACGACGAATCTCCGATCCGATCGTCACTTCCGCTACGTCGCCAACACGAATAGGCACGCCATCCTTGGCGGTCACGACAATTCCGGCGATCTGCTCGACATTGACGGTTCGCCCCACCCCTTGCACCAAGACCGAGCGCGTTCCTTCACGAACGTTTCCCGCGCCGACATTGCGGTTGTTCTCTTGGACGGCGCGTACCACCTCGTCAAACGTAAGATCGTGCTTGATGAGCAGGTTGGGATTGATGCGGACCTGGTACTGCTTCTCGTAGCCGCCCCAACTGTTGATCTCCGCGGTCCCTGAGACGGTCCGCATTTTGGGCTTAATGATCCAGTCGTGGATGGTGCGCAGTTCCGTGATGTCATTTCCCGCGCCCGTGACGACGTAATGGAAGACTTCGCCAAGGCCCGTGGCGACAGGTCCCATTTTTGGGCGGTCGATTCCGTCGGCAAGTTCGACGCTGGCCAGCCGCTCGTTGATGAGTTGCCGTGCGAAGTAAATGTCGGTGCCGTCCTCGAACGTGACCACGACTTGCGAGAAGCCGAACTTTGAAACCGACCGCATGTTCTCTAGGCCGGGGAGTCCGCCAATCGCCTGTTCGATTGGGAAGGTGATCCGCTGCTCAACTTCCTCGGGGCCAAGGGCCGGCGCGGCGGTGTTGATTTGCACTTGGACCGGCGTCGTGTCCGGGAAGGCGTCGATGTTCAGGAAGCGAAGCGACAGGCCGCCCGCTGCCGCCAGTGCGACCACGCCCGCAATCACGAGGAAACGGTGTCGCAACGAAAAGTCGATGATCCAGTTCAACACGGCTGCGTCCCTTTGCGATCTCGAAAGGCTTCCTTGCTATTAGTGTCCCTCAACGCAGGCGCAGCCCGCCCCCAGGTTGCTCTTGAGCAGTTGTGCTTCGAGCACGACACTGTTCTTACTAGCGATCACTTCGCCGGGCAGTAAGCCGGCGATGATTTCGGTGGTATCTCCCTCCTTAACCCCGACTCGCACTTTGCGAATATGGAAGAACTTGGGGGCGCCCTCCTTGAAAAAGTCCTTGTCTCGAACGAACACGATGTTGCAGCATCCGTCCCAATGGACAGCCTCGCTGGGAACCACAACGACGCTGGGTTCGTCGCGCAGCACAATTCGCCCCACCCCAAACGTGTTGGCGTGTAGCCGACCGTCCGCATTGGGCAAATCCACGCGAACCTTTAATGTCCGAGTCTGATCGTCCGCCGCAGTGCTGATCCATCCGACCAAACCGACGATTTCCGGCTCATTCTTGCTGTCGCTGGGCCGGAAGCGCACAGGTTGTCCAAGCGAGACGTACTTCACGTCCTCCTGTCGCACGGCCAATGTCAGCCAGAGACGACTTACATCGGCGACGCTGAATAGAACAGCGCTGGTGTCCACCACTTCTCCCTCAACAATCTGGCGGCCACGGTCAATAACTACTCCATCAAGCGGTGATCGGAGCGGGAACAGGTTCGAGGTCGTCGATGTGGCGTCGAGGCGGGAGACTAAATCTACGGGCAGACCAAGGAATCGAATTCGTTGGGAAACCTCGTCGATGTCCAGATTGGCGAAGACCTCGATCCGAACCGGGAGGCCAAGGTTGACCAAGGTCTGTTGGGCGCTTTGCAAGCGGATTTGCGATTCCTGATACGCGGCCTCGACTTCAATCAAACGGCGTCGCTCCACGGCCCCTTGTTGTGTCAGAGGTCGTAATCGTTCCAAGTTCGATTGGTTCAAGCGTAGTTGCGTCATAGCTTGCAATAACTCGGTCTTCGCCCGCCCCACCTCGGCGGCATCGACGAGAGCCAGCACCTCGCCCTTTTGGACGCGGTCGCCGACGTGCTTCTCTACTCGCCAGACCGTACCGCTTACGCGGCTCGACAATTGAGCCATCCTGGTTTGGTCGTAGACGACCTCTCCGTTGGCGACGATGGCCTCGATAACGGGGCGTTCCTGCACAACCGCGATGTCCACTCCGGTCTTTTCGATGGCTTCCACGGATGCGAACTGAATTCGCCGCTGATGCAGCGTACATCGACTGTTGTTCTCGGCTCTGGGCTTGAGCGCCAAAGCACGGTTGGCCCGCTCAAGCATGGCCGGTGTGACAACGGGAGGAGTCTTGACCTGCGCAATGTTGGGGTGTTCCAACGGACACTGAGCCACGCCATGTACCTTGCACCAGCCGTAGTCTTTGGCGGGCGGGAGCAGGCCAGGGATACACTCGATGCACTCGGATTCTGGGACGTTGTGGTCCTTACACCAATCCTCAGCCTCGGCCGCCTCGTTGCCGATGAGGGCCGAGAACTTGGGCACTGTCCATTCATTGCGGTGTCCCCAAGCAGCCAGCGCCGCAAGAACGGTTACAATGGCAGCGGTTGGAGTGGTACGGCCAAGCCACTGCCAAATTGCCGAAGTACGACGCGGGCGCGCGGGAGCGGCGACGGGCGGACTCGGCGCAGGGGTGATTCGTTCGCGTTGTGTGATCGTAGACATAGGTGGAAGTCCTCGGAAATGTCCCGAAGTGGACGCGGCTCGTACCAGAGCAGCGTTCCTCAAGCCCCAAGAATTGCCGACGCCGATTATTAAGCGCAGCAACGACCGCAAAGGGATCAGCAAGAGGCGAGAAGCATCAAATCAGCATGATTTGATGTAAAAGATGAAGCCGCAACGGCGGCTCAGACTGCATTGGGTCGCACGACCGCTCCCAAGAAAGCGCGGCTGCGACCTGGGACCCCTCCAACGACGGAATGATCGCCGCGAAGTCAAATGGCAAAAGTACGGGCGTGCTATCGACTTGCGACTCCTGCACGGGCAGGTAAATGCAGACTCCGTGACAATCCGTTCGCGGTTGACGAGGCGCGGCTGGTTGATTTTCCTTGCCAGTTTGGTGATCGCAGTGCTTGCAACACGCCACCACGTTGGGTTTCGACGAATCAGACACGCCGTCGGACGTGGAATGGCACCATCCTGACACTGCCAGGATGACTAGCCAAGCCGCCATCGCGTTGGAAATAAATGCGTGCATACGTTCGCCGAGGGATTTCCCGTATTCTTACGACCATCGGCCACCGGGTCAAGCGGACTTAAGGAAAAGCCGGCAAAACAAGCAAAATCCGTTCCAGTTGCTCACTGCTCCAATTGGCCTCCAAGGGCGAATAGGGAAGCAGCACCCGGAAGCTCACCCCTCGTTTCGCGGGTCATTCGACGGAAGCGTCCAGCGACACACGGCAATGGTCACGACCGGGATCACGATCATTTGCAGGACGGGCGTTAGGCCGACGCGAACTACGGGAAGGATGGGCATGGAGTCGTATTCCCAACGATGAGCCACGTACACCGCCCAAAGTTCAAAGGCAACAGCAAGGAGGCTGCCGACCAATGGCGTCACGGCCCACGTCGCTGGACGCTCATAGGCGGCGGGATCACTCGACCATCCGAGGTTCTCGTGAATCACTGCGAGAGTCAAATACAGAACCAGCATGAACAACATGTCGCCCGTGACCGTGGCGAAAAGACATCGCAAGAACGCCTCGCGAGTTCCTAGCGATGAGAAGGGAAAGCCCGCGTACAACGGCATTTGGGCGTGCTCCCAGATCAGGTGCAATAGAAAACCGCAGCCGAAAAATACAGCTATGGACCAAATCTGAGGAGGTTTAAGGGAGCGTTTCACATGGGCCGCCGAATGGCGTTCCTTAAAGCGTTTGTAAGAGATCGGTAACTTTCTTTTCGATAAGGTCGCGTACTGCTCGAAACTCCTCGCGGGTTAGATTTTTGGGATCAGGAATCTGCCATTCCTCCCGGCGCTTCGCCCTCACCAACGGGCAGCTATCGCCGCAGCCCATTGTTACTGCAACGTCGTATTCGCCGGGTGGGATTTCGTCGAGAGACTTTGAACCGTGTTGCGTTAGGTCGTATCCCTTCTCCCGCATTGCTTCAACGGTTTTGGGATTCACAACGCCCGAAGGGCGGGAGCCGGCACTATGCGCTTCTATCCTGTCGCCGCCGTGGATGCGGGCGAACGCTTCCGCCATTTGGCTGCGGTTGGAGTTTTCAACGCAAACGAATAGTATTCGCTTCTTGTCAGCCATCGGCCGCCTCGTTTAACTTTTGAGTTATCCGTTGCTCGATTTCGTCCCTGACTTCTGCCATTGGTTCGGCCTGTTGAACGCAGCCCGATCATCGACGGGTAAGATCGCCGATGCAAAGCAAACGGCGAAACACTAGGACACGCGCTCGATTTCCTCGCGAACGATGATAGCATATCGGGCTAGCCGTTCCTGAGACGATTAAGTTGAAGGTTTGGCGCGCCTTGGCGAACCCGAAGCAGAGGCGAAGTGGCCGCGCCCGAGTTCATGGGGAACAGGCAGGCACCGTGTGACGTTATTGGTTTTCCTGTACGTCACTCCGATGTATTCTGCGGGAAGAATAGCGGCTCCCCGAACTTATCGACCCCAAACTCTGCAATCGCCCGCTGGACCTCGCGTATAGGCCCCTCTCTCGCTCGCGATACGAAGCGTCTGGGCCATCCCCGATCCAGCTTGGAAGTACCAGTCGCCTTTCGACTCGATTCCAGCCTCCTTCCAAATCTTCTTCTCCTGCATGTGGGTCCCTGAATCATCGCCGCGCGAGACAAAGGGCGATACTTTCTTGGCGATTCGCGTGAACGCCGCTCCAATCGACGGCTCTCCGCTGACTCGGGCCGGATCGAACTTTGGCCCGACGAGTACGAAGTCGTTGTACATGACGAGTCGCCGTTCCAAGCCGTGGCCCTCCGCGATAAACTGCTCCTCGGCATCCGGGGCATGGGTTAAAAGCAAGTCGGCGTCGCCTCGTCGCCCCAATTCAATCGCCTGTCCGCTACCCACCGCCACGACCTTTAACTCAATTCCAGTTTGAGGTTGGGACATCGGCACCAGCACATCCAGCAGTCCGCTGTCGCGGATTCCAGTTGTCGTCGCACGTGGGTTCATTGCCCGCGACGGGAAATCCACGCGGACCAGGTTGCGGCGCAAAAGAAAAGGGTCGGACCAACAAGGTACAACGGTCCGATCCGTGGGCGCTATCGCTGCACGGTAGAGGCAACGATAAGCGAGTAAGTACATGGAAAACTTACGTGATCTTGTTCCGTCATTCAACAGCACGGTCCTTAACTTGTCGGCTTGTTGACGGGAAACCGAAGCGAGGCCAACAATCCATGATCCGTTGGTCCAAACGGGCCGGGTGTAGACTACACCTGAGCGGGTGTTTTAACGGGTGTCAACTGGTGTCAGATGGTGTGCGCCTCGCAACGGCAGCGCATTAAAAAAGGCCAGAAAACATTGAGTTTCCTGGCCTTTTCCAAAGTGGTGAGGGGCGGGATCGAACCGCCGACACAC
Source organism: Planctomycetota bacterium (assembly GCA_963204915.1). Classification (GTDB taxonomy): domain Bacteria; phylum Planctomycetota; class Planctomycetia; order Pirellulales; family Pirellulaceae; genus JAHWKS01. The sequence goes on along the minus strand of CAUJHS010000103.1, from coordinate 11,124 downwards.
GGATTTTCAGTCCGTTGCTCTACCAGCTGAGCTACCTCACCAGACGCATGGGAAAAGTTTAACATAAAACGTCGCAGCGACAAGTCGGTATGGCGGCCCTTCAGTGGTAGGACAAGAAGCACCATTTAACGAAGGGCTTCTGCCATGTTGCGTCGTAGTCAACCTGCCTGAAAGGTATAATGCCGGAGTAAAGAGAACGCCTTCCAGGAGAAATGCGGACCATGGATTTCGCCTATTTTCAAAATCTTGCGCAAGAGGCCGCACCACCCACGGATGGCATTCTTAGCCGCACGATTTACCAGGACGAAAATGTCAAAGCGGTCGTATTTGGTTTTGGCCCAGGCCAGGAACTGTCGGAGCATACGGCATCGAAGCCCGCGATGTTGTATTTTGTTCAAGGCGAGGCCATGGTGGGACTGGGTGATGTCAAGCACGACGCCGCTGCGGGAGCATGGGTTCACATGCCAGCAGGTCTTCGTCACAGCATTCGGGCGAAAACTCCACTCGTCATGCTCCTAGTTTTGCTAAAGTGAGCTTTTGGTCGAAAAGCGCACTCCCATAACCAGTCTAAAAATGAAAGTGGTTGCGAGTCCTCAAACAAACACGCGTCCCACCTCGAATGCCGTTGTGCCCATCAATTCAAACCATCTGCCGCAGAAAGCACCCCCGGCAGGATTCGAACCTGCGACCTACGGTTTAGGAAACCGTTGCTCTATCCCCTGAGCTACGGGGGCGTGGTGTTCGTCGATAGGGTGTGTTATCGGCCAGGCTGTACGATGTCTCGCTTCGCTTTGACGGCCCTGGAAAGCTTTGGCATCGGATACTAATTGACGGCGAATGACAATGTGGCTCGTTTAGAATCAACCACGTGTTAATGACCATTGTAACGATTCACATGTTCGCGACTATTGGTGGTCTCGAGCACATCGAATCCGCCTTGGTTGCGGATGGTTGGCGCCGATCTTGATTATGTGGGAACCGGCTCGTTAATCATCGTGCCGAAACGGGAAATGTTATGGAGACGCACGATATTCCCCAGCTTAAGCCTGGGCGTTGATGCATCGATTTGTTTAAAGGCATCGCGAAAGAAATGCGGTAGATTCGTCTGGCGGGAACTGGGGTGAATGGGTAGTCTTTGCAAATCTTACAAAGTTTGCCGCTTGGTGGGCGCATTGAAAACGCAGTCGTTCTGCGAGAATGCAAGCGAAATGCCCACCGGTCGCGTGTGGGTTACTTAACCCTCGTCCCTGGCGCAAAGTTTGCTTAGACAGAAATCTTGTGGCGACCGCAGGAGGCGGACGCACAACGACAACCTCTCAACGAGACCCTGAGCATGGACGCTCGCATATTGCGCCCGATCGTGGCGATCTGCGCCTTGTTTTCACTTGGCGCCAGCTACCGCACGGAATTCTTTATTGTCAGCGCCCCGACCCCGCAGTTGGCCCAGGAAATCGGGCAATACGCCGAGCACTATCGCCGCACCTTGGCTGTGGAATGGCTAGGTAAGGAATTGCCTCCCTGGAGCGACCCCTGTCCCATCCAGGTACAAGTCTCGCCAAATCTTGGGGCGGGAGGAGCGACAAGTTTTATGTTTCGGGGTACTCAACCCTTTGGTTGGAGAATGACCATCCAAGGGTCGCGGGAACGAATTCTCGACTCCGTTTTGCCGCACGAAATCACCCACACAATTTTCGCGACACATTTTGGCCGCCCGCTGCCACGTTGGGCGGACGAAGGAGCATGCACAACCGTCGAGCATTCGGCCGAACGTCATAAGCAAGAGCAACTGCTCATTCAGTTTTTGACCACGAATCGCGGAATCGCCTTTAATCAGATGTTCGCGATGATGGAGTATCCAACCGACATGCTCCCGCTGTACTCGCAAGGTTATGCGTTGGCGCAGTTTTTTATCGCGCAAGGCGGCAAGCGAAAGTTTGTGCAATATGTGGGTGAAGGAATGCGTACGAATAATTGGACCGCAACCACGCGCAAGTATTATGGCTACGAAAGTCTTTCGGACTTACAAGTGATTTGGGTAGAGTGGATTCGAAATGGTCGGCAGGTGCCTGTGCCCTTGGCGTATGCGAAGGCGCCGGAACTGCACTTGGCGGCGGCAACTCAGACGCAGGACGCGATTCCCCAACAACCGGCAAGTGATGAAGACAATTCATCGACGTCGTCGGACGCGTTCGCGAAATCGACCGCGCTTGGCTCTGTCGCTACCGTGGCTGACCGCGAATGGGAGGGAGCGACATCCACAAGTGCGCCGTCGGAAAGCGACATCGCTCCCCGCGAAAGCATGACGGCGCTGGATCAAGTAGGCGTCGAACGATACGCCCCCGGGTCCACGGCGAAGGTCGGTCTGATCGAGCATTCGGCAACCCGACCGCAACCGCTTGGTCGAACGCAGCAACAGGTGCTGGAGTGGGAGCGGTCGTCCCTACAGGACGCCAGATTGTCGGGAAACTCAATTATCCGATAGAGATGTCGGGCGGTTCGAATCCCGAAATATATTTCCGCCAGCTATCGAGTTGTTCGCGATTAAGACTATTTTCGCGAACAATCTCATGATGTAAAGCGACTGATGCATCTTCAACTTTGACGGTGACCAAAAGCCGACCGTTTTCTTCGTACTTGAAGCGCACTTCGATTGGAGTTTTCGCAGGGAGATGCGGCGGCAAGTTGCGGACAACGCATTTTCCTATTTGCGAACAATCATCGGGATTATTGCTTTCCCCTTCGACGATTTGCACGAGAATTGATTTCTGTCCAGGCCGGCGCGTTTTAAAGATCCGCTTAGCCGTAACGGGCAGGGGCGTATTACGCGGAATGAGTTTCGCGGTTCGTGGGCGCCCCGTTGACACGTCGGTCGCTGCGACACCCAGGCTATGTGAATTGACGTTGCGAATGTGAAGTTTGGGAGATTCGCCGCGATGTTTCGCCAAAAGCGCCCCCGCGTGCAATGCGGCTCCGTGAGCGACGGCCTCGTCCGGCGACACCGAGCAATCTGGCTCCCTTCCCGATAAATCGCGAAGCAGATTATAAACTGCCGGCATGCGCGATGCGCCGCCTATGAGCAGCACACGATTGATATCGGTCCAGTCGAGTCCCGCGGCCGTCAAGGTTTGCCGTGTCGTGAAGGCTGTACGATCGAGTAAGTCTCGTGTGATGTCCTCAAACGTTTGACGCGAAACTTCCAGACGCATCGCGCGCCCTTGATAGTCGCACGCCACCGTTGCTTTAGAACGAGCCGAGAGCGTTCGTTTCGCGTCTTCGCAATCCCGCCATAGTCGCCCATACACATTGGGGTCTTCTCGCAGGTCAACGCCGTACCTGCGAATGAATTCTTCTGATACGAGATCGACAATTCTTTCATCCCAGTCTCTTCCGCCGAGCATCACGTCGCCATCGGTCGCCAGCGCCGTGAATTCATCGCGCCGGATTTCCATGACCGTCACGTCAAACGTCCCGCCGCCTAAATCGTAGACCAGAATCGTTTGCGGTTCGGCGGCTGCGCCGTCCTTAAGAAAGCCGTGATGATAACCAAAGGCAATGGCCGCCGCAGTGGGTTCGTTGATGATGTCCATGACATCGAATCCCGCCATGTATCCCGCGTCTTGTGTAGCCTTTCGACGAGTTTCATCAAAGTACGCCGGAACGGTAATCACGACTTTGCGAAAATCACCAATTTGTCGACTCGCATCAAGGCGCAACTTGTTCAGGATCCACGCTTCGATCGCCTCGGGGGGATAGCGCCGGCCGCCTAAAACTTGATGAAATGTGCGTTGGCCCAAATCGCGTTTGGCGCACAAAGCGACTCCTTCTGCATCGGTTGCGACCGCTTTGAGCGCTTCCTTGCCAACAACAATTTCACCCTCTTCGAACAATACAACGCTCGGAGTCGTCGTATCTCCTTCGGCATTAATCAAGGTTTGCGGCCGACCTGTATCGTCGAGCACCGCCACGGCGGAATACGTGGTGCCTAAATCAATACCAACCGCCGGTGTACGCGCAGGGCCCATGGGGTAACATCTCGAAAGCCGCGAAGATTCGTGTTCCGGTAGATTTTAACTAGCCATGGAGTTTGGTTCCAATCACGACTGAGATTGTGCGTTACTGAAATGTACAGGGACAAGGTGAGAAAGATCGATTAGTTGCAATGGGTAGAGTTTTTCGTTGGAACGCACCAACATCGGCTGTACTTTTTGGTCATTCCCCTGCCGCAAATGCGTTTCGCTTCGCACCGTGACGAGAACAAAAACCGAAAACTAAAGATTTCCGAATGGGGGGATTGCGCGGGAGGCGCTTAAAGCGTGCGATTGTTTCAGGATCGAGGCCGATAACTATGGCACATGGATGGCGAGGCGCGTAGATGCGCAGGCGCAAGGAGGAGCAACCTCACTCTCTCGGAGGGTCGCTCCATGCCCGTAGATTATTTAAACGCCGCCATGGGTTGCATGTTTTTGGCGGTGTGGGCGCTGATTTGGCAGTTTGCCACGCACGACGCATAAGGGGGCTTTCCCCTCACCCATACGCCACCGAAACGCATGTCATTCCAAAAAACGCGGGGCGTTTGGTCATTCCAAACGCCCCGCGCGTGTTTAGAAGCGACGCTTACGTCAAACGGTTAGCGTTGCAATTCTCGAAGGGCGTTTGACAAATCCTGAACGGCTCGCTGTAAGTCGTTGACCTGCGTTTGCAAGCTGCGAAGTTGCGTCGATATTTCCGGTAGGGATGCGGAATCTTGTGACGCATGGGGTGCATTAGGTGTTGCCGTTATCGGCGCACTCGCTTCCGTAGCAGCGACTTTCGAGTCGACTTCACACGGGACCAATTTGACTTGAATTTGACCCAGCTTATCGGCTCGCACGACGCCAAACTCGGCGATTCCCCCCGCAGGTTGGTTAGCGATGATTTGCGCGAACTCCGCCAACGAATCAATCTTCTCTCCCTGAATTGAGACGATTGCATCCCCCGCACGAATACCTGCTAACGCCGCGGGGCTGTTCTCAACGACATCGGTGACCACAATGCTTCCACTCGCGAGGCGGCGCAATTTCATACAGAAAATCACCCGTTCGTTCGGATTGTTGTTGGCGCCTAAGTCGGCAACGGTCAAATCGGGTTCGGGAGAGTTCGTCCGGGGAACTGGTTGAGGTCTAGGCGACGGCGCCAAAGTGGGAACCGGGCGAGGTTCCAATGGCGTTTCTGCTTCAACGAGAGGAATGGGGGCTCGAACCGTCGCAAGGTCGCGTTCGCGAAGTATCAAGACGAACGTCTGATCGCTGCGGTTCCGCATGGCCTCGATCGTCACTTGATCGCCGGGCATGGCCGCTTGAGAAAGTGAAGACGCAGCCGAGGAAAGTAGAGCGAATGAAGTGACAGGCCGGTCATTAATCTCTAGTAGAACGTCATCGGGCGATACACCGGCCAACTCCGCAGCACTTCCTGCTGCGACGGAAACGACCACCACTTGCCCTTGTGCATTTTCAACGGCAGTCATGCCAAACAGCTGTACTTGCGCTGCCCGCGCCGGTAGGGTTGGGTTTTGAGCGGCCTGAACTCGCACAACACGATCAGGAAATGCAGCCGTGAGCGTGAGAGGACGCCCGTCACGATTGAACGCCAAAGAAATTCTCTTGTCGGGGTTATCTGCTGCAATGATGTCGACCGCATCCACGCTCGCCGTGATAGGTTGACGTTCAATCGATTTGAGTACATCGCCTACACGAATTCCTAATGCTGCTGCTTTCGAGTCAGGAAATACGGCCGCTACGACCACATTTCCGTCAGCGGTAGCGCGCAATTCCATTCCAAGGCGCGCCGCCAAATCACGCACCGCCATTTGATTTGGTCGATCAATCGGTTCAACCGCTTGTTCGATGACTTGATCATCATCGGCGCGCTGCGCCGCGGCGAAACGATACGGAGCCATGCTGCCAGCGACGCCCAACAGCAAAATTCCAAGTTTGTAGTAGGCAGACATCTCGCCACTCCTCAGGTAATCAAACGACATTAAAACAACGACACCGACATCTTTCGGTCAGTGGCATCCTCGAGCGACCATCAGCAACGTAGCAATTCTGTTGAGAGCAGGATTGCATTTAGCAACCGCAACGCCGCCTCTTAATGAGGTGCGCCGTCCCAGACAGGCGGCCAATACGTAATCGCCCGCAAAAGGTGTGCCGGTCTCCGCTTTCGGATGTTTGGATCAACTGGCGAGTTCTGTCCTAGCCGAACTTGGTGCCGGCGGCCAGCAGATCATCGTTCTGCTTCGCCACCTGCTTGACGCCCGCCTTGAGCGTTTTGAGTTCGACTTCCAGGGCGGCGTGCCGGGCCAGCCGGCGGTCGATCCCCTTGATGCGTTCCCCTTGATGCGTTCGTAGTTCGCCAGCGCGAAACGCAACGCAGGGATCGCGACCCAAGAAAAGGGAAACAAGATACCTGGACCGTGGCGACGCTCACGTTCGACGGCATCGACGCCGCCGTTAACCGGGCAGCGACGCGGCGAACTGGCGTCGCTCAACGTTGAACAATTGCACCTGGACGGCTCGGTCGTCTTCGCCGTGCTGGACGCCGCCGAAAAGAATCGTGAAGAGAGCCCAATCGCTTTGCGTAACGACGTGGCTTTGGACTTAGACAGTACCAACAAAAAAGCCGCTGTCATTTCCTGACAACGGCTTTCTCAAGTACCAGGGCCGGGGGTCGAACCCGGGACCTCCAGATCCACAATCTGGCGCTCTAACCAACTGAGCTACCCTGGCGTGTGGGAAAACGAGGCGGCTCGCTTGCCCGATTCACTCCCATAATATCGACCTTGGCGGGTTTGGACAATTAGAGGACGCAACTTTTGCCCGGCAGGTTCGCCACTGCCGGCTCCGGTTTCGTCTCGTTGGCAAACCGTGACGGGCCCAGAACTTACCAATCGCCAACGCTGCCGTCCTGGTAGAAGACGCGCTGGGGTAGTTCTTGCTGGAAGGGGTGTTTTTTGACTTCCGCTTCGTTGATTTCGATTCCGATGCCCGGCCGCAAGTTGGGACGAACGATCCGACCTTGCCGCTCCAAAGTAAAACCCTCTTGCACCACATCTTGGCGCCAGGGGACGTCGTCATGCACCGTCTCGCAAATAATGTAGCCGGGCTGCGAAAAGCCGAATTCCAGCGAAGCCGCCGTACTGACCGGACCTTGCGGATTGTGTGGCGCCAAAGCAATGCGATGGGCGTCGGCCAAGGCGGCAATTCGCCGCGCTGCGGTGAATCCGCCGCAGTGCGTGAGATCTAATTGACAAACCTCACAGCCGCGACGAGCAAACAAGTCGCGAAACTGATCCAGGCTCGTGAGGCGTTCGCCGGTAGCCACCGGGGTTGTTAAAGCGGCATTGATCATGGCCAACCCCTCTAAACACTCGGGCCAGCACGGTTCTTCGAAAAAATATAAACCGTACGGCTCTAAGGCTTTACCGAATTTGAGCCCCATCGCAGGAGATGGCCGGGCGTGGCAGTCAACCATAATGTCGATCGCCTCACCTACCGCGCCCCGCATCGCGGCGACAGCCGCTTCGGCGGTCCGAAGGGGTTGTAGCCCCTCGAGAGGCATCGTGGGGGGGACGGCCATGCTCTTGAAAGCGGTATACCCATCTTCCACGGCTTTTGTGGCCAATTCGCCAAAACGTCGGGCATCGTCCGCCCGGGTTTCGTAGAAGTCTTCCATCTTACCGCCCCCCAAGTGGCAGTAGGTGCGAATGAAGTCTCGCACGGGGCCACCCCACAGTTTCGAACAGGGCAAACCCGCCACCTTACCTACGATGTCCCACAGGGCGAGATCGATGCCTGAAATCGCGGTACTACGGACGATGCCATGGCCATGCCAAAAGTGCTGGCGATACATCATTTGCCATAGGTGCTCCACTCGGGTAGGGTCCTCACCTACCACCAATTCCGCCAAGTCTTCGATCGCGCCCACGACCGCTCGGGTATGCCACTCCAGAGTCGCTTCGCCCCAACCGTGCAAACCGGGCTGATCGGTCAAGATTTTGACAAATATCCAATTGCGCATCCGCGCGTGGCATACGTAGGTTTGCAAGCCCGTGATTTTCAAAGTCAGCTCCTTGAGCAGCTGAGGACGGCGCCAAGTTTGCACGTCCCCAAATTTTTATGATAGCTATAAATGGTTTTATCTTATTCACTTATGACGCGCAGGTCGATTCGGTTTGCGATTCAACTCTTGATTTTTTACTGTACGCATGTACAATAGTTTTGTACGCCAATTTGTGATGACCTTACGGCGCCAGTATAATGGACTTGAGATTTTCTTCGTGAGCGCCGAGCGTTTGCTTCAACATTCGACCCGAAAGAACCCGGTATGACTCTTCGCTCTATCTTCACCGTTGCGGTTTTCCTGTCCCTTTCACCCTGGGTGTTGGCGGTTGACCATCGCGTGGAAAAATCTGCGGAAGCGCCTCCTGTCGACGCGATCGGTGCGGAAATCGCTGGGAAATTGGATCCGGCTGGCATACAAGTGATCCGCGGAACAAGCCGCACCGTTTGCGAAATCTGGTTATGTAAAGACCTTGAAATTAACGCAGGGGCGATCACTGGCGAAGTGCAGTATCCATTCAAAGAGGGGCAACTCATCGGCGTCGTACGGTATCCGCGTGAAGGGAGTGACTTCCGCGATCAAGACATTGCCGAAGGCGTGTACACCATGCGTTATGCGCTGCAACCCGTCGATGGCGCCCACGTTGGCACTTTTCCAACGCGTGACTTTGTATTACTCAGTAAGGCGGAAGCGGACCAATCGGCCGCGCCGGTCGAGTTGAAAACTCTCGTGACCCGCGCTACCGAAGCCGCGGAGACCGCCCACCCCGCGTTTTTGGCGCTGTTGAAACTGGAAGGCAAGCCCGAAGCGTATCCTGGCATCGCGCATAACGAGGAGCACGACTGGTGGATCGTTCGGTTGGAAGCGCAGACCAGGGGCGATGGCGGCGCCGCCAAGTTGCCGGTCGATCTGGTCGTGTCCGGACGTGCTGCGGAGTAAGCGCCGTGGTCATGCGTAATCCGTACGTCGAATTGCTTTCGCAGGGTATGGGCCTGGCCGTTTTGCTGGCCTTGGGCGCTTGGGCCCAGGCCGACGAAAAGGACGTGTCGCGATCCTTGCCCGAACGAGAAAGCGTCACCGAGCGCGGCAAGGTGGTATGGCTGGCCGACGCCATGGCCCGGCGCCATGACGTGACCATTGTGCCGGAAGCTCGCGAGGCGGTGCAGGTTTTGGAAACCGCCGACGGCCGACTGTTGCCGTTGGTGGAGGACATTCGCGGCCGTTCCTTCCGCCGCGACGAACGTCTCCGTGCGATGGAAGTCGAGTTGCTCGCGCGGCGGTTTGAAGGCGCGCCGTTTTTACAAATCATTCGTGTTTACGAAGTGAAAGACGGCCGTCGTTTCGAAATCGATTATTGGTGCGAAATTTGCGCGATCGCCCTTTACGAACTTAAGCCGTGCGATTGCTGCCAAGGTCCCATCGAACTACGGCGGCGCGAAGCCGCCTCTTCTGACTGACTTCTCCGAGCAACGAATCCGGTGACTCCTCGACCACGTATTGCAATAGTCTACTGCACCGGCTGTCGCTGGATGTTGCGGGCTGCGTGGATGGCCCAGGAGCTGCTTTCAACCTTCGAAAAAGAACTGGGCGAAGTGGCTCTCCGACCGGGCGAAGGCGGCGTGTTTGAGGTTCACGTTGAAGATCATGTCGTATGGTCGCGCACGCGCGACGGCGGTTTTCCGGAGATCAAGGAATTGAAACAGCGTGTGCGCGACCTGATCGCCCCCGACAAAAACCTGGGCCATACCGACCGCCCAGTATCGAGCTGAGTTTTCCTTCGGAATCGCCTCAGGATGGTTGCTTTTACGCGCGCCGGGCGGGTATAACCACGGCGTATTGCTCCCCGCGATTCTCCCTCCAGCCCCTGCAGCACTCATGCGTATCTGCCGCATTCAGCATCAAGGTCGCGTTCATCCGGCCATCTATCACGACAAGTTCCTTGTTCCGCTGGCGGCCGGTGCGAAGGCGTATACCGATGCGACCCACGAAAAACTCGACCTCCCCGCTGGCGATGATTTGCTTGCCTTCCTGCCCCCCGATGGCAAAGCGTGCGAGAGCGTCAAGAAGTTGGCCGAATGGGTCGAACGCAACGGCGAGGGAGTGCCCGCAGCCGCCCGATTGTCGCACACCGAAGCCAAGGTGCTGGTTCCCATTCCTCGGCCGAACAAGCTGTTTTTGCTGGCGGGCAACTACGGCGATCATATTCGGGAAGGGGGCGGCATCGCTCCGGAGCGATTAGAAACTTTCCCCTACGTGTTTATGAAGCCCCCCAGCACCACGCTGACGAACCCGGGCGACCCCGTGCAGGTTCCTTCGGTTTCTCCGAACGCCATTGACTGGGAGCTGGAACTGGCCATTGTCATCGGCCGCGGCGGCAAACACATCAAGGAAGCCGACGCCTTGGAATTCGTCGCGGGCTACACGGTGATCAACGACATCTCGGACCGCAAGTTCCGCCCCAATCCACAGCGCAAAGAGAGGCCGAAAGATTCCTTTTTCGATTGGCTGCACGGCAAGTGGCACGACAGCTTCTGCCCCTGCGGTCCGTGCATCACCTCGCCCGATGCGATTCCCGATCCGCAGAAGCTGAAAATGCAACTTCGCTTGAACGACGAAGTGAAACAGGACGCCACCACCGCTTTGCAGATTTTCCCTGTGGCGGCGGTCATCGAGTTCATTTCCAGTTTCGTGACGCTGGAGCCCGGCGACATAATTTCGACAGGCACTCCCTCAGGCGTGGGCGCGGCCAGTAACACCTTCGTCAAACCCGGCGACACCCTGACCGCCACGATCGAACACATCGGGTCCATCGTCTCGCCCATCGTGGCGGAAAAAACGTAGGTCGAGGGCGTCTCGAAGTTATCTTTCCGTTCGCCGGGACTGCCTTGGCGCCGCCGAGCACGGCGTTTCGGCACGACCGCATGTCCCGCCTCCAGCGAATTGCCGGGTTGAGCGAGTTTCGACGGGAGCCGACGTCGTTAGGCAAACAAGGCCTCGCGGCGGTTCAACCGTTGCACCCATGTAGCA
>CAUJHS010000102.1 GCA_963204915.1 Planctomycetota bacterium | reverse complement strand
AGCGGCGCGGGGCTGTCGTTGTGCGCCGCGCCGCAGTCCCTGGTGGCGGGAAAAGTTGATGTTTAACCAGGTCGAGTAGCGGCCCTTCATCGGGGGTCGGGCGACCGTCCCAGGGCCGTTTGCAGGATCTCATCGCCCCGTGCCGTGCGCAAGGAGCGATAAGCAGGATCGGAAAGGCGTTGAATCGGCATCGGCGCCATCCGTGATGTCCCGCCTTAGGCGTCGCAACCGCTGGTTCGGTTGTGACGCGAAACAAGTCCCGTCGTGTGTCATCACTTGCATTGTCGTAAGCGTGAGCCTACGGGTTCGCAAGTTGAAGGTCGCGGCAACGCTCGAGTTGCAACGACCGTTCTGATGACACGGTGAACGACCACCTTAGTATGTTGCTTCGATACCGACGTTGGCGCCGTATAGCCACAGGTCGGTCTCATTGAAGTTGAATGCGGGGCGAGCCGCTCCAACCAAGGCGCCGCCGCCAATTTGCGTGCCATTGACGACACGATCGATTTGCGGACCGGGTCGGACAACGTTGTCTACATAGAGCACCGACCAGCCTGCGGTCGCCCGCACTTGGCTAGTAAGCTGCAAACCAACGTTGATGTTAACTTCGGGCAAGACAGCGAATTCATCACGCTCGAATTGACCTTGCGACATGAGGCTGCCGGTATTCGTCGGCTGCACTAACAAACCACTCGGCGATGCGATCGGGTCGAACCCAGGAAAGACAAGCACGTTGGTTCCTTGCAGATCTACCTGTTGTCGCATGCTTCCCAACGCGACTTTACCAACCACTTCAACGCTCAAGAGGTCGCCGTAATCACGCTCGATGGCCAAGCCAAGCTCGCCGCCGTGGAAATCGTTTTCGGTGTCGAAAACGTCGGTCTCTACAAACGTGAAACCGATTGGAAATCCAGGGGCGTTGGGCCCAGTAACCGACGTGCCGCGGATGGCCAATCCTTCATCTAAGCGGAAGAATCGGTAGCCACCGAGGAAATCGATGCGCGAGTCCGTATCTTCCGCCAGGAAATGCCGCAACAACACGCCCGCCGAGTATACATCGCTTGACGTGCGCACATTGACCGAGCCATCCAGCACGACGCCATTCGCGTCGTTGAAGGCGTTGATTAACGCGGCCTCGCCTGGTCCTGCGCCTCCAAAAATGCCCCCCGGCGTATTGCCAATGTTAAAGTAAGGCCGTCCTAACGAGAGGGCCCCGGGGCCAGCCGAGGTAAAGTTGAGGCTTTCGAGATCTTGATCGAGGAAGAAGAAGTGGCCTTCGAATCCCAGTGACTGCGTATCGTCCAGCCAATCGCCAAAGCGAATACGCATGCCCGGTCGCCAATCGTCTCCAATCTCACCATTCCCCAATACAACGTTCACGCCGGGATTCCCCAGTTGGGGAATTACTCCCGGAGGCGCGGTGGTCACTAGGGGCGGTGTATCGTATCCCGAGATGTTCCAATAAAGAAAGTCCACGTTGAGCCAAGCGCCCATTGTGGCGTTGTCCCACCGACGCAAACCGATCCCGCCCATGCCGCAGGGATCACAGGGCGAACATACATCGCCGCACGGATTGCACGACCCGCAACTCGGCGCGCAACAATTCCCGCACGAAGATGGAGCGGCGGCTAAAGTCCGATTCGTCGCCTTGAGTTCGACCTCGTCTTTTAGCGAGATCCAATCTGAGGTGGAATCGGCGGAAATTGGCTTCGCGGCAGTGACGGCGCGCGGCGCAGCGCCCACCGGACGGCTGGGCGATGTAGTTTGAGCCAGCGCCAAGCCGGGGCTTAGACCCAGCAGGGCCAGCCCCGCGAGTAGAGTTTTTCGTCTCACGGAAGACCCCCTTTACGGCCGCGTTGCGCGGCCAATACAAGTGCAAAAGGCCCTATTCGACAACTCGCAATTTACGGGTATTGCGAGATACACGGGTTGAACGTGATTTAATATCGGCGCCTAAGGTTACACATGTGAGCGAATTGAGGGTCTCGCCGGTCGTAAAGAATGAGAAAAATCTAACGATTTACCCGAGAAGGAGGATTTGGTAATTCAGGTAAAAACATATCGGCGGCGGCAAATTCGTGTTTGTGGTGTTCAAAGTCTAATTTATGCTCGTGCTGGCGGGCTAGAACGGTGCATTCAAACCGCCCGTCCACGACGAACTTCTGGCGCTATGAGGAACGAATGACGGAAGCGATCTACCCCGGTTTTATCTTGGAGCAGGCAATTCGCGACATTGCGGAACATTGCCGACTCGCCGAGCAGAAAATCCGAGGGGCCGTAGCTCTCTTGGAAGAGGGCAATACCATTCCCTTTATCGCACGGTATCGCAAAGAGGCCACGGGCGGACTCGACGAGCAAGAATTGGCGTCGGTGGAAGACGCACTGACATACTTCCGCGATCTGGCGGATCGCAAAACAACAGTCCTCAAAACCATCGACGAACAGGGGCGGCTTGACGAGAACTTGAAACGCCAGATCATCGCCTGCCGCGATCGTAAGGTCTTGGAAGAACTGTACCTCCCGTTCAAACCTAAACGCCGAACCCGCGCGGCCGCTGCTCGTGAAAAAGGCCTGGCGCCATTAGCCGAGTTGTTGATGACCGTGACTGCTCCCGGCGACTCCGATGCCGTTCTTGCACCATTCGTGCGTGATGATTACGGAGTTGCAAACTCGGATGCGGCCCTTGATGGCGCTTGTGATATTTTGGCTGAGGAATGGGCCGATCAGGCCGAAACGCGCGCATGGATGCGCTCGCAGATCGCTCGGGGAATGCTCGTTTCCCAAGTCAAGCGTGGAAAGAGAGAGGAAGCCGCGAAGTTTGAAATGTACTTTGACTACCGAGAGCCGTTGGCGAAGGCACCAACACATCGGTTTTTGGCGATGCAACGCGGCCAGGACGAAGGCTTTCTCAACGTCGGCATTGAGGTGGAAGAGGAGCGAGTCGTTGAAATGCTCACCTCGCGACTACTCGCGAATCCCCGACTGTTGTTTTACCGTCGTTTGAAAATGGCCGTAGTTGACTGCTATTCGCGGCTCTTGTTTCCCTCGATTGAATCGGCCGTGTTCGCCGAGATGAAGGAACGTGCGGATGACGAAGCCATAATTGTTTTTGCGAAGAATCTGCGGGAACTTTTGCTCGCACCGCCTGCGGGTCAACGCGTTGTGTTAGGACTAGACCCAGGTTTTCGCACCGGCTGTAAAGCGGCTGTCGTCGACGCGACGGGAAAATTCCTGAATCATAAGACGATCTATCCAACCCCGCCGCACAACAAAACGGAGGAAGCCGCCCAATCGCTCTTAGAGTTAATTCAGCGTCATCGTGTGGAGTTGATCGCCATTGGAAACGGCACCGCGTCACGCGAGACCGACGCATTTGTCGCGGACGTCTTGAAATCACATCGGCTGCCGTTGGTCAAAGTCATGGTGAGCGAAGCGGGAGCCTCGGTCTATTCGGCAAGTGAAATCGCCCGACAGGAATACCCCGACTTGGATGTGACTATTCGCGGCGCAATCAGCATTGCTCATCGACTACAAGACCCCTTGGCGGAGTTAGTCAAGATCGACCCTAAGTCGATTGGGGTAGGCCAGTACCAACACGACGTAAATCAGGCTCAACTGCGGAAATGCCTCGACCGCGAGGTGCAATCGTGCGTTAATCAGGTGGGCGTCGACGTAAACACCGCGAGCGCGTCACTGCTCAGTTATGTAGCGGGACTTGGTCCGAAGTTAGCGGAAGCCATCTGTAAATATCGCGACGAACACGGTCCATTCCAGAGTCGCCAAGGATTGCTCAAAGTACCTCGTTTAGGCGCCAAAGCTTTTCTGCAATGTGCTGGATTCTTGCGCGTGCGGGATGGAAAGGAGCCGCTGGATAATTCAGGGGTCCACCCGGAAAGTTATCCGCTCGTGGAGCGAATGGCGCAATCGCTCGGCTTGAAGACCGTGGAATTAGTCGCAAATGTTCAGGCGGTGCGAAAACTTCAGCCTGAGCAGTTCGTCGACGAAAGAAACGGACTCCCCACGGTGCGAGATATCTTGGCGGAGCTAGAAAAGCCCGGTCGCGATCCGCGCCGCGAATTCCGCGTCGCCCAGTTTGTAGAAGGAGTCAGCGAACTGTCCGACTTGAAGCCGGGCATGCGTCTTGAGGGCGTCGTCACGAATGTGACTCACTTTGGCGCCTTTGTAGACATCGGCGTCCATCAAGATGGGCTAATCCACATCTCCGAGTTGGACCGCCGATTTGTAGACGACCCCACACAGGTAGTCTCTGTAGGAGATATCGTGCAAGTCAAAGTGCTGCAAGTTGACCCTCAGCGCAGCCGCATCGCGCTTTCGCGCAAGCAAGCGATGGGATAACACGCGCCATCGGGCGTGGCTTGTAAGATTCCGTGCCCAAAACAAGTTCGCAATGAACTAGTCCTGGAGAGAACTGCGTTGATCTCGCTCGGTCGACTTGATCGCTTCGTACACCTCTTTACGGTGTACCGAGACCTCGGCTGGCGCCTCGATCCCGAGCCGAACCTTATCGCCGCGGATCTCCACCACGGTAATCACGATGCCGTCGCCAATGATGACTTGCTGGTCGCGTTTGCGGGAAAGAACCAGCATCGGGCGGAACTCCGAAAAGGGAAGGAAAGGAACGTTCGATCGCTAAATTTTACGTGCCAAACCAAAAAGAAAATGGGCATTCCGCGGAAATTCGTGTAATGGCTCCTACCGCCATCGCGAACTGCGATCACAGAGAGCGAGCCAGATGATCTTAAGCTATTGTCAAAAAACAACTTACATCGCATACGCTGGCCCGATACGCGACCGCGAATAGCAATCGAGGAAAATCGAAATCCTTGTGAGGTGACACAAAATGCATGTTGACATCTTGTTGCAATTGCTACTGAGTTTCTTTTACCTGAGGATTTCTTGACTCTTTAACCATTCCTCACACCGCGCCGGCCAAGTAGAAACCGGGTGTTCTGACGGACGCAATCCGAAGCCGTGCCCTCCTCGGGTATAAACGTGAAGTTCGCTGGCCACCCCGGCTTTCTTTAGCGCGGCGTACATTGCGACGCTATTTTCGGAACTGATGCGATCATCGCCCGCATGCACGAAAAAGACCGGAGGCGTGTCTTTACCAACGCGAATTTCGGACGCCAATTGTAGCGGATTGCTTTCGGTCGTCAGATACGCGGGATAAATGAGCACAACAAAGTTAGGACGGCAGCTAACGTTGTCGGTGTCGTCAACGGGGTCATATGCGCGCTTGCTGAAGTTCGTGGCGGTCGCCGCCGCGAGATGACCGCCAGCGGAAAAACCCAAAATGCCTATCTTCTCGGGATCGATTTCCCATTCGGCAGCACGACTCCGAACCAGGCTCATCGCTCGCTGTGCGTCTTGGAGAGGAGCCAAATGTTTAGGATGGTCAGGTCGCCGCGGAACCCGATACTTGAGCACGACGGCATTAACGCCCACACCGTTTAGCCACCGCGCTACTTCTTCGCCTTCCAAGTCCATTGCTAGAATGTGATACCCGCCTCCGGGGCAAACAACGACCGCCGCGCCCGTGTTCGTTTCCTTGGGAGCGAGGAACACAAGGATCTCAGGACGGGTGACATTGGTGACGCGCGTCACGGTTCGCGGTCCCTCCTGGGGCAACGTTTTCTCGTCGCCAATATTCCCCTGCTCTCCGGGAGCTTGGTCAGGCCAAACATTAAAACGGATTACAGCGTCTTCCGCCTGCGACACAAGACTAATCTCGAACAAGGCGAACAAGACCGCAACAGTAGTCAAGTATCTCATGGCAACCATTTCCCCAGGGATAGTTTTCTCGTCGAAGCAGTCTACACTAAAGAGCCAAGAAGAACATTGTGAGGAGAGTCACTATGCGTTGGTGCGCCTGTGTCCTGCTTTTAATCGTGGGAACGTCGCTTCGGGCCGACGACGGGAACCGCTTTGCTTACTTAGACGCATTCTGCGATCCCTATTACGTGCATCGCGAGTTTGCCAAGCTCACCACGCCACAATGGGTTGGCGATGATCGGGTCGAAGCCGTCGTCGTACTGGCCATTGACGATATGCGCGACCCCGCGCGATACGAAACCTACTTACGCCCTATTCTCGATCGACTTAAGCAAATCGACGGTAGGGCGCCCGTCAGCATTATGACGTGCAGCGTTGATCCGCAGGATGAGCTTCTGGCGAAGTGGCTCAAAGAAGGGCTTTCGATCGAGTGCCATACCGTTGACCACCCTTGTCCTTTATTGCAGGGCGGAGACTTCGATAAGGCCAAGAGTACCTACGAACGATGCGTCGACTTGATGTGTCAGATTCCCGGGAACACTCCAGTCGCCTTTCGCATGCCGTGTTGCGACTCTCGCAATACTCCCAGCCCTCGCTTCTGGACTGAAATCTTTAACCGAAAAACGGCCGCGGGGAATTTTCTTTCCCTCGATAGTTCGGTGTTTTGCGTGCTCACCCCCAAGGACGCTAGCCTGCCGCGCGAACTCGTGTTCGACGCTAATGGAGCTGAACGATTCCGGAAATACATTCCATTTCCGTCCTTTGTCAATACGATCGAAGACTACCCGTATCCCTATCTCATTGGCGACCATTGCTGGGAGTTTCCCTGCATTGTTCCTAGTGATTGGGAAGCGCAAAACTTACATCAACCCAACAATCCGAAAACCGTGGAGGACCTCAAAACCGCACTCGACGCGGTAGTTGTCAAACAAGGCGTATTTAATCTCGTGTTTCATCCGCACGGCTGGATTCGTAACGATCAGGTCGTGGAACTGATTGACCATGCCGAGAAAAAACACGCGGGCACAGTCAAATTCCTCACGTTTCGTGAGGCTTTACAACGAATCGAGAGTCATTTCCTTGGCGAGCCCTTGCGCAATTCATTGGGAGAAAGCAATAAGCCGCGACTGTTGGATGTCAATGGCGACGGCATTATCGATGTGATTTCTCGATTTCAAGGAAGCCGTCAATTGCGGCTTTGGTTGCCTACAGAAAAGCGTTGGCAGACCTGCGACTTGCCAAATTCACTCGTTTCGCCGTCGCATCCTTTGGATGTATGTTTCGGGATCCTCGAAGGGAAACATGTCATAATGCTCCGCTTAAACGGTAATTGCGAGGGCTGGCGGTTCGAAGATGGCGCCTGGGTTTCCGACTCGCGGTTGGTACAAGAAGGGGGAAATTCCGATTTGCTACGACAATTGCCAGCGCAACCGTCGTACGTTTGTCGACTTCATGATATTGATAGAAATGGAAGTTGCGAGTTGATTTACACGAATCCAGCGTCCAAGGAATCCCACATCTACGCCTGGGATGCTGACCAGCGCCATTGGCGCAAACTACCTTTTGGCTTACCCCACGAGACAGCACTTGTCGACGCTCATGGCCAGGACGCGGGAATGCGTTTCCTCGATATCGACAAGGACGGGGACGACGACATTCTTTACTCGAACGAGACCCACAATTCGCTACACCGGTTCCACTCCTTGGAGACGGGGTGGTCAAACGTCGTGTTCTCGGCGGCGCGACAGGTCGATGCTCGCATTCCGATGATTGTTCGGCAAGGCTCTAACAATGGCGCCTGGTTTCACAGCGAACACCTGTGGGTGCAAAACGAGGATACCAGCCGCCTTCCGGACGGCGTCGACCGACGATCTTTCCAAGAATTGCTTGAAACGTCGTCGGAACCCCCTAGTAGCGACTAGCCAAAGCGAGATTCAGTCGCGACAATAGCAGAACGCCGGTTTAACCGGTCGAACGCAAAGAATGTGCGATCGAATGCGATCATACCGCGCGGCGCATCGTTCGTGTTGGCTTTAAGGCGAAGCGAAGATTATCTGCTTTTCAATCCGGGAGGGCTGCGTGCCTACGATTTTGGCGGTCGACGATGATCGGTCCGTTCTACACATGGTCGAAAGTGCGTTTGCCGAAGGCGATGTGCAGGTGCTGACCTCGCGTTCGGCTGAAGAAGGACTCAAGATGGCGCACGACGCGCGCGGCTCTGTCGATGCCGTGCTTCTCGACATTATGCTTCCGGACGTTTCAGGGCTGGCCGCCTTTGAGCAATTCCGCGAGCAAGATCCGAAGCGTCCTGTCATTTTCATTACGGCCGACAGTAAGAGTGAAACCGCAATACAGGCCATGACCAAAGGTGCGTACGACTATCTCGTCAAGCCCTTGAACCTGGTTCAATTGCGCGAAGTACTTTGCAAGGCCTTGGAAACACGCCGTTTGATGAGCCGCCCTGTTGCGGTCGGTGAAGAACGTCCGCAAGAGGTATCTGGAGAAACAATCCTGGGCAAAAGCCCGGCCATGCAGGAGGTCTACAAAGCTATCGGCCGTGTCGCCCCGCAGGATGTCACGGTTTTGATTCAAGGAGAGAGCGGGACCGGCAAGGAGCTGGTCGCCCGTGCGATTTATCATTACAGCCGCCGCAAAGACGGGCCGTTTCTCGCAGTGAATTGTGCGGCCATTCCCGAAGCGTTGTTAGAGAGCGAACTCTTTGGACACGAAAAAGGCGCCTTTACCGGCGCGGACCGCCGCCGCATCGGCAAGTTCGAGCAATGTTCGGGCGGAACCATTTTTCTGGATGAAATCGGCGATATGCCCGCCTTGTTGCAAGCCAAAATGTTACGGCTATTGCAGCAACAGACGTTTGAACGCGTCGGCGGGCGAGACACGATCAAAGTGGACGTCCGGATCATTGCCGCAACAAATCGTGATTTGAAGGCAATGGTCCAGGACGGCGAGTTTCGGGAGGATCTATATTACCGCCTGCGCGGTTTTCTCATTCATCTTCCGCCCTTGCGCGACCGTGGCGACGATATCGAACTCTTGATTCCTTCGTTACTGGCTCGCTTCAGTCGCCAATTGGATAAACCCGTCACGGGCGTTGCGCCCGAGGCAATGGACATACTCCGCGCTTACTCTTGGCCAGGCAATGTACGCGAGCTGGAAAATGTCGTTCGCCAGGCCGTATTGCAATCGACGGGGCCCGTGATTGCTCCTGAGTTTTTGCCCGCGTTAGAGGGCCGTCCCGTGTCGCCCGCGGCTCCCGCCCCGCGCGAAGCGGCCAGTGGCGGCGGAGGCGATGACCTTGAAGCGTTCGTCGAGATGCGGATGAGAGAGGACTCGATCAATTTGTACAACGAGACCTTGGAAGTCATGGAGCGCATCCTGCTCACGCGCGTGTTGAATCATACCCAGGGAAATCAATCGCAAGCAGCTCGCATCTTGGGAATCTCACGCAGTAGTTTACGGAACAAGTTGCGGTCATTGGATATCTCGATCAGTCACGTCGTCAGCGGTACCGATGACGCTGACGAGGATTGACATGCATGCCGGCAAGGCCCATGATCATAACCGCTAGCTACCATCGGACGAGATGAGCTTTCGAGCCTTCCCCTATTGATGGCAACGGCGTGTTGCAGTTTTGACCTGGGCCCTCTTTTCAAAGCACTGGCTATGCGTGTTCTCTTATGTAGCATCGCTCTGACGCTATTCAACGCGTATCAGATTTCTTTGGGGGCCGAAGGGGTTGCCTATCCTGGCACGGCTCCGCTTACTTGGGAGGGAGACATCGCCTCTCGCTTAGTAGAGGGGGTGGATCGGTTTCTATTGACAGAGTTGGAGAAATCGATCGATCGTCGCGCACGGCACTGGCGCCGCGATCACTCCTCTGACGCAGCATACCAGCAATCTCTCGAACCGAACCGACAACGGCTTGCTCACATCACCGGAGTTCGTGATGGGCGGGTTTCGTTTGACGCCTTAGAGCTACTTGGCACGACGTCACAGCCGGCCATGGTTGGCCAAGGCGCAGGTTACAAAGTATTCGCAGTGCGTTGGCCGGTCATTGGCGATATTCACGGCGAAGGCTTGCTGTTGACGCCCGTTAATCGTGAGCCCGTGGCTGATGTGATTGCCATACCCGATGCTGATTTAACTCCAGAGGCGATTGCCGGTTTAATTGAAGGGATACCGCCATCGTCGCAATATGCACGTCGCCTGGCTGAAAGCGGATGCCGTGTTTTGGCGCCAATGTTGATTGACCGAAAACTCGAGAAGCGAAACGGCCGAGCCAATCTGACGAGTCGCGAGTACCTTTATCGGCCGGCATTCGAACTTGGGCGACATCTGATTGGCTATGAACTGCAAAAAATCCTGGCGGGCGTCGACTGGTTTACCAATGACGCGGGCGCCCGCGACGCAAAGATTGGCGTTATCGGTTGGGGGGAAGGCGGCTTGCTCTCGCTTTATGCTACGGCGCTGGACCCACGCATTGATGCCGCCTTAGTGAGCGGTTACTTCGACACACGGCAAAATGTTTGGCAGGAACCGATCGATCGAAACATCTACGGACTGCTCGAACAGTTTGGCGATGCGGAATTGGCGTCGATGGTCGCTCCCCGAGCCCTCGTGATCGAAGCGGCTCGAGGGCCCGAACTCAATCTTCCGAGCGAAGGCGGCGCGCCCGCACGGTTGGCGACTCCAAGGCTTGTTGATGTGCAAACGGAGGTTGCCCGCGCGCGAGCGCTCATTCCCACGATACTCAACCCGGACAAATGCATCGAGTTGGTCACGAGCGACTCGGGGCAAGGCGACTTTGCGACGCCCGCGTCGATGAATGCGTTTCTCCACCATCTTGGAGTGGGCGCGCAATTATCGAAGCTTGGCGAGAAACCGCAGTATCTCCTTAAGCGAGACACAGAGGAGCGTCATGCCCGCCAGATGCGAGAAATTGACCGCCATAATCAAGCACTCTTGCTAGAGAGCCCCTATGTTCGCACTAAGTTTATGAAGAAACTCGATACGAGTTCCTTAGAAAAATATAAGGAATCGGTCGAATGGTATCGCGATTACTTCCGTAACGAGACGATTGGACATTTCGAATACGACAAGTTGCCCTTCAATGCACGTTCGCGAAAATCGTACGATGAAGTCAAATGGACCGGCTACGAAGTCGTGTTGGACGTTTTCCCTGATGTTTTCGCATATGGGATCCTTTGCATACCCAAAGATATTTCCCCAGGAGAACGTCGGCCCGTGGTTGTTTGTCAGCATGGATTGGAAGGAAGGCCACAGGACATTGTTACAGGCGACCATGCGGCATATCACGACTTTGCATCAAAGCTCGCAGAACGCGGCTTTATAACGTTTGCCCCACAAAATCTTTATATATTCCAAGACCGTTTTCGCACGCTTCAGCGAAAGAGCAATCCCATTAAGAAGACCTTATTCTCGGTGATCGTGCCTCAGCATCAGCAAATCGTTGCTTGGCTATCTTCGCTGGATGTGGTCGATCCGCAACGTATTGGATTTTACGGGCTATCTTACGGCGGAAAGAGCGCTATGCGCATTCCGCCGCTCGTTCCGGAGTACCGACTTTCCATATGTTCGGCGGATTTCAATGAGTGGGTCTGGAAGAACGCCTCGAGCCGTGCGCCGCACAGCTATGTGTGGACGGGCGAGTATGAGATTTTCGAATTCGACCTAGGAAGCACATTCAATTACGCCGAGATGGCGGCGTTGATTTGCCCCCGGCCCTTCATGGTCGAACGCGGACACTTTGACGGGGTAGCGCCAGATGAAACCGTGGCGTATGAGTTTGCCAAGGTCCGAAACCTGTACAACGCTCGGCTTGGCATCGGTGAGCGATGCGAGTTAGAGTGGTTCGTAGGCCCTCATACGATCAACGGTAAGGGAACATTCCGCTTTCTACATAAGCATCTGGAATGGCCTGAACCTCCTGCCGAAGAATGATTGCCAGGCCTAGCAGCTATTCGACTGGGGTCAGGCGTACTTCTCGAAGATCCATGAGCGCATGTCGAATGGGACCACCGCTTCGAACCTGCAGTTCAAATTGTCCTTCGGAAAGCTCCACCTCGCCGATCGACATGCTGCGGTAGTTATCCCAGTCGCCGCTTCGCTCCACACGTCCTCCCAATGTTTGACCGGCGACTTCCAGAACAAAAGTGTCGCCCGCTGCATCATCTTGACAGGCGTAGTCTAAAGTTACGTGGTAACGCGCGGCGCGAGGAACGTCAATCGTCCAGGAGGCTCGATCCGCTTCGCTTTGCCAATAACCGAGATTGCCATAGCGATCTTCAAATACCAACGTTGGTCCAAAAATGCGGCAGTTCGTCGCTAAACATTGCAGGCGACCGTTAATGCTCACGCGGACCGTTTCGGGCTTGTTGCCCAAAAACTGCTTTGGCGGCGGTCCCACGGATCGTACATAGGCAATTACGTCGGCCAGTTCGGCCGCACTCATGTCTTTTTCAATTCCCTCGGGCATGAGCGATTTACCCGTCGTGGCCAGCAACTCCAAGTCTTTCCGCAAGATTGTTTGTTGTTTCGCGTCAGGACCTTGAAGTGAAAAACTTGTTCCGGTCTCGTCCTGAAGCACGCCGGTAAACTGACGTCCATCCGACGTGATCGCTAGATAGTCAATAAACTTGTCCTCAACCGCCCGATTCGGATCGAGGATTGCGATCAACAGCGCCTCGGGCGACTTGTTCGTTAAAGCCGTAAGGTCGGGCCCAACAGAGTACCCGTGGTCTTCTAAACGATGACACGTAGCGCAACGTTTACCGAAAACTTCCTTGCCGCGGGTGACTTCGCCCTGTGCACGCAGGACATGTTGAAACTGCTCCACCACCAGCGCTCGTTCGGAGTGGTTGGCGGCGCCAAAGAGTTTTTCGGACGCTTCCCGAAGTTTACGATCTTTGGAAACTAGCAATTGTTGGCGTCGTCTGGCTTCGATTTGCGACGCGGGGACGGCGCCTTGCTCGATGGCTGCCACAAGTTGCATTGACCATTCCACGCGGCTTAATAGCGCATCCAGCACTTCACTCCGGACAAGCGGACTATACGAACGCCAGTGTCTGATTAATACCGTAGGCGTTTCGCTGGAGGCAATCTTTGTGAGAGCTTTTACCGCTGCGAATTGCAGTTCCGCAGGGTTCTGCGGAACAAGCAACTCCCCCAAGGCTTGAACTGCGTCCGACGCCTCACCAAGACCACTTCCTAAAAGTCGTACCGCGGCGCCACGTTCCGCGACTTGAGCATTTATATCGAGCGCCGCTACTCGCGCAGTATCGAAAATCGAGGCAAGACGGCGACGCGTAGGCTCATCTCCTAGTTTAGAAATGGTCGTCGTCCGGCGATCGAGTGTTTCAAGCACCTCCGCAATAGTTTCCATTTGCGCTGCCGTTACGGGACTGGGGCCGCGGACAGCCATCAACGTCAAAACTCGGTTTACTATTTCCTCTTCCCCCAGCGCCGAAGCAGGCGCCAAAAGTCGCTTGACGAGGTTCACGGGCGGCGCTTCTTCGGCCAGCACGCCATCGAGCATGGCGGCCAGGTTGCTGCGGTTAACGGAACTCATCACTGCAGCTAATAAGTATTCGTCCTCTTGATGAGCCAGTGCGATTTTCGCCAGGACCGCGCCACTTTTCGGATCGGACCATGCACCTAGGCTGTACGCTACTTGTAAGCGAACGTGCGGATCGGGATCACTCGCAAGCTTCTTCAACGTTTCCACCAACTCCGCGGATTCATTGAGCAGTGGCTCAGCAAGTCGCACGGCATGCCGCCTTACGCCCGGGTGAGAATCACCCACAGTCGCGAGCAAAACTTCGGAGGAAATCGCGTGAAGACCATCCAGTACACACAAAGCGTGAACCCTCGATTGAGGCGTAACGCCACGGACAGCCATTTGTACAAGAGCGTCGATCTCGTCACGCGCGTCACGCCAAAGGAGAATCTGATGCGCCATGTCCCGTCGCCAACCGTTTGGGCTTGTTAATTCCTTAACGAGCCCCGCATTGTCAAGCGTGTCAAGCCGTGCGAACCGGCGCGGCGCCTTGCCAATGGGGTAAATACGGTAGATCCGCCCGCGATCGTCGCCAGCTCGCACATCGAGTCGGCGCAGCGATTCTTCTGGAATCCATGTTGGATGCTCGATGACTGAACGATACATGTCGGCAATCCAAATGGCGCCATCCGGTCCTACCCGCACCATCGACGGCCGACACCAGTTATCGCGCGATGCGAAGAACTCCGTGGTCTGTTCATCGTCTGCCCGACGGCTCGTGAAGGTGACTCCGTCCGCTTCAACAATTTCGCGATGCACTAAGTTATGCACCGGTTCACATACGAAGGAATTCCCAACAAACTCAGCACCCAGAAGATCGTCGCGATAAATGATTGGGCTACACGCGGACGTAAACCGGTTCGCCATGTTGTAATCATTGAACCTGGCCATCGTCTTGCTCATTGGAAATACGGGTGAAGCGCCAGGTTGGACGGAAACATGTTTGCGCACGGCGGGCGACGGCACATGGGGATTGCGACGAAGATATGCGTCGTCGAGCACGTAGTGCCACATGGGGTTGCTATTATTGCCACCAAACCAGTTACCCCAGTCATCGCGATCTCGCCCGAACTGCGTGTTGCCGGACGTTGGGTCCAATAGACCTTCATCAGGCTGAATGCGCAGATCCCGTCCGCTTACGTTCACAACTTTGCCCGTCTTGTGCGACTTTACCATGCCATTACTATCGCCGTTGCCAAGATGGATCCAATTATCAAGCCCCCAACGCAAGCCATTCACGCGATGCTGCTGATTGCCTTCACCAAAACCGCTGTAAAGCTTTTCGACCTGGTCGGCGCGGCCGTCGCCGTCTCGATCCTCGGCATACAATAAATCTGGGGCGCCAGAAATCAGAATGCCCTTACGCCAAACCATGACCCCCGTAGGAAAGGGGAGGTCGTCCAGAAAAATCGTTGAGCGATCAAATCGACCGTCGTCGTCCGAGTCAACAAGCGTTTTGATACGACCGCCGGGCTTGCCTTGATTATCTATGCCATTCGGATAATCGCGCATTTCTACGACCCATAGCCGACCGTCCGGTCCCCAATCGAAGGCAACGGGGTCAACGATCAATGGTTCAGCCGCAACAAGCTCAACCTTCATTCCGGGTCTTACCGAGATGGCCCGAAGGGATTCCTCTGGAGACCGCGGAGCGGGATACTCTTCTTGTCTCTGGGCTGAATAAAATTGGGGGGGGAGAAGCCGTTGAACCGTGTCAATGATGAGGTCTTCTGTCTCGGGCGCTAAACGTGTCGGCAAGCCATAATACACCATCGAACTATCCGCCTCGTAACCGCCTTCCCTGAGGATGCGTTTCGAAGCGATATAACATGGTGTGTCATTAGCGTACGCGGTAATCCAAAGTCGTTTTGCGTCAAATTCATCTTTCATTCGGATCGCATAATCCACCACAACTTCGCCGCCAAGAAATACCATGGCCAAGTCATCGCCGAACGTCCACGCGGCAATGGGATAAGTTACGGACTTCGGTATCGATTGTCCTTGGTCGAGCATTTCAAGAAAATGCCGGGCACGCCGTCCCGCGGCGTCCTTCTGCTGAGCGATCGACTGCCACTGATCACGCGTAGGCATTTCACCCAGGGGAAGTTCGATTTCATCGAATTTGCATGTAATTCGCGATGCAACTGGAATTAACTCTTCATTCAAAAGACGTTTGACTTCGTCGGCGAGCGCTCGACCTTGTTGTTTGCACATGTCCAGTTTGCCACGCGGCGTAGGATTGGCGTCCGCGCCGCATCCAATAGAGATCAACGCAACCGAACCAGGATGGTCCTGTTCGAGGTATTCTTGGGCGTAACCGGCCCAGTCACCACAAATTTGGTTGAAGTCGCCGCCGAGCGTCGTGCAATGGCACGCGTAGTTCGCCAATAGGGCGATGGTTCGGCCGTTTTCGGACTTGGCGACCAACACCGGCAAACTATGATCGACAGGGCCATCTGCCTGCTCACCAAAGCCGACGTATTTTGAGTCTCGCATTGCGCGGCGATTCACAGCAAACCCCAGCTTTCCCTGCACCCAATACAACCGTCCCGGCTGACGTCCTCGAATCGCTTCGAGCGCAACTTCTACCAAGCTGTCGGTCAACTTGCGGGTGTACTGCTCGATGTGTTCCTGTTGTTCAGGCGTTGGCTCCTCGGCGAACATAAAAGGGATGCCGCCACTCAGATACGGTCCCGTATGCGTGTGCGTAGCGATGACCGCTAAGCGATCTCGCGGGATTTGCGATTGCTCCTGCAAACGTTTCGACACCACGGGAACAATTGAGGCGGGAACACCGCAATTCTCAACGGTGATAAGTACGGCCGGAGCGGATCCTGACGAATCGCCAATGACCAAGGCCTTAGCCCAAAGGCGTTGTACAACGCCCTCAGATTCCGTAGTGCGGTTACCGTATCCACTCAATCGGATGGGATGCTCGGGAGTTATGTCGATCTTGGCCGCACCCAATGACAAAAGCTCGGAAGCAGCACTCGGCGTCGAGTTTCCCAGTAGTGCCAATCCCAGTAGCGCTAAGATGACGTTTGGGACCAACCAATTGAAAAAACGCATGCGCAATCTCCAGCAAATCGGCAACGAAAACACCGCGTGGGCGCGCACCCATTGCTCTGACGTACATCATGCCGCGGCGGTACACGTGCACTAAACGTTGTTAGTGTAGCGACAAGATGAGAAAAAAACGAGCAATTGCTCCCGTCGCCTTTGCAGTTCGAATTGATAGGCCGCGCGATAAAAGGCCGTATCATCAATTGTGAAACTAAAAGAAATCACGAATGAGACAACAGGCCTGTACAGAATCAGGCGGAAAGAGAATTTGACGGCGATAGGGAACGGAGACGAAAAGATGGCGAAGCAAAGCAACCACCCGCTGGTAAGGTTAAACCGTTAGCCTGCCGTTACCCTTAGGGACAATGCGCACCAGGGGACGATTGACCTTGTCAAGATAGCGACAAGGTAGCGTATCACCGACTACGTTTCTTCAACTCAACATGCGAAAACGAAAGCATTGGCTTAGCGCACACCATCGGTCGGAGCCGGATCTTCGTCTACTTTCGAGTCTAAGTGGTCGCCGATGTTTTCCAACCCATCGGTTGCCTTCTCCAAAAACTCGGTGCTTGCCTCGGCCTGTCGTTCGATGACCTCCTGAGCGTCATTTCCGATCTTGTCCTTATTAATAATGAGTTGACTTTCATCAGGGCCGCCGCGCCAGGTGAACCAGCCCAGAGAAAACATTCCTACGACAAGAGCCAAAATCAAACCAAGGACAAGCAGGAATTTCATAGCGATCTCCCATTGAAACTTAGGAACAGCTCATCAAATCAGCAGTAATCAGCCTTGTGGAACGCAGCGAACGCAAACGTATATTCTGTATTTCGGCTCAAAATGTGCACAGTGCTATAAGCGGTTCGTCGTACCGAAGACTGACGCGAGGAACACAGAGAAGCAAAATCCGCGCCAAGTTTACACGGGGCGCCCATGAAGAAACTATTTTGCTTTAATCGGCGTTGTTTGCGGGATTTACGACCTACCTAGGGCTTTCTAAGATGGGCAAGCACAAGGACGAACGCCAACATTGCATGACTATCGCTGATTCACTGTGGCTGGATTCTCTTCATCTACTTTGGGGCCCGCCCCTCACTCGACTGGACTAAGGCCCATGGGTTGGAAACGCGTGCGCGACAACCTGGGGCCCTATGTCGTGGCGGTGATCACCGTAGCATTCGCTATGGGCCTCAAGGAATTAGTCGATCCGTTCGTCGAGCAAGAACTCAGTCCCTTTCTGTTTTGCGCCGCCCCAGTCGTCATTACCGCTTGGTACGGCGGATTATGGCCGGGTTTGTTCTGTGTGGCGTTGGTGGGCATGTTGACTACGTCGTTTTTTACTCTGCCAGAATACAATGTCGTTCTCAAGGGAAATGTGGGCTTTGTTCGGCTAACGATGTTTTTGCTCGAAGGCGTGTTGATTTGCGTTCTCGCCGGCGCCATGCACAACGCCCGCCGACAAGCGCAGCGGCAAGGAGTTTATGCGGAAACGGCGTATCATGAATCCCAACGTCACGTGGAGGAGTTAACGCGCACCAAAGACGCATTACTTGACGCTCAGGCGGGTTTACGCCGTGCAATTGTTGAAGCGCAAAACGCCAATTTGGCGAAGAGTGAATTCCTCGCGAATGTAAGTCACGAGTTGCGCACACCGCTGAACGCCGTCATTGGTATGACGGACTTATGCTTGCAGGAAGCGATTTCCGACGATGTCCGAGAAAATCTTACGGTGGCTCGCGACTCTGCGTCAATGTTGTTACGGCTATTGAATGACTTGCTTGATTTCTCGAAAATTGAAGCCGGAAAGGTCGAATTGGAAGTCACACCCTTCCGGCTGCGCGAAGTCCTAAACGAGACAATTAAAGCACTCTCGTTGCAGGCGCACGAAAAAGGTTTGGAACTAGCATTAAACGTGCGTCCCGAGGCGCCAGATCGGCTTCTAGGTGATTCCACAAGACTCGAACAAGTCGTTTCGAACCTCGTGAGCAACGCCTTGAAGTTTACCAAGCAGGGTGAAGTGGTCGTTAGTGTCGAAATTCATTCGCTTTCAGCCGCGAAGGTGTGTCTATTGTTTTGCGTTCGCGACACGGGGATCGGCATTTCTTCTGAAGACCAGCAAAAGATTTTCGCCCCCTTCACCCAAGCCGACTCGTCTAGTACGCGAGCCTATGATGGAATTGGGTTGGGTTTGGCCATCGCATCGCAACTTGTCGAGGCGATGGAGGGACGCATTTGGCTCGACAGCGAGCTAAATCAAGGAAGCAAGTTTTACTTTACAGCGTGGTTTGAGTTGCCGAATCAAAATCAACTCGCCGCGGCCTCGCATTTTGACGTTGATATGTCAACGCTTCGGGATATCCCCGTCCTAATCGTCGATGATAATTCGACTAACCGACGTATGTTGCGTGATGCGCTGCGGCACTGGCAGATGCGTCCGAGTTTGGCTGCAAACGCGGAGCAGGCTTTAGCGAAAATGCGGCGCGGACATCAGGGACGCCGTTTCCCGCTGGTGCTACTTGATGCGTTGATGCCCGGCGTCGACGGTTTTGATTTAGCGCAGCAAATTCAAAACGATCCGGACCTTTCGACGTCGACGGTGTTGATGCTCTCCTCCGCGGATAAACACGAGTTCTCGCAACGTCTGGTGGGCCTCAAGGTTACTTACCTGGAAAAGCCTGTTTCTCAAGACGATTTAGCGAAGGCGATTCTCACTGCATACGCCGGAATCTCCCTGGATCGAGAATCGTCCTACGTCACGCCCCTGCGGGACATTTCCAATGTTTCGCTGAATGTACTCGTAGTGGAAGATACTGTCGCAAATCAAAATCTGGTCAAAAAGCTGCTCGAAAAACGAGGTCACCACGTTGTAACCGCGGATAACGGCCGAGAGGCGATCGATTTATGCTATCGCCATGCATTCGATGTTGTCGTGATGGATATTCAAATGCCAACAATGGATGGATTTCAAGCCACGGCGGCGATTCGAGGCCTCGAACCCTCAGCGTCGCCCGATCGCACGTCGCCCGACGTACCAATCGTCGCTATGACAGCGCATGCGACGCGCGGGTTTGAGGAACGGTGCCTTGCAGCGGGGATGGACGCTTACCTTTCGAAGCCCATTGATGCGCCACGGCTGATCGAACTGCTCGAAAGTTTCGCGATGGAGCAATTCCCTGCCAAGGCGCAAGCGCCCATGGCGTCTACCGACGAACCGCCTGGTGCGTTGCTTGAATCTGTACCCACAGCGAACGACGCAGCGCCGTCGCTACCCTTGGAGGACTCACTTTCGAACGATGTCGATTTGGAAGGCGCGTTGGAACGAATGGACGGGAACCGGGAATTACTGGCCGACATGGCGAACTTCTTTTTGGAGGATTCTCCTGATCTGCTGGATAGGATCCAACAAGGTCTTGCCAACCGTCAGGCGAAAAACGTGCAGCATGCCGCTCATGCGCTAAAAGGACTGGCCTCTAACTTTGGTGCGGCGCGCACGGTTCATTTGGCAAAGACCATCGAACACCTTGCCGGTGATGAAGATCTCGCGTCCGTCTCCAAGTTCATGCCGGAGTTAGAGCGCTGCGTAGAGGAACTGAGCCAATCATTAAAAACGATCAGCGTTTAGTGCGAACGAAGCCCGGCAAGCCATGTTTCCGCCACTAAAGCAACAAGCGCCACGGCCAATAACCACCGCCAAATTTTTTGCCGGTTCTCCAGTTCGACATCGCGTAGATGACGTTCGCGCTGTGCTGCATCTTGCCGTTGACGTTCGCCGGTAAGACGAATTCCGTACTGCTCTAACGCTTCCAACTCGCGCGGCGCAGTATGACTTTCCGCCGGATCCACGTTAACTCCAAATATCCGATCGCCAATACGGTAAAGGCCTGGTTGGTCCGTATCGTCAAAGTGGCCCACCTCGAAAGCGACTGCAATCTCGGATCCATCAGGCTTTTGCACAACTTTCGGTGAGCCGCCTAGCGACGATGAAAGTGTTAAGACGGCGCCTACGTAGTGGAAACTTTCGCGTTCCGTTGGCGCCGCGCCGACAAGCCCCCACAGTAAAGGAACAAATTTTGACGATCGAGCTAACTGACTATCAGCAGGCCGCCACGTCGTCGTAAGAATAAACAGCCGCCCTTGCGCCACTCGCTGTTCGATCAGCGCCGGATCGCCACTATCAAATCGCGCAACAACGCGCCGATAGGCAGAGTCCGGCAACGATGACGAGGGTTCTTCCAGCGTTATTTGCCGGTATCGCCAAAAATGAATCTTCGAAAAATCGCTGTAACGCGGATCGGCAAATGGCGAAAATAGCGGATGGGAGAAATCTAATTGACCTAGCAATATATAATCGTCGACCTTCGCCTCCGAAACATTCGGCGCTTCCGATCCCAAGAGTGGAGCAATAGAATCCAAGGCCGGTCCGTCAATCGCGGCGAATAAGACTCGGCCGCCTCGCTGCAGATATTGTTGGATTTGATCACGGCGATTTTCTTCGAGGGACTGAGCCACGACAACAAGATTTAGCGGCGATCCATCGAGAGGCTCTAGTGGCTCATGGATTTGGGGAGTGAGGAAGCGTACGGTACGAGAGGTTGTCGCCGAAAAAAGTCGCTCTAAATAATATCGACACCCCTGCGGATCATCAGACGAATCCGAGCCAAGATAAGCAACAGTAAGTTCCTCGCGTCGCAGAGGCGCCACAAAGACGGTGTTGTCAAACGGATGGGAGTCGCCCTCCAGCATCAGGCGCGTCGCAGTAGAGTTCGGGGGGCGAGCCACGGTTACGGTTCGACTCTGACCCGGTGGAACATATAATTTTGTAACGCCGCCACTTGGTTGGTCGTCAGAGTTCTTCCAAACAAGCTGAAATTGATCCGTTGAGGAGTCAGAAGTATTCGTCACGCGCACGCGATAGGACGTCGATGCATACGCTGCACTTCCTCCATCGTTAGGGCTCTCGCCCTCGATCCACTCGCCGACCAAATGGAGACCTGCGTTACCCGAAATGCGCGGAGCGACCCTTTTGACTTCTAGCTCAACGCCAGCGGGCCATTCATAGGATTGCAACGCTTCTAACGGCGCCCCTTCCGCAAAGTCGCTGACAAGGATAATACGTTTTGCAACATCACTCTCCGTGTGGGATGCATGGTCGAGCGATTCGACTCGATCAGCGACGTTCGCGATCGCGGCGCCAAGGTCTCCCGCCTGCCAGGAGGGAACAACTTCCGAAATTCGCCGTTCGAAGAGAGAAACGAGTCGCTTTGGATCCGTCTCAGCCTCCTCGGAAAAGTCGATGTGTGTCGCAACATTTTGGTCAAACGTGAATAACGCAACGTGATCGGCTGGCGACAAGTTTCGCACCGCCTCGCTCACTTGCTGACGTGCTTGCCGCCACAGATCGTCTCGGCGCATACTCGCGCTAGCATCGACCAGAATAGCAATGCGTTGCCCTGGCGAGGTATTAAATGAAAACTGCGCCGCCTCACGCAAGAACGGCCGCGCGAACGCGAGAGCTAACAACGCCAACGCTAATCCGCGCAACAAAAGCAACAACCACTGATCCAGGCGACTCCGACGAGTGATACGGGGCGGTGTCGGAACAAGAAACATTAACGAGCTGAAGGGAGTATTCCCGCGGGGAGTGCGGCGAATCAAGTGAAACACGATCGGCAAAGCGATGGCCGCAAGTCCCGCAATATAGAAAGGCGTAAGAAAACTCATACCGTCCGTCCCAGGCTTCCGCTCCGCATGACATGTCGACCTCGCCGCTGGCGCGCATGCAGGTAATCGAATAAGGTAAACTCCAGTGCGCGGTCAGTGGTCAACTGATGAAAGTCGATCCCCAGATTCGCGCAAATGGTTTCGATCGCATGTTGATGTACGCCAAACTTTTCTAAATATTGCCTTCGCGCCGCCTCCGGATCAACGTAAAGTTCGCGGCCCGATTCGATGTCGCGAAACATCGCGGGGCGGTCAAAACTGAAATCAATCTCTGCGGGATCGAGAATGCGAAATACAATGACTTCATGCCCGCGTGTACGCAAATAGCCCAGATTCGCTTCAAGCAAATCAAGCGGAGCCAGTAGGTCTGACACGAAGATAATCACGCCCCGTTTCTGCACACGTTGAGCAATTCGCTCCAGGGGAGCGGCGAGATTTGTCGCATTTCCTGCCGGAGGGCGCTCCAGGGCGGTTAACAGGCGGTGAAATTGACCAGGTCGATACCGTGCTCCGATTAATTCGACAACTTGTTCGTCGAATGTCAGCAGTCCAACCGAATCGCGTTGGCGAGTCAAAAAATACGCCAAGGTCGCGGCCAAGGTCGCTGCGTAATCTGATTTCGTATAACCTTGCGAACCGTATCCCATGGAGCGGCTACGATCGACTACGAGATAACACCGCAAGTTCGTTTCATCTTCAAATCGTTTGATGTAACAGCGGTCGGATCGGGCGTATAACTTCCAGTCAAGGTAACGAGGATCGTCTCCCGTGGTGTAAGGTCGGTATTCGCTAAACTCCACCGAAAAACCATGAAATGGGCTACGATGTAGTCCGCTAAAAAAGCCTTCCACGACCACCTTGGCGCGCATTTCGAGATTTTTGATGCGCATGAGTGCTGCGGGGTCAATAAATGCAGGCATCTGTCGCCTTGAAATGGTGCGTTTATACGGATGTTGCGTCCTGTGACTTTAAGGCTTCACATATTCCAAGAGGCGGCCTATGACGTTCTCGACCGACACTCCTTCGGCCTCAGCGCGGTAGTTCACGAGAATACGATGACGCAACACAGGGCGCGCCAAGGCATGAACATCTTGCGGGGTGACGTGCGAACGTCCCTCCAGCAGCGCTCTTGCCTTCGCCCCTAACACTAGGAACTGTGCGGCTCGAAGCCCTGCCCCCCAACTGACCCACTGGTTTACGAAATCCGGCGATCCCGTTTGGTTAGGGCGGCTTGCCGAAGCCAATCGCACCGCGTAACGCACGACTTCTTGAGCAACCGGCACTTGCCGGACGACGGCGTGAAACCGCAGCACGTCCTCGCCGGTAAACAGCGGCTCAATGGGCCGCGCCGGAGCCGCCGTCGTGCGAACCACAACTTCAACCTCGTCGTCCTCGGGTAAATAATCAATAACTACGTTGAACATGAATCGGTCGAGTTGCGCTTCCGGCAACGGGTAGGTGCCCTCCATTTCAATGGGGTTTTGCGTGGCGAGCACAAAAAATGGCTCTTCCAACGGATACCGTACGCCCGCCGCGGTGACCTGATGTTCTTGCATCGCTTCAAGCAACGCCGCCTGAGTTTTGGGAGGTGTACGGTTAATTTCGTCCGCCAGAATTACATTGGCGAAAATCGGGCCCTTAACGAATTGCATTTTGCGTCGTCCGTCGCCGGCCTCTTCGAGAATCTCCATGCCGGTAATATCCGCAGGCATGAGGTCTGGCGTGAACTGAATACGTTGAAATCGCAAATGAAAAATCTGCGCGATAGAGCGCACGAGCAAGGTTTTCGCTAACCCCGGAGCGCCCGTAATCAGACAGTGTCCACCCGCAAATAGACTAATCAGCAAATGTTGCACCGCTTCCTTCTGACCGACTATGGTTTTCGAAAGTTCCGCGTCAATGCGCGTGCGGCTATTTCGTAAGTGTTCGACGCTGCGTTGTTCAAGTTCGTAGGATTCGAGTTGTTCGTTCACAGTCTGGTACAGTGATTGGTGGAAAGGCTAATGCTTACATGAAGCCGAGGACGTCCGAAAAGATGCGAGTCCGCGCCTGCTCGCCGTAGATTGGAGACAACGGGACGACTAATGGGTCATGGCGTAGACAACGATATTTATACCCATAGGATAGGATTTTTTTTCGGAGTATTCGCGGAAGTACTCTACGTTTTCGCCTTCGCGCTCCCAACCATCCCCAAGGTCGGTGTTATGACAAATGATCGCCATCATCCGGCCTTTATCATCGAAAAGTGCACGATAGTGCACCGTGTCCGCGTCCCAACGTTCGTAACTCATACCACTGCCAAGCCAGGCGTGAATACTCGGCACCTGCGGCTTCTCCTTGAGATCGTACACGCAGTGAAATATGGGATGTTCTAAAGGAAGCTCTTGCGGCTTACGATCGGGAAACACGCGATTCAATTCCTGTTCCAGGTTAGCCCATTCATCTTCCCCCCAGAAATCATCCACCATCAGAAAGCCGCCATTGAGCAAGTAGCGTCGCAAGGCGCGTACTTCATCGTCACGTAACACCATGCGGCCCGGTTCGATCAGGTAAATGAAGGGGTAATTGAATAAATCAGGATCTGTCAACTCAAGCACTTTGTACTGTGGGTCGACGCGGAGCGATGTGAGTTGCTGTAAACGATAGGGAAAATTTAAGTCGCTATCAGGAAAGTCGGTTGCCCAGCCGCCGCCGCCCCAACCCCGGCCATAACCGGACTCATAGCGAATACGCACAAACGTGAACACGTCTTTCTGGAAATGTTGATCTCTTTCCCAATTGGGAATTCCGCGACGATCGGCTGGGTCAATCCAATCTTGATAGCGCCGACCGCGCCGTTGGGCTAGGCTTTCTCCAAGGGTCATCAACAGCACCGGGATCAAAATAAGAGCTAAGACCGATTTCTTCCGCATGATTTGCATCATGTTGGCCCTCACCTTTCATTTCGCGATTGGGCGGACGCCGCTTTCACCTGAGGATTCGCTTGGTTTGTTATGGGGCGCCTCGGTTTGATTAACGATTTTTAGCAAAAGCCGGTGGCCGTCGCGAAATCGTGGGCCTTCTTCCAAAGCTTGAAGCACATGTCGGCGCGCGCTGGATGGGTCGCCTTGGTCGTTCAGATGCTTCGCAAGGCGAAAATGGATCTCTGCCGGATCAAGCGGATCGAGCACAAGCAAGGCTTGGTACGCAGTGATCGCCATTTGCGAGTCGTTTTGCGCCTCAGCGGCTTGCGACATAAACTCATGCGGGGCGCGAACTAAAGGATCGACGGCAAGCATGCGTTCTGCGTTCGCTTGCACAGCCTTCCAGTCATCCTCTTGCGCGGCAAGTTCGGCCAATCGCAAGTATGCCGCACTCGCGTCGTCGGCGCGCGACGCCCACTCCTCTAAAATACGGCGCTCGTCAGCCGCTTCATCCAAAGCGCGATACACCCGAGCCAAAAGTTCGTAGGCATTGTCAGCGCCGACGTGCTCAGGATAGAGCGACTGCAACGTCTTAAGTGGAGTTTTCGCCTCAGCAAATCGTTCTTCCTCGATCAACTTCAACGACAAGGCTTGAAGCGATGCGAAGTTCTTTGGATGATCTGCAACCCACTTTTCCCAGGCCGCAAGATTGGCTGTGGGCGGTAAATCAGGTTTCGTCCAATCGAGTTCGGGAGCAAGTGAATCGGCTTTTTGCCGAATGTAACCAGCGAATTCCTGATCCAACGTCGCGAGCGAGCCCGTATAACGACTCAATGCATCGTTAATAGGCATGCCTACGCCCAAGTCAACCAGAATGCGCTGAATCGTTTCAAGGCCGTACTTCGCGATCAGAAACTCGACGACCAACGATGATTCAAAATAGGCAAACTGAAGATGAACCGCGCTTGGTGGGTTCAGAAAGGCGCTGCTGAGTTGACTTACGGGCGTCACCTCGCCATTCAGAATCATCTCGCGATAGCGCGGCGTCATGGCTTCTCCCCAAGCCGGGTTGGCTTGCCGCTCTTCGTAAACGGAAATACCTTCGCTCAACCACCGAGGCATTTTGTTGTTTGTCTTTTGCAACGTCACGACGTGACAAAACTCGTGCCAGAGGGTCGCCTCCCAGTTCGAGACGATGTCGCCTTGCGCGGCTGGACTATTGACGGTAATCACATTGCCAAAACACACGCCTAAGAACCCAGCGCCCCCGGGCAACCCAAACGTGCGAATCGCGAAATCTTTCTGTTCGTCAAAGATCTCGACAACGATCGGCTTTTCCAGTTTGACATCGTACTTTTCACACAGGGCGGCCTGGGCGTCTTTGAGGAGGTTTACTACACGCTGTCCATAAATATCCGCCTCTTTCGCGCTCATGCGCACAACAAAACCTCGCCCTTGGTCGTCCAACGCGTCGATTGTACGGAAGCTTGTAATTCTGTCGCGCAAGGTCATCAGGTTATACGCCAGGACGTCATAGGCGTCGCGGTCATGCACCTCATTCGCTAGCCGCCACCCCTCTTCTTCATCTCCAAGCCGCAGGAGATCTTGGCTCAACTGCGCCTTCGAAGGAAGATATGAAGCCTCCAACTGCAACGACCGACGTTGATACTCAGCGCCTTCAGCAAAACGGTATTTCTGCGAGAGTTTTCTGCCTATCAAATGGTCGACCTCGGGATTGGTCTTCCATGGGCTCAATGCCGCAGACCGCCATAAACGTTCGCCTTGTTCGTCCGCATTTAAGTGGGCCACCACCGCAAGGTACGCCCACGCCCGCGGTTCGCGCAGGTTCACATTCAGGATTTGATCGATTCCCGCGGTAGCCTCTTCGTATTTTTCGGCGTCGATGAGTTGGTCGACTTGCAATAACAAACTTTCGACGTGATTGGGATTGATCTCCAAAGCTTTCTTCAGGCACTCTGAAGCCTTATCCGAATCGGTTGGTTCGTAAGACCGCGCCAGCTGGCAGTAGATGTCAGGGTTTTCTGGCGTGAGCTTAAGGGCCTGCTCCAACGACTCTGCGGCGAGTGCGTAGTCATGTTTGCTCAACGCCAATTCCGCTGACGCGACGTATGCTTCGGCGAAATCCGGCCGCATCTTCTTCGCGCGATCGAAGAACGCCTCGAGCACCTGGCGAGGATCTTCGTCTCGCAAGAGCAAACTCCGCCCCAAAATGATCAAACCGGAGGGATCGCTATAGCGCCACGGGGTTTGTCGCGCCATCGCGTCGATCTCGTTCAATAGCTTTGCAGCGTCCTGCGGGCGATCGTTCATCAACAGCACTCGCCTCCCTGCAAACCGGAGCATGATGCTCGAGGGATACCTCGGCAGCGCTTCCTGAAACGTTTGCAGTGCGGCTTCAAACTCGCCGGTAGCAAGTTCGGCGTTGATTTTCAGAATCCGCCACTCTTCGCGCCACTCACCCGCCATAATGGCCTTCGCGGCCACGGCGCGGCATTCGTCGTAATTGCCCGCATGATACTGACCGAAGGCATCGGAGAGTTCGTCGCCAAAGACATTGCCGACTCCGAACACCGATAAGACAACAACGAAGAAAATTGCAGCCAATCGCCACGGAATACGAAGTTGCGTTAGCACCGGTGGCGTGGACGTCGACGCGCAAACTAATTCCATAACTCAGCTTTCCCTCATGGGCCGGCATCATCGCGGACGGCGGCGTCACACCTCGCGAGAACCCGAGAAAGACATCCCTAAGCAAATCCAGGGCGCCGTTGTCTTTATTGCGAGTACCCGGCGCACTTCACCAGATTAAGGCAGTTTCGCTACGCGATGCAACCAGCAAAGCGCGAAGTTTCTATTTCGGGGGCAGATAAGCGTTCTTCGTCGAACAAGAACGAAGCGTGAAATAATGTAAAAATTGGGGGCTATTGCACCTACGTGGCGCCCAATTTGCATTCACTAACCAATGTGTCGTAAAGATTTACAATTTGGCAGCTTAAGCAATACACGCAATGTCGAGCCTTCGAAGTCACTCCCTAACTCCGAAAACTCCGCTGATGGCAAAACCAGGGCAGACTACGCCGGAACTGCTTATTCCTCGCAAATCGGGGCTCTCGATTGACGCGCGGCTCAAGCGATTACAGCGGCTCGTGAAGCTGATGGACCAAGCATTCCATATTCCTGGAACGCGAATCACGATCGGTCTTGATGCAATCGTTGGTTTGGCTCCGGTTGTGGGAGACGTGATAACCGCAGGCGCCTCGATCTATTTGGTTGAGCAGGCGCGAAGGATGGGCGTGTCCAAACCTGTCCTGGCGCGCATGTACACTAATGTCGCGGTTGATTGTCTCGCAGGCTTTTTCCCTGTCGTTGGTGACCTGTTTGACGTCGCGTGGAAGGCGAACGTCAAAAACATGAAACTGCTAGAGAAGCACGTCTCGTCCTCCTAGCCAACCTCTTCGAGAAGCGTTTGTTCGGAAGATTTGATCTCCAAAAGCACAAGGGACGGTTTTTCGCGCATTGCCATGCGCCAGCAAGTAGCGGTAACGTGCGACCACCTTGGTTGCCGACGAACTCTCGTTGTTAGACAATAGTTCGAGGGGATGGTGTACCGCTGCTTCTCTTTGATGCGATGACGCGATGATTCAAACGACGGGTGCGACACGCTCTACTCGTACGGCAATGGAACAACGCAGTTGGAAACGCTTTGTTTTTGCCGGCTTACTCGCTGCTGCCGTTCTCGTGTTGTTTTTGGCTCCATTTTTGCGTTACGGGGCTGTAGTAGGCGAGGAGTTTAATCCGCATCGGTTTCAACGACGGTCGTACAATTACTGGGAAGTTCCACTAATTCATGTGCAAATAACGCCGCTCAAACGACAGAATGAAACCAACGAACTCGAAACGTACCTGACGCAGAAGAAGTTGACGCCCGTTTCAGGCCGGTCACAGTCGGGCTGGGACCTCGTTACGGTGCGTCGAGCCGACGCGGCTGCAGCCCCAGGCGACGCCTTAATACTTTGCCGCTATTTGGATCTTAAGAATTCCGATGGACAGTTCGTTTGGTTGGAATGGACGAAGGCGAACCAGGGGCTAGCGAAAGTTTTTTGGCCCACCGTTGCTGAAGCCGCGCGCAGCAACATGTATGTCCTCACGCCCGATCTGTTTCATCTAGCACAACGTTCAACCGATCAGGTCATCGATGCGCGAAATCTAAAACACCAATTGGCTGAGCATTTGGCGGAGCGGTACCTGGAAGCTGCATTAGTACAACAGCAACTTAACAAACATGATCGCGCTATCGAATTGTTCGACATCGCATTGCGGCATAATCCAGCGCTTGATGGCGCCAAGAAGGGCCGACGCGCATCGCTACCCTTGCATTCTGTTAAGTCCGGCCAAAGTGATGTGGCGCGCTGATGATTTACCTTGATAACAACGCTACCACGGTGATCCGGCCGGAAGTCTTGGAGGTGATGAGTCACTGCTGGCGCGAACACTTCGCCAATCCGGCAAGCCAGCATCGCGCCGGCCGTCGCGCACAACGCGCGCTCGAAGACGCACGCGAGAGTATTGCACAGCATTTGGGTGCAAATGCGTCAACGTATTCTCCAGATCGAGTGATCTTCACAAGTGGCGGGACGGAAGCGAATAATCTAGCCCTGTTTGGCCTTAATGCTCGCGCACCCGGAAAGGTGATTGTCTCGTCCATTGAACATCCCAGCATCTTAGGAGCTGCTACGGAACTGGCGCGATGCGGCGTCGATGTTCAAACCATTCGGACAAGGAACGATGGAGTAGTCGACTCGGCTCATCTCGGCGAACTGCTCGAACAGTCGCCAACGCGGCTGGTTAGCGTCATGATGGTCAATAACGAGACGGGCGTCCTCCAACCGATTGAAAAACTCGCGCAACTCTGTGCTGCCGCTAATGTGCCCTTGCATACTGACGCAGTACAAGCCGTGGGCAAGATCAACGTAAGGTTTAGCGACTTGAATGTCGCTGCGATGACCGTGACGCCTCACAAATTCCATGGCCCGGTGGGGATCGGAGCACTTCTTGTGCGTAGTGACGTGGCCGTCATGCCCATCCTTTATGGCGGATCACAACAATTGTCCAGTCGTCCCGGAACGGAGCCAGTTGCGCTTGTAGCGGGAATGCGCTGCGCGCTTGAGTTAGCTACGCAGGAGCTCGATTCTCATTCGCGCGTCATGGCGGTCCTTCGAGACCGTTTTGAAGTAATCGTTTCGCAGGAACTGAAGGATGCAGTGTTTATTGGTCGCAACGCGCAACGCGCTCCTCACACCACCTGTGTGGCCTTTCCGGGCGTTGACCGACAAGCGGCGTTGATGGCTCTCGATTTAGCCGGGATTGCATGTTCGACCGGCTCCGCATGTGCGAGCGGGTCAAGCGAGCCATCGCCCGCGCTATTGGCTATGGGTTGTACCCATGAGATCGTACGATCGGCGCTGCGCTTCAGCGTGAGCGTATTGACCAAGGAAGCAGAAGTAATCCAAGCCGCACAACGCGTTGTGCAAACAATTGCCAAACTTCGCCGCTAGCCCATTCCAACGTTTCACTTCTCGACGAACGCGTGCGACACAATGCGAAACACTAAAGCGGCGTCAAAACTGCCTGAAATACCGACGGTAGTTAGGCGCCGAGGGGGGTTCACGCCAATAGGTTTCCGCGTCGAGCCGCTGCTGTATGTCGAGTGCATCTCGGCTAAGACAACGAAGCATACAACCGAGCGGGGTTATTACGCAGTAAAACGCTATCGCAAGCATGGTAAGCCCGAGAATCCAACTGATTAACCAAGCGGCGCTTTTCCAAACGAGATACACGGGACGGATAAAATCAGGCCACAACAGTCCAGCAACGCATAAGGGCGCCATCACAACGGCAATCGCTGCGGCAACATGGGGGAGCCCGGTTGAACGCCACACGAGTATGCTGACCACAGATGTAAACAATGGCAGCCCAACCGCAGCAAACCACCGCAGCTCGCGAGTTGTTAATTTTCCAGACAAGTTGAACATCGGATTCGTTTAGTCCGGAGCGAACTGCGCTAAGCGCCCTAACGCGAGATTTTTGGCGTCTGGCGACTGTTCTGACTTGGGCAACAAAAACCTTCCGATAGCCAAGTAGTCGATGTCGGTTGCAAGAAAACACTGATATGCATCGTGCGGGGTGCACACGAGCGGTTCTCCGCGAACGTTGAAGCTTGTATTGAGCAGAACAGGGCATCCGGTCAATTCTGCAAATTTTCTCAAGAGCAAGTGAAACCGCGCATCGCGCCGAGCATCGACCGTCTGCACGCGGGCTGAACCATCAACATGCGTGATTGCGGGAAGAGAATTGGGAGCGATGTTTGCTTCTCGCATCGGGCCCAAAGATCCAGGGGCCGCGACTGCCGAAGAACCATTACGGCGCAACACCGTAAACGACATATATGGACTTTCAAACCCCTTTGGCGCGGCAAAGATTTCGTCAACTCGCTCCACCAATACCGCCGGTGCGAAGGGTCGAAACGGCTCACGCCGTTTGACTTTCTGATTTAACCGTTCTCGCATATCGTAACGACGCGGGTCCGCCAGAATACTACGCGAGCCAAGCGCACGAGGGCCAAATTCCATTCGTCCTTGAAACCATCCCACGACACTTCCCTGAGCCAATAACATAGCGACCTTTTCGCACAGGGAATTCTCGTCTTCACAACCAGCAAACTTCGCTCCGACTTGTGACAGTGCAATTTCAATTTCTGCGTCGCTAAAGCCTGGTCCCAAACGCGAACCCTGTTGCGAGTCTTTGCAGTCGGGAATGCGCTCTTTTTCAAGGAGTTGGTGCCAAATAAAAAGCGCCGCGCCGAGTGCGCCGCCAGCGTCTCCCGCCGCAGGTTGAACCCAAACCGCGTCAAACGGACCTTCGTTCACAATTCTTGCATTTGCAACGCAATTTAGCGCTACACCGCCAGCCAGGACCAATCGCGTCGAGCCTGTTCGCTCATGCGCATGATGAGACATGCGCAGTAGAATGATTTCAATCACGCGTTGAATCGACGCGGCCAAGTCCAGTTCTCGCTCAGTAATTTCCGCTCCGGGTCGCCGACGACGACCGCCCAAAAGTTTGTCAAACTTTCGCGAGGTCATCATCGAGCTATGAACGTAGGCGAAGTAATCCATGTTCAAGCGAAATGACCCATCATCCTTCAGACGGATGAGCTTCTCGAGAAAAAGTTCGGCGTATCGAGGTTGGCCGTAAGGCGCAAGCCCCATCAGCTTGTACTCACCGGAATTGACGCGAAAGCCGCAGTACGCGGTCAAGGCCGAATACAAAAGTCCGGGCGAATGCGGAAAACGTAGCTCCTGTAAGATTTCAATCCGGTTACGGCAACCGGCGCCAACCGTCGCCGTCGCC
Source organism: Planctomycetota bacterium (assembly GCA_963204915.1). Taxonomy (GTDB): domain Bacteria; phylum Planctomycetota; class Planctomycetia; order Pirellulales; family Pirellulaceae; genus JAHWKS01. Next base: position 71,624 of record CAUJHS010000102.1, on the reverse strand, counting down.
CACTCTCCCACACCGTCAGCGGTAAGGATTGCCGCATTCTCGTAGGGCGAAGGAAAGAACGCACTTGCAGCATGCGACTGGTGATGTTCCAAAAACACCAAGCGACGTCGAAATTTTCCGCCGAGCCCCCGACGAATCTCACGCGGCAAGTGAAGTTTTTGCTTGAGCCATAACGGCATAGCGTTTGCAAACGTGAGAAACCCTCGCGGCGCATACGCCATGTACGACTCTAATAACCGCTCGAATTTCACTAGCGGTTTCTCATAAAAGCCCACATAATCCAATTCGTCAGGCGTAATTCCCGCTTTCTCCAAACAATACTGAATTGCATTTGCGGGGAACCTGGCGTCATGTTTGAGACGGGTGAACCGTTCTTCTTGCGCCGCAGCGACAATCGCGCCATCCACCACAACCGCAGCCGCGGAATCATGGAAAAACGCCGACAGACCGAGAATCGCGGTCATGAAAGAAAGAACGCCCTTGGGGGCTGCCTAGAGTTATTGTCAAAGCCGACGCAATTCCATGGGTTAGCTAACGCAAACCAAGCTGCACGGTTCGCCCTCTCGTCGAAATTATAGCCACCGAGATACGAAAAAGCCCCATCACAACGATGGGGCTAAATATGCGCACCTCAGGTTTTACGCGTTATTATTGAGATCCCACTTGCTGAAATGGCGGGAGCACGGGTTCCGGCATGCTCGTCAAAACACGTGTTTGTATCTGATCGATTTGATCACCGGGACGTTCAACGGGAGGCACGCCAGTGTCAAGCACGGCGGGAAGTTCGCCTTGCGGAACGACGCTCACCACATGCCGCTGTACGGAGTCAACACGTGTCGAGGTGATTTCCGGCGTAGCACCGCGATACACAAACACGGCGCGCCGTTCTGGCGATGTCTGCGCCGCAATTGCTCGGACCCGAAGTTGTCCCGCATGATTCAGCTCATGCGTGTTGGGGTCAAAATGATAATCGCCGAGAGTATTCTGACGCTGCCAGCCCTTGGCGGCCATTGTGATGAACGGGGCCCGAACCGCCTCGCGGTCTGGGTATACAAAAGGCTGAGGCCAATGGGCGTTGCGCAGGTAATCCAATTCGCAGCGATGCCAAAAGCCGTTCCAACTATCCCTCCATTCGGCGTGAACCGCCGATGCTCCTCCGAACATCGCCGCTCCCAACACCAGCCCCATCCATACGCGCTTCATGGTTTCCTCCCGCCGCGTAATAATTCAACAACACACCATTTCCTTACATCGGTTGCCTAAGGCGAGCCGCTGTCATAGAGAGTCGCCCATCGGCAAGATCGCATTAAACCGCCTAAAGCGCCGCTTGCGACTTGGCTACGATGCGATGAAAATGCCTTTTGATTCCATCGTCACTCGCCTAAAGTGCGTCGACTTTTCATGCCCCATGTCCGAGAATGCGACAAAACGCACGAAACGGCAAAAGCCATCGAGTCACTGAGATTAGCGCATGAATGCAGCAGGTAGGGTCGTTGTTGTTGGCGGCGGTGTGATTGGCGCTGCATGCGCCCATTTTCTCGCCGAAACCGGTTGGACGGTAGAAGTTATTGATCAAGGCCGATTTGGCCACGGCTGTTCACACGGCAATTGTGGCCTGATTGTGCCAAGTCACGTGCTGCCCTTAGCCGAACCGGGAGCGGTTCGTGCGGCGATACAAGCAATGTTTCAGAAGAACGCGCCCTTTACCATCCGTCCGCGGTTTGATCCATCGTTGTGGACGTGGCTAGGGCGTTTCGCACTGCGATGTAATGCCCGCGACATGCGCGAAGCTGGGCGAGCGCGACAAAACTTGCTTCAATCGTCAAGAAAATTATGGGACGAACTTGTCGTCGGACAGCGTCTTGATTGCGAATGGGAACATCGGGGACTACTGTTCGTGTATCATTCGCACACGGCGATGGAAGCCTATGGCCATGTCGATCAATTGCTGCGGGATGAATTTAATGTCGCTGCGGAACATTGGGATGGCGACGAGCTAGTTCAGCATGAACCCGCTTTAAAGGTAGGCTTAGCGGGCGCTTGGTACTATCCGCAAGAGGCGCACCTTCGGCCAGATCGTCTGCTTTCGAGTTGGCGCCAACGTCTTGAAGACCGCGGGGTGCAAATTCGTGAATATTGCCAATTCAAGGGCTTTCTTCACAAAGGGAGCCGTGCTCAAGCCATTGTCACCAACCAGGGTGAGATCACCGCACACGCTTTTGTCGTCGCTACGGGCGCGCTCACACCGCGGTTGAATCGTGACCTTGGCTGCCGCATTCCGATTCAACCTGGCAAGGGTTATTCGGTGACAATGCCGCGCCCGGCTCGCTGTCCAACGACACCGATGATTTTTCCCGAAACGCGTGTTGCAGTCACGCCGATGCAATCGGGCTACCGGCTCGGGTCGACGATGGAATTGGCCGGTTACGATGAAACTCTCAATCGTAATCGGCTGCAACTACTGCGTGACGGCGCTCGGCCCTACCTTCATGAGCCGTACTGCGACCCTGTCGAGGAAGAGTGGTTCGGGTGGCGTCCGATGACATTCGACGGCGTGCCCGTCATCGACCGATGCCCCCAGATGGAGAATGTTGTGATCGCCGCCGGCCACAACATGGAGGGAGTCGCCATGTCGCCGGCCACGGGAAAACTCGTGGCCGAACTGCTTAATAATTCATCGCCGCATATTCCGCCAGGGCCGTATCGAGTAACACGATTTCGTTGGCCCTGGTAGGATATTTTCCCGGTTATCGATTGAGCTGGAACAGCATCGAGAAACCGCCAATCGTTAGGTCTTGATCGTTTTGTGGCAGGTTGATCCGACGGTCTCCGAGAGTCTCAAAGTTACGGCCCCGTGCAATCCCGCGACCAAAGTGCATGATATCGAAACCAGTTCCTATCGAGATGTCGCGCGTCAGCTTGTAAGTCGCCGTCATGCGAACCTGACCGAAAATGGTGAATTCACTGTAATCTTCGTTCTCTTCGAAGAAGATCGGATTGGTGTAGAACTGGTAGTTGATCGCAGGTACAAACTTCGATTCGATCGACGTAACCCAGCGCTCGGTTTGATGATGAATGCGAACGCCGAGTTGGCCGCCAAGGATATTGTTTTCCGCGATCGTACGGTCAGTAAAGGGTGGTTGGATGGAAACCACGACGCCATCGTCGTCAATGTTTTCAATCAATTCAGTTACAAAATCATAGTCGGTGAATCGCATGAACCGAGCGCCAATCATCGGTTCAATAATGTAGTTCTTCCCGACGGGCTTCCAACGAAATGTCTTATTGACTTCGACCCCCTCGAAGTCGGCATTGTTTTCCGACTCCGTTTGGGTGACGCGCTCGTCGTTTCCGTCGCCATCGGTATCCTCTTGGAAGAAGAAATCGATGTTCCGGTAAACATTGGGCCCGTCCAACAGGTAGGCGCTTAACAGCCAACCGTGGCCGGTCTCCATCATGTAACCGAAGTCGACTCGGTTGCCCCAGGTGAAGTCGCCTTCATAGGGCGCCGCGTCCGTCTCGGATCGCTGAACATTCCAGTACAGACGATCGTAGCTGAAAAAGAACCCGATGTTCGGCTCAGGATAGCCGCCGAACGTGCTCACGTCGGCTGGAGCAAAGAACTGAAAGTCCGGCTCAAAGTAATTGAGCGGAATCTGCGGGTTTACCAACCCCAGATGATCCGGCTCCCAAAAACCGGCCCCACCAAATTGGTGTGTCGTCGTTGGGAACTGGGCATTGGCTTTTGTGGATAATCCGGCGACGAGGGTCAACACGGAGAGCCAAAGCGGAATGCGTGCGATCGACATAGTTCGCTGGCGCCTCTGGATGTTCATTCTCCAAAAGCCCGCGACGCCCCCCGGGACGACGCGAAACGGCTTGTAGCGGTAGTATCGGAACTGCCCGTCGTGCAAGTTGAACAAGAAAGGAAAGCCTTGCCGGAATTTAGGCGAGCGACGATCATTCCTAGCCTTGCGCTTCCGACGGTCCTATCGATAAGAACGGCATTTTTCAGCGGTATCGCAAGTTATTTTGACTTCCTCACCAGGACCAATCGGAGGAAACCGCCTCTTTTTTATGCCGCGAACGCCAAAACGCACATTTCGCATTCCCACAAACTGTTAGTTCACAATAGTTTACGCGAAAACCGCACGAAATTGCCGTTATGATCGTGGCGGCGTATACTTTGAGCAGTTGCCGTGTCGCGACCTCGTCTCTTACCTACTCTCTTGTAGAACTCATGTCGATTCGTATCCCGTCAATCTTGCGAACTTGGTCAATCTGCCCATTGGGAGTGTTATTGATTTTGATTGGTATGGCCATTTCGGCAACGGCCGTTTCGGCAGATGAAGCGCCAATTGTCGCCAGTGGAGCCGAGACCGTTGTTGAGTCAGCCACGAACACTGAGTTCGTTCGCATCCGGCGGGATGACCAAGCCGTCGCCCAAGCCTTGGAAACGGCGGTTGTGCGTTATGTCCCCGCTGACGGACAAAGCGGGTTGTACGTTGATTTGGTCGGCGCCGTTCATATTGCCGACCGCGCCTATTACGAACGGCTCAACGAAGCATTCCGGTCGTATGACGTGGTGCTGTACGAGTTAGTTGCGCCGGAAGGAACACGTATTCCCAAGGGAGGCCTTGATCGGCAGGACCGGCATCCGATTTCCCAACTTCAAGGCGGCATGAAGGAATTGCTCGACCTGGAGCACCAATTGAGTGTGATTGATTACACACGTCAGAATTTTGTGCATGCCGATATGTCGCCCGAAGAGTTTGCCCAGTCGATGAAGGACCGCGGCGAAAGTTTTACGCAAATGCTCCTAAAAATGACGTTTGAAGGCATGGCTCAACAAAGGCAAAAGGAAAGCCAAACGGAACGTTCGAGCATGGTCGATCTCGTTTTATCGCTCACTTCGAAAAAGAAAGCGTCACAGGTGCAGCAATCGCTTGCCCGTCAATGGCGTAATGTACTGACGGGCAAAGGCTTAGAGATTAACGAAGATAATGCAGGACAACTAAGCGATCTGGAAATGATGTTGGCGATGTTCTCCAACAACCGCGCCGCTCGCTTAAAGCGAGTAATGGCGGAGCAAATGACGACATTAGGCGCCGGCGCCGCCTCGTTGGACGGGCCGGACGGGTCAACGATTGTTACCGAACGCAATAAGAAAGCGATTGACGTTTTGCGACGCCAACTTGACGAAGGCAAACAACGAATCGCCATTTTCTACGGCGCAGCGCATTTGCCAGATATGGAGAAGCGACTTTTAACCGAATTTGGGTTAAAGCGTTCCGACACCGAATGGCTTACCGCATGGGACCTTTCGAAGAATTAGCACCCCACGCCAAGGCCAACCAACGAGGGCACACATTTTCGCACCGCTAATTATACTGAACGAGATAAGCTAGGCCCGGACTTGGGCGAATTAACGATGTTGCAGAAGGCAAGCATTTCAACCCGCACTGTGCTTTTCGCCGTTATTGCGGCGGGGGCAAGCTATTGCCATGCGGATACGTTTCATCTTACGACGGGAGGTCGCATCGAGGGAACGTTGCTAAACCCAGAGCAAGCGCCGCGAGAAAGCTACGTCATCGAGACGACCGCCGGAGGCCGAATCACGTTGCAAGCGGATCAAGTCGAGGATGTCGTTGCGCTTTCGCCTGTCGAGAAACAATATCTCGCGTTGCTTCCACGAATGCCTATGACGGTCGAGGGGTTGTGGGCCATGGCTGAATGGTGCCGCGAATCGGGTTTGAACGAGGAGCGTGAAACCCATTTACAACAGTTGCTAACGATCGATCCGGAACACAAACCCGCTCGACTCGCCTTGGGCTACAACAAGGTTGACGGCAAGTGGATACAACCCGACGAGCATATGCGAAGTCTTGGGTACGTTCGATTCGGCGGCGCGTGGCGGCTGCCGCAGGAGATCGAAATCGAAGAACAAAAAGCCCGCGTTTCTGACGCGGAGAACCAGTGGCGACGTGATGTGCGCAATTGGCGCAGTCAGGTGGGTAAACGGCGAGGTCCCGAAGCAATCGCTCAAATGCGAGCCATTCGCGATCCTTTGGCCGCCCCCGCTTTGGTTGAGCAACTCAACGAAGAAACACACCCTGACCTCACGGTGCTTTACGTCGATGTTCTGGGGAGGCTCAATCATGGGGCGGCTACCGGCGCGCTCATTGCTCACGCTTTGAATCACAATGATGAACGCATCCGCGACTTATGCTTGGACCAGCTCGTACGTCGCAACGAACGTGGCGCCGTTCCCGTGTTTATTCAGGCCTTGGGACACAAAGAAAACTACATGATCAATCGCGCCGCCGTAGCGTTGGCGCGTATGGGCGACCCGCGCGCCATCGTGCCGTTGATGAACGCGCTGGTAACAAAACATAAACAGGTCATTCAATCGGGCGGCGGTCAAGGAAGTTTAACTCCGACCTTCAGTTCGGACGGTGGAGGCGGATTAGGCGTAGGCGGCAAACCCAAAGTCATTGAACGCGAAGTGCAAAACCCAGCAGTTCTTCAAGCGCTTACTGCGCTCACGGGGGTTCATCACGGGTACAATTCCGCCGCCTGGAAAGCGTGGTACACTGCGGAAAATGCCCCTCACGGCGTTAATCTGCGACGCGAGCCATAGTTTACTGACACGACGTTGTCCCATTTTATCCTGGTTGCGGGGGACATGTGCGACGGCAGCAACGATAGCTGGAAAGTGACGCCACTTTTACGGTAAGGACAACGTAAGGCGCCTACCGCTTTCGTGGATACATCTCCCTCTTCCAGGAAACCAATCGTATGCTGCGGTTCTTCTACTTTGACCTAGGCAACGTCCTGTTAAAGTTCGACCACAACTTGGCATGTTCTCAAATGGGCGAAGTCGCGGGATTATCGGCTGAAGTGGTTAGGCAAGCAGTTTTTGACGAAGGCGTGCAGTGGCAGTATGAGCGGGGGGAAATCACTTGCCAACAGTTCTTTGATGTATTCTGCCATCGCACGGGTTCGCGCCCCAATTTCGACGCACTTCAATATGCGGCCAGCGCCATTTTTGAACTCAACGTATCAATGGCGCCGATCATTGCAGGATTGGCGGCCGCTGGTCATCCTTTGGGCGTACTTTCGAACACTTGTGTGGCGCATTGGAATCACATTCGTTCGCGCTACAGCGTCTTAGACTTTTTTGATGTGTTCGCGCTCAGCTTTGAAATTGGCGCAATGAAGCCTGAACTGCGAACGTATTACGCCGCCGCAAGAATTGCTGGTGTAGCGCCGCACGAGATATTCTTCACGGACGACCGCCTAGAAAACGTTGTCGCAGCGCTTCAAGCCGGATTTGACGCGGTATTGTTCACGAACGCAAGACGGTTGATGCAAGATCTTCGTCAACGCGGCGTTATTGTGAATTACTGATGTGCTGTTCGTCCGAGTCAATTGAAGTCGCGTCGGCGGCCGACATGAAACGGCGTTAGGTCAACGTCGTTCGGTTCGCCGCACATCAGTTTCGCCATCTCCACAGCCGTTGCTGGGGCGAGTTGTATGCCGTTGCGAAAGTGCCCAGCCGCCACGAATGCATTCGACAACCCAGGAATGCGACCCAAATAAGGCATGCCATCAAACGTCCCTGGACGCAATCCCGCCCACGCGCGTTCGATCTCTGCTTCGCATAGGAGCGGCGCAAGTTGACGTGCAAAGCGAATCAGTGCATTCACGCCATCTTCGGTCGTTCGTTTATCGAACCCAACTTCTTCCATCGTTGAGCCCGCGAGGATACGTCCGTCATCTCGCGGCACGAGATATCTTTGGCCTTCAATAACGATCCGATTCAACAAGGGCCTCTCGCAATGAAACAGGACGATTTGCCCACGAACAGGATCAATCCCATTGGAAATGCCCAATTGCTGCAGTAACGCACCCGTCCAAGCGCCCGAACAAAGACACGTTTGCTTGGCGCTCCATACGCGACGCGTTGTACGAACAGCGACAACACTGCCAGCGTGAATGTCAAAGGCAAGGGCTTCTTCGGCGGACGTGATCTCGACACCCCATCGAAGGCATGCCGCGTACAAAGCTTTCATATGACGCGGATTGCGCAATTGCGACTCTTCCGGCAGTAGAAAGCAACTTCGAATTGATGCATCGGTCGAGGAAGCAGCAAGCGCCGGTTCGAATGCGGCTAGATCGTCGACGAAAATCGGCTCGACGACGATTCCATCTTCGCGCCATGACTCAACGGCGGCCGTCAGAGAAGCGACTTCTCCGGCACTGCGCGCCACATAAATCGCACCACAGGGCCGATATCCATTATCAATTCCCGTTTCCGCGAACAATTTCTGAGCCCAGTGGGGATGCAGTTCATGGCTGATCGCGTGAAGCTGATCTAAGGGATGAAGCGCCCGCTGTCGCTTGGCGGGCGGAAGCATGCCGGCGCCCGCCCAAGAGGCTTCTTTTCCTGGCTCGCCACGATCGATAACTTGAACGATGCGCCCGCGTTGGGCTAACTCCCATGCCAGCGAGAGACCAATAATCCCCGCACCGACAATCAAACAGTCAACCATTGTTTACTTCGATCCATCGTTCGAGTGATTTCCAAAAACCTGTTGAACTTCCTGCCAAAGTAGGGACCAAACCTGGTCTTGATGAACCTTTGGAGACAGGTCTTCATAGAGTCTCTGCATATCTTCCGCCTCGTCGACATCATACCATTCTGGCAGAACAGCAAACGGCAGTTGTTGCTGCTCCAAGCAATGCATTGTTTGGCGCCAAACATCGGCCGTGCTCCAGGCAATATCGTCAAATATCAAAGGAACACAACCCGCGGCGCCAACCAAGTAGTATCCTCCATCGTTGGCAGGTCCAAGAACGAGAGGAAATCGCTCCAAGTAGGAGAAGGCGAGCCGAAGATACGATCGTGGAACCGTGGGACTATCCGAGCCGATTAAAACTATGCGCGTAGCGCCGGAAGCGAACTCTTCACGGAAGAAACAATGCATGCGATGGCCCAAATCTCCCGGTGCTTGTGGTACGATACGCCAAGTTTGAGGCGCCACCGACGCGAAGTCCGGCAATCGTTCCGGAGGCGAAATCGCTAAAACGCGATGATCGCCCACGTGTTGAAGCCGCGCTAACGTGGTAAACAAACACGCTCGATAGAAATTTGCCGCCGATTGCGCGCCGATGGTGGCAGCAAGCCGAGTTTTGACATCTCCTGCAGCCCAATATTTTGCGAACACGCCAAGCACATTCATGACGCGACGAGCAGGCGTTGGAGCAGAACTTCGTTCACGCGGCCTCGGAACCGAACTTTACCATTCATCGCAACCACCGGCACGCAGGTGTTGAACTGTGTCCGCAATTCCGGGTCGGCGTCAATATCCACAATTTCAGGGGTTAGTCCATACCGACGCAATAGCACAAGGGCATCGTCGCATAAGTGGCAACCTTGCCGCGTATACAGGGTCACATGCATAACACAGTACGCCAGTTAGGATTACCACAAAAGATAGCCCACGGCTGCGAGCACCGCCACGACCACGGCGAGTAGCACGCCGCATACCCAATACAAACGGCCACCCGAATCTGACCGGCATACCGTCGTCGCAAGGTTTGACGCTGCTGCATTCTCCGCAACGGCCCCGCAGCTATCTCTTGACGCAACGGGAGACTCGCTCTCGCAACGCGAAACTGTGTTTGCCTCCGTCGCGGCGGGCCCAATTGAATGCAACGAGCGCACTGCGGAAACATCGCCTAGAGCTGACGCTGGCTCCGTCGCGTAGGTGGCTATTTCCAGGCCGGTCGCGATGAGATCGCAAGCAGCAATCGCGTCTTCGGCAGAAGTGAAACCTTCAGCTCCACTCGTTTCTAAACGCCCACAGAAATCTTGCAACTCCTGGGGCAGTTGCGCGCAGGTGCAAGTGTTTGACGTTGCCCTGGGGTTGGCAATGACTTCCCCGTCATCCTTGTACGCCGTATGAGTCGGCGAACCGGTTACCAAAAAGTGAAGAATCTTGGCAACCGCTCTTAAGTCTTTAACCTTGGCCGAGGTGAAATCACATTGAGGTGAGACGACCGTGCATCCCCAATTACAAATCTTAAGCACCCCGTCAAAATCTATGATGAGGTCCGCAGGCGTAAGGTCATTGTGCGCCAGCCCATGATTGTGTGCATGCCGCAATCCGAGGAGGCATTGCCGCACGCATTCCATCGCGGCGTCAAGAGGCATGGGACCTGTTTCGCTAAGGAGCGACACCAGATCGTCTCCGTCCACATAAGCCGCGGCGCAAGCCAGTTGCGTGTTGTTGACCTCTGCGGCGAAGACCGAGGCGATATGCGGATGCGGAGCCAAACGCATCGCAAGCTGGAGGTCTTGCTCCAGTAGGGCGACGTGTTGATCAGATACGCTTTCGCGAGCCATAAAACAGAGAACCGCCGTCTGCCGATCCGAACGCTTCGTGGCTAACCACCATTCACCAGGGTGAGGCCTTTCTAAATGTCGCACTAGCTCATAATCGTGGAGCATCCGAGAGCGTAACGTCGGCGCAAAACCTCCCAGGTCACGCAATTGCGGCGCAAGTGACCCGGTATTCATGAAGCACGCTCCACTGACGCCAGTTTTGCCCTGTTAATTCCTTGCTGCGTGAAGAATCGGCTCTTCCGCGGCTTATTCTCACCGGTTTGGAAGTTACCGTCAATCATCAAGCGACGCCGCCATAGCGTTTGAGGTGGGATGCGTTGCAAATGGTGCACCGCGGGTCGCGTTCAAGGCAGCCCCCCTCCTTAGAGTGGCGACTTAAATAGCCCTACACTATACGAGAGTACTTCACACATTCGGTTTACTCAAGTTCGGCCGGTAGGTTCGACAGCGAAAAAATCGCTATTGGTTTTGACGTAGTACCTCGTTCACGATTTTTTCTTCGAGTTCGGGCGCCCATATTGTGGGAAGTCCATAATAAATCATCGATGTGGCGCCTTCATACCCTCCCTCCATCAATACGCGGCGGGACGGGATATAAGCCATAACGTCATTGGCATACCCTGCGCACCAAGTATTGCTCGCACCCAATTCATGTTTAATTCGGCGCGAGTAATCCACAACAACCTCCCCGCCGAGAAATACCCAGCGCAGTTCATTTCCCAGTTTCCAGCTTTGGATTGGGTAGGGATATGACGTTTCCAAGAGTCCTGTTGTTTCAAGTTGTGCAAGGAGCATCCGAGCGCGTGACGCGATAAAAGGGTTATCCGATTGCGTATCTGCGGCGACTTCCTCGCGTGATGGCAGTGTTCCAAGCGGGAGAGCAATTTCCTGGTATTCCATGCCGAGGTCGCTAGCAAGCGGTTGCATGACGCCGCTCAATACCTCGCCAACGCTTTCGGCAAGGCGCGTTCCGTACGCCTGTGCTAGATCCACGGTCCGTCGCGGCAATGGGTTTTGATCGGCTCCGCAACCTGCGAAAAACATCGCAACACAGCCTGGATGCGACTTTTCGATCGCCGCCTGTGCAAACCCGGGATAATCGCCAGACCATTGATACGAGCTTAAAACCGTGGCATGGCAAGCATAACCAAATACCACGGCTTCCAGGCCGCCTTCCACGTTTCGCACTGAAAGTATGGGCACATCATAATCTACCGGCCCACGAAGCTCTCCCTTATTCCGCAGCGCATCGACCTGCGCCTCCGCATTGTTTCGGCGATTTACCGCAAACGTTGCAATACCATTTCCTTGAGCCAACTGAGCGGGCGCGAGTTTTTCAATGGCTTGTCCGACCACCGAAATCACTTTCTCCTCAAGCGAATTCGTATACGCATCGATTTGCGATTGCTGCGCTTGATCAAGCCGCAAGTAATGCATTGGCCCCAAGTTGCGACCGACCACAGGGCCCGTATGCGTGTGCGAGGTGCAGATGGCGATCTGATTTCGATGCAAACCGTATTTTTCGGCGAGATTCTTACAGACCGACCGGGAAAGCGTCCGATCGATGCCCACGAGGTCCAACGTAATGAGCACAGCACGATTATTTTTGTCATCCTCAAGAACGAGCGCCTTCGCCCAAAGGTCCGTCAATTTGCCCTCGGCGACATGATCACGCGAGCCGTACCCTGACATCCACATCGGCTGAGCAGGCGTGATGGAGATGGAAGCCGCACCCGCACGCCAGGCCCCCTGAACCGTCTCGTTCGTAACGACGAACCAGAGTACCGCAACGGCCGTCCACTTGAGCTTAGATGTCCACTGCATCATCAATTCCAGAATGTAAATCTGGTGTTCGCGTCAAACACTATTCAGGAGGCATGTGGGAATAATTTGTGGCGCTCAGTCGACCGAAGTGGGGCGAACGACCTTCAGCCATAACGGAAGCGACGCTTGGTCCCCCTCTGCTTTCGCGACCGCCATGAACTGGCGACGCGTTTCAGGAACCCAGTCGGCGGCAGTCAAATAGAGCGTGCGAGAAGTCTCACCTTCCGGAATGAGCACGCCATTCAGCCCAATGTTATCGACAATAACTCCATGCGGTAAATTGTCGATGTCAAACTGAATCCGGTCGTTAAAGCCATTGCGGGCTACGGTCAACTGGCACGTCACCGTCGTCCCTGCCGGTAACACAACTTCTTGCTCTCCGTTACTTACATCCGTCGATTCCTCGAAAACGTCATCGGACAGCAACGTCAAGCGGGCAATGATCTTCGGTTTGTCGACCAATTGAATGGGGCCAATACCGGTTACTTCATGGGTAATCGTTGCGCCATCGATAACAGCGGAAGCGGTGATCTTGGTTTTCGTCCAGTCCTCTGCGGTTGGCGCGGGTGCGCCCGGTAAGGCGTTGATGACTCCCCGCGCTTCCACTTGACCAGCTTGAATGGTCAAGGGAGTTGACGCACGAAAGCCTGGCGGAAGGTTTTCGATGTCAATCCGAACTTCACCGTCAAAACCGTCAATCCGGTCGACGGAGGCGATGAATCGCTTGCCGCTCTCAGCTCCAATCGAGAGCTTTCCTCCGGCCAGGGTGACTTGAAAATCGGGATTAGGCGGACGCACAGTTAATTCATACGCGAAATTCTCACCCGAGAACCCGCGCACGTCGCTTACCCGCACTAAATAATCGCCGTCTTCAGGAGCGGTAAATGCGAGATAGGAATCCTTACCGTGCAATTGTCGACGTTCATCGTCATTTTCATAGTACAGTGTGAACGTCGGCAGGCCGTTGTTAGGCAACTTAGAGCCAGGCGCGAACGGAGCGACGATGTAGCAAGGTTCGTCCAAGGCGTGCGCTTGGGCGCTTGTGTCAAAGTAAGCGTGCCGCTTACCTGTTCCTGGGTAGAACTGAAATCCCGAGTCTGGGCCCTGCGGTGCTCGAAACAACTTACAAACCTCGCCGTTCATGTAGAGGAATTGGTTTAGTTGCATTTCCTCCCAGTACACAAGACGGCAGTCGAGTTGATCGGAGTTAATCCCGCGAAAGGTGATCCACGAATCGCGTGTCGCCTGCAATAACACGCGAGGCACGGACTGGCCTGAAACATTCAATACCTCAATCTTCGAGTCGAGCGGCGAACCCTTGCGGGCGGCATTGGTTTCGATAATCCAAGATTGCCCTGCAAGCGCACGAATTCGATAAAGGTCGACGTCGTTGCTGGTTTCGCTAAATATTCGCCCCTTCGCGACGGCGGGAATCGCCAAGGGAGTCGCCTGCTCCGGCAGGTCGTTCGGTTCCACTTCTTCCGACTGCGCCAACGATTTGACAGCAATTGCCGATCCTACTGGCGTTTCCACTAAAGGAACTGCGGCCATGTCTGCTGCAGCGACTTGCATCGGGTCGACGCTTGTGGAATATGTCTCAAACGAGCCGTCCAACCTTCCCGCAAAGACTGCGTCGCCCTCATGCGACACCGTGAGCCCTGCGACCCAATCCGGTTGCACCGGCAACGTGTCTCGTAGCACCACGTCATTCGCATCCCAGATTTTCACGAGGCGATCTTCGCCTGTTGACACAAGCGTGCGGCCATCCCGAGAAATTGCAAGGCGCAAAATCGCTTGCTCATGGCCAAATCGTGAAAGCCGAATCGGATTGGCCCCCTCGGCGCCGGTACTGCTAATCGACCAAATGCGAATTCGATTGTCGGCGCCGCCTGCCGCCAATCGCTTGCCATCGGGGTAAAATGCAAGGGTGTAGAGCTCCTGAGTCGCTTGCTCGAAAGTGTCAAGTCGTTTACCGTCCTGTACGTTCCAAAGTTTCACGGTCCGATCGGCGCTGGCGCTAGCCAACATGTGACCGCGGGGGTGAAAGGCGACGCCGAACACGGCGCCTTGATGATTCTTGAGCGTGCGCAATTCCCGCCCTGTTGAAATGTCCCATAGTTTTACGTCATGGTCATAACTTCCGGTCGCAAGGAGTTGGCTGCTTGGTCCAATGTCCAGCGCGTAAACGCTGTCCTGATGGCCTCGGAGCGACTGAATCAGTTTTCCGTCGCTAACAGACCAAACGCGAACCTCGCCGAACAATCCTGGTTCGCCGGCGCCTGCCGCAAGCAATGAGCCATCCGGCGAAAAACAAACGGCGTTCACATTGCCGGTATGACCTTGGAAAACCACCGCCGTGGATCCGTCCGCCACACGGAGCAATTCGACTTCACCATGGCGAGCAATCGCGATGAAGGCGCCGTCAGGAGAAAACGTCGCCGCATGAATGGGACGACGAACGGCAACGGTGGGCGAAATTTTGGGTACAACAAAAGACATTTCGGCGTCTGGCGAGCCAAGGGGCGCAGGGGCGCCTGCGTCAATCCAACGCGCGATAACGTCAATATCACTCCGCGTTGGTTTGGGCTCGCCTTCGGGAGGCATCGCGGGCTCGTCCTGACCGGTGAGCACGCGAATCAATTTGCTCTCACCACTTTTGCCATCCGTTATGACGGCTCCGCTGTCCCCGCCTTTGAACACCGCCGCATGAGTGTCTAGTGCAAGTTCACCTTCCCGGTCTTTTGAATTGTGACATCCGACGCAATAGCGACGAAGCACCGGCGCAACATCTTTTTCAAAATCTGGCGGCGCGCTCTCGGCGCCCGTTAGTGGCTTGGCCCAGATCGCACAAAACAGGGCAATCAAAAAAAATCGGTGCATATCAATATGTTGGGTGATTCAATGACACTTGCCTTCGCGCCCAACGCTGGACTGCAGCGTCACCCTGTTTAGTGGTTAAACAGGAACTCTTTACTCGTGAGGATGCTCCAGTAAAGGTCTTCGATCCCTGCGCGGCGCTCCTCGTCCGGTGCGGCGGCCAGTTCCTGAAGCAATTGCTTTTTCTCGGCATCGGTTGGAAATCGCGACAAACAAACCAGATAGGCGGTTTGAACGATGGTTTCATCGGAATCGCCCGACGCAAGATGGCGTGCGATGCGTCCTTCCGCCGACTGTAGTTTGCTTGTGAGCGTGTCGCCGTTATACAAATGCAGAGCCTGCGTCATGCTTGGCTCGGCGCTCCGTTCGCATTCACAGGTGATCAATCGATCGGGGCGGCCAAACGTACTAAGAAAGTTCGATGCCACGTCGGTGTCCGATAATTGCAGGGCTCGTAAACCTTGCTTTTGATTCGGAAACAGAGTTGGCGAATCAGTCGCTTGCGACACAGCGTCGAGCATCACCTCGGCTGACAAACGTCGCGGGTAATGTCTTGCATAGAATCGATCATCTGGCTCGTTTCCCGGCGTCGCCTCCGAACTCCGCTGATACGCCGCGGACTGCAAAATAACGCGGATGAGTTCCTTTAGGTCGTAGCGTTGCTCCACCACGTACCTGCAAATGTCCGTTAGCAACTCTTCGTTGCTGGCGGGATTCGTGGCGCGAATATCGTCAACTTTCTCCACGAGTCCTACGCCAAAAAAATTCGCCCAAACGCGGTTAACAATCGAGCGGGTGAAGTAGGGGTTTTCCGGTGACGTCAGCCAGAGAGCTAAATGGACTCGCCGGTCCGTCGTGTCGTCCGGTGCGATGGGATCACCATCCAGGGGTCGCGGAGGTTGCGGTCGCCCTGTGGTGGGTTGGAGTAGTTCGCCTCGTGTATCGGCGAACACGACTCGCAGTCCGTCTCCACCGCGAAAATCGCCTCCCCAACCTTTTGCCCGAACACGGGAAAACATGTTGGCGAAACCGTAGTATTGATCGTTCGTCCATTTCTCAAGAGGGTGGTTGTGACACTTCGCACAATTAATGGCCAACCCGAGGAACGCTTGCGAGACGGTCTCCGCCATTTCCGTTGGTTCTTGGTGTAACGCGTAGAAATTGGCGGCGCCGTTCTCAAATGTGCTGCCGTTGGCCGTCACTAAACGTCGCACGAACTCATCCCACGGCGTGTTCAAAGCAACTTGCTGGCGAATCCATCCCGAATATGCGGCAAGGGCGTCGGGGCGCAAACGCTGACCACTTGCGAGCAACAGGTCGGACCATTTGTACGACCAGTAATCGATGAATTCTGGCCGCGCAAGCAACTCGTCAATCAGACGCTCGCGTTTATCGGGCGAGTAGTCTTCCAAAAACGAACGCGTTTCGGCCTCGGTCGGCAATACGCCCAACGTGTCGAGAAACGCCCGCCGCAAGAACGTCGCATCGTCGCACGGCGCCGAAGGCGGCAAGTTGAGGCTTTGCAACTTCTTAAGTATATGTTCGTCGATGAAATTGCGCCGGGCGGCCTGAGTGAATACGTCAGGCTGAACATCGTTGGGGAAAGGCACACTAAGAAACGCCATCGCGTTGATATTCAAGTACCAAACCTTGATCGCGCCTTCGCCTGGCCCCATGATTTCGACAATCCCTTGCCCATCCACCTGCGCCACCGACTGCTGCAACGCCGTAAACTTGGCCCAGTGAGTTACATCCTCGACATGGCCGTCGCTAAAGTGCGCAAGCACGACCAGCTGTTGTCGGGCGCCTACCTGCTGCAACGAAACACCCGGCAGAACCTCAAGGCGATGAATAATGGGATCATCGCTTCTATGTGACGGAGCGCCTCCAGCGATCCACTCCGCCAGAACTCGATACTCCAAACTGTCGACCTCAAATCGAATCCCTCCTTTATGAGGAATAGCGCCAGTTGGCTTCGTCAGTAGCAAGCTTCGTCCCGGATCGCTTGGCACAATCCTTCTTGCGCGGGCCTGACGTGTGAGATATTCGTAGTCAGCATCCAAGTCAAACCCGAACAAAGTCAGTCGAAAGCCGTTTTTTCCCGCGCGCGCTCCGTGACAGGCTCCGCCATTACATCCCGCTTTTGACAAAACAGACTCGACATGATTGCGAAAACTCCATTGAAACGGCGTGTCTTGTCCTGTCACTTCCACATGGGCTTGCGCGACGGCGTCACCTAAACGCGCCGTCAACGTCGCGGCGCCGTTCCCAACCGGAATGGCGAAGTTATTTTCTACGCGCACGACATTCGGATCACTGCTTTCCCAAGCAATTCCATTGCCCAACTGTCCTGCAAGCTGGGCGTCTTGCACACGTTGCACAACCAGCAACTGACGCGCCGCTGTCGACGACAACAACACGGTCGACGGAACGATGGCGATCGGCTCCGCCCAAGAGAGCGATACACCCAACAGAGCAATCAAAACAGAAATAGGAAGGCAACGCATTACGATCAGTGCGTACTTACGCAAATGGTGAGTATGGGCTGGTGATCCATCGCCAAAGTGGAGCCTTCACTTGAGCGAACAGCGCAAACCTCGTGCTGGTTCGGAATCCCAGGAAGTTCTGATACTACGGTTTGTCGATGCCGACCACCTGCGGGCGAGGCGTCAAGCGGGTTTAGAACAGTTCTGCAATTTCGTGTTTGCCAAAATCGACCAAAGGGAAGGGGCGACCGGCGGGACCGGGAAGCGTGGTTTCTAAATCGAATCCAAGACTGTGATAAATCGTTGCGACAACCTCAGAGGGGTCCGCAGGGCGTTCGGCCGGATAGGCGCCGGCTTCGTCACTCGCACCAATTGCTCGACCACCCTTCACGCCACCGCCCGCAAAATAAGTCGAAAAGCATTGGGGCCAATGGTCACGGCCCCCGGCAGGATTGACGCGCGGCGTTCGGCCGAACTCCTGAAGGCAACACACCAAGGTCTCGTCCAACAGTCCGCGCTCATTGAGGTCTTCCAACAAGGCGCCGTAGGCCTGATCGTACATGGGCGCGACGATGTCGCGCATGCCTTCAATGGAGGTAAAAGGCTTGGAACCATGGATATCCCATGTGATTTCATCAAAGACTGTCAAAAACGTGTTGACGGTTACAAACCGCACTCCAGCTTCAATCAAGCGTCGAGAAAGCAGGCAACATTGGCCAAAGCGATTCATGCCATACTTTTCTCGGACTTCTCGAGGCTCTTTCGATAAGTCAAAAGCGTGACGAGCCTCAGGGCTGGTCATCATTCGGTAGGCCGCTTCAAAATTGCTGTCCATCAGACTGGCGGTCTCGCTGGACTCGAAAGCACTCATGGCGCCTTCGACAATAGCGCGCAAGCGACGACGACGTTGAAGCCGCGCCTCGCCAATCTGGGGCGGAGGCGACAAATCAGGAACTTTGAAATCCGGCTGAGCAGGATCGGCCATCAATGAAAACGGATCATGGGCTTTCCCGAGAAACCCGGCGTCCTGGCCGTGCGGCAAATTGCCTCCTGTCCGTCCCATGGGCTCCGGAAGAAGCACGTGAGCCGGC
This sequence comes from Planctomycetota bacterium, assembly GCA_963204915.1. GTDB lineage: Bacteria > Planctomycetota > Planctomycetia > Pirellulales > Pirellulaceae > JAHWKS01. The sequence continues at coordinate 52,935 of CAUJHS010000102.1, read as the reverse complement.
AGGTCGGATCGGCGACCTCGTAGGTAAGCAACCGCGCAGCCTGCATGCGGCGTATTAATGCCTCCGGTGAACAACCGGCCGGTTTGCAGCATTTGATGACCGGTATCATGAACCGCCGCCGCGTTGTGATAGCAACTTCGCACGACAGAAAACTTGTCGGCATGCTGGGCGTGGCGTGGAAGTATCTCGGTTAACTGAATTTCCGAGGATTTCGTCGAGATCGTTTTGAAAGGGCCGCGTACTTCCGCAGGCGCCTCGGGCTTGGGATCAAACGTGTCAATTTGGCTCGGCGCCCCCAAATTGAAAATCATGATGCACGAGCGCCGATCATGTTCCTTCGATACCGCCCCCATCGATTCCGCCGCCAAGATCTGAGGCAGCGAAAGTCCGATGGCGCCCAACGTGCCAACTTGCAGAAAATCGCGACGGGTTACGCCGTCACACGTTTTTACCGTTCCACGGTCCGTTACGTTGAGCATGGCGACCAAGAGCTTAAGCGAGAGGAGCAAGGGCGGGAATTTGGTGAGGGTGAGATTAACACACGGCGTCTTACAACGCAACAATTTTCACCCGGAGCGCCGCGGTAGCTGGCAAGCTTCGTGCGGCTATAATTGACAAGTAAGAATCGTAGTAGCACGCTTTACTCTATTGGCGCCTAGCGCCTCCATGAGCCGACTATGCCGCGACGCCGAGCACAGCACCTCGATCATATTCTGCGCGACTGGCCGTACGACCCTGAAACGGTCAGCGTTCGGATTGTCGCGGGCACGGATGCCCGAGACGTGATCCAAATGCGAGTGGACATGGGCGTACTGCAATTAGAGACTTCAGGACGACCCGATGGCGCTCGGCCAAACGGATGCGAAACGTATTACGACTATCTTCTTACCGAGAGCGTCCGGGTAGGGGAAACATTCACCCTGGATGAAACCCAATGCAGTGAAGCAGATCGCGAGTTCGTGCAGTTTTATCACCGGCGTATTTGTTGGCTGGCGCTGCGTCGTTTCGCCGACGCGGTGCGAGACGCCGACCATACCCTTGCGTTCATGGATTTTTGCCGCAAACATTCGCCGGATGATCAGTGGACGCTTTCCCACGAACAGTACCGTCCTTTCGTGCTGTTTCATCGCACGCAGGCGGCTGCGTTAGCAGAGCTCGAAGACGGTTCCGGACCCGAGTCCGCCGTGCAGGCGATCAACGATGGTCTGGATCGGATTCGCCGGGTCTTTGAAGACTACGAAGCTGAAGAGCACTTCGAAGAAGACGACCTCGTAGAACGACTTATCGAACTGCGGGAATCGCTGCGCGACCATTACAATGTGGGTCGTACGTTGCAAGAACGGCTTTCCGAGGCGATCGCCTCGGAACAGTACGAGCTGGCAGCGACATTACGCGATGAATTGGCCCGTCGTCACGAACGTCGACACTAAGCAGGGGCCGACGGGGGCTGCGCCGTCGAAGCCAAGGCGCGTTTACGTCCTGGGGGAGATAACGCTAGGATAAAACCGTGTGAGGTTTTCTCTTCGTTTTGAGCTCAGGGATGCTCCGTCAACAGTTTTCTATGTCGCGCAACCACCTATCAACGCAATTATTGTTCGAATTATCGCGATCTGGTCGACGTGCCGTACGCTTTCCCGCGTCGGACACGCCGGATAAGCCGCTAACGGACCTTATTCCCTCGGATGTCCTAGCGGAAACTCCGCCTCCATTACCGGAACTGGCCGAACCCGAAGTCGTACGACATTTCTCGAATCTATCGACGCTCAACATGTCGGTCGACACGCATTTTTACCCCTTGGGCTCGTGCACCATGAAGTACAACCCCAAGCGGAACGAGCGTCTTGCGTCGTTACCCGGGTTTCTAGAGCTTCACCCTTATCAACCCGAAGACACGATTCAAGGTTTACTCGGCCTTCTTTTCGAACTTCAGTCCATGCTTGCGGAAATCTCAGGTCTTCCTGGGGTTTCGCTTCAACCAGCAGCAGGGGCTCATGGTGAGTTGGCGGCGCTAATGGTGGCTGCAGCGTATTTCCGCGATTTGGGTGAGAATCGAACCGTCGTGTTGACGCCAGACAGCTCACATGGCACGAATCCCGCGAGTGCGGCGATGGCAGGTTTCGACACAGTAACGGTGAAGAGCAACTCCCAAGGCTTCGTCGACATGGGCGACTTAGCGGCCAAACTAGGCCATAATGTGGCCGTTTTTATGATCACCAATCCCAACACGCTGGGACTATTTGATCCTCAAGTTGGGCAAATTGCGGGTCTCGTTCACGAATTAGGAGGCCTGATTTATCTGGATGGCGCAAACATGAACGCCATTTTGGGAAAGACGCGACCAGGTGATTTCGGCGCAGATATGATGCATTTCAACCCTCACAAGACATTCAGTGGACCCCACGGAGGGGGAGGCCCTGGCGCGGGGCCAATTTGCGTGAGTCATCGTTTGACGCCATATCTTCCCAAGCCGGTGGTCATCAAAGACCAAGGCCATTACCGTTTGGATTTCGATCGGCCGAAGTCGATTGGCCGTGTTCGCTCATTCTTCGGGAACGTGGGCGTGTTGATTCGAGCGTATGCGTACATTCGAACGTATGGCCCGCAAGGGCTGGAGGATGTTTCTGAAAATGCCGTGCTCAACGCTAATTACCTCTTGAGCAAAGTGCGACACTTTCTTCCCACACCGCACGGAGACCGCTGTATGCATGAGTTTGTCGCGTCAGCGTCGAAGCTCAAGAAAGAACGGGGAGTTACGGCCATGGATCTCGCCAAACGCCTTCTCGATTCGGGCTTTCACGCACCCACGGTGTATTTCCCGCTCACCGCTCCGGAAGCGATGATGATCGAGCCCACGGAAACGGAAAGCAAGGATACGCTCGACGCTTTTGCACAAACCTTGTTTCACGTTACCGGGGAAACCGCGGAACTATTGCATGAGGCCCCACACACGACGTTAATCAGCCGACCTGACGAAGTTCAGGCGGCCAAGAAACCACGTATGAAATGGTCTGCCCAGTGAAGGTGCGACTCATCCTCGACGATCCACGCGACGGCGCTTGGAATATGGCGGTTGATGAAGTTCTGCTGGAGTCGGCCGCCGTGAACGGTCCTACCTTGCGTATCTATCAATGGTCAGAGCCAACACTGTCCTTGGGATATTTTCAACGGTATACAGAACGCGAAAAACATCCAGCAAGCTCCCAGTGCGCCGTAGTGAGGCGTTCGTCAGGCGGTGGCGCCATTCTGCACCATCACGAGCTTACCTACAGTTTTGCCTCACCGGTGCAGGATCGAATACGCTGCGATGCAAGCGATCTCTATCGAGCGATCCACCGGTGCCTGGTAGGTGCGCTGCGTAACTTTGAAATTGATGCCAAGTTGCGAGAATCCGCCACGAAAATCCCAGCCGCGAACGAACCGTTTCTGTGCTTCCTACGGCAGGCCGAGGGTGACGTTCTCCTAAACGACCGGAAGGTAGGCGGAAGCGCCCAAAGGCGTAAACACAACGCAGTTTTGCAGCATGGAAGCGTTCTATTCGAGTCCTCACATTCCGCGCCAGAACTCCTTGGTATAAGAGAACTTAGCAGTTCAAGCATTAGCCTCGATGAACTGCGGGCAGAATGGTTGGCGTGGATTTCGGAATTCCTCGGATTGGATTTTTCACCAGCATCACTTTCATCCGACGAAACAAACAAGGTGCGCAAAATTGCGGCAAACAAATACCAATCCCCCCGCTGGACACTCCTAAAGTAGGGGTCAGGATTACCACTTAGGGTAATTTTTGTTTTTTGCCATTCTTGATACCTTACAAGTGCGGAAAAAGATTTTGGGCCTAGCGGCAGTTCGCCTTTATATCTAGACCCTTGCTAAGATGGCGATAGTTTCCCTTTGTTTCGCTCCGAGCTTGGCGGAATTTCTATAGGTTGTAGCTCGTGTCGGACGTTGTTTAGAAGGGGACGAATTCGCAACATTTCCAAGTTTCTTCGCGCGATCGGTGGCAGTTCGTGGTCGTGCGCAGAGGTACTCGTTAGGCGGTTCGTTTTTACACAATTGTCCCGGTCGATTGATTGTTTTGCCCCATTAAAAGGGCGAACTATCGTTAGGGTACGAGGTATACATGAACGTTAAGCTTCGGGTGCGGCAAGGCTCAAATGCGGGTCGTGAACTCGCAATTCAAGGTCCTCATTTCATCATCGGCCGCGGCGAAGGTTGCCACCTTAAGGCAAAAAGCGACATGATCAGTCGCCGTCATTGTGCTGTGCTGGTGGGCGAATCCCATGTTGCGGTTCGCGATTTGAAAAGCAAGAACGGCACATTGGTTAACGGGAACCTTATTGAAGGCCAACACATTTTGTCGACGGGCGATATCCTGCAGGTCGGGCCACTTGAATTTGATGTCTTAATTGACCATACCCTTGGGGCGACAAAACGGCCGAAGGTTGAATCCGTCAAGGAGGCCGCAGCGCGGACGGCATCGGTTCCAAATGAGGAAGACATCGAATCGGACATTACTTCATGGTTGGAGGAGGCCGATGAACTTGACCGCTTGCGCCGCACAACCCTGCCCGAAACACGGCAGTTCAAATTGGACGATACGCATCACGTGCAAGGCGAGGATGGACTCCCGCTGGGATTGGGGGAAACGATTGCGGGCGAAGCGACCCAAGAAACCCTTGCGGACAAGAAGCGAAAACTGCCGGACTTAAAGAATCCAGGAAAACTACCCAAGACCGAGGGCTCGCAAACCGGGAACACCCGTGAAGCAGCTTCCGAAACCCTGAAGAAACTCTTCAAACGCCGCTAAATCTTGAGCGGACTTCCCAACTTAACTCGACTTACTGCAAAACACCCCACCTCAGTGGGTGGTCGGTCCGGTCAATCTTGTCAATGATCAATAATAGGCAGAAGCTTGGGATGCGGCAATTTCAGTCCAAAAATGTTTCCATGGATTGCTTCTAGGTCGGAAAAACGGTAACGCATAAAGTCGAACAAGTGCTCCGGCGGGGAAAGCGCGAGCCACTCCCTCCACATTCGCGCCATCTCCGCGTCATATTCTTTCTGCGAATGCGTATGTGCATAGCAGCGGCCATGATGACGTCGCAAATCCCCGTTAAACTCTGGGCTAATGTGCCAAAGTTCGTGAAAAACGGTGGTCAGTTTTTCCTCGAAAGAGGTATCGAGGAAACGGGGCAGATAGAACTTAAGCACATAGAGCATTTCCCGCCCCGTTTCATCGAACACACGCTGAATGGCGTAGGTGCGACGTGCACGACGCTGAGTTACCGCCCCTCCCTCAAAGCGGAGAGGAGTCAGCGTCGCGTGTAAGCCATGCCGCACCGCCTTGCGAGCTTGAGCGAAACATACCGCGACTTCAGCCATCCGGATATGTTGCATGGCGGGCAACCGTTCGACGACGTCTTCGCACAGTCGCCGCATGCGATCTGTAAAGTCAAAACCGACCTTGTGACGTGTCGCCGCACCCTGAAGAAAACGAGACATGCGCCGTCGATTTCGGTGGCTTCACACGAGTATCGCCTTGTTAATCGTATGCTAGCCGTAGAGGCCCTTACGATGAAGGCGAACCGAAAAAACAACACGCACAGAGGCGAAAGCCCCTGTGCGTTAATCATTTACAACGATGAACCGTTCTCGCCTCAGAACGTTACCCTTGTTCCACGGCGGTTGCGCCGGCGTCTTGAGTCGCCACGGGGGAATCCTGACCCTTCGCGTCATCTTGACGTTCGCCTTCATCGCCGAAAGCGGGCTTTTCGCTACGTTGGATCTGCCGATCTCGCACGCCCACGAACTCAAGGATTGCACGGTCTCCGGCGTCACCCAATCGCGGCTTCGCCAATCGGAGCACGCGAGTATAACCGCCGTTGCGATCGACGTAGCGCGGTGCGACAGTGTCAAAAAGGATCCTTACTGCCGCCTTATCGCCAAGTAACTGCATAGCACGACGACGTGCGGTAACAACCGGGGCCATGGCGTGCGACCATTTACGCCAGTCCTCGCTCTTGCGCCACTGTTTGTACTCCTCCACATTGCGGTGGCGATGCGCCGTCGTTGCGTACTTGCTCGCCTCGTCTTGATGCTTAAGGGCCTTGCGGGCGATGGTGATACACCGTTCGACCACCCGGCGGGCTTCTTTCGCCTTGGGAACCGTCGTAATGACGCGGCCCTTAATCTTTGGAATGTTCTCGTGAATATCCTCGTCAAACTCACCCTCAGTCAAAAAGAGGCTTGCAGCGAGGTTCCGCAGCATTGCCTGGCGATGAGGAGCAGTCCTTCCGAGTTTACGGCCTTTTCGTCGATGTCGCATAGCGGAAGCTTTCCCAAAATACGGCAGAAGGAACGCCTTCCACCCATCCATTGCATGATCGAAGAATATTGAACTGATTAACGGTTGACCGGCGCCGACGGAACTCGCATTCCTAAGTGCAGCCCAAGGTCCGATAGCTTTTCCCGAACCTCCGTCAGCGTGGTTTCACCGAAATTCCGAATCTCGAGCAACTGATCTTCATTACGGACGACAAGTTCGCGTACGGTATGAATCTTTTCCGATTCAAGGCAATTCGCAGCTCGAACTGAGAGGCTCAATTGTGTTATGGGCATATTGAGCTTTTGCTCTAGGGCAGGATCAACCCCACCCGAACCGCTGCGCGTTGACGAATGAACGCGCCCCCCCAATTCGGTATATTGGACAAACGGGTTAAGATGTTTTCGCAGGATCTTCGCCGACTCCACCAACGCCATTTCCGGCGTAATGGAACCATCCGTCCAGATTTCAAGCGTCAACTTGTCGTAATTGGTCTTTTGACCAACCCGCGTTTGCTCGACTTCAAAATGCGCGCGTCGAACCGGGCTAAACACCGCGTCGATCGGAATAATGCCGATTTCATGTTCGCCGGAGCTATGCTCCGTGGCCGGCACGTAACTCCGGCCGTTTTCGACCACCATTTCCATGAAGAACGGTACGTCTTCCGTTAACGTTGCGAGAACGTGATTCTTGTTAACAATTTCAACATCGGGATCAACCTGCACGTCAGCACCGGTAATGGTGCCCTTGGTGCTTTTCTCAACCGTGATGACTTTCGTCGCATCCGTGTGCTTCTTCACTACCAAAGACTTCACATTGAGAACGATGTCCGTCACGTCCTCCAAAACGCCGGGAATATTTGTAAATTCATGCTGAGCCCCGCGCACCTTAATTTGCGTCACGGCGGCGCCTTCCAAGCTCGAAAGCAAAATCCGACGCAAACTGTTGCCAATAGTCGTTCCGAACCCGCGCTCAAAGGGTTCTGCAATGAACTTTCCGTAAGTGGGCGTCAGGGTTTCGGTCTCACACCGGACCATGCTGGGCAATTCAAGCCCACGCCATCGAATGTGCATTCTTATGTTCCAATGAAGCGGAAATACGAATAATTTGTTCGGCAATCGCAAAAGCCGAAGGCGCAAGACCTTCGGCAAAATTACACAACGACGCAACGGCGACAAATTTGACCGCGACTAAACGCGACGGCGCTTGGGCGGCCGACAGCCATTGTGCGGAATCGGCGTGACGTCTTCAATCGATTTTACCGATAGACCTGCCGACTGAAGGGCGGTAACGGCGCTTTCCCGGCCGGCCCCAGGGCCCTTAACCAGCACTTCCAACTCTTTTACACCAAATTTCGAGGCCTTTTCCGCCGCTTGCTGCGCGGCGCATTGACCCGCAAATGGCGTACTTTTACGACTTCCCTTGAAGCCGCTTGTGCCGGCGCTGGCCCAACAAAGCGTGTCGCCTTTGGTATCCGTGATTGTAACAACGGTATTGTTAAACGTCGCCTTAATATGAGCAACGCCTTGGGTGACATTACGCCGCGTCTTGCGTTTTTTGGTCGCCGCTGATGCAGAAGTGGCTTTCGCCATTGAGTTTGATCCCCTCCAGATTCCCAAAAGTAAAACAAACAAACAGCCGCCGACTACCGCAAATCCTTCACACCCTTCTTACCGGCCACCGTCTTTTTGGGGCCCTTGCGCGTCCGCGCATTCGTCCGCGTTCTTTGACCACGAACCGGAAGCCCGCGACGATGTCGAATGCCCCGATACGACCCGATATCCTTCAAACGAGAAATATTCTGCTGAATCTGGCGGCGCAGCGGCCCCTCGACGGTATATTCCGATTCAAGCAGCGAGGCCAAACGACTAACCTCATCTTCGGCTAAGTCGCGAGCCTGCTTCTCCGGCGCAACCCCAGCCTTCTGACACACTTCGCGAGCCACCTTCGGACCCACCCCATAGAGGTACGTCAACGAATAGACCGTCTGCTTGTCATTGGGGATGTCCACACCCAAGAGGCGCGGCATATATAGGTCTCCATCAAAAATCAGGTAAATGAAATCGAGATCGCCGAGCGGCGACTATCCTTGACGCTGCTTATGACGCGGGTTCGTACAAATCACGTAAACCCGGCCCTTGCGGCGGACTACCTTACAATTACTACAAATACGTCGAACGCTGGTTCGGACCTTCATGGCGCATACCGTTTGCGGCTCAGGATGAGTGGCAAACCACCAAATATATCGGGATGGGGGGTGGCTCTGCAACCCCGGCGCGCGATTTCAGTTCATCTGTCCCTAGTTGCGCGCCCGACTTTGTCGCACTCTCTTGGGCCAGGGAATAACCTGTTGACAATTGCAACAAATCTTGGCGATTTGTCTAGTAGGCTTTCGATTTCGTAAGCGGTCCGCCATTTGCCTTTCTCGGTACACAGGTCGTGCTCGTGTGTTTCGTGAGAGGAGTTTTGCGCCATGGTTCTATCCACATTTCAAGACGAGTATCTGGCTGAGATCCGCGCTTACGTGTGCGCCCGATGCGTCGAACGCCCACCTGGCGGACCGCCATGCGAACCGCTTGGCAAGATTTGTGGGGTCGAGGCCCATCTACCTGAGTTGATTGCCCTGGTCCACACGACAACCAACAAGGCCATGGACCCCTATTTTGAGCACTTCCAAGGCGATATTTGCCGTATCTGCGGGGCCCGAACTACGTCACAATGCCCTTGCGCCGTAAGTTATCTATTGCCCCTTGTCGTAGAAGCCGTGGAAAATGTGGACGAACGAATTCGCGCCCAAGATGAGACCCGGAAGGCCTTGTTAGGAATGGCCCACTAATCCGCACCAGGCATCGGTTAGAAACATTTCAAGGTGGTAAATGCCAATCGTATTACCACCTCGGCGCGTTGTTTAAAGTCGCTGGAAGTGGAATTCGCTTGTGAACGCAAGGCTATTCGTCCAGTTTCAACAACTCCACTTTGCGAAACTCAATCGGATGGCTCTCCGATTGTAGTGAAATCGTGCCCTGACTGACCATCTTGGCAGAGCCCTGCGCAAGTAACTTGCGGGCGTCGGCGTCTTTCTCATCAAGTTGCGGCTCCGAATACTCGAGCACCGTCACGCCATCGATCGTGTGGCGAACCAGCCGATTTCCCCGGACTTCAATCTCGACCGTTACCCACTGGTCGCCATGGTATGTTTTCGAACGCGAATTCGTGCAGTGACGCGTGAGCAACTCGCCATTCATCACGACGTGAGTACCAGGCGTGCACAGATTCGCCGTGGGACGTTCGCCTGAGCCGGTTCCGCCCAAAAACTGCACTTCAATGGAAACGGGGAAACTTTGGTCCTTGGCCATCGATTCTGGCTTTTGGCCGTGAAGCATGACTCCGCTGTTACGAATGGCCCACCCCGGACCGCCCGGCGCCTGGTCGCCCACGAATCGGTACTCGATTCGCAGGCGGTAGTTCGAAAAAGGCTCGGCGTAAAATAAGTGTCCAAATTTCTCGTCGAACTTCTCGTAGCCGTCATAAGCGACTTTCAATACCCCATTCTCGACGCGAAAGGTATTGCCGAAATTCTCGCCTACCGCATGCCCCCGGATTTTGGGGGTCCAGCCCGAGAGGTCTTTTCCGTTAAACAACTGAATCCATGTTTCGCCATCCGCATTATCGGCGGCGCTGACGAACGTGCTGGACGCCCCCACAAAAACAGCCAAGAACAAAATGGAGTTTGCAAGTGGCTTCATAGAAACGCTTTGTTCTAAAGATAAGAAGTCTCAAAGACTAACTACAATTTGCCCACGTCCTGAAAGGATCATTACTCGGGGCGCCAAGGTGTGCGTCGTCGCGGTTCAATGCGAGTTACGCGGTTCCCATAACCTGCTACGCCGTTAATGTCGTATTTCCAGCATATGCGCGCGGGCTTTCGCGTCCTCTGCCTTGGTAATATACATTTGATTGCCTGTTCCTTGCCACGCTCGCTGGTAGGTGACGCTCAGCGCGGTAAAGTTGAATGCGTCGTTCGGCGCCAAGGTGCAAGCACGTTCGCCGTGTTCGACAGCGTCTTCATGCCGGTTCATTTTTCCGTAAAGCACCGCCAGCGCTAAATGCGCGTCGACAAAGTTCGGGTCTTGCTGGAGCGCTTCCTGGAGCTTTGCGAGCGCCTCATCGAGACTTCCCTGGGCTTTGAGCTTTTCGTGTTCGCGATAGAGTTCGTTCGGCGTAGCCATATTCATCAGTTCGGGTAGGTCGTTCGTCGGACGTCGAATGCATGACCGTCCATGGTATCATGCCGTCGTCCTTGACGCACGACGGCGGCAACTCCAGCAACTTTTTGGGATGCGCGGTAACCGTCCCATTTCCCAACAAGACGGACGACTTCAAGTCGCCAGACGTCGGAAATCTTCACCATGACTATGAATGTCGCCTATACCGATGTGCTCGATGCTCTGCCACGCGTACACGCGGTATTGTCTCCAACGCCGCTGTTTTCATGGCCGGGATTATGTGGGCTTTTGGGTTGTCGCTTTTACTTAAAGCATGAAAACCACCAGCCCACGGGGGCATTCAAGGTGCGGGGCGGAGTGAACCTGGTCAGTCGCCTTAAGGACGAACAGAGACGCGCTGGCGTTCTTGCCGTATCAACGGGCAATCACGGCCAGTCGCTGGCCTTCGCATGCCGGCGGTTCGGGGCGCCTTGCACGATTGTTGTCCCGCGAAATAACAACCCCGACAAAAACCGAGCGATCCAGCAATTGGGTGCCCGGCTCATTGAGTATGGCCAAGATTTTGACGAGGCGCGAGCGTACTTGGAGCAACTCGTTGAGAAGGAAGGCGGCCGCTATGTACATTCCGCCAATGAGCCCGATTTAATTGCTGGCGTGGGAACAATCGCGTGGGAAATCTTTGAGTCGCTTCCTGACCCAGACGTCATCTTCGTTCCCATCGGCTTGGGAAGCGGCGTGTGCGGCGCGTGCCTGGTAGCGAAGGCGTTGCGACCACAAACCTTAGTTATTGGCGTACAGGCGGAGGGAGCTTCGGCTGTGGCTCAATCCTGGAGACAAGGGACTTTCGTCGCCACGGAGCGCGCCGACACCTGGGCCGAGGGGATGGCAACGCGCGTTCCCGCCAGCTTGACGTTAGAAATCATGCGACGCCTTATGGATGACGTCATTCTCGTGACGGACGAAGAACTTCGATTGGCCGTGTATCAACTTCTCAAGCACACACACAACCTTGCCGAAGGCGCCGGCGCTGCGACTTTTGCCGCAGCGTGGAAATCGCGCGATCGATTTCAGGGCAAGTCGGTCGTTGGCGTTCTTTCCGGCGGCAATCTCGACTTGGCTCATTTGCCGGCCATTCTGGCTGCTGGCGCGAACTTCGAAAGCGCGTAGCGGCGATTCGTTTACGGGCGACACTTGCGGAGCTACCGGTCGAAGCGTGAGAATGACGTCTGCAAATGATGCAAGCAACGGTGCGAGCACTCAACTCGATCGCTGAAGCAGACCGCGAACAGAATTGTTCCTATGAAGACTTCCTATCAAGCCGAGCCACGGCACCGCTGTTGGCTGATCGCCGCCGCATTGATGTTTACGGGTTGGGCTTGGCTAACCTTGGGCGAAGCACAAGACCGTCGCGAACGAAACTCGCCACGGGATCGCGGGGTTGACGAACTCCGGCAACCTCATGCGAACCACGATGCGGAAAGGGAAGACGATACACCAAGGTCCAAGAGAAATCCTGATCTTCGCGGCACGCCCGAAGGAATGTCGCAGCCCCGTCTTACTCCACCTCGCGGTGAACCTCACGATCCGATCGACCGCGATCGATGGATCTTGGGCGTTCATGCGTATAACACGCCAACGGGGGTTGTGATCACGCAAGTCGCCCCACGGTCTGCGGCCATGGAAGCAGGATTGGAAGATCAGGACGTGATTATCACGGTCAATGGGTTTCAAGTTGGTGAAATCGACGGGCGACTATTCGCTTTGGGCGACGAGTTGCAGCACCGTGCAGGGCTCCGCGGCGAAGTCCGGTTACTGGTCCAAAATTGGCGCAACCGCGAACTCGTCAATCTCGACGTGCGTCTTCGAAGAGAACAGCCCTACTTCAACGCGCCGCGCTCGCCAGATTAGGGCTGCGCACTTGCAGGTCGCGCGATCAACGCCAACTTCCTTGGCGAGATGCATGCCAATTAGGGATTTGCCGTTGCGTGTTTTACACCTTCAATGAGAGCGTCGCAAAGTCGATCAATCTCTTCGAGCGAGATTGTTAGAGGCGGCATTAAGTAAACAACGTTTCCCAAAGGTCGGAGCCAAACACCGTCGTTCATGGCGCGACGGCACGCAATAATTCCTCGTCGCTCCTCCCATTCGTAGGGCTCTTTGGTTTCTTTATTCCGTACGAGTTCAACGGCGGCAATCATGCCTCGTTGCCGGACGTCGCCGACATGCGGATGCTCTGCTAACGGCGCCAGGTTTGCTTGCATTCGCGCCATTTTCTCCGGCAATTTTGCTAACGTTTGCTCCTCATCAAAAACGGCAAGATTCGCCAAGGCGGCCGACGCGGCGAGTGGGTTGCCGCCATAGGTATGGCCATGGAAAAAGGTCCTCAAGTCAGCGTACTTGCCAAGAAACGCATTCCAGATATCGGTCGTCGCCAGTGTGGCCGACATAGGCAGGTAACCGCCAGTCAAGCCTTTGCCAAGGCACAACAGATCTGGCGAAACGCCTTCTTGCTCGCAGGCGAACAACGACCCCAAGCGCCCCATGCCCACGGTGATTTCGTCGGCGATCATCAGCACGTCATATTTACGCGTCAGTTCCCGGGCGCCGCGCAAATACCCAGGGGGATGCATGATCATGCCCGCAGCGCCTTGTAGTGACGGTTCAATGACAAGCGCCGCAATCTGCTGATGCTTTTCCGCCAAGACTTGTTCCAACTGGTTCAAGTAATGGCCGCAGGCGTTACTGGCCGTGACGCCCGGCGGTAAGCGATACATATCCGGAGCCGGAAGCCGGAGAGTCGGAAACAAGAGTGGTTGATAGATGGCGTGAAAATGCGCGACTCCCCCGACGCTCACGCTGCCGATTGTGTCTCCGTGATACGCTTCTTCGTACGCGACATAGAGCGATTTGTCGGGCTGCGGATTTCCACATTGCCGCCAGTACTGAAACGCCATCTTTAACGCCGCCTCCACCGCAGAGGCGCCGTCGCTTGCGTAGAACACATGATTCAAACCAGGAGGCGAAAGCTCGATTAGACGGGCGGCGAGCGCGATTGCCGGAGGATTCGACACCCCAAGGCTCGTCACATGGGCTACCCGATCCAGCTGTTCGCGGATCGCCGCATTGATTCGTGGATGGCCATGGCCATGCACATTGCACCACAGACTTGAAACGCCATCGAGAAATCGATTGCCGTCAATATCAATCAAGGTGCAGCCTTCGGCCCGCTCGATAATCAGTGGCTCGTATTCCGCCATTTGCGTAAATGCGTGCCATACAGCCTCGCGGTCATGGCGAACCAAGTCAGGTTTCGTCAAGTACATATGCGATGTCCTGTCGTCTCTCACGTCAAAATGCTCAGAAAATCTTTTCGCCGACTTGGGAGATGAGCGACGCCGCACTCACCCCAATCTAATTATGTCGACGTTCAGGTCATACCAGGTTCCTCGCTGAGTTTCACTTGCCTGGGCGCGCGGTTTGCGGCCCATTAGTTGCAGGCCTTGGATTTGAGGCTTGCGTCAAGCGCCCGTATGGTCGTTGAAAGTTCATCGTTCCCCGACTTTCGGTGCGATGTCAACACCCAACAATTCATATGGAAACCAAGTCGTCTGGCAGCACACAGCGTAGTGAGGACAAAAGAACCGTCAAGGATCAGGAGATGAACGGATGAAAAAGCGATTCTGGTATGCGGCGCCCATCCTTTGGGCGGCTTTGGCGTTAGGCGTTCCCGCCTTTGCGCAATCGGGAGGCGGTGGTGGCGGTGGCGGGGCTGGTGGAGGTGGGGCCGGCGGCGGAGCGGGAGGTGCAGGAGCCGCAGGAGGACCTGGGGCCGCGGGAATTGGCGGAGCGCAAGGCGGCGTTGGCGCGGGCGGAGCTGGAGCATCAGCAATCGGGGGAGCGCAAGGCGGCGCCGGAGCGAATGGAGCCGGAGCTTCGGCAATTGGTGGTGCGCAAGGTGGAGCAGGGGCGGGCCTTGGTGGAACTCTTCCGCCGGTCCCGGATTCCGCCGCTGGCATCGGCATAAACTCAGGGATAGGAACGGACGCAGCAATAGGAGCGAACGCTCGCGCCGGGGCGAATGGAGGAATTGGAGCTGGCAGCATCAATACGCAAACGGGCGCGGGGGCAGGTGTACGCAATGGCCAGAACCCAGGACTCGGTATTAACCCTAATCAAGGCCTCGCACCGTCCAATCGTGGCGCCGGCGCGGGACTAGGTGTGGGTAATGATCCGAATCTCCGTAGTGGTGAAGGCGCGAATGCCATTGGAGACGCCAACCTTGACTTGGGCGCTGGAGCACAAGGCATTGGAAACGCAAATCTGAACACCAACGGCAGCGTTGATTTAGGAAGCGGTATTGGCGCCAATGCAAACGCTGCGGTCAACGGCGACATTAACGCTAATGGCAACGGGCAATCGATGGCCAACAGCCAGTCGACCGCTCAAAACCGTATGCAATTCCACAACGGTTACTGGTGGTATCGCTTGAATAATGGCAACTGGGTGTTTCACCGTAGCGGACAATGGTTCAACACCAACGGCTCCCCGTTTGTGAATTCCAGCGCTGCGGCAAACACCTCACCAAATGCGTCAGCGCAGCGAGACAACTCACTGCAACGTAACACCACGAATTCGCCCAATGCGAATCGTGTCTTGCGCGGACAGAATGAAACGATCGACGAAGGCGTCGGTAGCGAACCTGACGGAACGTCAAATCCTCGCGCTTTTGGCGACGATGGACGCGATCCAGATACCGTTCAACCGCGAACCGGCGCTGGAAACGCCGCTCCCTCCGGCGCAGCAACGGATCCAACGCTGAACTCGGATGCCTCGGTGGAAACTTCGGCGACGGCTCAGCCGTAAGTTTTGTTGCGTCCGGATTTCGCATCGCCCAGCTGCATCGACGGCTGGGCGTTTTTTGTGGCGCCTGTAGGTTCGCACGGTAATGAGCCGTCAATGGCTAAACATTGGCGCATTGGTCTAACGCGATCTCACGCGGTCAGGGGGCTTCACTCCTTATTCGTCTCCCCAGCGACGGTAGTTCCAATTTTATTGGGCAATTCTCAACAGTTGAAAATCGAAGGCGCGCCGTTTGCGGCCTCTATTTTCTTTCAGTTTGGGAGTAGACGTCTCTGGAAAGTTATTGGTGTTCGCGATGCGTAGCCACGTTCTCGATCGAACGGTGACGGTTCTCCCTTGCATGGAAAACGGTTTTGTTTACGAAGGAGACGAACGATGAGAATGCGAGTTTTGTGGTCTGCTTCACTTTTCGCTGCATTGGCGATGGCAGGAGGGACGACGTTTGGTCAACAACCCATGAGCAATGCTGCCGGTTCGGTTAAAGCCGCCGCAAGCGCTGCGCCGTCGGAACAGGCAACCACAGCGAGCGACGGAGCCGCATCGACCAATGTTGAAGCAACCGCCCCCCAACCCGATGCGTCGGCCGACGTAGACGCCTCGGCAGGTGTGGAGGCGAGTGTTGATGAAAACGAAAACGCAGCCATTGATGCAGATGCAAACGCAAATGCCGACATCAATGCAGAAGCAGATGCATCGCAAACCGATGCGTCTAGCGACGTTCAGCCCAACAGCGAGGCCAACGCCAATGCTGACGTTCAGGCCGACGCCGAATCGCGGTATCGTCAGCACAACGGGTATTGGTGGTATCGGCTCGACAACGGCCAATGGGTCTTCTACCGCAATGGCCAATGGTACGACACGAACGGGGCGGCTTACTTTGGGTCGCAAGCTCGTGCGAATTTGGGCGCCGATAGTCAAGGCGCGATCCAACGCAATCTCAATGGAAATTTGAACTCACGAGTTCAGCTTTACAACGGGAACTACTGGACACGCTCCAGCGACGGCGGATGGATGTACTACCGCAATGGTGCGTGGTACGACACGAACGGTTCTTTCATTGCAAACGCTCCGGCAACGAACGCATACCGACAAGGAACGCCGCTCCAACAGGGCATCAATGGAGTGATCCGTGGACAGG
Organism: Planctomycetota bacterium; assembly: GCA_963204915.1. Classification (GTDB taxonomy): domain Bacteria; phylum Planctomycetota; class Planctomycetia; order Pirellulales; family Pirellulaceae; genus JAHWKS01. The sequence continues at coordinate 36,392 of CAUJHS010000102.1, read as the reverse complement.
CCGAACGGCTGGATCAAAACTTGCGAGGGTTTAACCCGGGAGGCGTCTTCGGTCCGAATGGCTCGATTCAGCCAAGCCGTGCATTCGGCGCCGATGGATCATTCAACCCCGGTCGTGCATTCGTCCCCGGCGGCGTTGGGGGCAGCGGCGGCACACAAGGCAATTTCCGTGGCTTCGGCGGGCTTGGCGGCGCGCTGAATCAATAACTAACGACTGGTGTGAACCGGGACTTCCCAGCCCGGAGGCAACTGCCTTCGGGCTGGCGTCATCCATCGAGATTTAGCGGTAACCAAATTAAGTGGTTTTACATTGGTGGTTTTACAGAGGCCTCATACGAAGCCTCATAAGAGGAAGAGAAATGGGTCGCGCGAACTTACGAATCGTTTACGCAGGACTGTTTGCAGTCGGCGTTATGCTCAATGGAATTGCCCTGGCTCAGCCTGTCGAAGAACTTGGTCCGCCGCCGTCGGAGGGTGAATTCGAAACTTTGCTTCAGGGTCCGATTCATGAGGCATTTGCTCGTCCCGTCGATGCCGATCCGAAAGCCGGTATTATAACGGCCAAGACACCTCCGGAACCCATTGTCGAGGCGCCGCCGGAGGTCAAACCTTCAGGGGAAGATGTAATTTGGATTCCCGGATATTGGGCGTGGGACGTCGATCGCGAAGATTACATTTGGATCAGCGGCGTATGGCGCTCGCCGCCGCCAGACCAACGCTGGGTTCCCGGATATTGGATGGAAACGAGCGATGGCTATCAGTGGATCGCTGGCTTCTGGGCTCCGCTCGAAGCGGAACAAGTTGAGTACCTTCCGGATCCACCTGCCAGTCTCGAGCAAGGTCCGACAAGTCCTCAACCCTCACACGAGCACTACTGGGTGACGGGGTGCTGGATACTTCGTGATAGCGATTACGCCTGGCGTCCCGGGTATTGGACCCCCTATTACGAAGGTTGGGTGTGGATTCCGGCGCACTATGTTTGGACCCCGCGTGGCTGCGTTTTCATTGACGGATATTGGGACTACGCTATGGCGCAGCGCGGACAGATTTTCGCCCCTGTATACTTTCAGTCCAACGTTTACGCTCGCCAGCACTTCACCTATACGCCGCGAGTTAGCATTACCCTTACCAACGTGCTGGTGCACCTGTTCGTGAACCCCCGTCTTCATCATTACTACTGCGGAAATTACTACGACGATCAGTATCGGAACACAGGTTACTATGCGTGGTCAGAATATTACGGCCAATCGAGAAATTATGATCCGCTTTTCTCCTATTATTCAACGTACTATCGGACCCGAGGGATGGACTATGCACAACGCCTGCAAGGTTGGCACGCCTATTACCGTCAAAACGCCGCTTTCCGTCCACCGCGCACTTTGACAGAGCAGGTCCGCGTTGCGTCTCGTGCTCAAGATAATGAGAACCTGCGATATTCCCTGCTGGGTGCGTCCGTGAACGACCTTTTAACCCAACCAAACTCTCAGAACCGATATGAACGCGTTGCCGTCCAGCAAAGGCAAGCGCTAATCCAAGTCGCAACGCAGGTTCGCCAAATGACTCAATTGCGCGTCGAATCGGAGTCCAAACCAGCAATAGCGATCACCAATGAACGGAATCGGCGTGATCAAACTGATAGAGAACGCCCACGCGGTACTCTGCGTCTACCCGACGTTTCCAGTTTGACCGAACAACGTGCGCGAACAGAAACGCGTAGCAAGGATATTGATTCGAACGGTGATCCCGCCACGTCGCTGCCAGGAAACGAATTGCCGGAATCTGTTGAATCCGATGAACGTAGTTCGGGGGAACGGCCGCAACCGCCTGATCATCCTCGCGTCACGCGCGAGGGGCAATTAGAAAATAACGACGAAGCGAACGAGAAACCTTCCACCAATCGCAACGAACGAATCGAACGTCGCAAGACGCCGCCTCGCCCCGATCGCCCAACTCCTGACAATGATCGTCCCGACAATAAGCAAACCCGCCGCAACGAGCGAATTCCAACGCAAAGTTCAAACCCGCGACTAAATCCCTCTGTTCCGAATGAAGTTGATTCGGCTGAAACAGGGGCGAATCCGTTTTCGCCAAACCCGCCAGGCAATTCACCAACTCGCACTAACGGGCCTCGGGAACGCGTCCAACGCGGCAAGAGTCTGCCCGACTTAGAGAGAGATCGGCTTCAAGAGCAACGTTCCCTCCGTCCGCCACTTCCTGACGCCAATCGTGAAGCGCCGCAAATCCGCGGCGGGGCGTTAAGGCCACCCGTGAACGACCCATCTATCCCACGGAATCGTAATGAGGCCGCAGAGCGGACACCAAACCCTCGGTCGGAAGATATTAACGGCGGTCTTAACAATCGGAGCCTGCCCAATAGGGGCTCAATTCCTCCGGTAGACAACCCGCGGCAATTTCCCGATCGATCCCAGGGGCGTGCTCCTGGCGGATCGCCCCGTGACTTTAATCGAGGTAATGTTGATCAATCGCCGCTTCCACCATCGCAGAGGACCCGGGCGAGCCAGGAGCAGCTTTCCCCCGGGGGCGTTAATTCCCCCATTCCGCAACGAAATCGGAACGATCTCAGGCAGCTAAATCAACCGCCGCAAGGCGACGTACTTAATCGTGCGCAACCACGTGGCCAATCGTTCACACGTCCCCCCTCGCGCAGTAATGAACTTCAAAGCTCGCCTCGTAACTCCAATCGCCCTCAGTCACCGGGGCGGGGCCAACAGAGCGACGAGAAACCGCCGCGTCGGGAAAAATCCGAGAAAGCAAAGGGTTAGCATTTCCATGCTGGCTGTTATCGCGACCGTTCCGATCGAACCAATTCAACGTCCGAAAGCCACGAATGCAAGTTCAATGCATGATTGGATGAACGCGCGTCGATTGCGAAGATGGCGCTAACGCTCTCCTGCAATCGATCGTCGCACAATTCGCAAGGCGATATCATCATCGAATTGTGGAGAACGAAGCTGCTTCATACCGCCCGGGTGTTCAAATGGAGCGCCCGGATTGAATTGACCCGTCTTTGTGTTTAACCACTCAAACTCGTAGTGCCCCTTTGGCAACTGAATTTCGAGGGTGATCTGGACGTCAATCCGGCGATGGTCTTCGATTTGTTGAGGTTTTTGTGGTAAGGGCGCATGAACGTAGATGGCGTATTGCTCTCCGGGCTCCGCCAGCACTCGAACCGTCCAGTCTCCCGACACAACCGTCGCCAGATTTTTCGGCGCCATCTTGACGAGGTCGAACGCCTCGACAAATCGCTTTAAGATTGACAACTGCTCGCGAAGCGTAGGACTACCGCCGCCGGGTGATGAGTACTCAGTAAAATCGCCTTGCGGATGTTTCGGAGTAAACGAGTAATCGAGATTGTTGTAGAGCGCGCCCCCGGCGAGGATAAAGTCCCAACCTTCGGTGCGATAAAGCAAATCGCTCTTTCCGCGAAAGCCAGTTTCGTTTTCTCCAATGACCCGATCCAAATGGTAATTCATTGCGACGGTATCCGGCGGGGTACAGTAATGAAAATTTAGGATCGACACCGCAGGATGAGGCCTTTCTACACGCGCCCGTCCATTGGCGATGTTCATTGAAATCAAATGCCGGTGTGACCAAGCTTTTTCCTCGTCTACAATGGCCTCAACTATACGATGCTGCCATTCGAGTGTGACGCCGCCGAAGTAAGGTTCGTTGCATACTTCGTAGTAAAGATTCGGAAAGTCGCGCAACGCTTGAACGATCTTCTTGGCAACAGCAAGGTGGATGGCGAGCATGTTGTCATGCTTCAACGTGTAGACTTCTTCGCGCGGGCAGTCGCCTATTCCATTCACATTGTTTGCGACATTCATCGGCGACGCCTTCCAAAGCGCGTCGTTGTAGAACGGGCAGAACAAGGTCATTTCGACAACGATGTCACGTTGTTGGGCTTGCTGCATCAAGTCGCGTAGTCGGTCAAAGTAGCGAGGATCCCAACGCGACAAGTCGAATTTGATCTGGCCCTCGGCGCCGCCAGGCTGCTCAATGCGAGGCCAAGGGCATATGAATCGATCGACTTTTGGGGCTAGCGGGTTATCGGTAATTCCAAATGAATCATCGATTTCGCGATAAACGCCGGAGAAAATGCGAGTGTGGTTGAGTCCCTTGGCTTGGAGTTCGTCAAAGTAACGCTCGTAGTCAAAATCAAGGTTAAGCAAAGCTCCGTAATGTTCGCCCGATGTAATGAGAACCGCAGCTTCGCCACGCCATAGGAAATAGTGCGGATTTGCAGGATGAAGCGCAAGTGGCTTCGACACGTCATCAGCGTGTAATATGGCCGCCGCATAAAACGCCGCCACGAAACATGCGACATGGCGAACGCACAAGTAGATCGTCAGAACGCGGCTGTAAGTTTCTTCGCAAAGCTTTTTCACAAGTCGCTCCTTAACTACGGCGCCACGCCACGCGATACGGTGAACTCTCGTCACGGCGCGTTGTCCGAAGGGATGACCAACGCCCTTCCGCGTTGTTATACCACGAGGTGTTGCGACGACTTAAAACTTGATTAGGTGACACCATCCCGTTCGTGGAAAACGCAATCTACACCAGGACACCCACCAGAACAGAGGGGCGATTCATTGCCAAAGAGCTTACCCTCGGCGATTCACGGCTCGAATGCGAACTCAAAGCGGTACGACCTATTCTATTGGCACGATCCTTATTTTCGGCAGATCGTTTGGACATAACTGTCTGTCGCGCAATGGTTTTAACACCGCGTTTTGCAAATTGCGTTCGAGGTCCGTTACACTGAATAAGTGACTACTTGGTGATAAGGAGCGCATTCGCGAACTGCCCATGCCGGCGCCAATTTCTGACTTCTGGCGGCTACTGATGGAAAGCGGCCTCCTAACGTATGAGCAGTGCCAGCAACTTAACGCTGAATTCGCGCAAATTCGTCCAGCCGCGTCGACGCCCGACGGGCAAATGCTTGCCGACTGGTTGGTCGCGAAGAATGTAATTAGTGCGTACCAAAGTAAGATCCTGCTGGCTGGTCGCCCCGGTCCCTTCTTTTACGGTGACTACGTTGTTTACGACCGCGCGGACCCGCAACGATTTGCCGGTTGCTTTCGGGCGGTTCATTGTGCGACACGTTATCCCGTCTTGTTGCAGTTTCTTACAGGACCGATCCTTGAAGACGATCAGGCGTGGCAGTCGTTTGCAAGCTGGATTCAACACGATTGTGCTGTGCGACATCCATACCTGCAACGTTGCTTTGCCGCCATTGACTTAGGGAAATACAGGTTTCTCGTCCTGGAGGAATTGCCGGGAGTCTCCCTTTCTGAGCGAATCGCCAAAAGCCCCTTACCAGTGACCGATGCCTGCCACGTCATACGTGCGACGGCTCTTGCGTTGCACGAATTGCATCTTCATGGGCGAGTGCATGGCGATGTACGTCCGAGGAATATCTTTGTCGACGGCGGCCCTAATGTAAAACTGTCACGTGACTTAACCTCGCCACCAGGGCCTTTTCCTTGGAACGATCCTAATCCAAACCGCGATGTGCTTGATCGGGCGAATTATCTCGCACCCGAACTTGCGCACCCAGGGTGTGCGCCCGACATCTTGACCGATATTTATGCGCTCGGCGGCTCCTTGTATGCATCAATCGCTGGTCAGCCGCCATTTCCAGAGGGCGACCTGCGGGAGAAGATGCGTCGACACGCGACGCAGCGTATTGCATCGTTGGAAACGTTCGGCGTGTCGCCGCAACTCGGTCAAATTGTGGCGTATATGCTGGCCAAGAATCCGCAAGTTCGACTGCAGGATGCGGCCAGTGTGGCGGAGAATTTGGCGCCGATGGTCGAACCAGGCAAGTTCGCTGTTCCCTCGGTATCGCCTGCGCACGCTGCGTTTGAATCGCATTTGTCACAATATGGCGCGACATTACGACCACAACCAGCCGTTCAGCCAATCGGGCCGACGACCACGCCTGGCAATTCTGGTTTGGCGCCATCGAATTCATTTCCTGCATTCGACAACGCGAGTCGAACAACAGCCCACAGCAGCGCCGCAGACGTAGATTTCAGCACGCTATCGGCCAACGCTGTGGCTTCACCGGAATCTTCAACGTTTGCCGATGGCTCCTCGCGCCAGCGAAAGCGGAAAGCCACTCGCTTGCAGAATGCCGGAATAGTGTTTGGCGTTGCGGCCTTGCTTGTTATCGCAGTCCTGGCGGCAAGCAGCTATTTTGACGGAACCGACAATCCAACCGCGGTTGCAACTTCGGACGTACGCGATGACCGGTCATCCGCAGCGACTCAGGACGATGTCGACGCTGAGCCCGTCGATAATCCCGTTCGATCCGCGAACGCAGATCCTACACCAGCCCGCAGTGATTCCTCGCAAGTTTCAAGCCTGCAAGTCGTACCCGACGACGGAGCGACGTTATGGGCTTCGCCTACCCATGGTGCGCCAATCGATTTATCTTTCTCACCGCCGGGCGCGCAATTTTTCCTGGCGTTCCGTCCGGCGGACACGTTGTCGAGTCCCCATGGCTCGCAGTCGCTTAAGGCGTTAGGCCCTCGATTCGAGGGCATGGTGCGGAGTTGGCAAGACGCTTCGGGCGTAAAACTGGGTGAAATTAGCCGCATGGTCATTGCCTTGCATGACAATAATGGCAATGCGCCAAGACCCTCGTTCGTCGTCCGATTGAAAGAACCTCTTGCCGAGACCGTGTTGCTTTCGCGCTGGGGAAATCCGTCGCCCGAAGGACCGGCCGACGCCGCAATCTATTCCGCCCGTGGTTGGTCGTTTTACATTCCCAAAGATCATCCGGGCGTATTTCTCATGGGAGCGTCGGCGGATGTTGGGGAAGTTGCAAAGAACCCTCGGGCAAAGCCGCTTTTGCGACGCGAAATGGAGCGTTTGTTGCGAGTTTCGGACGAAGATCGGCACGTAACGATATTGCTGGCGCCGAATTACTTGCATTCCGACGCACAAAAACTCTTTACAGGCGACCTTGAGAAACTCCTCGCTCCCTTACAATCGTTCCTTGGCGACGACTTACACGCGGCACTTGCCAGCGTACACTTTGGTGAGCCGTTTTACCTAGAAATGCGGTTGCAAGGCACGCTCGATCTGGAAAAGAGCAAGTTGGCTTCGGACCTGCGTGAACGTCTTTCCCAGCTGCCGGACCAAATTGAAGAGTATATCGCTCGTCTGGTCCCGCATCCTTATTGGCGCCGGTTAGCGTTGCGTTTCCCGCCCATGGTGCGATTTGTTCACCAACAATGCCGCATCGGCGCTGAGGACGAACATGCCGTGATCAATGCCGCCCTTCCGGGAGTAGCAGCCCCGAACCTGCTCGCAGCGTCGGAGCTTACTCTGATTTCAGAATCAGGCGCTGCGTATGTAGCCGACGCGTCGCCCAAAGAGTCTCAAGTCAAGACGATCGACGAATTGCTTGATTACAAAATAAGCATCCGTTTTCCGCAGCTATCTCTTGACTTCGCCATGCGTGATGTGGCGACGGAAGTGCGCGACGCGACCCCTAACCTCGACATTCCATTTGACATCAAAATAATGGGCAAAGATTTGGAAATGAATGGGATCACGCAAAATCAGCAAATTCGCGACTTTGAAGCGAGCGATCAATCCATTCGAGAAGTTCTTACGGCAATGGTCATGAAGGCGAATCCCATCACAACAGTCAAGACGCCAAACGAGGCGGATCAGAAGTTGATTTGGGTCATTGGCCCTGACCCTAACGACGCGTCGAAGAACATCATTTTGATTACAACCCGGGACGCTGCCGCCGCCAAGGGTTATGCGTTGCCCGACGAATTCAAATGACGCGCCTATTTGGCGCAACACACGACGGCGGAATGAAGGTTATTTGTTCGCACTCCGAACGGATAACGATAACAAGCTACTAGCCTGCGAATAGAAGGCATCGCCCGTGACGACGTTCTATATTTCCTGCACAACCTGCAAGGCACGACTCAAAGTCCGAGATGAATTGGCGGTTGGCGAGATCCATACCTGCCCACGCTGCGGAAGCATGGTCATGATTACTCCCCCGCGCCCTTCGCAAGCGACGGAGAGCACAGCAGGCGACAGTTCTCATGAACTATTACTTCCTGCAAGTGTTGGCAGCGCCGCTGCGCCTTCGCTATTAGACATGACGTTTGACGACGCGGTCGAAATCCTCACTCAAGAGGCGCAGGAATCGCCATCCGCGCGGGCGACTGAACCGCACCAACAACCGCCGACGGCGTCCGCCACTTCAATTGAAACGCCCCGTGGAATCGACCAATGGGCCGACACTGTAGAGGAAGTCGCTACGCCCACTAAAGATCTTTCGCCGCCAATGGCGCCTTCGCAAGTCCACCAACATGAAACCGCGGGTAACGATTCTGCGGCTCCTGAGACCGTTCATCATGAGTTGACCACTTCGCCAGTCCAAGTAACCACAGATGCACGAACCACCGCAATTAGCGCCGAGGTCGATGCTCCTGTCTTGCCCCCACTGCCCGACGACATGTGGGTTTCGCACAATTTACGAGCGTGGCGCCAATTTGTCTTGCTAGGCGGGGCCGCCGTCGCAGGCGTTGCGCTTGCGATCGGCGTTTTCGGCTACGCCGTCCTTTACGCCAATCGCGGGAACTCTCCCGCCATCGCCGACGCGGCAACCGTTGCGACAAGTACCCCACCGTCACCAGAAGACCGACAAATTCATGGCGAAGCCGGCGACCAACAAAAGTCGTCCGACAATAAAGGTTCTGGCGGGACGAATAACGATGATTCGGCAGAATCATCACCCACAACGCCGCCAGAATCAGCGACTGAGGTAAACCAAACCGAGGCGGCCGCCAATGCGCCACAGGCCGCTGACTCGAATGGTAGTAGAATAGCCGAAAGTCCGAATCATGAGGATGCCACTCCTCCGCCTCCACTTGACGAGGAAGCACTCGCTTCTACAGCTGAAACAAATCTACAGCCAACGGAGACTCTTGCGGCGAGCGACGATGTGCTAGGGCGGTTTGGCGATTTTCTAGGAGATGCAACCTTTGATTCCGGTATGGTTCCCAGCCTGCCGGTCGAATCGGTCACGAACGAGGATTCATCAGAAAACAATTCGTCGGAGGGAGCAAGCGAACAGCCTTCGACTGAGGAAACCCCGCCACCACGACAGGCGCCTCGTCAAGTCGATGTTGCCGCCCGACTGGCGGATCCTATTGCTGCAATCGAGTTCTCCAATTTGCCGCTCGTCGATTTTCTTGATTTCATTTCTGACTTGTCAACAATTCCAGTCACCATTGAGCCAGAAGCATTGGCGTGGCGTCGGCTTACACCCCATGCTCCAATCTCTGTCAAATTAAAGGAGACGACCGTGGGAGGCGCCGTTTCGGCGGCCTTAGAACCTTTGGCGTTAGGCTTTGACGTGCGGGACGGCCATCTGGTGGTCACGGCGCCCGCGGTCAAAGATGCAACACTACGTCAAATCAAACATCCGGTGAACGATCTCGTGTCTGGCGACGCGGAACAGGTGTTAGAATTTGGACGCTTGATTACTCAGTTAGTTGCGCCTGAAAGTTGGAAAGCGGCGGGCGGCCCCGGGTCCATCTTACCTCAGGAAAGCGGGCTGTTGATTGAACAAACCGAGGCAATACATTACCGGGTCATCGCGTTTTGCGAAACGTTGCGGGCCGCGCGCGGGTTGTCCTTGCGCACTCGTTTTGACGCCTCCCGGTTTCAACCCCTAATCCAGCGTCAACTAGCGCAAAGCAAACTGAATGCGCCGATCCAACTCAATTTTCGCCAATCGACCGACTTAACCGAAATCCTCAAACGGTTAGGGAGCGCGGCCGGGATCACAATTCTGATTGACTGGCGCGCCGCTACGGAAGCGGGATGGTCGATCGATGCAAAAGGCTCCGTGGTTGCCGAGAATGAACCCCTTGGCGATGTGCTGACTCGGTTATTATCGCCCATGGATTTGGCGTACCGAGTGATTGACGGCGCGACCCTTGAAATCACGACGCCAGAAAAGTTGCGAGTAAAACTGGAAACCGAGTTTTACCCGTTGCCGAAGAACTTATCGGATGATACGAGTGACGACGCTATTCTTGCTCGTATTCAGCAAGAACTTGGTGAACATCATTTCAGCGACGGGCGGGGCGCACTCCATCTTGATCTACCGAGCCGACACTTGATTGCCGCCCTGCCGCAACCACAACAAGCCGAACTTGCCGCCTTGATCGAGAAGTGGCGAAAAAAATAAGTCGCGCGGATTGCCGCCATCTAAGTCGGCGCGTGATGCTAACCACTGCCCGACGAGGTGGCTGGCGCTAAAACGCCGTTAGGTTGCGTATTACTTTGTGGCTGCCCTGCTTGCGTCCGACTTCCGTTGGCAGACTCAACCTCCTGGCGAAAGATCTCCGCCAAGGCCTTTTGAAGGCCAGACCCGCCCATTCCGCCAATTCGCAGTACTTCCACGGTAGTACGTGGACGCGCTGCGTCGTCCAATCGCAGAATCATCTCTTGAATGTTGCGCATCAGCGATTCGCCCTCAGTCGAAATCAGGAGTGTATTGGTGAGGGTATCAACTCCGATCGAGAGTTTTCCTTTGAACGTCACTTGCATACGTCGCTCTCGCTGTTCGTCGCCTTCTTCGCCAAACCCAATGTTGGTGATATACGTTTCGCCCGCGGGTCTTTGGTTCTGTTGCTGCTGGCCATGTGCAAGCGCTTTGTCATTAGCGCTAAGCAAGTCGCGGTAAACGTCTTTGACCGCCTCAGCGATAACCTCTGCCCGAGAATAACGAATCGAGAAGATTTGCGTAACGCGCCGAGACTGGGCGTCCTCGGGTGGCGCCTGGTCATACAAGCGAATGAGTTCTGCGACGGTTTGTAGTTGGTGCGGATCGGCGCCCTGAACAACGATCGTATTCGTGTCGTCATCCGAGATAAATTTAAGGGGTGGCCGGTTCGATAGCCTGCGCGGGTCCTTCTCTTCCGACTCGGGCGGCATATCCCAATACCAGGATCGAAAATAACCCGATTGCGAGTCTTTCTCATCATCATCTTCAAAAAAATCCTCCAGGTTCAATTTGACCCAAAACGCTGGCGCATATTTGAGCTCAAACACTTCGAAGTCTTTGCGGCGCGGAGCCATTTCACGAAGCAGGTCTTCGAGCAAATCGAGCGCTTCGGTATCTTCCGAGGAGATGACGAGACGTCCATCCGGCCCGCGCGTCATACCCACAGGCGCATCGGTTTGTTTTGTCGTCGGTGCGGACGTACGCAACAGGCTTGAGTTAAATTGTCGAGATGATATTCGGGGTTCCGCTAACTCGGATTGAATTGCAACCGCTTGCTCTTGACCCGCATGATTCGCGGGAGTCGCGGGTTGCTGCCCATGACGCACGCGAGGCGGTGCTTCCGCGAACGTGTTGGACGAATGGCGAGGTTTTTCGCCGCGGCGCCTCGCCGACGTGTGCGCTTCGTCGTTCGAAGTCTTTGCCGGCGGAGGAATGTCCGGTTCCCCAGTGGGCTCCACCCGCAATGGATTGGGCGCCAGTTTTTCCCATGCGTCTTCCAAACGGTCAAAGAATTCTGGGGTTTGTTGGCTGGGATAAATGTCAATAGTCCGTACCCGGCGAGAGTCACCCTCACGTTGCGGAATCTCGCCGAGTTTGCCAAGCAAACTAACAACCTCCTCAAGTTCGTTTGCATTGGCCCAAACCAGAAGCCGGTTGTTTTCCACGTCAGCATCGACACGAAAATCGTCTTGCGGCTTGTCGTCCTGAGGTTGATCGTAGTAGTAGTAAGGGTACCGCCGCTTCGGCTTTTCCTGTTCACCACCCAACAAAAATCGTAATGTTCCTGCCACGTAGTCGGCGGAAAGTCGGCGAAGGGGTATTACTTCTAACGAGCGGGCGCTTCCATCCAGTTTCTCCACCATCGTGCGTATCAGTACATGGTCGGCCAGCGTAGCGTAGGCAATGATGGCGCGGTTTTTGGCGTCGACCTCGAGACGTGTTTGCGGCGAAAGATCACCAACTTCCTGTAATGTTTTCACGATTGGGTCAGGATCAACCGCCGAGAGCCGGTAGACCTGCAGACGAGTCATATTCGTTAATAGCGACTCGCCCGCGGACGCAGGCACGTCTAACATGATGACGGCTTCAGCAACGATCGCCATCTTGTCGGGTGGGGCAGTGACTAGAACGCTATTTTTTCGTGCGTTAACGACAAGGCTGATCTCGTCTTTTTTAGCGTTACTGTGCGCCGTCGCGACTTGTTGCTGCGCCTGTTGTTGCATCATTTGCGCCTGTTGTTGCATCATCTGCATTTGCGCTGGCGTCAGAGGGCTTGCAGGCCCTTTCGCTTTCGACTCGATGCCAAGCAATTCCATGAGCAATTCACGGATGTCTGCGGCTCGCGTGTGAGTCAAGATAAACTCGCGCACGAGTCGGTCCTCGCTATCAGCTGCCTGCTCTTGTGAAAGCAGCCGATGGATCTCTCGCAAATTCGCCACGACGTCCATGGCTTCCAAGCGGTTTGTTTCTTTCAGCGGGACAAGTTTGCCATGCGTGCTGAGCATGGGCTTCAACTCCTCCGCCGCGCGATCGGCGACCATCCACTCGAGAGAAAATGAGACTCTTACAAACTGATGGGGTTGCCGAACATCGAGTTCTTCTGCCGTAACACGAGGAATTACCGCCGGATTGAGCTTCGAAAGATTGACAACGGTTAAAGTTTCGCCGTCTTCGATCATCGTATACCCGCGCGCCAGCAGGTGTCGGTTGATCAAGTCGCGAGCTTCAGGCAAAGTGTAAGATCGATGCAAAGCGAGGTTCAGGTAGTCGCCCGGCAATTCTTGCCAGTCCAGACTCAAATTCGAGACATCGGCGAGCCACTGCAACACTGCGGGCCAGGGCTGATTGCGAAAACTGAATCGAATCATTCCGTCTTCTGACGGCCGAACCCGCAACTCTGCCGCGTCAGCCGGTCCCGGCGCTTCGTTTGGTCTCACAACCGATGCGGGCGGCGTGGACTCGTCTTTCTTTTTCTCGTCGGCCGATTGACTCGACTCGTTCTTTTTCGCTGCGCCCTTTTCTTGTTCGCCACGGCCCGAATCCGTCGGCATGGGAGATGCGTTGTTCGCATTCGAATCGGAGGATGGCGTTGGCGTAACCGCCTGCGGATTCGACACGACGGCGGCTTTCACCTCTTGTACCGCCTGGGCGCAAACCAAGGGGTGGCACACAAGCAAAAGTGCGCCGGCCGCCAACGAGTTGAGCGCCGCCCGCCAAAGGAGGGTTGTCATAACATCTGCAACCAGGAAGAAGAGAAGGCAATGGGAAGGCGGGTCGGCGGTGACTTCCCTGCCTCGATTTTTACAACCTCGGGGGCAAATGGCAAGTATTTTATGGACTAAGAATTCGAGCGTGCGCGTGACACTCGTTTGGTCAATTCTGCCACGATGCGTTGGAACTCTTGACGCCGTCGGTTGAATTCCTCGATTTTTTTTTCGCCAGGGGCCTTTACGTAATCAAGCATGACCGATTCTGACGCAACGAATTCGTCGCCAATATCGGCCACCTCCGCAGCAATATCTATGGGAATGGTCGTTACGCCATTCGCATCGCCATGCAAAAGGTCACCCTGGTGTATTGTGATCCCACCGACGCGGACGGGGAGGCCCAAGTGCAAAATGTGACAATAACCGTGCGAACATATCGTTGATCCCGTAAATACCGGGAATTTGATCGATCGAACCTGTTCTAAATCACGGCCGGCGCCGCTGGTGATTAACCCCGTCGAACCAAATCCTTGATAGGTGGAGCACATCACTTCGCCAAACGTCGCGGCTACTGGCGGGTCGTCTAGGTCTTGGAAAACCACCACAGCAGGTCCGGGCAATAGTGCAAATTGTTCGAGTTGTTTTTGAATGCTCCCGTATGCGTCACCGCCCACGGGCGGCGCGTCGCTTCGAAACGCCGCAGTTGCGGCGAATCCAACCATCGGTGGAAGTTCGGGAAAATTGGCTTTGATCGTCGCATTCATGTAGCCCACATTTCGCGGGCGCACATCAAACAACTCGATAACGTTACAAATGGTCGGAGTATCAAACTTAGCCAATTTGTTTAAGGTCGCGACAATATTCGACATAGAGCACCCTACACCGAGCATGAGAAATGGGTTTCAAATTCGTTCGCAATCGGGGGACGAACGCATGGTTGCGCTGCGACGCCTCTGGGCGGACATTGTTAGTTCTGGCAGATAATCGCGTCAACTCCCCAAGCTGTTCAGGCGGCAGACGAATGCACTACAGCAAACCTCGTGAAAATATTGGGAAAAGACTTCTAAGAAACCAAAACATATGATAAACTCTCGTTGAAATTGCAGTCCCCGTCTCTTTCGCCCTTTCTGGAGCGAAGGCATGAAGCGCTTCTCGATTTCTGGCCGTCGATTTAGCACGTTGATCTTGATCACATGGTCGCTCGTTGGCGCAAGCCTTTCGTCGCCATCAGCCGCCAGTGAAGATTTGCGCCCGGCCAGTTCAGCTCGCAAAGTAGACTTTCATTCCATGGCCAATCGCGTGGATGCACTCGTAGCGGAGCGTTGGAAAGTCGAGAGTATTACACCGGCGCCCTTGGCGGATGACGCGGAGTTCCTCCGTCGAGCTTACCTGGACTTAACCGGGGTCATCCCGCCTGTCGCCGAAGTCCGCGCGTTTCTCAGCGATGATGCACCCCAAAAACGCGAGCAACTGATCGAACGCCTTCTTACTTCTCCCGCCCATGCGACGCATTTGGCGACGATCTGGCGAAACATCATGCTTCCCGCCGGTCTTGAATCCGGCGATCTAAACAGCATTTTGGGCGTCCAGAACTGGCTGCGTAGTCGTTTTGCAGAGAACATGCGGTATGATCGCATTGTGTCTGAATTGCTCGTAGCAACAGGGGGGCGCGAGAGCGGTCCCGCCCTTTTCTATACATCTTTGGAACTAAAGCCGGAAGAGCTCGCGGCAAACACGGCACGAATCTTTCTCGGACTACAAATCCAATGCGCCCAGTGTCATGACCATCCATATGACCACTGGAGCCAGAGTGACTTCTGGGGTTACGCCGCGTTCTTTGCTCAGCTTCAACAAAGTGAACGATCGCCAGCGGCGACGATGAATGTGACCCTGGTCGATCGCAATCAAGGCGACGTGACGTTGCCCGATACCGATGAAGTGGTTCCTCCAAAATATCCAGAAGGATTACTTGCCGACTCCAATGAAGGCGGTTACCGGCGCCAACAATTGTCCATTTGGATGGCCTCGCGCGATAATCCCTTTCTTGCGCGCGCGCTAACGAACCGGGTATGGTCCAATTTATTTGGGCGTGGTTTGGTCGAACCGGTCGATGACCTGAGTCCGCGCAACCCTCCGAGTCATCCGAAACTTCTTGAAGAGTTGACAGATTACTTCATTGAGACTGGCTTCGATATGCGCATGTTGTACCGCATGCTGGCGAATACCCGTGCATATCAATTGTCCAGCCAAGTGGAAGGGAAGCCTGCGCCGCCGGAGTTATTCGCCCAAATGATGGTCAAATCGCTTTCTGCCGAGCAGCTCTACGATAGCCTTTCCCAAGCTGCGATACGGAACATCGTAAGTGCAGGCATGGGCGGATCGACGTCCAACCGCTTGTTCGACCCTCAACGACGCGATTTTCTGGCACGCATGGAGACTTCGAATCGCTCGGCATCCGAATTTGACGCGGGACTACCTCAAGCGTTGATGTTAATGAATGGCGATTTAATGGTTGAGGCGACTCAACAAGGCAAGAGCCGAATGCTAACCGCTTTAGAGGCGCCGTGGTTTTCCAATGGCCTGCGCATCGAAACATTGTTTCTCGCCACTTACTCGCGGTTTCCTACGAACCATGAGAAAGAGCATCTCGTTCAATATGTTGAGAATGGAGATGGCGTTAATCAAACACAAAGATTGGGAGATGTGTTTTGGGCTCTCCTCAACAGCGCCGAGTTCGCATTGAATCACTAACACAAGGTCGTGTGAAATGTGAATCGGAATTGCGAGCGCGCCATTTTGCTTTAGGGCCAGGGGTTTTAAACCTTTCCGATCAAGATGCCAGGGCTATGCCACAGGAGAATCGGTTGTGCATTCACCGCACCTGACAAGACGCGATGTATTAAGGTACTCCGGCTTAAGTTTGCTGGGTTCCAGCCTAAGCGGTTGGTTTCCGTTGTTCGCGAGCGAAGCGGCCGCCAATCCACAGAGAAAACGTCATTGTATCCTGCTATGGATGACGGGAGGCCCGACGCAAACCGATACCTTTGACATGAAGCCCGACCACGCGAACGGCGGCGAATTCAAGGAGACGACTACGAACACACCTGGAGTTCGTTTCAGCGAGCACCTGCCCAAGTTGGCTCAACATGCCGACAAAATGGCGATCATACGCAGCCTTTCAACAAAAGAGGGTGACCATGGGCGCGGCACGTTTTTGATTCGCACAGGTCAACAACCCGGAGGGCCGCTGCGTTACCCAACAATGGGGTCGGTGCTGTCAAAAGAGCTTGGCGACCCGGCGGCGAGCCTTCCCAACTATGTCAGCATCTCTCCGTACACGGCGTTTAATCCGCGAGCATTCAGTCCGGGATTTCTCGGACCACATTACGCCGCTGCCACGGTTGGCGAACGCGCCGCATTTACAGACCAGCCGACGTCGCAATCGTCGGATGCGAGTTACGCGGAACTGGGCGTTGATCATTTGATGCTTCCCAAAGAGGTCACCCAATCGCAAGCAAAAAATCGCCTTGAATTGTGGGACAAACTACAAAAGAGCTTCTTGTCGACGCGAGATTCGGCGACCGCCTTGGCGCAAGACACCGTTTATCGCCGGGCGGTAAACATGATGCAAAGTACCGCGGCAAACGCTTTTGATCTGACACAAGAGCCGGATAAGGTGCGCCGAGCATATGGCCGTACGCGATTTGGTCAAGGCTGCTTAATGGCTCGTCGGCTAATCGAAAGGGGCGTCCCCTTTGTCGAAGTCTCGCTTGGTTTTGACGCCAGCAACAATCTCGGCTGGGATACACATGCAGGAAATTTCCCAGCGGTACGCAATCTTTCCGCCCAACTCGACGCCGGATGGGGCACGTTGATGACCGAATTGAAAGAACGCGGCCTACTTGAGTCGACGACGATCCTGTGGATTGGCGAGTTTGGTCGGACCCCTGTAATCAATAGCAACGCCGGACGCGATCACTTTCCAAATGCGTGGACATGCGTACTCGCTGGCGGCGGCATTAAAGGAGGCCAGTATTTCGGCAAAACCAGTGATGATGGACAACAAGTCGTTGACGGTAAAGTCGACGTCAGTGACGTGCTAGCCACGCTTTGCCAGGCAGTCGGCGTTAATCCTAGCAAGGAAAACATCTCAGATTTGGGACGCCCTATTCGCATTGTCGAAGGAAACCCAATTGCGGCGATCGTGAGCTAGGGCTCGCCGTGACTGACGAAATTGATCAGGCCCATGCAGCCTACTCACCTAGCGTTTCATAGTCTTAGCCGTCACTATGAGTACGTCGGATGGAATATCGCGTTCGCGGTTGAATTGGCGTGTCGTCGCGACCGTGTTCATTGCCTTGGCTTTGAATCTTACGGCCGGATTCGCGGTGCTTTGTGGTTGGCCCAAATTCGTCGCAACCGCCGATGTGAATTGGCTCATCACGTTTGACATTATTGATGTGCATCCTCACGGCACATTATTGACTACCGCATTGGCGTCGTCTCAAGTCAGTCTATTGGCCATTTGGTGTGGCGCAAGGCAAGGAGCGTCATCAATCCGGTGGCTTCTTCTGATCGTTGGAATCTTAGTTTGGAGCATGATGTTGGAATTCCTTCATCCTGCTGTGGCCCAGGCCGCCGATTCGCGAGCGATTTTCGTGCTTCAGTCGGCGATGATATTGTTCACCATGATTTGCATGCGATGGGTTGCCAATTCTGCACCGTTCTGGAATTCCTCCAAACGCGAAGTTCCGCGGTGGACGCTTTTGGAACTCTTGGGAGTTACCACACTCATCAGTATAGGGTTGGCAACCTCACAATTCATGCAGCCCAACATGTATTCCAGCCCGATAACGTGGCAATTCAGCTGGTGGCGATTGGCGGTCGGTACGACATGCGGCGCCATAGCGCTGTTTGCATGGTGGGGCAGTAAACACCTCTGTTACGGTGCGCCTCTCGCGATGATTCTATGTGGCCTCGCTGGAAGCGGGCTTGCCAGCGCCTTCGCTAGGATCGAACTACTTTGGCCTCCGGCGCACAATCCAGGTGAAGCGCACTATTCCGAGGTATTCTGGTCATTCTGTTGGTCGTACGTTTTGTGGGCGATTTTGCAGGCAGGATATTTATTATTGTCATTGGCGCTGGTCCGTTGCGTTCTACGAAAAACTGAGAACATCGCAGGAACTTCTGAACCGCAACTGGCGCCCAGTTAGATTTCGATCAAGTCCATGAAAACTCACATAACAGTTGCGTTGGTCGTGCTCCTGCTCGGTTGCAACAAGCCGAATTTTGCGCCGCCGACCTCGAACCGTGCGCAAGCGATCCCAATCGAAACAACCTTGAATACAAAGGCGACCTCCGAAGCGTCAGTACGACCCACTGGGGTAATCGACCTTGGGAACACACTTGTAGAAAACGCCCCGGCCTCAGCCCAGATGAGCAAACCAGTAGCGGACGACGCTGGCTCTTCGCAAGAAACGGCTTCACCGCCTCACGTCGAGCGCTTTTTGTTAATGGCTCAAGGCGGTCCACTCATCGTTGAAGTAACACTCACAATTGATGGCCGACCGTTACGTGAGGCAATGTCGGAACTGATTGACGCCGTCTTGACCGACGCCGATTCGGACGGCGATGGGCGGCCTACCTGGGATGAGGTAATTCACTCTCCTGAATTCAAGAGCGGTCGGTACGGCAATGTCGAGTCCGAAAGCGAAACCGAAGCCGTTCGACTCGTCCAACTTTACGATGCCAATAAGAATGGCGTTTTCGATCGCGAAGAGGCCACTCGATTTCTGACTCGCAACGCGGGTGGATCAAGGCCATTTTCGCTAAGCAGTTCGAATGAGTATCGCGGGTACAATCAATTTGATTCACCGACATTGCATCTTCTTGATGAAAACCGCGATGGCCAATTAGACACCGACGAGATTGCGGCAGCGCCTGTGCGCCTACGCAGTCGCGACGCCGACATCGATGACATCCTTCTCTCGAGCGATTTCCAAGTCGCCTCGATCGAAACAATGCCCGGTCAACTGTCAAATCGGCGACGAGCCGCGCCTGACTCCGCATATTCAATTGACCCTCAAATGGACTGGGACGCGTTATTGTTTTCGTTAGGCGAGTTATACGCCTATGGGGGCGACATCAATGAAAGCAGCTTTTCTCATCGTGTCGAGCTTTTCACGAATCTTGATCGCGATGCCGATGGTGTGCTGGAGCGCGACGAAATCCAGCAGATACAAGACTTGGCCCCGCACATCTCTTTTGAGGCTCACTTCGGCCAACCCAGCGTGAATAATCGGATCTCGGAGAACATCGCTGCGCCGAACGTTCAAACCGAAAACGAGTACATAGGTCCGAAGCTAACAAACCTCCGGCTAGCCGATACGCTATCCGCGTTAAATGTTGTGAAGTCCGATACGCGAATCTCGGTCGAACTGACCGATAGCGAGGTTGTATTCTTCGCTAACGACGCGGTGTCGATCGATTACACAGCGCAGGCTCAGGCACAAATCAACTCTTACGACGCCAACAACGATGGCTATTTGGACGTTGCAGAAGCGCCCAATGGATTGCCCGGGATCGCAAACTCCTTTGATGCGCTCGATCGCGACAACGATGGCAAAGCATACCCGACCGAGCTAGCCGATTTCATGCGATCGCGCGCGGGAGCGTCGCTCAGTCAAATTCGCGCACGGGCGGCGGACCAAAGCGACGCGATATTTGCCGCAATCGACGCCGACCATGACGCTCGCCTAGAGTCACGTGAGATTGATGGCGCCTCGAATTTACTACGTATCCGGGATGGTAACGGCGACAGCATCGTAACGCCGTATGAGTTCCCCGGCGCAATGGTCGTTGGCCTTGTTCGGGGAGATCCTCAGCAAGGCGCCGCGCTTTATATTCCCCCGATTGTTACAACCGCAGTGGAAGGCGCTCCTAATTGGTTTAGTCCAATGGACTATAACGGAGACGGAGAAGTCTCGTTGCGCGAATTTCTTGGAGAACCCAGCCGATTCACTGCCATGGACCAAAACTCTGACGGATTCTTAAACGCAGAGGAAGCCGCGGCCTTCCACGACTCAAAGTAGTTGTCGAAATTGAACGAAATTAGCTCTGGGCGACGCATATCATGTGGGATTGCCCTCGGGCCCCGGCGGTGGACCTTGTTGATTGCGGTGCTGTTCGCGCACACGCTGCTGAAATTGGGCAAATGTGTTTTGCAATGAATCTAACAGACGCGGTACTTGAGGCGACGCAAGAAATACACGGCAAGAAACCGCCGAGTGAGGATAAAAATTCGTGAGAAAGTCAAATCCAAATTCGCTGGCGGCATGGCTAATCATCACGCCGTTCGCGTAAGCGCCGCTCAATACGTCGTCGGGAAGCTTCAGGTCATCGTAAATCTCTTGAACCGAAGGGCGCGGCTGATTCGGATCCGGAGGCGGGTTGTTCGGTTGATGTATGGCGCCAAATCGTTGCGTGTACATCTCCAGATTCTTACGTAACGCATCGATAAACTGTGGCAACGTTGCGTGAGGCATAACGACGCGGGCCGCAACCTGTCTTGGTTTTCCCAACGCCTGCAGGAAGTCGAGTATAAACTCGGTTCCACCCGTCATAACGATTACGCCGGTAGAGAACACGCCGCGGCTGACTCGGTCCGGCACGCGCGCCGTCACGTGCTGCATACGAACTTGTTCTGTATGGCTGTGAGGATCATGAGGTTGATTTTCAGGGTTCGATGGAGTGTTCATGAAGTCTTTCCAAGTTTCGGCAATTGCCGCATTAGGCCAAGAGGTCTTGTATTGCATCGAATTCGCGAGCGGCGCGTTGGGGATCGCACCAAAGCACGGCTGCACGAGCCAAAACTTTTGCCCCAATTCGCAGCGATTCTTCATCAACATCGAATGTGGGCGTGTGCAAACCCGATGCCCCGACGCGCGGCGAAGCGCACCCTAAGCGAAATAGGGCGCCCGGCACATGATCCAAGTAGTAGGCAAAGTCCTCGCTGCCCATGCTCGGCCGATGTATCGATTCAACTCCTTCACAGCCTACGACATCGGCCGACGCTCGGCGCAGCATATCGATCAACTTCGAGTCATTCACAACCGATTTGGCGCCCTCGGCAAATTCTAACCTAATGGTCGTGCGACACATTTGTCCGACACCTTCCGCGATGCGACGAACATGGCCAATTGTTTCTTCTCTCACACGTGAATCGAGAGTCCGCAAGGTGCCGCGCAGCTCGACCTGGTCGGGAATGACATTGGCGTTGTGTCCCGCCGTTACCTGGCCAATCGTGACCACCACTGCGTCTTGGCTATCGGTGACGCGAGGAATTGACAAATAAAGCGAATTGATGAACTGTGCTGCCGCGGCGATCGGATCACTCGCTTCGTGCGGTCGGGCGGCGTGTCCCCCCCGCCCATGAATTGTCACTTTCATGGCGTCACAGTTCGCCGTCAAGACACCGGTTCGCAGACCGATGCGCCCGACGCCGCGCGATGGATCGACATGGCAGGCAAAAATCGCCCCGACGTCGTTCAATACTCCGGCCTGCATCATATCGCGTGCGCCGGTCGCCGTCTCTTCCGCAGGTTGAAAAACGCCTCTTACCCCAACGGGCCAGGGAAGTTGACCGCTACGCGAGAGTTCGGCTAGGCAATTGAGAACCCCCCAGACGACGGCCGTATGTGCGTCATGTCCACAGGCATGCATCAGTCCATCACGCTGACTGCGATACGGCGTTTGGTTTTGTTCGTAGATTCGTAGCGCATCGATATCCGCTCGCAATGCCACACGGAGGGGTGTTTGCGACGCTGTGCGGCGTCGATCTGCCGGAAAGTCCGCCATAACGCCGCGGCCTTCCGGTCCCATCGCGACAGCGAATCCAGCATCCGCCAAAGATTGGTACAAACTAAGACTAGTTTGATATTCCTCTCCGGAAGGTTCAGGCTGCGAATGCAATTGCCTACGCAACTGAACCATTTTCTCAAATCGATGGTCAATGTCCTCGTCGATCAAATATCGCCAGCGGTCGGGCATAGAGATTTAGTGGGGACTGGGATCGAGGTCCTACTATTGATAATTTTAGTCCACAACGACTTGCGAGAGAAGTTAGCGCGCTATTGAGGTTCGATACAATCGACAGGAAAATGCTAGGCATGTCGGAGTGTATTCTTTGAGGTCAGTTTCGAAACGCCTCGTCTTCTCAATCATCGTTCCAACTTATGAATCGTGCCGTCTTACTACTGACATTCCTTGCATCTGCTCCGTCCATCGAGGCGGCACAACCGCAACCGAATTTTGTCATCATTTTTTGCGACGACTTGGGCTATGGCGATCTTGGCTGTTTCGGACATCCGACCATTCGCACACCCCACTTGGATCGCATGGCTGCGGAGGGGATGAAATTTACGCAGTTTTATTCGGGAGCCGAGGTATGCACCCCTAGCCGCGCCGCATTACTTACAGGACGACTCCCGCCCCGTAACGGTATGTGCAGCAATCGTCAGCGCGTACTTTTCCCTGGTTCGCAAGGTGGGCTACCTGGTAGCGAAATCACGTTGGCCGAAAACCTAAAGGAGAATGGCTACGCGACAGCCTGTATTGGCAAGTGGCACCTGGGACACTTGCCTGCGTATCTGCCGACGATGCATGGGTTTGATGAGTTTTTTGGGCTCCCTTATTCAAATGATATGGACCGGGTCCCAGGCGCACCAGCCGGTCGCGCCGCGTTCAATTCGCCGAGTTCCGACTATTGGAATGTTCCTTTGATGCGGAATGAGGAAATCATCGAGCGTCCTGCCGATCAGACCACGCTGACGAACCGCTACACCGAAGAAGCCATCCGTTTTATCCGAGCGCGCCGAGCTTCTCCCTTCTTTTTGTACATGGCGCATACCATGCCTCATGTACCCTTATTTCGCTCACAAGAATTCAAGGGGGAAAGCCGTCGTGGACTTTACGGCGATGTCGTTGAAGAAATTGATCACAGCGTCGGAAGGATACTCGCGGAACTTCGTGAAAATGGATTAGACGACAACACACTTGTTATATTTACTAGCGACAACGGGCCTTGGCTGACGTTTGATCAACAAAGCGGTTCAGCGGGGTTACTACGTGAGGGCAAAGGTAGCACCTGGGAAGGCGGCATGCGCGAACCCATGATCGCATGGTGGCCAGGAAGAATTGAGGCTGGTACTACAACCGCAGAACTCGCGAGCACGATGGATCTATTCGCCACCTGCTGCTCTCTTGCTGAAGCGCAAGTTCCCGAGGATCGCCCAATGGACAGTTTTGACTTATCGCCCGTACTACTTGAAGCCGGCGCGAGTCCGCGAGAAAACTTCTTCTACTACCGCGGGTTTGAATTGATGGCGGTCCGCTGGGGACCCTGGAAAGCCCATTTCCTCACTCAAGCCGGCTACGGCCAACCTCAACCTGAACGACATGATCCGCCCTTTTTATTCAATCTCGAAATTGATCCTGCTGAGAAATTCGATGTGAGCAAGAACCATGCGGATGTGCTAACGAACATTCGCAACCTCGTTGAGGATCATCGTTCCAACTTTCATCCAGCGCCTTCGCAACTAGAGCACTAAGCGGCTTCTGGCCAGAAGCATCCGAATTTCAACATTCATTCGCTTCTCACCATGCAATTGACGGCTTCACAGTGGTTCAACTCCTAATACGATGCTCGCTTCGCGAGTTCCCCTGTTAACGCTGCGCGTGGACCTTCGTATTGATCGAAATCGCGACCGACATAGAATAGAGACGACTGCGGGTGGCCATATTCTGTTGACTTTTCTTGTTTAACACGGGCAGGGCGCTGCATTTTGCGAGTCGAGTGAATGCCGTTTCAAGTTCAATTCCCGCGCCGCATTCTCCTTTGCTGGATCGTGCCCTTGACGTTTATCGCAGGATGGATCGCACTACGTACGATTCTCCAAGGGAACGCGGTACGCGATGGATTCGTTAATCCGTGGCTCCTCGTGGCAACCGTTATGGCCCTGTGGGCCGTTGGGCTTTGGCTTGAGCAGCAATGGTCGCGCTGGCTTGGTCTTACAATCCTGGCGTCAACAGCTGGCTGGATCACTTATCAAATCGTCCTGGGTAATGCGACGCTCTGGGCTCTATTGGCGCTGCCTCTCTTGGCTGTGGCCGTAGGGTTGCTTTGGCGTTTGAAACTGTTCGCAAAAGACAACAGCGAGAACCATGAAGACGAGCCGTTTCTATCATTGGTCTTGTTGTTTCGAGAACCACAATATTTGGACGCGGCGATACTCGCTCAACTTGCATCCGACGCTTGGAGCACTGAAGTAGACGTTGTGGAGAGCGACGAAGAGGAGGACGATTTTGAAGGCGAGAGCGATACTGGACCAACACGATCGCTCGTCGGCGGGGCGATGCCGCACTTTTTCGGGTTCCATCCACCTGCATTTTTCACAATTCACTGCTTTGACGAACCCTATTTCGAGGACCCCGAAGACATCGCTGGCGCCGTTCCTGAATTGCGAGCACAGCAGGCCATAGCGCAGCATCGCGCTTGGCTATCGGTCGATCTGATCCATTGGATGGGTGAGAACCAAGATCAAGAGGAAGCATATCGGTTGATCGGCAAACTACTGGCGGAACTGGCCGACGAGAATTGTCTCGCCGTGCTCGACCCCGTCGAAGGTCGTATTTTCGTGTACGACCCAGAGACCGAACGGAAACTGCGTAGCGACAATCCCCTGCATGAATTACAGGAATTGTATTATGCGCCAATCGCAACAATTGACGGCGATAACGAAGATATGAAGGCCGCGGTCGCGGAAGCCCGCCGCCGGTGGCCCGAATTTGTCGCTTCTTTTGAGAATCGAAGCAATAACGACGACACGCCGTTTCTGATCAAAGCGCCGTTCTCTCGCGGCGAGTTTACTGAGTATATGTGGGTCAAGGTGACCGGCATTGAACATCAAGTTGTTTATGGCGAGTTGGGTAACGAGCCCGCCAACATCCGCGGATTGCATGAAGGCGACCGAGTTCGCGTCCGGGAAGACGACATAAACGATTGGATGTGCGTGATCCACGGAAAGCCGTTGGGCGGTTTTACGCTCAAGGTGCTCGGACGCAATTTTGAGGAAGAATAGCGCATGACGTCTCCCGCATTTCATCCCGCCGTACTTGCTGCACGGGAACGATTGACGCGTCATCGAGAAAAAATCAAACGGCAACATGATAGTGGTTCGCCTGGGATTCAAGTTAGCGCCCTGCTGTCGGACCTAGCGGATTCTCTCGTCCTCGACCTGTGGCAAGCGTCACTTGAGACGGAAGGCGCCGCAGGCGATAGTGGATTCGGATCGCGCCTGGCGCTTGTGGCGCATGGCGGTTTCGGACGACGCGACATGGCGCCCTATTCCGATGTGGACCTAATGCTGCTGCATCCACCGGGCGTAGAAGACCGCGTCGAACCATTAGCGCGCCGGTTCGTGATGCATATGGGGGACGCGGGTTTGCAGCTTGGATTCAGTGTTCGTACTCCGAGCCAAGCATGCCGGTTAGCATTGGAAGATGTAACCGTATTTACCTCACTTTCGGAGCACCGCCATCTCTACGGCAGTGTTGGCCTATTCACGAAATTCGTCTCAGCACTTCGACGGCAGGCAAGGCGACGCATCGGGGCGATGCTATCGGCCATCGAAAGCTCGCGCGCCGATGAGCGACGCCAGTACGGTGAATCGGTGTATATGCTTACGCCGAATATGAAAAGGTCCCAGGGTGGCTTACGCGACATCCAACTCGTGCGATGGGTAGGCTTCTCCCGGTGGGGACACTCAAGTCTCAGCTCGCTTCGACGGGCCGGCGCTCTCAGCGAGGAGGACTATCGCACCTTACACGATGGGCGCGAATTTCTGCTTCGGTTGCGGAACGAAACTCACTTTCATGCGGGCAAGGCGCATGACGTACTGGACCGCGCCGAGCAGGTGCGTCTTGCCAAAGTTTACGGCTACGCTGGCGAACAAGGTGTGTTGCCCGTTGAACAGTTTATGCGGGAGTATTTCCGAGTTACGGGCGAGATTTGGCACGTTGCGGCGCATTTCGTCGAGTCGGCGCGACCACAGTATAATGCGATGCGATTCATTAGGCCGTTGTTTTCGCATCGCATGGGACCAGACTACCTGGTTGGTCCTATACACATTAGCGCTACGCGAAGAGGCTTGCAAAAAGTGAGCGGCGACTTAGCGGAGGTGTTACGGCTCATGGATCTTGCCAATTCGATGAATAAACGCATTGACCATGGTACGTGGCAGACCATTCGCACCGCGATGAACGAGCGACGGTTCGAGTCAATCTCAACCGAAGCAGCTCGCCGGTTCGTTTCGGTACTTTCACAACGGGCGCAGTTAGGGGAACTGCTGCGGCGTCTGCATGAGATCCGCTTGCTCGAACAAATCCTGCCCGGCATGGCGCATGCTCGCGGGCTACTTCAATTCAACGAGTTTCACAAGTACACCGTCGACGAACATTGTTTGCGAGCGGTGCAATGCGCAACGGAGTTTCATACCGACAATAGCTCTTTAGGCGATGCCTATCGCGCCATAAAGCAGAAGCATCTCTTGCATCTTGCGTTGCTCATCCATGACTTGGGCAAAGGGTTTGAAGAGGATCATAGCGAAGTTGGCCTGCGACTGGCGGAGGAAGCGGCGTTTCGCCTGCACTTTTCTGAACGTGAGACGGAGATTGTCAAATTCCTGGTGCACAAACATCTCTTCATGTCGCACCTTGCGTTTCACCGCGACATCGACGACCCTGCCGTACCGCTCCAATTAGCGGTTGAGGTCGGCTCTCCAAGCGTGCTTCAAATGCTCTATGTGTTGACCTGCGCCGACCTGGCCGCAGTAGGGCCCGGCGTATTGAATCACTGGAAACTGCAACTCTTGACTGAATTGTATCGCCGAACATTAACGCACGTAGGGGGCGACGCGCCGGGCCCCGGTTCGCGGGAATGGCTTCTCACGCGGCAACAGGAAGTTCGCCAGCTTGCTTCGCGCTATGCCGACGTGACGACAAGCGGCGCTTGGTGGGACCGCCAAATCGCCGCGCTGCCGGCGAGCTATTTGCATCCGGACTCGGTTGAGTTTGTGTTAAAAGAGTTAGAGCGGTTAAGGACGTTATCGCATCGTGAAGCGTTCTCGAGCGGTCGCTATTTGCCCGAACTTGACGCGGTTCAATACACGATTGGCGCCTATGAAGAAATCACGCCAGGCGTGTTTCACAAGTTGACAGGCGCACTCACAAGTAAAGGCCACAATATACTTTCGGCGGAGATTAACACATTAGAGGATGGTCTTGTACTCGACCGGTTTTATGTACAAGATATGGATTTCACAGGTGAACCGCCCGCCGATCGCATTGACGAAGTTTGCCAGCGGCTCGTGGCCTCACTCAAGGATCAGTCCGGTAAACCGCCCGCATTTCGCAAAACCTGGAAGATGCAAGGCGAGGGAATTGCCGCTGACTTCAATCGGCTGCCAACTCGCGTGCGCATCGACAACTCCGCGTCAGAAAACTCCACTATTATCGATGTGTTCGCGCATGACCGTACGGGATTGCTGTACAACATTGGCCGCACCCTGTTTGAACTCGACCTATCGGTCCGGTTCGCCAAGATTGGCACTTACCTGGATCAGGTGGTCGACGTGTTTTACATCACGGATACGAAGGGGCGAAAGATCGCCGACGAGGCACGACTCCAACTCATTAAGCAACGACTTCTCGACGCCGTAGAACAGGTCGAAACGATGGCGGCGTCGGTACAATGAGCGAAATCGCTTTCCCATTCAAAGATCTGTCTTAACTATTCACGTTGAAAGACGTATTTATCGGAAGAATCGCTTTACGGTGGCGGAGACGCTTCAGCCAACATGGCTTTTCGCCATTCCTGTTCGAATACGGGAACCGGGGCTTTCACAAATCGTTCGAAACGAATGATGGGGTCGTTCCTTTCGGCGTCTTTCGCCACAAAGTCGTCAAACGTTTCCTGATCCGCGATGCGATGATTCGTAAATAAGTGCCATGCCAGGCCCCAGGAATAAAGGTAACGACGCTGAGATCCAGTCGAACTCGCGTGACCAGCGAGAAAAAGCACTTCATCGGCGGTAATCAATTCTGCGAGGGGAAGCGGCGCCACCGCCAAATCCATCTGCAGGCTCCTTAATAGCTCCCGATCAGGAGCGTCAATCCGTAGCGTTTCGCCATCTAACCGTCCGGTTTCAAACACCTGCGCCATACCTTCATTCAACCACCTTGGAAACTGGTAGACTCGTTGTGGATAAAGAAAATTCTCCACATAAGCATGAAAAGCTTCATGCGCCAAGCGGGCAAATAATTGCCGTTTGACCTCGGCGAACTTCGCGTCATTGCGGCGGTCTGCATCGTTCAACTTGCGCAAATGCGATTGAAATTCATTCTCCCACGCTTTTTTTCGGACAAGCAACTCAACGTTCACCTCGTCCGGCTTCAAGCCAATCTGCTCCAATTGCGCCGCGTATTGCTTTTGTTGTTGCAGAAAGTTCGCATGGCGCTCAGCCAGATGCTGACGCTGCAACTGAATACTTTCGCGAATTTTGCGGAGGTCTTCTGAAAAAACAGCAACGTTAGCACCGGCTACAATTAAGTTGGATGCCGCTGAGTAAAACGCCGGGTGATCAATGCCCAATTGCTTTTCCGTAAGGTATTTCTGATACTCGGAGATTGTGCCGTACAGTTGAATGGTCAGTTGCTGTTTTGGTTTCACGCGGGGCGGCATAACGTGTCGGTACGCGCGGAATATCTGTTCAATGCGCACAACCGCATAGCGAGTAGTTTCTTCGTCACTAGTGCTGCGCAACGTGAACCAATCCCCTTGGTATACGAATTGATTCCGGCCGTCTTCGGGAAACTGGTTAAGTTCAACGGCTTCAAGAGCGCCCGCTTCAATATGAAATCGATGTCTAAATCGCTCGATACGTTCGGCCAACACGCGCTGTTCCTGGTCCGGCAATCGTCGTAAGGAAGCAACCTCGCTAAGACGAATCGGACGAACCACAAGGTACATGTCGCGTTGCGGAGGGCGAACGACTTCGACAAAATCAATCTCTTCGTCACTAGTCGATTGAATGTAGCCACGATACTGTCGGCCATTTTTCGTACTTACCGTGTCTAATGGCCAATCGCCGATGACGCCCCCTCGCTCAGACGGATTGCCTTTTTCCGGAACATCGTCACTCCTACTGGTGGCCGTTGGCGCCACACATAGGATCACCGTCAACAACAGCACTCGCAGAATCATGGCGTGTCCGACGCACTCGCGCCAAAGAAGCAGGTGTTTAGAGCATCGTCAACGTCAGAGCTTGACGCTCGTTTACCTTCACATGATTTACGCTCGACGTCAAGCGATATTCAACCCGTCGTTGGTTCAGCCCAAAATCGTCTGTAAAGGGCCGGTAGTTCGGGGCTTTGATTTTTGTCGGTGACGCCGTTGGAGGTGATCTCCCAGTAGAACCACGTTCCGACTCGCCACACGGCGACCCTACCACCATGTTCCGCAAACCCGAAGAAGCCGGGCGCCGCAAGGTGTTTTAGGAACCGCCCTGGTGCATGATCGAGCGGTTTAAGGCGAAGATTCGCGCGCGCAATTCTTTGTTGGTCAACGGATAGCACAGCATCTAAACCAGTCCAAAGCTTGTCCTCGAGAGAGGCGACATCGTTCGAGTGAGCCTCGATGGTCGAAATCTGCCGGTTGCCCACCGTTTCCTTTCGCAAGTGCAAACGTTCGTAGGCCAGGTAATCGTGAAAAGCCACCCGCATTGCAGAATTGATTTGATCAACTTGAGCCGAACTTAAATTGAGTGCG
The DNA here is from genome assembly GCA_963204915.1 of Planctomycetota bacterium. Classification (GTDB taxonomy): domain Bacteria; phylum Planctomycetota; class Planctomycetia; order Pirellulales; family Pirellulaceae; genus JAHWKS01. The sequence goes on along the minus strand of CAUJHS010000102.1, from coordinate 6,227 downwards.
AGGATCGCGTTGTCATACAAACGCGGGCCCTCCGGCGTCATTTCCCACCAGGTATGATACGCCAATTCGTTTTGCCGATTTGCAAAGTCTGGCAGCGGCGGCGCAGCTTGCGCCGCTATTATTTGGCTATTTGTAACTGGCGGTCCAGGTGCAGGCGAGTTCGCCCTCGTCAGATAGAAAACAAGAGGAACCGCATACACCAGAGCGACAACGCCGAACACGATGACGGCAATCAAACGTCGCGGCGCGTGTATCGCCGCACGCGGGTCAGGTTTTGGTTGTATATGCGATGCCAATTGTTCCGTACGGAATACGCGACTTAATAAAAACGTTAGAAACGCCACGGCAAGCGTAATCAGAATTGAGTAGGGAGCTAACAAGGTCATTAGCGTTGCTGAGCCTAATGCTCCGCTTCCCCAACTCCCGAAGAACCGGACGGCATGTGGATCCCGTATGTTGCCGCCTAAGCCATACACGCCAAAGACTCCGCCGCCGAGGGCGTAGACGCCAACCGCACCACCTCCGATGGCAACAATCCCCACCGCGGCGCCGCCAAGGGCCAAACCGCCGATAGCCATTCCTCCAATCGCTAGTAGCAAACCGAGACTGACCCCTCCTAATGTAAGAAGCCCTAAAGCGCAACCTCCAATTGCCATAACGCCGTAGGCCATTCCTCCAAGAGCGAATCCCCCGATCGCAATGTCCCCAATTGCGATCCAACCTTTGGCAATGCGACGCTTCATCGTAACGGGATTTATTCCCGTCGCAATGTGGACAATTGGGTAGCCCCAAAGCGTCGCAGGTGAACGATACTCAAAGCCAAGCAAACGCTGCATATGCAGCGGCATGGTTTGAGGCGAAATACCACAAATCGACTCAACGTCGGTTTTCACGTCGCTTGCGCGCTGATATCTGAGGTTGGGCTCGGTCTCAAGCGTTTTGAGCACGACATCGTCAAGTCGTACATCAATTTGCACTTTTTTCGATGGCGGGGCGAATCTCCCAACTGGTAATTGACCCGTCAACAGTTCGTAGAAGACAACGCCAAGAGAATAAATATCGGCGCGGTGATCCACCTCCGCCGCACTTGCAAACTGCTCGGGGGCCATGTAGTGATAGGTTCCCATCGCCTGTTGAGAGCCGGTAAGTGAGCCGTCCTCATTGGCCCCTAAGCACTTGGCCAATCCAAAGTCCGCGATTTTTACAGTTCCCTTGCGATCCACGAGAATGTTCTCGGGCTTGATATCACGGTGAACCACTCCCTGTTCATGGGCGTACTGCAAGGCTTCACAGATCTGCGGAATCAAGTTTAACGCCTCTTTGGGCGTTAACATTCCGAATTTCGTAAGCTGTCGTAAGTTCACTCCGTCGACGAACTCCATCATGAAATAGCACAGGTCGCCTACTCGGCCAAAATCATAGATTGTCACAATATTCGAGTGACTTAGGCGGGCCAGCGAGCGAGCCTCCCGCGAGAAGCGTTGCATAAACGACTCATCACGGCCAAACTCCGCCGGAAGTATCTTTAACGCGACTAGGCGATCTAGATCTTTGTGCCTCGCCTTGTAGACAGCCCCCATTCCGCCATGACCCAACAATCCGAGAATCTCTAGACGAGGAAAGGAGTCGGCAAGCGATTCTGGAAGCGGCGGCTTGAAGCCAAATTTCGAATAGGTTGGTGTAGCGAGATTGTCTGAAGCGTCATGAAACGCCAGTCCCATTAAACACTTTGGACAAACGCCTTGAGGCGCGTCCGGGGGTAAGGCAGTTCCGCACTGCTCACACGACAAGGTGGGATTCATATAGGACCATCTCCTGTTCGAGGAACGTCCTTCCTATATAACCCCTTTGCGCCCGAAGGTTACAATGACGCTGCGGCTTTCTTGGCTAGCCCAAGTTAGAAAATTCGCGATTATTGATCGTGTAATGCAAGCCGACTGCTTTGATTTGCTGCGTGCAGGGAAACATAGGACGATGGGCACGAAACTTGTACGATACAACGTTCAGTTTGTTGGAAGAGTTCAAGGCGTTGGGTTCCGCTACACCACAACGCAGATCGCGCGTCGTTACGATGTGGCAGGCTACGTAAAGAATTTATCCGATGGTAGCGTTGAGTTGGTCGTCGAAGGGGCCACGAGCGAGGTGCACTCATTCTCGGACGAATTGAATCAGGATATGAAGGATTACATTCAAACGGTATATCAACACGAACATCCCGCGAATGGAGAATTCACAAAGTTCGAGCTACGATTTGAATGAGATTGCCGCGATTGACCTGCTGTTTTACTGCGCGGTCAAATCACCAAGGGGCGTTGAACGCATTCTGATAATGCAAGTGCGACAAGACGAGTTTATCTGATCAAGTCCGAAGGCAACCGCGACATCAAACCGAAACGTGGTGACGAAGAAAGGCCTATTTTTCGTTCGCGTTGATTGTCGCGGCGTTACTTAAGCCGCCAACGCCTAGAATCTCCGCCATTCGCCGAGCCGCCAGTACGCCGCCTTGATAATTATCGGTTGCGACATAGCTGACATAAACACTGTCATCGTCCAATCCGCTGTCGAAAATTACCACGGGAATTCCCGCGGCCTGAGCTTCTTTGACAACCGGAATTAACGCCTGCGAATCAAGCGGCGCCAGACAAATGCCATCCACTTTTTTTGTGATGAAATCTTGCACCAAACTAATTTGCAAGTCCCGATCGCTTTCAAGCTGCGGCCCTTTGTAAATCACTTCGACGTCGCCAAATTCCTCGGCCGCTTTTTGCGCGCCAAAGTGGACGGACTTCCAAAATTCATGAGTCGTCCCTTTGGGAATTACCGCGATTCGGTATTTTACATTCGCCGGGGCTGGCGGCGAATCAACAAGTTGCTCTGGGTGTAGCAATTCCTGAACTTGAAGATCATCGATGTTTTCAGGAGTCGCAATGTATTCCCCCGTCGAAATCCGTTTCTCAATTTCATTTCCATTCAGATGGGAAACGATTGCGTGCACCGCCTTGTATCCCATCGTTACAGGATCCTGCAAAACAATTCCATGCATTTGCCCGTCACGAAGCGCCTGAACCATGCGCTCGTTGGGATCGAATCCGATGAACTTGACAGCACCGGCCATTCCTGACTCGTCCAAGGCGCCCAAAACTCCATTGGCATTGGGCTCACAAACCGCGAAAACCCCTTGAATTCGTTCTCCATATTTCACAATGAGCTGTTGCGCCTTGTCGAGCGACGATTCAGGCGTAGTGCCTGAGTATTGGTCCGATGACAAAACCTGGACCTGAGGGTACTCGTTCGCAAGCGTGTCAAGAAACCCCTGTTCTCGCTGTGCGGTACTGTCGCTACCCGGCGAGTAGCGTAGTAATACGACGCCTGACGATTCGGTAGCCATCTCGCTAGGCTTAGTCGGCTGCTGGGAGCACCCCGCGCAGACGCAAATCGCCACGCAGAACAAAGGAGTCGTTAGCTTCATGTGGTTTCACGTGCGAACGCAAATAAACTTAGCGACGGCGGCGTCCGCCGGGCGATTTAGCGCGCATGGCCATGTTGGCTTCGATGACAATTCCCACGGCATCCTCCCAACTCGGAATCTTGCGGTGGGTCGGACGTTCGATGTCATCATCTTCGTCATCGCGCGGGGCGCGCCGCGATGCAGTTTTTGAGACGACCGGAGGGCGTCGACGCGAACGTTCGTCTAAATCACGCTCCTCATTCCCCTCTTCGAACAAGTCGTCCTCGTCCAATACAACCACTTCGTCAAGATCTTCATCATCTTCACTGATTGATTCGCTAACGGCCTGCTGTGCGGCTGCATCATCAACCCGCCCACTGCGTCGAGATCGCCTGCGGCGACGCCGTCGTCGCTTCGTGGCTTCTTCGTCAGTCACTTCATCAGTCAACGGTTCACTGGAGATCTGGTCCAACTCCGCGTCTGGCTCACCAAACAATTCGTCAACGACCTCAGAGACTTCGCTCGCAACAGGCTCGAATACTTCGTCCAAATCCTCTAACCCGGAGTCTCCTGTAACGCTGGTTTCCTCCGCAGTCTCGCCACCCGCATGCAAACGTTTCCAAGGCCGCGTGCGACGTCGTCCTCGTTTGCGTGATGCGCTTAGTTCTTCTTCCGTTGAGCTTGTAACAATCATCTCATCGAGGTCCGACGCCACAGTGAAAGGCGCACCCGATTCGATTGCCTGAGGTTCGGTCATGGGCTGCGGCTCGGACGCAATCCGGTGCCGACGTAAGTATTCTTGATCCTCGTCTTCATTAAACAAACCGGCGCCGAACAATCCGGCCCCGTGCACTTCCTCCTTAGCAACCTGATCATCGACGGGTTCAATGTCAAATTGCGATAGTTCGGGCGATTCTAAGTGTTCTTCACGAAAGCGTTCGGCCTGAGCCGCGTTGAAATGTCCGGCCACAAATCCTTCGACGCTCTCAGGCGCTTCGACCATCTCAACCTGTGTTTCCGGCGGGAGTTCAAGCCCTAATTCACTGATGAGCGTACGCCAATGCGACTTATCGACCAAAGGAACTGAACCTACTGGTTCATCAGATATAACGTCAGGCGAGGTTGACGCTTCATCAGCCTCATGCGTTGGTTCTTGAATGTCTTCCAATCGATCATGAAAGAGCGGCGTCTCCGAAAACAGTAGGTCCTCGTCAGCATCGAAATGAATTTCGCGATCTTCGTCGCCATCGTGCGGGATTCGAGATGGCGCTAGTTCGTCATCACTCAAACGCTGTGCGCCTTCCGTCGGAGTGAACTCCGCCATAGGCATAGACTCCGACGATTGTTCTTCGTCAGGCGGTGTTGCCGGCTCTGTTTGGTCATCCCCCCAAGTAAAGCCCAACTCATCGGCTAAAGATTTCCAGTGATTCGAGGGTTTGTCAGCGTCGGGACCCATATCATTTTCAAGTTTGGCGGAAGAATCCGCGTATTATCTTGCCGTGTAACTTTTTGACCATTACGCCAAGGCGGTAGAGGCCAATATAATACGCGGCTTGAAAATAGGAAAGTCGTTTGTGGACATAGATTTGCGTAACGCCAAGTGAATCTGCCTGCAAGTCAGCAGCCTCTTTAATTAAAGCGGTTCAAGAACGAGGGAAGTTCACAGGACGCGTTCAACCAACCCAGTAAACGCGAAACGATCGCATTACCCCATCGCGCAAGCTCAGCAAACGCCGTACTTCTACCTTGTCGAGGGTTCTACGTGCGACCAGGTTCAAGTTCCTTGAATTTGGAATGTAGGTGCCGTTTGTCGTACAATGCCCGATGACCCAGTTTATTGGCCTAGTGCAGGGGGGAAACACCGTGAGTGATGCCAACACTGGTGTAAAAAGTGGAAATATGCAAGACGTTGAAATCCGCGGGCACATTATAGATAGTCTTATCTTGCCTAAGGTCCTCGATGCGATAACCGCTCGTGGCGGGACCTTTCGAATAAAAAAGATCTCAATCGGACAAAAACGAAGCGACCCAAGTTACGCATTGGTCGAAGTTTCAGCACCCGATCCGACACAGTTAGCAGAAATTCTGCGCAATATTTCCGACCATGGAGCTACACCGGTAGACGATGCGGACTGCGATTTGCAACCGGCCGACGTCTCGGGGGCGTTTCCGGACGGATTTTATAGCTCGACTAACCAACGTACGGAAATTCGAGTTCGAGGACGATGGCTGCCGGTCAATGATCAAGAGATGGATTGTGGCATCGCATTCGACCCTGCGAAGGTTGAAGCATACTGCGTACCGATGACGGACGCCGAAAAAGGACAACTCTTTGTCGTGGGACACGCGGGCGTGCGAGTATTTCCTGTTGACCGCCCCGACGAACGACAGAGTTTTGAATTCATGAATAGCGCCGTGTCTTCGGAAAAACCGAAAGGCGTCGCAATCCGCCAAATCGCCCAGGACCTATACCGTGCAAGACAAGAGAACCGGCGCACGCTTCTAGTTGGCGGACCCGCCATCGTACATACGGGAAGCATTGATCACGTATGCCAACTCATTCGTAAGGGATTCGTGCACAAACTCTTCGCGGGCAATGCACTCGCCACACACGATATTGAGCATGCGCTGTACGGAACGAGCCTAGTGCTCTGTCACCTTTCGATATTGGGATTGGTCGCCAAGCATGATTCGGCGATGATTTAAGGCAACCAAGGAGGGTTGCCATGCAGAAGAAGTATATCGTCCGTCTCACGGACCAGGAACGCGCGACATTGGA
>CAUJHS010000101.1 GCA_963204915.1 Planctomycetota bacterium | reverse complement strand
AGCGCGGAGCTTGAGCGGCCGATCGGCTCCAGAGCCAAAACGGCAACGAGGACCAGGCCCGGAAGGTCTCGAACGCTTTCCGGCACACGTGTCGCGTCCTCCGGTCTACAGAGGCGTCCCACCCCCGTCAGTCCAACGCGCGGAACGTGGTAAGCCTGTTGCACCCTCGTCACTCGCGCCAGCGACGGCGAGTATTCCGACCGTAAGGAGGGACGAAAAGGGGACATTCTACTTTATTGACGTTTGTCGCGTGGTATGTTAGCCTCTTTGCATGCCTCGAACTGCACGCGCCTCGGCTGGCGGATATGTTTATCATGTGCTGAACCGTGGGAATGCGCGGGCGGAAGTGTTTCATCAGCCCGAAGACTACGCCGCGTTTCTGGCGTTGCTTGCGGAAGCGAATGAACGTGCGGACATGCGGTTGATCGCCTACTGCCTCATGCCCAACCACTTCCACCTCGTCGCCTGGCCGCGCGCAGACGGCGACCTCAGCCGCTGGATGCAATGGCTCCTCACGTCGCATGTGCGGCGCTATCATCGGCACTACCAAGGCAGCGGGCATGTCTGGCAGGGACGCTTCAAGGCCTTTCCCATTGAGCAGGATGAGCATCTGCTGAAGGTACTGCGCTACGTGGAGCGCAATCCGGTGCGGCCGGGGATGGTGCGCAAGGCAGAGCGGTGGCCGTGGTCCAGTTTGGGCCATCCGCCGAAACGCGTTACGGTCCCGGTTCTCGATCCCGGTCCTGTGCCGCGCGGCGCGGACTGGCTGGCGTGGGTCCACCAACCGCAAAGCGAAGCGGAACTTGCCGCGCTGCGCCGGAGCGTGGTGCGCGGCGCGCCGTTCGGCTCCGAGTCCTGGCGACAAGCGACCGCCGAGCAACTCGGGCTGGAATCAACGCTTCGTCCACGCGGCCGACCTCGGAAAATCGACTCCCCAGCATCCCGCAAATGAAGCAGCTCTACGAAGCAACCTCTTCAACGACGCCGTGGCCAGCCTGGAAAACGGCCAACGCGACCGCTATGTCGCGAAGAAAATCAAACAACTCTTCGAACTAGGAACCTTTCGCGTTTGCCATTAGAGAAATAGCCTGCAAAATCACAAAAATCGTTAAGGTCTACCCTCGCCGCCACACGATGCACCTACCAGGTATGCAATCCAAAGTGGTGCGCCGCATGTGCGCGGCGCTAGGGAGGTGCGATGCGCACGATTCGCGGCAAAAAAGCGCTCGTGACGGGGGCGGCGTCGGGAATCGGTGGCGCTGCGGTTGGCGCGCGAGGGCGCCCACGTCTGGCTTGTGGATCGCAATGAAGACCAGCTTGCCTGCGTGGTCGAGGAGGTGCGCGGCCTGGGGGTCGAGGCGGTCGGCGCGCGGTGCGACGTCAGTCGCCCCGAGGAAATCACCGCCTGCAACCAGGCGTTGCTGGCCCAGTGGGGGCACGTCGATATTCTCGTCAACAATGCGGGGGTGGTGTACTACGGCCCCACGCTGTCGATGACGCCTCAACAGTGGAGCTATCTACTGGCGGTCAATCTCCAGGCGCCCATTCAATTCACTTGCGAGCTGCTGCCGACCTTGCGGGAGCGGCCCGAGGCGCATATCGTCAACGTCGCCAGTATATTCGGCTTTGTGGTCACCAACCGCACGTTGGCGTACCATGTCAGCAAGTTCGGATTGATCGGATTTACCGAAGGGCTGCGCGCCGAATTCGCCTCGCGGGGCATCGGCGCAACCGCCGTCTGTCCCGGATTCGTTACGACGAACCTCTTTGCGTCGGGCCAATGCGGATACGCCGGTCGAACGGCGCCCATCCCTCCGCGGTGGGTTTCGACCACGCCCGACAACGTCGCCGCTAAAACCATTCGGGGCATTTATCTCAACCGGAGACTGGTTCTGGTGACGCCCCTGGCGTACCTGCTGTACTACGCCAAACGCTTCGCGCCGGGCCTGCTGGATGGGTTGTACCGCGTTCGGCGCCGCGCGAAGGGGAAAGCGGAGACGGCGCCAGTCGTCACGCCACACCCAGCCATGCTCCGGGGATGAAGAAGAAAAGGGGACATTTTGGCTGTGTAGAAAATCATGGGTGCTAGCTAAACCATGGGGTGGGGTTGGTGCGTAACGCATGCATGGCGCGGACGAGTATATCTCCTCGGGCCGTGGTGCTTGCGGCGTTGGCCACCGCACGGAGGGCTTTGCCGGAGTACGCGCATCGGTACAGCCTCAAGAAGTTCGCGCAGCATCAACTCTTTGCTTGCTTGGCGCCAAGCAATTCCTGCGCACCGACTACCGCGGCCTGGCGGCGCATCTGGCCGACCATCCTTCGCTGCGGGAAACACTCGGCCTGACGCATGTTCCGCACTTCACCACCTTTCAAAAAGCCTCGCCGCGGTTGCTGCTCACGGCGCCGGCGCGACGTCTTCTGGAATCCACCGTGCGCTTGCACTTGGGCCGGAAGCGACGCGTGAAGCGCGGCGATTGACTCGACCGGGCGGGACGACGCCTCGGCCAGCGGGTACTTCGTCCGGCGCCGCAGTCGTGTGGAAAATCCCTGGAAAACCGTGGTCTACCATCGCTATCCAAAGCTGGGCGTGGTGGCCAGCACCGACGATCATTTCCTCTTCGCACTGCATTTTGGGCGTGGCCCGCGGCCCGATGTCGATGAGTTCCAGCTGCTGCTGGCCGAGGCGCTGCGCTGGGTGCGATTGACGCAACTCACGGCCGACGCAGGCTACGACTCGGAGGACAGCCACCGCTTTGCTCGCGACCAGCACGGCGTTCGCACGATCATCCCCGCCAAACACGGACGGCCCACCGTCAAGCCCCCCACCGGCCGCTACCGGCGACTGATGAAATCCCGCTTCGACCGCATCGCCTACCGCCGCCGCTCGCAGGTGGAAACCGTCATCTCGATGATCAAACGCCGCCGAGGCGCCCACGTCCACGCCCGCACCTACCATAACCAATGCCGCGAACTTCGCTTGATCGTCCTCACCCACAACCTCCTAAATCTCGTGCCCGTCGAGGTTTTCTACCGAGCCGTCCTGCCCCTTGCAACTTTCCTTTCAAGCGTGGAACACGGCTCGCCCCTCAGCCGGCGGCCTCCTGTCGCTTCTTGAACATCTTGCGCAGGAGGTACATCTCGCCCTGGTGGATGGCCTCGTCGTGGAGCCCGTGGACGATCGAGTAGCGGAGCGTGCGCGGCGGTTCGACAACACGCGCCAGCTGCTCCGGCGTCAGTGCGGCCAGCACTTCCGTCAGCCGCTGCATCTGCTCGCGCAGTGCGGCCGCCACGACTGCCGCCGCCGGCCAATCGGTCACGGCCGCCGGCCGGCTGTCCCAACCGAACTTGGCGTCCCAACCGTCGGGTAGCGCCGCCGGCCGGCCCGTCGCGGGCGCAAGGGCCAGATGTTCGACCACGACCAGCGCGTGGCCGGCGTGCCAGAGGATCGAGTTGACCAGCCGCGGGGCGGCGAAGCGGGCCATCTCGTCGGTCACGCCGTCCAACTGCCAGAGCGTCCTGGAGCGGGTCTCCTGTGCGAGCAGGACCAGGGTTTCGTCCATCGCGTTGCGCCTCGCGGAAAAGAGGGGGGAAAGACCAACTGAATGGGCGTCAGCCCTCCGTATATCGCGCGCCAATCATGCGGTCGCTTCAGCGGGATAACGAAAAAAGCTCAGTTGGCCGCCTCCAAAGGAGCGCGGTTTACACGCAGTATAGGCGATACCGAAGGGAAATGCTCAACCGCGCGAAGTGCTGGCGCGTCAACTGCAATTCTTCTTCCACCGCGTGGCGCCACGGGAGGAGGGGACGTTCTACTTCTTAGACCAAGAGGCAGAGCGTCCCCTTTTCACTTCATTGCAGGGGGGAGACAAGGGTTTCAAGGGAACACGAGGAATTCCACATGATAGAAACGATCTCATGAGGATTTCTTTAAAGGAATGAAAGCAACCATTTTGTTGTCGACGAACTACTTGACTTTGGAAGTAGATAATGTATAATTGTTCATTATAGTTAGGTCAGGGCGCGAAGACGTTGTGAGGACTTTGGAAAGTAGATCCTCATTGGCGGATGAGACCATCTTGGTGATCGGATGATCGGGCTTTTAAGTCGAGTTGTCCAGACCCTTGGAAGGGGCCTTTGGAAAGAATGTCCCCCTCGGCAAGCGGAACTTCGGGAAGAGAAATCTAACGATCGGGAGAGCGAAGGCCGGGAAATGTTGCACCCCCCTGCAGGACGATAGCGCAATCTTGCGCTATCGTTCTGACTGACGGTTGTGCGCGGCCGGATGGGTAGGAACGCGAGCGGGCGTACCTCGCGCAGCCCAGGGATTTATGCGGTGCGGCGAATCGTAGGAGGACGCGGAAATTTTCTGAGCGGGGTGTAACACGGCGGCGGGTTTTTTCGCCTGAAATGCCCATGAGGACAAATGAGCCTCAAGCCAAAACTGGCCGGTTCCGGCCTTCTCTTAACCCCCTGCTCAGGAGTTTTTCGCCATGTCGGTACGTCGCACCTTCCGCTGTTTGGGTTTGGAATCGCTCGAAGCTCGCCGCGTGATGGCGGGAAATGTGAGTGCGTCGCTCGTGGGCGACGACCTGGTGATCACGGGCGACGCCAACGCTAACGACATTCGCATCCATCAGGTTTTGGGCAAACTGGTCGTCGAAGGATTAAACGGCACCACGGTCAACGGGGACGACAAAGACAAGTTCGCCGTCGACGGCGACGTGCGGGTTGACCTAAACGGCGGCCTCGACAAGCTGACCGTCGACCACGGCACGCCCCTGCTGTTCAACACCGACATCAAAGGAGACCTCCAAGTTGATGAGGTCGAAACCGTCAAGCTGGCCAACCTCGACCTGCACGGCTCGCTGGATGTGGACCTGGAAGGGGTGAACGGCCGGGTCGATATGTTCGACTACGACATCGATGGCGGGGTGAATATTCACGGCGTGGGCGGCGCCCAAAAGGCCTTCATCGCCAATGGGTTTGTCGATCTGAATTTCAACATCAACTTCCAGAACGGCGGGGGCGATGAAGTGTTCATCGCCGGCCTGACCGCCAAGCAAGACCTGAACATCACCACGGGCAGCGACGCCGACAAAGTCACCGTCGACATTCTGACCCGCGTGCTGGACGATCTGTTCATCGACACCAACGGCGGCGACGACAACATCACCGTACAGTCGGTCATCATTACCGACGACCTGAACATCGACGTGGGCGACGGCGACAACCAGGTGAAGGTGAACAGCGTCCTGGCGGACGACATCTTCATCAACCTGGACGACGGCGACGACGACGTGCTTTACCTGGCCGTGGAAGAGGCTGACATCGTGACGATTGACGTGGACAACGACGACGCCTTGAAAATCAACGACGACAACATTCGCACGCTGAACATCATCAACGACTAGTGCGTATTTCCCCGAGGTGTGACGGCCTCTTTCGTGTGGTCCACTCGCTCCGCGAGTGGTTTCCGGCGTCCGCGGTGCGATGGCGCCGCATTCGGGGCGCGACGTTGGAGGCGTCACGCTTGCGTGAAGCGTCTGTTACGGACGCGATACCAGTTCGACCGCGATGGTTTGACTGGCGTTCTGGCGCACCGTGGCGTGCAGCGGCGTGTGCAGCGCGTCGGCGTAAACGGCTGGGAAGCGCACGGGCGGCATGGCTAGGATCGTTCCGTCTTCCGAACGCGGCGCGTCGTAGATGGCCATGTCTTCGACCGTGATGCGATGTTCGCCGGCCAGGGCGCCGTCCCGCTGCGTTTCGGTGCGTAGGGCGAACCGGCCTGCATCGTCGCTCAAGCCCATCGACCGAACTTGGGCATGATCGCCCGAGGCTTCCGGCGTGAACGTGACAAGGACATTTTTCAACGGCTGGCCGTCGATGGTCACAACGCCTGTCACGCTTCCGAGCGGTGGCGGTTGGCTGCAACCGCCCAGCGCTATCGCGAGAGCGGCCAGCGCCAGACGCAGGGGTCGAGCAATCGCAAGGAGTTTTTGGGAAGCGAGCATGGAGAACGAAAGATTCCAGCAAAGCTAGTTCAACTCGACCACCTCGCCGTCGTCCCGCACGGCGGCGCGTTGCAGCATAGGCAGGGCGATGGTTTCCGCGACGAAGCGCACCGACCCGTCGGCCAGCGCAAAGTTGGCGCCGCCGGGATGCTGGCTGCCGAAGGCGCACATGCGGCGATCGTTGTAGTAGAGGTAACTGGTGTAGTCCGTGGCCGGAGGAACCATGCTGGCGCCCTGGGCAAACGGAGCAGGCACTGTGAAGTTCAGCGGCGCATACGCGCTCAAGGTCACGTCGCCCGCGGCCAAGCGGCCTCCGGACGGAGCCCACCAACCGACGGTTCCCAGTGGATTGATAAATTGCCCGCTGGGCGCGGTCAGGTTGGCCGCGAACGAATCATGATTTCGGTCGAAGTGACTACGCTCGCCAAACAGCAGCGTATTGCTCAGTCCGTCGATCACATCGGCCATGCGAACGGGATTGCGTTGCGGCGCCGTTTGCGAGCCAGGCCCGATGACGAAGAAAATTCCGTCATTCGTGGCCAGTTGCGGATCATACGAGCGCGTGCCGCCGTTGCCGCCATAGCTCGTCAGCCCGTACCACCGATTGCTTCCCGTGTTGATCGGGTTTTGCAAGATGACATCCGAAGGACAGATGAGCGTAGACAGCACTTTCGCGGTGCGCGAATTTTCCGCCCCGACGGTGTTGGTGATGGGATCGGACTCATCCCAACCGTCCACGAGCGTGTTGCCCTCCATGAAAGGCGCCAGCTTGACGAAGAGCGACACGCCCCGATACCGCGGAGCGCTCGAGAAGGAAAGCTGGTACACGCCCGGCGGAAACTCCTTATGCACGTCATGCCGGTTATGGGCCGCAATCGCCAGTTGATGCAGTTGATTCAGGCATTGCGCTCGCCGGGCCGCCTCGCGCGCCGCTTGGACGGCCGGCAGCAGCACGGCGACGAGAATTCCGATAATGGCGATGACCACTAACAACTCAACCAAGGTGAAGCCAGGCCGTGAGCGCATGTTGCATTCCTTTGGGGACACGTGTTCCAAGACAAAACCGCACGGGCCGTGCTGCTGCGAAGTTACTTCTTCGACGGCTCCTCGACGCGGCGAATCTGCTCGGCGTCGTTCACCTCGATGCGCAGCACGCCGTCGACATCCTTCACGAGTCCGCGCACTTGAATCACTTTGCCTTGGAAATGCTCCACGGGATTTGTGATTTGCTTCGCCGCGAGGCTTACCGCGCCGCGCCGCGTGATGACCGCCGCAAAGTTCCGCTCGTCGCGAAAATCTTCTTCACTGTCGAGATAGATTTCGCCGCGCTTCTCCAAACGATTCTTGGCGGCGCGCACCGTCAGTTGCACGAGCACCACTTGCCCCACATGATCTTGGGCTTCCACGGGCGTGAGGGCTTTCGTCGCATCGGCCTGCGTGGGCGGAGCGTCCGACTCGGCAAAGGCCAGCGTGGCGAAGTTAGGAATGGCCAGCAGCGCGAGGAACAACGCACCTGGAAGGTGTTTGACAGGCATGATGTTTTCCTTCAAAAAGAAAACACGGAAGTGGAACGCGATAGGATCATATCATAGAATGACACGATTATGTCAGATCCACAGGCATTCGGCAATCGGGTGAAAATGCAGCGCGCCGCACACGGCTGGTCGCAAGCGGAACTGGCTCAGCGGGCCGGCATTTCGCGCGCGGGAGTGAGCGCCATCGAAGCGGACCGGCTGGTTCCTTCGGTCGCAGCCGCTCTGGCGCTGGGGCGCGCGCTGCAATGCTCCGTAGAAGAGCTCTTCGGCGTCCCGGCGCCGGTCGGCTCCGCATCGTTTTCGTGGGCATGGGCGCCGAGTTCGCCCTCATGCCGCTACTGGACGGCGGAGGTGGCCGGCCAGGGCTGGCTGTTTCCTGCAGAATCGGAGGTCCTGATCCTGCACGCGCATGACGGCGTGGCGGCGCCGGAAGCGGCTCTCCCCGGTCCCTTTGCCGCGGCCGAGCGCACGCTGGTCGTCGCCACCTGCGATCCCGCAGCGCGCTGGCTCGCGCAAGAATACGAACGTCAAACGGGCTTCCGCATGCTCGTGTTGGGCCGCTCCAGCCAGCAGGCGCTCGAACTCGTACACCGGGGCCAGGCGCACGCGGCCGGACTTCATTGGGCGGACGCCCATGATCCGCACGGCAACGCCGGCGCCGTGCGAAAACGCGGCTTTCAAGATGATTTCATGCTGCTGCACGTGGCGCATTGGGAGGATGGTTTGGCCCTGCGGCGCGACTCCGGCATTCGCAGCGCACGACAAGCCTTAACGTCGCGCTCGCGCTGGATCGGTCGCTTGCCGGGCGCGGGCGCGCGGCGTTGTCAGGATCATCTTTTGGGAGATCGCAAGGCGCCGTCAAGGGTCGCCCAGGATCATCGGGGCGTTGTTGAAGCGATTCGCGGCGGGTGGGCTGATGTCGGCGTGTGCGTGCGTCTGGCCAGTGAGGAAGGCCGTCTGGACTTCATCCCCGTCAGCACGGAAAGCTACGACCTATGTTATCGCGCTGCTATGGCCGACGACCCGCGGTTGCGTGCGTTGCAAACGGTAGTTCGGTCCGCGGCTTATCGCGCCATGCTGTTGGATTTACCGGGCTACGATCCGCGCCGCGCCGGCGAATTGCAGCCGATCGCCGCCTCGTTCTCGTTGCGCTAGGAGTGGTTCAAATCGGTTTCGACCACAGGACTTCGCAGCGTTCGGCGGCTAGTGGCTGGCGTAATCCGGCGGATGGAATTGTCGCGGAAAATGCGTTCAGCGCGTGTCGTACCTAGAGAGTGTCTAAAAATCAGCCGGCTCACGCCGGCCGCTGGCCAGGAGATGGATGCGCGATTTGTTCGTTCCTCACCGAAGAACGGCTTGGCTCGACTTGCTAAGATGAAGGCGATACTGCGTTCTTTGAAGCAAGCTTCCTTGTACGGAAGGCGGTGGGCGTGAATGCTTTTGGGCTGGTTCGAGTGTCGGTGCTTAGTACCGAAACGCATGTGGGCAACCCCGCGGTCAATGCGCGGGCAGTGGTCGAGGCGGTTCGAGCGAATCCCGGCAGCGATGTTTATCTGTTTCCCGAACTCGGGATCACCGGCTACACCTGCGGCGACTTGTTCGGTCAGGAGCATCTGCTGGACGCCGCGGTGGAGCACACGGTCAAAGTGGCCGACGAGTTGGGGCAGCTCGCACCCCAGGCGGTGATCGTGGTTGGCGTGCCCGTGCAATGCGGCGGCAGCTTGTATAACTGCGCTGCGGTGCTGCACCAGGGCCGCGTGATCGGCCTTGTGCCCAAGCAGCACTTGCCCACGTACAAAGAGTTTTACGAGCGCCGCTGGTTTGCTCCCGCGGTGGGCCGCGAAGCCAAGACCGTCGCCTTCGGCCAGGAGGAAGTTCCCTTTGGTATTGATTTGCTGTTCGACGACGCTACGTCCGGCGTGCGCCTTGGCGTGGAGATTTGCGAAGACGTGTGGAGTGTGATTCCCCCGAGCAGCTTTCAATCGCTGGGGGGCGCCACGCTGCTGCTCAATCTGTCGGCCAGTAACGAGGTGGTCGGCAAATCGGACTATCGGCGCGACTTGGTATTGAACCAGTCAGCCCGATGCCTTGCCGCGTATGCCTACGCTTCCTGCGGTTGGACTGAAAGCAGCACCGACCTCGTGTTCAGCGGCCATTGCCTCATCGCCGAGAACGGCTCGCTGCTGGCCGAGTCGCCGCGATTCCAGCGCGAGTGCGTGGTCACGGCCGATGTGGATGTTCCCAAGCTTGTGTTGGAGCGCAACCGCACGTCTAGCTTTGCCGACGACTACCGGCTGTTGCCGTACACCTACCGTTTGCTGCCTGTGACGCTCGAACGGCGCGAGACAGAAGACTTGCAGCGGTTCGTGCCGGCGCACCCCTTTGTGCCGTCGGCCAATGCCGAACTGCGGCGTCGCTGCGACGAGATTTTCAACATCCAATCGTGCGGGCTGGCGAAGCGCCTCGAATCGGCCGGTATTCGTCGGCTGGTGATTGGAGTGTCGGGCGGGCTCGATTCAACATTAGCTTTGCTGGCGGCATGCCGGGCGGTTGATCTGGTCGGGCTCGATCGGAAAGCCGTTCTGGGCGTCACCATGCCGGGCTTTGGCACCACGCGCCGCACACGCAGCAACGCCGAACAGTTGATGGAGTCGCTGGGCGTGACGTCGAAGACGATCGACATTCGCCAATCGGCATTCGACGCGTATCACAGTATGGGCCATCAACCCTTTGGCGTGCCCCTTTCCGATGCGATGGGCCTGGCCCAATTCGAGCAGGCGCTGCAAAACGTGCCGATCGAGAAGCGGCAGGACCTGGTGTTCGAGAATGTGCAAGCTCGGCTGCGAACGTTCTTCCTCATGTCGCATGGGTTCGTGGTGGGCACGGGCGACTTATCCGAAGCGGCGCTCGGCTGGTCGACCTACAACGGCGACCACATGAGCATGTACAACCCCAATTGCAGCATTCCGAAAACGCTGGTGAAGTTCCTCGTGCGCTACGTGGCCGAGAACCTGGAAACGTACCTCGGCTACCACGCCGAGCTGGAGCGCACCTTGCTGGATGTGGTAGGCACGCCCATTTCGCCCGAGTTGCTGCCGCCTGGCAAAGAAGGCGAGATCGTGCAGTCGACCGAGTCGAGCATTGGCCCCTACGAGCTGCACGACTTCTTCTTGGCGTGCATGGTCCGCAACGGCTATAGCCCCGCCAAGACGCTATACTTTGCCCGGCATGCGAAATTCAGCCGTGAGTATTCGCCCGCCGAGGTGCGCCAATGGCTCAAGGTGTTTTACAAGCGGTTTTTCCAGAACCAGTTCAAGCGATCCTGCGTGCCGGATGGTCCGAAGGTCGGGTCCGTCAGTCTTTCGCCGCGCGGCGACTGGCGCATGCCCAGCGACGCGGACTTTCGGTTGTGGGTTGAGGAGTTGGAAACCGCAAAGGAGGCGTAATGGCCGCAGCCCGCAACCCAACACACGGCGCGCGGCTTCGCAACGCTTTCGCCCGTGTTAAACGCTTGGTTTCTCGCACTTGATCAGCACGATGGTGATGTCGTCGAGCTTGGGAGCGCCTTGGGCGAACTCGCGCGACGCCGCGTGCAGCGCCTCGACAATGGCTTCCGCGGGCTCATGCCGATGTTGACGCACCACGTCCAAGGCTCGACGGACGCCGAATAACTCTCCGGTGGGCGCGTGCGTTTCCGCCAGGCCATCAGTGGCCAGCAACACGATGTCGCCCGAACTCAACTCGATCTCAGGCCCCGGAGCAATGAGTTCGTCCTCGCGAATGCCGAGCGGCAGTCCGGTGCTTTCAAGCCGCAGGACCTGACCGCCGTGATGCAACAGGTGGCCGTCGTGGCCCGCCCCGGCATACACCAAGGTGCGTTGCCGCGGGTCGAGCCAAGCGAACAACATGGTGACGAATCCGACCGACTCGATATCGGGCGCCAGCAGCCGGTTGACGCGTGAAAGAATCTCGCCCACATCAAAAAAAGAATTCGACAAACTCCGTACGTACGCTCGGGCGCCCACCATGAGCAGCGCGGCGCTCAGCCCGTGGCCGGAGACATCGCCCACAGCGATTCCCAGCGAATCGCCAATCCCGGGAATGAAATCGAAGTAATCGCCGCACACATGATCGGCCGGATAGGTGCGACCCGCCAGATCAAAACCCGCGAGCGTCGGCGCGTTGCAGGGAAACAGCTTTTGTTGTACGGCTTTGGCAAGCTCCATCTCGTGATGGGCGGCGGCCAAGTCGCCTTCCACCTGCCGGCGCGCGTACCATTCCGTTACGTCGCGCTCCACCGAAACATAACCGATCACGCTTCCCGCGGCGTTGTGAACGGGCGCCACGGTTTTCTCCACGTGCAACGGCGCGCGGTGGGGCCGTTGCACCACGTGAGCCCCGCGCCACACGGCGCCGTGCGTGACCGTTTGCCACATGCGTTGTCCTTGGAGTGTGACGCTTCCTTCGACTTCGCTGAACAGCTTTTGCAGGTTTTGGCCTACGAGTTCCGTTCGCAGTTGACCGTGAATAAACTCCAGGGCGGCGTTTACGTAGACAATGCCGCCGTCGACATCGGCAAGAGCGATGCCGTCGCCAGCAGACTCGACCGCCGCCGCCAACTGCAGCACATCTTGCGTACAGCGGCTATCGGTCACATCGCGATGGACCGAAACGTAACCGACCGTTCGCCCTTGCCCGTTGATTGCGGGAGCAATCGTCTGCTCGACCTGGTAGATCGATCCATCCTTTTTGCGATTGAGAAACGTGCCCCGCCAGACCTTTCCTTCGGAAATCGTTCGCCACAAGCGCGTGTAAATAGCAGGATCGTTGCGGTCGCACTTGAGCAACCGCGGGTTACACCCCACGGCCTCGTTCCGCGTATATTGCGTGATGCGTTCAAACGCGGGATTGACGTAGATGATGCTCCCGTCCGGATCGGCAATCAAAATCGCTTCACCGGCTGACTCCAGCGCCGCCAAACACATCTCGGGCGGCGCCCCGGGAGGCTGCACGTTCTCGGCGGGAAGGGGCATAATGCCTTGGCGGGAATGTGGCGGGTGGCTCACCCTTAGATTAGTCCCTTCCGCCCGCCCATGAAAGAGGTTTTTCGTTTTGCGTTTGCCAAACGACGCCGCCGGCGCGTAAGGTAGTGAAAAACACTCAGTTCCAACACTTGGGAGGATTACGGTTCATGCGCACGGCTATTTCACTGATCGCGATTCTGTTCTCCGCAGGCGCCCTCATGGCGTATCTTTCTCCCGCGGGATTTACCGCCGAGGGAAAGTCCGGTCGCGTCCTGCGCCACGTGGTGCTATACAAGTTCAAGCCCGAAGCGACGCCCGCTCAAGTACAAGAGGTGATTGACGCTTTCGCGGCTCTACCCAAGCAGATCGACACGATTGTGGGCTTCGAACATGGTGTGAACGTGAGCCCTGAGGGAAAGTCGGAAGGGCTAACGCATGGTTTCGTGGTCTCCTTCCGCAATGAGCAAGACCGGGACGCCTATCTCAAGCACCCGGCCCATGACGCGTATGTTCAAGTTGTTCGCGATCGGCGCGAAAAAGTGATCGTGTTCGATTACTGGGCCGACGAATGACCAGCCTACTGCAACCGGGGGAGATTACTCCGATGACGCGTTTACGCATGGCGTTGCTGGTCGCTGCGACCCTGCTGCTGGGCGCCATGGCGCCAGTCACTGGCTGCGCCGAACAATCCCGCACGCGGTGGCGCCAATCCGATGGGTTGGCGGCGCCCGAGGCCGTCCAGGCGGCGGCGGCCGATGCGACCTGCCTTTACGCCATTGGCAATCAGGTGGTCGCCAAGTACGACCGGCGCACTGGAAAGCGCATCGCGTCGAGCAAGGGCAAGGCCACACATCTGAACAGCGGCTTCTTTTGGGAAGGCCGGTTGTACTGTGCTCACTCAAACTACCCGCAAACGCCCGAACTGAGCGAGATCATGGTCTTGGACCCCGACACGATGGAGCTGTCGGTATTCAAGAGTTTCGGCTCCTATGGCGGCAGCCTGACATGGGCCGTGCGGCATGACGGCCGCTGGTGGTGCAACTTCGCCCGCTACGGAGACGACAACGCCGGAACCTTCCTCGCAGCCTTTAACGACGACTGGGAAGAGCAAGACCGCTGGACCTACCCAACCGAGGTGATTCAAGCCATGGATCGGCATAGCCTTTCGGGCGGAATATGGCGCGACGGCCATTTGCTCGCCACCGATCATGACCACCGCGTGGTGTACCAGTTGCGATTACCTCAGCAAGGTAGCGTCTTGGAACTAATCGAAATTCAACCGGCGCCGTTCACCGGGCAGGGCATTGCCGCCGATCCCGTCACCGGCGGACTGGTCGGCATCGACCGCGCCAAGCAGCAAATCATCATGGCCACGAACGGCTCAAAGCCGTGACGCATTCGACCGTTCCACGAAGCTCGCAAGCAGGCCGTGCAGCGACGCGCCGTTCGTATTTCACACCATCCGGAAGCGACCATCGCAGAAGGTTTTTAATGCACTGGGTTCGTCACTTTGCCGCGTTCCTGTTTCTTGTCATTGGCGCCGTTGGCTGCGACATGGTGCAAACCATCGATGCTGGGCTCAGTGGAGAAGCTGACGCCACCTTGTGGTTCTGGGCGAAACTGCAAGGAATTCAGTGGCGCGGCAATCAAGAAATCACCCGATTGAACGAAGCGAACGCCGCCGCGGCCCGAGCGTCGGACCTGGATGGCGTCGCGCGTGGTTTCTCGACGCTCTCAGAAAAACACGCCCACCTTGCCACACAACTATTGGCCCTCGACGCCAACAAGGTCGATGAGGCCGCCAGTAGTTACCGCGAGCGACTTGTGGCCGCGCATCAAGCCTTGTCCGAGGAGTTCAAGACGCATGCCTCGGCGACAACCAACCGCGACACGAAAGAATTATCGCAAGGTCAAGCAAGACTGAAATCGTTGTTGACTGACTACGCCCAGCTATGCAACGAAAAAGATTCTGTCATGGCGACCTTGAAAGATCGTTACCATCAGGACTTCAACGTTGCCGAGTAATCGACTGCGTTATCGAATTTGGCCCTCCGGCTACTGGGTCGAAGTGCGGGCGCGCCACTGAGAGACGACCTCTTCCACATCCAGCGGCAGGGTGGTCGACGGTGGGCCCCACACGGCGGCGAAGTTCGCTTCGCGGATTTTCCCGTTGAGGATCTCGACTTCGCGCCGTACAGCCGCTTCGGAATGCAACGTCCCGAGACGTTCCAGCGTTTTGTGCACTTCGACCCGAATGGCCAAACCCGGCGGCAGGGCCGAAATCTGCTCGCGTTGGATCTTTTCCTTGAGCCACCAGTTCTCGTCGTACGGCTCATCCAGGCCGGGCAGTGGTTTACCGAAGCCTGGCAGATGATCGAATTCGCCCGCGTCTTGCGCCTCGCGAATTTGTTCTTCGACGAACGATTCCCAAGTTTTTTGCGGCGGTTTACGGTCGGTCATTGTTCCTCCTTGGGCGCCGAAAGCGCGTGTCGTCGAAGTTACGGGATCGGCGAGGGAGCTTTCTCCATGGTATCACGCGGGGCCGCGTTTTGGACGGCACTTCGCCGAAGGCTCGAGCCAACCCCGGCGGGAAATACTCTGGCAAGACTTAGAAGTCCGTCAGGCCATTAAATCGGCGGGGCGGGCGTGTTACAACAAGGGCTTCATTTTGCACGTGGGTTGGCTTGTACCTTTGCCGGGTGGTTTGGGCGTCCATGTCGTTGCCGCTTCCTTTTCCTTTAGCCGATTACTTCGAGCGGCAGCTCGCGGGGCATGGCGTAGCCCATAAAATCGACGGCGAGCAGTGGGAAGATGAAGAAGTTTGCGACGAGGTGCTGCGCGGCGTTCGCACCCTGATGCGGCATGACGTGAAGTGCCTGCTTGTGGCCGGGCCGAGCGATGCGCTGGAAAAGGAATTGGCCGGGCGGCCGATTCATCCGCGCACCCACTTGCGCATCGCCGAACGCAAAGACATTCCGAAGATTGAGGCGGCCTTGCTGGCGGCGGGCGAGACGCTTGCCGCGCGCTGCCGACGTTTGGGCATTCCCCATACGGTGCTTTCGCACTCGGTAACGCGGGCCACGCGGCTGTTGGACGGCCATAAGGAAACCGGCGGCGTCGTGTCGATTGCTCGCGAAGCGATCTACCAGGCGTTCGACGAAGACGAACTAGCCATCCTCCCCTTTGGCGGCGTCGACCCCGCGGGCCGAACCCTGTACGTGGGCGCCGGCGATGTAGCGGCCCGCGCCGCCGCCGCCGTGAACGCCCGCAAGCTCATTATGTATGGCGATGAGCCGGGCATTATGGCGCCCACCCGCTCGGGCAAACGGAAAAAGATCAACTTCCTCGACTTGCATCAGCTCTTTCAACTCGTGCGGGCCTGCGACGCACAAGACAACTTCGTGATGGGCGAGGAAATGCTTCCTACCTTGCGCGCCATCTACGAAGCGCTCGCGTACGGGGTGCCGCAAGTCCATGTGGTGCAAGCCAAACGCGGC
Source organism: Planctomycetota bacterium (assembly GCA_963204915.1). Taxonomy (GTDB): domain Bacteria; phylum Planctomycetota; class Planctomycetia; order Pirellulales; family Pirellulaceae; genus JAHWKS01. The sequence continues at coordinate 89,820 of CAUJHS010000101.1, read as the reverse complement.
GCATTGCTTGAGGAGCTGTTCACGCGCACCGGTAGCGGCACGCTCATCGAACGCGAGCCGTTCTTACAGCTTGACTTTCCCGCCCGATCCGAACAGCTCTCCGAGATTATGCAGCTTCGGGCGGAATGTTCGCGCGCAGCGACTCCCTCGGGGGTCCCCTTTCTGAAACCTTTGACAACCGAAGAGCTGCAGCGGCTGCTTCCGACCACGGTGGTGTTGCGCCAACGCGATTTGATGGTCGGCGCCGTTTACTTCGACGATGCGCCAGGGCATGACGATACCGCCGTGATCGGCGGCTTTGCCGTGGGCGAAAACCATCAAGACTCGGGCTACGGCCGGCTCTTGCTGGAAAGCGCGCTCGAGCAAATCCAGGAAGCCGGTTATACCCGGGCCGTCAGCATTACGGCGGCCGAGCCGGTCAAGCATTTGTACGAACAATACGCCAAAGAGGCGTCTGCCGCGTGGCCCGATTTGCTGGCCCGCGCTCAGAAACGGTATGGCTCAGACCAGCATCTCGTGGCTGTGTACGAATTCCCACTCCCCGCCACGCCGTGGGCCTAACGCCGTCTTGTTCCGCTCCACAGTCGCGGGGTGTCCTTGTGGATTTGAATGATTTGATCGACTTTTAATGGCGATTATTCGCAATTTTTGTAATTCATATTGAAAAACACACATTACTGAGGTATGCTATAAGAACGATTTGAACGATTTTTTTGCAGTGTCTGTTTGGGCGAGGGCGATCCGGCGTGCGATCGTGTTACGACTCAGAGACATTTGCCGCAGTGCAGCATCTTTCCAGTCAAGTCGTCGTGTCGGGAACTTTCGATGCGTTCAACCTGATGAGACTTTACCGACGGGCCAAGGGAGGCTGCTACTGCCCCGCACCTCCAGTTCGTCGTCGACGAATGCCTTGGCCCGTCGGTAACGCCTCATCGCCACGGCGCGTCACGAGGGGTCATACGAGCCGTTCCTAACGGCGGACGCGGCGGCTCGATGACTCTCGTGGCGTGCGGCACAACCGGACTTGCGCGGAGCGCCATGGCGGCTGGCTCGTTCGGCCCGCCGGTTGAATGACTCAATGCGCCCCTTCGACGTATCTACGATTGGAACAGAACGCTGCGGGGATCTTGGTAGTTCCACTCTTGCACGTCAGCTTGAAAATCGAAGCGCGAGAGCAGCGGACCTCGGCATACCGCGGCATCGCCGTTAGAGCCGGTGTGCAAGTTCTGCTGGTGTCGTCGGGTCAGGTCTTGCATGATGTCTCGCGGAACCAGAAACTTCTTCCCCGGGTAAATGTACTCGAATAATACGAGTTGGCTGAACAGCACAGGCCAATGGTCGCTAAAGCGGTCGACGAGCCGTCGCCAGTCCAGCTTGTGGCCGCAGGCATGGATCAAATGCGCCACGTCGGCGCCGTCATAGCGATGGCGCACCTGAATGTACGCTTTCTGCCAGATCATCTCCTCGGGCGGGGCGATTTGCACGGTCAGGTCCAGCAGTGTGGCCTCAATGCCATAATCAAACCAGCTTTCATCGACCGGGCATAAGCCATTGCCCGAGTTATAGATGATGTCGACAAAATCTTCACCCGAGTAGACTTTGGCAAGCCAGCCTGGTTCGGAGATTGCCGCGCGGTAGCCGTTGACCTGCAACGTGTCGAGGATCGCCTCGACCTCGTGCGGCAGTACAAACAGGTCGATATCTTTCGTGCGCCGGCGAATGCCCGTATGAAACTCGAACGCATAGCCGCCGCACACCAAGAAGCGGAACCCGGCTTGTTGCAGGCAAGCCAACACGTCGCGGTAAAAACGGCCAATTTCGCCTTGCGGGTTACCGCCGTGGGTGTCGTGAAGTTTCATAAAACTGATTCCGTCTCCGTCCCTCGAGAAAATCAGCCCGCGAACCAACGCACGCGGCGATGGTTTCTAAGCGATTTCTCATTTCTATTGAAAAACGGTTCAATTGCGCATGTCTGGGAGGGAGACAAGAGGCAAAAGACGTGCCACCGGGTACGTGTTTTGCACCGCATGAGATCGTTTTCGATTCAGCAATGAAGGAACCTGCTATGGCCCCGACCGATGGCGTCGTGCGCGTGGCCGCCGTGGCCGACATTCACTTTGGTCCTCGCTCCGAGAGCCTACAGCCCCTGTTGGCTCACGCAGCGCAACACGCCGATGTTCTGCTTTTATGCGGCGATATTACCAACCGTGGCCTCCCTGAAGAGGCCGAAGCGCTGGCCAAAGAGTTGCGTACCGTGAAAGTTCCCGTCTTGGCGGTCCTGGGAAATCACGATTTCGAGTCGAACCAACACAAAGAGGTCACTGAGATTCTGAACCAGGCTGGCGTCAAAATGCTCGATGGCGACTCAGTGGAAATCAACGGCGTGGGCTTTGCCGGGGTGAAAGGTTTTGGCGGCGGGTTCGGTAAGCGAGCGCTGGCGTCGTTTGGAGAGCCGTCCATCAAGGCGTTTGTCCATGAAACGTTGGATGAAATGCTCAAGCTCGAAGCGGCGCTGGCCCGCCTCAAGACGGAAGCCAAAGTGGTGCTGCTGCATTACTCGCCCATTCAGGCGACGGTCGAGGGGGAGCCGGCCGACATTTTCCCCTTTCTCGGTTCAAGCCATCTGGAGGAGCCGCTCAACCGGTATGAAGTGACGGCGGCCTTTCATGGGCATGCTCACCTGGGGCATGCCGAAGGCAAAACGCGCGACGGCATTCCCGTTTACAACGTGGCCGAGCATGTGTTGCGCGCCGCACAGCCCAACGCGATTCCGCTAAAAATCATCGACATACCGGCCACACAACTCTCCGGAACCGCGAATTGAACGTGGCATGGAAGAAGCGTTCAAGTCCGCGCTGGCGATGGTCGGCGCTGGCGATGGTCGGCGCTGGCGATTTACTCGGCGCCGACATACGCAAAACGTGGAACCTGTTGACCGTCTTTCTCAACCGTCTCAACGAACATGGCCAAAGGACGAACCCATAAGCCACGGTCGCCATAGTCGGGGCGGTATACGACCAGTTCTTCTTCGGTCTCGCTGTGCCGCGCTACGCCCAGCACGAGATAGTCTTTCCCCTTGTAATGCCGGTAACGCCCGGGAACTACTGCCTTGATCACGCCCTGCACTCCGCAAGTGGTCGTTACTCCGCGGCCGGCGCCGCGTGTTGTTGCAGTGTGGCGCCGGCGGCTTCGCGCAACAGGCGCACCGCGGCCTCGACCAGCATTTCTCCGCCGCCAGGCTGAAGCGTCGAGTTAGTCACTTCGTAACTTCCCCCGGCGTACGCGGCGCGATGCGGAATGTACACCGTTTCCACACACTGCGAAAGTTCGATCACCAAGGTGTTGGGAAACGGCGAAGCCTGCTTGATGGCCAGTCCCAACTCGACGAACACTTCGCCCGGCAAGCAGACGATCGCCACGTCCTGCCCGAGTGTGATGACGTTCACCTCCAGCGGCAGCGCCGAGCCGACGCCCTGCCAGGTATGCGACAAGCCCCAACTGAGATGCTCCGGCGCCGTGACAAACGGGGGCTGGTGTTGCAGTTGATCGAGCATCACCTGCTTGTACGCCGTGACGTGGTCGAAGAACTCCAGCTTGGTCCCATTCTTTGCTGCCGCGAGCAATTCGACTGCGCGGCGCACTTCCGGCTCGGTCACGGGTTGCAGCGGAGCCTGCACGATGGTCGAACGTACTTGCAGCGTGGGGCGTTCAATGGTCTTTAGTTGAGGTAGACCTTGGCGAACCGTCGCGCCGAGCGAGTTGCCGATCATGTCCGTCTTATTGCGTTCGGTGCGCGATGGATCGGCATGATTAATGTCGCCGCAACAGCCCAACCCAAACAGCGAAATCGACTGCGGGCCAAGCGCTTCGCGTACGGCGCGTTCGATGAAGAACGGATAGTCGGCGCTCCACTCCATACCGCCAAGCGTGTCTAAATGGAGCGCAAAGTTGCTGAGCAACCCCAGCGGTTGATCTCGCTCCGCGTCGCGCACCGCCAACAGCGCCACTTGAGGGTCGATGGGCCCAGCCGAGCGCACCACGGCCGGATCGTTAAAGTTTCGCCAGGTTTGCACACTACCGTCACGCATCACAAAACGGCGATTAAACGAGACCGGCGTCTCTTGCCGCGCCGCACCGGATTGCAGCACCGCGGGCCGCGCCGCCGCGTGAGCCTGTTCGATGGCTTGGACGGCGCCAGCGATCAACTTAGCGATGTACGTTTGCCGCGGATCGGTCGAGCTGGCGCGTTCGTCGGGTTTGGCGGCCAGGAACCGATACAACTCCTTCGAGTAATCGGGCGCGGTATGGGAATGCGTGGCGGCGACCACGATATTCGCCGCCGGAATGCCGGTCTTCTCCGCCGCTTGCCGCCGAACCTCCGTTGACAAATCAACGGCGATGCCTGTCAGGTCGCACACCACCAGCGCGGCTTGCGACTCCGGCCCACGGAACACGACGGCTTTCGCTTTGAGCGGATCTTTGGTTCCCGTCGCCAGTCGTTCGTGATAATACCCTGCCATGGGGAAACCGAGCGGCGGGGTGATGTCGGCCTCGGCCATACCGACGCGCAGCGGTTCCGCTCCCAGCGCGACGGCGGCAAAGCTGCCTAGGAAGAACAAACAGCCCGTCCATTCGATGACGCGGCGAAACGAGGCATGCATCATGGCAACCGCCTGGCAAGCGAGTAAGTAAGAAGCAAAGTCACGGGAAGGCGTCGATTATAGCAAAGCGGCGGCGCCACACGCGACAAGGCCCCGTTCGCACATCTGTTTGAGATTGCGCTTCGCGCACGAAGTGTGCGGGGCGCCATTACCGCGCGACTTGCCGGAGGGTATCAAGCAGCCGGTTGCGGTCAAACGGCTTGATGACAAAATCGGCGGCGCCCAGTTGAAAAGCCTCGGTCAACACCTGTTTCTGATTTAACGAGCTGACGACAATGACCTTCGCTTCGGCATACCGGCCGACGATTTCTCGCAGCGCGTAGAGGCCGTCATAGTCGGGCATGACCAGGTCGAGCGTGACTGCGTCGGGACGGTGTTGTTCGTACCGCGCGACAGCCTCCTGGCCGTTGGCCGCTTCGTCCACGATCCGCCAACCGTCGGCCAGCGCCGCGTCGCGAATGATGCGGCGAATGATGGGAGCGTCGTCGGCGATTAATAATGTTTTCACGGTCCAAGACTCACAAGGAAGCGGTTATTCTTACGCGCGGGTTGGCGCAATCAGGTTGGCTTGGGTCGCGATCCTTCGTTGCGAACAAGGAAGGCCTTGCTACGCACACGCGGCCTGCACTAAGGCCACGGGGTCCAGAATGAGCGATACGCGGCCATCGCCCAGGATGCTGGCGCCGCATACGCCGGGCACATGACGATAATTCTCGGCTAACGATTTGATCACCACGTCTTGTTCTCCGATCAGTCGATCGACGGGGATGCCGATTTCTTCGCCATCGGCTCCAAGCACCACCAATGTCAGCGGGCCGCGCAGCGCCGTCGTAAGCGTTTTGCCGAACAACTCCGGCAATCGCGCCACCGCCACCGTACGGTCGCGAATGGTCGCCGTCGGCGCGCCGTAGATCGTTCGCAGGTCCGACGGTTCGACGCGCACGATCTCGACGACCGACTCCACCGGCAGCGCGAACACTTCGCCGTCGATCTGAGCCAGCAATGCCGGCAGAATGGCCAACGTCAGGGGCAAATGGATGGTGAACGTGGTTCCGTGTCCCGGCCGGCTTTCGGTCTCGACCACGCCGTGCAATTCCTCGACTTTGGAATACACGATGTCCATGCCCATGCCGCGTCCCGAGATTTGCGTCACTTCGTCGGCGGTGCTGAAACCGGGCCGCCAAATGAGTTGAAACACTTGGGAGTCGGACATGAAATCGCTTTCGTCGGCATCGATGACGCCGCGTTCGATGGCTTTGCGCAAAATCTTCTCGCGTGATAACCCACGTCCGTCGTCGCTGATTTCAATCAAGATGCTGTTTCCCTGACGTCGCGCGGCGAGCCGCAGTTCGCCGCCGGGAGGCTTGCCCGCCGCCAGCCGCTCTTGGCGCGTCTCCAGGCCGTGATCCAGAGCGTTGCGCACCAGGTGGATAAGCGGGTCGCCCAATTCGTCGATCATGCGCTTGTCCAGTTCGGTCTTTTCGCCGCTCAGCACGAGCCGCACGTCTTTATCGGTGTTGCGGGTCATGTCGCGCACCACTCGCTTGAAGCGGTTGAACAACGGGCCGATGGGCGCCATGCGCGTGTCCATGACCGTTTTTTGCAGCGTGACCGCCAGACGGTCCAGTTGATGCACCGCCTCCAACAACTTGCCCACGCCCGAACGCACCGACATCAGTCGGTGCAGGTCGCGGTCCAGAACCATCAGGTCCTGCTGTAATTGACGGAGTTGCGGCTGGAGCAGCGCGGCGTCGAGCGGCTCGGAAGATGATTCCGCCCGCGTCAACAACGCTTGCAGTGTGCGGTGGGCGCCGGCCGAAACCTGCGCGGTTTGCTTGCCCGGCGTGGCCGACTTGAGGCGTTCAGCAATTTGTGAAAAACAGGCGCGGTTGATCGCCAACTGGCCCGAAAGATTCATCAGTTGATCGAGCCGCTCCATCTCGACGCGCATCGTCTCGGTTGGCTTGGCGAGCGTTTTGTCGTCATTCGTCGCCGCGCCCTCCAGCGCAACCGTCGCCACGGTGCGCAGCGAGGCGATCGGCTCGCCATCCTGAGGCAGAACACGGGCCGCAAGCGCGGCGGGCGGCGAATGTGACGGCGGATCGGGCGGCGCCGAAGTGGGTGCCGCTGCCGAACCGCTGGCGGCCTCGCCTTCGGTCGGGTGCAGCGACAATAACTCCACTGCGACAATGCCTGAAATGCGTAGTCGATCACGCACCGCGGCTTCCGACCAGGCGCCGGCCAGGGCGAAGATCATCGAGTCCAGCGTGTCGACGTCGCCCAGCCGCGCCAACGGCGGATCGCAATACACCAAATCGGCTAAATGCGATAACTTCTCGCAAGCCAGCCGTGCTTTCATACCCGCTAGCGGAAGCATCGGCTCGAAGCGAATGCGCCCGAGCGTAACCTCGCCCTCCAGGTCGCCATGATCGCGAATGCTGGCGAGCGTGGGAGCGTCCAACAGCGCCGACCAGGCGCCGTCGGGAAGCGAAGTCGGCGCGGCGCCTGATAGGGATGACTCGCCAGCTCCATTCGGTTGAGCCGTAGATAGCGATACGCCGCGCAGCCGTTCAACGGCGGCTTGCAAGCGCTGGGCGCAATCGGCGAAAGGCTCCCACGTGGTCTGGCCCTGACGCAGTTCCTGCACATGCCGTCGTAGCGCGTCGGCGGCGTGCAGGAGCGATTCCGCGGCGTCGGGCGAAAGGGCCGAGTCGCCTTGGCGCCGCGACTCGAACAAATCTTCCATCAGATGGGCCAGTTTCGCCGCACGATGCAGTCCGACTGCCGCGGCTGAACCTTTCAACCGGTGCGCCGCGACAAGCAAACCCGACCAATCCGCTGCTTCGTTGGTTTCCTCCGCGCGCAGCCAATGTTCGTTGAAACGGTCGAGGGTCGCCTCGGCTTCATCGAGGAAGATCGCCAAATATTCGCCGGCCGCGGGCTCGTCGCGCAATTCGGCCAGTAACAAAGTTTCCGCGGTCGTTGCGACAGGCGATTGCTCGACAGGCGCCCTGGAAGGCGCGGGCGAGTTCTCGCCTGTATGTTGCACGAGCATCGCATGCAATGCGGCCAGTTGCGCTGGGTTCAAGGCTTTTTCGGTGGCGCAGTGAGCCAGGACGCCGTGAATGGCGGCCAAGGCGTCATCGGCGGCGATCTCGTCTTGTCCGCTCGATTTCACGTGGTCGATCATGGCCGACAATCGATCGACGGCCTGAAAGATCGTCTCCAGCGAATGTGCGTCGAAACGCAACTCGTCGCGCCGGGCGGCGTCGAACACATGTTCGATGTTGTGCGTCAGCGTGTTGATGTTCTCCAGCCCCAGCATGGCCGACAGCCCTTTGATGCTGTGAGCCGATCGGAACATGCGATTCATCAGGTCATCGTCGGGGGCGGTTTCGCACACGCCGCGCACCAGATGATCGAGGGTGAGTAAGTCCTCGTTCAAGCGCTGGATCAACTGCGACGACTCATCGAGAAAGTCGCCCAGCAGTTCATCGTAATCGTCGCCAAGGGTGTCTCGTCCTGCCATAACCGTTTGGGGGCTACGTGGGGTGCGTCTTCGAAAAATCTCCGGGGCTCGTTCAAATCTTGCGGTACAACCAAGGTTGGATTCGGTCGAACCCCGAAAGCAAGTCGAATACGCCTTCGGCGGCGCCGCAAACCAGGTATCCGCCGGAGGTTAACATCTGGGCCACATGTTCCAGCACGACACGCTTCGAGGCGGAGTCGAAATAAATCAACACGTTCTTCAGAAACACCACGTCAAATGGGGAGCCGCCCAGGGGCGTCATCAAATTGTGCCGACGAAAGGCGGTCATGCGGCGCAGCACCGGCCGCGCGGTCCAGGTTCCTTCGCGACGATTTTCCTCGAAGAACCGGCGGCGATAGACCGGCGGAACCATCCGCATCGACCGTGCGCTAAAAACGCCGCGCTCCGCGTGGGCGATGGCTTCCGCGCCGAGGTCGGTTCCCAGAATTTCAAGTTTCCAGGAGTCCAAGTCGCTCAGCCGAGCGGCCAGGCATGCGGCAATGGTGTAGGCTTCGTCGCCGGTGCTGCATGCGGCCGACCAGACACGTAGCTGACGCGTTCTTCGACCTCGTCGTGCGGCGGCGGAGTGCTCGGCTGCGAACACGCCGCCAAACCATTGCCAATGAGCTTCGTCGCGAAACAGGTAAGTTTCGTGCGTCGACACTTCCTGCAAAAAATGACCCCATTCCGGGTCATGCGCAGGGAGCGACCGAAGCCGCTGGAAATAGGCCGAGAAATCTTGTTCGCCCGTGGCCCGCAGTCGCCGACGCAAGCGGTTCGACAGGAGCGCGCGCTTGTGCTCGGAAACGCGGATGCCGCTTTGCGCATAAATGAGCGCGGCGAATCCGTCGAGCAGCGGATCGCTCAAGACCGAGTTCGACCAGGGCGGCTGGTTCATGCGTCGTCTTCGTCCAGAATACGGTCGATATCGAGCAGGATCACCAGACGATCGCCGGAACGCACCAGCCCCGTGATGAGGCTGCGTTCGTCCGTGGCCGTGGGAGGCGGCGGCGCCACTTGATCGCGAGCGATGCGAAATACTTCGCGCACCGCATCGACCACCAGACCCACGGTCTTGCCGCGCAAGTGCACCACCATGATGCGCGTGTCGGCCGTGGGCGCTTGTTCCTCCAGGTTAAAACGGCGGCGCAGGTCGACCACGGGAATCACCGTGTTCCGCAGGTTGATCAGCCCTTTGACGTAATCGGGCGCGCTAGGGAGGCGCGTCATGCCCGTCATCAGAATGATTTCGCGCACGGCGGTAATCGTTACGGCGTACTCTTCAGCGCCAAGGCAAAAACTGACGAGTTGCTCGTGCCCTACCGCAGCTTGCATGCGCGGCGCCGAGTCAGACGTTTGCGGCATCGCGGCTGTCATGAGGAAAAACTCGCGGTGAAAGGAAATTTGGGAGGCGTGAACAGGGCCGTTGCGCTGCTGCGTTGGCGCTCGGTCCAAGGGAAAGCCAAGGCGCCATGGCGTTTCCCCATGCAAGATTAGGATGCGAACCGAGTCCCGTCCTGGCGAATGTCGGGAAACCGCCACATGCGGCCCCTACAATCCCTGCAATTCCCTCAGCCGTCATTCTTGCCAGCAGCACCCTGGGGGCGGCGGTATCACGTGACCGGGTGTGCCGCGCCGTGCTCGGCGGCTAAAATGAGGCCGAGACCCGTTGGTCTCCATGCTGCGTTGGACTTGTCAGGAGTACGTTAAGCGAAATGTTGACGGTCGAATTGATGGTCGTAGCGGCGATGATCGCAGTAAATGCGATTTTCGCCGGATACGAAATCGCCCTGGCATCCGTCAACATCGGTCGGCTCGACGCGTTGGCGCAAGAGCATCGCCGCGGAGCCGCCTCGGCCTTACGCATGAAGCAAGGCATGGAGGCAAGCCTGGCGGTCGTTCAACTGGGCATCACGTTGGTGGGGGCCGTGGCTGCCGCGACGGGCGGCGCCGGGGCGGAAGAGGTGATCGAGCCCTATCTGCGCGATTGGGGTTTGACCGGAGGTTGGGCCCAGGCCGCGGCAATTGCACTGGTCGTGGCCCCTTTAACGATTCTAACGATCATCTTTGGCGAACTGGTTCCCAAAGTCTTCTCGATGCGCAACAAAGAGTGGGTGTGCTTGAAGCTCTCGCCTCCCATGGAGTGGTTCTCTTACAGCGTGTGGCCGGCGGTGTGGTTTCTGGAAAACACCGTGACCTTGATTACGCGATGGAGCGAACGGCGCTGGAGACCCACGGGGCAAGGCGCTCCCACGCATGAAGAAGCCACTTTGCAAGAGCTGCGCGGCGCCGCGGCGGTGGCGCGCATGTCGCGATTAATCGGGCATCGGGAAGAGGGAATCATCGTTAGCGCCTCGCGATTATCCTCGACTCCGCTACGGAAAATCATGCTCCCCGCCGAACATATGAGCATGTTGACCGCCACCCAAACTTTGGGCGAAGCGCTGCTCTCCGCTCATCAAGACATGCACACGCGGTTCCCCGTGACCGATGTGAAAGGCGACCCGCAACATATTTTTGGCTATGTGAACTTCAAAGATATTGTGGCGGCGCTGCGTCTGGCGCCGCGCGATCCCTCGGTGCGCAACATCGCCCGACGGCTCAAAAGCTTTGACGCCGACATGTCGGTTTCTGATTGCCTGGAGCGGCTCATGCGCGAGCATGACCATATTGCGCTGGTGCGCGAAGAAACCGGCAAGATCATCGGCATGATTACGCTGGAAGACGTGGTCGAAGAACTTGTGGGAGAAATTCACGATGAATTCGATCGTATTCCCGCACATTTGACGCCGGCTGGGCAAGGCTGGATCGCCGGCGGCTTTGCGCCGTTGTCCACGCTGCGTGAGACGGCCGGAATCGTCCTGCCGGTCATCACCGACAAACCCGTGTTGACCCTCAGCGACTGGATCATCGAACGACTGGGGCGCCCTCCGCGCGGTGGTGAAGAGTTGGAAGTCAACGACTACCGTATTCTTGTGCGCAAGGTCCGCCGCACGTTGGTTCAAGAAGCGTTTGTGAGCCGGCAATCGGACGTAGAAAACGCTGAGGCCGCACAACGCAACGGCGGCCAAACCGTAACCGAGCGGCGCTCAACTCCCACGTAGGGCGAAGCGCGAAGATCTCGCGCAGCGCTCGACGGGGCGCTGCACGCGAAACGAGCGCCGAGTCAAGTTGAAGAATGGGAATTGCGACATCCGCCGGCACGCGCTCGCGTGTGGTTCGCGATGAGAAACCGTGGAGTAGCGCCCAGCGGTTGATTCCCAAAACGTAAGTCAGGACAACGCACTATAAATCTGACGGCCCGCCTTCTTGCTCCAGGACGCCCAACAGAATGCTGCGCAAATTGACCTCGGCGCGGTTGGCTGCGGCGAGAACGTCGGCGTGCGAGTTCACGGTTGGCGCATCGGGACGGGCTACATTGCAGATGATGGAGAAGCCCAGTACGCGCATGCCCTGCTGCGCCGCGGCAATGGCCTCGGGCGCCGTGGACATGCCAACCACATCAGCTCCCAAACGTCGGAAGGCCCGGTACTCAGCGCGGGTTTCGTAATTCGGACCGGTCACGGCCATGTAGGTTCCCAAGTGGGCCACGATGTTTTTCGACCGGGCGATCTCGGCGGCCCGTTCGATCAACACGGAACAATAGGGCGAACTCACACCGGCGCAATAGCGTCCCAGCGCCTCGCGCGGCGAACCGGGTTGCGGATTGCGCCACATCAGGTTGATGTGGTCCTCCAGAATCATCAGGTCGCCCACACGATAGAACGGATTCACCGCACCGCACGCGTTGGACACGAACAACAATTCGGTTCCCATGGCCCGCATGACGCGCACCGGCAGCGTCAGTTCGTCCATGCCGTAGCCTTCGTAATAGTGCGACCGGCCCTTCATCGCCACCACGGAAACCCCCGCCAGGCGGCCGCACACCAATTCGCCCGCATGACCCAACGCGGTGGAGCGGGGCCAATGGGGAATGTCGGCATAGGGGATCACCGCCTCTTGCTCGATGGAGTCGGCCAGCGTACCAAGGCCCGAACCGAGAATGATGCCCGCCCGCGGCCGAGCGTTACACACACGGCGTACCGCGCGCAGTGCTTCGATCACTTGATACTGCCGCGTGCGTGAGCCGGCGCGCGGGGGCGCTTCGGCCGGCCCCAGAGGCCGACCGCCTGACAACACGCTGGCGGGATCACCCGAGAGAGCCGGCAGCGGCGGATCGTACGATGACGTAGATTCGGAGTGCATGGGACTGGCGTTCTGACGTGTGGCGTTCGATGGTCGCCCGGCGCCGCCCACCGGCGCGTCGCGGCAACGGGCGGTTACACGCGTTCTTCTTTCAACACTCCTTTAACCAACGTGCGTAGTTTGGGCTCGGCGGCGTTCGCAATGGCGATGATCTCCTCGACATTGGCCGGCTTCAGGGCGTCGGGCAAGCACATATCGGTCACGATCGAGAAGCCGATCACGCGCATTTTGCTATGCACCGCCACGATCACCTCCGGCACGGTCGACATGCCCACGGCGTCGGCCCCAATCAGCCGTAGAAAGCGATATTCGGCCCGTGTTTCCAGGTTGGGCCCGGCTACGGCCACAAACACCCCGCGGTGTGCGACGATATTTTCGCGACGCGCGATATTGAGCGCCCGGTCGATCAGCTCCTGCGTGTAGGGCTGGCTCATGTCGGGGAAGCGGTCTCCCAGACGATCGTCGTTAATACCAATCAACGGATTGTCGCCCAGCAGGTTGATGTGGTCGTCAATCACCATGATGTCGCCACAACGGAAATACGGGTTCATCCCGCCGCAGGCGTTCGAGACCATGAGCAATTCCGCCCCCAGCGCCTTCATAATGCGCACGGGCAGCGTCACTTGCTTGAGCGAGTAGCCTTCGTACATGTGGAGCCGACCTTCCATGGCCACCACGGGAACCCCTTCCAGCCGACCGCACAGCAAGCGTCCTCGGTGGCTTACCGCGGTAGCGCGTGGAAAGTGGGGGATCGTTTCGTAATCCAAAGCCGCTTCCACTTCAATTTCTTCCGCCAGCCCCCCCAAACCGGTGCCCAGTATAATGCCCGCGTGCGGCTTGCCCGCCCACTGATTGCGAATAGCCGCGACGGCGTCATGAATTTGCCCGTACAACTCCAGCATGAACAAATGTCCTCCCAAAGCGAGTGCTAGCAAGATTAACCCACATCGGGCGCCCAAAGCAAGTAGAATCGTACCCAGGGCGGGGGCAAAGGCGCAATTTCAAGACAATTGGATCACTCAAACCAGTTGTTCCTCGGCGCCAAGTTCTAAGGCTTCGTCGAGGGACGCTTCGTCGCTTGCAGGAGAAATCTCATGCGGTTTCGCGCTTCCCTGATTTTATGGGCTTGCCTGGGACTTGCCTTGACGGCCGCGGCGTGGGATGCGCCGAACACGCCAAATCAATTCATCGGGTTCTTTGCTCCTGGCGATCGCTTTTACCTGGAAACCTTTGCCGATGGTTATCAGGCGGTCCACCTCGATCCGGTCACCGAGGAGGCCCTGCGCCGAGAACGCAATCGGCCCGACTTTGACGAACACGTCCACCAGGTTCTGCGGCGCGGCAGCGACTTCATTCACTTCCGCACCGCCTCGGGCGAGACCGACGTGATTGTGCACATCGCCACCATCAAACGGGTGGCTTATCGCGTTGATAAGCGGTTTGATTGAAAGGAGAAAAGGGAGAGAAAGATTAAGAGTAGAATTGCACAGGAGAAAACGGAGAGAAACAGAGAGATTGCGAGAGAAGTTGGGCTGTGTAGGACAAACGGCCGTTGTATCAAAAACCAATGAAGAAATACTCTTGCTCCGTTCTTCTCTGTTCCCTCCTGTTCAAATTCCTTGCTCTTTCTCCTACCGCCAGATCCACGCATTTGGGAGCGCTTGTTGCAATTGTTCGCACCCGGCGGGGGTGACTTGCGTGTCGCGCAGGATCAGAAACTGCAAGTTCTTGTAGTCGTACAAGGACGGCAGGCCCAAATCAGTCACCGGTGTGCCTTCCAGATCGAGCACTTCGAACTCGCCCAGGTTTTGTAACTGGCCTAACTCGTCATCGTTCAGGCGCATGTTGCGCAGGTCCAGCACTTTGCGGTGGGGAAACGGCGGACAAAGCTCGCGCCATTGCAACACGCGGTTCACGAACAATAACCACGACCACGGGTCGAACTTCCACCATCCCCGCCACACGCCGACCGCGAATACGCCCGCCCCAAACAAAAGCAAGACAACGAGCGGGCCGAACATGAGGAACAAGACAATCCCCAGCGTCATGGCCAACACGCCGCCAAGGATGAGCATATTGCGCACGGCTTCGGGATCGTGTCCCTCGACCAGTTGTCGGCGCAGCCAGCGATCAAAACCAACCGCGCGCTCTTCCTCCTCGGCTTCCTCAAACGCATCGACGCGGCGTTGCAGTCCTTTATGATATCCGCACGAAGGACAGATCACCGAACGCACCGCCAATGATTGACCGCAACCCGGACACGGAGCGCGTTCTTCGGCTTGTCGCTCCTTCGGCGCCGCAGGAGCGGCCGGCGCGGGTTTGGCGGCCAATGGCGGAGCGTTCGTCACGCTGGGAATAACGAGCGGCGGCTTTTCGATCGGCACCTCAAGACGGAATTCGTCGTCGTCCTCCAGCACTTCCGGATAATCGGCCTCGACGAATTGCGCGGGCGGGGCTTGCGACTTCGCCTCGACACGCGGCGAGGGAATTGCAGGCGCGGTCTTGCCGGGAGCCGCAGCGGCTGGCGCTTTCTCCAGGCTGGGCGGCTTCGTGAGGGGCGGCGGCGCCGCCGACGCAGGGGTCGCTGTTTTCGAGGGCGCCGCGGGAACGGTGACCAGTTCGCCGCACTTGGGACAACGGACGCTTCGGCCCGCGACTTCATCCTTAACGGCGAACTCATGCCCGCAAGGGATGTATTTGCCCTGCTGGGGGTCATAGCGAACGATATTGGAACAACGCACCGAGATCGACATAAACGCAAAAACGCCGTTCGCTAAAAGCCAAGAGACAGGAAGCCGGGATTCAGGAGTCAAACCAGGAAGGATTGCCTGGCGGGTGACCCTGCGGCGTCGTGCGACCGTCTTGGCGGCTCCAAGACGCCTGCAGCCCTTATTCTACTCGCGCGGCGTTGTCGCGTGCTATTGCTGGGCGTTGTCGGTCGCTTCTTCAGGAATTTGCGGTTGTTCGAGTTTGCGCTCGAGCGAGCGAAGGAGCGTGGTTTGCGCATCGACCACGCGGCGCAACTCGGCCACGTCATCCCGCAGAAGACGCAGGTCGCGTTCGATGTCGTCATCGTTTTGGCTGAAAAACATCACAATCAAGGCGATCAAGATGAGCGAGCCGCAACCGAGACTGGCTTTTTGTGATCCGGATTCGTTGGACATCAGGTTGTCTTTCATTGCGCCGAGGTTAATCGCAGTTCGAAGCGCCGCTTTGATTGGAAACGGGGGCGTTGAGAACCTTGCTAAGCCGTTGAGCAAAGGCCTCTGCCGCACCCTCCGAGCAAAACACCGAGAATACGACGGGTAAGTTCGCCGCGCGTTCGTCGGCGAGTTCGAGCCAAAGTTCGAAAACGCCTTCGAGGTTGCGCCGATAGACAACTCGGCGCACCTCGTGGACCTCGCAAATTCTCCGCTCGCCGTACCGAATTGCGCCGGATTTTTCGATCACCAAGGGGCGCTTCCGCCGGCGCCAAGCCCATACGCCGCCAACCGCGTACACCACCAAGCCCAAACCTGCGGCCACCAAGCCTTCGTGCTCGCCGAGGTAAATCGAAGCGACCATGAGGAACAAGAGAATCGCCGCGATGACCGCCAGCCCCTTGAGCAACCAGGCTCCTGCACCGGGTGGATAGACTTCGGTCGCCGCGCCTGGGGAGCGCGTGTGAGAATCTTCATCCGTAGTCATTGGAATTCCGGTTAGAGCAAGTCGTGCATCAATAGAGTTTTGCCCGCGACTTGCGTCAAGGCGCGAAATCAACGCTCATTGCGACACTCGATCGATCATTAAACAAGTATTCGGCCCAAGACGCGAACTCTTGCCCTTGTTGCAGGTCTCCCGCGAATTCCCGCGGACCCGGTTGCGTGGCGCCTTAGGCGGGCGATAAAATCCCGGCGTTCCCCACACGTTCGCATTCTCTGGGAGTTCTCGCGCATGGCATCGAAGATTGGCGCTGGCATTATTGGCACGGGTTTCATCGGCCCGGCACACGTCGAAGCGGCGCGGCGGTTGGGCAAGGTCGAATTTGTCGCCCTGGCCGAAGCCAATCAAGGTTTGGCCGAAGCTAAAGCCGCGGCCATGTACATTCCCAAAGCGTACGGCAACTATCATGACTTGCTCGCCGATCCCGACGTGAAGGTGGTGCATAATTGCACGCCGAACCACTTGCACTTTCAAGTAAACAAAGACATTCTCGCGGCAGGAAAACACGTGATCAGCGAGAAGCCGCTGTCTATGACCACCCAGGAAAGCCGCGAGCTGGTCCGCCTGGCCAAAGAGTCGGGTTTGATTCACGCAGTCGATTTCAACTACCGCTATTATCCGCTCGTGCAGCATGCCCGGCAAATGATCAAGGGCGGACAAGTGGGCGACGTATTCGCCATTCACGGGTCGTACCTGCAAGACTGGCTGTATCTTGCCACCGACTGGAACTGGCGGCTCGTGCCGGAAATGTCCGGCGAAAGCCGGGCCGTGGCCGACGTGGGCAGCCACTGGTGCGACTTGCTGCAATTCATCACCGGCTTGAGCATCACCAAGGTGTTTGCCGACCTGCGCACGGTGCACAAGACGCGCATGAAGCCGAAGAAGGAAGTTGAAACCTACGCCGGCAAAGTGCTCAAGCCCGAGGACTACGAGCCGCAACCGATCAACACGGAGGATTACGCCTCAGTGCTGATTGAATTGTCCAACGGGGCCCACGGCGTGTTCACCGTGAGCCAGGTGGCGGCGGGACGCAAGAACCGTTTGTACTTTGAGATCGACGGCTCCAAGTGCGCGTTGGCGTGGGATCAGGAATCGCCCAACGAGATGTGGATTGGCTATCGGGACAAGGCGAATGAAGTGCTGACCAAGGATCCTTCGCTCCTGCATGCCGACGCCCGCGAGTACGCCCATTACCCCGGCGGTCATCCCGAGGCGTACCCCGACGGTCCCAAGAATCTGTTCCGCAATGTGTACCGGGCCGTAGAAAAGGGCGTCATGCCGACGGATCCGGATTGGAGCACGTTCGAAGACGGCCACAAGGAAGTGGCGGTGTGCGAAGCCGTGCTCGCCAGCCACAAGGCCCAACGTTGGGTCGATGTGCAGTATTAAATGTCGGACCCGATTAAATGTCGGACCCTGGCGGCCGAAGGCCCGCGTTCATCACGCGAATTGTGAGGATTGCTCACGGGTTGATGCCGTTGTTTGTGTTGATCGATACCGTTTCTTCCGTGCCGTTCTTCGGAAAATCACCCTATGCCAGATCGTACTTGCAACATCGCGCTGGTCGGCACCAAGTTCATGGGCCGAGCGCACTCAAATGCGTTTTTGAAAGTCGCCAAATTCTTTGACCTGCCGCTCACGCCGATCATGCACACCTTGACGGCGCGCAACGACGAGCAAACCAAAGCGTTCGCCGAACGTTGGGGCTGGCGCAACTGGAGCACCGACTGGAAAGCCGTGGTCCGCAATCCCGAGATCGATCTCGTGGACGTGACGACGCCCAACAACGCCCATGCGGAGAACTCAATCGCCGCGCTCGAAGCCGGCAAGCATGTGGCGTGCGAGAAGCCGCTGGCCCACACGCTGGATAGCGCCCGACAAATGGTCGAGGCCGCCAAGAAGGCCAAGGGCAAGACTTTCGTCTGGTACAACTACCGCCGCTGTCCGGCGGTGGCCCTAGCGCATCAACTGTGCAAGCAAGGCAAACTCGGGCGTATTTATCAAATTCGCGGCAGCTATATGCAAGACTGGGCCGGGCCCGATACGCCGCTCATGTGGCGCTTTGAAGGCGAAGTGGCCGGCAGCGGCGCGCTGGGCGATCTTTGCGCTCATACGATTGACATGGCCCGCTTCATCACCGGCGACGAAGTGAGCGAAGTCTCGGGCGCCGTCATGGAAACCGTCATCAAAGAACGCCGCATTCTCGCTTCCGGCGGCGGGGAAATCTCGGGCCACGGTGCCGCCACCAGTGAAAAGAAGGGCGCCAGCACGGTGGACGACATTGTGCTGTTCCTGGCGCGCATGAACAGCGGCGCCCTCGCCTCGTTTGAAGCCACGCGCTTGGCCACGGGTTACAAGAACGCCAACCGACTCGAAATCCACGGCGAGAAAGGCGCCATTCGCTTTGTGTTCGAGCGAATGAACGAACTCGACTGGTACGACGCCACGCTCCCCGGCGAACTGCAAGGCTGGTCCACCATCAACGTGACCAACGGCAACGCGGGGCATCCCTACGCCGGCGCCTGGTGGCCGGTGGCGCACGTGCTGGGATACGAGCACAGCTTCATCAATCAAACGGCCGACATCATCAACATGATTGCCGGTAAGGAGCCCGTGGTGCCGATGCCCGACTTTGCCGACGCATATGAGGTGCAGCGCGTGCTGGCCGCCGTGACCGAGTCGAACAAGAACCACTGCCCGGTTCCCGTGGCGGAAGTTAAGTAAGCCGGTTACGCGTGTTGACGCGCCAAACCGCGGCGTGCGCGGTGCGGCGCCACACGATCCAGGCGCGCTCTGGGGCCGTTGCACAACGCGGCGCGGAGCGCGCCTCGTGCGTTTCTGGGAGGTGTTATGGCGTGGGTCTATCTAGCGATCGCGGGCCTGTTTGAAGTCGCCTGGGCGATTGGGTTGACCTATACCCAAGGCTGGACAAAACTTTGGCCGAGCGTCGCCACCATCGTGCTGATGCTGATCAGTTTTTATTGCCTGGCGCAAGCGGTGCGCACCATTCCCGTGGGCACGGGCTACGCGGTGTGGACGGGCATCGGCGCCGTAGGAACCGCCGCATTGGGCGTGGTGCTCTTCAAAGAGCCGATGTCGGCGCTGCGCATTGGGTGCATTCTGTTGATCGTGGCTGGCATCGTGGGATTGAAACTCACCTCGCACTAAGGCGCTCCCATGCGGCGAGGAAAGCTTTTAGCGCCGGCGCTCCAGCGCGTTCTTGCGGCCAACGGCGATTGCTTCGCGAATCGTTTGCAGATAGGAAGCCGCGCCCAGCGCCTGGTCTGAAAGAACCGCAAAGACCCCCTCGGGAAGCTCGTCGGGCTCAATCGCGAGCGTCGTCGAAATGACCACCGGTGACGCAAGCTCTCGCTCCTCCAACTCGGATAACAAGTCGGGCACGCCGAGCGAGCGAAAGAACCAGCCCGTGATAATGCAGTCGGGCGGGTCCGATAAAAAGTGCAAGTAATTGCCCACGCTCTCGAAGGTTAATACCTCATATCCTTGCTTCGAGAGCACCAGCTCAAAAAGCCGATGATCCAGCACGCGGCTTTTGATCACATCGATCCGCGGCGGCGCCAGGTGACCGCTTCCGCCGCAGGTCTGGCATGATTCGATAACCGTCAGCCCCACGTATTGGCCGCTGCCGCGGCAGTCGGGGCAAGCCGGTCGCGATACCTTGTTACGTCCGTTCATGGGCGCGCCTCCACACGCTTTAGTGTAGCGAATCCGTCGCCGCCGACAATGAAGCGGCAATCGCGCTCGCATAAATCCCATCGAAACAGGGCGTTGGCATCGATGTTCGAGTCCGTAGGTGGACAAGTCCACAGATGGATGGGACTTGTTACCTCGGCACGGCGGGAAACAAACCGCGCAGGAGCGGTCTGAGGTTGGTCAACACGGTCGCTCTCAAGCCACCGCGGGAAACATGCACCGTGGGCGCCTCGAATTATTTTTCTCGCCGGGCAAGGGTCGGCCGTTGAAGCAAAGCCTTGCAATCTTTTGCCCGGGGGCGTGTTTTGTGCCCCAACGCAAAAACTTCCCCTAGCAAGAAACACGCGTACAGCGCGATTCTTGCGCTTTCCGGCTCAGCGTTTGCTGCACGACGCAGCACTCACTTCGTGTCGCGATGGTCGCGGCAGGAGCCAGTTGGTTGTTTGTTTCTTGCACCCCACGGAGGTCGCACCCATGTCGCTCACCCTGTACCTTTTGATGGCGTTGCCCGTCGGCGAGGTGAATCACGCCCCGGTCAATCAGGCGGTTTATCGCCCCGCCCAAAAGGCCCCCACCGTTCAACTGACAGCATCGCTGCGCGCGAGCCGAGGCGGCCGTTGCTACACCGGCGGATGTCGCACGTACACCTCGCGGCGTTCGTGTGGAACGGTCTACGCTTCACGTCCGGCGTCGCACTGCTATCAAGGCGGCTGCTATCAACCCGTTTATCATTCGGGCGGATACCATGCAGCCGGATGTTCGACCGGCGGCTGTTACTCGGGCGGATACGGTCACGCCGGCTATGTGGGCGGTTGCGGCCCCGCGGGCTGCTATAACGGAAGCGCTCAGCCTGTGTATCGCGGCGGTTATGGAGCGCCGGTGGAAACCGCTATTCCCCAGCCGCCGCCGGGAGAAAGTTCGCCGTCAGATCAAAACGCCCCGCCTCCTCCGCAATAAGGGGGGATAGCCGAAATGCGGGGACGTCGAATGGTCACGAACTAGGATACGCTCCCCCGCAGAAAACCTAGCCCTGTAATCCAGAGCTTGGCCCTGTAATTCAGAACTTGCGACGGAGCTTGGAACGGAGGTCAGCCGTCACATGAAAACGGCGAGCGAGAAACACTCTCGCTCGCCGTTGTTTATTGGATCGCCAGTTTTGCCAGAAAATGGAATTTACGCCTGGAACGAGTGGCCGCAGCCGCAAGTCTTTGCCGCGTTGGGATTTCGGAAGGTGAAGCCGCGTTGCTCGATGCCGTCAATGTAGTCCAGTTCGGCGCCTTCCAGGTACAGGGCGCTCTTGCGATCGACCACCACGGGCACGCCGTGGAAATCGAGTTTCGTATCGGTGTTTTCGTCGAACTCACGATCGAACGTCAAGGAATACTGGAACCCGCTGCACCCGCCGCCCACAACCGACACGCGGAGCATCGAGCCGTCTTCGGCCTTCATCTCACCCATGGCTCGGCGCACTTCATTCGCGGCTTTTTCGGTCAACACGATCGACATGGCGAAACAACTCCTCGCAATATTGTCAGGGAAAGGAAACCCAGGACGGTTTTTTCACAGCCTAAGTTGTGTAAATTATTATATGATTCGGCCCGCTTCGGGAAGCGGGATTTCTCGAAAACCTGCAAAAATCTGGGTTTGAGCGGTCGCATCACGTGGACGGACTCCCATTTCGCGTGCACACCACGCTATTTTCCGAAAAATCGTCTCGCGCGCCGGCCCGACTTGAAACCGGCCCGACTTGAACCGGCAGCCGAGAGGCAGGGCCGCCTTTACGCCATGGCCGCCGCTGGCACTTCAGCCCGCCGTGAAAACGTGAGACGCAGACCGCCGCGCGGACGCAACGACATTTGCGGCAACAGTTGCACTTCTCCCTGATGGTCCGCCAGGCGCACATCGAACCGCTGCAGCAGCATGGCAGCCACCAGGCGCATTTCCATCATCGCAAAATGGCTGCCGATGCACACTCGCGGCCCTCCGCCAAAGGGGAAGTATGCAAACTGGGGGATTTCCTCGGCACGATGCGGCGAGAACCGCTCGGGATCAAAGCGCAACGGATCGGGAAACCACCGCGGATCGCGGTGAATGACGTACGAAATGACCTGAATCAAGTCGCCTTTGCGTAAGGGATAGCCGCCAATCACGACCTCCTCCAACGCCTCCCGCAAAAATACGCCAATCGCGGGCGGATAAAGCCTGACCGCTTCTTTCACGACCATTTCCGTGTAGGGCAAGTCGGGAAGATCGTCATAGCCTGGCGTGCGACCGCCGAGCACGGTGTCAACCTCATCCTGCAAGCGTTTCGCCACGGCGGGATGTTTGGCCAGGTTGTAAAACGTCCAAGTCAGGCCGGCGGCCGAAGTATCGTGCCCTGCCAGGAACAACGTCATGCATTCATCACGAGCTTGTTCGTCGGTCATGCCGCCGCTGCCGCCTTCGTGATCCACCGCCAGCAGCAGCATCGAGAGCAAGTCGCCGCGATCTTCGCCCGAGGCCCGCCGATGGCGGATAAACCCGCGCACGGTCTCGTCCAACAAGCGCGAGGCCCAACGCTTTTTTCGCTTGGCCGTGGTGGGCAGCCAGTCGGGGGTATGCACCGGAGCTTGCATCTCGCGAACCGCCGTTTCGGAAAGCACCGCCACGGCGCGGCCGATCTCGGCGGTGTTCAACTCCAAGTCGGCGCCAAAGAGCGTTCGCGAGACAATCGACAACGTCAAGTCGGTCATGGCGCGGTCCACATCGACTTCCAGCACGCCGTTGATTTCGATCTCTTGCGCCCAACGGTCCGCTACGCGCTGCACTTCGTCGGTCATCATTTGGGCGTAACCGCTAAACCGCCGGGCGCTAAAGGCCGGTTGCATCAAGCGACGTTGCCGCAGCCAGAAATCTCCTTCGCTGGTGATCAGGCCGTTGCCATCCCATTGGGCGATCACGCGCCGCACCGTGGGACTCATGTGGAACGACTTAGCCTTGGTCACCAGCAACTCTTTGACCTGATCAGGATGGTACGCCACGTAGTACCGATACGGCCCGAGGCGCATGCAGACCATGTCGCCATATTCGCGGTGCAGCCAGTCGTAGTAGCTGAGCATGTCGCGACGCAGTTTTCTCGCAATCGACATTCCCCAGATGCGATCGGTAGGTCCAGGCGGATACGCAGCGCTCATGGCCTTTCCTCATTGTCAGGTGGAGGCGGCTCGTTCTGCGATTCAGTGTAACGCGGCAGGCGCACGAAAAAAGGCGGATTGGTATACTTGGCGAGACGATCCCGCGGCGGACCCGCGCCCCCGTTTCGCATTTATTCGCATTTCCTTGGCTTGCCGACTATGACCAATCTTGCACAAAACTTGCTTCACGCCTTGGACCAACGCACCG
The DNA here is from genome assembly GCA_963204915.1 of Planctomycetota bacterium. Lineage (GTDB taxonomy): Bacteria > Planctomycetota > Planctomycetia > Pirellulales > Pirellulaceae > JAHWKS01. The sequence continues at coordinate 66,588 of CAUJHS010000101.1, read as the reverse complement.
CGCGCATTGGCGTGGTGGGGCTCGGTTACGTGGGGCTGCCCCTGGTGCGCGCCGCCATTGCGGCCGGCTACCCCGTGCTGGGCTTTGACGTTGACCCGCAAAAAGTCGAACGCCTGCGGCGCGGGGAAAGCTACATCAAGCATATACCTGCCGAGTGGATCGCCTCTTGCCTGAAGGAAGGCAAGTTCCAACCGACGGCCGAAATGTCCCGCCTGCGCGAAGCCGACGTGATTTTAATCTGCGTGCCCACGCCGCTAAGCGAAAGCCGCGACCCCGACCTTTCGTATGTCGAAGCGACCGCCCGGCAAATTGGAAAAACGCTGCGTCCCGGGCAATTGGTGGTGTTGGAAAGCACCACCTACCCCGGCACCACGCGCGATGTCGTCTTGCCCGTGCTGGCCGAAGGGGGCCTGAAGGCCGGCAGCGACTTCTTCCTCGCCTATAGCCCTGAACGGGAAGACCCAGGCAACCCGCAGCATTCGGCCAACACCATTCCCAAGGTCGTGGGCGGGTTGGATGACGCCAGCCTCGAATTGGCCAACGCGTTCTATTCGCGTGTGGTGGTTCAAACCGTGCCCGTGTCCAGCGTGGAAGTGGCCGAAGCCTGCAAGATTCTGGAAAACACCTACCGCGCGGTGAATATCGCCCTGGTGAACGAACTCAAGGTGCTGCTGGCCCGCATGGGCATTGATGTGTGGGAGGTGATCGATGCCGCCAAGACCAAGCCATTTGGCTTTCAGGCGTTTTATCCCGGGCCGGGGCTGGGGGGGCACTGCATTCCCATCGACCCGTTCTACCTAAGTTGGCTAGCGCGGAAGTATGAACTCTCCACGCGTTTTATCGAACTGGCGGGCGATATCAACGCCAATATGCCGCGCTACGTCGTGAACCGTGTGTTTGAATGTTTGAACGACGCAGGACAATCGATCAAAGCCAGCAAGGTTTGCATTCTCGGCGCCGCATATAAAAAAGACGTGGACGACCCGCGCGAAAGCCCGGCCTTCCGCTTGATGGAGTTGCTGCTGCACTACGGTGCGGAGGTGAGCTACAACGATCCGCACATTCCGCGCTTGCCGGCCATGCGGAGCTACCACGTGCCCTCGTTGGAAAGTCAGCCGCTGACGCCGGAGTTCCTGTCTGGGCAAGATTGTGTGGTCATTTGCACCGATCATACCGCCTACGATTGGGACTACGTGATTCAACACGCCCGCCGCGTGATCGACACACGCAACGCCACGCGCGACGTAACTACCGGCCGGGAAAAGATTTGGAAAGCGTGAAGGCGAGGAGTGGCGAACGCACAGGTCAGGCATTCAACGTCGGCGCAGCCCATCGCCGGCGAAGGTCGTTCGCGTGTTTGGCGTCGTTCGTCATTCGCTCTCGGGTGAAAAACGCTTGCGGATAGCCAAGCCCGACGTTCTGATCTTTTTTCCGAACCCTTGTCCTGCCCCTCGCGCACTAGAACGTCGTGAGCACGGCGACTGAACCATCTCGGCTAACTTCGACCGAACTGGTGCAAAAGCACCAGTCGACGGTATGGCGCTATCTGCGTTACCTGGGCTGCAATGAATCGCAGGCCGACGATTTAACGCAGGAAACGTTCCTGAGCGTTCTGGAAAAGCCGTTCGAACAGCGCTGCGAGGCGGCGACGGCCGCCTACCTGCGCACCGTGGCCAGAAACCGTTTTTTGGCGGTGGTGCGCCGGGAGAAGAACGGGCCGACCCCGGCCGACTTGGAAATGGCCGAGGAGGTTTGGTCGCAAACGCCCGGCGCCGGAAGCGATGAGTACCTTGACTCGTTGGACGATTGTCTTGGTCAACTCACCGAGCGCGCCCGGCAAGCGGTTGACCTGCGATACCGCGAAGATCGATCCCGGCGAGACATCGCCGCGCTGCTCGACATGACCGAAGACGGCGTGAAAACGCTCCTCCGCCGCACGCGAGACGTCTTGCGCGAATGCGTCGAACGCAAAGTGAAGGGGCCATAAGCCGAATCGCTTCCAGCGACCCCGCGCGATGGCTCAGCGCTCGGCTGAATCGTCGTTCCGCCGGCAACGGTCCGATGCGTCGCGCTCCACCGGCGGGAATCGCCCTCTTGTGAAGATCCCTCCCCGCAACAGCTACGGTTGTTGCCAACCCTAGGACTCAAACCCATGACCGACAAACGTGAAGAGTATGAAGATCGCTTAATGGAGGTCGCCTTGCGCGAAAAGCTCAGCGGCCGCGGAGCGCCCGAGGTGACGAAGCCGGTGCTCGCGGGCGCCCCGCCCGTTTCGCCGCCTTTCCCCTTCGCGGCGCCTCGTCGCTGGAATGCGCGTACGTGGGGACTGCTCGCGGTGTCGGCCTGTTTGTTGGTTGCAGTCGCTTGCACTTCCTGGATGGTCGCCGATTCCAAGCACCAGTCCGTCGCCATGACCGCGACAAGCTCTCCTGAAGCGGAAGGGTTCTTCGCCAAACAACGAATGTGGGATGAACAGCGTTACGATCAACATTTTACGGAAGGTGAAGAGTCGCGCTTGAACGAACAACTCGCCTATCTCCCGATGGCCGCCAAAAAAGGGGGGGCAGCGCCCCAGCCCGTGCAACAAGTGCAACGGGGTTTAACGCCACGATTCACCAGGAGCCTAGATGCGGGTCTTGTAGACGCCGAAGAACCCTTAGCCGAGTACGCTACGCCGCATCCTGAAGCTGCCGAACGTTACCGATTTAAGCAAACTGAAACCGAGGGGAAGTGGGCGGTCCGTCAATTTTCGGCCGCCGCCCCGACCGAGGCGCCGCCAACGAACTTATACGCCGACATCGACACGACTGCCGCACTTGGCAAGTCGGTGAAGGTCGAGCCGTTGTCAGAGTTGAACGCGGTTGAACTTCAGTTGGCTTTGGAGGGTCGGGAATCAGAGGGTCTCCTGCGACTTGAAACGGAAACGCTCGATCGGGGCCGTGGACCGGGCGAAGGCGGCGACAAGTACAACCGAATTGTTGAGAACCCGTTCCTGCGCACGCTCGACAGCCCGCTTTCTACGTTCTCGATTGATGTCGATACCGCGTCGTACTCCAAAACGCGCATGTATTTGCTGCAAAACCGCACGTTGCCGCCGCCGGATGCGGTGCGCATCGAGGAGTTGGTCAACTACTTTGACTACGACTACCCCGGCCCGCAAGACGAACATCCCTTTGCGGCGCGCCTCGAAGCGGCCGAGTGCCCCTGGAATCCGGAGCATCGCCTGGTGCGAGTCGCGCTGAAAGGGCGAGAAATCGAAAAAGAGCGGCCTGCCTCGAACCTGGTGTTTCTGCTCGATGTGTCCGGCTCGATGGATGAGCCGAACAAGCTACCGCTGGTGAAAGAGGGCCTGACCATGCTCGTGCGACAACTGGGCGAGAACGACCGCGTGGCGATTGTGGTGTACGCCGGCGCCGCGGGACTGGTGCTGCCTGCGACGCGCGGCACGGAGCAAGCGGCCATCCTGGAAGCGATCGAACGCCTGCATGCGGGCGGCTCAACCAACGGCGGCGAAGGAATTCAACTGGCGTATCAAACCGCGCTTGACAATTTCATTACCGGCGGCGTGAACCGTGTGATCTTGTGCACCGACGGCGACTTCAACGTCGGCGTGACCAGCACCGGCGACCTGACCCGGCTGGCCGAAGAAAACGCCAAAGCCGGCGTGTTCCTTAGTGTGCTGGGGTTTGGCATGGGCAACCACAACGACGCTATGCTGGAGGAAATCTCGGGCAAGGCGAACGGCAACTACGCCTTCATCGACACGGAGAACGAAGCCCGTAAGGTACTGGTCGAGCAAATGAACAGCACGCTCGTCACCATTGCGAAAGATGTCAAGATTCAGGTCGAGTTCAACCCGGCCCAGGTCGCCGCCTATCGGCTGGTTGGCTACGAAAACCGCATGCTGGCCGCCGAAGACTTCAACGACGACAAGAAAGACGCGGGAGAAATTGGCGCGGGCCACAGCGTCACCGCGCTGTACGAGATCATTCCCGTTCAGGCGAAGCAAGCTGCGGATACGGTGGCTCCGCCTGCGGTGGACGACCTCAAGTATCAAAAAGACCGCAAGTTGACCGAAGCCGCCGAGAGTGGTGAACTGCTTACCCTCAAACTGCGGTACAAGAAGCCCGACGAGGACCAAAGCACGCTCATGACCATGCCGCTGGAAGGTGCGGGGGAGCGGTTCTCGGCCGCCAGCCGCGATTTCCAATTCGCCGCCGCCGTGGCCGCCTTCGGCCTGATTCTGCGAGACTCGCAATTCCAGGGAGAGTTAACGCTCGACGGGGTGCAGGAGATCGCGGAATCGGCGAAAGGCGAAGACCGGCACGGTTATCGCGCCGAGTTTCTGCAAATGGTCGAAGCGGCCAGGCAACTCCGCGGTAAGTAAGGGCCGAACGCCAATTTCACGGTGTTAGACAGCTACTCAATCGTTTAACCGCTTCCCAGCGGGAAGCGCGTCTTCGGAATGGTGTGTTGTTCACTTTCGCCACTCGCTGCCCGTCGGGCAGCGGTTCAGCGCGCGCGATGGCGCCACCTTGGGGACGTCACACCTGCGAGAGACGCGCTCTAGAACTGATCGCTGCCGCCGAGTTTCTCTTCGACTTTGTCGGCCTGCCAGGCGACCGCGGTGATGACGCGGGTCACGGCGAGCGGATCGGCGGTGTCGGCCAGTTGGTTGGCTTGGACCACGATCATGTCGCCCGAAGGAGTCTGCTGCACGGCAAAGGCGCCGTGCACCATCTTGGTGTTGTAGCGCAAAAGCGTGGCCGCGTTGCGCTCGTTGAAGGCGCCGCAGGTCGAAGAAAACGCGAGAATCGCATCGCCTTCTTCATCTTTCGCGTTGAAGTTCACATGGACCGTTTGTTTACGCAGGGCGCCAATGGGAACCGTCACGCTCCACACGTCGCCCTGCTCCTCGATGGCCCAGCCTCCGGACTGCGCCACTTGCCGTACCAGCATTCGCGGGTCGGCCTTGGGCGCGGCCAGATCGTCAAAGCTGAGCCCACCGCCAAACCCCGTCGCCACGCCGGGCGCGGCCTGTCCCCCAGGTTTGCCGGCCGTGTGCGAAGGAGCGGGAGCGGCGGGTTGTAGCGGAGGCCCTGCTTGTTGCGGTGGTAGCGGTTGTCCCGGCTGTTGCTGACCGTGCAGCATCGCGTTCTGGATAATCTGCGGCATCATCATGCCCCAGCCGGCGCCCATGCCCAGGCCCATCGCGTTGGCGCCCATGCCGCCCCCGCCTTGTTCGGCCATCTTGGCCATACTGTTGGCGGTTTGATACACGGTGTACGCCTGAAGATTGCCAATCGCCCCCATGCTGCTGCGCGTGTCGATGGCTTTCTGAACTTCTTCGGGCGGCGAAATGGCGTTGATGAAGAAATCGACCAACTCCAAACCGTACTTGCCGAAGTCGTCGCTCACTTTGACACGCGCCGCCGAAGCGATCTCGTCGAACTTCGCGGGCAGGTCGAGCAGGCTGAGCTTCGAAGTTCCCAGCACGTCGGTCAGCCGAGAGACCACCAGGTCTTTCAGGAAGTTGCCCACTTCCTCGGTGGTGTATTTGCCTTGCGTGCCCACCAGCGAATTGATGAGCAAGGCCGAATCGACGCAGCGGAACGAATACTTCCCGAAGCTTCGCAGCCGCACGATGCCGAAGTCTTGATCGCGCACCGTTATCGGTTGCCGCGTGCCCCACTTTTGATCGAGAAAGGTTTGCTTCCCCACGAAGTAAACCTGCGCCTGAAAAGGCGACTTCTGCCAAGGAATGGTCAGGATGCGCGTGATCATCGGCACGTTGGCCGTGGTCAGCGTATGCCGGCCGGGGCGGAAGGTGTCCATCGCTTTGCCGTCGCGGTAGAACACCGCCTCTTGGTTTTCCTGCACGATGAGCTGCGCGCCAAGCTTGATGTCGGCCGAACCCTGCGGTGGCACGCGATGCACCAGCGATCGGTTGGACTCGTCAAAAAAGTCGATGACTTCCAAGCGAATGGCCATAGTGAATTCCTTGTATGTTAGGCGTGAGGGCGACACGGCGGCGCTTCCGCCGCGGGCGACGAACTACGAAGAAGGCAGCACGAACACAAAGCCAGGGTGCGACGCATCCACCGCGAAGGACTTTCCCACTCGGACACGAATTTTATACCACAGGCGGCGCTCGCGCAGGATGCGGCCGAGCGAATTCCCTTGCTCGTGGCGGCGGTGCGGCAAGTCACGACGCATCGTCCGAGGGGCGCGGTCGTTCATCTTCCGTTACGATTAGCGCGCCCAGGTTGTAGTGGTTCTCCACCTCTCCCCGTAAGTTATGCCGGCGCAATACTTCCGCCACGATGCCTTTCATCACGGGACTGTTGCCGGTGATGATGCGTAAGGGTAGTTCGTGCCGTAAGACAAAATCTTCGACCATCAGTTCCACTCGGTAATGCCGCACACCGTGCAGATCGAGTTCGTCCATGTCGCGCGAATTACGCAGGGGAAGATCGCGGAACCGCCTGTTCGTATTGCATTAGGGCGCCCGCATGGTTTGCAACCGCAGTTGGTTGGGGAAGTCGCGCACCAGGTAGCGCGGGGGATAAAGTTCGAGCCGCTCCATCAAGTCGCCCGCCGCCCGTTGCACTTGCTCCCACGAACCGCGCGCAATCACCTCGCCGGCGTCGCCGGCCGCGTTCGGCTGAAAGAACAGAACTTCATCGGTTTGCGGCAGAAGAATTTCCAGCCCTTCGGGCCAAACGGTAAAACTTCGCGGCTCGCCGGTTTGTTCGTCCTCCAGCGCCGAGAACGACGCCAAACACAAGGGATTGTCGGCCTTGCGGCCGAGTTCGTCCAGCAGCCGTTTTTGTTGCGCGTAGTCCCGCGCCTGCGACTCCATTTGGAGGAGCTTCAGCGGTTTGTACGCAGGGTGCCCGCGTTCTGGCAACCAGCAGCGCCACTTGCCCTGGGTTTGACGAAACACATACCCGGTCAGCGATTGCGGCGCATCGAACGCGCTGCGCGCTTGCTGCGCGAGCGCCTGGACTGCCGCCGGCTCGTTCGCATCGACCACAAACGCCAACTCGGCCCGAGGCGCCGCGAGGAGGAAATTATCGGGCGAGATACGGCCCAAGCGGCGATCAACCAAGAAACCTTGCGCGGCGGCGACGGCGTCGTCCGTTTCCAAACGATACACCCCGTCCTTGGAGAATTGAATCGAAGGGGGCGGTCGCTGCCGCAAGTTGCTGTAGGCTTGCTCCCAGGCCGACGCCACGTCCAGCCCGCAAGCCTTGAGTTCGTCGCTTCGCATCGGTTGCGCATCGGAGGCGGCCCCCAGCACCAGGACAATCGCCAAATGCTCGCCCAAAATGCGATGCGGCCAAGGGCACGTCAGTACGTTGTGCTCTTCTCGTAGGGCCGCCATGTCGACGAGCGAGCGCGCCCAAACGGCGGGAAGCAGCCGATCGAGCGCGAAGGCCGGCTTGGGCGCCTCAAGCCCCCAACTGTGGACCGCTCGGCGGATGACCGCATCGCGCCCAGTCCGCGCAGCGGCCCGGTAATCGGCGTAGAACCGCGACAGGGGAAGCGGCTTGTCGTCGATTAACAGCCGGAAGCGGGCTTTCTCGTAGCGAATGGCGCGCAACTCGCCCGCTTGCCGCAGGCCTTCGATGACGAGCCGCGCAAACCGCCGCTCGCTGGCGCCGAGGAGCGAATCAAGAAATCCCATGCAAGTGAGGGCAGTCTCAAACGGTGTCTCATCGTGGGCGGCGTTGTTTCATCCTATCAAGCCAGAATGATGAGTCAAATGCTCCCATAAAGGGGACGTGTCGCCCGCTCGATTGGCGCCTCGCGCGGGGAAAGCTCAAGCACCGAAAGACCGCTTGCCCACGACCTCTTCCACCATCGCCGGCAAACCGGGCGCGTGCGACTTGCCGCACCTCCCACTTTGGCGGCTTGCGGGCGCTCGAACCCTCAGGCGCGTTCCGGGTTAATCGTGCGCTAGCTGCTGGCGAAGCTGCTTGAGCTGAACGCGGCGCACTGCTTGATCGGCCAGCGGGTCAAAGTTCACCGCCGCGGGACACAACTTGCAAAGGTGCCGGGCAGCGATTGCACGCTGCGTAGCGTCTTCGCGCGAAAGTAGGGTCAGCCACGTGGTCTCGTCGTAGAGCATGCGTAATGCCGTGCGCGGCGGCGTGTCTTCCCCCACACTGCCGAGACTTCGCCGGATCGCCTCCAGCCGAGTTCGTTGCTCGGCGTCTAAGCGCCGATGCTCCAGTTGCAGCAGGAACGGGTAAAGCGACTGTCCCTCGGAACGCAATTGCCGGTCGGCAGCCTCGCGCCGCAGGAAGCGCGTGTCGGCCAATTCCTTGACCAGCGTTTCCCACTTTTCGATTTCGGGCGCGGAAGATTGCGCCGCGAGTTCTTGCAAACGAGCCTCGACCGCGGCGGCTTGCCGACGTAATTCCCAGCGGGGCCGAAGGGTCTCGAGCAGCGGCAACAAACAGTCGCGCGTCACGTCGGGTTCGGCCAGCATCAGGTGCCAAAAAGTGGGGGCGGAAAACTCACGACGCGCCTCCCCTGAGCCGATAGTCAACACTAAATCCTTGCCCGGCGCCTGCACCAGGTGCAATTCCACGGGCGTCATGTCTTGCTGCGGCACATGGTGAATTTCCATCCAATCGCCGCCAATCGCTTGGAGCGTGAATCGTTGTTCGGGCGACGTAAATTCATAGTGAACCGCCGCCACATGCCCTGCCGATTTGACGCAAATGCTTTCACTGACGCGACCTTCCGGGTCGGCGCAGCTGCATTGCTTTTCAAACCGCGGGGGAACTTCGAGCACCGCGAGACGGCCGTTGACCACCCCGAAGGCGGCCCAGCCCGGTTGAGCGGCTAGGTTTCCCAACGCCGGGGCGTCCTGCGCCGGAAGGGCGACAGGGACCAATAAGCACATCATGCAAAGGGCGATCGTTCGGCGCATGCGTCGTACTCCCTTCCTTGGGGGACACATCTTCGTCCTTGCGGACCTAGTCAAACGGTCGGAATCGTTCCAACCACGGGGCTTCACCCCAGCGCCACTTGAGAAAAGCCCAAGTCCATGTATCGGCCGCGGTCGATGGGTCTCGCCACGGTTTTTTGTCAAGAAACGGGTGGATCATATCCGCGAGCGGCGGCTCGATCTAGAGCAATCGGTTGGGAAACATCGCGGAAACCTCGCGACATTTTCATAGGTCGCCGGACGCCCCTTAGCTGTGAAGCGCGGTAACCTCGCCGTGGCGAACCAACAAGGAAAGAAGCCTCATCCTTGCGTCGAAACCCGCGAGGCCTCGGACGATGCCGCGGGAGAGGGAGGGCCCAATTGCGACGGTGGTTCACGTCGGCGGGCGTCGAGCGTGCCGACCACCTCGGTCACGCTCCTGGCGCCAAGTTCTTGCAATGCTGCGGGGAGCGCGTCCAGAATTTTCATCGTCGCCGTGGGATCGTAATAGTTGGCCGTTCCAATTTGCACCGCCGACGCTCCCGCCACCAGGAATTCCATGACATCGTCGATCGTGGCGATGCCGCCGATTCCCACAATCGGCGTTTTGACCGCTTGTGCGGCCTGAAATACGCACCGTAACGCGATGGGCTTGATGGCCGGACCGCTGAGCCCGCCCATCACGTTGCCTAGCATTGGTTTGCGGCGTCGCCAGTCGACCGCCATACCAAGAACGGTGTTGATGAGCGAGATGGCGTCGGCGCCCCCCTCGGCGGCGGCCTGCGCCATCACGGCGATGCTTGTCACATTGGGGGTGAGTTTCGCCAAAATCGGCAGTTTACAGGCGTCGCGCACGTCGGCCACTAATCGGCGGCACATGGCGGGGTCGGCCCCAAAGTCCACGCCGCCGCTTACATTAGGACAAGAGATATTCAACTCCAACGCGGCCACGCCTTCGTGGGCGTCAAGCTGGCGAGCCATCGCCACGAATTCATCGTGCGTACGGCCCGCGATGCTGACAACAATCGGGGTGGAAAGCGAACGCAAGTACGGCAAATGATGGGCAATGAACGTATCGATGCCGTCATTGTCCAGGCCGATGGAATTGAGCAAGCCCGCCGAAGTTTCGACGGTGCGCCAAGGCGCATTGCCCATGCGCGGTTGCGCGGTGATCGTCTTGGGCAAAATGGCGCCCAAACGCCGGAGATCGATCAAATGCTCCATTTCTCGGGCATAACCAAACGTGCCCGAAGCGACCAGAATCGGATTATGCAGCGATAACCGTCCTAGTTGGACCTGGAGATTGACCGCGGAGGCAGGCGGTGAGCCTTGAGCCATAGGTGTTCGCTCGAAGCAGAGGGTTTCCGAGGGAGGAAGACGGAAACCCAGACTACCCCGTTCTGCGCAAGATCGTCAAGCAACGGCCCTGGCCCCCATGGCCAACCCGCGGCGTCGACCGTAGGCTCGGCAAGCGCTAAATAATGCCGCCGTGCGTGCGGAACGGAGTCATGTGGTCGGGCTGGTCGACAAACCAGAACCGCTCCCACTCCTCAATGAACATCCGCAAGTTTTCCGCGGTGAAAATCAACTGTTCGGTGCGGCGCTGCGGATCGGCGGAATAAATCGGCAGAAAACATCCCACGCTGGTGGAAACCGCAACGCACAACAGCGCCGTGGCGATAAGGCGACGCATTGCCTAACCCTCCCTGATGGCCTACGATCCTGTGTCTTGGCGGCGTCAGCGCAGCCGCGTCTCACGGAGATACAATCTGTCTCCGGCAGGACACGAGATTTCATCGGCTCAGAAGGGAGTCGGCCGCAAGTTATTCTCCGCAGAATCGTCATTTTCGGCAGAGGTTGACTCACCCGAACCACCGGCAGAACTTATCAGGCCCGAAGAAGAGGCCGACCCCGGAAAGGGAATAGTGGCAGGGCCTTCCGAACGGCTCGCCCCACTCGCAGGGTTCGCGTTCGCCGCGGCTGGGCTGTTGGACGCTGGGGCGCTCGACGGCGCTCCGCCGCCTCCCGCGGAATGGTCGTTCGGGGGAGCCTGCGCGGCCGATTGCTGCCGGGCCTGCTCGGCGCGTTCGCGGGCCAACCGCGCCGCCCGGTCTTGTTCTTCAAGCAGCCGGACGCGTTCTTCCATCTCTTTGCCGGGCTTAAACGTAACAACGTACTTCTCTGGTACGTCGACACGCTCTCCAGTGCGGGGGTTTCTCGCCTTGCGGGCTGCGCGTTTCTTCACTTCAAACACGCCGAAGTTGCGCAGCTCAATGCGCTCTTCTTCCACGAGCGTTTCGATGATCGCGTTGAAGGTCTTTTGCACGATCTCTTTCGTCTTGAGTTGAGTCAGTCCGATCTCTTCCGAAATCGTCTTCACAATCTCTTTCTTGGTCACGATGCTGCTCCCTACGCGACGGAAGACGGGCACAAAAACCGGGATCGTGCAACCCCGAGGAATGCTCCAAGTGTAAATGCCACAAGCACTAGAGTCAAGAGAACCCCTTGGCTTGGCCCACCCCGCTCGCCGTGTCTCCCGGTGGAAAACGTGTCGCCGCGCGCTCGAACCACGCCATCGTAAGCGCGCCCGCAGACCAGTTTGACGGCGCACGGGAACAGGTCGAATACCACCGCATCTTCCGGATCGTCCCCGCCAAGGAGCACCGGGACGGGCATGGCGCGGAAGAATTCCGGCCGTGATTGAAGGCCCTCTCGACCGAGGTTGCCGCAGATTCGCGAGCCCGCGCTCCGCGGCCTAACGTAAGCTACGATGCTGCAACGAGTAACGTTAGACTCGCATCACTTTGCGCTGCGCTTCGATCGTTTCGATTTGATGCAGTTGCCCCTGCCCACTGCCGGGACACACACGGCACGTTTCTTCCCAGTCTTCGGGCGTGCGCAGATTTGAGTCCCAAAATGGCCAGGTGCGGCATTGGCGCGGGCGAGCCTGATAGACGCTGCAGCGCCGCTTCTCGGTGTCGAAGAATACGCAGTCGCCGTTGGGGAATTCAACTAAACTCCGTCGGGCTCCGACCTTACGCACATACAGCCGTTCGAAACGCTCCAGCGATTCGCCCACCACTTCGGCCAGTCGCGCGATCTCCTCGTCGTTCACCCACACGTAACCGGGCGCGCCGGTGCAGCAATCACCGCATTGCGTGCAAGTGAAACGCAGTCCCTCGCGATACCAAAGCTCTTGAGCCATGAGCAGTAAACGTAACTCAATGTACGATTTAGAACGGCGCGCTCCTTAAGCGAGCGCGAGAGGAATCGACTTTCCATGCGATGAGCAGCCAGGAGAGCGCCCATCGCTCGGTATCCTAATCTTACGCCACGGCGCCGCGCTCCGGCTATTCCCCTGCCGACGAAGCGGCCAAGGCAAAGTCGCCGCGCATATCGCGCCACACCGAATGAATGTGGTTCGCCACATTGCCGGCGGCGTCGGGCTGCACGTTGATGAACTCAATCAGAAACGTCGGCCCTTGCACGCGATAGTAGTGGCCAATCCCCGGCTTGAGCGCACCAGCCCATGCGAAATGGACTTTATCGAAGCCCGCTTCCTTGATGGCCGCAAGCCGTTCTGCCGCCACATCTTCCGGCATGTTCGAAGCGTAGGCGTTGATCAGGTCCTTCAAGGTCGCCTGTTGCGCTTCCGTCAACTTTGCCGCAGGCAGGCCGGCAGGCGCTTCGGCCGGGGGTTGCGGTTCGCCCGCGGCGCGAATCTCGGCCGGAGCCTTTTCCGCGATCATCGCTTGCGTGCGTTGTTCCTCGGTCAAGGCGTTCACCAGGTCAAAGGCGAGCGTTTCTTCCTTCGCCAGCACGCGCGTCCCCTTCGGCTGCACGCCTTCAATGTCGGTCATCACTACCGCGGGGTTCGCGCCCATGAACGATGGGGTGGAGGAAATCACTTTGCCCTGCTCCACCACGAAGTTCAACGAAAGATGATGCCCCTCGAAACTCAAACCCCAGCGATTCGCTTCCGCGGGATTGCCGAAGATCGTCACGTAATAGCGTTCCGGATCACGAATGTTTCGGCCTCCCCGTTCCAGCTTGAACAGCAGCGTTTCCAGCGACATGATCTTGGTGGTTTTGCCATAACCCGATTCGCTCAAGGCGGTTTTGAGCAGTCCATGCAGGGCGGCGCGCTGCGTTTGATCCATCTCCTTCACCTGCAAGCCCTTGCGTTCGTCTTTGGGGATGAAGTGCCATTCCAGGCGCTTGGGCGTATCGTAAGGCAGAACGGTTTGCGACTTTTGCTCGGCGCTCAACGTGGCCACGAATTTACCCGCGGCCTGCGTCATGTTCGCGCCCGTGGAAACTTGCAGATAAGCCCAACCTCCTGCAATGAACAGCACCACGGCAGCCAGGGGAAGGATCGCTCGTCGGTAGGTCATGGGGTGAGTCCTTGGGCGGGGCAGGATAAACCAGAAATACAATCAGCCTGCGGTGACGCGAAGCGGCTGTAGTATAACCCCTTTGGCGCCGACTCGCCAGCAACAACGCTTCGCGTTACATTAGCGTCGTGCGATTTTTGAATGTTCGCCCCACGCTTGCTCGAACAACTCCACGCAACCTTGGCCGAAGGTTAGCCGCCGCAGGCGTACAACCCCACGCGTTGTGTTTTATCGCTTGGATTTTTTTGTGGCCTGGCGCGCCGAGTCGGGCGGCGTGTGTTGAAATATCCATCCTCCCGAGGCGGTTCGCCTCCGACTTTAAGTCCCTCGTAAAGTGAGAATTGAGTTATGAGTGCTGACGCGCGACTCCTCGAAGTTTTGAACAAACTGGGAATTACGCTCCCCCCCGCGCCGAAGCCGGCCGGCGTGTATAAACCGCTCGTGGTCATTGGCAACCTGGCGTACCTTTCCGGCCATGGGCCGCTCAAAGCCGACGGCACATTGATGACCGGTCGCGTGGGCGATGAGATCGATCAACAGGCCGGGTACGACGCGGCGCGGCAAACGGGCTTGGCCCTCCTGTCCACCACCAAAGCGACCCTGGGTTCGCTCGACCGCGTCAGGCGCGTGATTAAGACGCTCGGCATGGTCAACGCCGCGCCCGACTTCAAAAATCATCCGGCCGTGATCAACGGGTGTAGCGAACTATTCGCGGAAGTGTTTGGACCCGATCACGGCGTGGGAGCGCGCAGCGCCGTGGGCATGGGCAGTTTGCCGGGTAATATCTCGGTCGAGATTGAAGTAATTTTCGAGATCGAGCCGTAGTGCCGCTATTGGGCCGAGACGCCCATGACGGCGGCAATCACTCCCAGCACAATGCCAATGCCGAAGGCGATCGCCTGCACCACAAACCAGGCAATGATCATGGGCTTGCCTTTCGGATTGCCCTGGATCAAGTAAATGATCGCCACGAGCAAGGCGATCCAGCCGCAGAAGATGACGAACAGGTAGTCCATCGTCGTCAACTGCGCATCGGGGTTGTACGGTTTTACGGCCGAACCTGCCGCACCGGGCGAAGCATAAGGGTTCGCTTTTGCAGCGCCCGCTTTGGCCGCCGCCGAGGGGGGGCCCAGCTTCTTGGCCTCGACCTTTTTGACCGTTTCGACGTTGATCTTCCTTCCGGTCTTCCGGTCATAGCCGCATTCGATGCACAGTACGGACTCGGGCGCCATAAACGCACCGCAAGAGGGGCAAGCACTGTCGCCGCTGGCTCTTGCCTTGACGCCGACTTCATCCAGCAAGTCGCCCAACCCGAAATCGCCGCCTCCCAGCGCCGGCGCCGCGGCGGCCACGTTGGCTGCTGGTGCGGTGATGGCGGCCGGGGCGCCAGCCCCCACGGTTAACGGCTGGCTGCACTTGGGGCACTTCACCGTTTTGCCGCGCAACTCGGCTTTGGCCGCGAACTTCGCCCCGCACCGGCACGCCACCGGAATCATGCCGCCCCCGTTGGGGGCAGGGGCCGCAACGGCCGCTTGTGGTGGCGCGGGAGCCGCCGCACCGCCCACGGTCAAGGGTTGTCCACACTTGGGGCATTTCACTTGCCTACCCGCCAGCTCTGCTCCGGCGGCGAACTTCGCGCCGCAACGGCAAGCCACGACGATCTTTCCATCGGCGGTGGCCGCGGGAGCCGCGCTCGGCGTTGGGCGGCTGCCGGGCGAGCTTGCGGCCTGCCCACCAGCCGCCGGAATCGTCAGGGGTTGTTGGCACGAAGGGCACTTGACCGTTTTACCCGCAAGATTATCGTTCGCGGCAAACGACTTTCCGCAGCGACAGGCGACAGGAATAGGCATGGAGGCGCAACGCGAGAGTGAAGAAAACCGTGGGTCTGCGTTCCATTGTGCGCACCCACGTTCAAAGCGGCAACGGGCAAAACGCAACTCTGCCAAAACGGCAGCGATCGCCTGATTCGGCGGTGCGGGCGCGGCCTCTCTCTGGGGAATTCGTTTCTCGACGCGAAAGATTTTCGAGGCGTCGTTTCCCACCCTGTTTTGGTCGCAAAGGCAAGGTAACTCCCGTTTACCCGTCAAATACCTCGACTTTTCGTACCTTCGCCCGGTATTGCCGCGAAGGTGCGCCTGCGTCGTCGGTCGATTCGTGGCGCTTCCTGCCTGCGTTTCGCCTTCGGGCGGGTTGCTTCCCCGCGGTTTGGTCCGCGGCTTGCGTTTTCTTACGCCGCCGCACTCTCGGTGCGCCATTTTGACAGTCAGGGTGAGCGGCGCTCACCAGCTACTTCATCAACTTCCTGGTGGGCGCTGCCCACCCTACTTTTGATTTGTTCCGGAGGATAAGCATTTATGGCGACTGCGACCAAGAGCAAGGAAAAGAAGCAAGTCAAATCGGGCGGAACCATGCGGCTTCAACCGATCGGCGATCGCGTGGTGCTCAAGCGCGATGAGTCGGAAACCAAGACCGCCGGGGGCATCGTCCTGCCAGACACCGCCAAAGATAAGCCCGCTCGCGGCCGTGTGGTGAGCGTGGGCGATGGCCGACTGATGGAAAATGGCGAACGCAGCGCGATGCAAGTGAAGGAAGGCGACCGCGTTATCTTCAGCAGCTACGCTGGCGAAACCTTCAAAGTAGGCGACGAAGAACTCCTGCTGATGCGTGAAGACGACATCCTCGCCGTGATTGAAGAGTAGTCACGCGCCCGCAGTTCAAGCCACCAGTCCCCACAGCGCCTCGTCCCGCGAGCGCTTCGCCCCCAGCCGGAGGCAAACCCGCTTCCGGCGATTGGCGACGACTTCAAGCCGCGGCCTTACCGCTGGCGACGCCCTGGTCGCCTACGACCCAAGGTTCGTTGGCGTTGTGCCGGAGGCGGTTAGCCTTCGGCCAGGGAGAGTGGGGTGAAATGCTCAAAGCCGCGGTTTGCTGATCGTGCTTGCGAACACAACACACATACCTTTTTGATTTGAGGAGACATTTTTCGTATGGCGAAGATTATTGCGTTTGACCAGGAAGCCCGTGAGGCGATTCGCCGCGGCGTTTCGAAGTTGGCCCGAGCCGTGAAAGTGACGCTGGGCCCCAAAGGCCGCAACGTGATTCTGCAAAAGAGCTTCGGCTCGCCCACCGTGACCAAAGACGGCGTCACCGTGGCGAAAGAGATCGAGCTGGAAGACGTCTATGAAAACATGGGCGCCCAAATGGTCAAGGAAGTAGCCAGCAAGACCAGCGATGTGGCCGGCGACGGCACCACCACCGCCACCGTGCTGGCGGAAGCGATCTTCAACGAAGGCCTGCGCGCCGTCGTTTCGGGCGTGAACCCCGTCCCGATGAAGTTGGGCATCGAGAAGGCCGTGAACGACATCGTCGAAAAGCTCCGCGGCATGTCGACGCAAGTCAAGGACGACCCCGAAAAGATCGCCAACGTGGGCGCCATTGCCGCCAATAATGACCGCGAAATTGGCCAGAAGCTGGCCGACGCCATGCAGCGCGTCGGCAAAGACGGCGTGATCACGGTCGACGAAGGCAAGAGCCTGACCCTGGAGACGGAATGGGTCGAAGGCATGCAGTTCGATCGCGGTTATCTCTCACCCTACTTCGCCACGAATGTCACCTCGATGAAGGCGGAGCTCGAGGATTGCTACATCCTGGTGCACGAGAAGAAAATCTCGAACATCAAAGATTTCCTCCCGCTGTTGGAGAAAGTCGCTCAGGCCGGTAAGCCGTTGCTCGTGATCGCCGAAGATGTGGAAGGCGAAGCGCTCACGACCTTGGTCATCAACAAGCTCCGTGGTACGTTCTCGTGCTGTGCAGTCAAAGCGCCGGGCTACGGCGACCGCCGCAAGGCGATGCTGGAAGACATCGCCATTCTTACCGGCGGCGTCGCCATCTTCGAAGCGCTCGGCAAGAAGCTGGAAAGCGTTTCGTTGTCGGATCTCGGCCGCGCGAAGCGCGTTTTGGTCGACAAGGACAACACGACGATCATCGAAGGCGCCGGCAAGACCGAGCACATCAAGGGCCGCATCGAGCAGATCCGTCGCGAGATCGACAACTCGACCAGCGACTACGATCGTGAAAAGCTCGAAGAGCGCCTGGCGAAGCTCTCTGGCGGCGTGGCCAAGATCAACGTCGGCGGCGCCACCGAAAGCGAAATGAAAGAGAAGAAGGCTCGCGTGGAAGACGCCTTGCATGCGACCCGCGCTGCGGTCGAAGAAGGCATTCTTCCCGGCGGCGGCGTCGCTTTGCTGCGTGCGGCCACGCAAGTCAAGCCGGGCGAATTAAGCCACGACGAACGCATCGGGTACGATATCGTCCTGCGTTCCTGCCGCGCTCCGCTCACCTGGATCGCTCAGAATGCGGGCCAGGACGGCGGCATCGTGTGTGAGAAGGTCGCGCAAGCCAAGGGCAACCAAGGCTTCAACGCCCTCACCGGCGAGTACGAAGATCTGGTCAAAGCGGGCGTGATCGACCCGACCAAGGTGACGCGCACCGCTCTGGCCAACGCCGCGAGCGTCGCGACGCTTCTCTTGACCAGCGACGCGCTGATCGCCGAGAAGCCCAAGGACGAAAAGGGCGGCAAGAAGGGCGGCCACGGCGGCGACTACGACATGTACTAATCGTCGTCAACCCGACGATAAGACCTTGTCGCTCGGTTATCGCGTAGTTCATTGAGGTGTGCTGACCTCTTCTGTGTGGTCCACTCGCTCTGCGAGTGGTTTCTGGCACTCGCGGAGCGAGTGCGCCACATTGGGGGCGGCACACCTGCGTGAAACGCGCTCTAGCCGGAGTCAAACCTGCCTCTGGCGCGCTGCGGCGCCAAAGGAAAGCCAAAACCATCGAACCCCGCGCGTCTTCCAGACCCGCGGGTTTTTTTCTTTTGTTAGGCGCCGTTGGTGTGAACCATTTGCCAGAAGGCGCGACGAAGCCGCGAAAGCGTCTTGGCCCGTTTGAAGCGGCGCTTGAGCGGGAACGAAACTTCCTGCGCTAGGAACATGGCGAACGAACGGCCGAGCAGTTGGTATTCGTCCCCTTCTTCGTAGAACTGCTCTTTCTCGGGCTTGCCCTTGGCGTAGCGGGTGTCGAGGATCGGCGTCCAGCGCTGGTCGGGGTTGTGGTAAGGAAGCGTAAAGGGCAGCGTGTCGTGAAACGCGTTCAGCAGCATCAGGAAAGTGTCGTCGATGATCGGGTTACCCCGGTCGTCGACTTCGTTGATCGTGTCGCCGGGCAACAGCAGCCCCAGGACACGCGTTTCCGAGAAGCCCCAGTCGGCGGGCGTCATTTCTTCGCCGTCAGGGCGGAACCACGTAATGTCTTTCACTTCGGAGCCGAGGATCGGCTCGCCCTGGAAGAATTTGCGGCGCCGCAACGTAGGATGCTCGTGGAATAAATCCGTCAACCGCTGAGTGTACTCCAACAGCGCGCGCCGGCGGTCGTCCATCTTCCAGTCGAGCCACGAAATTTCGTTGTCCTGGCAATACGCATTGTTGTTGCCGCGCTGGGTGCGGCCGATCTCGTCGCCGGCCACAATCATCGGCACGCCTTGCGAGAGAATGAGCGTGGCCAGGAAGTTGCGCTTTTGCCGCTCGCGCAGCTCGATGATCTTGGGGTCTTTGGTCGGGCCTTCTGCGCCGCAGTTCCAACTGTTGTTGTGCGAGTCGCCGTCGCGATTCCCTTCGCCGTTGGCCTCGTTGTGCTTGTGGTTGTACGAAACCAAATCGTGCAGCGTGAAGCCGTCGTGCGCCGTCACAAAGTTGATGCTGGCGTAGGGTCGGCGGCCGCTTGATTCGTACAGGTCGCTGCTGCCAGTGATGCGGTAGGCCATTTCGCCGGCCTGGCCGGAATCGCCCTTCCAAAAGCGGCGCACGGTGTCGCGATACTTGCCGTTCCATTCGGCCCACAACACAGGGAAGTTCCCCACCTGGTAGCCGCCTTCGCCCAAGTCCCACGGTTCGGCAATGAGCTTGACCTGGGAAAGCACCGGGTCCTGGTGGATGATGTCGAAGAAGGCGCCCAGCCGGTCGACATCGTGCAGTTCGCGGGCCAGCGCCGCGGCAAGATCGAAGCGGAATCCGTCGACGTGCATTTCCAGCACCCAGTACCGCAGGCTGTCCATGATGAGCTGCAGCGCACGGGGATGCATCATGTTCAGCGTGTTGCCGCAGCCGGTGTAGTCCATGCAGTAGCGGCGGTCGGTGGCCACCAGGCGGTAATACGCGGCGTTGTCGATGCCGCGAAAGCACAACGTCGGCCCCAGGTGGTTGCCTTCAGCCGTGTGGTTGTACACCACATCTAAAATCACTTCGATGCCGGCCGTGTGCAGCGCTTTGACCATTTGCTTGAATTCGACCACCTGCGCGCCCGCGGCGGGGTTCGCCGCATAACCGGCGTGCGGGGCGAAAAAGCCGATCGAGTTATAGCCCCAGTAGTTGCGCAATTTGCGCTCGTGCAGAAAGCGGTCGTGGACAAAGTGGTGAATCGGCAGCAATTCGACCGCGGTGACGCCGAGCGATTTGAGGTAGTCGATCACTGGCGGGCACGCGAGGCCCAAATAGGTTCCGCGCAGCTTTTCCGGCACGCCGGGGTGCTTCATCGTGAAGCCCTTGACGTGCAATTCGTAGATGATGGTTTTATGCCAAGGGGTGCGCAGCTGCGTGTCGCCTTCCCAATCGAAGGACGTATCGACCACGACGCATTTGGGCATAAAGGGGGCGCTGTCGCGCTCGTCAAACGCCAGATCGCCGTCCGGATGCCCAATCGTGTAGGCGTAGCAGGCGTCGTCCCAAGTGACGTCGCCAGCAATCGCCTTGGCGTACGGGTCGAGCACTAACTTGGCGGGGTTGAAGCGATGCCCCTGCCCAGGCTCATAAGGTCCGTAGACGCGATAGGCGTAAAACCTTCCGGGCCGGGCATGCGGCAGGTAACAATGCCACACCTGGTCGGTATGTTCCGTGAGGCGAAAGCGGACGGCGTCGGACTTGCCTTTCGGACCGCGAAAGAAACACAACTCGACCGCTTCGGCGTTCTCCGAGAAGAGCGCGAAGTTCACTCCTTGCCCATCCCACGTCGCGCCCAGCGGGTATGGCTTGCCGGGCCAAACTTTCATCGGAATTTTTTTCCTTTTCACCAATTTGGGGTAGAAGCCCGAAAACAAATTTCCTACCATATTCGTTTTAATCCGCTGCCGGTTTGTTTCCCAGGGTGGGGTAGGAGAGTCCCCGCTCTGGACTCGACCCTTTCGCTGACCCCCTTCAATCCCCTGTATCGAGCAGCGTACGAGCCGAGTCCCCCCATCCCTTCGTCGGCCGCTTCGTTTTTGCGGGTTAAGCGAAAGATTCGCGCCGCAGCCCAGGAAGCGTTGGTGGAACACTTTTTACTCTATCTTAATTCGCCCTTAATGCTTAGGGCGTAAAAACTTACGGTTGTTGTCCCCACACTTTTTCGGATGAGGAAGGACGTGCAAGGAAAGTTGCTTTATTTTGACGCGGCCCAGGATCGAGATTTGGAAAGCCGAGTTCGGCGGTTTCTGGCAGGAATGCACCACCGCAGCTTGACCGGCCTAAAGATTGAGGCGCAAAACGGCGCCGTCACGATGAAAGGCCAACTCGGGTCATTCTACGAGAAGCAGCTTGCTCTGGCTGGTTGCCGCCGTGTGGCGGGCGTGGTTCACGTCCATGAGGAAATTGAAGTCGCCCCGGCCATGGCGTAAGCCTCTTTCGGCGGACGGCTTAATCTCCTGCAAGTTATTACTGAAGTCTGGGTAAGATGGGTTGCATGGGCTGCTCGTGTTGCGGGCAGCCCTTCGCGTTTGGTCCGCCAAACTTCCCTTGGCGCCAATTCCGTCTCCGTTTTCTTCGTAATACATCGATCAGGCATCGCTTGTATCGGCCAGGAAGACGTTGTGCTCGGCGGTTGCGGTGGCGTGCTCCTCGTCTTCTTCGAGTCGAGCCGGCTTACGGTTCTTCCACCATTCGCCGATGCTCTGGAACAGGACGAAAAACACCGGCACGAAAAACACCGCCAGCACCGTAGAAGCGATCATTCCACCAAAGACCGCCGTGCCCAAAGCGCGCTGCCCCGCGGCGCCAGCGCCTTTTGCAATCACCAGTGGCACGACGCCCAGTATGAATGCGAACGAGGTCATTAGAATCGGCCGGAACCGCATCCGCGCCGCTTGGACCGCCGCATCGAGGATCGTTTCGCCCTGGTTGCGAATGTCCCGCGCGAACTCGACGATCAAAATGGCGTTCTTGCTGGCCAGCGCGATGATCAACACAATGCCGATTTGCGTGTACAGGTTGTTGTCCATGCCACGCCAAGAGACAGCCGCCACGGCCCCTAGTAGACCGAGCGGCACCACCAGAATGACCGCGGCCGGGGTGAACCAGCTTTCGTACTGCGCGGCCAGCACCAGGTACACCAGCAGCACGGCCATGGCGAAGATGAAAATCGCTTCGCCGCCCACGCGCTTCTCTTGATACGCCATACCGGTCCAGTCATAACCCATGGTGTTGGGCAAGTTACGCGCTGCGATTTCCTCCATGAGTTGCAACGATTCGCCCGAGCTGTAACCCTGGGCTGGTTCGCCGGTGATCGACGACGACGGATACAAATTGTATCGATTGACGATTTGCGGCCCGAATGACTTTTGCACGGTGGCCACCGTCCCGAGCGGAATCATTTGCCCGCTGCGGTTGCGCACTTTCAAACGCTGGATGTCTTCTGGCTCGGCGCGGAAGGCCGCCTCGGCCTGCACGCGCACCTGGTAGGTGCGTCCGAACTTATTAAAGTCGTTCACATAGGCCGACCCCAAATACGCCTGAAGCGTCGAGAACACGGCGCCGAGCGGAAGATCAAGCGTTTTTACCTTTTCACGGTCTACATCGACGTACAACTGCGGCACGCCGGGGCGGAAGGTCGAGTTGAGCGCCGCCACCGAAGACTGCGTGCGAGCGTCGTCCATGATCGCTTGCGTCGCTTCTTGCAGTCGGGCGAGTCCCACATCGGCACGGTCTTCCACTTGCATTTGGAATCCGCCGCGAACTCCTAAGCCGCGAATGGCCGGCGGCGGAAACGGAAACACCACCGCCTCTTGAATCCCCGAGAAACCGGCGCGCATTTCGCCAATGACGTTTTCCAAGGTTTGGCCCTGTTCGAGGCGCTCTTCCCATGGTTTGAGCGTGACGAACAGCGTACCGGCGTTCGACGAACTCGAGCCGTCCAACAGCGAGAGCCCGCCGATCGTGATCCAGTCGTCCACGCCGCCGACTTTGCTTCCCAGAATTTCGTCGATTTGCGTCATCACTTCGCGCGTCCGCTCTTGCGAAGCGGCGTCGGGAAGCTGCACGCTCACGAATACGTAGCCCTGGTCCTCGGTCGGGAAAAAGCCTGTGGGCACGCGGTTGTACCACCACCCGGTCAGCGCCACGAGCGCGGCAAAACCGAGCATCGTCAAAAACACGTGACGCACCAGCACCCGCACGATGGCAGTGTAGCCGCGTTCGAACCAGCCATACACATAGTTAAAGCCGCGGAAGAAGGCGTTCTTCCGTTCGCTGGGCGGACGCAGCCACAAGGCGCACTGCGCGGGCTTGAGCGTGACCGCGTTAATGGCGCTAATCAGCGCGGTGGCGGCAATGGTGAGCGCGAACTGCCGATACAACTGGCCCGTGATGCCGCCCAAGAAGGCGCTGGGAAGAAACACCGCCATCAGCACCAGGGTGATGCCGATGATCGGCCCGAGCACTTCGGACATCGCCTTGATGGTGGCCGCTTTCGGATGTTTTCCTCGTTCAATATGATGCGCGGCGTTCTCGACAATCACGATCGCGTCGTCCACCACAATCCCAATGGCCAGCACCAGGCCGAACAACGTCAGCATGTTCACGCTGAAGCCCAGAGCGGCCATCGCCGCGAACGCCCCGATGATGGTCACAGGCACCGTCGTGGCGGGAATGAGCACGGCCCGCCAGTCTTGCAGGAACAGCAGAATTACGATTAGCACCAGCACGCCCGCTTCGATGAGCGTCTTGTACACTTCATGGATTGACGCTTCCACGAACTTCGTCGTATCCAGCGGAATGCTGTACTCCATGCCCGGCGGGAACGACGCCTTGAGCCGATCCATCGCCGCGATGACTTCCTCGGCCACTTGCAGGGCGTTGGCGCCGGGAAGCTGGTAAATGCCAATGTTCGCCGTGGGCTTGCCTTGCTTGAGGTTGAACTGATCGTAGGTTTGCGCCCCCAGTTCAATGCGGGCCACGTCCTTCAAATACGTCAGGCGTCCGCCGTCGGCCTTGACGATCATGTTCTCGAACTGCTCGACGTCGCTGAGTCGGCCGAGCACCGTGACCGCGTACTGAAAAGCCTGCCCCTCCGGCGCCGGAGTTTGCCCAATTTGCCCCGCCGCGACTTGGACATTCTGTTCTTGAATGGTCGCCATCACGTCTTGGGTGGTCAGTCCCCGGGCTTGCAGCTTGTAGGGGTCCAGCCACACGCGCATGCTGTAATTGCCGGTGCCGAAGATCGTGACATCGCCCACGCCCGGCGCCCGGCTTAATTCGTCGCGCAGTCGGAGCGAAGCGTAGTTCGAGAGAAACAGGTTGTCGTACTCTCCATTGGGCGAGGTAAGCGACAACACCATGATGATATTGGTCGATTGCTTCTTGACCGTCACGCCTTGCCGCTTCACTTCTTCCGGCAAGAGGGCCTCGGCGGCCGCCACGCGGTTTTGCACGAGCACTTGGGCGTCGTCCAGGTCGGTGCCGATTTCAAACGTCACGGTGAGCGAGTACGAACCGTCGCCCGACGAGGTGGACGACATATACAACATGTTCTCAACGCCGTTCACCTGCTGCTCGATCGGCGCGGCCACGGTGTCGGCCACCACTTCGGCGTTGGCGCCTGGATACACCGCGCTCACACGCACCGTGGGCGGAGTGATCTCCGGGTATTGCTCGACCGGCAAGCCGCGCAGCGACACGGCGCCAATCAGGACCGTCACAATAGCGATCACGTTGGCGAAAATCGGCCGTTCGATAAAAAAGCGTGAAAACACGAGTGGTTACATCCCTACGTTCAATCCCCGGGTGAAGCGTTTCATCGCAAGAAGCGGGCGACCCGCAAGCCAACGCGATGCATCCGACCGGCGCGCTTGGCGCCACACTTCGGCGCTAGTCAGGTTGACTGGTTTCTTCGGAATTCGCTGGCGTTACTTTCGACGCCGAAGCCGGTGAGACGCTGATCTTCTCCGGCTCTTTGAGCGGTACGGGAGCGGTCTTCGCGGCCAGGTCGTCCTCGGCGACGGCTTCCGGCGGAGTGGCCGTTGGATCGTTTGCGTTCACCTTGAAGCCGGGGCGCGCTTGCTGCAAACCATTCACCACGACACGATCGTCCTCATTCACGCCTTTCAGGATGACGCGGCGACCATCGAGAAGCGGCCCCAACTGGACCAGACGTTCTTCGACGATGTCCTCGTTTTTGTCGTTCTTCACCACAACCCGCACGTAGTCGCCGCGCTGGTCGGAGCCAATGGCCCGCTCGGCGATGGTCAGTCGCGGAACTGGCCCGCCAAGGCCGGCTTGAATGCGTACAAACATGCCTGGCGCCAGCGTCAGGTCTTTGTTGGGAAAGGTCGCGCGGCGCAACGTCGTACCGGTCGCGGGGTCGACGCCGAACTCGCGATACTGCAGATAACCCTCATGCGGGAAGCCCTCATCGTTCGCCAGCCCCAAACGAAGCGGCGTGGGAGTGGTGCGCGGGTCAGGAAGCAGCCCTTCCCGAACCATCGCCATGAAACGCAGCATGTCCGACTCGCTCGGATAGAAGACCGCGTAAATTGGGTCGAGCCGTTCGAGGACCGCCAGCAAGCTTTGTTCCATGTGCACCAGGTTGCCCTTGTCGATCAGGTGGCGACCGATGCGTCCTGCCATGGGAGCGCGAACCGTGGTGTAGCTCAAATTCAAGGCGGCTTGCGTGACGGCGGCTTGCGCGGCTTTAACGTTTGCTTCGGCTGTGGCCTTTTCGGCGCGATCCACATCTAACTGCTGGCGAGCCACTGCGTTGGTGCGCGACAAATCGGAAGTGCGCGCCAGGTTCGCCTCGGCCAGTTGCAGCGCCGCGCGAGCCTTTTCCAGATTCGCGTTGGCGGCGGCTAATTCGGCTTCGAATGGAGCGGGATCAATCACAAACAGGACTTGGTTTTCGGCTACAAAGTCGCCGTCTTGGAAGCCGATCTCTTGCAGGTAACCGGAGACGCGCGCTCGCAATTCGACCGTGGCGCTCGCCTGCGTGACGCCGGTGAACTCGATGGTGTCGGTAATGTATTGTTCCGTAGGATGAGCCACGGTGACCGAGGGGGGCGGCGGCTCAACAAAGGCGTTCTCCGGAGTGCAACCCAGGGTCAAACCGGCCAGGAGCAACCCCATCCAATGCATTTGACCCGGTGAATTCATACGCAGCCTCACGGTAAATCGCTTGATCAGGAGATGTCGCGTGTTAGAACTTCTGCAATCCACGCGCCGCCGAAGCCCCAGACACCAGAGAGCCAAAGACCACAGAATCTGGGGGGCGTCGATGCCACATTCGAATTGGTTTTATTCGCTAATTGTTAGTAGACTAACTATTGATATGTAAACATATACGGTTGGGGGTGAGAAATCAAGGCAGATACGATCAGACCCCAGCCGGCAGAGCTTCGCGCTCCGGAAAGATCAGGACGGAGATAGCTCGCTCAGGTTCGCCATAAAACCGAAGAACGGCGATACGCCATGAACATGAAGGGGTTGTCGATGACCATCCCGGCGTAAGGTACGGCATGCCGGGTGTGAGGAGGGGCGCTTAGTCGTTCGTGCCCATCGCACGCAGAGCTTGTGCGGCAGCCAAGCGCACCTCCGTATCTTCATCTCCGAGGGCCTCCATCAACGGTCCGATGGCCGCATCCGCCCGAGGGCCCATCTCGGTGAGGACTTCGGCAGCCCACCGACGCACAGCAGGGCGTTCATCGTTTAACGCTTCGACCAATCGAGGGACCGCCGCCTCCCCTATTCGAACGAGCGTTTCACTGGCGGCGTCGCGCAGCACGCGTTCTTCCGCCATGGCTTGTTCGCTTTGGGTGCGCAGGGCCTCCTCTTTGAGGCGGGCGATTTCCATTTCCGCGGCTAGAACCTCGGCTTCCAGCGTCTCCAACTCTTCCGCAAGCGTCGTTTCCAGAATGCGCATCTTGTTTAGTTCTTCACGCAATTCCGCCGACTCGGGAGTGGCGGCCGGCGTTGATGCGGCGCCATCGGCTAACGCGGCGTCAACGGCTTCGCCCAATTCGGCCGTTTCACCCGCCTGAGCCGCTTCCGCCGACTCGCTCGCTTCCTCGATACCTTCCGTAGCGGTTAAAGAGGCGTCGTCCGACGGGGCTGCGTCTTTCGTCCCCGCTTCGGCGTTCTCCATGAGTTGCAACATGGCGCTCGTGGCCGAGGCGAAGCTGCGTTTCAACTTTTGATACTCGGCCGTGCGCTGCTTGAGCAGCCGATTTCGTTCTTCCAGCACGGCGGTTTGCTCGTCCAGCAACTTGCGAAGCCGTTCGACCTCCTGGGCGCTCTGAGAGGCCAGAAATTCTTGCTGAGAAATGCTCGGACGATTGAGCAACACGTCATGGTGGCGAACCTGAGACGCAGCCGCCGTTTCGCGCGCAAGCTGATCTTGCAGGGCGTACCCCTGCCAATAGAACACGCCGATCACGATCGCTGCGATGAGCAATCCTGAGAAGACGTAAAGCCCCACAATCAAGAGACTATTTCGCGCGTCCATGGGAAGCGCCGCTCCGGTGGGGCAGGGTCCAACCTGCCAGATGGGAATTAAAAAAGAAGAGCACCTCGCCTGTCGTCTGAAGGGTATTGTAATGCCTGCCGCGCGCGAAAACAAACCTTCCGGTCTGAGGTCGTGGGGGCGCGTGATTTTACCGCCACGCGCAGGCGTGCGGTTTTTGCTCCATCGCCCAGGCCAACCGTGGGCTAGCGCAGGGGCTCATGACCGCAGTTCGCAAGAGTAGCGACGATGGGGTGTTTCGCTTACGCGGAATATGGCGTGGACTCTTGCGCGAGTTCATCAATCAGGGCTTGCATGCGGCCGGCCAACTCGGCCATTAGCGGATCGACCGTGGCGCGGCGGTCGCGTTCGGGCGTCACTTCGATCGGTTCGCCCACGTCGATCACGGCTTTGAGTTTGCCATGCACGCGCACTTCGCCAGTCAGGTCTTCTTCGAAGCGTTCGATGGTTTCCAAAATGCGCTCGACCGTCGGCTTGGCCAGGTAGTCCGGCGGATAGCAGCGCACCGCCTGAGCCAGGTACATGTCGGACAGTTGCCGCCAGCGGCGCTGGTATTCCTGCGGCGGCAGCGCGCCGCGAACCATCTCGGGCAGGATTTTCATGCGCAGGGCTTTGACGCGCGGCACCACGGCTCCGTCTTGCGGCCCGCCCAGCCATTCCTGCTCGATGGGATGCAGCAATCGGTTGATTAAACCGGTTAATCGTTCGGCCATGCTTCCGGTTTGAGGACGGCCGAAGTACTCCATCTCTTTCAGGCATAACAACGCGTGGCCGGCTTTGAACACGCGCTCCAGCAGCGGCAAGTGAGTTTGCTTATGCCAGGTCAGCCGGTCTTCGATCATTTCCAGGACCGGCGTAACTGCTTCGGCCAGATTGCCTTGAAACAAGTACTTAATACCGACGGGATGAATCACCACCTTACCTGGCGGGTCGTGCTTGGCGCGGCGCTTGGCGGCGGTGCGGGCGATGAACGCCACGCCATCGAGCAAGGCGTGCAGCCGATCGTTGGTGCGGCTGACCGATCCTTCAGGAAACACAATCAGCGGGCGTTCGGCGTCTTCCAGAATTTGAATGGCCGTGTTGATCGCTTGTTTGTCGACCCCTTCGCGATACACGCTGAAAGCGCCCATTTTATGAATGGCGAAGGCGTTGAACTTCCCCTGGTTGAACAAGTGCCAGCTTGCCATGGCGTACACGTGCGTCTTAGCTTGCCGGGCCAGATAACCAATCGCCACGGGATCGGCGTTCCGGCAATGATTCGGCGCCAGCATGATGCCATGCCCGGCTTGAAGCGATGCCCGCAAGCGATCGGCATGGCGAATTTCGTGCGCTACGACGCCTTCGGCCCGACGCAGCCAGATGCTGAACAGGTCGAAGTTTTGAATGAACGTGGGCCACCAGTCGCCCCGGTGCGGCGATACAAACTGGTAAGGACGACTGACAACGATATCCTTCATCGTAGGGATCCGCAAAACAACGTCGCCGCGCCAGCGGCGCGAGAATCTTCAACAAAGGCGCCATGATAAACGAGGAATGTCGGCGGAGGGCATGCCGAATGCGAAAAATCACCAAAACCGCCTCAAGGCGGGACTCCACCTTAGATAAAGGAGCAGCCCTTGATCGATCGACTTTCTTTGTTGCAACCGCCTCCCGGTTCGCCCGTGATGCATCAAATTTGGGATCGGCTGTTGTTTCTCCATTGGCCGATGCCGGTCGAGGAGTTACGGCCGCTCATTCCCGCATCTTTGGAAATTGACACCTTTGACGGTGTGGCGTGGGTTGCGGTTACTCCGTTGGTGGTGCGCGGCGTACGTCCTCCGCGGTTGCCTGCGCTGCCGGGATTCAGCCAAACGCTGGAAATCAACGTGCGCACGTACGTGCACTACCAGGGGCAATCTCCGGGGGTATGGTTTTTCTCGCTGGATGCATCGAACCCCCTGGCCGTGTGGGGAGCGAGGTGGACCTTCGCGTTGAACTACCTGAGCGCGACAATGCACATGGAGTTTCAAGACGACGAGTTTCGACTTCGGTCGCGTCGTACGCATCGCGGCGTTGCGCCGGCCGAGCTGGACGTTGCGTGGCGCCGCACTACGCCCATGCCTGAAGCGGCGCCCGGTTCGCGCGACTTCTTCTTCGTCGAGCGGTATTGCCTGTATGCTGCTTCCGGCCAGCGGCTTTATCGTTCGCGCATTCACCATCGGCCGTGGCCGCTGCGGCATGCCGAGTTAACCCGATGGTCCTCGTCGATGGTCGAATCGCATGGGCTGCCCACTCCCGGCGAAAAACCGTTACTGCACGCACTGGCGGAACCGCTCGACGTCAAAGTGTGGCGGTTGGAGCGAGTCGAGTAGGCCGTGCGCCCTGGACCCGTCGAAAAACAGCTGCAGCGGGTGGCCGGACCGGCGTTTTGGGCCACATTTTATGTTGCAAAGCTTGCGTGAAACCGCTTTGGGTAGGTAGAGTAAAGCTTGCCCCCGGCACTCCCCCTGCGTGTGAACCACGCCCTGCCCCTGAGGGATTCTGTGCAATCCACCTCTTCTGCCTCGGCGTCGCTTGTTCAGGACTTAGAAGTCCCCTCAAATGAGGAAGGGCGGCTCCCCTTGCCGTCGCGTGTCGATACGCGCCGGGTCCACTGGGAGTACGCCATTCCTGTGGCGGTCATGCATTTGTTGGCCCTACTGGTGCTCGTTCCGTGGCTGTTTAATTGGGTCAGCGTGGCGGTGATGTTCATCGGCGTCAGTTTGTTTGGTCAGCTCGGCATTCCGGTGTGCTATCACCGTTTGCTAACGCATCGTTCGTTTCGCACCCCCAAGTGGTTAGAGCGGTTCTTTGTGCTCATGGCGTTGTGCAGCGCTCAGGAGACACCCGCTAAATGGGTGGCATGGCATCGCATGCACCATAATCATTCGGACGAGCAAGAAGACCCGCACAGCCCGCTCGTGACGTTCTTCTGGGCGCACTTTGGCTGGCTGGTGTATTACAACGGCGCGACGACAAACTTTTCGGTCTATCAAAAATACGCCCGCGATATTCTCGAAGACCCGTTTTACATGCTTCTGGAAAAGCACCGAACGATCGCGGCGTGGATTTACCTGGCCCATGCGGTCCTGTTTTTCGCCGTCAGTCTGGCGGTGGGGTACGCGTGGTACGGGTACGAAATGGAAGCCTTGCAACTGGCGCTCAGCTTGTTTGTGTGGGGCGTGATTGCTCGCACCGTGTGGGTGTGGCACATCACGTGGGCCGTGAACTCGCTGTCGCACATGTTCGGCTACCGGAACTATGAAACGACCGACCGCAGCCGCAATAACTGGTTTGTGGCCGCGATTACCGGGGGGGAAGGCTGGCACAATAATCATCATGCCGATCAGGCCAGCGCCAGCGTGCAGCATCGCTGGTGGGAGTTGGACCCCAACTACTACATCATCAAAAGCCTGGAATTCGTGGGGTTGGCCTCGCATGTGGTGCCGCCCCGCCATGTGCGACACGCGGGCCGCACAGAAGCGACCGACTCCTAGAGCCTCTTTCATCGAGGTGTGATGACTTCTGCATTGTGGTCCACTCGCTCCGCGAGTGGTTTCCGGCACTCGCGGAGCGAGTGCGCCACATTGGGGGCGTCGCGCCTGCGTGAAACGCGCTCAAGCCTTTCTGGCGGCAGGAATGGCGGTGATTCTGGCGACCTTGCCCAGGTTGCCGTGGAACAGGTTGCTCATGGAATAAGCCTGTGGCCGCCAATAAAAAGAGGCCGCATATCACGGCCTGTGTTTCTTCGTCCAAGGCTTCCAGGGGCCTGACTTAGCATCGGCATCGCAAAGGGCTGCGACGCCCGACGGCAGTTGCGCCGCGCAAAAATGCATCAAGCGCAAGGCGGGGGAAGATCGTGCGGTGGCTCGTCGGCGGCGCGAAGGAAAGCGTCGCGGCGGGGGGTTAACCCATGCGATCTTTCAACGAGCGGCGCTCGGCGCGCAAGCGGGCGCGGCGCTTCACATCGCTCGGCTTTTCGTAATACTTGCGACGCCGCATTTCTTTCTTCAAACCGCTGCGCATGACCAACTTGCCAAACCGGCGGACGGCGTCTTGAATCGACTCCTTATCGCGAACAATAACCTTAACCACTGTCCCTCCTTCTGCAAAACGGTGTTGTGGAGTAAATAGAGATAGCCCCAAATTATGACGTATCGCTCGCCAGAATCCAAGCCCACCTGACGGCGAAGGCGATCTCGCGACTTTTCCTTTTATCGGCACGCTACCGCGTTTGCCACGGAAACTCCCATGCGAATTGTGCTGTGCTATCCGGTGGAGGCCCGCCATCTGGCCGAAATCGCCGCCGTGGCGCCCGACGCCGAAGTGATCGACGCCGGCCAGGAGCGAATCGCCCAGGAAATTCTGCATGCCGACATCTTCTGCGGCCATGCCAAGACCCATCCGGTTCCTTGGGATAAAGTGATCGCCCAAGGTCGGCTAAAATGGATCCAATCGTCCGCCGCAGGCATGGATCACTGCCTTGTCCCCTCGGTAGTGGGGTCTGATGTGTTAGTCACGAGCGCCTCGGGCTTGTTCGCCGACCAGGTGGCCGAGCAAACTCTGGCCCTCCTGCTTGGTTTGTTGCGCGGCCTGCCGACATTCTTCCGGGCGATGCTCAAGAAGGAGTTTATTCGTCGCCCCACGCGCGACCTGCACGGCGCCACGGTGGGCCTTGTGGGCTTCGGCGGCAATGGACGGCGAATTGCAGAAGTGCTCGCCCCCTTCCGCACGCGCATTCTGGCGACCGACTTGTTCCCGTGCGACAAGCCCGCGCATGTCGAGGCGCTGTGGGAGGCCGACCGATTGCCCGAGTTGCTCGCCCTGGTCGATGTGCTGATTCTGACCGTACCGCTGAACGAACATACCGTGGGCATGATCGGGTCGCGCGAACTCGCCCTGTTGCGCCGCGACGCCTTACTGATTAACGTAGCCCGCGGTCCTGTGGTCGTGGAGAAAGACTTAGTGGCGGCGCTGGAATCAGGCCGGTTGGCTGGCGCGGGACTGGACGTGACCGAGATCGAACCGCTGCCCGAAAGCAGCCCGCTGTGGAACTTGCCCAACGTGATCATCACGCCGCATGTGGGCGCGCAATCGGCCAAACGCTACGACGACGCGACGCGCCTCTTCTGCGACAACCTCCGCCGCTATCTCGCGGGCGAAACTCTGGTGAATGTGGTCGACAAGAAGCTCGGCTTCCCGGTGCGCGGCCCCCGGTATGGCCACTGGGGTTTATCGCAGAGTTGATGTCGAGGCGGTATCAGGGTTTGGCGATTTGGTAGGCTCCGTCCCGTTGGTACGCTTCCAGGCGTTGGCGGATTTCGCGAACGTGCCGGGCGTCGCCGCTCTTTTCGGCTTGCTGTAAGGCCTGCTGGGCGAACGTTGTGGCGGCCTTGGTTTGGCCGCGCTGCGCTTGGACGGCTGCGAGCGTCTCGAGCGCCTGGGCGATGCCAACGCGGGATTGCAGTGCGAAATACGCCAGCCCTTCCGCTTCTTCCGGATGACGCATTTGAGGCTCCCAATGCGCGGCCAGAATCCAAGCGAGTTCGGCGGCCGCTTCGGGGTTCGCGCCCATGGCCAGCGCCCGGCGATACGAGCCGACCGCCAACGAATAATCGCCGGTTTCCGCTGCGAGCCGGGCATGAAGCAGGTAGTTCATGGGAAGTCGATCGCCCCGCTCTAGCGCTTGCGTGGCCGATTGCAGAGCCGCTTCGAAGTCGCCGTTGGCGCGCTGCGCCTCGGCCAGAAAAAAGTAAAAGCGGCCAGCGTTGGGCCACAGGTCAATCGCGGCTTGCACTTTGGCGATCGCCGCTAAGGGCTGGTCTTGTTCGAGCAAGAGGAGCCCCTCGGTGGCAAGTATATTCGCACGGTCGATCGCCTCGGGCTGAGAGTCCATCTCAACCACTTGGCGAAAATGGCGCAAGGCTTCCTGTAACTCGCCGCGCCGCCGCAAAAGGAGGCCGAGTTGATTATGCGCCACGTCGGACGCGGGGTTTTTGGCCAGCGTATCGCGATACAACCGCTCCTCGTCGGCCAGCACATGGGCGTGACGCGCAGAGAGGACGCATAACCCAACCACCATCATGCTCAAGGCCGCCTGCGCGGCGTACGCCGCCAGCGGCCGAGACTGCGGCGTTTGCACACGCGAATGAATGCGTTCAATCCACGAAGCCGCCAACGCCGCGAACAGCACGAGCAGGCCCAGGCTGGCCAAATACTGAAAGTGGTCGGCGACAAAAGAAAACCGCATGGGGTAGTAGTTCACAAACCCCAATGCCGGCAGCAGCGTGCCGCCGAAGTACAGAACCGCCACGAGGGGGCCTCGGCCAATGCGATGGCGCAAGCTTCCCAAGAGCAGCACCAAACCAATCGCAGAGAGGGGATACAACCATTGAACCGCCGACGCCGCGTTGATTTCCCATTTCGGATAGAAGAAAGTCAGCGGATCAGGCCAGAGCAACTTCGCGGCGTAGAACCATACGGCTTTTCCGGCGATGATGCATCGTTCGGCAAAGCTCCAATCGAACCGGCTGCCGGTGGCGCCGACGAAGTCGCGTTCGATCTGGGCCGTATGTAAACCCATCGCCACACCGATCACGAACGCCGGCGCCAGCAACAGCACGTGGCGCCGAGGAATCCGTCCTTGCCGCAGCCAGATCATCAACAACAGCGCCGCAGGAAGCGTGCTCGTGACCGATTTGCTCAGCAGCGCGGCCAGAAACAGCACCAGAAACAAGGCGTAACCCATCCAACGTCCCGAAGGTGGCGCGGTGGTGGACTCATGCCGCGCGGCGGCGACTTCAGGCGGTGCGACGGCGACAAAACGTCGCCAGTAAACGCTGGCGGCCAGCAGATAAAACAACCCGCTGAGCACGTTCTTCCGCTCCGTGACCCACGCCACCGACTCGACGTGCACCGGATGCACCGCGAACAGGAGCGCCGCCAGCCAGGCGCCGGGAATTTCCATCTTTTTGAGCAGCCGCCAGAGGCAGATCGCGCTCAGCGTATGGAGCAAGACGTTGATCAGGTGGTAGCCCGTGGGGTTCCGTTGCCAAAAGCGATACTCCAACCAGAACGTGGTATGCACCAGCGGGTAATACTGCGGAAGGGCGTTCTCTTTGAACCAGATGTCCCAGAGTCCCTGCTCGGACATAAGAACGGGGTTGGCGTACACATGCTCATCATCGTCCCAGATAAACCCGCCCTGAATGGCCGGGAGATACGTCAACAAGGGAAGCAACACAAGAAGGCCCCCCTTCGCCAGGGCGACCAGATGGCTGGATTCCCTCGCGGGGCTTGGCGAATCAAGCAAGTTCAACGCTCCAGGCTAGAAAGTCGGTCGCAGACGGCGCCGGCGACGGGCAAGTTCACTTCGCTTTATATGATGGTCGCGCTGCTCCTATCAAGCAACGGCGCCACGCGTCGACGTGTTGGAGCAGGAGGAGTCTAGCTTTGCCCAAAAAATGTAGGGTGGGCTATGCGCACCACAACCGCATGTGTTTGGTGGGCACAGCCTCCACTACCCCTGCTTGCTGTGCGTCTTCGTTCACTGTGTATTTATCTTGAATCCATCGGTAGTGGGTGCATTGGAAGGAGGCGTCGCGCGCCAAGTATGTGGTTTTCATTTCATCGACCAAAGCAAACCGCGGATTGGCGCCAGGGGCTAATGGCCGCAGTTTGCAGAAGCGCCCACGACGAATCCATCGCCAAACTTGACTTGCCCTTGGCTCACGGGTTTACTGGACGGTCGAAGCCTTATCCAGCCAACGGCGCGAGGCGCATGCACATTCGCCCTTGGAGTGAAGAAAAAACATGACTGAAACGCTTGGCGCCGCGCTGATTGGTGAACTCAAGCGGCGTGGGCAACATGGCATGTATTTCGACTACGAAGGTTATCGCTTGCTGAAAGAAGTTCGCTCGACCGACGCTCGACCGACGACATGCAAGCGTTCCTGGACAAGCACGGATTTGAGTCCGTATTCGCGGCGGATGATCCCGCCTAGCGTGCCGGGGAATTGGCGGAAGCCGCAGTATACCATGGTGTGCCGTCGGACCAACTTTGGAGACCGTGGTGGGCGACTCTAACCCTTTGGATCTGGAAACGATTTTTTCTCAAGCCCCGAGTCTTCCCACGTCACAAACTTCCGAAGAAGTAGTAGTCCTCATTGGCGAGCAAACGCGGAGAACGAAAAAGTCGACGGTTGTACTTCACGGCGAGCATCGAACCACTTTTTGTACGAGGCCGTTCAAGGTTGTTCGCCGCACCTTTTCCGTGGAGTGCTCGATTTCCCCGATTCAAACGAACTTCATGATCCGCTCGAGGCCTCGATCGCGCGAGAGCTTCGACGGTGGCGGCAACTTCCCGAACCGGACCGCAGCGCGGTCGCCTCGGCTACGTCCGAACTGGCGATCCTGCTTGAATTCTACTTAGGCAGGGCGTTTGGCTATGACAACTCGGCGCCATCTCGGGGCTGGTGGTGCGACGGTGTTATTGAACTTACGATTGAACAATTCGACGATGCGTCGTACTTCATGGTTGGGGCCGCCTACTGGGCCCAGGGAGGTAAATCATCGCCGTTTTATCTTGCCCCATTTGAAATCGAGATGTATTTTCGCGACTCCGATGCAGATGTTCTCGCGCGATCGATTATCCGATTTGGCGCCACGGACCACTCTGGCGACATTCAGAAATCGCCTCACAATACGAATGCCATGCGGATCATTGCGAACCGTCCCCAGCGAGACGCAGACTGGGCGTTCGCGATTGAATTGACAGAGCCGCCTTCCGTAGGAGCGTGACAGAACAAACACGTGCACCCCAACCGCGCCGATCCGGGCGTTTCTATGAAGGATGCGGGATCGACGTTATTTCGCGTGTGTTCACGTCAACGCCCTTGGGCGATTTCTGTGGCGGTGTCCCTGGCGGCGCAGGCGAGGAAATCTTTTTGCCAGGGGCGAATCCGTGACGTAGGGTTGTTTGTCAGCTTAAGACGCATCCTCCCTGCTGCGTTTGTGTGCGGTTGCCTGTCCCCCGCGTGATTGTCTCCAATTCCTCGGCGACGCCGTTCGCCGTCCGTTGAAAGTGAGTGTGGACCATGACATCTATTCGCAGATTTCTGCGAAGCGAAGACGGTCCGACGGCGGTGGAGTATGCGGTGATGTTGGCCTTGATTGTAGCAACGTGTATGAGTGCGGTGTCGGCCCTCGTGGCCAACACGCAGTCGAGCTACAACTACTCGGCCGGCGAAATCAACAACGCAATCAGCTCCGCCTCCAGTTCGAGCTAGCCTACTTGCGCTTCCCGCAACGGGGTAACCCCAGCGGATTCCGTTCATCGCCTCCGTTGGCGAACCGACTCCTTCGCCCGCCATTCCCGGAACCTGGCGGCATGCGGTCGTTCGCCAACGGTTTTTCGTTTCTTGATGCGAACGATTCTCTGCCCGCTCGTGAACAGGTTGCGGCTCTATGCGATGCGGGCTAGCTGCGCGGTCGTGGCGTAGTCGCGCGTGCCGGCGTAACCGCCCAGCGCGGTCACGCAACACGCCGCCGTCGCAGCGCCGAGCCGGCCCGCTTGCTCCAGCGGCAAACCCTTGAGAATTCCCGCCAGCAGTCCCGCGTAAAAGCAGTCGCCAGCGCCGGTGGTGTCGACCACTTCCCCCGGCGGATCGCACACGCCAATTTCTACAAACTCGCCAGGTTGGGGCGAAAGCAGCACGCCGCGACTGCCCAGTTTGACGCCGAGAAGTCCCTGGGCCCCGCAGGCGCGGTAGGCGTCGAGCATTCCATGCGGTTCGTGCACGCCGGTCTGATGTTGCGCTTCGGCATACGAAGGAACATACACGTCGACTTCCGGCAAGATGCGCGTGAGCGGCTCCAAGGCGCCGCCCGAACCGGCGTCCTCAAACGCAACCTGGCAACCGGCCTGACGAATCCGCCGCAGCGCCTGGGGCAGCTCCGGGCCAAGCTCCGGCAACAGCGAGTAATATCCTAACAGCAGCATGCGCGTGTGGGGCCACAGGTCCTCATGCTCAAGCAAGTCGTGCGCGGTCATGCGCGAGCAGGCGCCGGGGTAATGCAAGAAGCTGCGTTCGCCCGAAGGATCCACCAACGCCACGGTCGTGCTGGTCGAGTCTGCGGGGTGCACGCGCAAAAAGTCGGCCACGCCTTCTTGGCGGTAAATGTCGCGCAGCAGCGCGCCCCAGGCGTCTTGCCCCACGGCGCTGACTGCGCCGACACGCAGCCCCAACCGCGCCAGGGCGACGCCGGCATTCGTGCATACGCCGCCTCCGCTCAGAGCCAGCGGTTCGGACACATGCAGCACCCCCGCCCCGATGGGCGCATTCAAATCGACCGGGCGACACACGATGTCCAGCACACAGGTGCCGGCGATAACGCAATCATACGTGGGGGTCATCAGTCTTAAATTTGGTAGTTCACATCGCCGGTAATGCGTTCGCTTTGTTCGGCGCGAATCCGCAAGCGCGGCTTTTCCATCGTGACCGTGGTGTGCGGTTCGACACTGTGCATGAGCCACACGCTGGAGCCGACCACCGAATGATGGCCAACGACCGTGGCGCCGCCCAGGATCGTCGCATTGGCGTAAACTACCACGTAATCCTCCAGCGTGGGATGGCGCTTCTGGCCGCGAATGAGGGCGCCGTTTCCATCGGTCGCAAAGCTGAGGGCGCCGAGTGTCACGCCCTGGTACAGCTTCACATAGTCGCCAATCTCGGTCGTCTCGCCCACCACCACGCCCGTGCCGTGGTCGATAAAGAAGTGATGTCCAATTTGGGCGCCGGGGTGAATATCGATGCCGGTCTCGCGGTGCGCCCACTCGGTCATCATGCGCGGAATGAACGGCACCTTGAGTTTATACAGTTCATGCGCCAGGCGCTGCACCGTGACGGCCGTCAAACCGGGATAGCAGAACACGACTTCATCGGTGCTTTTCACCGCGGGGTCGCCGTCAAAGGCGGCTTGCACGTCGGTGCTGAGCACCTTGCGCAGCATGGGAATCTGTTCGAGAAATTCGATGGCGATGGCCTGGCCGCGCGCTTCATAATCAACGCTTTCGGCGCAGGGCTCGCGGCGCTGGCTGACGCGGTCTTCGTGCATCAAGGCCCGGCCAATTTGCGTGGTCAGTTTGTCGTGCAGGCCGTCGATCAAATCGCCCACGTAGTACGCCACATTGCCCACGTGCAGCCCTTCGCGGCGGCGGTAGCCGGGGAACAAGATTTCGCGCAAGTCGTCGATGATCGACTCGACCACGTCGTATCGCGGCAACGGGCAGTGCCCCAAGTGGTTGATGGCGCCGGCCTGCATGTACGTGTCGACAATGCGCTCGGTCAGTTCCGGAAGTTGCTCCTTGCGACGCAGATCGGTAGACATGGCGACGATTCCTCAACCAGGGGAGATGTTCTCAAAACGCGGGGGTCCAACGCGAGTCCGGCACATGCATATCGGGGTGAATGCAAATTCAACGCCACAAGCCCTAACCGACATCAGCAGACGCTCGCAGGGCGTGCGCTCATGCGGCGGAAGACTGCCAACACAAAGCCAGAGAGATCCGGTTCGACCCGCGGCGGTCAAACCGGGCAAATACAGATGCAGCAGAGTCTCGACCGAGGCGTGCGAGCAGGCATCATACAAACGGGGTAGGAGAAGGGGCGAAAACGTCGCGCCCCATTCTGTTATTGTAGGAACCACCCGCGCAAGGGCAAGGTAGTTACGGTAGTTATCGGAAATCCGAAGATGCCGAGTTGAGCGAAAGCAGGAGGAAGAAATCCTGCGGGGCGTTTGGTCAAGATCGGCGCTTCCGCCGTGGGGCAAATGTCCATGCCGCGCGCAGCGTGGTTCCTTCAGGGAAAACGCCTCCTCCCTCGCCGCTGGCGCCCCGGTTCGCTATAAAGAATGCGTACCTTATTTCGACTCTTTGGAAGGAGAAGGCGATGCAAAGGTTTGCCTACGGGACGATCTTGAGCGTGATGATTCTGGCGGCGGCGACGTTGGGCTGCATCGAGCAAAGCACCGATTCCCCCATTCCCCCGGGCTCGGCGCAACCCACGACCGACGCTCATGATCACAGCGATCACGCCCATGACCATGCCGCCCATGGCCCGCATGGCGGACATTTGCTCGAACTTGGCGGCGGACAGTACCACGCCGAATGGACGCACGACGACCTGGCCGACCAAGAGAACGCCAAGCAAGTGACCGTCTACATCCTGGGTGAAGACGCCAAGACCGAGACGCCGATTGCGGCCGAAAGCATCACGATCAATGTAAGCGGCGGCAAAGAGCCGATGCAGTACGAACTGAAGGCGGTCAATGCGCAAGACGGCAAAGCGTCCCAGTTCTCGATTGAAGATCCGGCGTTGATCGTCGCGCTGGGGATGGCTGGCGAAGGAGTCGAAGCCCGGCTGAATGTGAACATCGACGGCACGCCTTACAACGCGGCCATCGAACACGACCACCACGACGATCATGGCCACGACCACGGCCACGAGGGGCACGAGCACTAAACCCGTTCTAGCAAAGAATGGCTCTACCAAAGAATGGCGCCACGGTGAGCAGGAGGCGGCGACCTCCGGAGGGTTCTCCATGCCACACCCGACGAATCTTTCGCTGCTGATTGCAGGTTGCGTGGTCGCGGCTTCTTCGTGCAACGCCGCCGCCCAGGCCGTACAGTTGCCCACGTTCCATTCGTTCGGCGCCAGCACGACCGTCTCGGTTCCTGACCGAGGCGGCGTTTTGCTCGGCGGGGTAAGTCGCGCAGCGTCAGGCAGCGTCAGCCGCGGGCCGGGCTTGGGACCGCTCGGCCGAAGCCGCGCTCTGGGGTCGTCCGTCGGCGCGTCCCAGGTCAGCGTCTCCGCCACAATTATCGATCTGGCCGCGATGGACGAAGCCGTCTTGGCCGAAGCCCGCCGCATTCGAAACGCGGAATCAAGTTCTGCAACAGGGCCCGCGATTGAGCCACCGAGAGCAGCCGCGGCGGCATCTCGCCATGTCGCCATTCCCGATGCTTCGCCCGTGGCCAGCGTCGACGCACTTCAACAACGTCACGCCCAGCAGGCCGTGCAGCAGCGTCAGGAAGTTCTGACCCTTTTAGAAAAAGCGCGGCAAGCCGAAGCAAACGGCAAAGCAGGCGTGGCGAAAGTGTATTATCATATGGCCGCTCGCCGCGCCGACGACGTGCTGCGTCCTCAGATCGAAGCGCGGCTGCAGGCGTTGCGTCTGGCCGACACGCACCCCTAGTGCGGCGAGTCCATGGCCGTTGCGGCGCCGCGGGTTCTTCTTCGATTCTTCCTTCTTGGTTCGGGGATTATGTCGCACGCGAAAGTGTATCTGGCGGTCGATCTTGGCGCTTCCAGCGGACGCGTCGTGGCGGGCGTGTTCGAAGATGACCGCGTTCGCCTGGAGGACGTTCATCGTTTCCCCAACGGCGGCGTGCACGTGGGAGACCGCCTGCATTGGGACTTGCTCGGACTTTGGTCGCACATTCAAGACGGCTTGCGCGCCGCGAGCTTGCGCTACGGCGACCAGGTGGTGAGCGTCGGCGTCGATACCTGGGGCGTCGACTTCGGCCTCTTGGGCCGCGGCGATGTAGTGCTGGGCAACCCGTATCATTATCGCGATCGGCGCACCGCGGGCATATTTCCTAAGGCGTTTGCGCTCGCCCCGCGCGAAGAAATCTTCGCACAAACAGGCTTGCAGTTCATGGAGTTCAACACGCTCTTTCAACTGCTGGCGATGAAGCAGGAAGATTCGCCGCTGTTGGACGTAGCCGAGAGCTTCCTGATGATTCCCGACTTGTTCCACTGGCTGCTCACTGGCGAGAAGGTGAACGAAGCCACGAATGTAAGCACCACGCAGTGTTACAACCCGCAAACGCGCACCTGGGCTCGGCCGTTGTTGGCGAAGATGGGCCTTCCGACGCATATTCTCGGGCAGATTGTTG
This sequence comes from Planctomycetota bacterium, assembly GCA_963204915.1. Lineage (GTDB taxonomy): Bacteria > Planctomycetota > Planctomycetia > Pirellulales > Pirellulaceae > JAHWKS01. Next base: position 25,463 of record CAUJHS010000101.1, on the reverse strand, counting down.
AACCGGGAACGAACCTGGGCAAGCTACAAAAGACCGCCGCCGATGCAACCGGCTTGACCGGCGCCGACGTGATTCTTCCCGGCACGCATGACACCGCCAGCGCGGTGATGGCCGTGCCCGCCGCCAGCCGTCCGGGCGCGGCCCCCGACTGGTGCTACATTTCCAGCGGCACGTGGTCGCTCATGGGAGTCGAGTCGCCCGAGCCGGTCGTGACCGACTTGTGCCGCGAACTCAACTTCACCAACGAAGGCGGCGTGGGCGGCGTCACGCGGCTTCTGAAAAACATCGCCGGTTTATGGCTCGTGCAGGAGTGCCGCCGCATTTGGACGCAACAAGGTCGGGAACTTGGCTGGGACGAACTGGTGCAGCGCGCCGCAGAAAGTAAGCCGCTCGTTGCGTTGATCGACCCCGATCACGCCAGCTTCACCGCGCCCGCCAGTATGCCGCAGGCGATTCGCGACTTTTGCAAGAATACAGGCCAGCCCGTTCCCGAAACCGAAGGCGCCGTAATTCGCTGCGCGCTGGAGAGCCTGGCCCTGCGGTATCGCCTGGTGCTGAGCTGGTTGGAGAAGCTCACCGGTTCGCGGATCGAGACCATTCACATCGTCGGCGGCGGCGTGAACAACAAGCTGTTGTGCCAGATGGCGGCCGACGCCTGTAACCGCCGTGTGGTGGCCGGTCCCAGCGAAGCTACGGCCTTGGGCAATGTGCTGGTCCAGGCAGTCTCCGCCGGCCAACTCGATTCGATCGCACAGGCCCGCGAGGTGGTTCGTCAAAGTTTCGAAGTCGAAGAATACACCCCACAGAACGCCGGCCCGTGGGACGAAGCCTTCGCTCGCTTCCAAAAGCTGGTCAAGTAACCTAGCCGACGATCGACGATCTCCGGAATTTGCAACTCCGCTACCGGTCTGCGCGGAAACGTCTTGATCTTTCTTGACAAGTCCGCGGCGCGGACGGCATCATCCGATTATCGCCGTGTAAGCCATAAACCAGGCATGAGCGGGCGAGCAGGGGTGCGGTTTGTCTCTTGGAGGAGTGTCGAATGTTTCTTCCCTTTCGTTACGCGCTGGTGGGATGGTTGGTGTGCGCTGGCGCGGTCGCAGCGCAAGAGGCGGCGCCGAAGCTGCCGGAGATTGCCGATGAACCGAAAGCCGTCGATCCCGCCACGCTCATGCCCGCGAAACTGGCCGAGCCTGCCACGGTCGATCTTTCGGACTCCTCGCTTCGCGAGCTTGCCGAATGGTTGCAGAACGAGCGGAAAATCGCCGTGCTTCTGGGAGAGCGAGCGCTGCGCGACGTGGGCGAATCGGCGGACATGCCGATTTCGGAACGCTTGAACAACGCGCCGCTGTATTTTCTTCTGAATCGCCTCCACTCGTTCGGCCTGGCATGGTACTTCCAAGACGACGTGCTGCACATCACGACGCCTGAGGAAGCCGAAACCGGCATGACCACCACGCCCTACGCGGTTGGCGACTTGCTGGACGCGGGCTACGACATGAACGACTTGGAACTCGTGTTTCAAGGCGCTATTGCTCCGGAAACTTGGGACGACGTGGGAGGTTCGGGCGCGTTGAGCTTCCTGGGCGACGTGATGTTCGTTCGCCAGACCGACGCCATCCAACGCGAGGTGCAGGGGCTACTGGCGGCGTTGCGGAAACACGGCCGGAGGACGTACACGTTCGATCCGCCGCAGCATCAAGAGCTGCGGCAAAAGCTCGGGGCGACGGTGACGGTCGACTTCCGCAACACGCCCCTGAAGACCGCCGTCGAGCAGCTGGCCGATCAAGCGAAAATCGACATTCGCTTGGACGTGCGCGCCCTGGACGACGTCGGCATTCGCGAACGGCAGCCCGTGACGCTCAAGCTGAGTGACCGCAAGCTGGAAATGGTCTTGCAGGCGCTGGCCGCGAACCTGGAGCTGACCTGGATGTTGCGTGATGGGATCTTGTGGATCACCACCTCGGAAGAAGCCGAGACGCATCTCAAAACGGCGGTGTATGACGTGCGCGACTTGTGCCGGAATGACGATGAATCGCTCGCGCTGCTCGAGGCGCTCACGTCGCAAACCAATCCCGAAAGCTGGGACGATGTAGGCGGCCCCGGCGCGATGGAGTTTGCCCGACCGGGGGTTCTGGTCGTTTCGACGGTCGAACGCATCCATGACGATGTGTTGAACCTGCTTGAGTCTTACCGCGCCGCCTTACGCGCCTCTCGTCCGCGCGACCGGAACGCCGTCGACCCGCAAGAATTAACGACCGTTTATTACCGTTTGCACGCCCACGTGGCGGAAGGCCTGGCGGGACTCTTGCCGCAGTTGGTGCAGCCCGAGACTTGGAAGAGCGAAGCGCATCCTGAAGCGCGCGGTACGATTCTCCTGGCCGCATCCGAACCGGATACGCCGAACTTCGGCGGGGCCGCGCCGGGTAAAGATGCCGCAACACTTGACGCCTTGGTCACGGCCCGCGCCGTCCTGATCATTCGCCAGTCGCGCGCCGCGCACCAAGAGATTGCCGAAGTCATTCGTCGCGTCCAAACAGGCGACGCCGCCGAGCAAAGTATCGGCGGCGGACTAGGCGGTTTCGGCGGTGGCGGCGGCGGATTTGGCGGCGGATTTTTCTAAGCGGCGCCACAGCGGCCGCCTTTCTACCGCGGGGGCCGCTGGCCAGAACGCCAAGGCGCCAGCGAGCCAAGGCGCCAGCGCCTTACGTGTGGGCGTTATTGGACTTCGGAATCAATATGGGTGATTTTGGTTTGGCCCGACTGCTCGATGAGCGGTTGCAGTACGGCAATCGCGTTGGCGCCCGTGTTGGCCGCGACGTAGATTTCATCGCTTAGCGTTTCGACGTCGGCGGTGCGCAGCCACAGGCCGCTGCTGAAAAAGAACCCATGCTTATTCTGGTCGATGCGGCCAATGTTGTAGCCGAGGTTCAGTTCGACCACTTTCTCCAACAGGGGCCGATTCGCCACGAACCCCTCGGGCGTGTCGGACAGCCAGCGATAAATCATAATGCGTTTCACTTCGTTGCCGGCGGCGTCTTTCCAGTTCATGGTGATTTCCTCCGCCATGACGGTCACGATGCCTCCGTCGCGTTCGACCGCGATGCGGTACATGCCGCTTTCCTGCTTTTTGACCATGAAGGGCGTTTGCGCCAGCAACCCTTCCAGCGTCTTGGGCGATTGGATTGACGCGTCTTGCGCCGGCGCAGAGCCAGCGGTGGCAAACGTGGCGGCGACACACAAAGCAGCAAGCAATGCAACGCGACGATGGAACACGAACATGGCAGGACTCCTCAAAAACTCTTGGGACAACCGGGCGGGAGGGAATGACCGGCGGCGCCTCGCGGCGTGACACGCCTTCACCTTTCATTGTTGAAATGCGTTTTTCCCCCAACGGGCGGACATTTCCGCGCCAAGGTTTTTTCGCAGTCCGCCGGACGGGCAGGGGGCGCAAGCGGCGCCGGCGTGAGCTTGTCATCTCCCGGCGACTCATGACAAAATGCTAAATCGCTGGCATCGCGGAAGTCGCCAGTGCGTTGGTTTCACCTTGGAAAGAACGTCATTTGAATACACCCCCTCCTGAAATCCTGGCCGTGGCCGATGAACTTCGTCGACGCATGACCGACCGCGGGCTGCGGCTAGCCGTGGCCGAGAGCCTGACCGGCGGTTATGTGCAAGCGCTGGTTTCCACGGCAGCCGGCGCTTCCGACTTTTTCGAGGGGGGAGTCGTGGCCTACAACTTGGAGCAAAAGGTCAAGCTGTTGGGCATTAATGCCCAGCATGCCGCCGAGGTGAACTGCGTTTCGCCCCAGGTAGCCCGAGAAATGGCCGAAGGAATCTGCCGCTTGACCGGCGCCGATGTGGGCGTGGCCACCACCGGCTACGCTTCGCCCGACCCGGAAAATGAGGTCACGATGCCCTTTGCGCATATCGCCGTCTGGCGTCAGAATGGCCGCGAAGGGGAACTGCTATTCGAAGGCCGGTTTGAGCGTGAAGACTTTCGCATTCAAGTGCAGCAGCACATGGCTCACCTTGCCTTGATCGAACTCGAAAAGGCGGTGCGCGACTTGTAACATCACGCGCCGTCCGCGGAAACGGCGGCGCCCGGGAACTGGAATTTTCACGGTCCCTGGCCGGCTTCCCGCGCCTTTTCGTTCCGAACGAGGTAAATTGAGCCTTTTAACGCATGCCCCGTAGCGTTGATTAACCTAGAATTCAGGAACCGTTCGGTGGGTGGCAGGAGGCCGTTGCACGTTTTGGCGACGTACCGCAAGTAGAATTCATGCCGCGCGTTTTGATCTCTGCGTTTAAACCCTACGACCGCTGGCGCACCAATGCGAGCTGGCTGGCGCTGGTCGAGTTGACCAAAACGCTGCCGTCCGACGCCGAAGTGACGACGCGGCTTTACGCGGTCGAACATGGTCCGTTCAAAGCGCGGCTGGCCGAGGACTTGCAGGCCGACTATGACTTCGCGCTCCACCTAGGGCAAGCCCCGGGGTCCAGTTGCGTGCAACTGGAGAAGATTGGCGTGAACGTGGCGGGGCCCGTGGGACGCGACGGCGCCGATCCGCCTCCGCTCGTCGAAGGCGGGCCAGTCGCTTATCAAAGCAACTTGCCGCTGGCCGAGTGGGCCGCGCGCCTGCGGAGCGAAGGCATCCCGGCCACAATCTCTTACCACGCCGGCACGTATTTGTGTAATGCGGCGTTGTACCTCACGCATCATTTTGCGGCGCAGCACGGCTATCGTACGCAGGCCGCGTTTATTCATTTGCCGCTGGATCTTTCACAAGCGGCTCAAGAGCATCCCGGAGCGCCGTCGCTGCCGGCGCATGTTTCAGCGCACGCGGTGCGCGTGATTTTGCAACAGCTTGGGGCCGTGGCGCAAGGCAGTTCGTCCAACTCGGCTTAGCGCTTCCCGCGCGGAAGCGGCTCCACGAGCGACCAACGCAAAGGGAAGTAACCAAAGGACGACCGTCGTTCAGCGGGCGTCGGACGATTACTCCGTCCACCAGGCTTTGGGGCCGTCCCAGGCCAGCAGGCGCTCGCGCGGCGGCGCACGGCGAACGCGTTCTTCCGCAACCGCAGGAACGAGCGCCGGCGCCGGTTGAGGCGGTTCGGGCGCCAAACGATACTCTTCGTCTTCCTGCGGCGGCGCCACGTAGGGCTCATCCGCGGCAGGCAGCACGATCACCGGCTGGGGAATCTCGGCGGCGTCGGCCAAGGTGTACTCATCCTCGTACACTTCTTCCTCTTCGACCTCGGCTTCCGGCGGCGCTTCGTCTTCGTTTTCCACATGCAACGAGGGATACCACGCCGCATACACAATCGGCTCGGGGTTCCGCGGTCGTTCTTCTTCGGCCGTAGGAATGCCTGCAATCAGGTCGTCCAGGTCTTCTTCCGCCGCGGGCTCTTGTACGGGCAGGGGGTAAATGTCGGCTTCGTCCTCGTACGCGAGTTCCGCTTCTTCCGAAAGAAGCTCGTTGATCTCCTCATCCACCACCGGTGCGGGTTGCGTGGCCTCGTTGACTAGCTCTTCTTCCGGCTCTTCTTCGCCGAAGTTTAACTCGGCCGGATGCACCACCGCGTTCGACTTGCTATTCGAAGGCAAGAGCCGCACTTCCATACCCAGTTGGCCGAAGATTTCGACGATGTGTTCATGGCAGGTGAAAACCAGAATTTGTCCGCCGGAGGCGGCGAAGTCGCGGAACACCACCGCTGCGGCGCGGGCTCGCTCCACGTCGAAGTTGACCATCACGTCGTCGAGCACGAGCGGCAACACGGCGCCGCGCCGCGCATACGCCGCCGCGAGCGCCAGCCGCAGGCTCAGGAAGACCGCCTCGCGCGTGCCTTGGCTGAGAACCTCCAACGGTAGCGAATGTCCGTCACGGTCATCCACTTGCAACACGTTGTCGCCCAGCGGCGTCCAGATTCGGGTGTAATGGCCTTCGGTAAAGCGCTGCAAATAGCCCGACGCTTCGGCCAGCGTCTCGGGTTGACGTTCCCGCTCGTACACTTCGCGAATGGTTTCCAGCAACATGGCCGCGACCGCCAACACCCGCCATTGCTGGGCCGCCTCGGTCAAGCGGCGTTCGATGCAGCCCAATTCGAGCCGGGCGGTCAACAGCCGGCGGTCGTCGCCCAGCGATTTCATCTCGGCCACAATTTCGCCGCGTCGTTCGTGCTGTTTGGCCAGGTTCCGTTGCAACTCTTCTTGCCGGCTTTGCGTTTGATCCCACAGCGACTCCAGGAGCGACACTTCGCGGTTCTCCAGCTCCTTGGCGATGTCTTCCTCGCTCACGCGACCGCCAATCATGATGCGCATTTGCCCGCTGAGTTGCTCCAGCTCTTTACGCAACTTGGCAGCCAGTTCGTGCTTGTCGGCCAGTTCGCGAAGCCCCGGTTCATCTTCCACGCCCGCCTGGGCGAACAGCGTGGCGCGGCGGCGTTCGAGCTTTTCGATCGTCTTGAGCAACTGCATGTGCTGGCGATGAATGCTCTTGAAGTCGCGGCTGAGCGTGGTGCGGCGCTTGACTAACTCGCGCTGATGTTCGAGTTTAATTCCCAGCTCGGTGAGCTGGTCTTGGAGCGTTTGCCCGCGCGGCGAGAAGGACAACTCCTCCATCACTTCCTGTACGCGTTCGCGCAGGTTGGCCAGTTCGCGCTCGCGCTGATTCAGTTCTTCGCGACGAGAAATCACCCGACGCTGCAGCGTCGAGATTTCGTCAATCTCTTCACCCAGTTCTTTGACCTGGCTGGGGGTCAAGTTTTCGGGCAGTTGGCGCTTGCGCAGCTCGTCGCGCCAGCGGGTGCGGGCGGCGCGAATCGCGCCAGCGGCTTCCGTGGCTTTGGCGCCGGCCGCTTCTTGCTGCGCATCGGCGGCTTGCCGGGCGGCGTCCAAGGGGAGCAAGTCTTCCAGATCGCGCAAGCGTCGCTCGGTTTCGTCGAGCATGGCCGAGGTGGGAAGCTCCGCCTGGTTGCCGCTATTCAGGTTGTTGCTGTTGTTGCGGCGCGGCAAACGGCGGTCGATGTCTTCGCGTTCGCGCTTCTCCTGGTCGATTTGCTTGCTGAGCAACTCCAGTTGCTTGCGGCTTCCTTCGAACTCGGCAATGGCCGATCGTTCGAGCATGAACTTCGTGGCGCCCGCCGCCATCGTGCCGCCGAAGCCCACAACGCCCAAGAGCCAGGCCATGGGCGCGGTAATGCCCCACAGGTAATTGCCCAACAGGGCCAGCAGGATCATCAACACGCCGAACACGAACACGCCGCCCAAGCCCGTGAGCACGCGAACCGGCAAGACTTGCTCATCCATCAAGGCGCGGCTTTGGTCGGCCAGTTCATGGCGCTGCGCGCCAAGCTGCTCGATGCGTTCGTCAATTTGTGCGCGACGCCGCAGCAACGACACCTGCTCGCCCACGTCCTCCAGGGCGTGTCGCAACTCTTTGCCGCCGTAAGGCGCCAAGGCCGCGTTAAGCCGCTTTTTCAGCTCGAGCGCTTCTTCGCGGTAGGTGTGACGGTCGCGCTGCAATTGCTTGAGCCGCGCCGACTGTTCGCGAATGACGTGCGCCGGCTCCCGCAATGCGCGAATCGCCTCCTCGGTGATATTGGGCAAACTGTCGGGAGTGCGCCGGCCCGGCAAACCGACATGGTCGAGCCGATCTTGCAGCGCGCCTTCCAGTTCGGCCGTTTCCTTACGCAGTCGGCCAATTTGATCGTGCAACGAACCGATCCACGGCACATGTTCGCATAACGCATCGACGCGCGACGACGCCGACCAAAGCGTACGATCGATCGGCAGCGCCCGAGCTTCCTCCCGCAGCGCCACGCGCTGCCGCTTATACTGGTCGCACGTGGCGCGATGTTCGGCGATTTCGGCGTTCAGGCGGTCCAGCGTGTCGATGGCGTCTTCGGGCAGTTCCGTGAGAGGCTCCAGTTCGGCCAACTCCTCACGGGCTTCCTCGCGCCGCTGCCAGACTTCGCGCACTTGAATGGCCACTTCCAACAGCCGACCCTGTTGTTCAATTTGCTTGATATTCTGGTCAAAGCGGGCGACTTCCTGCTCGACCGCGTCGCGCTGCGCGCCGAGCTTCGCCCATTGTCGGCCGTGGCCGGAAAGCCGGTCGATCTCGCCTTGCAGCTTTTCTCGGTCGGCCAGAATGCGCAGCAACTCGCCTTCCGAGCCGTCATCGGCCAGCAGTTTGCTCCGAGCCGCGTCGATGTCGCGCATCACGTCGACCAGCGACACGCGGTCCAGTCCGCTGGTCAGGTTGTACAAACGGTCAGCAGCTTCGGTGTCGTCCAGGGTGCCGAGTTCTTGAATCTCGCGCAGTCCGACGGCGAACACGTTGTTAAAGGTCGCTTCATCGACGCCCGCCAGGAGGATGTTGAGCAGGTGCCCGCCTTGCGTGGCGCCGCTGGGTCCTTCGATGGTGATCTCACCCACGCCGCGGCCTTCCGCGCGTCGATGAATTTTGAAGATGCCGCTGGGGCTGGTCACGCCGAGCACGCCGCCGGCCGCGCCGCCGTGAATGGGCGGAAAGTACCGCCGGCGCCGTTCAGGCGAGTAGCCGTACAGCACGGTTCGCACGAACTGCAGGAGCGTGGTCTTGCCCGCTTCGTTGCGGCCGTAAAACACCGTGACGCGGTTCTGGAGATCGGGAATCTCCAACCCGTTCCACACGCCGAAACCGTCTACGTGAATGTCGGTGATTTTCATGGGTCGTCTCTCGCGTAAGGCGGATGGCTCCCGCCGTGTTCGTCGATCGCGAACGTCTGGTATTGTGCAAAGCACAACGGGTAACGTGGCCTCGCGCCGGAATGCGGCGCCGAGGAAGTCGGTTCGACACTAGAGTTCTTCGCCGCGCAGCAAGTCGGCGCCAAGCAGGGCCGCTTCGCGCAGCGACTGCTTTGCGCTGGTCGCATCGGGCAGGGTGAGCAGCGAGGTCAGCAAGTCCGAAAGGTTCTCGCGCTGCAAGCGCGCTTCGATTTCTAGCCGTCGGCTTTCCTTCTCCACCTTGCGCACCTCGCGGAGGAAGTCGCCCAGGATGGTGTCTTCTTCGAACCAAGCGTCGGGCAGCACGGTGGGCGACTCGACCTCCAGGGAAACCGTCCAAGCCGCGGGGCTGCGGTGGCCAAAATCGGCCCGCAACATTTTGACGATTTCCTGCTTGGTCGCGCCGCGGCGTAATTCAGCTTCCAAGCGGCCCGAAGCGGAAATCTCCCACGCGACCAGTACGTGTCGTCCAGCTGCCTCATTGGCGAAGGACTGAATGCGTTCGCGGAGCAGCTTTTCCAAGTCCTCGCGGCGCGCATTCTCACGCATTTGCACACGCTCGCGGCGCCAGCGCACGACGTCCGTCGGAACGCTCTTGGTCCGGGTTTGCCCGCGTTCATCGACATGCACGAGCACGCAGCCGTGCGCGCCGTCCTCCTCGGGCGAACGACCTTGCGGCGTGCCGGGATAAAGCACCGTGGGGGACGATGCGTTAAGCGATTGATACTCGTGCTGCCCGCCCAAGGCCCAGTAGTCCATCTTTTGCTTGGCGAACGCTCCCGCTTCATACTTGCCATGAGCCACGGCCAGCGAGAAGGCTTCTTTGTTACCGGCGCGAAACTCGCCGAGCGTGGGCGAGCTGCGCTCGTCGCAACTGGCGCCGCGCACTACGGCGATTGTCGCTTCGCCGCGCGTGACGGGCGCATCTTCGATCTTGCGCGGCGGAAACACCTTCACATTCCCCGGCAACCGCGCTGCGGCGGGCCAACGATCGGGAGGGTCAACCTCGCCGCCGGCCCAGAAGACGGGAATCTTCCGCTCCGCCAGACGTTGAAACTGCGAAACCAGGAACGCCATCGCCCGTGGCCCCGCGGCGCGGGCGTCGAGCAGATCCCCCGACAGGACCACGAAATCCACTTCTTCGACCAGGGCGGTGTCGAACACTTGATCCACCGCCTGGAACGGAGCGTCGACGAGCACGTCGCGCAGATGCTCGGGAACCTCGGTAAGTCCTTCCATCGGCCGCTCCAAGTGGAAGTCGGCCGCATGAAGAAAGCGAAATGGTTCGCCCGACATGAACACCTCCGTGTGTATTGCACTTGAGCCGCTTGCTCCCCAAGCGGCGGGCGGCCCGTTCACAAGCCGCCTCTGGCTCGTTGCGGCGAGCCGGCGGAAACCGGCCCGGTAAGCCGGACCTACTTTCCAGTGATGGGAAGTCTAGCGGAGATGGGAAACTGCGGCTACAGCGATTTTTCACTTGACGACGCGCCACGCCGCAAAATTCGGCCCGCGGCGATATAATGGCGGTCCACGTGCTGGGCGGAGGGCGTGAAAATGCAGACGCCGGGACGATTTCTCTCTTTACAAGGATGCGCGTATGTCGACTACTTCGGACCTTGCCGCCAAGTTGGAGTTCGCCGTAGACATCGCTCGCGCGGCGGGGCAGTACACTCTGACGCACTTTCAGCAGTCCGGCTTGCAGGTGGATCGCAAAGCCGACCGCTCTCCCGTGACTGCCGCCGACCGGGGGGCCGAGCAACTTCTGCGCAAGCGCATCACGGAGCAGTTTCCCGAAGATGGCATTGTGGGCGAGGAGTTCGGCGAAGCTCCCGGCCGCAGCGGAGACCGTTGGATTCTCGACCCGATCGACGGCACGAAGTCGTTCATTTGCGGCGTTCCGCTTTATGGAACCCTAGTGGGGGTTGAGCGCGACGGTCGCGGTGTGGTGGGCGTGATTTATAATCCCGCCTTGGAGGAATGCGTCTACGCCGCAAAGGGACACGGCGCCTGGTATGTCAAAGGAAGCCAGGCGCCGCAACCCGCGCGGGTTTCGCAAAGACGCAGCCTCTCGGAAGGAACGTTTCTCACGTCGCAAGTGGATACGTTCGAGGCCCGCGGCGCCGGCGAAGCGTTCCGCCGCTTGCAAAGCAAGGCGTACATCACGCGCACCTGGGGCGACTGTTACGGTTACTTGCTTATCGCCACGGGCCGAGCCGAAGCGATGGTCGATCCGGAAATGAACGTTTGGGACGCCGCCGCCCTGCAACCCATTCTCGAAGAAGCCGGCGGCGCGTACACCGATTGGCAGGGCGAGCCGACCATTCACAACAAAGAGGGGGTTGGCGCCAACCCCCACATTCTGGAAGAAGTCTTGGCCGTGCTGCGCGATTATCCGCGCCGCTCCACCTGATTTGACGCCTCGGCGCGGTCGATGAGCTTCACCAACATTTGGCCATAGGCGTCGCCTTGAGGCAAGTTCTCTTCACGCGCTATGCGGCGCCGAACGGCGGTCGTTTCCGTTTGCGTCTTCGGATTAAATCCGCGCTTCTCGTACGTTTCCCAAAAAAGCCCCGTTCCGACGCGCTGCCAGCCGGGCAAGGCGTCGAAATCGATGGCGTGCTCAGCCAGTAAGGCGCGTTTCTCTTCCGTCGTGAGTTGAGCCAATCGGCGTTCGGCAGCGTGCGGCGTTTCGCCGACATTGCGCAACGTCCAATAACAACAGCCGTTCAGAGCGCACCGCAGTGCATCGGCTTGCCGCCAGCGGAAGTAGTCGATCACATCGTCGTCGCGCGGACCAAGCCAGATCCGGCTATCGAAGTGCGCCGGCTTCCCCCACGCGTGGGTAAACGCCGCGCTGGCCACGCCTGCCGCCAGCGACACCAGCTTTTCCCACTCCCGATCAAACTGGCTCCACGCACGCGGCAAGAGGAACGAGATTTCGTCGCTTTCGGTATAGACGTAAAGCCCTTCGAATTCGGTCAGCAGCGCTTCGGCGGTCTTGAGCATATGCTCATGAAAGCGCCCATCGAACGGCTTTTCAAAATGTTCAGCGGTCAAGCGCGAAAACGCACGGCCATCAACGCGTACGATCGCCCATGCCCCCGGCAGGAGCCGCACTTGGTGAAAATACTCCATCGTTCGCATCCGGGCATCGAGCGTTTCGAGTTTCATGGCGTTCCTTCCTCAAGGTTGCGGCGTTACGGCAAAGTCGCCGTTCGTGCTTAGTTGAACGAGATAAAGTTCATCAAAACCTTCGGCGATCGTCGGCGGCTCCCAAATCTTGACCGTAGCGAACAGGGCGACGTCCGGCACACAAGCTTTACCTTGCCGCTGGCGGTTGCGTTCCAGACAGGCTTCTAAGTCGGGCTCAAAAAAATAACCGATGACCCTGGCCCCATGCTGGCGCGCCAAGGCGATGATCGGCGCCCGGTCCGCTGCGGTGGGGTGAGTGTTGTCGACCACCACGGATTGTCCTTCCGTCAGGGCCAGGCGAATGAGTTCTTGTTCGCGCCGTCGGGGACGACGGTTGTTGCGCAGCCGATCGCGGCTCACGTAGGTATGTGTGCCCGCGAACCGACGTTCGCAAAACGTCGTCTTGCCCGAGCCTTGCAAGCCGATCAGCAGCACAAGATCCATGGGTTGGAAATGTCGCCAAATATTGCGGCACGAGAACAACCGCGGGATAATGCGCCCATCGCTCTTCGCACCGTCTTCGCATGAATGACACATCGCTCAGTCTATTGGATCGCGCGCGCCGTCAGGAAGAATCGCAAGCCTGGGAACGCCTGGCCGCGTTGTACACGCCGCTGTTAACCAGTTGGCTGCATCGGTTGGGCGTGCAAGATAGCGATGCTGACGATCTAACGCAGGAAGTGCTGCTCGTGGTGCTGCGCGAACTGCCGCAGTTCGAACATAACCGGCGATCGGGGGCCTTCCGGCGCTGGTTGCGCATGATCCTGGCCCATCGCGTGCGAGATTTTTGGAAACGACGCGACCGGCGTCCCATTGCCGCGGGAGGCTCAAGTTTTCACGAGCAGCTAAACCAACTGACCGACGATGGCAGCCCGGCCAGCCAACTCTGGGACCGGCAGCACGACGAACATGTCATGTCTCAATTAATGGAGACGCTGCGTCCGCGGTTCGCCCCCCAAACATGGCAGGCGTTTCGCATGCAGGTGATTGAAGGTCGCCGGGCCGACGCGGTGGCGACGGAATTGGGCCTCTCGCTCAGCTCGGTGTATGTTGCGAAGTCTCGTGTACTCAACGCGTTACGGCGTGAAGCAGAAGGCTTGATCGAATAAGCAAGAATTCTCGGCCCGAGTGTAAGAAACGGCGACGCGCGGCACTTTTCTCCTGGCGTTCGCAATGAGCACTAGATAAAACACCCCTCAGGCGAAGGGGGCGTTCCGTTCCGAAGTCCGCCGCGTTGTCTGGGCATGGGAGGTGTAATGAAAGCGCAACTGGTTCATCCGCAACGAGATACGCTTGAAGCTTTCGGCTTGGGCAAGCTGGGCGAGGCGGAAGCGGCGGCGGTCGAGCAGCATTTGGCCGAATGCCCCTCCTGTTGCGACTCGCTATTAGGCATGCAAGACGACACGTTCATCGAACTCGTCCGGCAAGCCGAAACGCCGTCGGCCCCGCGGAGCGAAACTCCGAACGACGCCGCCGAATCGGCCACCAGAACTGCGCTTCCAAGTGCGCCCCCCGCTGAAGGCAGCCCGAGAGCGCCGCAGGTCGTCAGTCGTCCACCCGAACTGGAACACCATCCCCGCTATCGGGTGTTAGAACTCTTGGGGCGCGGCGGCATGGGCGAAGTGTACAAGGCCGAGCATCGGCTGATGCATCGCCCGGTGGCCATCAAAGTGATTCACCGCCGGTTGATGAAAGACGCCCACGCCGTCGAGCGGTTCCGCCGCGAAGTGCAAGCGGCGGCGCGGCTTTCTCACCCCAACATTGTGGCCGCTTACGACGCCGAGCAAGCCGGCGACTTGCACTTTCTGGCGATGGAGTTCGTGGAAGGCATCGACCTGGGGCAACTCGTGCAGCAGCGCGGCCCGTTGCCGGTCACGGAAGCCTGTGAATATACACGGCAGGCCGCCGACGCGCTGCAGCATGCCCACAGCCGCAATATGGTGCATCGCGACATTAAGCCGCAGAATTTGATGCTGGCGGGAGTCAGGAATGCGCGTGACCCTCAGCAGGCGTCGTCAACAGGCCAGGGAAAACAAACTCCTGACTCCGGCCCCCTCACTCCTACAATTAAGGTGCTCGATTTCGGTCTGGCGCGCTTTGCAACGGATGTTGCGGACGAAGAAACTGTTGACGAGGAATTCGTCGCCGAAGGGCCGTCGCGTCTCACGTTGCATGGCGCCACGATGGGCACACCCGATTACATCGCCCCGGAACAGTCGCACAGTGCGCGCGAGGCGGACATCCGCTCAGACATTTATAGCCTGGGCTGCACCCTGTACTTTCTATTGACGGGCCGGCCGCCGTTCGCAGGAGGCTCGGCTTTGGAAAAGCTGCGCGCCCATGCCAAGAGCGTTCCGCAACCGGTCCGCGAGTATCGCTCCGACATTCCTCCCGGTTTGGAAGAAGTGCTGGCGCGGATGATGGCCAAAGACCCGCAAGACCGCTTCGCCACGCCGGCCGCCGTGGCTGCGGCCCTGGCGCCGTTTGTACGAGTTCAAACGCCTTCTCCCACCGCGGTCAAGCCGCCGCCCCAGCCGGTGTTGGCGGCTCCGTCGTCCTGCGGCAAGTGGCGCTGGCGGATCCTAACCGTCCTCGCCGGCGCTTTGGCGATTTGTTTGGGCGTGATCTTCACGGTGAAACTGGGCGGAACCACCATCCGGTTCGAAGTGGAAGACCCCACCCTGGCGGTTCATTTCCGCGAAAACGAAATCACCGTCAACAACGACGGCCAAACTCTGCGCATCACCCCCGGCCAGCCGCAATCCTTCACCATCCACCACAACGGCGTCGAAGCCCAAACCACCGCCTTCACCCTCCGCAAAGGCCAAGATGTAGTTCTGACCGTCTCGGTGGATGAGTCAGGACAAGTCAACGTCGGCTCAAGCGACCCCAAGGTCGCCCTCGCCAGACAGCCAAAACGTGACCTAGAACAAATTGCTCCTCCGTCGGCCAAAGGTGAGCCAGAGCAAGATCCTTCGATTCTCAAACCACTGCTCACGTTCGACGGGGAGCGGGTCGCGAGTGCGCGCGATATCCAGGCAATGGCGATTTCGGCGGATCGCAAACAACTCGTCACGACACACTTAAGAGCCTCCATCGCCCTGTGGGACATCGAGAAGGGATCGGGACGCGCCTCCTGGAGCACCAAGAGCGTCACCGTATGGTCGAATTCGTCGCTGGCCGTTTCGCCGGATGGACGCCTGGCCACCTTGATCGGAAAAACGCCCGATCAAGTCTCCGTGGCAAAGACGGTCTACCTGTTTGATTTTTCCGCGGGAAGGGTCGTTCGCCGGCTCGGCGAGCTAAACGGTTTTCCAAGATCGATGGCGTTTTCCCCCGATGGACGCACCTTGTTGATTGGCGAGAGTTTGGGATATCGCGAAAGTTCCGCCAAAAGCGAGGAGACGAAACGCGAACGTCTCATTGGGCTGGGCCGCGGCCTGCGCTGGTGGAATGTGGAGACCGCCCGCGAAAGCGAGACCTTGGAGCTGCCCGAACTCTTGATCGCGACGGCGGAAGAAGACGAACACCTTTCGTTGGGCGATGTCGCATTCTCCCACGATGGCAAGTTCCTCGCAGCCGTGGCGTTCGCAGCTCAACATGGAAATCAGAACGGCGTGTCGCGCCCCGCGCGGGAAGGAGCGTTTGTTTGGGACGCGGCCACGGGCCGGATTGTCCATCAACTGGCGAAAACGGCGACGCCGCCGACGGAAATCGCCTTCACGCCCGACAATCGCTTTCTTGTCACGGGCCACCAGGGCGGGCCGCTGGCGGAGAGCGCCTTAAATGTTTGGGATGCGGCGACCGGTTCGCTCGTGCGGACGATTCCCGGCTTTCACGAATCGACGTCCCATCTCGACATTTCGCCCGACGGACGCCTGGTCGGCACGATCGGCGGTCATGGAATGATCCGCGTGTGGAGTCTCGTGGAGGGGAAACATGTGGCAAGCCTGGCGGAGGAGCCTCCGGAAATCATCGACGACCATTTTTCGCAGCATGCCGGCCCCAGAGAACGCGCGCTCTATTTTCTGGCCGATAGCCGTTCGTTTGTCACTGGCGGGGATGAGGGCGTTCGTTTGTGGCGAGCGCCGCGGGAGCCGGGCGCCGCGAAAGCCGTCATGCCAGCTCCGGCCCCGGAACCCCAAGCCGCCCAGATCGCACAACCCGCCGCGTTATCGCCGATTGCGGTGCTTCAAGGCGAGCATCAAGGCGCGGCGCATCCGATTCTCGCCATGCATGCGGCAAGTCGTGGCGATGTCGTCGCCACGAGTCATCCCGCTGGCGTCATCGCCCTGTGGGACGCCAAGACCAAACGCGAAGTTCGCTCGTGGAAGGCGCCGGGCGAGCTTCATCGCGCCTTGGCCATTTCACCTGACGGACGATTCATCGCCACGGGCGACAAGGACCGCGACGGCGTGCAAATCTGGTCGAGCGAAGGCCAACGGCTGCACGACTTAAAACATGACGGCCGCATCCTCGCGCTGAAGTTCTCCGCTCAAGGCGATGTACTCGTGGCGGGCGCCAGCCAAGGCGTTGCCGTGGACGGTGAACGTGAAACCGTCGTCGGCGTCGACTCGCCCATTCGCGTGTGGGACGTAAAAACCGGCGAGGAGCGCCAACCGTTCACGATACCGCCGTATCTCGCCCCCGCGCGAGAGGACAAGGGCAGCGTGGACATTTCCCGATTGGCGATCTCGCCCGATGGGCAGCTGCTCTTCGTCTCGAGAGCGCGAGCCTACCACCAAGACGGCCGGAACTCCGGCGGCGGAGCGGATGGCGCGTGGAATCTTAACACAGGCGAGTGGGCGCAGCCCCGGATCGTGACAGACTTGGGCGATGTGATGACGTTCGCGCCAGACGGCCGCTTCATCACCGCCAGCGGCTTTAGCGACTCGGAACCGTATCGCCTGCGCGTGTGGGATTACGCCACGGGGACAATGATTTTCAAGTTGAAGGGGCATCAAACCGCGATCGTGGACTTGAGTGTATCCCCGGATGGAAGATGGTTAGTGTCGTTGGACAACTTCGGAATGTTCTTCGTGTGGGACTTGCAATCCGGACGAGAAGTCGCGCGCCGGGACAGCGAACCGGGGCCAGCGCCCGACCCAACAACGTGGCGCTCCATCGGCTTTCTAAGCGACAATCGGTCATTCGTCACGAACGAGGAGCAGGGCGTGACGCTTTGGCGCTTGCCCGACTCGCTCGCGTCCTCGCCGAAGCCTGATGTCAAGTTCGGAAAGCCAAGTCGGTTTGGCCAGGAGTCAAAGGCCGTGAGCGGCTTTGCGATCTCGGCCGATCGGCAATGGGCCTTTTTCGGGCGAGAACGCAAAGAGCAATTCGCCCACGGTGAAGTGACCATGTGGAGCCTGGCCAATTATGGCCGTAAGTTCGTTCGTTGGTCGGCAGGAGGCGCGGCGCCGTGGGTGATGACGACTTCGGCCGATGGAAAGCTGATTGCGATCGGCGAACTGGCGCAAGGAAGTTTTGAACTGTGGAACGCGCAAACAATGCGGCAGGAGGCGATGTTGCCGGGGCATGATGCGCATTTGCGGTCGTTGGCTTTCTCGCCCGATGGGCGGTGGATCGTCTCGGGCGCCATGCAGCGGGAGAGGAAGGACGATGACAAGAAGCCGGTGGCGCATGACCAACCCGTTCGCTTTTGGGATGTGGCCTCACGCGAGGAGCGATTCTGGAAAATGCCAGAAGTGCTCAAGTCGGCCACGCATGGCGGTCGGGTCGATGTCGACGCGGTGCGGTTCTCGCCCAGCGGACGCTGGTTGGTGGCGGTGGGCGATGTGATGCACTTCGGCCACAACAACACGCTCGTGCGCATCGAGGATTTTGGCGTCGTGTGGGATGTGCAAACCGGCGAAGTGGT
Organism: Planctomycetota bacterium; assembly: GCA_963204915.1. GTDB lineage: Bacteria > Planctomycetota > Planctomycetia > Pirellulales > Pirellulaceae > JAHWKS01. The sequence continues at coordinate 7,623 of CAUJHS010000101.1, read as the reverse complement.
GCGGCGGCTCGATGCGGTCAAAACACACGCCACGGCGATGGCCTTCTCGCCGGATGAAAAGGTTTTGGTCACAGGCCATGCCGGCGGCAATGAGGAAAGTTGCGTGGTGCGCGTGTGGGATTTCGCCACCGGGCGCGTGCTGCGGGCGATGGCCGGCCACGAAAACCCGGTTTGGTCGGTCGATGTCTCGCCGGATGGGCAGTTGATCGCGTCGGTCGACGCCCGCGGCGCCCTGCGTTTGTGGCGGCTGTCGGATGGGGCCGCGCTCGATGCGGCGCCGCCCGACGCGGCCGATCCGGACGCGTGGCGACCCCGCGTGGGTGTGGCGTTCACGGCCGACGGCAAGTCGCTGATCACGGCCGGTTCCGACGGCGTGAAGGTATGGCCCATGCAAGTGGCGCCAACGCCCGCCGGCTCCGAGTCGGCCCAAGCGCCGGAAACGCCCGAACCAGAAACGCCGGAACTTGACGAAATCGTGCGTCTAGCAAAGGCTGAACTGGAGCGAACTCGGACGCGACATACCGTAGGTATTTCGTCGAGCGTCGACCTGATCCGAGCCGAGGTGAAGTTGGTCGAGGCGCAAATCCGCCGCGCGGCCGCCCGCCACGATCTTCAAGAGCAACGGGACTTGTTGACCCAGCTCGTCGCGCTGCACCAGCGCGAGCTGGAGTTATTGACCACGCTGCACAAGCTGGGAACGGTAACTGAGTCGGCGGTCAGCGAAAAGCAGTCGCAACTGCTGGAGATTCAAGCCCGGCTGCGGTCGATCCCGAAAGCGGTCGACCGGTAAGCGGCGATACTTCCGCTGCACGGAGTCAGGCTTGGGCTTTCAGTTCCGCCAAATGTTGCGCGGTGCCCACCAGGCGGTCCCAGTTGGCCTGAATGTAATCGGGCGGGCCGCCCACTTGCGCTACCACTTGCGCCACCAGTTCTGTGGGAACCATTTCAATGGCGTCCCAGGGGCAAACGGTTAGCTCGTAGGGATTCGACGACTTGGTAGGAATGTGCACGCACACTTCGCAACCGACGCAGCGTTCAAGGTCGATCTCGCACCATTGCTCCATGCCCTTGAGCACGCCGCGGTCGATCGTCTTGAGCGTGATGCAATCAACCGGGCAAACCTCCCGGCACGATTCACAGCCGGTGCAGTTGTCGGCATTGATGACGGCCAGTTCCTTGGGAAGCTTTTTACGAGGGCCTGCTTTGGCCATGAATATGCCTCGCTTATGCGTAGGAGTCGCCCAAAACGGCGCACGGAGCCGAAGCAGAGAACCCCCTTCGGGCGCCGGTGGTTGGATAATGCAAATGAATTATAGATACCCGAACCCAAGGGGCCAACAGGGTTTTTGACGTATCCACCCAAGGGGAGGTTTTTGCACGAGGAGTCGCTCAGCCCGAGAGATCCAGTTGGCTGCCGCTTTGCCCAGTGGGGTCTTTGGCTAGCGGCGGCGATGCGGTCGGAGTAGCGTTGGCTTGCGGTTTACCGCCGGGGGGCGCCTCCCACAAGCGGCGGCCGTCGGCGTCACGGTCTGAGGCGGGCTGATCGGTATCGGCTTCCCCCAGCGCCGCGGCATGTTCCGATTGCTTTTCGGAAGCCGTTTGCCGAGCCTGCGAGGCGGCCTCCTGATGCGTGCGATCCACCTCCGTTTGACGCTGGGCCAGTGGAACCGCCGCTGCATTGCCGAGCGGACCCAAGGACGACGGTTGCATCGAACGACCCTCCTGATTGAGCAGGACGAACTCGCCGATCCTTCGCATCGGCCGCCGGGGCCGACTGATCTCACTCTAACATAGCACGGCCAATAGGGGGCGCGGCAATGGCGATCCGTTTGTCACGTCGTCGGCAAGGGCGCAGAACGCGATGTTACCAACATTCGGCGGAGGGCCGGTGGCGAAAAGAATCTGCTGGCTTGGCGTCCGTTCGGTGGTTATTTAAGTCCTGCTTCCACCGCGTCGATGAATTGTTCGGTGGTGAGGTAGGAGCTGGCGGGCGGCTCAGAGCCGTGAATGCACAGGGCCAGGTCCTTGGTCATCTTGCCGGACTCGACCGTCTTGATGCACAAGTTTTCCAAATCTTCCGCGAAGCGGACCACATCGGGGGTGTCGTCAAACCGGCCGCGGTGGATCAAACCGCGCGTCCAGGCGAAGATCGACGCGATCGGGTTGGTCGAAGTCGGCTTGCCTTGCTGATGCATGCGGTAGTGCCGCGTGACCGTGCCGTGGGCGGCTTCGGCTTCGACGGTCTTGCCGTCTTCGGTCATGAGCACCGAGGTCATGAGCCCCAGCGAGCCGAACCCTTGGGCCACGCTGTCCGACTGCACGTCGCCGTCGTAGTTCTTGCAGGCCCAGATGAAACCGCCCGATGACTTGATCGAGAACGCCACGAGATCGTCAATCAGGCGGTGTTCGTAGGTAATGTTCGCCGCTTGGAACTTCGCGGTGAATTCCTCGTCAAACACCTTTTGGAACAGATCCTTAAAGCGGCCGTCGTACGCTTTGAGAATGGTGTTCTTGGTTGAAAGATAAACGGGCATGCCCTTGGCCAGGCCGTAGTTGAGGCAGCTGCGGGCAAAGCTGATGATCGACTCGTCGAGGTTGTACATGCCCAGGGCGATGCCGGGGCCGGGGAAGTTGAACACTTCGTACTCGACCGGTTCGCCGCCCCCCTCGGGCTCGAAGCGCATGGTGAGCTTGCCCTTGCCGGGCACTTTGAAGTCGGTGGCGCGGTATTGATCGCCAAAGGCGTGACGGCCAACGATAATCGGCTTGCTCCACCCGCTGACCAACCGCGGCACATTCTTGCAGATGATCGGTTCGCGGAACACGGTGCCGCCGATGATGTTGCGAATCGTCCCGTTGGGCGATTTCCACATCTTCTTCAGCCCGAACTCTTGGACGCGGGCTTCATCGGGCGTAATAGTGGCGCACTTGACCCCCACGCCGTACTGTTTGATGGCGTTGGCCGCATCGATCGTCACCTGATCGGAGGTGGCGTCGCGATGTTGGATGGAAAGGTCGTAATACTTGAGATCGACGTCCAGGTAAGGAAGGATCAACTTGTCTTTGATCAACTTCCAGATGATGCGGGTCATCTCGTCGCCGTCGATATCGACGATCGGGTTTTTGACTTTGATTTTGCTCATGTCGATACGTTACATGTGGCCCCGCATTTTTTCAACCGGAGGCAATACCGCAGGCGAAAGCGCGGCTCTGAAGGCTCGCGTCTCCGATGCGCGGATCCGACCGCCGCGTGACGACTTCGCACACGTCACGCCGCGAGGTCTCGCGAAAATGCTGGAGAAAACGCAAGGTCCAAAGATTGCATTTTTTGCTCAAGGTGAGAAACGACAACGCATGGGAAAGCGCTCATGCGATTTCGGCTGGGAGGGAATCCCGGTCCCAGCGCACGAGGCTTTCTTCCAAGATAAGGAGCCGAATTATGAACACGCGAAAATCAATCATCTTTGGGGCGCTGGCGGCGTTCTTGGTGACGGTATCGATGGCGGCCGCCCAAGAGAAATGGGTCGGAAGCGAGATCATGCCGCGCGACGGCGCCGAGTTGAAGATCGGCAACCGGGTCGTATCCAGCGATGAAGTCAGCCTTCCCGTGACCGTCGAACGCGTTCAAGGCGACTGGTTGTGGATCGGCCAAGGTTGGCTGAACAAACGGTATGCGGTCCTGCTGGATGACGCCGAGGATTACTACACGAACTATCTGCGGAGCGACCGCACCGACCCGTGGGCCTGGAACATGCGCGGCATCGTGCGTGTTGAGTACTACGATTTTGACGGCGCGCTGCGCGACTACAGCGAGGCGATTCGCCTGGCGCCAAACAACCCCGTGTACTACGCGAACCGCGCTGAGACGCGCTACTACGACGAAAACTACGCCGGCGCCTTAAGCGATCTGGAAACGGCGATGGGCTTGAAGCCGAATGTGGCGCACTATCACGACATGTACGCCATAGCGCTGTACGACTCGCTGGACGATCCGACGCCCGAGGAACTGGATAAGGTCCTCGAACATTATTCGACCGCCCTGCGTTTGGATCCTTCGTTGACCGGAATCTACGGCGATCGCGCCTATGTGTATTGGGATCGCGGTGATTTGCGGCGCGCGGCCGACGACTTTAATGCGGCCATTCGCCACTTTCCCGACGAGCTGTCCTACTACCGCGGCCGCGCCGACTTGCGTTGGGAAATGAAGGATTACCTGGGCGCCCTGGCCGAATGGGAATACGTGCTGAAACGCGCCCCGGCGTCGCAACCTGACTATGTCGATTACAACGATCTGGCGTGGGGACTGGCGGCTTGTCCCGATATCGCCCTGCGCAATGGCACAAGGGCGGTCGAATTCGCGAAGAAAGCGTGTGAGCTAACCAAGTGGGAGAACGGATCAACGATCGAATCGCTCGCCGCGGCCTACGCTCAGACCGGCGACTTCGCCGCAGCGGTTCAATGGCAGACCAAGGCGATCGAATTGGCAGGCTCCGAAGACGCCGACGAGAAAACCGAATTGGATCGCGTGCTGAAGCTGTATCAACAAAACCAGCCCTACCGAGCGCCGGACAACGCACCGCTCGCGAGTCAAACGTAACCAACGCGTCCAAAGTATGAAGCTCGCAGTTAACCTTTCCGGCTCATCGCTCTCCGAGCCGGAGGCGCACGCGACGCGCTATGTCTATCCCACGGCGTACCGTCGAGTGACCGAGAATAAACTTTCGACGCCTCAAGGGTGGCGCCGCCGCTGGGGCGGCGGTTTCGTCACCAGGGAACTTACGTCCAAGGCAATCGAGACGCATTTTGCATCTTTTCTTCCCAGGCAGCGCCTTACGATTTGAGGAAGGTCTATAATAACACCGATTCGTTCGCCGACTCTTTGTCACGTGTTCGTTCACAATGTTCTTGCAACGGCATTGGTTCCTGGCGGTCTCGATCGCGCTGGTATGCGCGCAGCGCCCCAAGATGGCGCTGGCCGGCATGCCCTCCGCGTTGCCGCTGGACTTCCAACTAGTGTTTCGTTTGAATCAGGAGCCGCATGAGCGTCTTCAAGCGATTTCTTTTTTCCTGGTGGGCGTTGTTGCGTCGGCGCTGGTAGTGCAGTTGCTCTGGAATTATCTGAGACGCGATTTTTCACAGCTACCACGGCTTTCGTACCTGAGAGCGCTGTCGGTGGTGGTGCTCTGGGGGTTATTGTTCGTGATCGTGCTGGCCATGATCTCCGGCGCGCGCGAGCTGATGACGCCGGGAGCCTGGCGCAAGCAGGGGCTGACTTACACGCTCGATGCAATCACGCCACAGGATGAAACAGAAGCTTCCCTCCGCAATACTCCCCGTGCACCGTGAAAAAGTCGCGATGGCCCGTTAACCCGATCGTCACCCGCGGCGCCGCACTGAGGCGATGACTTGAATATGACGGAAGTGATTGTTGATTTGCTGTTTGGGTGGGTTGGGTATCTGGTGCGCGTATTGCCGCAAGTGACGGTCCGATGGGACGGTGTGGCGGTGTTTGTCGTTGCTTTGATAATCTTCTCAGGAATGCTTCACGGATGCCTGAAGTGGTTCCTTGCGGCAATGCAAGCGAAGGCGGCAGGAGATGCTAAACCTTGGAAAGTTCGTTCGACGTTGGCCCTCGTAGCGCTCATCCTTGTGATGTTTTGGGCGGGCATCTCCATGATTGGCGTAGCGCACCAAACGGCGTGGCTGGTGACGGACGATCGTCCGCTCTTTGGCACAGCATTGAAAACTGATTGGCAACCTTCGTCGGTTAATAACTTAAAACAGATTGCCTTAGGGGTTCACAACTACCATGACGTGTATCGTTCGTTGCCTGTCAACGGCGTCGTCAGTAAGGAAGCTTCTCGGCATAGTTGGGTGACGCTGATGTTGCCGTACCTCAATTACTACGCCGAAGGACTGGACTTGAGCCGCGCGTGGAATGACCCCGTAAACGCCCGGTTTTTCCGATCGCCGTTGCCGGAGCTAATCAACCTCGAGTTTCGGACGGCGCCCGTCACCAATGAGGGCGGGTTCGGCCTGAACCATTACGCCGGCAACCGTCATGTCCTAGAGCAAGAGGGGCGAACAACCCTGTCGGCAATTTCCGATGGAACATCGAATACGTTGCTTGTGGGTGAAGTCCATCGGCGTTTTGTTCCTTGGGGAAGTCCTTCCAACTGCCGCGACCCCATTCAAGGTATCAACACCGGACCGGCTGGTTTTGGCGGTCCACCGAACCGGCGCGGCGCTTTGTTCGTGCTGGCCGACGGCTCGACGCGGCTGGTGGCTGACGATGTGGATCCCGCCGTGCTTCAAGCCCTTGCCACGCCAGCCGGAGGCGAACGAGCGACGGAATAACGGCTTCCCGCTCAAATCGTTCTGATTGACCAGTTGGCGCCGTAGTGGAGGAATGGATAAAGGCATTCGGCGGTTTTTCAGAAGTCGAATGGACGGCGGCTTGGACCTGGCGATTCGCGCCCAACTTGGATATGGCGCGCAAACGCGCCCTCAGCGCGAGTTTGTGGAGAAGTATCATGGCGAACTTCTGGTAGGATCGGCTGAGATTGTCGAAACGTTGCGACGGTCTGTCTCGGCATCGGTTGGCGAAGTTGTTGTGGGCGATCATGCGCCTGGCAGTTCGACCCATTTCGCTCCGATGATTTGGCCGTCGTGCCCGTTTCTGCTGGAGTCATGCAAGATGTCGCCCTGGCCTTCGTCGAAGCGGTACAAAGCCAGCGTGTCGTCATCGGCGGCGAATTGTGTGGGCGGCTGAAAGTCAGTCGTGTAACGAGGAACTCGCGAGATGCGGACTTGCGAAATGATCCCCGCAAAGGCAAAGCTCGTTTTGGGCTCGTTCTGAATTAGACTATTTGCCCCCAGAAATAATCCTGACTTCGGCAGTTTCAATCCACCAGGATTCGTTGTTGGTTTTACGGGCGATGGCCGCCCGTCGACGTATAAACATAAGCGTTCGCCATCCCACACGCTGGCCAGGTGTACGAGCTGCCCCGGAACGACCGTGCGCTGCGGCATGACATGGCTCCACATGCCGTCCTGACCCACGACCAATGTCTGAAACTGATGCGTTGTAGAAAGCGTGAAGATGCGCGCCCCTTGCCATGCGATAATGGATTCGTAGTGCGGCGCGTTATTCCGGGCGGGAATGACCATGGCTTCGAGCGTGCCCGGCGCATCTTCGTTGCGGCCCAGGCTGGGAACGTGCACACAGGACGATTGGCCATCGAACTGCAGCGCGAATCGAGGAGCGTCCTTCGGGATGTTGGCCAGCAGCTTCTTGACGCCCTTGACGCTCAACGCGACCCGGAAACCGATGTCGTTCCACTGAGTTAATGGGCCGTTGGCGCGGCGATGCGAAGAACGGCAATAGGAGGGATCATCGGCGAAACCGCCGCCTCGCAGCGCCCGCACCGAGTCGGCGGAAAACGGGTTGTAAGGATCCACTGCGTCGCGGTCTGAACGCGTGGGGCCTGTAGAAAATTTTGTGTCAGTCGGGAAGAATGGACGTTTTCCCAGATTCTCTCATTTACGGAGACTGACGCATGGATGCGATGTGGACGAAGAAGGCCGAGGAGCTGGCGCAAGAGTTGGCGACCCAGGCGACGA
>CAUJHS010000100.1 GCA_963204915.1 Planctomycetota bacterium | reverse complement strand
AGGGGCCTTGGGACTGGCGGGAAGCCGCCTGGTGCTGATCGACGACGACGGCGCCGGCCACGGCTGGCGCACGGCTCTTAACTCCAGCTCCTCCCGCACCTCGAGCTCGTCCGCTTCGATGGACCTCTTAAGCGTGGTGCTCCACGAACTGGGGCACGTGGTCGGCCTGAGCGACCTCGACCCCCGCTACGAACCCCACCACCTCATGGCCGGCTACCTCCAACCAGGACAACAACGCTCCCTCGCAACCGGTGCGTTACGGTCGCCCGCCGCTCGTTCGCAGTCGATCGCAACGGATCTCGCTTTTGCAAACTTTGGCGACGTGATGGGCGACTTGCTCAGCCGCGGGTTAGATCCTATGCCGTTGGAGCAACGCGCTGGAACGCTATCCGAGGACGAATCCGTCTTATCGACGCGAATCGCTTCCTTTGATTCCCCGGCAACTCTCGTTGCGGACGAAACTCTCGCACTCGTTCTGGAGGGCCGATCGCGCCGGAAGCGCGGGGAGCACCGAATTGACGATAATACCGATTCAACGGATCAAACCGACGACGACACGTTGGATAGCGCATCGCAATAAGTCGATCCAGACCGCAAAACCAGCAGGTTGTACACCCGAGACCTTGTTACCACGTGAGAAGTCCTCGGGTTTACTAGCCTGACCGTGAGGCGCGAAATAGGTTGGAAACGAGAGCCTCTGCGCCGCGCTGCCGAAGCGATGCGGGGGCCATCTCGTCGAAGATCGCCCTTCGTTCTTTCGCCCGCGCACCGGTCGTTCGTTATGGTCAGTACGGTCGCCTGTTCACCTCGCAGCGAAGTCGCCGAATCCGCTTTCGATGTTTCGGTGATTGTGCCGACATTTCGCGAAGCCGAGAACTTGCCGATTCTCGTGCCTCGCGTGGCTGCGGCGCTCCAGGCCGCGGGGTTGACCGGCGAAATCGTCATCGTGGACGACAACAGCCAAGATGGGACCGAAGCCGTTTGTACGCGCCTTGCGGAAACCTATCCCTTGCGTTTGATCGTTCGTACGAAGGAACGAGGATTATCCGGGGCGGTCGTAACGGGCTTGCAACACGCACGCGGCGCCGTGCTCTTGGTGATGGATGCGGACCTGTCGCACCCGCCCGAGGCGATTCCACAACTGGTTGAGCCGTTACGCACGAATCAGGCGGATTTCACAATTGGCAGCCGTTACGTGGCCGGCGGCGCCACCGATGACGACTGGGGATTGTTCCGGTGGCTGAATTCGAAGGTCGCCACGTTGTTGGCGCGGCCGTTGACTTCGGCCCGAGATCCGATGGCGGGCTTCTTTGCTTTGCGAGCCGAATCATTTGAGCAAGCTCAGGCGCTCAATCCCATCGGTTATAAGATTGGCCTTGAGTTGATGGTGAAGTGCCGTTGTCGGCGCGTTCACGAAACTCCGATTCACTTTCGCGATCGACTGCACGGAACAAGCAAACTTTCGCTCAAAGAGCAAGTAAACTATTTGCGCCATTTAGGCCGGCTGTACGCTTATCGACTGACAACCGCTCCGCGTCCCTTGCGGTTCATGCTGGTTGGCGGCTCGGGCATGGCGATTGATGTTTTGGCGTATAGCGTACTTCTCTTGCTTGCGCCGTTGCCGGCGGCCCGCGCACTCGCCATCTGGCTGGCGATGACCTGGAATTTTTGGCTCAATCGGCGATTTACGTTTGAAACGGTTAAAGACGCTTCGACGTTCCGGCAGTACATCGCCTTCTGCTTGTCGTGCTTACTTGGGGCCGGCGTGAACTGGACCGTATCCGTAGGGCTCTGCCGCGCCGCGCCGGTGTTTCGGGAACACGCGGTGCTGGCGGCGATGCTCGGCGTGGCGGCAGGTTTCGTGTTTAACTACCTCACGTGCTGTTGGCTCGTGTTTCGCACCCCGCGGGGGGCGACATCCCGGAGTCATGAACCTTCCAACCCCTCGCGCACCGATGGCGCCAACGCTGTGTGACACTGAAGGACTTGCGTCGACGGATCCGCCATCGACCCTCCGTGTGGAAGCGGAATCGCCTGCCAGAGTCGTTTCCCGCGGGCAGCGATTCCGCTACGCCGTGGGAGTGCTCGCCGCGATCCTCGGTGCGACACTGGCTGGGTTTCATCCGCTTGTGCTGCGTCCGCACGAACTGCTGGTCGGGATCCAGCACAACGGAAATAACGATCTGACTTCCTACTTTTTGGCCGCAAGATCGTTTGCTGCGAATGCCGTCAAGCAGCACCAACAACCACCGTTGTGGAGCTGGCACAATTTGTGCGGCGCGCCGCATCTTGGCAATCCGCAGTCGGCTTGGGTGTATCCTCCGAACTGGGGCTATCTTCTCGTAGCCGAGCCTTCCGCGGGGATCAGTTGGATCATCGTGCTGCACCACATCTGGGCGGCTTGGGGCGTTTACTTGCTGTGCCGAAGATGGAGCTTGGACCGGCAGGCCGCCGCTGCAGGCGCGATGTTTATGGTCTGCGCTCCCTACTGGCTAGCGCATGTGGGCGAAGGGCACTATAATCAGATTTGCGCTGTCGCCTGGATTCCCTGGGCGTTTCTGGCTTATGACCGACTGCGTCAGCGAAAAAGAGGGGGCGTGGCGTTGACCGCCTTGGTGTTGGCGCTCTCGTTCTTCGCCGGACACGCGCAAGAAACATTCTACTTGACGCTTGTGCTGACGGTCGCCGCCTTCGTCGACTGCATTCGCCTTGCCTGGAGCGAACAGTACGAAAAGGCCGCTAGTCTGTTGCGCGGCTGGGTATTCGTAGGACTCATCACCATTGGCGTAACCGCCGTTGATTTGGCGCCAATCTGGGTTTACACGCAAGTGTCGGTGCGCGGCGGAGGGATGACCGCGCAAGAATCCGGAACGGGGCTCGAGTTGGCGAACCTGCAACAGCTTTTCCTGCCGTGGTCGCTGGGCGATGCCCAATCCTATCAACGTCCGCAACGATTCTTCTGGGAGACGTTGTGCTATTTCGGCGTGGCGCCGCTGGGTCTGGCGCTTGTTGGCGCGGCGGTAGCCTGGCGGCGACGCGCCGTCCAATGGCCGCTTTGGCTCATCGTAGGAGCTTTCGCCTTTGCGTTTGGCGCAAGCAGTCCGTTTTATCGCGTCTGCTATGAGTTGATTCCAGGCGTGGCGTTGTTCCGCATGCCGTCGCGCATGATGTTTTTTGCCGCCGTGGCGCTGGCGATCCTCGCAGCCGTTGGTGTCGATGTCCTGCTACGCTGGTTCAGCGGAGGTCCGAACGCAACGAAACAAAGAATGAGGATCGCTCGAGGATTGGTCGCGCTCCTGATGGCGCTGGGCGTGAGCGAACTGGCCTGGTTCTCACATGGCATGTTGCGCACCATCCCCCTGACGACTGCGAACAATTCCGTCGAAGCGATGTTTGCTCACTTGAACGTGTCGCGAGATGAACGCGTGCTCGCCGAGCAAGCTCTCCTGAGCGATCGCGAAGCGGAGCAACGAGGTCTGCAGAAGGTGCAAGGATACGAACCCGCGCCGCTGGCTCATCTTGTCTCGGCGATTGACGCGCTGACTCCAGGACGCGACCCGGCGCCCGTGCTCATGGGCTTTGAACGCCTTGACTTGGCGTCGTTGCACAAGTCGATCGTCGACTTATTTGGCGTGCGTTACGCCGTGGCGTCGTCGCTTCCTGCGGCGCTGCCGCCCGGTTGGCGTGTTATTGCGAGCGGAACAAGAAAGCCCGAATTCTCGCTGCGCGGTCAATCTCGTACGTATCGATACTATGTGGTGGAGAACGAAACGCCGATGCCACGTGCGTTCGTGGTGGGAAAGGTTCGCACACCATCGCCAGATCTTGCTTCCCCTGAGCTTCTGCGCCAGATGGATCTTCGGCAAGAAGTGCTGCTTACGACCGATGTGCTGCCACAAGGGCGTCGCGCTGCGTACCGTCCTGCGGTGATTCGCGAATACTCTCCGGCGCGTGTTGTGATCGAAGCCGAGCTGGATCAACCGGGGTATGTCGTGTTAACTGACACGTGGTATCCCGGCTGGCGAGCCAAAGTGAATGGGGAATGGAGCCGTGTCTTGCCGGCGAACCTGGCGTTTCGGGCGGTAGCGCTACCCGCGGGGAAGCACCAGATCGAGATGGTCTATCAGCCTCCCGGCCTGTTATTCGGCGGGCTTATCTCGGTGACGACGCTCCTCGGATTATGCGTCGGAGTGTTGCGACGCCCAAAGGCCACGAGCGATCCCTCGGCAGGAGCGTCTTCGACCGTTCCGCACAATTGACGTCGTCGCTAGGCTCGAGAGCGCGTTTCATGCAGGTGTGGCGCCCCCAAGGTGGCGCCATCGCTCCGCGAGTGCGGGAAACCACTCGCGGAGCGAGTGGACTGCACGGAAGAAGTCACCACACCTCGATGAAATATGCTCTAACGGTTACGCTACGCGCGGAACGGCGCTACACGAGCCGCGAGTGCGTAACATGGCCCGCACGGTATTCGGCGCTCAACGACTACCAAAGATCACCTTCAGTTGCAGTTGCAGGTCGCCGCGTTGGACTTCCAGCATGAGAGAATCGCCGGGCTTTTTTGTTTTGAGCTGCTGATGGAGACGCGCCGTAGCGTCCATCGTTTGGTCATCCGCCCGCAAGATAACATCGCCGGCGCGTAGCCCTGCGCGGTGAGCGGGGCCTCCATCAATCACAGAATCGACCAGTATGCCTTGCCGCACGGCGGCTGAGCGAAGCATGACGCCCAACCTGGGCCGTTCCTCTTGGCGCTCTTGGGGTGAGGGCGTCGCGTCGGTTGTTTCGAGGTCGTCGCCGTAGTCTAAGTCCGCAACCCAGTCCGTTGGTTTGGGCGAAGGGCGAGATTCGCGGTTCGCCAGTTCTCGCGCGATTTCGGTCACCATCGAGGCGATACGATCCATTCCGGCGTAATCGAGCTTGTCGGCGTCGTCGCTAGGTCGGTGATAATCGGCGTGCAAGCCTGTAAAAAAGTGCAATACCGGAACGCCTCGGGCGTGAAAGGTGGCGTGATCGCTGGGGCCATAGCCGCTCGGCGAAAGCCGCACGGCGAGTTCCTGCCGGCCGGCATGTTGCGTGACGAGCGATTGAAACTCGGAAGCGGTTCCTACACCATAAACCGTGACGCGATTCTGGCGGAGTCGACCCACCATATCTAAGTTAAGCATCGCAACCGTGCGGTCCAGGGGGATGAGCGGCGCGCGCACGTAGCGTTCGCTGCCAATTAATCCCATTTCCTCGGCCGAGAAAGCTACGAACACCACCGTGCGCTTCAAACGCGGCTGTTGGGCGGCGAGTCGCCGTGCGACTTCCAACAAGACGGTTGTACCCGAGGCGTTGTCGTCAGCTCCGTTGTGAATGTCGACAGTCCACGGCGCCAGCGAGCCATCGCCTCCGAGCCCGAGATGATCGTAATGCGCGCCGATCAAGATCGCTTCACTTTGCAGGCCGTTTTCCCCAGGCAGCACTCCAATCACGTTCTTGAGCGCCTTGCCCGTGCGCACCGTGGTGGTGACGCCCTGGATGCGCCAACCGGTAAGGTCGCGCGAGTTGGTCTCGAGACGTTCGTCGGCCCGTTTCTCGAACTCCAGGAGCGATGGCGCACCGGCGGCGTGAAGAAGCTTATCGAGAATGTCGCGTTGCAGGTGAAGGGCCGGCAGAGAGCTGCGCGGCGCTCCGCCTCCTGTGTTGAACTCCAAGAGTTTGTCGGCGGTGAATTGGGCGTTATCCGGGGCGTTGTCACGAACGCCAAGGTTGTAGCCATCGTTGCAAAAGATGACCGCCTTGGCGCCGTGTTGTTCGGCCACCGCGAGCTTGCGTGAAAGGAAGGCGTGGGGCGAGTTTCGCTGACCGTCAAAAACGCTCTGCTCGTCGCCTTGTTGAGGTTCGTGACGTAGCACGATCACGGCCCGTCCTTGCACGTCGATCTTGGCGTAATCGTCGTAACCAAGTTCCGGCGCCGAGATTCCATATCCGACAAAAGCCAAGGGGAAGTCAAGTTTACCGGCCGTTCCCAGGGCGAGCGGCGTAAACGATTGTCCCAACTCTAACGCAAGGCGCTGGCCCTTGGGACCGACCATCTCGGCGTGATTGGGCTTGCCAAGCGCATACCCGCGCGACAGGTAAAACTCTTGAAAAGCTCGGCCTTGATACGCGTTCGTGCGTAAGCCTGCCGAGGCGAACTGGGCGGCAATGTATTCGGCGGCGCGGTCGATGCCCTTCGTCTTGGGACCGCGACCTTCCAGTTCATCGGACGCCAAATACTCCGCATGACGGCGCAAGCGCGCCACGGCGGATTCGGATTCGGCGCTCCGGCCCTGGAACGAAGTAGTAAGCGCCGCCCCAGCCACAACTGAGGCCGCGAAGAGTGAAGTCCAACGCATTAGGGATCGATGGGCGATTCGGGCTGGGGTTGGCGAACTTCCGGCCACATCGAGCGGCCTTCAATGCTGCGCGGACGATGGATGGCCGAAACGGCGTCGGCAAGGGTGGGCAGCACGTCGGCCACATCCCAGGCATGACTGCTGACCACTCCCGGCGGTTGTTGCCCGGCGCGTCGCACAATCATGGGCGCCGGCGCCGAATGTCGTATCGCCGGAACGGTCGCGGAGTTTTTATCGCCAGTGCCCGTAAAGATGACCACGGTATGGCGCGACAGCTTAAGCTTATCAAGTTCCGCCATCAATTCGCCGACCGCCGCATCCAACTCCTTGACGTCATTCGCGACATGCCGCGGATACGCCACGATCATGAAGAACGGCCTTCCCTTGAGCAGCCGGGCCAATTGGGCTTTGGCGACATTCGTGAACAGCTTGCCCGCGCTGATGCCTTCCTTTCCGTTCGCATTGGCCGATACCTGAAGCGTGGCGCCGCCCGCGGCCTCCAACACATCAGGGAAGGAATCGTCCAGGGCGGCCTGGTCGCGCAGCCCCGCCCAGTCATCGAACTCGAATTCGCGCGGATCGACGTTAGCAAACAGTCCTCCGGCGCTGCAATCCCCAATGAGATGCGTGGTGTATCCGCCTTGCCACATGAGCGCCGACAACGTGGAAACGCGGCCGCGCGGCAATTCATCGACATCGTCGGTTCGTTGGCCCGTTAACAAGCGGCGCCAGTAGATGTCCTCTTCCCAGGGGGCGGTGAAGTTGGTGAAGCGCACGCCCGCTTGCGCAAACGCGTCGAGATGCACGGTGGGATTGTCCGCCGCACCGTAGACTCCGAGCGCATCGCGAGAAACGCCCTCGGCAACGATGAACAACACATTAGGCGAGCCGTGGTTTCGCAGGCGAACCTGGCGATTGGCTTCGCGCAGCGCTTCGCGATTGGACTGTTTCGCACGGCTCAACAAGTCATCGGCCTCTTCCAAGTCGTCCTCCAGGCCGGTTGCTTCCTCGGCAAGGGGCGAGGCGCGTAACGCTTGCTGAATGCCGCGAACCAGCGGATTTTCAGCTTCCTCCTCGACATCATCCGCGCGCGGCGCCGCGCCGTCGGAGAATGCGTCGACTTCCGATGATGGCGGTCCCTGCGCAAGTTCGCCCCCTGGAGCGGGAGCGGAACTCGTCGCCGTTCCGCATCCTCCTGCAAACAAGGCAACTAGCGAAGCGCAAGCGAAAACGCCGTTGCGTACGATCGGCAGGTAAAGCGAGGGATTCATATTTTCGTGTGGACCGTGCTGTGACTTTTTCGAGGCTATGACTTGCTCGGGACGCGATGGACCAGCATATTTCCCGAACGAAACACGATGGGGTAAGACCAAGGAAAACGCCCGCGCAACTCGGGCGGAAAAGTCTCGGGCAGTTCGGTTTTCCAGCCGTTGGGGCCACGTTGGGCGATGGCGTAAGGCACGCCAACCGCCGTCATGTCGGACACGACGAACTTGTGACGACTTTGAGCCACCGCCCTACGCATTTCGCTCATGCGATCAGGAAAAAACACAAACAGTGTTTCGAGATACACATATCGGGTCGAGGGAGTCAGGCCCAAATCGTTGTAAAGATAAACGAGATCGTTGTTGTAACAGGTTAACTCCCCGTCCTTCAGGTTCTGTTGTCGCAAGTATTCCGTTACGTGGTGCATGTCTTCCCAGTTGGGATGCCACGCATGCGCTAGTCCGTTGCGGATTTCGGGGCTGGACCCTTCGGTCCAACATCGCATCCACAGCGCCAAACGTTCACCCTTCAGCACCGGCGAAACCAGCAGGGCAAGTCCCAGGAATATCGCGGCTGCGAAGCGCCATCGACGGACATAGGCATGGGGAACTTGAGTTCCGGCCAGCAACGCAATGGCGATTACGATCACAGGAGCATGAACGTAATCAAACAAGTGTTGCAGGAAAAACGCCTGCACTAACCATGCCAGATAGAACGCGGCAAATAATAACGGCCAAGTCGACAAACCATCGGGCGGACGGGTGAAGGCGCGCTGAACGCCACGATAGACGGTGTAACCCGCGAGTGGCGCCGCTACCAAATGCAGCAGAATCCAAGGGAAGAACCGTGACGTCATCGCAAGGAACCGCAAGGCCGTCCAATGCTCTTTTCCTGCGGCGAAATATTGCGGATTCCATTCCACCAACGTGTGCCAGAAGTGCGGCCAGGCGCCCGTCCAGAACAGCCAAGCGACGCCGGCTGCTCCTGCCAGAAGACCGCCTGCGAGCAAACCCGCCAGATCGCACAACCGAGGACGCAACTTGCGTGTCAGGGCGGCGCTCACCAGCCATGCGGCCAGCGCCGGCAACATCACCATGGGTTTAAGCCAAACGCCAGCGCCCCAGACAACACCCTCGAGCAGCGCCCATGCAATCAGTGTGCTAAGCGAGGCTTGCCCCGCACAGCGTTGATTTTGGCGCACGCGCAGGTGCAGGCCGCCCAGCGCGGGGAGCAAAAGCCATACATCGCGCTGGCAATGACTCCATTCCGAGATCGAGAAGTAAAAAAGCAGCAACGCCGCGGCGGTCCAAGTTTGCACGGCTCGTGAACGGCCGGTAATGCCCAACCCGTGAACGAGCAATAAGACGATGCCGGCAAACGCCGCCAGATCGAACAGCCGCATCGCTTCGGAGCTTTCGCCCAGAAAGGTTCGCACCGCCGCATGAATCCAGACTACACCGGGCAAGTTCGGTTCAAGCAGGTCGCGGTAGAGCACGCCGCCTTCGCGAAGCACCCGGGCTTGTAGGTCATACAAGGCGGTGTCGTTGGTCAACGGCATGCACACGAACAGCGGACCGTTACTCAACAGCAAGACCACCAGCACCAGAACGGCGATGCGCGTCGTGGGTTGGAGTCCGCCGACAGGCGCCGCGTCGTGTTGAGGTGTTGCCGCTCCGACGGGCGTGAGTTGTTGAATCATGGGTGGTTAGCGCTGCAAGGGAGGAAGCGACCATTCGCCCAGGGCGCCAACCGGTTCATGCTCGCGCTGAGCAAAGTTCACTTCGCGTTCGACGATGAACAGCGGCCGCGCGCGGGCTTGATCGTAAATGCGGGTTACGTACTCTCCCAGGATGCCGATCCCCAGTGCGTTGATGGCGCCAAAGAAGGAAGCGGCGATGGTCATCGAGGCCCATCCGGGAATCGCGAGTCCCGTAAATAACTTGTGGTACAGCGTAAACCCGCACAGTCCCAGGCACGAAAGCAACGACAGCGCCGAGATGGCGTAAAACATCGTCAAGGGGAACGACGAGAACGAGAAGATCGCCGACTTCGCCAGGCGCCACAGTTGCCGCATCGTGACGCGCGGCTTTTCATCGTGCCGCGCCAGTCGTTCCACAGGCACGCCGATTTGCCGAAAGCCGACCCACCGCCGCAAGCCGGGGTAGAACCGATCGCGGTCATACATGCGGACGATATGTTCCGCCACGCGCCGATCAATCAGACCAAAGTTTCCTGCGTCGTTCGGAATGGGCGTGTCCGAAACTGCATTCAAAACGCGATAGAAGCCATAGAACAGCCCACGTTTTAGCGCATTCTCTTTGCGATGCGTTCGTACGGCGTAAACCACATCGTAGCCTTCGCGCCACCGTTCAAGAAACTGAGGAATGGCGCGCGGGTCGTCTTGCAGGTCCGAGTCCATGACGATCACCGCGTCGCCGCTGGCGAACATCAAACCCGCCTGAACGGCGGCTTGGTGGCCAAAATTGCGCGAGAAATGCACGACGCGAATGTGCGGATCCTTGGCGGCAAGCTCATCGAGAATCTCAGCGCTCGCGTCGCGCGACCCATCGTTCACGTACACAATTTCATAACGACAACGACTCGCCTGAAGTGCGTCTTCGACCAGCGAGGTTAAAGTGCGCAGCACCGCGGCCTCGTTGTAAAGCGGCATGACCACCGAGACGAGCATCTCCTCGGCAGGACGACGGCTGGCGATCGCTTGAATCATTTGCGAAAAACTCCCACCAAGGAAAGTCCAAACGGCGCTCCGCATCGCGTGAGCCAACCCCGCTCCACGGCCGCCGCCGTTTGCAGCAGCCGATTCATACCAGGCGAAACCCGAGGAAACTCCGCGGGAGCGTCGCGCCCGCGCAGGCGGTCGATCATGCGAACCACGACCGCCGCAGGCAGCGAAAAGGCGTTCCAATGTGTCAGACGTACAACTTCCAACGAAGCCTTCTTCGCTTGCAAGGCCAACTCGCGCGTGGTGTACCGGCGATAGTGCCCGAGCCGTTTGTCCCAATTGCTGTACAACCACGGATACGCCGGCACCGTGATGAGCACGCCGCCGCCAGGCGCTAGGGTGTCGCGGGCGTGCTGCAGCACTTGCACGGGGTCAGCCGTGTGCTCTAACACGTCGAGCATGACGACCGCCCGGACCGAACCTTGGGCCACGGGCCAAGGTTGCCCCAAATCATGCACTTCGGCTTGGTCGATGCCGCGGGTGCGCACGTGCTCAACGGCCTGCGGCATGATGTCGAAACCGGCGACGTCATAACCGCGGCTACGGAATTCGACCAGGTTTCGGCCTGAACCAATTCCGCCTTCCACAATCAAGCCGGGCGGCGGAAAATGCCGCTCCAGCAGCGACGCGGCCAAGGCGCGTTTGGCGGTATGCCACCAATAGCCTTCTTCCAACTCAATGAGTTCCTGCAGGTGATGGTGCTCCATAACTCGCTTTCCGGCAAACGGCTCCTCAATGGGGAAGCGTCCTTTGTGGCGCGTCCTACCGCAGACTCGAGGCCCGCTGAGTCGACGATGATCGCACCACAAAGGACGCCTCGCGACGAGGACGACGACCCCGCAGGTTCGTCGTGGGATCGGGTTGTTGCACTTCCTGAAATAACGCCTTGTCGTGGATATAGTTTGGTGGAACGAAATGGTCGCTCGTTACCGGATCGGCGAGCCGTCGGGCGCGGTGGGGGGCGCCGGTCGGAAGATCGAACCGTCATAGTTCGTCGGCGTGATCGGGCCCGCCGACGTGCTGACCGACTCTTGCGAAAGAATTCCGCCAGGCCGATTCTGTTGAATCACGAAATTGCGCAACTCCAACATGGCCGGCGCCAACAGCAAAATGTAAACAGGCGGAGCCAAACAGAGCACGATAGGAAACAATAGCTTGACCGACGCCTTGTTGCCGCGCTCTTCGGCTCGCTGGCGGAAACTCCGGCGAATACTATCGGCGAATTCGCGGAAGGCTCCGACCACGTTGCTTCCCAAACGTTCGGCATAGGACACCAACGCCGCAAGCGACTGCACGTCGGGCGTATCAATTCGGTCGGCAAACTTGCGCAGTGCGTCGTCGAGCGAGCGGGCCCGCGTGTGCCGGGCCACGATTCCTAACTCACAAGCCAAATCGGGGTGCGCCGTACCAATTTCGCGGCTCACGTGCTCCAAGGCGCTGACCAACGGCAAGCCGCCCTCCATCACCATGGTGATCATGTCCAGGCCGTCGGGAAGCGATCGCTGAATGCGCTGCATTCGGGCCGCCGCCTGAGCTTGGAGAATGAGTCGCGGCACGCTATAGCAAAGCACCAAAATCACGATGCTTAGCACGAAGAAGAACAGCAAGATGGACGGCTGGTAGCGCACAATGGCCGCATAGGCGACCACGCATAACGTTAACCATCCCCACACCAGGGCATTGCGAACCGCCAAGTATTCTTTCATCGCCAGGGGGTGGTAAAACCCGGCACGACGCAAATCCTTCGGCAGTTCTTCGTCGGCTAAGGCCGGCAGCGAGGCCGCAAACGGACGCGTCAACGGGCCCAACGCGAGCGGGCGTTGCGGCGCGTTGGCCGCGTCATTCCTACGGCCGCCAACAATCAACCGGCCCAGCACGTAGAGGGTCAGCGAAATCAAGACAAAGGCGCCGACGGTAATAAGCGTGACGTTCATGGAGCTTGCGTCAAAGGATGTCAGGATGGGACGGCGCGAAGTTGGGAACAGGCGTCAGTCGTCGGTGCGCAGCAACCGGGAAATCCACAGGAGCCCAACGATTTCAAGGAACACGGCGACGATCAACAGCGATCGGCCGATGGGGTCGACAACCAACCCCTGGACATAATCGGGGTGAAACAGGAACAAATAGGCGAACAGCAAAGGACCGACCATGGCAATGATCATGGCCGACACGCGCCCGGCGCCCGTTGCCGCGCGCATTTGACGCCGATAGGTCAAGCGTTCGCGCACCACGGCGGCAAGTCGTTCCAGCGTCGCCGCCAAGTTACCGCCCGTACGGCGATGCACGGTCAAGGTCGTGGTGAAAATCCGCATGTCCATCATGCGTACGCGAAACACCAGCGCCCGCATGGCGGCGCTGATCGACAAACCCATGTGGAGTTGATTCGCCACGCGACGAAACTCACGCGCCAGCGGTTCCGGCGATTTCTCGCCGACCAGTTCGACCGCTTGCTCTAGGCTTTCTCCCGCACGCACGGCCCGAGCGAGCATTTCAAGCGCCGCGGGCAGTTGTTCTTGAAGTTGCCGTGCACGGCGAGCACGGGCCATGATGAGCGTGATGAAGGCGATGGCCATGCCGATGACCGCCCCCAGGCCGCCTACGAACGCCATGTCGGTGATCACAAACAAGGCGCCGCCGATGAGCAGGGCGAACAACAGCAAGTACAGGACGGCCGTAACGGGCGACCAATCACTGCCCGCGTCGTGGAGTAGCCGCAAAAACCATTGATCGAACTGCTCGATGGCCGACCGCGGCTCGCGCTGATCGCGGGCGAGCGGCAAACGCGCAAGTCGAAACACGGCCGCCCCGCGCTGTGCACGTCCCGCCGCTGCGGAGGCCGCCAGGTCGCGAACCACCAGCATGACTGCGGCAGCGCCCAGGGCGATGGCGACGAATGCGATTAAACCAAGAATAGCAGGAGTCACAGTCACGGCCCTTTCGTTCGCCTAAACGCTTGATGTTGCCTTCGGTTGGTTGGCGCGCGAGGCGCCTGATCTGACACTTGCGGCTTCCTGCCGCTTCCGGCGAAATTCCCCAAGTTCCGTACAAGCTTTACGCGATTGGCCAACTCGGCGTCGCGGCGTGCGTGTCGGCGAAGTGCGTGCCGACCGCGCCCCTCTCATCTTCGTCGTCGCCCAGGTCTTAGCATGGTCCCGCGGCGAAGATGGCGTCATCGAGTTGCGCCCCCGAAGCGCGCATCCGCGCCAAACAAGCCGGCTGGTATCCGGTTGCGTAGAACCGTCCCACGGCGTTTCCGTTGGCGTCGACGCCGGTTTGTTCAAATCTGAAAATGTCTTCCAGGCGGTATACTCCGTTTTCCACTCCCACGATTTCCGAAACGCGCGTCACGCATCGTTGGCCGCCCTTGAGACGAGCCAGATGCACGACCATTTTGAGGCCCGCGGCAATGTATTGACGCACGACCGTCACCGGCAACTCAAAGCCAGTCATCGCGACCATCATCTCCAGACGAGCCAAGGCGTCGCGCGTATCGTTGGCGTGAATCGTAGTGAGCGAGCCTTCGTGACCGGTGTTCATCGCTTGAAGCATATCGAGCGCTTCACCGCCGCGCACTTCGCCGATGAGGATCCGGTCGGGCCGCATACGCAAGCTGTTGCGTACCAGTTCGCGCTGGGTTACTTCGCCGCTTCCCTCGGTGTTGGGGTCGCGCGTTTCCATGCGCACTACGTGCGGGTGCAGCAGCGTGAGTTCGGCCGAATCCTCGATGGTCACCAGTCGCTCATCATGCGGGATAAAGCCCGACAAGGCGCCAAGTAAGGTCGTCTTGCCGGCGCCGGCGCCGCCCGAGATGAGAAAGCTCAATCGCGACGCCACGGCGGCTTTCAAGAACTCCGCCATGGGATGCGGCAGAGCGCCGCGAGCGCACAGTGAATCCAAAGTGAATGGCTTGGAAGCAAAGCGGCGAATGGAAAGCTTGGGGCCTTCCAAAGCCAAGGGCGGCGCCACGGCATTGACGCGGGAGCCGTCGGGCAGCCGCGCATCGACCATGGGGCTGACTTCGTCGATGCGCCGCCCGACTCGCGACACGATGCGCTGAATAATGCGCATCAAGTGCTGGTCGTCGGCGAACACCACGCCCGTCAGCTCCAGGCGGCCATTCCGCTCGACAAAGACTTCCTGCGAGTTGTTCACCAAAATGTCGGACACGGTCTCGTCGCGCATCAAGCCTTCCAGCGGGCCGAGACCAAAGATTTCGTCAACCAGTTCGTCGATCATGCGGCGATGATCGATTTCCGATAGCGACTTGCGTCGCAGTCGGCAAAGTTCATCGGCCAGGCGGACAATCTCGCCGCGCAGTTGCTGTTCATCAATCCGGCCAATCGTGGAGAGGTCGAGCGATTCGACCAACTCTTCGTGAATGACCGTTTTGATGCGTTGGAACTCCAGCTCTTTGTCATCGAGCTGCGCGGGCCGAGACGGCGCTGGGCGTTTCTCGGAAGTGCCGTTGATGGATATCATGAAAGCGCGTTTCTTTCCGTTGAGTCGTCACGAAGAAGGGCCGGCGAGCGAATGCGTCGTATCCGGCAAGCTCAGTTCTGCGAAACCAGAGGAAGTCCGCTCAAACCCAACTTCACGCCGCCTTGTCCCGGCGTCGTGCGTCGCTGCGAAACCGGCGCGAGAATGCGAATCTCGGATGCGGCCGCCGCTTTGTTCGTCGAGGCGTCGGCAGGAGCCGCGGGCGCGGGAGACTGGGGATCCTGCAAACTGGTCGGTTTGTTCGCGTCGGACCGCACCGGGAACTGTTCCAGCCGAATCACGGGAGTCGTCGGTTCGACAAACGTGACGGTGTTCCGCGTCGAGCCGCGAAAGATTTCCGTGCTGAACGACTTCGGACGAGGCAAGCCGAGCAGGCTTTCTAAGGTTTGCGGCGAACCGTCCGTTGCGGCCACGGCGTCGTGCGGATTGCGCATCGCCAGCGACAGCTCTCCGCGGCCTTGCACAACACGCAGGGCGTTGGCTTGCTTCGGGGCAACGGCCAGCGTGACGGTGACGTCACGTCCGGGGCGAGTTTCGTCAGCGGTTTGCGCGCCCGGCGTGGAAGTTCGTCCGATGGCGAGCACCTCAACCCCTTCCAGGAGCGTGATGGTGGTTTCGGGCGTTTGATCTTCTTCATTCGCCTGGGCGCGGAAGATCACATCAACCAACGAACCAGGAGTCGCCAGACCCGCCACGGCGTCATCGCTGGCGATCGCAATGGTGACGGCCCGGAAGCCCGGCTGCACACGTTCGGCGATGCTCGGCCCCACGCCTTCGGGATAGAGCATTTCGGTGAAGAAGGTGGCGCCCTTCGTCACCGGAGCTCGCAGAATGCGGCCGACGATCTGCTCGCTGTTTCGCATGTAAGGTCCCGTGTAGCCACGCGCTTCTAGCTCCTCGGGAAGCACTTGAACCATCGCGATATCGCTCAGGTTCAATTCGCGGCCGGGCTCTAAGTCAACCGACGCGACGGGGACAAACACCGGCCGCGGCGCGGGCGCGGCAGCGACGGGCTCCGCGGGTTTCTTCATAAGCTCCTGGCGAATGGCGTAGGCCCCCACCAGTCCGAACAACACGGCAAACACGCCCACAAGGATCGTGCCTGGACTGACTCTTGTCATAAGTGGACCCCAATCAGGTAACCTGGTTTACGTGCTTAGTGACCAGTGACTTGTGCTTTTTGCAATTGCGGCGTTAGCCCTGAATTTGCACCATGCGCCACGCCAGCAAGAGCCATGTCGCCAGCGCGACGGGCGCGGCATACGGCATCAAGCGACGTTTCTTGGTGTTGGCGCCTTCCTGGTTAACGTTGCGAGCGCGGGGCTTGGTGTTCCGCGCGGACGGAGAAGGCAGGTATTTGTTTTTCGTGCGTCCGTAGCCTTGGGTCATGAGATCGGCGGCCGCCAGCCCCACGGTGCCCAAGACGGCGAACACGGTGCTGAGGAAGAACACCAGCAGCGTGGACAACGGCCCCAGCCACGCTCCTAAGGCTCCCATCAGTTTCACGTCGCCTCCTCCTCCGCCTCCTATCAACCATAGGACAAACAATGCGCCAAACCCAACTGCGAAACCTCCCAATGCGGCGCCGAGTCCCGCCCAACCTCCGGTGACCGCATGAAAAACCAGTGCAAGCGCCAAAGCCGGCACGGTTAACCAATTCGGGAGCCGGCGTGTGCGGAGGTCCGTCACGGCGGCCACGAGCGTAAAAGTCACCACGGCGCCGACAAAAAGCCACTGCGAGAAAAGCTGCATGACGGAGCGTACCGAAGAGAAGCGTTGCAGACCCCAGTGAGGCGCTCCAAGCAGAGACGACTGTTCCCCCGGGGTTTGGATCGGAACCAAAGCATGTCGTGTGCCGGTCCAAGAAAAACGCGATCTCTTTGAAGATTTCCCTGAAAAACAGGGGGTTTTAGGCTTTTTTCCGCCGTTAGATATTAATGCTTGGCAACATGACTTTGGGGGGCCGCGCTGCGGAACGAATACATCCCTGCTGCACGTAAACAGCAAGGTGTTGCTTGCTGGCAACACGTTCCTTGACTACAGCTCTTCGTTGCTAAAAAGAAGGAGCCCAGTCCAAACGCTGAACTGGGCCATGAGACTTTTTCAACAAAGGCAACGGCGAATCGGTCGCGCCAGTCTTCAAATGTTTCGTTGCGTCGTAAGTGTTCGAGACGCGGACGTCGTTTCGAGGAACGATTCTTCTCACTTAAGGGAATCTACCGGCAAAGTGGAGCAACGCCTGGGCTTTTTCCTGGGAATTGACCAAGATTCCTGGAAATCGACCAAGGGTTGCCCCACTCAGCCGGCGATTCTCCTGTCCACACCATCCGCGATCTGCGTCGGCGGCGCAACTTGCTACGGTTGCAACTAGATATCCACTCCCGTACGCCAGTAAGCGTAAGGACGAGCATAAGGATAGTCGTCAATCTGGATGCAAGCCGGCTCGATGAACAAGGGATCGCCCGAGCTATCGCAGTCGTCTCGGGTGTCCAGGAACGCCGCGCCGCCGGTGGACGAGTGATGGCCGATGATCGGCGCCAAGTAGTAGCTTTGGTTCATGTCGCTGAACGCCGCGGAGACGTCGCCCAGCTCTTGCACCACTTGATCGCGAACCGAGGTTAAGCCCACGATCATACCCAAGACGGCGATCGTCGAGACCAGCACCAACTCCGATGAAACCACAAACCCTGCGTCATCCTGGGCAAGGCGTCGCCATAGAGAACCCATGCGCGCACTCCTCTCAGAAACAGATGGAAACGGAACACACCCTACGCACGGGGCCGCCGCCGACCAAAGCAGCAACCCTATGCGGGCCAACAGAAAACCAAGATTTCAACACGAACTCTTCGCGAACGCCCACGGCGCCAAGCGCCCCAAGGCAACCTCGGCCGCAACCGTCAACGAATGGGAACGACGTTTACCGCGCCGAAGCACGGAAGCGCTCCTTACCGGAAGCACTCGTTGTAAACGTGTTTACCATTGTAATCAGACCCTGGAGCGTAAAGCACAAAGCGCGCCGGAAGAATCGCGCAAAACCAAGAAACGCCGAGAACCGGCGCAAAGCACCGGTCCGGCGTTATCGTTTCGATCATCGTAACCCCTGCCAGAGTGCGGGGTTAATAGAAATCTGCCCTTACGTGGCCTCGTTTGCCGGAGTCAACTTCCCCGCGGCCCGCGAACGTGGTATCCGCGGGAAAGTGTTGCCCGTTGTAAGCGGTTAACAGTTAGCGCGCTTCCAGGAGTTAGCGCGCTAGGTTCAGGTTACGCAGCAGACCTGCCGCTATGAAGGCGACTAGACTTCACCAGTCGGCAAGATTTCGCACACATCGATGCACGCGGGTTCGCCGTCGTCGATGTTGTTGCCCGGATCAGCGCCGTCGCAGTCATCCAAGGTGTCGATGAAGATGCTGCCGGCGGTGGACGAGTGATGCCCGGTAATACCCGAGATCGAGTACGACTGGTTGGCCGCGGCAACGGCCAAAGCGACGTCGCCCAATTCCTGCACGATTTGATCGCGGAGCGTGGTCAAGCCGACAATCATGCCGAGCACAACCAGGGTCATCACTAGCACGAGTTCCGCAGAAACCACGGCACCGAGATCGTCATTCCAAAGTTGCTGAAACAAACGCATGGGCTTTCTTTGCCTTTCGAGCGAAGAAGAGTGTGTTGAACTGTCAGGTCCCGTTTCCACTTGGCGAGGTCAAAGGCATGAGCAACGAACGTTGCTCTTGGTCGATGCACTTTCACTCGCCGTGCAGGCCGTGGTCGATCCTCGACTTTGACCCGCTACGCTGCAGCGTGTTTGTCCCCTCTCCCTTAAGCACGGCACGCGCCAAAACACGGTTATCTCTCGAATTTCTCGAAAACATTCTTTTGTTCGCGACTTGTTTTCGCAAGTCTTTTACCGATAACAAGTTACAAACAAAAATCTCCTCTCGCGATGATCGTCGTATTTGTTAACATCGATCCAGCCGTTACCACCCGAAAACCGTTTCCCGGGACGGTGTAATTGGCCGTTAACACGGTAGCGCTCCCTTTCCGCGTTTTGTTAATCAGCCGTGACAACGAAGCGGCATTTTACCGGCGTGTGTCAGCAAGTTTGGCCAGTCGTCCAGCCGTGCGCAACGAGGCCCTAGCCGCGGGTGTTTTTCATGGAACGTCCTCACCGCAGCGACCGGCGGCTAGCGCCATTCCGCTCACAGTAAAACGGTGGTTCACGCTATGCCGCTCATCGTGCGCTTAATTGCGTATTCACCTGCGCTCCATGTGAAGGAACTACACGTGATAGCGCAGAGTTCAACTCGGAGGCGTCCTATCTTCGCAATGATCGCTCTAACCCTAACCACCGGGCAACAAAAAGTGTGGGGGCGGTGACCTGTTTTCCGCGTTGTGCGACGCCATCGCCACGGTCGGAAAACCCGATGCCGTCATGACGGGCCGTACAATGCGGGAAGCAGGTCACCGCCCCCCCGGGGAACCTAACACCACGGTCGGCCTGGACGAGACGACTGTTCAGCGACGTCGTCTTGCTCCAGCGCCCGTGGGAAAGGCAATCCGATTTCTAGTTGATGATGTTCAAACCATGGCTGGTTTGGCGAGACTCGCGCAAGGCGAGCCAAAATGACTAGGTTTCCGCAGTCGGCGCGACGGCGCACACATCGATGCAAGCGGGTTCGGCGCCGGCCGGATCGGCGCCGTCGCAGTCATCCAAGGTGTCGATGAAGATGCTGCCGGCGGTCGATGAGTGGTGGCCGGTAATACCCGAGATCGAGTACGACTGGTTGGCCGCGGCAACGGCCAAAGCGACGTCGCCCAATTCCTGCACGATTTGATCGCGGAGGGTGGTCAAGCCGACGATCATGCCGAGCACAACCAGGGTCATCACCAGAACGAGTTCCGCAGAAACCACGGCGCCGAGGTCATCATTCCACAATTGCTGAAACAAACGCATGGGCTTTCTTTGCCTTTCGAGAGAAGAAGAGTGTGTTGAACTGTCAGGTTCCGTTTCCACTTGGCGAGGTCAAAGGCATGAGCAACGAACGTTGCTCTTGGTCGATGCACTTTCACCCGCCGTGCGAGCCGTGGTCGATCCTCGACTTTGACCCGCTACGCTGCAGCGTTTTGACCCCTCTCCCTAAAGCACGGCTGATGCCAAAATATTGCTCTTTGAATAATTTCTTTGAAAGATTTTCCCCTGGTCTAAGTTCTGACTTAAGTATTTGTTTCACATGCACTTGCGTCTAACATCATGCTTTTGGCGCAATCGTTACATTCGTTATTGTTTTTATCAGCGTCATCTCCAGAAAATTCGCCCGCGCTTCCCTGTAAGTTGGCGTTAACACGGTAGCGCTACCCAAAGGAGTTTTGTTAACTGGAAATGACAGCAGGCCATGAAAAAGTGTGGGGGCGGTGGCCTGCTCCGCGCGCCGCCGGGCGGAGTCGCAACGGCCAGAAAGACTCCTGAACCGTTTCGATTCGCCGGTTGACGCGGGAAGCAATGCCACCGCCCCCCGGGAACCTAACACGACGGTCAGCCTGGACGAGACGACGGTTCAGCTACGTCATCTCGCGCCAGCGCCCGTGCGAAAGGCAATCCAACTTTTTTATTTCGGACGGACTTAAACCCACCGAGACGCTTTCTCGGCGCATGAAGTGCAAACCAAAGGGTTTAGGCTTCGCCAACCGGAGCGATTTGGCACACGTCGATGCAAGCGGGTTCGCCAGCTTCGCCGCCGGCCGGATCGTCGCCGTCGCAGTCATCCAAGGTGTCGATGAAGATGCTGCCGGCCGTCGACGAGTGGTGGCCCGTGATGCCCGAGACCGAGTACGACTGATTGACCGCAGCGATGGCCAGAGCGACGTCGCCCAATTCTTGCACGATTTGATCGCGGAGCGTGGTCAAACCAACGATCATACCCAACACAAGCAGGGTCAAAACGAGTACGAGTTCCGCGGAAACCACGGCGCCGAGTTCATCGTTCCACAGTTGTTGAAACATACGCATGGGCTTTCTTTGCCTTTCAGAAAACAGGGTGTGTTACACAAAGGTTCCGTTGCCACCTGGCGGCCGAAAGAGCATGAGCGACGACATGTCGCCCTTGGTCGATGCACTTAAGACCGCACGACGCACACGAAGCCGTCATCCTCGGCGGCGGCGTGCAACGCTGCGCAGCGTTTTGTCTCCTCCTCCTTTAGCACGACGAATGCCAACGGACTCATATAACCAGAGTTTTTTGCACAAGCGGGAAGTTTAGCGCACTTCGTGATGCAATGCGCAATTCCTAAGTCCGTTAAATTTCCCAAGATAACGCGGCAACACCGTTCTTTTTCTCAGCGCGAAGATTGACATTCGCCGCGGGACGAACATCACGCGAAGATGCGACGCGTGTAACAAACGGTTTACAGCCAAGCGCTAACTGTAAACCGCATTTGTTTCCAATTGGCTTCCGTTGCCAGATTCAGACTCCTGATTTACTTCAACCGCACGGTAGCGTGCAAGCACAGCGAAAAAAGAGAACGAGCTTCCCGGCGAAACGCTCACCAGGAAGCTCGTGCGATATGTGGAAATGTCAAGCGTCGTCTTGGGTGACGACCTAAGGGCAAATCAGCGCGCCGTCGCGAATGAGTTTTGGGCGATCGCTGTCGTAGCGGGCCACGGCGTGTGCTTTGACGTAAAATGGCCCGATTGGCGCTCCGCACCAATTTGCGGCAAGGCTGTTGACCGCAACACGGGCTTGCACGCGAACCCCGAGATCTGTCGTGGCCGATTCCATGGCCGAGAGCGCCTTGGTCGCATCGAATGGATAAGGCGAGGGACCCGCCAACCCGCCGATTTCGCCGAGCATGACGATATTCCCGGTCACGGCGGGATCGTCGCCGCAGACGGCGTTGTTGCTTGCGCCCATACCCATTCCCATGCCCATCGTGCCATTGGGCGACATCGCGAACGTTTGCCCTCGAATGGTGTTCGCAGCGAATAATTCAACCGCCCGGTTTCGAGCGGCATGGCGTGCGGCCGGGTTGTTCGGAGGGGCTTCGTCACCCCACGTGTCTACCCCCGCCAATGCGGCGGCTTCGACCGCGTTGCTCAATTCCAGTCGAGCGAGCCAGACATTTCCCCCCTCGACGATAACGCCCAGCAGGCACAGGACGACCGGAAGCGTCAGAATGATCCATAAGGTCGATACGCCGCGACGGCATGTCGAGCGGACCGGCAAGCGGCAGACCGGGTATTGTTTCATAGTCGTTAATTCAGTTCGTAGTCGTAAGTCGTCGTCGAACGGACGACGCGGCCTGTTAAATCAAAACCGAAGATCGAAAGAAGATTGGGGGACAGTCGCGTCATTTCAACACAAACGGTTACACGCACTGCGTCGTTCGGCAAGACCGGAACTACCGGGTCAGGACAGGAGCCGCTGGTCGCACTGCCGCCTCCTCCCACGGTATGTCGCAAGGTCACGCCGCGTGTGGCGGCGTTTCCTAAACCCGCCGATGCAAGACGGCGATCAATGGCGACACGAATCATCGCGGTCACCGCCGCCGTGTTGCCCGGATTCAACGTGGCGGCTTCTGCCGCAAGCTTCGCGCCTTCACGGCTGGCGGCCGCCACATGCTTTGAGTTGCCCATGATCAGTCCCAGCTCAACGACGATCAGCAGCACGATCACGAGCACCGGCAGCCCCAGAATGAGCTCAAGTGTGACGCCGGCTCGTCGGCTTCGCCGTTGATACAGAAGTTGACGTTTGTTTCGCATGCCAGAAGCTCGGTTGTGAAAGCGCAAGTCGCGACGCACAACCTTAGGCAGGTTCTATGCCAAAACATCGCGAAACCCGATCAGTTCGCCGCGATTCTCCAAGAGATGCGACGTCGCACGCCCACAACGCGTCCAACCTAGGTTGGATCGCCCCACTTTTTCGCCCTGCGCGATGTCGGCCTGCCGCACTGTGTATTGTTTTGGCAACAACGCGTTGGCGTGATGCAACGCCGTGAAACCGCACATCGCTTCTTACGGTTAACGCGCGAAGATCCATCAAGTTTTCTTGTTTGAGTACGTGTTACCCGGCGGCATCAGTCATCGCCTCGATTGTTGTCGCGGGGAAACAGGGATTCCGCGTTTGCGATCAACACGCGCGTCTTCATCAGAACGGTGCATGGGTTTGTTGCGTCGCGTTCACATTTCGCGTCCTACCGCGAGATTGACTGGGTCGCGCCATTCCTAGAACCGTTAAAGAACGTCGGCGCGGCGTCGTTCGGCGGCTTGGGAAATTTCGCAGGGCGTCAAGTGGCCCGCCCTTTGCTTAGTGCTTTGCCATCCGTGTCGCTTGTACCCACGTTCCTTGGGGAGAACCCACCGTTCATGAATCGCATTCTCAATCTTTGGCGTCGCATTGTGCAGCAAGTCGACGGCGCCGTGTTTGTCGAGTATCTGCTGCTGTTAACGCTCGTGGGCATCGGCGTCATTGCGGGTTTGGCTGCCGTGCGCGTCGCCTTACTCAATGAACTTGCCGATCTGACCAACGCGATCTCCAACATTAGCGGTTCGTAAAGAAACCATCATGCTTTATCGCAAATCGCTCCGAACTCGTCGCGGCGTCAGCACGTTAGAAATGCTGCTTGCATTTCCCGTGCTCTTAATCGCCTCGTTCGCCATTTTTCAATTTGGGGTCGTCATGGTGGTTCATCAAACGGCCGCCGAGGCGGTGAACGAAGGCGCCCGCGCCGCGGCCCGAGAGTCGAACCCGATCGCCGCACGCGAAGCCAGCGTCGCCGCGGTCAATCGCGTGTTGGCGGTGCACGGGCTGGCGGTAACACCAGCTGCAGCCGTTGCCGCCTCCGGTTCTGGAGTGCATTTCGCCCTGGAGTATCCCACTGGCGCCGTCGTCGCGGTGCAAGAAGCCGGCGACTCCGCCGTGACGTGCAGTTTGCCTGCCGTTCCCATGCTGACACCCTTGGATCGAGATGTACGCGCTACGCTGTGCGTCAGTCTCGCCAAGGCGCCCCTGTTAAACCTACTGCCGTCCTTTGGCTTTGACGCCATGGGCAAACAGCTTCACATCAGCGCCATGGCGGGCAAAGAGTAAACCGGCGGCGAGAGACCTCGCCGGAGCAAGCAGCGTCGTGCACGTTCCGGGCGTCTCCGCCAACTTTGCATCGACCCGCATTCCGCTTCTCCTTCGCCGGCTTCCTGGCCGACTCCTTTCAACCGCAGCTCACTGTGTCACTTGTCACTGAACCTGCTTCCGCATCGCGGCCGGAACTGCTGCAACCCGTCTTGAGCGAACGCTGGGCGTTGTCCTGGCGGCAGTTGGCGGTGTGCGGCTGGTTTCTCGCTTTCTTCATGTACCTCAGCTACATTCCGCTGTTTCATTCGGACATCTGGGGGCATGTTCACTACGGCCAGTGGATTCTCGACCACCGCGCCTTGCCGGTGGAAGACCCCGTCATGCCGTTGGCCGCAGGCATGCGCGTGATCGATAACGCCTGGCTGGCGCAAGTTCTGTTTGCGGCGGTCGAACGCTGGGCCGGCCCGGTTGGCATGTCGGTCGTCTTCGCACTGACGGTGCTGACCGCACACGCCCTTTACACCCGCGTCTTTTATCGACTGAGCGGCGGCGTTTGGGTCGCGCTCGCCGCAATGAGCTTAAACCTCGTGATCGGGTTTTCGCGCCATGCGATTATCCGCCCCGAGATTTTTGGCGGACTCGCCTTCGCCTTGCTGATGACCATTCTGCTGCACGTCGAGCCGTGGCGGTCGCGGCTTGCCCCGGGCTCCGGCGATCGGGATCTCTCGGGCGACGCCATGCCGCGCTGGATCTGGCTCGCCACGCCGCTGCTGTTTGCCGCCTGGGCCAATTTGCACGGCTCGTTTGCGGTCGGCCTGGTCGCGTTGGCTTGCCACGCCTTGGGCCGAGGGATCGACGTCGCGTTACGACAACGCAGCCTGTTGGCGCCGCTGCAGGACCGTTGGTTCCGCCGCCTGGTGGTCTTAACCGAGGTCGCGACTTTCGCAACTCTGATCAATCCTTACGGGCTCGATTTGCTCTTGTACACCGCGAAGTTTGGCTCGAACCCCAACCTGCGGGACGTGCTGGAGTGGTATCCGCTGCGGCTGATGGACTTGGAAGGCATCGGCTTCGGCCTTTCGATCATCGTCTTGCTGGCGGCGCTGCGGCATAGCCGCGTCCGCATGACCGCCGCCGATGTGTTGCTGCTGCTGGTGTTCGCCGTCGCCATGGCGCCCACGGTGCGCATGATCGGCTGGTACGCTCCGGTGTTCACTCTGGTTGTGGCGCCGCACCTGGGCGACGTATGGCGACGAATGTTTCCCGCGAGCCGAGCTGCTTCCTCCGAGCCGATGGCCGTGGCCGGCAAACCGAACTTCGCCCCCACCTTGATCGCCGGTCTGCTTGTGTGGGTGGCCTTCGCCCTTACTCCGCTAAGCCAACCGATCTTGGGCGGCAAACCGCGCACAAAAGAGCAAGTTTACAGCAAGCAAACTCCGCACAGTATCACCCAGTTCCTCAAGGAGCAACCGCCGGAGGGTCTTGTGTTCACGCCGCAATGGTGGGGCGACTGGCTCGCCCTCAACGGCCCGCAGGGAATGGACGTCTTCATGACCACCAACCTGCACCTGGCCCCCAACCGTGTCTGGCGCGACTACTTGCAAGTGGCACGCGGGCAGGCGGGCTGGGAGCAAACCCTGGATCGGTATCACGTGAATACGCTCGTCGTCCACAAAGACTTGCAAGCGCCCATGGTGCGGCAACTGCGGCGCACGGCGCAATGGAAGGTGGTTTACGAAGATCAACTGGGCATCGTCGCTCAGCGCGTCAACTGACACAGCCAACGCCGTTCCCACTCCACCTTCGTGTTTGCGAACCATTCATCCAACCGACCGAACACCATGATCCGAGCTTTCGCGTTCCTCGTCATTCAACTCGCCCTGGTGGGCGCCGCCGTGGGCGCCGTGTGGCGCCGCTCCGCCGAATGGGAGGCGCTGCGACGCCTGCCCGCCACGCGAGAAACCCCGGTCCGCGTGCCGCCGTTGTACGACGACCCGCGCGTTGTGACCGACGAACAAGTTCTCCGCGTGCTGCACAAGCTGCGACCGCAACTCCGCGGCGAGAAGCCCAAGATCAACCACGTCGATCACGCCCTGCGGTTCTGGGGACTGGAAGCCACGTTCCAAGACCCCAAGTGCCTCTCCGGCGTCGAGATGCGCGATCTATTACTGAATCACGAACTGTTCGCCGCCGCCTGGGGCGATCAGGCTCAACCGCTGCTGCTCAATCGTCGCGGAGGCATTGCCGTACGCACCCAAGAGGGACACGCTACGGCGAGCCACGTCGATCATACCTTGGGCGGTCTGGCGGAAGTCGGCGTGACGCTCGATCACCCGGTCATCACACCGAACGGCCCGAGCACCGTCCGCGCCATGTTCGAACAGTCGTTGCGGGATTTCAGTCTCAACCAGCTTGAATACGAATGGTCCACGCTCGCCTACGCGCTTTACCTGGAGCCAACGCTCACGGGCTGGCTTTCGACCGAAGGGCAGCAAATCACCTTTGATCGCCTGGCCGAACGCATCATGCGGCAAAAACTGAACCAGGGCGTATGCATGGGGAACCATCGCCTGCACGCCTTGGTCATGCTGTTGCGGGTCGATGAGCACACGCCGCTGCTCTCGCCCGAGGGCCGCCAGCGCGTGATCGCACACTTGCAGGGCGCCACCCAGCGGTTAGTCGCCCACCAGTACGAAGAAGGCTACTGGCTGCGTAACTGGCCTGATCGTCAGGAAGGCGAAACCGACGACGAATCGACCAAAGACACCCTCGCGAACCGAATCTTGGCCACCGGCCACGCGCTGGAGTGGTGGTCGCTCGCGCCCGAGGAAGTTCACCCGCCGCGCGAAACCGTCATTCGCGCCGGCCAATGGCTCGCCCGAACCATCGAGGAAATGGACGACGAAACCATTGCCGCCGACTATACGTTCCTCTCCCACGCCGGCCGAGCGCTCGCCCTGTGGCGAGGCCGCTTCCCCGCCGAGTTTTGCCATCAATTGCCCAATGAATCATCAATCGCCCCCGCGCCAGATCGCGGGCAGACATCCGACACCGAGAAATCAGCCGCCGCGCGCTAGCGTGCGGTTCCCCCAAAGCAAGCTGTAGGGTGGGCTCTGCCCACCAAACACATGCGATTGTGGTGGGCACAGCCCACCCTACACTTTCTGGGCAAGGTCAACTACCCACGAACGAAACTCCAAGTTACGCAAGCGTCGAATCCATCCCAGTCCCACTTTGACAGGTTCACCCGCATGAAACTCATCCGCAACATCTGGCAAGACGAAACCGGCGTGATCACCACGACCGACCTGATCCTGGCCTCCACGATCCTGGTCATCGGCGCGATCGTCGGCCTGACCACCCTGCGCGACCAGGTCGTCCAAGAACTAGGCGACATGGCCGCCGCCGTCGGCGCGCTCAATCAGGGTTATGGCTTCGCCGGCGCCACGGTTGGTGGTTTTACCGTCGCCGGCAGCACCTTTGTCGATACCTCCGACTCGTGCGAAACCGGATTGGGCGAGGGCGACTGCGGCAACGAGCCGGTAGGGTCTCCTGCCATTTGCATCAATGTGTGCCAAGTTGCCGCCACGGGAGAATCGGGGAGCTGATCCCGTGATCGACCTTCCAACCCAAGCATCTCGAACGCTTGGCGGCGCGCGAAACTTGCTCCAAGGTTTTTCAACGCCTCGCGGTTGGTGCTAGCGCTCTGCGATAGCACCCCGAAATCGAGGCTTTGGCGCAGCACGAGAGTACATCAACAATTTTATCGCCGGCGAGCAAAGGCCGCTGTTCTCCAGAATCCGCAAACGAAAGCAGAACTGATCCTATGAAACGATGCTTGATCCTTTGGGGCGATGACCGAGGCGAGATCAATGCGATGGCGATGGTGTTGCTAACCACCATTCTCGCGCTCGGCGCCATTGTGGGACTCGCGAGTTTTCGCGACCAACTGGTGCAGGAACTAGGCGATGTCGCCGTCGCGCTCGAAAATGTGAATCAGTCTTACACCAGCGCGCTGGGCACCTTTACGGATATGGGACCTTTCCCCACGGATCCCGTTGGTGCGCCGCCCGCGTGTTTGCAGGTTTGCGGTTCTTGAGCGCGCATCCAATACGCCCAAATTTGGGTGTGAGAGTACACGGCATAATCTTGCGCGTCGAGCAAACACCGACCGTTTTGTCGGGGCGGAAATTCGGGAAAACGACGCCAGCGGCTCGCCAAACAATTCGAGGCGGCTTACCTCAAATCGGGTAAGCCGCCTCGATTACTTCTTGAATGATTCAATCACGAACGATTCGCACTACCGACCGCACGGGAAAGTCTCACACGGCGCGCTGGCGTTTACGCCGTACAAAACCACCGTAAACGATGCTCGCCAGGGAAAAGAGGACCAAACTGCTCGGTTCTGGAGTGTTAATCTGAGGATCGGAATTGAAACGAAACGCGTAGTCATCCTTTTGCGGCTGCCAAGGAGTTACCATCGGAGCCGGTAAAAAATTCGAGATATCGGCCGCGAACGCACGCCCTGAATCTATCGTAAGATCACTGTGATACGTCGTGGCCCAGTACCAGTCATTATTGGGATTATCGTTCGGACCATTTGGCGTGTTGTTGAAAATCGAAAGCCAATACCGGCCCGCGTTCAGCATGACTGGGGTCACCGGCACAGAATAGTGGAAAACGTTCATATTGCCCGCGGTTGCCACTCTCTGGAGGTGTGGTGGATTCGGATCGAGGTCCGGCGTGCGCGTCACCGTTCCCAACGATAGCACCGTCGGTGGATAAGGCGTGTAAGCAGGTGCGTTGGTCCAAATTTGATTCTCTACCGGAACGTTGGCGAATAAATGAATGGTGAAACTATCCGGGATCGGTACATTGGTCGCGTAGCCGCCCCACCATTCAATGTTCGTGATGGTAAAGCCGGCCGCATCGACTACAAAATCATCGGCAATCTGCCGACCCGTCGATCCATATCCGGCATCGCTGGGGTCCGCTTCTATGTAATTCGGCGGGCCGTTGGTCATGACTCCGGCTTGGGCGGCGCTGCTGCCTAGCACCATGAGCAGCGCGACGAGCATACCTAGCTTGCGTTGTTTCATCTTGCATGTCCTCCGCCTAGGTGGGAGCGTTGAGGCGTTGGGCCTCTTGACTGCTCGCAACCGGTGACCCGCCCCGTTTAGGGATGCGCAATACTCTGATGATAGTATAACTAGAGCCCCCGAAAATTGCACTACCTAACCCCAAAAATCGTCAAGACTCCCCTCCCAAGGATGCACCCAAAGACATGCATTTCCCCCATAACCCCACCAAGAAACAAAAAGGACGCGACCCAAGCCGCGTCCCCGTCGACACACAACGCAAACTATATCGTTCTGCGCCAAATTAGACTTTTCGCTATCGTCCCTTTACGAAGACTACCAACATTAATGTAGGTTATTGTTGGAGATCAGCTTCCGTCACGGATCTGCTTTGCCATGCGGGATTTGGGGAGGGTGTCTGTGTTGCCGGCGCGCGAGTCTTGCGACCATTCGACGACATTAGAAGACAATACACTTGATAGTCAATCGTTTCGCTAATTTTCCGCGTATGGCCATCACAAAACGTGGCAATCACCAAACCGGGGTGGTAGCTTGCCGGTCGGGCATGTGCAGGATCAAGATAATCTTCTTTATGTTGATTGATTAGAACTCGTTGTCCACCTTCCAAGTACTGATTTGCATCATGCCACAAAACGGCGCTGTGGTGTTCCGATGGCGCTGAAATACCCATTCCAGTATTATTGTGGAAAAAAGTATTGCTCCAGGTATTTCCAAACGCGGAAATTGGGTTGAAGGCGCGCGGACTGCAATTCTCAACGACGGCTAAGGTCATCGAGGTGCCATCGCCTCGTGCGACATCGTCAAGTGAATTTGTTTGGTCTTCGCGAATAACGTTTCTTGCGTTAATCAGAGCCGGCATGCGAATCATCATTACGCCGTTTTCTCTCCAATCCGGCGGTTCGTTGGGAGAAACCATGTACCCAAACGGTGGTCTTGCCACATTCGCCCGGCCACCGTTGACGTAGTAACTTATCCATGGCTGATCCAGGGTCTCCCTAGTTGTATCCGAGGGGCAATTCAGCTCGCCCACATATAAAGACTGAAACAAGTTCATGTAGTCGGTTATCGTTTGCGAACCGCCGTAAATACCTGAAACTGTATTGAGAATATTATCGTAAATGGCAGGCTGCCCCAACTCCGGCAGCATGGGAGGAACCCAACCCCACATTAACCGGGCGTCAAAATTCGCTGCGTAAACAATCCTGTTGTCCGGGGTTTGCGGCGGCAACGACATTGATGGAGGAAAACGGTTTTTACCGGTAGCATACGACTGCATTGCCTTACCGATGTTTTGCTGGTTCGCAGTACACATCGCTTGTCGCGCGGCCTCACGCGCCGACTGTACGGCGGGTAGGAGGAGCGCCATCAACATGCCGATGATAGTAATAACCACAAGCATCTCGACAAGTGTAAAACCGTTGGAGCGTCGGCGCATGGGTAAACGAGCCTCCTCTGTGTGTCCGTTGCTGCATTGAATTAGTGCAAGATGATGAGCTGCGACAGGCGCTTATCCCCGATCTTCGCAAAGATCAGGGGCAGATGAAATCCTGCAAGTGGGGGGGCGCGTGTTGAATTCGAACTACAAACGCCAACAAAAACGGGTGTTCATTATGAACACCCGTACAAAGATCAGGCAGACTAACGAGCAAACACTATTCGCTGATCGCTAACCGACGCATATTTGCCGTGCGTCGGCGCGTTCGAGCCAGTACAAGCCCTATTCCACCCATTCCGAGAAGTGCAATAGATGTAGGTTCCGGCACTGATCCAACGGACCCGCCCCCGCCATTAATATCCAGAGAAACGATTGTACTCGGATTCATAGCTAGACCCTGCCAATTTACATAAATGTTGTCGGCGTCAAAGGTAATGTTGGCAGCACTAAATCCTACCATATTGGTCGCGGGATTCACCGTGACCGACGTGAATGCTGGAATCACGCCATTAATGTCCCAAACTCGAAATCCATTAAAGGATCCAGTCGCCCAGTTGGCGTTTGTATAATAATCAAACAGTATGTTTGTGTCGGAGAAATCGGCTGTCGCTACGTCAGAAAATACACTATAAAGTGCAGGCAGCTCCACACCAGGGCCAACAACAATTGGACCTGGATCATATATAACATCACCCACGCTGGGAAACAAATAATTGTACCCAATCGTCTGACCGTCTAAGACAGCCGCGTGAGAGAGGGAAGCGGCACTGGCGACAGTTGCCAAGGCCAATAAGTAGGTCAGGGCACGCATCATGATGGTTCTCCAAGGTTACAAGTAGCACTCGTTGCGGAATAAGGGTAATCCAAGAGTGGTATTAATAGTAACAACGATTTTTCCGAATGCAATAGCGCTCCAAGAAATGGCCGGGAGGCACGCTACGACGATAACCCCTTTTTGGAATTGGGCGCGAAGTTGTTGGGCTTGGGAGTTGGTGGACGAACCAACTGGGCTTGTGTCTCGCGAGGCTGGTCTTCACCGCACACCCATTATTATAATGAACAAATGTTCATTTCTGGCGTTTGGTGGGCGTAGGTAAGGTGGTTCGGCGAACTTACGTCGACAGGTTCGCGCTGTCTTGCGTGCGAAACCTTGGGAATTTCCGCATCATTTCGATAAGATGCGTTGACCCGTCGCGCCGTAACTTTTTTCGAGATTTTCTCCGACGACCCGCAGCGCAATAAAGCTCCCCAAGATTTTCACCCGTACCGGGGTAACACACCAATCCACCCCCCGAATGGCAAGCGGCAGGCTTGTCCGCATCTTGTCCCGCTCCGTGGGGCTGCCCGCTTACCTTTCAGTCGCTTATTTAGAGCGCGTTTCACGCAGGCGTGACACCCCTAATGTGGGGCACTCGCGGAGCGAGTGGACCCCACCAAAGAAGTCATCACACCTTGATGAAATGCGCTGCGACCGCGTGATTCGTCTGGCGAAAGCTCAGGCGATTCTGCGGCCCAAAGACCTGGAGGCTATTGGCGTCGCGCGCGAATACCTCCGGCGCCTGCGCGACGAACGGGTGCTGGAGCAACCCGCCCGCGGACTGCATGTGCTCGCCGACTCCGAGCCGACGGAACATCAGTCGCTGGTGGAGGTGTGCAAGCGAGTTCCTCAAGGCGTCATCTGTCTGCTGTCGGCGCTTCCGTTCCAGGAGCTCACAACGCAAATCGCCCACGAGGTGTGGATCGCGCTGCCGACCAAGGCCTGGGCGCCCAAGGTCGAATCGCCACGGCTTCGCGTCGTGCGGTAAGGTCTGCCGCGTCGCCAACGTCATGCGGCCTTACCTGGAGTCTCCGCATCCGACTTAGTACAACGTCTTTAAACACCCCATGCGAAAACTGTGGCCAGATCGCGCAAGAAATCTTCCCGAATTTTCTCAATCGTCGATTAGCGCGTCGTCAATGCTTAATTCTCGGGTACAGACGTTTGAGCTTCCTTCGGGCGTTGTCGATCTTAAATCGCCAGTCGACGCCGCGTTGCTTTGCGTTGGTTTTCTCGGACCAGGCGGCGATCTCCGAACGGAGGAACGCCAGGTCGCCGATGCGCCGTCCGGTCAGGCATTGGCGGGTGAAACAGCTGAGTTCACACTCGGCGACGTTCAGCCAACTCCCGCACGTTCGATCAGTGCATCCCATAAAGGATACGCATTTTTCATTGCGCAAGTTCGTCAGTCCCGAAGCGAATCGTGAATTCGCCAGTAGTAACAAAAGTGCGGGAGAACTCTTTCACCGCCTCATGACAATTAGCAACAGCTAGGCGACAGCGCCAAAGGGAATTTGCTGTGTGTCACTGATCTTCGTTGCGTCGGGGCGACACGCCGACGTGGCACGCTCTACTAGGGTTATGTGACGAATGGCACTTAGATTTCGATAACGCCTTTCGCCATTTCGCGTTTGAGGTCGGCGCGGGGCCTCATCAGCCAACCGCAGGGATTGCGTCTTTGCTTCTTCAGGCGAGGCTCGAAGCGGTCAGGGCGGTTCGC
>CAUJHS010000099.1 GCA_963204915.1 Planctomycetota bacterium | reverse complement strand
GCCGCCAACAACCGCGCCCCGCGCCGGCGCGTAACCCGGCCTTTCGCGCCGCCAGTAATAAGCCCTGTCTGGCCGCCAGCCGCCAGATCCCAGCTCCCAGCCCCGCCAGCACGCGACCCGCTCATCGCCTCCACAGAACCAGTCGGCGTGCAACGATGCGCCTCTTCGCCGGCAGAAAAATCGCCGCGGCGGGACTGCGTCTTTTGCGACTGACGCTCTTTGGACTTGAGCCGTCGCTCGACCGCGCCCTG
This sequence comes from Planctomycetota bacterium, assembly GCA_963204915.1. Classification (GTDB taxonomy): domain Bacteria; phylum Planctomycetota; class Planctomycetia; order Pirellulales; family Pirellulaceae; genus JAHWKS01. Next base: position 2,535 of record CAUJHS010000099.1, on the reverse strand, counting down.
CGACGGCCGCGTCTTGATCCGCCGGCGGGGGGGCGTCAGCACCGACAGGATCATGCCGCGGAGCTTTTCGCGGCACGCGGCCAGGTTGCGCCCCTGCTCCCGGTGTTCGTCGCAGGCGAGCACCAACTGCCCCTCGTTGTTCACGCGGTTGCCGTAGCGGTCGAGAAGTCGCCGGCGTACGGCCTCCGGCAGGCTGGCGCTCGCGGCAACCCCCCAATGGAGCACGGCCTTGGTGTTCACCTTATTGACGTTCTGCCCGCCCGGGCCGGCGCTCCGCGCAAAGGAGATCAGCAGCTCGCCGGCCGGGATGACGATCTGGTCGTTAACTTCCAAGTCCCGCGGCATCGATGGAACAGCGGCGGCGCCGCCTCAGTTCGAGTGTGATCATCCCCCTCCCTCGAAGCTCGTCCTTATACACATGCTAGCAGGAGGCTGTTGCGTATGATTGTTTTTTTGGAGTGATGGTCGTGCGTTGGGCAGATTGTGAAGTGAAGTCGGGGTCGTTTGAAGATCCGCGATTGGATTTGCGTCTGATACGGATGATCGAGGCCTTGAGCAGTCGTCCGAATAGTCCGCCTACCGAAGCTCTTGATCCAGCGGGCTTGGTGGGCGCGTATCGTTTTTGGAACAATTCCCGAGTATCGCCCAGCGCCATTCTGCGGGGGCATATCGAGCAGACAGCCGAGCGGGCCGCCTGCTATCCGGTGGCGTTGGCGATCCAGGACACCACCGAAATCGATGTGACCAGCCGTCCCTCGGTGCGCGGCGCGGGCTATCTGGCTTCGCCGAAGCGTCGAGGACTGCTGTTGCATTCGGTGTTCGCGGTTTCTCCCACGGGCGTTCCCTTGGGAACGCTCCGCCAGATTGTCTGGTCCCGGCCGCTCCAGGAGTTGGGCAAGCGCCACCAGCGCCGCCAGCGCCCTCTGGAAGAAAAGGAAAGCCGCCGTTGGCTGCATGGCGTCACGGCGGCCGCGACCCGACTGGCCAGTCATCCCCACGTGGTCGTGATTGGCGATCGAGAGTCCGATTTCTTTCCGTTGTTTGCGGCTTCCCGACCGAACAACGTCGACCTTCTGGTGCGTGTGAGCCGGGAAGCGCGCCGTGTCGAGCACGCTGCGCGATATTTGCATAAGGCCCTGGAACAAGCGCCGCTGGAGGGCGTCGTGGAGCTGGCCCTGGCGCGCAGCGGCAGCCATCGTGCACGGACGGCCAAGCTCGCGGTGCGCTGGTCCTCGTTGCAAGTCCATGCCCCGGTCAATGGTCCGCCAGGCAACTCGGTCACGCTCAATTTTCTGCTGGTCGAGGAGATCGATGCGCCCCAAGGCGTGCGGCCGATTCGCTGGATGTTGGCCACCACGCTGCCGGTCAAGCGTCTGGACGACGCTTTGCAGTACGTCCAGTGGTATGCGTTTCGTTGGCGAATCGAGCAGTTTCATCAGGTCTTCAAAGATGGCTGTCGGATCGAACAACTGCAGTTGGAGACCGCCGACGGCATCCGTCGCGCGATCGCGACCTATGCGATTGTGGCGTGGCGAGTGCTGTGGTTGAACTTGCAGGCCCGTCAGACTCCCGATGATCCTTGCACGGCGATTCTGACCAGGGCCGAATGGCAAGTGTTGTATGCGAAGTTTCATCCGCGACTGCCCCTTCCCGAAACGCCGCCAAGCCTTCGCGAGGCGGTCCGCATGATTGCTCGCTTGGGCGGATTCTTGGCACGAAAAGGCGATGGCGAACCAGGAACGAAGACCTTGTGGCGCGGCCTGCGCCGGTTGGACGACCTGGCCGCCGCCTGGCAGCTCGCCCAACACCGCCCTCGAGAACCTTCGCGATAGCATGTGTATAAGGACGAGCCGCGGAGGGGGAGGGGGCCGGAGGGTGCGCGTTTTTTAAGGGGCAAGATCTTTCGCCGGGCTCAGTATGCGGTAGCCGGGTCGGCGTCAACGCGTTCACGCCGCGCGCGGCGTCGGCATCTTCTTGCCCTTGAGCTGGTAGACGTAGGCCAGCACCTCGGCCACGGCGGCGTAGCTCTGGTCGGGGATTGGGCGGTTGACGTCGACTTCCTTGTACAGGAGCTGCGCCAGCGGCTTGCGCTCGACGACCGGGATGTTGTGCTCCAACGCCAGCCGGCGGATTCGCTGCGCCAGGACGCCGGCGCCTTTGGCGACGACGATCGGGGCGGCCATCTGTTCAGGATCGTACTGGATGGCCACGGCCAGCTCGGTCGGGTTGGTGACGACGACGTCGGCCTTGGGGACCTTGTCGCCGATGCGGTTGAGGGCCATCTGGCGCTGAATCTGCCGCCGGCGGGCGATCATCTGCGGATCGCCTTGCAGGTTCTTCATTTCTTCGCGCATTTCCTGGTGGGTCATGCGCAGGTCCTGCTCATGCTTCCACTTCTGAAAGCCGAAGTCCAATAGCGCGAGCACCAGCAGCGCAAACCCTACCCAGAGGGCCGTTGAAAAGCAGACGTCGACCAGAAACCGCGCCAGCTCTGCTAGCGGCAGGTCGCTGGCGTGGACGACCTGGTCCCAGCGG
>CAUJHS010000098.1 GCA_963204915.1 Planctomycetota bacterium | reverse complement strand
CTGCATCTGCTGGCGGTACGCCTCCCGATCCAACGCCGGCAACTCGCTCATCACGGACTCCTGAAGAAAGGAACCTCCAACGTGAATTGCCTACGTTATATAACCTACCTAGCCCCAGCGCCAGAGAAAATTGCCACACACCCCGTTAACAGCCGGAGAGGCTTTTCTGTTAACTCCCGCCCGTCAGGTTCGTAGAGGGTTGCAAGCGGTTTGCGGCGACCGAATGCGACTCGAACTCGCCAAGTCGTGCTAGATCAAGCACTTGCGGTTAAAACAAAGAGAAACCCGTTTCGAAGAGGGTTGGGCGCGGGGAGGTTTCTGATGGAGCTCGACACACTCTATTGCGACGTGATTGTCGACCGCTTCCAGCGGTTTACTGGAACACCCGCGATCCTCGAACGCGCTGGGATTTCGCCGCTGCCGATAAAACCGCGCGAGGAGGACATGCGATGAAGAATGATAGTAGTCAGCCTATTCGCTCCACTCTCCCGTCTGTGGGTCATACACAGCCAGTTCTCCTGTGTCGGCCAACTCATGAGCCGTTTGTATTGCTTCGAAAATCGCATTCTCGGCGTCGTCCCAGTAGGGGACGGAAAATGCAATCTCTGTCGGAAACACTGCAACCTGAATTGACCAGACCTTATTCGTGTGGATGAACTCGCGGCATTGGGGCCGATCAGACTCCAGCTTGTAGTCGTACTTCAGGAGGCGATCGACAAAACGCTGACGCACGACTTCAGGAATTTCTGCATGTGGAAAACTGTCAAGCTCCGCACCAGCAGCGGCTTGGGTCTTCACATCCGGATGGTAGAGGTAAATGTTGTAGCTCACGGCTGCTCACCGGCGAATGCTCCCGCGAAGTTGTCACTTGAGCGGGTTGTTGGATGTGTAGTCCGCTATCTCAAGTCGAACGTGCTAAACGGGCGCGGATGATGGATTGTGGCGAGGAATTCAGGCGGCGTTTTCTTTGGGATGGGTCCAGAGGTCGTGATAGTCTCCGGTTTGCAGTGCGGCGCGTAGGCGTAGCACGCCTTCGGCGCCGCGGCGGGTCCAGTTGCGCATGCCGGCTTGCTTGCACCGCGCGGCGATGCACCCGGATGTCATGCCGGAACAGGGATTCCGTGCCCGGCGCCTGATGCCGGCGATAGATATCACTCGCCGATTCGCTCACGATCCACTCGGCGGAATACAGGGAGTCCGGAACCGTTACCGTCATGGCGATGTCCTTCTCGAAAAAGTGTCCGCTGCGTCGCTAAGCAATAGCTCAGCCTTCGCCTTGCAGCTTCGTTGGGAATAATCGAACCCCTGCCACGTCGTCGACACGATGCACAGCCCCGCGAAGACCAGCGGCGCCAGGTCGAGCCGCAACGGCATCAGCGCCGCGACGACCAGATGAGCGACGGCCACCAGGTGATAGCGGCCCCACCAGTTCCGGCCGACAAAGAAGTACGCAAGGCCGTTCAGCACCGTCCACGACGGATAGAACAACAACATGTCCACCGCTCGTGACGAGCCAAAGGGCGGGCAGAACACTCCGAGCAGGACAAGCCCGCCGGCGCTGGCCCAGGCCCACAGCGCAATCAGGTCCTTTTCGGATCGGGCCATCGGCCGGCGCCGCATCAGGTACGTTAGAAACATCGGCCACCACACCGCGAAGTAAGTCAGCATGGTCAGCCACAAGTACCCCGGCGCCAGGTCCGCACGGATCAGGAAATATATCGTCCCATGGCAAGCCAGGTTGAGGGTCGCGTCCCAGAAGTCGATCATTCCCCAATGGTGGAGATCGTCCCGCAGCGGCACGTCGGGCGATGCGATGATGGACCGGTCAATCCACCGCCTGGCCCGTTCCAGCCATCCCGGCTGGCGAACGCTGGTCCAGTCCCCACGGATGAATCGCTCCAGGTCGTCGGCCAGCGCCGTGGCGGACGGATACCGGTCCCGGTAGTCCCGCTGGAGACACTTGCGGCAAATCAGGTCCAAGTCCGAACCGGCGCCGACAGTCAGGTTCAATCGGGAACGCGGCGCGGGGATTTGGGTCGCCAACGATTTGAGGAAGTCGCGAGCCGTCATGTTCTCGTACGGCAGTCGACCGGTCAGCAGACGGTGGAGGCTCGCACCGAGGGCGAAGATGTCGTCCCCGACGGCTTGTCTTGCTTTCTGCTCTGCCGAGATCGGCGCCATGGACTGCGTCGCGCCGTCAAGCGGCGGGCTAGGCGCCGGCTCGGGCTCGAGGTCCGCCACCCGGCGGGCCAACCCCAAGTCGGACACCAGCGGCGAACCTCGCTCGTCGAGCAGCACGTTGTTGGGTTTGAGGTCGCTGTGAACCACCCCTTGCTGGTGGATGTAGGCCAGCCCTCGGGCAATCTCCGCTACGAGGCGGGCAAGCTTGCGCTGCCGGTCGGACAGGGTCTTCGCGTCGGCATCGCGAGGCAACTGGAAGTCCGCCAGGCGGTCGGCCAGCGTGCCGTGGGCGAGCTTCATGGTGAAGTAAAACCGGCCCTCGTGCTCACCGACGTGATAAACGCGAACGATGTTTTCGTGTTCGAGGTTCGCGACCATTTGCAGCTCGCGCAGCGACTGCTCGCGGTTGTCCGGAAAGATCAATTTTAGGGCCACCTCCTTGTTGACGTGGACCTGGCGGGCCTTGTAAACCACGCCCTGGCTGCCGACGCCGATGATGCGGAACAGCTCGTAATTGCCGAAGAGCCGGCCTACGCCGAGCAACGGCCGCAGCGGCTCCAGGTGGGCGAGCACCCATTCCTCGTCGGCGCGATATTCATCGAGGTGCGCCTGCGCATCGGCATCCATCGGCTCCACATTCCGGCCCTGCTCGCGCGCCTCGATGGCGGCCAGCAAGGCTGCGTTGAGCCGCGATTGACGGTCCGGCGCGGGAAGCGGATTCGGCAAGGCGCTCACGACGATTGTACTAGTTCTTTGCGAAGCTGGGCCATGCCGCGCTTGAGCAGTCCAGCCACGGCGACCTTGGTTCGCCCCATTTGCGCGCTGATAAACGCCACCGAACAGCCGTGCAGGTGCTTAAGCTCAACGGCGGTTCGTTCGTCCTCGGCCAAGCGGCCCAGCGCCGCGGCCAGCCGCAACATCTGCTCCTCCCGGCGCAGGGACTCGCCCGGCGATGTCTGCTGTTCCCAAATGTTCGACAGTTCGCCCAGCGACACCTCGCCGGGCGGATTGCCGCGCGTTTTCTCGAACAGTACGTTTCGGAGGATGGTGCGGAGCCAGGCTCGCTTGGCGGCATCCGTGTCGCCCCGGTACTGGTGGATGTTCTGGAGCGCCTTGAGGAACGTGATCTGGACGATGTCCGACAGGTCCAGTTGTCGCTGGAGCGCGGGGTTCCAGAGAAACCGGGTCACCAGTCGCAGATAGTCGCGATGGCATTCCAGGTCGTCGCTCATCATGCGCCTCCACTTAACCAGATGCGCCCGGCGATCGGATAGGGCGCGCAAAATACTTTTTTTTGTTTGCCTCGTGTGGGCCTCGACGACCGTTGCGAATGCCCCGTGGTCGGAGGTGGATCCTGACCTCGGTTCGACTCCGCTCGCTCTCGGGAATGAAAGCGCATTTCGCTTTTGCTTTGAGCGTGCTCTCCTGCGAATGTTCCCCGGCATTCGTTGCGACGTCGAGCGGCGCCGATTCCTTCGGCCACTGGTATGATACGATCACCCTGTCGGCAGGCACGGGCGACCGTGCGCGATTGGAGACGGTGTTGACGCTGGCGCCATTGCGATGCAACGTATCGGGCGCCACGGTTAAGCGCCAGCTTCTGGAAGTTTTTCCGCTCATCGGTCCGCCGCCGCTATGACTCAACTTCCACTGGGTCGTCTTCACGCGTCGCCTCGGAGCGCTGGAGGCTTGGCGCCGGGAGTTCTTGAATCCGCTGAATAATACCGGAGCTTGTCAGGCGGGCTCTACGGCACGAACAGCAGCCAGAGGAGGAACAGCAGAATCGTGCCTGCCACGGCGGTCGCCACGCCGGTGATGCGGCGCCGCCGGACGTAGAACAACAGACCGAACCCCGAAAGCGAGACGAGCATCATGGCCCCGGCCGAGACGTCGATCACCCAGGACCAGCCCCCTCCCGAGTTGCGTCCTTTGTGGAGGTCGTTCATTACGGCGATCCATCCGGTGGTCGTTTCCGACAGCATGTAGCGTCCGGTTTCACGATCGATCATCACGTCCGCCGCGTAACCAGGGCCTTTGAAGAAGACCAGGCACTCGAATTCGTCGATTTGAAATTCGGTGACGGCGCCCCGCAGTTGGTGCGTGCTCCGCAGCCGCTCGGCGATCGCCAACTTATCGGGATCGGCGCCCAGCATCGCGGCGGGAATGTCGCCTACTTCGTCACGGATGAACTGCTCTGCGCCCCCGAACCAGGTGCGATGGTTCAACGTGAGGCCCGTGAAGGCGAAGAACATCAGCGTGGCGAAGCTGAGCATCGAGAGGTAAATGTGCAGCCAGCGAAATACCCCGGCGCTGCGGGCGTACCAGAACCGGCGACCGGGACGCGTTTCGTGTTCTCGAAGCGTCATGGAGTCTTCGACGCCTCGCCGGCTGGATCCGCCACGTACTCGTACCAGGGATTTCCGATTTCCACGTTGCTTTTCAGCTCCGTGCGGGGGATTGGCCGGCCGGTGATTTCAACCGAGGCGCGGATGAGCCGGTATGAGCCGTACTCGCGGGCCACCTCCAGGTACAACCGGTATTTGCCGTGCGGGAGCGGTTTCCCCGTGTTGTCGGTTCCATCGAACCGCGCCTGATACTCGCCTGGGCCTCGCGTGGCGCTGGAGATTGTGCCAATCAGATCGGTGTTCTCCGCCTGTTTTCGGGTTCGGTCGTTGCGATACCAACGTGAAATCTCGCGATGCCAGGTCGGCCCCGACCCGTCCGTCTTGATCCACAGGAGAGCCGTCTTCACGGGAAATCCTTCAGCGTTTTCCAGCCAGATGGCGACGTAAGGCCGGCGATAGATTCCGTCATCCTGCCGGTTCAATGTGAAGTGGACCCACAAGCCAGGCTTCACGTCGCCGGAAGTCGAAACCAACCGAAGGCGAGGCGCTGCTGACGAGGGCCAGCCGCGCGTGGTCAGGATGCGCCCGTCGGCCAGCACGAGCTGGCACTCGACATCCTCCAGCGACTCGATCAGGGCCAGACCTTCTTCCGGCGCCAGCACCGAGACTGCTGTCGCCAAAGCGTCGGCGTCGATGGCGTTGGGCGCGATGACCGTCGCGCTGGCGATATCGTCCACCGGCAACGCCGTACGCGGGTCAACGAGATGCGAATAGCGTCGCCCGGCGACGGTGAGATAGCGCCGATAGTTGCCGCTGGTGGCCATCGCGAATGGCCGGGCCAGCGATATTCTTTCCAACGGCGCGGCGCCTTCGGCTGCATCCGCCGGATCGGTGATGGAAACCTGCAATTGTTTTTCGCCCAGTTTGCGCAGATCGCCGCCGATGTTGATCGTGAAGTTGCGAATCTCGGGATGCCGCGCGGCGACAGTCTCACAAACCACGTCCAGAATGTAACCCTTGGCCAGCCCATCCAGGGTGAGCGGCAGCGAATCGTTTCTCCGTGCAACGTCTCCTGGCGCCAATGCATAGGGCGGATTCGCAAGTTTCGCGACGAGTGTTCGCCGCTCCTCATCGCTTGGTGCTCGCCCGAGGGCGGCGGCCTGCTTCCAAAGATCGGCGATGGCGGCGGCGCGTACGTCGAAAGCGCCGTCGGTCGCCCGGCGCCAATGTTCGGCGCGAGCCAGCACGACAGCAAGATCGCGCGACAGCTTTTCCGCGTCCGCAGCGCTCGCTTGCCATCGCATGAATTCGCTTTCCGCGTCGTAGCCACTAAGCGCCTTCGCCAGCCGGTCGATCTCCGCCAGTGACGTGCGCTCTGCCGCGGCGGCCATCTCGGCGGTCGGCGCCTCGATGCGCAGTTCGAGCGACGTGCCGAGAACATGCTCGTGGCGGAAACAAAAATCGAGGGCTTCTCCAGCGCGCGGCGCAGCGTTCATTAGGACAATACAAATGCACGTCAATGGGAAACGGCCTGACATAGTTTTCCTTAACCGATATTCGAATTGGTTCGCGCTGAGATACCAGCATGCCCTTGAGTTGACGATTGGTCAACAAGTCGAAGCGAGTTGCTGAGCACGCCCTGGCCGAATCACACGGTCGCTGCGTAGAGCCTCATAGTCACATTCAAGATGTCCGACTAACTCGTGAGGATGAAGTGTCCGTTTGCGAGTTAATTTGGAATACTACGGCACATCAGTCGCTTTGAGTGGCTGCCGGCCTACGCGCCGGACCTGAATCCGGTCGAAGCGTTGTGGAACTACACCAAGTACTCCGACCACCCACTCGCCGCAGCCATCGTGCAAGGCGCCAAGGAGCAGGACGTGGCGTTGGACGCCGTAAAAGAGTTCCGATCAGTGACGGCCGGCGGTGTGGCCGGTATTGTCAGTGGCCGCCAAGTCATGATCGGCAAACCAGCTTTTCTACGGGCGGAAAAAATCGAGCGTCTGGAGCCGCTTGAAGTAATGGCTGGGAAACTTCAGGAGGAAGGCAAAACAGCGATGTTCGTCGCGGTGGATGGCCAGCCTGTGGGTGTCATCGCAGTCGCTGACCCGATTAAGGACACCACCGCCCAAGCCATTCGTGAACTGCACGCGCTCGGATTGTGCGTAGCCATGCTCACGGGTGACAACCGCCGCACGGCCGCGGCTGTGGCAAAAAAGCTCGGCATCGACGCCGTAGAGGCCGAGGTCGAGCCTACCGACAGGGCGAACTATATCAAGCAGCGACGCTCCGATGGCGAGCACGTGGCCATGGCGGGCGACGGCATCAATGATGCGCCCGCCCTGAGCGAAGCCGATGTGGGGATTGCGATGGGGACCGGGACCGACATCGCCATGCAAAGCGCCGGCATCACGCTGGTGAAGGGCGACTTGCGCGGCATCGCCAAGGCGATTCGGCTTAGCCGCGCCACGCTGCGCAACATCCGGCAGAACCTGTTCTTTGCTTTCATTTACAACGCGCTCGGCATCCCCGTCGCCGCCGGATTACTCTATCCGTTTTTTGGCGTGCTCCTCAGCCCGATTATCGCCGGCGCCGCCATGAGCCTCAGCTCTGTCTCCGTCATCGCCAACGCCCTGCGCCTGCGCAACGTGCGGCTGTAGAGACGTGAAAAAGACTTGCGATCGAGCACCGCCGGGGCCTGGCAAACCCCTGCGGCTGCGAACGACAGGAATAACGCGCGCGATTTCGGCGTTATTCCTGTTGTTCCTGCCGCTGGTTCTTGCGCCGCGCAACAAGTTCATTGAACACGTAGCCCGGCTCCATTTTTTCGTCGCTGTTCATTACCTGATCGTATAAGTCATCGGGCAGCACGCGCACGACGGTCATCAGACCATGCACGCCCATGTGCCACATCTTGCGCATGCCGCGCACTTCGCGGCGGCTGTTGAGCTTCTGCATGGCTTCGTGGCTCATTTCCATGCCCTGCATCTTCTGCGGATAACCGGGAACGGCAAAGCCTTGGTCGTCATGCACGAAATCCACCCGCGGGCGATTCTCGATGCTGGCTTTATAAGCGCCCACGTCGATGTCTTTGCGAATCCGCGGGCCCACCTGCCGGACCATGTGGTTCATCATGTGGTGGACCATGTGGCAGTGCAGCACCCAGTCGCCGGGATTGAAGGCAATGAACTCCAAGTCGCTGGCTTGAGCGACGCCGATCAATTCGTTGTTGCGGGGAATCCAGGCGTCGGCCGGAATGCGCGCCCCTTCGTGCCCCGTGATCCAGAACGTGTGGCCGTGAAAATGTATGGGATGATGCTGTTGGGGGCTGAAATTCAAGATGCGAATCCGCACCCGCTCGCCGAGCTTGCAAACGAGCGGGGTCGTGTACGGTCCCGATCGTCCGTTGATGGTGTGCCAATTGAAATCCATCGCCATCGAGTCGGGCACGGTCTGGGCCCACTCGATGCGAAAGTTTTGGAACATCAGCCCAAAGTCGCGATCGACCGGAGGATCCCAAGCGACGGCGGGATGAATGATAAAGAACCCCGCCATGCCGAACGCCTCTTGCATGGGGAAGTGCGCATGGTAGAAAAACGTGCCGGCCTGATGTAAGTCGAACTCATAAATGAAGGTCTTGCCCGGCATGATCGGGTCTTGCGTCACGAACGGCACGCCGTCCATTTCGTTGGGCAGCTCCAGGCCATGCCAGTGGATCGTGGTCGGTTCGGGCAAACGGTTGTGGACCACAAACCGCACTTTGTCTCCCTGGTGGGCTTCAATGGTCGGTCCTGGCATCGAGCCGTTGTAACCGAAGAAGTCCATCCAGTGGTTGGGTAGCAGTTCGCGCCGCACGTGCTCGCAGTAGATGTGGTACTCCTTGCGGCCATTGACCATTTTCCAAGGAATCTTGTCGAGATCCGGCGCCTCGAAGGGCACGGGCGCTGCGCCTGCATCGCGTAATCCAGGCACGAGTTTGCCGAGATACGTTTCCTCCCCGACGGGACCGCCATAACTGGGCTGCGTGCGCGAGAACGCCTGAAACTCTTCAGGTAGTTCGCCCGATGTGTCGCCCGGCGGCGATGTCTCGCGGGGCGGTTGCAACGAGAGACCATCCGCCGAAGCCGGCCTCGGTTCGCCTGGCTCTTGGGCCATCGCCGATCCCGCGCCGGCGGCGAGCATGCCTGCGGTTACGGCGGCGCCTTGTTTCAGGAACTTGCGGCGATCGTGGGAATCCATCGCGTTGTCTCCACGGCTAGCGAGGCTGAGAAACGGCATCGATGTGCGAGGGCGGCGTCGGCGCCATCGGCGGCGCCAAGCCTCCGTGCAATAAGTAACCGACAATCAAGACTTCCGATTCCCGCCAGGCGATCAGGTTTTGTAGATGCGCGATTTGAAGCAGTTTGTAGGCGCGTTCAGCCTCCAGCACGGTCGGCCATTGAACGCGATCGTCCTCGTAACTGTCGAGCAGCACTTCATAGGCTTGGCGCGATTCGGGAAGAATAATGTCTCGATAGTTCTGCACGTGCTGCAGAGCGGTGAGGTATTGCCGGTATTGTTGAGCCAACTTGCGGCGCAGCACCAACTCGGTCCGGCGGATTTCACCTTGCTGCCGCACGACATCCGCCTCGGCCTGCCGAACGGTTCCCTGGTTCCCGTCAAAACTGGAACTTCCACAAACGCTTCCGCGACTCCTACGGTGTCGGTCGCCTCGAAATTATGCCCGACGCCGCCCCGCACAAAGATATTGGGGATCGGCTCGACGATCTCGCGTTTGACCTTGATCTGATCGGCCTCCAATGTTTTGCGGGCGGCGCCTAGCTCCGGGCTTTCGGCTTGCAAGCGAGCCCAGGCGTCTTCCCAGGCGATGACCGTCAATTCACCGTCGAGGGGGCCGGCCAGCGGCGAGGGCGCCAAATCGGTTTCCACCAGCGCCGTTAGTTCTTCCCAGGAGGTGCGATACTCGTTTTCCGCCATCAGCAATTCCAGCCGCTCGCGCTGCAAGGCGACATTCGCCTAGTGCACCTGCGCGCGGGTCGCCCGCCCGACGTTGTACATTTCGCGCACGGTCAACAACTGATCCTCCGCATTCTTCAGCAGTTCGCGGCGAACGTGCACAATTTCCTCGCGGCCGAGCGTGTGAAAGTAGTGCATTCGCACGTCGTTCAGAACGCGATACTGTTGCGCCAGCGCCAGCCATTCGGCCGTTTGCGTGCGTGCCACGAACTTCGCCCGGCTGAGGTCGCGTTTGTGCGCGGTGACCACCTCCTGCTGCACGACCCCGCCCAGAAACTCGCCGGGCGTGTTCGCAACGCCGATTTGCTCTTGAACGAAATGGACGGTCGGATTGGGCCACAATCCCGCTTGAATGGCTCTTCCCAATTCGCCTTGCAGCTCGGCCTGGGCTTAGCGCAGCGTAGGATTGCTTAGGCAGGCGAGGCTCTCCAAAGCGGCCAGCGAGAGCGGTTCGCCGGGCGGGAAAAAAGCATCGCTCCGTTCTAAGTCGTGCAGGTCTTCCGGAACGGGAGGCGCCGTGGGCGGTTCGATAAAAATCTCTCCCACACCAGGCTGCAACTCGCCGGCCGACGCTTCGGCATCGCCGGGTAAACGCGGTGAAGGATGAGCAGTTCGTCGTGGGAGTTCGCTTGGTCCCAAGTTGGGAGGAGCGAGTGGCTCTTGGTGAGCAACATGGACTGTGGCGATTGCCACGTCACCTTAGGGTGTGGTTTCAGCGACAGGTTGCGCGTCGGGCGACGGGAACGCTTTCTGGTTGCTTACGGAGGCATGCGCAAGGGCCGCATGAGGAGGCGCCGGAACGGGGCGCGCGGTCGTGCATCCCGCGAGCGCCAGCCCTGCTAGGGCAACGCAATACCAACCCTTCCTCATGGCCGTGACCTCCTCCTGACGGCGCCGCCGCACATTACCTGGCGTGGTGAAGCGCCCGGCGCCGATCGTGGCTCCGGTGAGCGTTGTGAAGTTGAATCCATCCCAACCCCAGCGCCGTACCCACATGGCCGCAGTTACCGCCGGGGCAATCATCAAACCGGTTGAACCAGTCGTCATCGTACGGGTAGGAGCCATAATACAAGTAACCGCGCGGTCCATTCCCCGGCAGGCAGTATTTTGCCGGCGGCGGCCCGTAACAGTGCAGACATTCAAGCGGCGGCAGTATTTGCCGCGGCGGACGCGCAAGAATCGCCAGCTCGCTTGCCGTTTGCTTCTCTCTCGCGGGTATCTCTTGCGCCTGTGCTTCGCTCGCCAGAAACGCGGGCAGAACGCAAACGTAGAATGCAAGCCTTACTGCCTGTGTACGCATGTTTATCAGGAAAAATGCCACTGTTGTGGAAGAAGGGCAACTTCTTTATTCATCGGCCTCCTGTTCGTGTGCGGCGAGTTTTTGCCATGGGAATCCACCTCTTCCCCCAAACATGCCGCGCGCATTCGTGAAGCGTCACCATGCAACGCATGACCTGAGCGACTCACGTTCGCTATCCAAAAAAATTGAATAGTTTTCGACATCATCTCGCTCGAATATGCCCTTTCGGCGCTTGAGTTGCTGCAGTGTTGGAAATAGAGCATCCGTATTCCTTCATTTTCAGGAGAAGCGACCATGGCCCATCAAGAACACCGAAGCTGCATTGAGGCGTGTATCCGCTGCGCTCAAGAGTGCGAGTACTGCGCAGATGCCTGTCTCAGCGAAAAAGATGTGAAGATGATGGCGGAATGCATCCGGCTGGACCGGGACTGCGCCGAAATCTGTTGGACCGCCGCCGCCTTCATGAGCCGCGGCTCGCAGTTCATGAACGATGTTTGCCGCGTGTGCGCCGACGTCTGCGAGGCGTGCGGGGCCGAGTGCCGCAAGCACGAAGCAGAGCACTGTCAGCGCTGCGCCGACGCCTGCGAACAATGCGAGGAAGAATGCCGCCGCATGGCGGGCGTTTCCGCGTAACGGATTTGTTGACAACACCCACCCGTGGCTTGAATACGCCACGGGTTTAACTAGCCAATAAGTTACGTGCTTCTGAAAAGGGAAGTTTATGATTGATGCCGCGTGTCGCTTAACTGCTCGCTCGCTCCTCGTCGCCACACTGATCGCAGCAATGGCGAGCGTCAGCAATCCTTTCGTCCGAGCCGATGAACCCGCGCCTAAGAAGGGGGTCGCTCAATTCGAGATCAGGTTCATGGAGAACATGATCGACCATCACCAAATGGCGGTGATAACGGCAACGATGTGCCAGGAGCGCGCTATCCACGAAGAGTTGTTCCTACTTTGCCACGAGATCGCAGAAACGCAAGCGGCCGAAATCGAAGTAATGCAGGAGTGGCTTGCCGATTGGTACGGCATTGAGTACGAGCCGCAGATGACGCGGCGAATGGAGCGCCAGATGGAAGACTTGGCAGAACTCGAGGGCGCGGAGTTTGAGATCGCATTTATGGAGATGATGATTGAGCACCACGAAGTCGCGATCAAAGAAGGACGTCAATGTGTGAAACGAGCCTATCACGAAGAGTTGATCGATCTATGCCACGACATTGTCGAAACGCAGAGCATGGAGATTGATCTGATGGAGTCGTGGTTGTGCGACTGGTACGACATCTGCGACAACTAAGTGAACGATCGTCGGTCGCCATTCCTTCACGCGTTCCGTGTATTTTTCCGTTTTCCATCACCCGGCTTGACGGGGTCAATTGCCAGTACTCTTGTCCTCATGTTCGTGCTTCAGGCAGGGTCCTGCAAGTTTTGCACCGCCTGCAATCCTAACCCAGGTTTAACCGATGGGGTGGTAGTTTAAACGGTAAAATAGCGGACCGCTTCTCGCCTCCGGTGAATCCTGCCGGGTCCACTTGCTGCCGCGACGTGGCCCAAGGTGAACCCATGAATCAGCAACAACTCTGGAAAACGTGCTGGCAGAATGGCGCGACATGCCACTCTGCCAGCCTGACTCAGCTTATTATTCTCCATCGCTTCAGAGATTGCTCGCTTCCAACCCTGCCGCCTCCAGCGCTTCGATTAACCTCTGACTGCTCACGCTCGTGTCCCTTGTAAATTGCACGGCAACGGCACGCCGCGCTGGGTAGGCAACAACGCGGGAAACCCCTTTGACGTTGTTCAGCGTCTCTTTGGCGGCCTTCTCTCCAGCCTCATCTTGGACGGCGGGAACTCGTAGCGAGAGCCATCCGCCATAGTGCATGTTCTCGCCCATCATGTGCGGTGTGCCAGCGATCAGCCCTGCCAACCGGCTTGCCGGCAGAACCTTCTCGTCAAATACAACACGGGCGTGCTTGCCCTTCCAATCAATGGAGACCGATTGGATTCCTTTCGCACGCCGTAACGATGTTTCGACGGTCCGCATGCATGGCGGACAATGCAGGCCGGTGATGAGAAATGTAGCTTCGGTCGAGCGCATCAATGATGTGGGCGGAGGATCCTCCGCCCATGCGATGCTTTCCGCGAAGCACACCAGGCCTAGCCAGGCAATGCAAACGCCGCGTTTCATGACTGCACCTTTGGATCTGTTCAAGATGGGATTGAATCGCACTACTCGGGCAACTTGGCCAAATACTTCTCCGGATTGGCCTTGATCTCTTCTTCGCAGCCTTCGCAGCAAAGGAAAACGTCGCGGCCCTCCACCGTGACCTTCCGCGGTACGCCCATGGAGCCCAGCGGCTCATCGGTGACAGGGCAAAGCTTTTGTTTTTCGGCCGCAGCCCGATCCTCGTCCGGCAGCTTCGCAAGATTCTCGGCGATCGCGGCTGCATCATGCTCGTGGTTATGCTCATGTCCTTCATGCTCATGAACTGCCTGCCCATTCGCTTGCGACGACGTTGCGGACGTTGTGCTCGATGAGCTGTCGCAGCCTACGCTCCAAATCGTGAGCGCGCCGATTGCGACCAACGCAAATCCAACACGTGCGGTCCAATGCCTCATCACAAGATCCTTTCAAAAACAGAGTAAAAGCCATTAAAAACTGGATTGCTTCAGCGTTCGCGGATGACTTGGCACGCGATCGCCGAGTGCTGGCCGTGGCGCGCTTCCCAAACCGCGACCACAGGTCCCATTCCCTTTGGTCCTGCGGCGATCGTCGGATCGGCGGCATGCGCGGCAAGCTCGCTTGGAGAGCCGTTCCCCGGCGATTGCAGGAAGAGGGTCCCGCCACGTTTCTTCAGCCACGTCGCAAAGGGCCCCTCGTCGGTCATGGCGATCCAGGGTTGCTCACCCACGCCCAGACGTTGTTCGCGATGCTGTCCGCCAAGCGTCAAATAAATGTCGTTTTCGCGGCGCCAGACCGCAGCCAGTTTGCCCGCGTTGGCCGCGGCGATCGCCCCGCCATCCATCGGACAGGCGTCCAGCGGCCAGGTTCCGCTGCCTAGCTTCATCGCCGCACCGAAGGTCGTACCGCCATTCGCGGACGAAGCGACATACATATCACGAGCCCCGCCGAGCGAATTTCGCCACAGGACGTGGATCCGGCCCTGGCCATCATACGCCACGCTCGGATGACAGCATTCACAGACGCTGCCGTAGGGCGACGCGTAGACCAGGACGTTTTTCGTCCAGGTGGCGCCGCCATCGGCTGACGTTGAGGCCATGACTTCCGTTTCACCATTGCGCAGGTCCAGCCACACGCAGCACAAATCTCCACGGGGACCAGCGGCCATGCCATGCAATCCCTCTCGGGCCGCCGCCTCCACGTCGTTGACTGGCGTGGGGCGCGTCCAGGTTTTGCCGCCATCGGTCGAGCGCGTTGCCAACAAATCGCCATCCCGTCCTTTCCCTTGCTTGCCGCCAATCGCCGTAACGCAGATCGCTTTGTCTGTGACCGCAATGCGCGGCCCCCGGCGCATGCCAAGGGACATGGCATTGATCGTTGGGAGGCTCACCGGCTCGGTGAACGTCGTTCCGCCCTGATCCGACCGTTGATATCGAATGACATTGCCAACGCCGTAGATGACATGAATAGCGCCATCGGCGCCGACGGCGACCTGCGGCTGCTTAGGCTCATGCCCACTGGCGCCATGAGCGAGCTCGACAGGTTCGCCCCCCGAAGCAAACGCCGGGGCGAACGCAGCAATTACGATGACGCTCAAAAACCAATACTGAAAGCGGAATGATTTAGGCATGAGCTGTCTCCAAAGAAAGAGGTTGGCTTGCGGTTCGCCCGTCTCCATCGCTGAAGGCGTCGGGCGAAGCCAGATTGAGTTTTAACTCCATATAGCCGCAGTAGAGCACCGGCACCACGAAGAGCGAGACCAGTTCAATGAACATGCCGAAGAAAACCGGCAACGCCATGGCCCGCGCGACGTCCGCCCCGCGGCCGGTGGCCAGCATCACGGGGAGCAGCGCAGCGAACGTGGTAAATGCGGTCATCAAGCAGGGCCGGATGCGCCGGCGGCCCGCCTCGACCGTGGCGTTGCGGATGTCCTGAACCGTGCGCATCGGCCGCCGGTTGAAAAGCTGCTCCATATACGTGGCGATCACCACGCCGTCGTCTTCAGCGATGCCGATCAGCGCAATCAGCCCAATCCAGATCGCCGTGTTCATTTCAATGTCGAACAGTCCCAGCCCAATCATCCCGCCGAAAATCGCAATGGGAACTTGGGAGAAGATGATGAGCGTTAACGGCAAGTTGCGGAAGTTCAGGTAGATGATCAGCAGGTCCAACAGGATGACAATCGGAATAATGATCAGCAGTCGGCGATTCGCCTCGATTTGGTTCTGAAATGAGCCAACCGGCAGCAACGAGTAACCAGAGGGCAAGGTTAGCTCGCCATCCACCTGATCCTGCCGCAGTTGACTCTGGACGGCTTCGACCGTCTCCAGGTCGCCCGTCATCCCCGAGGGCGCGAAAGCGATGTGGGCCACGAGGCGCGCATCCTCGCTGCTGATCATGCCGGGGCCCCAAGTCGTCTTCATCTTGGCGAGCGTTTCCAGCGGCACGACCTCTCCGGTTTCTGTAACAACCGGCAATCGCGACAGTTCGTCGATGTGCTCGCGCAGATCGCGCTGGTAGCGGATGCGAATCGGATAGCGCTCACGTCCTTCCACCGTCTGCGTGAGGTTCATCCCACCGAGGGCCGTTTCGATGATTTGGTTCACGGCCATCGTCGTCATGCCGAAGCGAGCCGCCGTCTCTCGATCGACTTCAAACTCAACGTACGGCATGCCGAGCACAATATCCGGGTTGACTGTCGCCGCATCCACCTGGGGTATCTGTCGCAGACGTTCGGCGACGTTCCGGGACGCTTCCGCGAGGCCATCAAGATTGTCGCCGTAGACGCGAATCGCCATGGGGGCTTTGATGCCGCTTTGGAGCATGACAACGCGACCCTCAATCGGCTGAAGCGGCGACGCCGGCGTGATTCCCGGCAAGGTGGCGACGGTGTTGATTTGATTCCAGATGTCGTCGATCGTGACCCCCTCGCGCCACTCGGCGACCGGCTTGAGCATGACGTAGGTCTCAATCATCACACCGGGTGCAGGGTCGAGCGCCGACTCCACGCGGCCCAGCTTGCCAAGAACGTTTTCGACCTCGGGGATTTTTTTGATCAGGGCATCCTGCGTCTGAAGCACCTCCATGCCCTGCGAGAAGCTGCCTGCCGGATAAAGCGTAGGCATATAGAACCACGTCCCCTCGTCGAGTGCGATCCAGTCATCTGTGCGCAGCCCAGGAAAACGGTGTTTCAAATCGACGTAACCAGGAACCTCATTTGGTTCGGCGCCCAGCGTACGCATAACCTGTTCGAGCGGGTGCAGGACCGTGGACAAACCAAACCAAGCTCCCGCCCCGAGCAGGATGATCAGGACCGGAGCTGCGATAAAGCTGAATTTATGCGCCAGAAGAAAACGCAGGGTCGGCTCATAAATCCACAGAATGAAGCGGCTCGTGGGGTTCTCGTCGATGGGCCGCAGGCGTTCACGGGACATCAGGAAGGCTAACAGGCCCACAAGCAGACCTGCGACCAGCGCCGTCGCCCAAAGCGGCAAAGGCGAAAGCTCGTTCAACCACGAGTCCCAAAATAGCACACTGCCCACGGCCGCCGCGAGGCCGGCGATGCACGCGACGACGGCGCCTCGCCACACGGGCCAGCGCGAACTGTGCAGGAGCAATCGGCAAAGAGCTGGAACGAGAAACACCGCGACCAGCAGCGCCGCGAGCATGGCGAATGTTTTGGTCCAGGCCAGCGGGGCAAACAACTTCAAATCGCGGCCCGTCAGGAAAAACACCGGCAGGAAGCTAACAATCGTCGTGGAGACGCCGGTCATGACAGCCGGCGCCACTTCGTTGGTCGCATCGATGATGACATCGGTGCGGCTTCTTGCATCGGGCGGCGGAACGATGGCTGCCTGCCCATCGCTTACCGGCTCGCCGCCTGTGCCTGATTCCCACTCCACGAGGTGCTGGTAGATGTTTTCCGAGATAATGATTCCCAAGTCGGCCACTTCGCCAATGGCGATGGCGATCCCTGCCAGCGACATGATGTTGGCATCGACCTGGAACCACTTCATCCCAATAAACGACATCAATACCGCCATGGGCAGTGTAATGGCGACAACGAGGCTCGACCGCATGTGGAGGAGGAAGAGAACAATGACGACCGCGGTAATGATTAACTCCTCCCGCAGCGATTCGGTGAGTGTACCCACCGTTTCGTTGATCAGCCCCGTCCGGTCATAGACCGACACAATCTTAACGCCTTTCAGGCTCGGCTCGATCTGCTCTATCTTGGCGCGCACGCGCTCGATGACCGCCCGGGGATTTTCCCCAAAGCGCATGACCACCACGCCGCCGACCGCTTCGGTCCCGTTCAGGTCAATGGCGCCGCTGCGAAACTCCGGTCCGAGTTGCACCTGCCCCAGATCTCGGATACGAACCGGGACGCCATCGCGAGAGAGCACGACCGTCTTTTCAATATCGGCCAGTGATTGCGCCACGTCTTTGTTCTGGCCGATGAAGCCGCGACCGCGGATGACGTACTCCATGCCGCCCGACTCGATCGTCTTGGCGCCGACGTCGATGTTGGAGTCTTTGACAGCCGCGATCAGTCGCTCCAAAGGAATGTCATGAAAGCGCAGCGCATCGGGATCAACTTCAATCTGGTACTGGCGCACGTAGCCGCCGACGCTGGCGACTTCGCTCACGCCTTGCACTGACTGCAGCTCGTAGCGGACCACGTAGTCCTGAATCGTCCGCAACTCTGCGAGATTCATTTCTGGCGGACCCTCGAGGACATAGTAAAAAACCTGCCCCAGCGCCGTGGCGTCAGGCCCCAGAGTGGGAGTGACGCCTTCCGGCAGCGACGCGATGGCCGTGCCTAATCGCTCCAGCACGCGCGACCGCGCCCAGTAAAAGTCGGTGCCGTCCGCGAAGGTCACCTGCACGAAGCTGTAGCCGAACATGCTCTTGCCGCGTACACTTTCGGCATGCGGCACGGTGAGCAGAGCGACCGAGAGGGGATAGGTGACTTGGTCTTCGACATCCTTGGGCGAGCGGCCAGTCCACTCGGTAAAGACAATGACCTGGTTCTCGCCGACGTTCGGGATCGCGTCGATGGGAATAACCATCGCGCAGTAGGCGCCGACAGCCGCAACGACGACCGCTCCCAGCAGCGCGAGAAACGGCTGGCGAATGCAGAACTCGATGAGAGGCCGCAGCATACTTATGCCTTCTTCCCCTGCGATTGGACCGCGGGATCCTTCTGACTCGCCTCATCCTTCGGCGCCGACGCGCCTTTCGGCGGAAACTCTGCGACCTTCTCACCACATCGCAGCATCTCGCTGCCAAAGTACGGGTTAAGCAATTGACCGTTGGCCTGGAGCCAATCGCCGCCTCCGCCAGGAACCATCGGGCAATAAAAGTGTGTGAATGCGTTGTTCGCGTCTTCACTACGGACCAGAGTCGCGAGTGTCACAACGGCATGGCTGATGGGCTTAAAAGCCTTCCGCGCTTCCGCCAGATCCATGTGATGCAGGTGTTCGGACTTTGAGGCAATCTCCTGCACCAGCTTTCCTGCCGATTCATCCAAGGTTGATTCATCCATGAGTTGGGAAGCCGCCTGGTGCAGCGCCTGGGCCGCCGTTGCGGCCGGCTTTTTGTCCGCCGCCAAAGCCTGGTGCACTTCAAAGTAGGCGCTGTAAAGGTTCTCCAATTCTTTGCCTGCCTCGCCCGAAACTGGCGTGACTGCGATCTCGTCAAACACGAGCGGTCCCTTGCGTTCTTTGGCTTTCGCAATGGCTCGTGAGGGATCGATTAAACTTGGCTTGCCCGCGAGTTGCATTTGGGAATCAATCAGAAAGTTTCCTGCGGTGGCAACGTTCTCGCCGGTCTTCAATCCCTCCAGGATGACAATCTTGTCGCGCAGAATCGGCCCAATGGTGACCGGGCGGATTTCAAATCGTCCCGGCTTCGTTTCGACGTAGACGACGCTGCTCCCGCCCGCAAGCAGCACGGCCGAGCGCGGAACATAGAGAGACTGCGGTTGCGCCACCGGCTCGCCCTCAAAGCCATAGCGAGCCGTGGGCACGAGGTCCATGCCACAGATAGGGCATTGTCCAGGCTCATCACGAATTACCTGCGGATGCATGGGGCTGATCCATTTGCCGGCCAGGTCCGCGTCGTAAACCTTCCCCTGAGGCCCAATGGGAAGTTGAAGGCGAGCCTCGGCATAGTCGCCAGGCCGCAGTCGGCCCTCCTCGTTGAGAAGCTCCACCCGAACTCCCACGGTTCTTGTTTGTGGATCAACCGTAGGATCAATAAATGCGACGCGACCAATCAGCGTCTCGCCCGAAAGTGATTGCACGACGGCTTCCGCCCGTTGGCCAAAGCGGATGCGAGCCGCATCTTCGGGAAAGAGCTTAAGCATCAGCCACACCGTGGACAGCTCCGCGATGCGGTAAATAGGATCTCCGGCTTCGACATAGTTGCCTTCCACCGCCAGCTTCTCGATCACGGTACCGCCCTGGGGGGCATAGATCGTCAGACGGGATTGAGCCTTTCCGCTCTTTTCCAACTCGGCAATTTGTTCATCGGTCATTCCAAACTCACGAAGCCGCTGGCGCGTGTTCGACACCAGCCCTTCTTGCGCCTGTCGCACGGCCGGCAAGCCGCCTGACGCCGCCACGGCTCGGCGGGCCTCGATGTATTCGACCTGGGCGCCGTAGAGCTGCGGGCTATAGATGATTGCCAGGTGATCTCCTTTGGCGATGTTGACGCCGGTGTAATCGGCGAATAACCGCTCCAGCCGGCCATTGATATACGCAGCAATCGTGGCTTGTCGGCTTTCGTCAATGGCGATCACACCGACCGTCTGAAGCGTCGCCTCGATCGGCCCGCTTTCGACCTTGGCCGTTTCGATGTTCGCCAGTCGGCGCTGCGCAGGTTCAATCGTCACCGCCAGCTCATCGAGATCCGCTCCGCTCGTGCTCGACGCCGGAACCAACGCCATGCCGCAAATCGGGCAGCGGCCGGGCGATGGCTGGCGAATTTGCGGATGCATGGGGCAAGTGTAAATCGCTCCAGGAGTGGCCGCGGCGGCCTCCGAAGGCTGGTCTCCCGCGCTAATCCACCCCACTCGCTGAGCAACTCCTAAGAGGACGATCAGAATCAGACCCGCGCCGAGAAACATCGCCAAGGGCAGCATTTTTCGCGCAAGGAACGCTAACCGACTGCCACCCGCTGGGGCGCCGGCGATTGCGGAGGAAGGATTAGGAGAATCATGATTGTTGGACACAGGAACATCCTCGCGATGGTGTGCGTGAGAAAGACCGCGGCTCGGCGCTACGACCGCGGGGCCGACGCGATGTCAACTTCAACATGCGCGCAGCCAATGGCCTCATTCGAGGCGACAAGGTTCGGCACAGCGCGCAGTGGTACTGTCAAGGCGAATCAGATTCGCCAGATGCAGAGGAGCGATTGCACCGATCGCTCGCAAGGCGAGAAAGAGAGGTGGTCAGCTTGCGGACGAGCCGCCTGCTCCGGCATGACGACCATGGGTGGCACCATCGGCGAAACCGCCCAGGGCGCCGACTTTAACACACGATCCAATCTGCCAGGAGGCGAGGAGGGCGATACGGGCGTCTTGTCATCCCGATGGCAGCTACACGCCCGTGGCTGCGGTTTTGCCCCACAACAACAAGCTCGCTCGCGGGAGCAGCCCGTACCAGGGCCTGAAGTTTGTACTGACGCCGCCAAGACGTGTTCGCTGCAGGGACGATGAGCGATGCCAGCACTGCCAAGACTGCTGGTAATACCTGCCAATGCAAGCAGGGTTGTTGCGACTCGAAGAGTTTTCTGGTGGGCAAACATCATCTTTATCTAATTGTCTGCCGCAACTCGCCGCTCGTCTAGCCCCATCGCATGACGCCACCTAACCATCGTGAAAGACGCATTTCATGTGCTCAATGCGTCGGAACGGTCACGGGGGGGGTCGTCGACCACAAGAGATCCGTGGGGCAGAATTGCGATGGACAAGGGTTATGAGCAAGCTCTACGAGAGGTTTACGCCATCGACAACATTGCCGCTCTCGAACAGGACTGGCGGGAATTCGCGATGACGTCTCCACAGCCAATGGATGCGACCAAGTTGGCCGCATTTGCACAGAAGGTCGATTAGCCGCCGCTCATTGACGTTTGGGATGGCTCGTGACGCCCGTATGTTACTGACCGGCATTGACCGAGGCATCGGGCAGTCCTAATCGATCATGCCAAATACTTATGGTGCAAGGTCAACGCCGGCCGTTTGCCGAATGCGGGCGAGCGTGGTCGCAAGCTGGCCCAGCGCACGGTGATAACCCAATTCCAGGGTCAACAGGGTGCGGTAGTCGCGGATCACCCGGTCGAAAGTCACCGTGTTATTAATCAACGATTGCTGATCGGCTTCAAACGTCTGCCGGGCTTGCGGAAGAATCGACTGCTCGTACAACAGGACCGTTTGATGACTGGCCAGCGCTTGTTCCCACAGGTCGCGAAGCAGCGCATCAAGGCGCACAGCGACCTCGTCGACCGAGGCATGCGCGGCAAAATGCTCTCGTGACGCTTCGGAAAGCATGGCGTCGTACTTGCGGTCCCAAATCGGCAGCGTCGTCGTGACGCCTAAGACCCAGGTATCGCGCCCCGCATCTTCCATCATGGCGCCGGGCGCATCCATGATCATCCACCGCGCGCCGAACGTCAGGTCGGGCCGGCGCTCCAAGCGCGCCACCTCGACCCCCCAGCGCGTCGCCGCCGCACGCAGATGAGCCGCGATCAACTCCGGCTGCGACTCCAAGGCGATCTGGCGCAGCAAGTCATGATTCCACGCCGGCAGCGTCGCGTAGATCGCTGCCGGCGGCATAATCGGTACGCGAGCGTCGCGCCCCAGAAGGCGGTTCAATTCGGCGGTCGTGGCGATGACTTGTTGGCGATAGCCAAGCATTTGCTCCTGAAGATTGCTCAGTTCCAGCGTCGCCATGAGCACATCGCCGGGCTGAGCGTCGCCCGTGGCAATTCGGGCATTGGCGGTCGTGATGAGCGACTGGAGCTGCGCTTTGTCGACTTCCGTGATTTCGATTTGCTTGCCGAGCACGTACAGTTTGTACCAGTTCATGCGAATGTCGCCGACCACTCGCAGCCGCTCGGCCCGGTAGTCGTTCTCGGCCGCCATCGCTTCCATTTGCGCTTGGCGCCCTTCCGCCTTGAGCCGCCCCAGCCAGGGAATCATCTGCATGAATTCCATTTCGGCCCACTGGCGGTCCGGCTCAAAATGCATCGGCGGAGCAAAAAACATCGTTCCCACCGAGGGGTCGGGAAGCTGATTGACATATCCTGTCTTAGCCCACGCTGCCGCCGCCTCCTGCTGCATGCGCCGCAACGTCGGATTGTTCCCCACCGCAAACGCCTCCAGGTCGTCGAGCGTCTCAAATTGCTCTGCGGCCGGAAACTCCAAGACTTCCGGCTCGGCAAGTTTTGGCGGCGGCAGAAACTGAGGCAAATTTGTATCTTGCCAATGCGCCGCCCGAGAGACCTCGCTTGGCGTGTTTGTGGCGGCCATAGCCGTGTGGCCAGATTTCTCGGCGGGGGGCTGCTGGGAAAGCAAATCCTGCGGCGGGGTCGCTGCACAGCCAAGGCAGGTAATTATGGTCGCTGCGGCCAACCAAGCGTATGCGGCGCGGCGTGATGCGAGTTGTCCTACCATCGCGCTCCAATCCAGTTGCTTCGTGGCGTAAATCGCGTTGACGAACGCTGGGCCCAGCGCACGTCGGAAGTTTGTTGGGGTGCGTCCGAACTCGACCAAGAGAAAAGAAGAACTCATCTATAAGTTCGGCATATCCCCGTTCAACTTCACAGGCGATATAGATGGTTCGGTCGACCAACCGCTGTATGCCTCGGGTTGCAACGATTAACCAAACCCTGCAGGCTTACTTGCAAAACTTCACCAAGACGCTCCAGAACAATCCTGCGTAGAAAAGACGCACCTCGATGACGTCACGGCGGAAGAGCTGGGCATGATGCTGGCGGAGCAAGGCGGGCGCATCGCCAGCATGTCGCCAGAAGGTAATGTGTTTGACTTGATGGCGGGTTTGTATTCTAAGAGCGGTTCACCCCAATTCGACGTTTATTTGAAAGGCCATAGCGGCGATGACCTGGTTACGGATCGGGTTTCTCGCAAGAGCATTCGCGTCGAGCGGCCGGCGCTCACCTGCGCCTACGCGATGCAGCCCGCGGTAATCAAGGGACTGGCCGAAAACTCCGCCTTTCGCGGCCGGGGACTTTTGGCGCGCTTTCTCTATGCGGCGCCGCGAAGCTGGATCGGGCGGCGAGAAATCGCCCCGGCGCCCGTTTCGGACGCCACGCGCGAAGCGTATCGCCGAACGGTGCGAGCGCTGGCGGAGGTGGAAGGCGAAACCGTGCTGACCTTATCGGCCGACGCCGCCGTGTTGCTTCGAGCCTGGGAAACCGAAATTGAAGCGATGTTGGGCGATGGCGGGCAAATGGAAATTATGCGCGATTGGGGCGCCAAGCTGGCCGGCGCCACGCTGCGGCTGGCGGCGGTGCTGCATTGCGTGGAACATGGCGCGGCCGGGCGCATCGAGGGGCGGACGATTGCTGCGGCGGTCGAAATTGCCCGCTATCTCGTTCCGCACGCCGAAGCGGTGTTGAACATGATGTCGGCCAAAGAGAATTCAACCGACGAGGACGCCCGCTACTTGCTGCGGTGGATCCAGCGCCACGGCCGGCGCAAGTTCACTAAAAGCGAAGCCCAGCACCACGGCAAGCGGCGGTTTCCCAAAGCCGACGCCATCGACCCCGCGTTGGCCGAACTGACGCGCCGGGGATACATCCGACCCAAGATGATGGAAACGACTGGTCCCGGCCGTCCCCCATCGCCCGCCTACGAAGTGAACCCGGCGGCATTCGCCAACGCGAAACCGGAAAAGCGTTCCGACAATTCCCACAATTCGCCCGAAGTACCCGAAGGTAGCAATTGCGGGAATAACGGGAACGCTTTAGAGCAACCCGAAACAACAACCCGCGTGCAGGTGACGATATGATCGGCGCGTCCCTGGCACTCACCGAACTGTTGGCGGAATGCGACGCCCGTGGTATCAGGCTGTCGCCGGATGGCGACGAAGGGCTAAGTATCGACGCCCCGCAAAACGCTTTGACGCCCGACCTTTTGGCCAGGCTAAAAGCCCACAAAGCCGACGTGCTGGCGTTACTGCGGCCTGTGCGCGATGCGGCGCGCATCGACCTCAACGACGCGGCGGCGGTCTGGCAAGCGGCTGTGGAATTGTTGCAAGCCGATCCTTCGTTCCCGCCCGACTTGCTGGAAGCCTTACGAGCGGCCAACTTGCAATGGGCCAACGACGAACTAGTTGACGAACCTGGAAAGCATCCTGCGACCGAACGGATTCATCTAGAAAGCCCGTTGGTCGAAAGCATCGACGTCGATGAACTAGCCCCTTGTTCAATATGTGGAACGCTGGAACTGTGGCAAACGCTGGCCGGCAATTGGCGCTGTCTGCATTGCGACCCGCCTACCACGTCCCGACGCTTGGCGGCGTTGTCCGCGCGGATTCGACGGCGAACCAAATGAACGATACTGGACAAAATGGCCAGCATTCAATAGAGTATGCGCATGGCGAAGAAACGAACCACGAAACTGACCGACCAATTGCGGCAAGCGATCGACGATTGCGGGCTGACCCGATACCAAATCGCCAAGGAAACCGGCATCGACGAAAGCGCCCTGGCGAAGTTCTACAACGGGCATCGCGGGCTTTCGATGGACGCCCTGAACGCCCTGGGCGAATGTTTGCAACTGACAATCCAACCGGGCCGCAAGCCCGAAACGAAAGGCGAGTAAGTTATGGCGAGTATCGCACGCGATAAGAACGGCAAGCGGCGGATTCTGTTCGTCCACCCCGACGGACGCCGGCCCGCAATCCATTTGGGCAAAGTGTCCCAACGCACGGCCGAAGGTATCAAGTTCCGCGTTGAACAATTGCTCGAAGCGATGAATTTCAATCGGCCGATGGAACCCGACCTGGTGGAATGGGTGAAAGGCTTGGAACCGTGGCTGGCGAAGAAGTTGGCCCGCGTGGGTTTGATCCCCAATCCTGAATTGAAAGTGGTGGCGACTTTGGGAGCATTCCTTGATGATTTCACCACGCGGCGCATCGACGTGAACCCGCCACGAAGGAGGTTTGGTCGCAAGTCGTGCGGAACCTGAATGAACATTTTGGCGCCGACCGGGATTTGGCGAGCATCACCGAAGCCGACGCCGAAGACTTCAAGATGTTCCTTGTGGGGCAAAAGCTGGCCCCGACCACGATTCACAAGCGGCTGCAATTCGCCCGCATGTTCTTCCGTGCCGCGAAGAAACGGAAGTTGATTGCGGATAACCCCTTTGCTGAAGTAACGGCCAAAGCGGTAATGCGGCAGGATCGGCAGCGATTCATCACGCGGGAAGAAACCGACCAGTTGCTTACTGTTTGCAATCCCACGTGGCGGGTTATCGTGGCGTTGTCTCGTTTTGGCGGTCTGCGCTGCCCTAGCGAAGTGCTTTCGCTCCGCTGGCAAGATATAGATTGGGACGCCGGGCGCATCGTGGTGCAATCGCCCAAGACGGAACACCACGTCGGCAAGGCGAGCCGCACGATTCCGCTATTTGCCGAACTGAGGCGCTACTTGGAAGAGGCGCTTGACCTGGCGCCGGAATTACAAACCGATGCAAATGGCGAACTGCTGCCCGAAGCGCAGCAACCGGCAGGTGCAATTTACGTCGTAGGCGGCAACCACCGCGAAGCAGCAAACACGGCAAGCGGTTGGCGGAATTGCAACCTGCGGACGCAATTTGAACGGATCGTCAAACGCGCGGGCCTGCAACCGTGGCCGAGATTATTTCACGCCATGCGCGCGAGCCGGGAAACGGAATTGGCGAAAGAATATCCAATTCACGTTGTAACCGCATGGCTGGGCAACACGCCCCGCATCGCCCTGAAACATTACCTGCAAGTGACGGACGCCGACTTCCAGCGGGCGGCCGAAGCAACAGAGAAAGATGGCGCAAAATGCGGCGCACAAGGGGCGCAAAATGCAGCGCAGCCGGGACGCGCCCTGAGTAGCGGGGAGTCGCACAAAGCGACGCAAGCCCCTGATATATCAAGGGCTTATGCGATTCCATGCGACACAAGGCGGGTAAATGCTATAATGTCTAGCGGAGAGGACAGGATTCGTTTGGCACGTATTCACAAGATACTGTGGCGAAAGGCTTTACGCGCGCAAGTACAAGAGGCGATGTAGCTTTCGTCTACTTATTTGTGGTCACGTGTAATCACGGATTCTCACCTATTGTCATTTCGTTTGTCCCAGTGGGACAAACGAATTTGCGCCCTTGCAGACGCCTCCTCACATGGAGGTGTTTGCATGCTACGAGGTCTCGATCCCCCGTTGGTTGCCCGCAAAGGGCGCGAATTGAAAGTCCTGGCCGTGTGCCGCATCAGCACTGTGCATCAGGATGAGAAAAGCCTGGAAGACCAGGAAGCGCTTTACCGGCGATGGCTTTCCGACCATACGGAATTACCACATCAAATCACGGTGCTCACTAGTCGCGGCAGCGGTGAATGCCTTGTTCGTCAAGAATACCTTCAGTTGATGGACCTGATTGAATCACGCCAGTACGACTTGGTCATCAGCGAAGATCTAGGGCGTATTTGCCGCCGCGTCCATGCGCATATCGTATGCGAAACGTGTGAAGATCATCAAGTGCGGTTAATCGCACTAAATGACTTCATCGACACGTTCCGTGAGGAATGGCGAACGAATTCCTTTATCGCCGTCATGCGGCATGAGGCATATAACGCCGACACCGCGAAGCGAATTCGGCGGTCCCATCGCAATCGCTTTGCTCAGGGTGGCGTCGTTCAGACAGTTATCTTCGGTTACATCAAACCCGAAAACTGTAAATCGGATGCGGACTTAAAAAAGGATCCCGCCGCGGAGCGAATTTATGAGGAGTGGTTCCGTCGTTTGGAAGACGGAGCAAGGTACTCCGAAGTCGCCGATTGGCTAAATGCCGAAGGAGTCCTTCCGGGGCCGTATTCCCGCATCTCGCATTGGACGCCCCAGATGGTAATGCGGATTACGCACAATCCGATTTTGAAAGGCGTCCGGCGCCGCAACGAACGGATGAGCCGCCGCATCAACAGCACCGGACGGCGGCGCTCGATCAAGGCGCCAGCCTCGGAGCGGCTGGAGCGCGTATGCCCGCACCTTGCCTTCATTGAGCCTGCGCGGTTTGACCACATCATCGCAGCACTGGACGCGAAGAACGCAGTTTATCGCCGCGGCCGCAAACATGCTTACGACGTTCGACAAGGCGTGCCGCGGAAGCGCACGATCTGGCCGGGCCAAAGCATTCACTGCGGCGTGTGCGGTCGTCTCCTCTACTACAGCGTCTCGAAAGGCCGGCGCATGTTCTTGTGCAGTGGAGCCCAGCACTACCGTTGTTGGAACAGCGTCATGCTTGACGCGATGGACACGTCAAATCGAATATGTCGAGCCATTTGGGCTGAACTTGAGCAGGTGGCAGGCTTCGACGACAGCTTGCTCCTGGCCGCTCAAGAGCAATTGAAGCAGCAGCACGGTGCGAATCTCGCGCGTAATGACGACTTGGAGCGGCAACTGGCACAGGTCGCCCGGGAAGAGCAGAACCTCGTCAAGGCGGTAAGCGCCGGCCATGACCTTCAGCCGCTTTTGGACGAGCTGCGGCGCGTCCAGCAACTCCGGAGCCAGCTTACCCACGACCTGGAGCAGTTACGGCGAAACGTCGACGCGTCACTTCCCACGATCTCTTGGGCTCAGCTGAAGCAAGAAGCCGGCAGCATTTTCAACGAGCTGGCGAGCGATACGCCCGAGTTCAGTCGTGCAATGAACCGCTTGATCCAGAAACTGCAGGTATTCCCCTACCGGCTCTGCGATGGTGGGGCAATTGTTCTGCGTGCAGAGTTCGAACTCGTTCTAGCGAACCTATTGCCCACATTCGCCGGACAGAGCATAGAAATCCTGCGCCGTCCCTTGCGCATCAACCTCTTCGATCCAACGCAACGCGAGCAAATGCGGCCGTCGATTTTGGAGCTCACAGCACAAGGCGGACTGACCGAACGGCAAATCGCCGCCCAGCTAGGCGTGACCCAGCCTGTGGTGCAGCGCGCCAAAAAGCTCGCGCGGCAGATGGCTAGCCTCGGGCTGGCCGATCCCTACGTGCGTGTGACCGATCCGCCCGAAGAGTACGGCAAACTGCGACGACATAAACACCCTCGATTTCGGTTTGAGCCGCTGGACAGATCGTAGTTCATAAGGAATCTATTCATTCCAAGAGCCTCGCACGGCATGCTGTGCGAGGCTCTTCTTTTTTACTTACACCTTACGTCAAGGGATTATGAAACAGGAACGTCCAAACCAAGTTAAAAAACGCTCCGCGGATGGCAACGACGCGAGCCAAGCGATTCAGACCCTACTGCGGCTGATCGCCGAGCGATTCATCCAAAGGCTGTTTCCCCGAAGAACCAATCAGCGTACTTGCAAAACGCAGCATCGGACTTCGAATGAAGGCTTCTAGCCGTTGGCAATCAAATCTGGCCGCGGACCGTTGCGCACGACTTTGAGGAGCGATTCATGAATGACATCATCGCCGCGCTTGCAAGCTATGGAATCGAGATCGAACACATGATCGGGGTCTAGGGAGAGCAGGCTCCTGTGTTCAAGGCGAAGCTGCCCTGGGGCGACGGCCAAAAAAATGCTTCGTGCGGTAAAAGTGTATCGATTTCTCGATGAGCTTGATGAGTTCCCAGAAAACCTGATTCCTCAATATAAGGCCTTGTATGTCCTAAGCCGCATAACAGCGAACTTGGCATGAGCATTCCAACGCGGATCGCAGATATGGAATGGGTAATGCGCGATCTGACGACAACTGGTTTCCAATCAGGATGGGCGCTCGTCGGACCAGCGCCGTTCGTTTCTGCGGCAACAGAACGGTGCTCAACGGTGTCCAGCGACTCGTTTATCCGCGAACCAATTGTCGCGCACAGGTCGGCCCTTCCTAAAGCCACGGATGAAATCGATCAAACAGAACTGAGTTTGAATCGCTTAAACGCCATGTGGTTGAATAAAGGCGGATCACGGCTAAATTTGCTGGGGATACGCGTCATAATCCTTGGACGCGCCCGCGTTAGCCGTTGGCGAGCCTTTGTCAACGGTGTTGAACGCCTTTGAGTCTTGCAGGACTGAGGTGTTCGTCGTTATGGGTTGGCGTGTTGATCTCTAGTGCTCTGTCAATCGAGGATTTTGGGATAGAGGCTCTTGAGTTTTTGGCGAGCGTCAGCGATTCGAAAATGCCAATCGACGCCGCGCTGCTTGTTGTTGCTGGCCTGGCGCCAGGCAGTGGTTTCGGCTCGCAGCAA
>CAUJHS010000097.1 GCA_963204915.1 Planctomycetota bacterium | reverse complement strand
GCAACGCCCAGGGCCACCGGCGCCATCAACACCGCAGTCGCGGTGTTCGAAATGAACATCCCCAACAAGGCCGTGATAGCAAACAACATAGCCAGCACGCCGTAGTCGCCGCTGCCGCTGGTAATGGCCCTCAACGCGTCGGCTGCCAGATCGACGCCGCCGGTACGTTGCAGCGCGGTCGAAAAAGGCAGCATGCCCACGATCAGCACAATCGTTTTCCAGTCGATGGCCCGATAGGCGGATTCCAGATTCACGCAACCCAACAGCCCCATGAGCAAACAGCCAAGCAAAGCAGCCTGTACATTAGGAATAACGCCGCTGACCATCAGCACCACGACAAGTGCGAGACAAACAACGGCGTGAAGCGCTTTATCGGCCACGGGGAGAATATCATCGAACTCGGCAGGCAGCCCCACGATCACAAAATCGCGCCCGCGCGTTGGAGCGTTTTGTAACGCCTTCCAGAGGCCGATCACGAGGAGCGTATCACCAACCTTCAGCCGCTCGTCCTCGAGGCCCCGCGACAGGGCCGTGGCTCCACGCCGCAGGCCGATGACGGTAAGTCCATATTTCGAACGAAATCGGGCGTCTGTTACCGTCGTGCCGACGAGTTCCGAGTCGGCCGTAACGATCAACTCCGCCATGCCAATTTCTTGCGTGCGATCGGTAAAGTAATGGCCGCTGAGGGGAAGTAGTTCGACCGCGTACTTTTCCTGCAAGGCCTGGGCGTCAAAATGGGCTCCGAACAAATCGAGGAACAGAATATCGTCGTGTTGCAGCACGGTCTTCGCCGTCGGTTGCAACAGACGGCTGCGGCGCTCGATCGCTAGAATATGCATACCACACGTCTTGCGGAACCGGAGTGAATCAAGCGTCTGGCCGGCGAGCGGCGAACCTTCGGCCACGCGCACCCGCAGCTCGCGATCGGCCAGTTCATAACGCTTGACCCAATCCTCCAATCGCGGGCGACTTAAAAGCGACGCGGCTTCGCTGCCAGTCGATTTGGGCAACCAACGGCGAGCAAAAAGCATGTACGCTATACCGAGGATTAAGATAGGTACGCCAAACGGCGTGAAGCTGAAAAAGTGAAAGCCTGTCGCCGTTTCGTCGCCGTGACGATGCAAAAAACTAATCAGCTCGCTGTTGACCACCAGGTTCGGAGCCGTCGCGACCAAGGTCGTCATGCCGCTGATGAGCGCTGCGAAGCTTAAAGGCATCATCAGTTGTTCGGCCGAAGAGCCTGTACTGTGTGCAATGCGCAGCGCCACGGGAATGAAGATCGCGGTTACTGCAGTAGAACTCATCGTCGCACCAAGGCCACAAACGACAAGCATCAGCAGAATGACGAGGCGAGTTTCATTGCTGCCAGCGGTCCTTGTCAGCCAGTCGCCCAAACCGCGCGCGACGCCAGTGCGAACCAGACCATCGCCCAAGACGAACAACGCCGCGATCAGCACGATATTGGGATCGCTAAAACCCTGAAGCGCTTCCCCAACGGTTACGACGCCCGTGAATGGGAGGGCCACTAACATCAACAGCGCCACGGCGTCCATGCGCGGCCGATTGACCGCGAACATGACAATCGCGAGGGCCAGCAAAAGGAGAACGACGGTTAAGTCGATACTCATTCAATCGGTCATTTAGACGAAGCGAGCGTTGCTTGGGAGCGCGGCGGGAGAAAAGGTAGCACGGGATTATAGACGGGGGATATAGCGCTGAGTAGAGTGCCGCCAGAGAATTTCTCACTTCTTAACACATCAGACGATGGCCGCCCCACTTTTACTAGAAGTTGTATTGGAACAGACCGTGGAGACGTTGTGATTCGGCGTCTTGGCCGTCCAAATTGACACGCTGTCCCCAAAGGTACTCGACGCCTAACGACATGCGAGGTAGAGGAATCCACCACAAACTAGCGGCAAGGTACCTTGCTTCATCGTACGTGGTTCCTGGTTGGTTGGGTTGGTTATCAACCAACGCATTGGCGAACGTAAAGTTCGAGAGCCAGTTCTCGCAGTACCAGTGCTCGTAACTTGCGTTCCATCCAATGGCCTGTACTAACTCGAATTCGCCGGTCATTGGGTTCACTTGACCGTCGAATCCTTGTCCAGCCAGGTCATTGATATAACGACCGACGCCAGGTCCCCAAGTACCTTGCAGTAGGATTCGACTGCGCGTGAGGCCAGTGGGGTTAGATTCACGCACAGGGTTCGTGCCTTTCAACACAGCCCACGGATGTACGACCGCGCTGCCGCTTACGCCGAACGCCGCCTGCCGCGTTACGTCCTCATTGGTCGGTCGATAACCAATCGTCCTCAGCACGGTTGAAGCTTGCACGTGGCCGCGTTCGCGCTCCCATCGGAGGTGAGTGGCAAAGTCCGGTACATCTTGCACGCCGACTCCAAGACCATTCGTCGTGATGTCCGAGAAGGGCCGTTCGATGCTCGCCGCCCAGTACCAACCGTGGTCATCAATTGGCAGAGTGACGCGAGCCGATGGTTGACGCTGGTTTACCCAGCTGTTGGGTCCCTGGAAATCGACCAGACTGGGCCAATTACTACCATCCATAAACACTGAATTCTGCTGGCCGAATCGAAAATATCCGAAGTCGATGAACGCATGCCGCAGGCGAAATGGGTTCCCGCCGCCTCCCGCGGCCTGCGCAGGGCCGTTAAAGAAATCTCCTTCAACGAACGTATGGACATTCCATTCTTGGAACGCCGTGGGCGTCCAGGTTTCGATCGCGAAGCGACTGATCCGGCCGCTCATGTTGAAGTTATGACCATCGCGCTGGGGCACAGGAATCGAATTGGTGACGAAAGCGTCCGCCACGCCAATCGGCTCGAAGTCGTACAACGCGGCCATTCGCACGAAACCGCGCAGCCTGAACGAGGTGTTCGTTCCCGGAACCAAGAATGAACCAGGCACCACACCGCGCGTCACCACGCGGCTGGCGTCGTCTGCCGAAGGAGGGAGCGGCGCCGTAATCGGCGAGAACTCCGGCACGCCGGGCGCATCCTGATAATCCCTCGCTTCATATCCAGGTGGTGCATAATCGGCCAATGGCCGCACGTTGACGCCCGATTGATCATAGTAACTCGGGTCGTAGTAGTATTCGGGCAATCCACCGGGAACGGGCTGATATAACTCTCCTGGACCCGGGAATTCATCGAGCCCAAAGTCTGGGTAATCCGACGAAGCCGCGTGCAATTGCAAAAGCGGTTCGCTTTCCGGGAAAATACTCCCCTCTGGAACGGGCAGGTCTTCGACTAATCCACCTTCAGGAAAAACGATTGAGCCCGAGCCCTCCAAAGGCGTTGGAAGAATCGAGGGCAACCGCACCTGGGCATGACTATGCGCAAGGAGGCTGCACCAACTGATAACACCAATTAGCGCTGATGCCCAGAATTGCGCGCGTTGCATCGACATTGGCGCCTCGCTCCGTTCCGTCAACGTCAACCCTGTCGCTCAAATCTCAATAATCGTCAAAACTTGCCAGGACGCTTGTAGCGAATATTAGGAATACACGTTTTATTTTGAATGTTCATGCGGCCGATGATGGGATGGGGGCGGCAGGTTTGCAGGTTGCCTGGAGACGGACCATGGTCAATCGACGAAAGATGTTGTTGGCCGGAATGGCAAGCTTGCTGGCGCCTTTAACAGGGGCGGCAGAGCAACTTGATGCCCCGGCCTATCAAATTGTGCTTCGGTCCCGGCAAGCGATGGCGACGCCGCTAACCACGAGGCAGGCTCAGACCGGCGGCGGTGCGATTAAAGTGGAACAACCCGAACCAAACACAATCATTGTGACGATGACCGGTTCGGCCGT
Source organism: Planctomycetota bacterium (assembly GCA_963204915.1). GTDB lineage: Bacteria > Planctomycetota > Planctomycetia > Pirellulales > Pirellulaceae > JAHWKS01. The sequence continues at coordinate 916 of CAUJHS010000097.1, read as the reverse complement.
CGCCGGCTCCGATTGGCACGAGTCTCAAGCGACCATCGACTTTCAAATTGACCAGGAGTTAGAAATCATTCCCACTCGCTCTGGTGTTCGTCCTCCGCGAATTGGCATGTATGGACACGTCGTGGGAACGCTACAGGTAACCCATCCTGGCAAAGGCTGCAAATTGTGTGGTACAGCCGAACAGGGAGTCGCCGCTGCCAGTCTCTTGATCGGAGAGGAGTGTTTGCTTTCCGTGGCTGGGCCGTCGAACGCTGCAGCGTGCGGCCAGGAAATGTTCATCAATCACCGTGACGGCCCCGTCGAGTGCCCGGCCGTCGTTGGTTGCTACCACTTAAACGGTACGTTTCGCATCGGAGCTTACCAAGGGAAAGGGGTGTTTCATCGTCAGTATTCGGTAGCTGACTTCGATCCAGCGCCGCAACTTGACGCTTTCTGGGCGGATGCGCTAAAACCCTTCCGCGCCATTCCACGACGCGACTTCGGCTTCAAAATCGTCCTTCGCGTAGTCGAAGACCCAATGCCTTCCGCGTTAAGCTCCGTCGATTGAGCAACTCGACTTTCCGCGCTGCACCAGTCTCTGGGATCCGTGTGCAAAAGGTGCGGCGCGAAATCCGGTTGGTTGGGGGCGCCGTGGTTGTGTGAGTCGGTCTAAACATGAAAGACCGCATAGATCACCTTCTGCTGCTCCAACCGCTTCTCGCCGGCGCGAGTCCGTAGCCATTGGCGACTTTCTGTCGCCCGTACGGTGAATTGCCTGCGGTTGCAGAATGTCGAAGTGTGTGGCAATTTTCTCTGGCGCTGGGGCTAGGTAGGTTATATAACGTAGGCAATTCACGTTGGAGGTTCCTTTCTTCAGGAGTCCGTGATGAGCGAGTTGCCGGCGTTGGATCGGGAGGCGTACCGCCAGCAGATGCAG
>CAUJHS010000096.1 GCA_963204915.1 Planctomycetota bacterium | reverse complement strand
CGTGATCGAGCGGTTCTTCGGGCGGATCAAACGGTTCAGGAGGGTGGCCACGCGTTATGAGAAGAAACCGGTCAATTTCGTAGGCTTCGTGTGGCTCGCCGCCTTCCTTTCATCAGGTTTTTGAATGTCCGTACTGCCTAGCCCGTTACAACGCCAACGGCAGTCTTGACACGACGTTCGGCGTGGGCGGGAAGGTGATTACCGACCTGCCCAATGGCACGGAATGGATCGAAGGCCTGATCCTCCAAGGCGATAAGATCTTAGTGTCTGGAACCAGCCGCGTCGCGAACGCTTATGTGCACGAGTTTACGCTTGCCCGCTACACGTCGGCCGGCGTGTTGGACCCGAGTTTCGGGGGCGTGGGGTACGTGACCACGGCTTTCTCCGGCGGCGAAGGCGGACTGGCCAGCGACTTGGCGATTCAGCCCGATGGAAAAATTGTCGCCATCGGTCGCGGCCACTTCGAAGGCACGGGGTGGGATTTCGTCGTCGCCCGCTATGACGCCAACGGGTCGCTGGACCCAGCGTTCAACACGACGGGCATCGTCAATATCGATTTTACGGGCGGCACGAATTTCGACGCCGATTATGGTCGATCGGTTGCGATTCAAACGGACGGCAAGATCGTGGTTGGCGGCGATCCGGCGCCGCTAGGTTTCGGACTGGCGAGACTCAACTCGGACGGCACGCTGGACTCCTCATTTGGCAATGGCGGACAAGTGGTCGCCTCGCAGGGCGGACTTCGCGACGCCTATGAAATCGCCATCCAGCCCTGGGATAACAACATCGTGGCCTCGGGCGGCGCGGGAACGGGAAAATCAAGCTTCGGCACGGCCCGATTCCTGGCCGATCTGCCGGTCGGAAGCTCCCTGGTAGCGGCAAGCAGCTCCTCGATTTCCACAAGCAACGCCTTGGAAACAACCAATTTAACTTCCCAGCCCGCCACTCGAAAAAGCACAGCTGGGGATGCCTCGCCTCATCGCGGCGCGCGATGGCAAGAGAATGATGATCTCCCGCTTACCGATCAATATTTTGAAGAATTTGATCCTCTCGAATTGTTTCTCGCTGACGAGATGTTTATGTAATACACGATGGAGGTGACTAAGTATGACCCCGCAGGCGCGGTGACGCGATGCTCGCGGCAGGTGCGTTTGTATGTCGATTCTACATTGACCGACACGCCAAGGCCGCCGCGCAGCCAAAACGGGGGATTGTGCACGGCCGCGCCCAACCCCGGGGTTGCCGATGGCGGTGCGCGCCCATGGCCTCATGGAATGGCTGGAGCGCCACGGGCGCCGGGATGCAGCCCGTTTGCCGAGCGTCCGGGAAGTGCGTTTGGCCCCTGTCCAACATGTCGGCGCAGACGGTTACAACGCGTCAGGCAACCGCTTCAAACGTTGGCGGGAATCTCGGTGAGTTGTTTCGTTGCGATCCCAATGGGACGGTCCAGTGGAATCCCGGCGCAGGTCAGCAAGGTGGTCAGCAGGTCGCCTTGATTTCCCTTCACGTCCGGCAAGAATCGTCCCGTCTTGATCGAGCCGCCGCCCCGTCCAGCCAGAATGAAAGGCAGGTTTTCTCGGGTGTGCCTGTCGCCGTCTTCCAGGCCGGAACCCCACATCATGATACAGTTGTCCAGCAGCGTGCCGTCGCCTTCCCGTAAGCTGTGCATCTTCTTCACCATGTAGGCGAACTGCTCGATGTTGAACGCCGTGATGGCGGCTACCTTTCGAACCTTCTCAGGCTCGTTATTGTGGTGCGTCTGGGAATGGTGTTGGTCGTTGAAGCCAAGTTCCGGATACGACACGCCGTTCGGGGTCGAGCCAATGTACGTGCAAACGCGGGTTGTGTCGGTCTGAAACGCCAGCACGTTCAAGTCACACATCACCTGCATGTACTCGCTCCGCCGGTCGCCCTCCGGAATCTTGATCTCGATGGGCGGGGAATCCGATTCATGGCGCCGGCTGGATCGAACGCCCGCCTTCTCCATCGCCGCCTCCTTCTGACGCAGTTCAATGGCGGCGATTCGTCGTTCCACCGAACGAACGCTATCCAAATACTCGTCCAACTTTCGCTGGTCGGTCGGCGACAAGGTGCGTCGCAGATCCCGTGCGCCGCCAAGGACCAGGTCCAACATGTTTCGGTCTAAAGCACTGATTCCTGCCGAGGCGCGCCCGCTGCCTTGTTCCTTCTGGTTGAACAAGCGATCCAGCACGTTGCGTGGATTGGTCTCGGCAGGGACAGCCTGCGTCGGAGAGCGAAAGCTGCAATGCGAATAATAGGCCTCGTTCAGCCCTTCTTGATTTTCCTTCCACGTTTGCGGCATCGTGGCCAATTCCAACGACGGGAGCGTCGTGAATGCTCCCACATAGTTCGCGGCAATCTGATCGGCGGAGATCGAGATGCTGATCTCGTCCCGCTTGTCTGGGTCCGGCAATGTTGCCGTAAGCCACGTCGACAGTTCCAGCGCGTGCGGTGCGCCGCTAAACGGAGAGATGGGAACGCCCGAGACGCCTTTCATCAGCAGACACTGATCGAGCACGGGCCGCAGGGAGTCGAGCGCCGGTGGCGGCGACGTAAGGAAACTTGCCGCATCGGTAGGCCAGAACTGCTCCATAATCACACCATGGGGCATGTACATGAACCCCAGGCGGACCGGTGGTTTGTATGCATTTCTCTCGCTTGCTTCCGCCCAACCCATGGCGTCCAACAGCGGCAAGGCAAGTGCGGCCCCCACGCCTTTCAGGCAGGTGCGACGGTGAATGGTCGAGTTTTTGATCATGGGAGCGACCCCTCAAGGCGAATTGCTGATGAAACCTGATTTGCCGAATAACGGACATCGGTTCCGTCGCACGTCTTCACAGACGTGGAAGTCCTTCGTACGGTCCGATCTATGCCGCCTTCGCCTGTTACTCGGTTCGACGATGCGTGAAGGGATAACTGGTGACGACCGCAGTGATGAGCGTCTGCATGCGGTAATCATCCTGAGTGATCTCCTGCATCAACTCATCCACCACAATCTCGTCATAGCCTTCCAGCTTTCGGCACAAGGCATAGGCTAACAGTTTCTCCACCAGATTGCGAGCAAAGGCGTCGAGGCGTTGGGCGATCACGGCCTTCAATTCGCTGGGGCTTGAAAAACGTACTCCACCTGGAAGTTCACCTGAGGCGTTAATCGGCGCGCCATTATCGTCCTGATCACGCCAGCGTCCGATGGCGTCGAAGTTCTCTAGACCAAACCCGATGGGGTCGAGTAACCGATGGCAATTGGCGCAGACCGGATCGGAGCGGTGCAGTTCGGTGCGCTCGCGTAGAGTCAGATGAGCAATCGAATGCTGGTCCTGTTTCTCTAATGCTGGAACATTCGGCGGGGCGGCTGGCACGTGGTCGCCGAGCACTTGCTCCAACACCCACACGCCCCGTTTGACGGGGCTGGTGCGGTTCGGGAATGAGGTCGCAGCAAGTACTCCAGGCATTCCCAAAATCCCTCCGCGATTGTCATCGGTCAGCTGGACCTTGCGCATCTCGGTTCCTGTGACCAATTTTTCCAGACCGTAGATCGCGGCCAGGTTTTCATTGAGGAACGTGTAATCGCTATCGATGAAACTGGCGATGCTGCGGTTCTCTCGCACAACACCTTCGAAAAACAGACGCGCTTCGTCGTACATCGCCAATCGCATTGCGCCGTTCATTTCCGGGAACTTGGAAGGATCGAACGTTTTACTTCCTAAATCCCCGAGTCCCAGCCACTGGGCGCCAAAACCGTCAAACAAAGCTCGGGAACGCGGATCCTCCAACATGCGTTTCACTTGCGCTTTCAGGATCGGCGGCTCGCGCAGTTTTCCGGAATCCGCCAACGTCATCAACTCTTCGTCCGGCAGCGTAGCCCACAGCAGATAAGACAAACGCGAGGCGAGTTGAAAGTCGTCCAGAGGAACAATCTCAGCCTTGGTATCGAATCCTTCGGCCGGAGTGATAAAGAGGAACTGCGGAGAAACGAGCATCGCCTTGAGCATCAAACGCAGCGACGCGGGATAGGACAGTTCATTGTGTCGCCCCAAATCGAACACGTCCTCAAGCACCTTGAGTTCGGCATCGGACGCAGGTCGACGGTACAATTTCTTTGCCAGCGATTCGGCGACCTTTCGTGCCGCCTTGCGAGCGTCATCTCCCGAGGCGGGAGGTTCGCCAAACAGTCGCTGTTGCAGTTCCGTGGGAGGGGACTCGTCAGGCGCGAAGGCCTGGTCTAACACTTGATCGGCGATCGACAGATACTGCTCGAGCTGAAGCGGTGAAAGTGAATTGAGATATCCCGCACCGCTGACCTCGTCTGGCATCGCATCGGTAATCTTCGGATCGACGCCAAACAGATCGTGCAGCGTGTTGCCGTATTCGGTTTTGGTCAACCGCCGGATGACAAAAGGTCCCGGATCCTGAGGACTGAGGTATTTGACCTTGTCCAGCCATTCCAGGAACATCTGACGTTCTTCTTCGGTTGGCTGCTCCAGCCCATCCGGCGGCATGTCGTGCGCCTTCACCCGGGCGGCCGCTTTCTTCCACTTTTCACTGAAGGCGGCATGACCTGGACTCTTCAAGGCCGGATTAAAGTTGAGGCCGGCCTCCGTTGGGCGCCGATTTTGGTGACACTCCAGGCAATAGGTTTTGATGAATGGAGCGACATGATTCCGAAAGTACTTCTCGGCATCCGCTTTGCGCGCAGCCCGCGCCCCGTCATCCGCAGACTGCGCCATGCATGTGCTGGGGTTAACCCAAAAGACACTCAGAACGAACACGGCCATTGCGCCACGGAGAAATCTTGCAACTGGGCTTGTCATTCGAAAACTCGCTCGGCAACGAACTCGGCGCCAACCATCGTACCCGCTCATTGTACTCGTTTCGTCTTGGAGCGAGCAGCGGTTGACCATTCTGTCTGCTTTACGAAGGACAACCACGTCCGTCGCATTGGAGAACGCACCTCAAGGGCCGCAAAATGCCCCGGCGAAGCTCGAATGCCTTCTGGCGCACGCCCTCCGCGGAACATCGTGAGGCGGGCTGCTCAAGGCGGCGTTCTCGCTTCGAGCGCTGCTCCGAACTTGACAAAACGGGACAGGTTTCGACCATTTCGAGGGTCGTCCTTAGGTGAGTCTAATGCGCCATCAAACGGTTATCGCTTTGAAACATGTTTGCCTTGCTCGCTCGCATCCGGCATAGCGGGGACAAACCCGAAGTCGACCGTGCGTTCGATGCGCACCTCCGCGGCGGCGCTGGCGCATTCGTGGCGGCTGACCGGCTGCACTATGTACCACCGAGTCCACCAGACCGCGATGGACATCAACCAAATCGAGCAGCGCAACACCGCCGCTCGAAAAATTCAACGTAAACGCACAACTTACCGTTGGCGCCAAATCGGCATCAAGCTCCAGAGCTACCCAAGTGCTGGTGGGATGAGGGATAGATCGCGTTGCGTTATCAACATTTATTGAAACCTGCGCAGCAAATGAACCTCGTTCCTCACAATTTTATCTTGGCGGCATGAAAGAAGGAGCGCAGGAGATGTTTCCGGGTGCGTTGCGACTTGATCGACTGGTAGACGGAACGACGCAATTCACTTTGATCGTCAGGCAGGAAGTTCGCCAGGTCGGCGTATTCTCGCGCTATTTGCTCCGGCTTCTGGGGCGTGAAGCCTAGCTCGTGCAGGATGCGCCCGAGACGGTCGGGATGGTACAATACGCCGAAGGTCCTCCGCACGATATCGGCCACGCGGCGACAGGTTCAGAGGTCCGTGTGGTATCCGCTAGCCAGCGGACCGCGCAGGTGTATCTCGACCAGTTGTGCCTTCTGGGAATCGTCCAGCTTGGAAATTCTCGGCGGCGGAGGCTTGGCCGCCAAGGCTTCCGGACCGCCTCGGGTCAGCGCTGCCTGCCACTTCTTCACGCTGGAATGGCCTGCGCCCAGCAAGCGACTTCGGCGATGCTTTTTCCTTCGCGGAGGAGTTCCGCTACGGGGAAGCGGCGAGCTTCCAGTCCGGCTGCCGTGCCTTTCGGTCTCATGACTCCTTCAACGCGGCTGACCCTAGCAAAGGTTCGTTTCAGGCGCAGGATTCAATCGGTTCGGGATCGCGATCACATGATCCGCATATGCTGCGCCAAACGCGCCGTTGCTCGGTTCCTGGCAGACCTAGCCCTTTCGGGCTAAGGCTACGACCGGTTAGCCCGAAGACGGGATTGTTCGCTTACAAAAGCGTTCTAGGATTAGGGTGAGCCAAGTATTCGGGATACGCCAGCAATGCTACATCCACTTCAATTCGATGGGCTACAGGCCATAAGCGCGGAACAACCCGTCGCGCCCGGGCTGGCGACGTTCCCTGCGACCTCGCGGCTGAGCGGCCGCTTGCTTCCGCAGCTCTTGGTGCGCCTCATTAGGAACGGTGCGCCAGAACTTGACAAAACCGGAGCTGAGAAAACGGGAGCCTGAGCGGGTCCGGCAATGTGACGCCTTAAGGGCGCAGCGCCCGACCCGCTGACGACCAAATCCGGCCGTTCTATCTTTGCGACGCTTGTATTTTTCTTGCAAGCGTACTTGTCTTCCGGAAACACTGGCATGCTTTTGCGTTCGCCTCTGTGGGGGCGAGTGCATCGTGAGCCGAACGGTTTAGTCTTTATATGAAGGAAGATTCACCGTGACATTCGGCTTGCACCATGCCCCAACGCAGATGGCCGTTCCCACGAACATCGGCGTACGCGGCGCCGCCGGGCAAGTGCGACGGACTCACGATCGCGCCGGGTAGGCTTCGTGACACCGGGGGAAACATTCTTCCCGGTCCGCAATACGAATTTTCCTAACCTCTTCCGTCCTTTCTTTAGGGCCCAAACAGCCATGAAACGCAGCTGTTCTTTCGCGCACGCCGAGTCAACTCGTCGCCGCGCGGCTTTCTCCAGCCGTCCTCCGCCGCCCTCGGAAGAGGGCGCGGCGCTGGCGACCCTGGACGCTCATGCGCACGATGCGGTCGAGCTTGGCTCAACCGACCACATCTGCGATCTGCGCACCGAGGATCAGGAGGATTACACGTTAATCCCTCCTGACGACGCTGGCATTCTGCGTTATCGCATCTCAAGCCTTTCTCCTTTCGGCAGCGCCCTCTTTGGGCGGCGCGTCGGGAAGTCATTTACGTCGATGCGCCGTCGGGCACGATTGCTCTCCGCATGGAACACATTCGCCGCAACGCATAACGAAAGCACCTATTGCGATGATCTACAAGCTGCAACACTCTCGCCACAAACGTAAGTCGCCAACAAGGCTGGATCGATATCCGAAATCCGGCGTGCGCCCCGGTCTACTTACATTCCCCAACCAAGCGGAGAAGCGTGTCGCCGCACGGCCGAACGGACGTGCGAAGGTAAGCGAAAGCAAGTTGGCGCCCCTGCGACGGTACCGATCGGTGTTGGTCCCTCTCGACGGTACGCCGTTCGGCGAACATGCGTTGCCGCTGGCTCTGGCGATTGCCCGCCGGTCGGGCGCCGTTCTGCGGCTCCTCCACGTTCATTCCTATCTCAAGTCCACGATGGACCCGATCGAGATTCAACTGAATAGCGGTTTTAACTACTGGCTTAAGCAACAGCGAAAGGGTTACTTGGGCGAAGTTCGCAGGCGCATTGCCAGCGTTAGTTCGGTAGCGGCGATGCCGATCCTACATGAGTCGGGTGAAGAGATCGCCAACACGATCGGCGCCGAAGCCAACGCCGCTGCGGATTTGGTTGTCATGGCGACGCATCGGCGGCGCGGGTTGCAGCGATGGTGGAACGGAGGCGTTGCGGAGTCCCTTCTGCGAGAAACGTCGGTTCCCTTGTTGCTGGTGCGCGGACGAAACACATCGCCGGATCTCACAGTGGCCCCGCCTCTCCAGCGCCTGCTCATCCCGGTAGATGGGTCGACCGAGTCGGAAGAGGCGCTAGAGCCGGCGCTGGCCTTAGGTGAGTCGATGGATGCCGAGTACACGCTGCTGCGCGTCGCATCCGATGCGCCCAATCAGGCGTGGCCTTGGAACGCTCGCCTAAACCATGCAGACTATGAGGCGCAATACGCCGAAGTGCGAAAGTACGTGCGAGCCTTATCGCTCCGCTTGGGCCAGCGGGATCGTCGCGTGCTTTGGCGCGCAGTGCGCGAAAAGCGTTCCATTGCTAACGCCATTCTCTGGCATGCGCAGACTCAACGGTCGGACCTCATTGTGTTGGCGACTTGCGGTCGGCGCGGCGTGAACCGCTGGGTGCGCCCCAGCATCGCGGATCGCGTGATTCGCGACGCCGCCACACCGATCTTAGTGGTACGCGCGTGAAGCGAAAATCCCGGTGAAAAATCGAATCACCGGCCGACGACTAGCCAACTTCGAAGACGGCGGCAATGAGAACGTGAACAATGTAAACGTGTTTCCTGCGCTCACGTCGTCAACGTCATTGAGCTGACATTCTATGATCCAAGAGCACGCCGAAGTAGATTGTAGCCCCCAACGAACGGAGAGTCTCCGCGCCGGCGCCCAACGTCCGCATGGTGTTGCCCTGCTCTTCAGATAGTTCCTGTCGTTCTCGGTTATTCGATGAGGTCGAGACACGATGCCGAGCGCAAGGCCAACATGGCCGCGCCACATGGCGCCTCCAGCGGTCCCGAGGCGGTTGCCCATTTCTAAAGTCGCTTTGATCGCGCGAATATCCAACTCCAGCGGCGATGGTACATGGCTGCAACCCCCGCGCTGGAATACAGATTGTGATCGCGATGGGTGGTAACGACCAACAATTCGTTCGTGCGTTGTCTCATGTGTGCACACTATTGAGAAACGTTCACACACAACCTACGCTAATCTCAGTCGATTCAATTTCGTCATGGAACCTTCGAGGCGGCGCATGGCACGAGCCCTGGAGAAACTTCAACTTACCCGATTGCTCCTCACAGCAATCATTCTGACAGTTGGGTTTTTCGTTTCCCATTTCGCTTGGGCGCAGGACGTTCCCGCGCCGGTCGACTTCGAACATGATGTCGCGCCTCTCCTGGTTCGCCGTTGTTTGGAGTGCCATCAAGAGTCTTCCGCCTCCGGCGGGTTGGCGCTGTCGCGAGGCGATCGAGCACTGACAGGAGGCGACAGCGGCGAAGCTCTTGCTCCCGGCAAACCGGAAGCAAGTCTGCTGTTGGACCGGGTCATCGCGGGCGAAATGCCGCCCGAGAAGCGCGGCGTCGCCCAAAACCTGCCGGAGCCGGAAATTGACATTCTTCGCCGGTGGATCGCTCAAGGCGCCGTCTGGCCGCAAGGTCGCGTGCTTGAGCTTTACGAACGCACGTCCGACATGCGCGCCGGGCGCGACTGGTGGTCGCTTCAACCGGTGCAGCGAATTACACCACCGCCAATCGTCGATCCGTCGCGCGGCTTGAACCCTGTCGATGCGTTTTGGTTACAGCGGCTTAATGAAAACGGCTTGACTCCCGCGCCTCCGGCACGCCCCGAGGTCTTGGCGCGTCGCGTGTATCTTGACTTGATTGGGCTGCCGCCCACGGCCGAAGTAATCGAAGCCTTCGTCGAGAATCCTTCAGACGACGCCTACGAACGGCTCGTCGACCAGTTACTCGACTCGCCGCATTACGGCGAACGTTGGGCGCGCCACTGGCTTGACGTCGTTCGCTTTGCCGAAACAAGCGGCTACGAACGTGACCAGGAAAAGCCGTTCGCTTGGAAATATCGAGACTGGGTCGTTCAGGCGTTGAACGCAGATATGCCGTACGATCAATTTATCGTCGCCCAGCTCGCGGGGGATGAACTTGAGAACCGAAGCGAGCAATCAACCATTGCAACCGGTTTCTTGCGCCTGGGAACCTGGAACGACGAGCCGAACGACCCGCAAGACTACAAGTACGAACGGTTGGAGGACCTAGTGCACGCCACCGCGTCTGCATTTCTAGGATTGACGGTGAAGTGTGCGCGTTGTCACGACCACAAGTTCGATCCGATACCGCAAGTCGATTATTATCGCATGGCGGCGGCGTTCTGGTCCGGGCCCATTGAGCCGCGCGACCGCAAACTGTTGGGCGGTCCTACGGAACAGGAACTGGGATACCAAGCGATTCTCGGATGGACCGATGTGACCATTTCGCCGGAGCCGTTGCATTTGTTGAAAAATGGCGAGCGGAATCATCCCCAGCAAGCGGTCGCGGCGGCGTCACTGTCGTTCGCACCAAATTTGTTCTGTGAATTCGCTCCGCCCGCAGCAGGTGCGAAAACCGCAGGCCGCCGTTTGCAGCTGGCGCGGTGGATTGCCGATCCACAAAACCCGCTGACGGCGCGCGTCATCGTCAACCGAGTCTTCCAGCACCACATGGGTCAAGGGCTGGTTCGCTCGCCCGATAACTTCGGGTTTACGGGCGAACGTCCTACGCACCCGGAATTGCTCGACTGGCTGACCGCGGAATTCGTCCGTCACGGCTGGCAGCTCAAACCGCTGCACCGGTTGATTGCGACCTCGGCGCTGTACCGCCAATCCTCGCTTCATCCACAGCACCAGGAGTATCATCAACGCGATCCGAACAATCGACTGTGGTGGCGAGCCGAACGTCGCCGGGTGGATGCCGAAACGCTTCGCGATTCGCTCTTGGCCGCTTCAGGAGAATTGGATCGGCGCCTCGGCGGGCCCAGCTTCCGCCCGTCGATCAGCCCCGAAGCGCTGGACGGTTTATCGCGCAAAGCATCGGCATGGCGATCGTCGCCGTCCGCAGAACAGCGTCGCCGCAGTCTGTACACGTTTACGCAACGCAGTTTGTTGCCGCCGATGATGACCGCTTTCGATTTCTCCGACACGACGCTTCCCTGCGGGCAGCGCGATGTCACCACCGTGGCTCCGCAGGCCTTGGCCTTGTTGAATAACCAATTTAGCCATGATCGGGCACTAGAACTGGCCCGCCGCACGCTCGAAGTTTCGAATACGGCGCAAGGTAGAATCACGTCCATCTGGCGCGCCGTCTTAGGCCGAGGGCCGAATTCGCTGGAGGAACGCTTAGCGATGGAGCATGTGAAGCGGCAACAGCATCGCTTTGCCACGATGGAGCAAGACCCCACACGCTTGTCCCATGCGCCCTCAAGCAAACTTCCCACGGCGTTCAAGGTGACCGAAGCACTGACGCTTCACCTTCGCGCCGATCTCGGAGTTGAAGTGGACGCGCAGGGGCGAGTCAGCCGGTGGACCGATCAATCGTCCAGGGCCGCTCATGCGACGCAAGCCGCGCTCGAGCACAGACCGCGGCTGGTCGCGAACGCGTTACAAGGGCTACCCGTAGTGCGTTTTCACGGGGACGCTCGCTTCTTGAACCTCGCGGGGACTTTACTGTCTGGCCCGTATTTCACGATCTTCGCCGTTGTTTCCGATCGAGGTTCGCCGGGGCATCGTACGCTCCTCTCGAACTGGAGCGGCAAAGATGGCAACTCGACTCGTTCGATTTTCCTTGGGCTCGCTGGAGAGCGAACGGTTCGTCTGTCAGACCAATTTGCATCGGCCGGGGAAATTGCCGACCGCGAACGACCGTTTTTGTTCACTGCGGTCAGCGGATCACAGGATGCTGCGGTTTATCAACAGGGAGTGCGGCTTGCCTCGCTCGGCGCGCCGTTGTCCGACCGGCGGCTCGATACGCCGTGGGTCCTCGGCCAACAAGGGAACATCAATGGCGAATACTGGACCGGCGATCTGGCCGAACTGCTCGTGTTCGACCGGGAATTGTCGGAAGCGGAACGCAAGCACGTTGAGCATTACCTGACGGTCAAATACGGTTTGCCTCGTCCTGAAGTGACGCCCCACAAGCCGCCTGACGCCGAAACGCTGGCCTGGGCGTCGTTGTGTCTTACGTTATTCAACACGAATGAGTTCTTGTACGTTGATTGAACGAACGTGTGGTCGTTTCGTCAATTTGGTTCGCTCATCGTCACTTTCCCTGGCGTGGTGGTATGTCACAACTCTCTCGTTTTCCTTGCGGTGTGACCCGTCGAGAATTCGTCTGGGAAATGGGGGCGGGGTTTACCGGCCTCGCGTTAGCCTCGTTGTTGGAGGATGACGGCTTTTTCGCTCGGCAAGCCGCAGCGGCCGAAGGGCGGCCAACCGGCGCTTCGCCGCTGGCGCCCCAACCGGCGCACTTTCCGGCCAAAGCGACTTCGTGCATCTTCCTGATGATGAACGGCGCGCCCAGCCAGGTGGATACTTTCGACTATAAACCCGCACTGGAAAAGTACGCAGGGCAACCTTTGCCGGAAGGGAAAAACTACATCAATTCGGGCGGCCGGAAAGTGGGCTATCTCACGCCCGCGTTTCGCAAGTTTCGCCCTGGCGGCGAAAGCGGGTTATTGGTCTCGGATTATTTCCCGGAGGTGCGCAAGCACGCCGATAAGTTGGCCGTGATTAACTCCTGCCATACCGACAGTCACGCCCACGGTTCTGCATTGGTGGCGATGAACACGGGCAAAACATTTATCGGCCGGCCGTCGCTGGGGGCCTGGTGTGTTTACGGCCTGGGCACCGAGAATCAGAGTTTGCCGGGCTATGTCGTTATTCTCGACAAGCGCGGCGGCCCGATTGGCGGTCAACCGAATTGGTCGAGCGGTTTTATGTCGGCGGCGTATCAAGGGACGTTGTTTCGGCCGTCGGGCGATCCGATTCTTGATTTGCGCGGCCCGAGTTACCTCTCTCGCGAGGCGCAGCGCGAGCAATTGGACCTGCTTGCCCAATTGAACGCCCAGCATTTGGCGGAACGTCCCGGGGGCGAGGAGTTGGCCGCACGCATCTCGACGTACGAATTAGCGTATCGCATGCAGGCGGAAGCTCCTGAGGCGGTCGATTTATCTCAAGAGACGCAAACCACGTTGGACTTGTACGGGGTAGGGAAATCGCCGACCGACGAATTCGGCCGCAACTGTCTTGTGGCGCGGCGGCTGGTCGAGCGGGGCGTGCGGTTCGTACAGCTGTATTCCGGCGGCGGCCACCTTGAGGAAACGTGGGACGCGCACGAAAGTGTCGAGAAAAACCACGGTCGCCATGGCGCCGAGGTCGATCAACCTATTGCCGCCCTGTTGACCGACCTAAAACAACGCGGGCTGCTGGAGTCAACCTTGATCGTTTGGGGTGGCGAGTTCGGCCGAATGCCCTTTAGCGAAGGGCCGGGCGCTCCAGGCCGCAATCACAACCCCTACGGGTTTACCATGTGGCTCGCTGGCGGCGGCGTACGCGGCGGCGTGCAATACGGCGCTACCGACGAGTTCGGCTTTGAGGCGGTCACCGATCGCGTTCATCTCCACGATTTACACGCCACGATCCTGCTCTTGCTGGGACTCAACCACGAACGGTTGACGTACTTCCATCAGGGACGACAAGAAAGCTTGACCGACGTGGCTGGGCGCGTGGTCCGCGGCGTTCTCGCGTAACGGGACCTTGGTCCGTCGCGGCAAAGCGATCTCGACGGATCACGCGTCCTGGCTTGGATCACAGATCCTTACAAACGATGGAAACCGAGGCACGCCGCCGTCGGTCAGCTCTTGGTAACGGAAAGTGATCGTGCTGCCGATCGCCGGCGGATGGTTTCGCTGCGCATCGGAAAAACCTGTGCCTACCGAGAAGGACGTTCCATCGGGCAACTCGACCAGGAGCGCTCCCAAACGGCCCTTGTGTCGGCCGCGGCCAGGAACGTGATCGACCACGCGGGCCTCGGCGTCATGAAACGTTTTGACTTTGAGCAGCGTTGAGGAGCGGCCCGCTTCATAGAGCGACCCGGGCTCGCGCAACATCAGCCCTTCGCCCCCTAACGACTCGATCCGCGTCAATTCTTCTCGTAGGTGGGCGATTCCCGTGCAACGCTCCTGCTGTAGCAGCTTCGCATAGTCCGGCGGTTGTTTGCGAAACACGTCCTTCAGGTGCTTCTGCCGGGTTTCGAAAGGCTCTTGAAGTCCCGGCGCGTCGAACACCAAGAAGGCGATTTTCTTCCACGTGGGCGGCTGGTCCTGCCGCCGGACGATACTTACGGTCTGTTGGAACGTTTTGCGGTCGAGCCATAACTCGCCATCCAAGGGCGAGTCGGGAAGCCCGGCGGTGTACCACTCGGGCGCATGAAATACGTTGCCTTGGCGTGAAAGAAATTGCCGGCCATTCCAGAATGCCCGCACGCCGTCGAGCTTTTCACTGAGCCACCAACCGGTCAGGTCTTGATGATTGTCCCAGGCGTGGGCAAGGAGCAGCGGAGGCGCCGCCCCTTCCGACTTCGCCTCCTTGACCGGGGCGCCGGCCGAGCCAATCCGCGCCTCCTCGGCCGCATCGCCGCGCAGCTTTCTCAAGTGCTTACAGGTGCGACGTTCGATGGGGACGGATTGATTGCGCCACGCCGGGCAAGTGCAGGAGTAAACGCCGCCGGTGTTTTTGAGAACGTAAGGTTGCCGGGCGGAACCTTTCATCTCGACCGATTCGCCATCGTTCAAGTCGGGCATTGTCGCCTCGTGTTGGGAGAAGTACAAGCGCTGCCGGAAACAAACTTCAACAAAGCAACGCGCGGCCGTCTCCGTCGAAAGTAAAGAACTACGCGCGCAACTTCAAGAACGAGCTGCGCGGAATCGTCCATTTCGCCGTGCCGCGCAACTCGGGCGCGGTACAACAGGAAACGCCCAAGAGGCGAACCTACGGGCTTTGAAGCAGCAAAGCAAACCGTTCACGCCGCAGGCCAGGTATCGCATCGTTGCATTGTATTGTAGGAAAACGGTGGGATATTTCGGCCTGCCGCAGGAAGTTTTCCCGAACCTTGGGAACGGATTGCTGTCTTTACGCGAAGCGCGATGCGCAAACGGTAGAAAACGCGCGCTGAAGTTGCCGCATTCGGCAGTCCCGCATTCCTTGGAACGCATTGATGGGCGCCTCTCACGGCGATTTTGTTAAGTATCCCCGAACGCCACACTTGTTCGGGTCGCAAGGCTCCGACGATGACAAACATCTCGGTGAAGCGGAATCCGTGCGCTTTCTTAGCGACACGTCGTTGATTGTCGAGGAGAAAATTGACGGCACCAATGTGGGCATCCATTTCTCCGATCAGGGGCGACTTGTGCTGCAGTGCCGCGGCCATGAGATTACCCAGGGCATGCACCCCCAGTATGACCTTTTTAAGCAGTGGACCACCGTCAAACGCCACGTGTTGGAGGAACGGTTGGAAAATCGCTTCATTCTGTTTGGAGAATGGGTCTACGCTCGGCACTCGATTTGGTACCGCCGTCTGCCGCATTATTTTTTCGAGTTCGATATCTACGATAAGCAAGAGCAGGCGTTTCTCGACTTAGAGCAGCGCACCATGCTCCTGGAGGGCTGCCGCATTGAGACCGTCCCTGTAATCCATCAAGGCGCTGTTCACCCAAGCGAGTTGGAAGACCTGATTGGGCCGTCATGGTTTGACAGCCGCTTTGAGCATCCACATACAAAGCAGGAAGACGACCGGATGGAGGGATTGTACCTGCGCACCGAAGCGAACGGCGTTGTCACCGGCCGGGCCAAATACGTGCGGCCGGAGTTCGTCGAGAAAATTAAACAAAGCGAACATTGGCAGCATCGGCCGATGACGCCCAACGAGTTAACCGACGACGTGAATATCTGGCTATGAACTGGCGGCGACTTAAAGAGGAATCGCACGAGGCGATCATCGCTTGGGCCGAAGACCAGCCCTGGTGTGCCGCGATGGCCGCCTGCGCTCAGGATTCGCAATGGCATTCCGAAGGCGACGTTTGGACCCATACCCAGCGGGTAATGGCTCAACTGGCTGAATTGGACGAGTGGCCGCAACGGACCGCGCACGAACAATGCGTGTTGACGTTTACGGCGCTGTTTCACGATGTCGCCAAGCCGTTAACGACCGAGATCCATCCTGAGACGGGCCGTATCACGTCGCCAAAACATGCGGTGAAGGGCGAGCACGTGGTTCGCTCCATCCTGCGGGACTTGGACTGCGAGCTGACAACGCGTGAAGAAATCGCCCGCATGGTCCGCTATCATGGCCGACCCGCCTTCTTGCTGGAACGCGCTGAGCCCCTGCACGAAGTCGTGCGGCTCTCCTGGCTGATCGACAATCGACTTTTATACTTATTCGCGTTGGCCGACACGCGCGGCCGTGACACGGATTCCATGACGCGGCCTGAGGAGAATCTGCATTACTGGAAGTTGCTGGCCGAAGAGGCCGGTTGCTATGCCCGGCCGTATCCCTTCGCCAATGCGCACGCAAGGTTTCTGTTTTTTCGCCAACAGGATCCGAACCTTCATTATGTTCCGCACGAACAATTCTCTTGCCAGGCGACCCTCGTGTCGGGCTTGCCTGGGTGCGGAAAGAACACATGGTTGCAACACCATCGAAGCGAACTGCCGGTCGTTTCGCTGGACGATATTCGCGAGGAGCTTGGCGCCGATCCCACGGACGATCAGGGCCAAGTGGTTCAACACGCACGGGAACGGTGCCGCGAGTTCTTGCGGCGCGGCGAGTCGTTCGCTTTCAACGCGACGAACCTTTTGCGGCAAACTCGCGCTCGATGGCTCGATTTATTCGTTGACTATCAAGCCCGGATTGAAATGGTCTACCTTGAGCCGCCTTGGGAACGTTTGCTTGCACAGAACAAGCAGCGAACCCGATCCGTCCCTGAAAATGTGATTCGCAAGTTGGCTTCGAAATGCGAGCCGCCGACCTGGGCGGAATGCCATGACCTGGTCGTCAGCGCCAGTGCGAGCAACGGTTAACGCTCCTGCTCTTACGCTGCGGGCGAACATCCGACACCGCATTTCGCAGAAGGTGGACATTGGACTTCACGGTAGGCACCTCAACTTTGCGAACCGAATAGAGATCGGTACAAGGGACGTGACCCGGTTTTCGTCTGCTCGCGAAAGTGGGCGGAAGTGGAACAAACGCTGTGCCAAACCGCGCGGCTCAGAAAAGTGCTGGATGCTGGCCAATCGGCCGTTCTGTGCGGTAGGGCGCGTGGGAATTTTCTGCAATTCGGCCGTTAGTACGTGGTCGATGCGGCCTCTGCCCTCAGACGCCCGGACCGGTATGGCAGTTGCTTTGAGGATTGATGACGCGTTTCGCATATCAGCCGGCGCTGAGTGCAGGACGTTCCCGCGGATTTCCTCGACGGTGTCCGCGATGTTCCTGAGCGGTTCAACCTGGATGTCGGCGCTCTGCCCGGCCTTTCCGCAGGAGAGACGCCATGTCCTCGCTCGAACTGACGATCTTGCTCTTCGCCGTTGTTCTGGCGGGCGTGGGTATGATCTTTGCGCTGGTCGCTATGGCGTATTGGTTGTTCGCGAGACAAGGGGGTGGATGGCGCCGGCTTGCCCAACGCTTCGCCGCGCAAGGAACTCCGGACGGCCAACGCTTCGTCCGGCAAACCGTGCAAGTTGGCGCGGTGGTCTATAAGCGATGCGTTACGGTCATCATAAGCCCCGGCGGGCTACACGTTGACGCTGGCGTCGCGGCGCGGGCTTTTGGCAACGCGCCGCTATTGATTCCTTGGAACGAGATTCGGCATGAACAGCGAGTCCGACTGCACTGGCAAACCGCAGTACGCTTATCGATTGGCGAGCCGGAAATCGGCGTCATCACGCTGAAGTCGGACCTGTTCCAAAAGGTCGCTCCCATGCTGCCGTCGCGGCGCGATGCGCAGCCGGCCGAGTTTGTGGCTGAAGTCGTCCAAACTTCCTAAGGAGACACATTATGCGCCGGTTCATTTTCGCATTGGTGTTTGCAGCAAGCGCGATCACGGTCCCGACGTTGCTGCTGGCCCAGTTTCCGCAATACACAACCCATCGGGTCCGGATCTATAACGAGACAGGAGTTGAGATTCGCGTCAAAATTGTCGGTTTTGAAACGGAAGCCTTCGCGTTGAGGGAGTTGGACGTCGGAGAAAAGGCGCTAATTCCCCGCATGCTGCAAGGACATCGGGTGTTCATTGCCTGGGACGACGTTACGCAGGAAGTGGTTTCTTCCGGCGTGATTTATGTCGATTCCAACATGCGCGTCCGATTCCGGCCGCAAGCGATGCAAAGCTACTCGAGCGCCGAATACAATTTCGACGTCGAACGCGTTGAAGGCGAGCCCTAACTGAGGGACCAGTTGCAACGGTACGATAGTTGCTTTCCCGTTAACTGCCGGTTTGACAAACGGCGAATTGAGTGCTGTGAGTTTTCAGTTGGCAAGAGGGTTCCGGTATCGCATCGTGCTTCTTCCGAGGAGGGGATGATCCAATGAACTGGGATGATTGGCTGTCGGCAGTGATATTTATCGGTTTTATGTTGTTGTGGTTTGTGGTGCTCCCCAGGCTTGGCGTCTCGACGTGAGGTCCCCGTCAGTGCCAGTTGGGCGCTCCGCACACGAAAGAAATGGAAGAAACTCCTTCGCCGTCGCCGTTGAATGAGGCTGAGAAAGCAAATCGAGAAACCCCGCCTTGAGTGGTGCGGCCAATCCCTATGCTTCGGCGTCTCGCCACAGGGTTAGTAACGTGGTGTCGTGGCCCATCCTTGACGAGCGCCTTTTTTAGGGTCGGAATTCCGGTCACTTCTCTCGCACGTTTATGTTCGACATGCGCAACTTGTAGTGCGCCCTTGGTTCGGTTTGTCAGTAAAGACTCACCGCGATAAGCGTTAGGCGTTGTCTCCCGACGGGCTGGTTTTCTTTCGTGCGGGCTGTTTCACTTTTGGTTTTCCCCGGCCAGGCAGAGAGCCATCGGCGGGTGGTGTGTCGGCAAAATCGGGAATGTGAAAACCGATTGCTTGGGATTGTTCCTCATACTCGGCTTCCAGCCGTTTGCGAAGTTCTGCGAAGGCGGGGTCGTTGGCCAGGTTTTTCGTTTCATAAGGATCGTCCCTTAAGTTGAACATCTCGGTCCAGTCGTCATGGCCGGGATACTTGATCAGCTTGGCGCTCTCCGTACGCACCGCGGTCGTGGTGGGTGTGGCGAAGCCGCGTTCGAAAAAGTAGCAGTAGAAAAAGCTGTCGCGCCAGGGAAACTCCGATTTTTCTTCGAAAATTGGCTTCCAACTACGTCCGTGCACCGCGGGAGGCGCTGCGACTCCGGCAAGCTCGAGCATGGTTGCGGCGGGGTCGACATTCAGCACCAGGCGGTTCTCGATGCGGCCCGGGGAGATGAGCCGTGGGTAACGCACGAGCATGGGAATCCGCATCGCTTCTTCGTAAGCCGAACGCTTATCGCCCAAGCCATGTTCGCCCAGGTAATAGCCGTTGTCGCTGGAAAAACATACGACGGTGTCTTCCGTAAGCTGGAGTTCGTCCAAAAGTTGGAGCAATTTGCCCACGTTATCGTCGATGGCGGTAATGCCCCGAAACATGTTGAGGTTGGTCGGGACCGTGGGCGAGTCGGAGGCAATGGCCGCGATTTTCTTTTTCGCGCCGGCCGGCGCCGCCTCGGCGAGACGGTAAGGCGGCCGAACTCCCAGGTTGGGAACGCGCCGCGCCGCTTCGCCTTCGTACGTTTTCGCGTGTCGCGGCGGCGGGGTAAATGGTCCGTGGCACGTTTTGTAGCCCAAGATCAACAAGAACGGCTTGTCTTGATTTTTCCGCATGAAATCCGCAGCGTAGTCGGTGGTCACATCGTCGATGAATCCTTTGGTTGGAGTCGCCACGCCATTCACTTCCACTGGGCAGTCGAAATACTTGCCTTGTCCCACAAAACTGGCCGAGTAGTCAAACCCCGGACGATGGCCCGATTGGCTGCCGTGGTGCCACTTGCCAACGTACGCCGAAACATAACCAGCGGGACGCAGCAACGCGGGCAAACTCAGATTGCCCGGCGGGTGCGGCGTGTGGTTGTTGACAACGCCGTTCACATGCCCGTACTGTCCTGTAACGAGCGTCGCGCGGGACGGTGCACATAACGAGTTCACCGCAAACGCGTTGCGAAAACGCAGCCCTTCGGCCGCCAGGCGGTCGAGGTTCGGGGTTCGCAACCACGGAAAGCGCGCCTGTTCGCCTTGCTCGCGCTGCACGACGCCAAGCGCGTCCCAGCGTTGGTCATCGGTGAAAATGTAGACAAAATTCGGCTTGCGCTCGGCGGCGGCCAAGCCCTCGCACAGCAGCGCGATCATTGGCAGCAAGAGCCACGCAGCAACCCATGTTTGAAAGATGCACTTCATGAGAGAGGTCTCGCGTTAGGAAAAGAGTTCGCGTTTCCCACGGGCAAAGTGTAACATGCGTGCCAATCGTTCGCGCCTGTAGCATAATTCAAACAGGTAGTGGCTCACCATTGATCGGCGCGAATGGAAAGGTTGACCGCGCGAGGCGGGGTTCGGCCGGCGTATCGTTGTTCTGCAAATGGGATTACGCTGTGAGATGCGGTATACGGCGATGTTTGATCGAAGGACCTGCAAAAGGATTTTGACCTCCATGAGCAATCGTGGCGCAATTCATCACACGATGTTGTTGGGCGCATTGTTGCAAGTGGCGCTGCCCGTGGTGATGCTCTGTTCCGCCACGGCGGCCGGCGCCGAGAACGCGCCCGCCACAAGGGCCGTCTGCGACGCACCTGTTGATGTTTTTTTTGCGGAAGAAGTTTGGGCCAAGGTGGGTGCGCAAAAATGCATCCAATGCCACAAGCCCGGCGGAGACGCGGAAGAAAGCCAGTTTGTACTACGCGATATCACGCGCGGGCAGGACTCGGAGCAGGACAATCTGATGCGGCATAACCGCGACATGTTTGCGCGGATGGCGCGGCTCATCGTTAACGACCGGTCTCGCCTCCTTCGGAAAGTCGTCGGCGAACTCGATCACGGCGGCGAGGTTGTCCTACCTGCCGATTCGCCTGGCTATCAGATTTTGGCGGAGTTCGCGCGCCGCGTGAATGCTCCATCCACGATGACCGTGAACGAAGAACCGGCCGTCGATGCGAGCGTCCCGCCTTTCTTTCACGGCGTCGTCATGTTGGACAACCGCCGCTTGCTCCGCCGTATAACGCTGTCACTGGCAGGCCGGCTTCCAACCGATACGGAACTGAGCGCCATCGCTGGGGAGGGGTTAACCGCTCTGCCGACGATTCTGGATTCCGTCATGCAGGAAGACGCTTTCTACGAACGGCTTCGCGAGGGGTTCAACGACATTTTCCTCACCCTTGGCGTTGACGGCAACGCCGACCAGACGGTGCTTTCTTACGAGCATTTTGAAAAGACGCGCCATTGGTATCAAAACCACGACCTGAGCGACATTCAGGATGAGGATGAGCGGCGTCGAGCCGGGTACAAACTTGCCAACGACTATCGCCAGGCGTTGCTCGAAGAGCCAATGCGACTGATTGACCACATCGTTCGGAACGATCGGCCTTTCACCGAACTGGTCACGGCGGACTATATCATGGTTTCGCCTTATACGGCGCGCGGGTATGGGATCTTCGACGAGGTCAAAAGCCAGTTCAAGAATCCGGACGATCCGTTTGAGTACGTCCCGGTGAAGCTGAAGGCGCTTGTTGGTCGCAGCACTTCGCAGAATCAAGAGTCGGCGACGGGATTCTATCCGCACGCAGGGCTTCTGAGCACGTTCCAGTACCTGACTCGCTACCCCACGACCGAAACCAACCGGAACCGCCTGCGCGCCCGAATGTACTATCAACATTTTCTGGGCGTCGATGTGCTCGAACTGGCGGCGCGCGTGTCGGACGCCGCCGCGGCGACCGCCAAATTTGAAATTCCGACCATGCAGGCGGCGGAATGCGTGGTGTGCCATCGGACGCTCGATCCCGTAGCTGGCATATTTCAAGATTATTGGCGCTTCGCCGATCAAGGCGTCTACGGCCGACGCAAAGAAGGTTGGTTTACCGATATGTTTCCGGCGGGCTTTGAAGGCGAGGATCTGCCTGCGGATGAACGCTGGCGAGCACTCCAATGGCTTGGCGAACGCACGGCGAACGACCCACGCTTCGCCAACGCCATGGTTGAGCACGGATATTACTTGTTGACCGGCCGGCGTACGTTATTGCCCCCCAAAGATTTGGAAGACCCGAGGTACGCGGCTCAGCGCCGGGCCTATCAAGAGCAGCGAAAACAAGTCGAAGCCATCGCGGCGCAATTCACACAGGCTGGCTTTAACTTCAAACAAATTCTCAAGGGCTGGGTTCAGTCGGATTTTTATCGGGCCGACGGATTGGCGACGGCCGAGCTAACTCCCACGCGCCGCACCGAATTGGACGATCTTGGACTCGTGCGGTTGTTAGCGCCGGAGCAACTCGAACGCAAAGTCGCGGCCATCTTCGGCCAGCCCTGGGGCCGACTGACCGAACAAACGGCCATGTTGTACGGCGGCATTGACTCGAAAGAAGTCACCGAGCGCGCTGCCGATCCAAGCGGCGCGATGGGCGCCATTCAACGCACGTTGGCGAACGATGTGGCGTGCCGCAATACCGCACTGGACTTCAGCCGCGCTCCCGAGGCGCGCCGGTTGTTTCCCAACATCGAACCCGATGTTTTGCCAGGCGCCTCGCCCGAATCCGACGCAAAGATTCGCGAGACGATCGTGCATTTGCATGAGCGCGTGTTGGGGCGCTACGATGATCGGAACTCGCCTGACGTCGAGCGAACTTATCAACTTTTCGCGAGCGTCGTGGCAGACGCGGCAGCGCGCAACGACCTCGATCGGCGTGAAAGCTACTACTGCCGGCAGGGCCTTGAACGGGAAGTTCCTGATCCTCATTACTCGGTACGCGCGTGGCGCGCCGTAGTAACGTATCTCCTGCGGCAGCACGAGTTTCTCTATGAGTAAGCACCAATCCGAGCAAACGATGAGACGCGCTTTCCTTAAATTATGCGGCCTGGCTGGCCTCGGTTTGGCGTGCCCCGGCGGGCCGGCTGCGTTATTGCGGGCCGCTCCGAATGAAGAGCCTCCGTATGAGGGGCCCTACTATGTCGTGTTCAATGCTTCCGGCGGCTGGGACACGACGTACTTGATGGACCCCAAGGGAATCGGCGGCATTAACCGTTTGTATCAAGAGGGCGACATTCTAACGCATGGCGTCCACAAGTTCGCGCCCACCGCTCAGCACAAACAAGGCGGTTTGAGCAATGAAGATTTTTACGCCGAGTTCGGCGACGAGTTGCTCGTGCTGAATGGTTTGGATTATTCGGTGAACAATCACTCGCCCGGCGCGCGATACATGGCCACGGGCAAGTTGGACAGCCTGGCCTACCCCACCTTCGCCGCGCTGGTGGCGGCGTGTCAAGGTCCGACGTGTCCTCTGTCGTTTCTCACGTTTGGGAACTACTCCGCGACGGGCAACTTGGTTGCGATGTCGCGAGTTCCTTATTTGCCGTCGCTCCAGCGCATCGCCAACGCCGACGCCGTCGAGGGCAACGTGCGTGCGCCTTACCATGATGACTTCGCACTCGCGCGCATCGAACAGGCACTTGGCGAGCAACGGGCCAGCCGCACCGCCCAAGCGCTGTTGCCCCGCCGGCAGCGCGCCGAAAGCATGTTATACGCCGCGCAAGTCAACTCGAAAGCGCTGCAGCGCATTACCCCCTACATTCCCGAGACGATTCCCAAAGAGCGGCTCGCGCAGCAAGCCGAGATCGCACTGGCGTCGTTCAAAGCAGGAGTGTGCGTCTCGGCGAACCTTTCCATCGGGCAGTTCGACAGCCACGCGAACAACGACCCCGATCAAATGAAGCTCATTCCCGAGTTCTTGGAAGGCGTGGCGTATCTCTTGCACCGGGCTGAATCGCTTCAAATTCGTGAGAAACTCGTCGTCATTGTGCAAAGCGAAATGGGCCGCACGCCAACGTATAACAGCGGCAATGGCAAAGACCATTGGTCGATCGGTTCGATTATGTTCCTTGGCCCAGGCATACGGGGTAACCGCGTCATTGGGGCGACCGACGAAGGTCAATTCGCTATTCCGGTTGATCCTCAAACGCTCGCCTGCGACAAAGACCATGGAGTCCGCGTCCGGCCTGAGCACATTCAAGAAGCGCTGCGGCAATTCGCGGGCATTGCCGACCATCCGCACAGTCAGAAGTACCCGCTTGGCGTGAAAGACGACGAAAAGTTGCGCGGCCTGTGGGGGTGAAAGGCGCGCCTCTTGCGCCCTCGTCGCCGTCGAGAATGGCATGGGCCGGTCAATTCCGAGATCGCGCTAGATGAACTCGCTGATGAGTTCGCGGCGCGGCGCGGGTATAACGACTTTCTCGACCAGCAGTCCTTTTTTCTCGATGATGCCAGCGGCCACAGCGACAGCCGCTTCGACCGAGGCCACATCGCCGGTCATCGTCACGAAGCCTTTGCCGCCAATCGCCATCGCCAGGTGAATCGCCACGAGTTGCACTGCCGTGGCTTTGACGGCCGCGTCGGCGGCTTCGATGATCGACGCTACGCTAAACGCTTCGACCACGCCCAATGCTTTCATCTCGGGTAAGTGGGCGACGCCGCTAATGGCTGGAAATACCGAGGGATGCACGTTCGAGATGACAAAGTGATCGACCAGCGTGTGCGCGGCCGAGCGGACCCCGGCTTCAATGCTCGATTGAACCGCATCAACGTCACCGCTAATTAGCACCATGTACTTACCGGGGCAGATCGTGCGATTGATCACGAGTTGCACATTGCCGGCCTTGAGAACCGCGTCGGCGATGGCGAATCCTCGCGCGATGCTCGACGTTTCGATGATGCCAATGGAGCTGCCTTTTTTCATGTTCAGAAATTTCGTGTGAGGACAAGACGAAGCGAGGACTTGCGCGCCGGCGACATCAAGACGCTATGCGGCCGAGATGCGGATGTACTTACCATCGACCGACGAAACCCGACCGTCGATGCTCGCGTGAACGGGGCAGCCGAGTTGGTTTTCGTCCACCGTGGCGATGACGTCGCCGCGCTGCACCGTATCGCCCGCGCGTACCGTGGGTCGGGCCGGAACGCCAATGTGGGCCGCCAGCGGAATGGCCACGGAGTTCGGCCGGAAATTGCTGCGCACGAAGTCGGCCTTGCGGTCGTACGGCGTGAGTCCTAACCGCGTGTACAACGTTTGAATGGGAATCTCGCGTCCCTTTCGGGCAGGATGCGGCGGAAGGAATAACTCCTCCAGTTCCTCCGGCGTGCGGCCGATCTTTTGCTCGCGCAACAACGCCTTCGCATCGACGCAGATGTTTTTCGGGTCCAGTTGTTCGGGGCATGCAATGAGCGAACAGACGTTGCATTCGCAACAATACTGCGCCCACAAGCTGGCGCGCGCCTTGGGTTCGCCCGTCATCAGCAACGTTCGCATGACGCGATGCGGTTGAATCGGATAGCCGAGAATGTAGCGCGGGCACAACTCGGTGCAGAGCGAGCATTGGTCGCATTGCCCGTGACCGATGCGCGTGTACGTCGAGCGCGACGCTGTCTTGCGGCGCACAAGATAGTGATCCGATGGCAAAGGAATCAAACCGCCAACGTTCTTACCTACAGGATCATCCAGCGAATGCGCGACGCCGCCCATCATCACGCCGCCGGTGAGCACCACCGGATCGTCCACCTCGCAGCCTCCGGCAAGTTTCAGACAGTCTCGAATCGTTGTGCCAACGGGCACAATGGTCGTGATCGGTTTTTGCACGGCGCCCGTGATCGTCACGTATTTATCGATCACCGGGACGCCCGCGACGGCCTTCGCTACGTTGACAATTGTCTCGACGTTATCGACCACACACCCGACTTGTAAGGGAATTCCACCGGGTGGAATCTGCCGTCCTGTGACTTCGAACACCAGCACGTACTCGTCACCTGCCGGGTAGACATCTTCATAGACCAAGACATGATAGCCTCGCTGCTTGATGTCGCCCTCGAAGCTGTCGGCGACGTCCTTGTTCTTCCGCTTGACCGCCACCGTGACATTTTGGGCGCCGGTGATTTGCTGCATGATCGCCAGCCCTTGAAAGAAGGCTTCGCGATCCTGTTTCATCGTTTCACGATCTTTCGCCAGCAACGGCTCGCATTCGGCGCCATTGGCGATCAGGTGTTCAACTTGCGAGTCGAGCTTTTTGTACGTGGGGAATCCGGCGCCTCCGGCGCCGACAACCCCTCCCGCACGGATTCGCTCGAGTAATTGTTTACGATCCACGAATTGACTCCTCCAGGCGCTCGGGCGACCGGTGAGGCCGCCGCTCTTTCTATTGTATTTCCCAGTTCGCTTTGCCGCGGTTCTTAATTGTGTGGGAAAGGCCCGCGAGATTGAAAATTCCGGCCGTCGCAAGGAAGATTGTGTCTGTTTTATCGCCAAAACGGCCAAGGCAACCGAGGGAAACCAACGCATCACGCCGACGCGTTCGGGCCGATTTGATCGTCCCGATCCGACGATTTTACCGGCGGGTCATTGGGCTTTGACCCCGCGTACTCCGATCACTTCTTATTTCACCTCACGAAAATGGTCGAGGTCGATCTTGCGGCCGGCGATAAGCAGCAGATGATCGTCGCGCAGGCGCGTCTCAGGATCGGGAAACATTTCGAACCGACCTTTGAGCACGTCTTTCACGCCAACGACCCAAATGTTGTACGTTCGCCGCAAGTCGGCTTCGCGCAGCGTTTGGCCAACGATCGACTCGGGCGTCGAGATTTCCACAAAGCTGTATTCCGGGTCAATGGGCATGTAGTCCAGAACGTTGGTCCAGGTTTCCCGGTTCGCCAACTCGCGCGCAAATTCGACCTCGGGAAACACCACGCGCTCCACGCCTAACTTCTTCAGAATGCGGCCGTGGTATTCGTTCACGCCCTTGACCACCACGCGCCTCGCGCCCAACTCTTTGACATGCAACGTGGCGAGTAACGAAGGCTCTAAGGATTCTCCCAAGCTAATAAATACCGATTCAGCATCGCGCAGGCCGAGCGCGGCAAGGGTTTCACGGTCAGTGACATCGCCAATGACGGCTTCATAGAGGATGTCTTTCAAATCCTCCACCAGGTTACGATGTCGATCAACGCCCGTCACTCGGCAGCCATTGTCGCATAGCTGGCGCGCCAGGGCCGTTCCAAAGGAGCCCAGCCCCAGAACGATAAAACGTTTTCGCTCGGCCATCGCGGTTATCCAAAAAGCGGCGTGTCTTGTACGTATTCCAACCGATGCTCGCGCTGCGGTCGCGCTAATGCAATAAAGGTAGAAATGGGGCCGATACGTCCCACAAACATGAGCAGCACAATGATCAGGCGGCCCGGGGTCGAAAGCTGGGGCGTCAAACCGGTGCTCAGCCCCACGGTTCCCAAGGCGCTCACACATTCGAACGAGGCGTTGAGGAAAAATCCGTGATCGTCAGCTTGTGTATGGGCCGATTGCTCGATGGCTAGGAGCGCCACCAACGCGGTCAGGGCCACGAGTGAAAAAATGAGCGCTGTCGCCACGGCTCGATTAATCGCTTCTTGGGGCACCGTGCGGCGAAACAGGTTTAACCGCGGATGACCGCGAAACGACGACCACGCCTGCGCCGCAAGCAACATGAAAGTTGTCACCTTGAAACCCCCGCCCGTGCTACAAGGACCGGCGCCAATCATCATTAGCAAAATAGTGATGAACAAGGTGGCCGTCGTCATCGCGGCGATGTCGACCGAGTTGAAACCTGCGGTGCGCGTTGAAACCGAATGAAAGAGCGCGACCAGCAGACGACGGGCCCAGTGCATTTCCCGCAAGAGACCGTCCGCTTCGAGAATGAGCATCGACACCGCGCCCAAAGGGATCAAAATCGCCGTTCCTAGCAACATCACTTTGGAGTGGATCGTGAGACGATCCCACTTTTCGCTCCACGACATGCGATGCAAACGGCCGATGTCTAGAATCACAGGGTAGCCTATTCCTCCGATGACAATGAGCGCCATGATCGTCACGTTGACCACCACGTCGCTGCTGTAGCGCATGAGACTGTCATCGTACAAGCCGAAACCGGCATTGTTGAATGCCGAGACCGTGTGAAAGACCGCATGCCACAGCGCGTCGCCGGGCGGCAAACTGAACAAAAAACGCACAAACAAGATGACCGTGCCAATGCACTCCGCCGCGACCGTGAGTTTCAACACGCGGCGCAGCACCGAGCGCAGGTCCGATTGCTCGTCGGCGCCCAATGTTTCCGAAAGAATCATCCGGTGGCGAAGACTTTGCCTTCCCCCGAGTTGAAACGTCACATAGGTGGTCACGGTCATGATGCCCACGCCGCCCAGTTGGATCAGCGCCAGAATGACCGCCTGCCCCAGGAACGAAAAATCGTTGCCTGTCGAGCGCACGGCGAGCCCCGTCACACACGCGGCGCTGGCAGAAGTGAACAGTCCGTCGATCCAGGTAATGGGTCGTTCCGGCGAAGTGCGACAGACCGGATGACACAACAGCGCGGCGCCCACCAGGATCAAACCCAGGTACCAATAGAACGACACGCGCGCTGGATGTCGCACCAGGCGCCCAGTGAATTCAGGCATGCCAGTCAGGACCAAACCGCGAATTTGCGACACTCGACACGTCGCCGGGCCGCAATCGAAGGCGCTTGCCCCAGGTTGGGTGACAGAATCGTACGCCCCTACAAAGGGTTTTACGCCATAAAAGCAAGCATGGGGCCAAATCCTAAGTGGGCGGCGACGACAAGTCTATCGGCGGCCCCCACTGTGGGGGTGCTTCGCTCACGCGATCGGTTTGGCGAGAATTTCCTGAATCACGCGGCCGCTCACATCGGTCAAGCGAAAATCGCGTCCGGCGTAACGGTACGTTAACCGTTCGTGATCAAACCCGAGCAGGTGCAAGATCGTGGCGTGCAAGTCATGCACGCTGGTGGGGTTCTCGGCGGCTTGGAAGCCAAATTCATCGGTGGCGCCGTAAACCGTTCCTCCCTTGACCCCGCCTCCGGCTAACCACACCGAAAAACCGTAATGGTTGTGGTCGCGGCCGAGCTTCGATTTGCCGTCTCCACCGAGCTCAACCGTGGGGGTGCGTCCGAACTCGCCGCCCCAAATGACCAATGTATCCTCGAACATGCCGAGGCGCTTCAAGTCGGTCAGCAACGCGGCGATGGGCTGATCCAGTTCGCCCGCCAATTTGCGATGATTGCCCTCGATGTTGTCGTGATTGTCCCAGGGCTGCCCCGCGCCATGCCAAAGCTGCACGTAACGCACGCCGCGCTCCAACAGCCGGCGGGCAATCAAGGTTTGCCGGGCATGAACGCCGTTGCCGTATAACTCGCGCGTTTCTTTCGTCTCGCGCGAAAGATCAAACGCCTCGGCGGCTTCAGCCTGCATGCGAAAGGCGAGTTCAAAAGCCTGAATGCGCGACTCCAACCGCGGATCGAGGCGTCCGGCGCGATGTGACGCATTCAACTTTTGCAGCAGTTCGAGCTGCCGACCCTGCATGGCCGAGGTGACATGCGGATGCGCGATGTTTTCAATCAACTTGTCGAGCTGTTCGTGGTTCGAGTCGATATAGGTTCCCTGGTAGGCGCCGGGCAAAAACGCGGCTTGCCAGTTTTCCGAATCCTTGATGGGCAGGCCGCCAGGGCACATG
Source organism: Planctomycetota bacterium (assembly GCA_963204915.1). GTDB lineage: Bacteria > Planctomycetota > Planctomycetia > Pirellulales > Pirellulaceae > JAHWKS01. The sequence goes on along the minus strand of CAUJHS010000096.1, from coordinate 57,722 downwards.
GCGATGAACCCAGGCAGGTTTTGGTTCTCGGCGCCCAATCCGTATAAGGCCCAGGCGCCAACGCTCGGCCGCGCCTGCACCGAGTCGCCGCAGTTCATCAACATCAGCGAAGGTTCATGATTCGGCACCTGGGCGTACATCGAACGAATCACGGCGATACTGTCGGCATGTTGGGCCGTGCGGCTGAAAATCTCGCTGATTTCCAACCCGCTTTCGCCGTACTTTTGGAACTTGAAGGGCGAGGGAAAAGCCGCGCCGGTCTTGCGCTCGGTCAGCAATGTTTCGGGCAGCGTTTGCCCGGCGTACTTGGCCAGCGCCGGTTTGGGGTCGAATGTATCGACGTGCGACGGTCCGCCGTTGCAAAAGAAATGAATCACCCGTTTCGCGGTCGGCGTGAAGTGCGGCGGTTTCGGGGCTAATGGATTTTTCACTTCCGCGGCCGCGTGAACGGGGGCGGACAACAAACCCTGCTCGGCCATCAACGACGACAGCCCGAGCCAGCCAAGTCCGGCGCCGGCCCGACACAGCATATCACGACGGTTCAGAAACATAGGACGCTCACTCCTTCGTTGACGACTGTGGTTAGTCGACAAACAGGAACTCGTTGGACGATAAGATCACCTGAGCTAATTGCTCCCAGGCGGAAAGATGTTCGACGCTTTGCTGTTGAAAATCCTTCTCGGAATCAAACGGCGCGTTGGGTTCGCCTTCCGGCGTAATGGTCGCCTTCCAAAGATATTGGTTATAGCTGAGTTGTTGGCCAATGTCGGCCACAAAGTCGATTGTCTCGCCAGCAACCACGTCGAGCGACTCGACATTCAGCGCCGCCTGACCGTGATGCACCGCCGCCTGTTGCAGCAATCCTCCGCGGCTGCTTACGACAAAGCCGCGTACGCCTTGACCTTCGGTCGGTTCGTGAATCAGCGTGGAGTCGATGCGAATACGCATGTCGCGCGGCGCCGTCCAGCGGCGCACGGCAGCATGGGCTAAGTCGTTGCCGGGGTGGCCGCCCGTGGCGGTTAGCTGCACCCAGCCGAGCTTCGCGTCGGGATAATTCGGTCCGCCCTGCCATGCCGATCCCGTGAAGTGCGGGAGTTTCTCAAAACTCACCACGCGCTGCGAGGATTCATCGTACGACCCCAAACCGTATTGCCACGCCGCCGCGGTGGGGGAAACATCGGACGGTTCGCCTTCGCCCGCCAGTTCAATAAACTCCAACGCCGACTGCAGTTGTTCCGTGGTGGCCGAGCGTTGATAGGCGATGCGATGCATCTGCTCGATGCGGGCGGCAGGGCTCTCGGCTGTCGCGGTTCTCTCAGCAAGCAGCCTGGCGTAATTCACCAGCAGCGGATCGTTCAAAAAGAACAAGGCCTGCTGCGGCACGGTCGTTTCGCTCCGTTGCGGAATGTGCAAATCGGGGTTGGCGAAATCGAACATCCGGAGTGTGCCGGGCAAGAACTGGCGATCGATGGTTCCATACAACGATCGCCGCATGAACGTGGGTGAGAAAAGATCGCCCGAGCGGCCGCCAACGGTGCGATCGAGCCGGCCGGCGGCCGCCAAGAGCGCGTCGCGCATTTCTTCGAACGACAGGCGGTGCGCGTTCATCCGCCACAGGAACCGGTTTTCCGGGTCGGCCTGCGCCGCCACCGCGCGGAGGCCCGCATCGGCAGGGCCAAGCGCGCTCTGCCGATAGGTTTCCGAGAGCATGATCCGTCGGTGAAGTTGTTTGAGCGACCAGCCATCTTCGATGAACCGGCTCGTGAGCCAATCGAGCAACTCCGGATGACTGGGCGGATCGGCCCGCACGCCAAAGTCGCTCGGCGTGCGCACCAGTCCAGACCCGAAATGGTGCATCCACACCCGGTTCACTATGACCCGAGCTGTAAGCGGATTTTTGGGATCGACAATCGCTTGCGCCAGTTCCAACCGGCCGCTTCCAGACGCGAACGGTTGCCGTTCGGGGCCCGCAAGCACTTCGACGAATTGGCGCGGCGTCTCGTCGCCTTTATTCGCCGGATTGCCGCGCTTAAACACGCGCGGCGTTGTGGGCGGGTCACGATCGTTCAACACAATCGCATGTCGAACCTCGGGCGGCGCTTGGAGAATCCAGTTTTCCACATCATTCTGCAACTTCCACAACGCGTTGCATGAATCCGAGTCGAAGAAATACTCGATGTTGACAATGGGCTCGTCCGGGACTTCGCAAGGACCGGTGCGGCTGTAAAGGATTTGCCGCAACGCTTCGGCCGCGGGGTCGGGCAGCGCCGCGGGCGTAGGTTGTTGCTGCTCCGCGGCGTTTTTCACCATCGTTTGCCATTGCCGGTCGATTTCCGCGAACAACTCGCCGTAACGTTTCGCCACATCCCCCATGGAAGCGGGCGGCTCGGTAAACCTCGCCGCCACCAGCGGAGCGACTTCCCCCGCGGGCCGCGCCGCGAGTTGCTTGGTGATTTCCACCGCGTGTGACGAAAACTCGGTTGCGGGCGACTCGGCGTAAGCGTGCCAAGGAACAAACACCGGATCATTGCGCTTCTTCGCCGAAGCCAAATAATCTTGCCAGCGACGGACGAACGTGGGCAGTAAATCGGTCGTGGCCAGAATCTGATCGAAACCTTCCTCGGGATATTTGTTCAACTCCATTTGCGCCGCCAGATAGTCGCCGACGCGCGCCCGATTACGGTCGGCCGTTTGTTTGCGGCGCTCCGCCATGGTCTGCGCCAGCGCTTGTTCTCGCTTGGCCAATTCCGCGGCGAATTTTTCATACGCGTCGTTGAGCGAGACGGGTTCGCTGACCGGCGCAAGCCGCTCGACGCAACTTTGAAATACGCCGTAAAGCGAGTAATAATCGCGCGTCGGAATTGGATCATATTTGTGATCGTGGCAGCGCGCACAAGTGACGGTTAATCCCATCGTGCCGCGCGTCACGACGTCGATGCGGTCGTCGATAATATCGCGCTGCACGCCGAGAAAACGCCGGCCGAGCGTCAAGAATCCCATCGCCGCTAACGATGAATGATCGTCCGGCGCGGCTTGATCCGCCGCGATTTGAAGCAGCAAAAAGCGGTCATACGGCAAGTCATCGTTCAGCGCCTTGACTACCCAGTCACGGTAAACCCAAGCATGCGGCCAGATGCGTTGTTCGCGCCCGTACACGTAGCCCTTCGTGTCGGAATACCGGGCGACATCGAGCCAATGGCGCCCCCAATGTTCGCCGTAGTGGGGCGTCGCAAGCAAACGTTCGATGAGCTTTTCATACGCTTTGGGATCGTCATCGCGCTGGAACGCTTCGACTTCTTCGGGCGAGGGAGGCAATCCCGTGAGATCGAACGTGGCGCGCCGTAGGAGCGTGCGTCGATCCGCAGGCGGCGAAAATGGCAAGTTTTCTTGCGCCAACCGCGCGCGGACAAACGCGTCGATTGAGTTTTGCGACGACTCGCCTTCCAGCGCTGGGGGCGCCGGATCACGAACGGGCTGGAAGGCCCAATGCGTGCGAGCCGCGTCGGCCGCGGGCGCGGTAGTGGAAGGTTCTTTCGGCCATGGCGCGCCAAGCTCCACCCAGCGGGTCAGCGCGGCAATTTGCGCGTCGGTCAGTTTCCCTTTCGGCGGCATTTGCACGTCGCCGTCGTAACGAATCGCGGCAACAATCAGGCTGTTGTCTGGCTCGCCGGGAACGATGGCCGCACCGGAAACTCCGCCGCGAAGTGCGGCCTCGCGCGAATCGAGCCGCAGGTCGGACTCTTGCTTCTTCGCGCTGTGGCAATTCTGGCACGACTCGACCAGAATCGGGCGCACCTGGCGCTCGAAAAAGTCGAGCGCTTCGCGCGAATCGTCGGCGGTCGCAAACGACGCAGCCAACACGAGCTTCGCAGCAAGGCTTGAACACACGAGCACAGCGGCGGGTTTGAACATGGCGGGATGCGTGATGCGGTGGGGTTTGCGGAGCGCTGCGCCACAGGGGTCGTTTTCGGCGCACGTTCGCCTGCGACGCATAAGTTCTAGTTTATCAGATCGCGTTCCCGATCTGAATGGTCGTGGTGAAGCTTGCCGCCTACGAATGACAACCCCAACAGACGATGACGGCTGCTGAGGTTGGCCTGGCAACCCGGCAAACGGCGCTTAAGGTTTTGCTTTTACTTCTTCCGCCATTTCCAACAGTTCGGCAAGCATCTTGTCCGAGGCATCACGCTCCAGGCGGTTCGTGCCGATCCACGTTTCGTATCCGCCCAATTGATGCTGGCGAGGTGTGGGCAAGTATCCCAAATACGCGTGAGCAAGTTCGACCATGAACGCGGGCTGAATCGGGCTGCGCTGCTTAAAGTCCAGTCCAATTTCGCAAAATACTTCGCAAGGCATGGTTCCGATGCATACGTCGCCTATGCGCAAGACTTGCAAGGGAACCTTTCCCGTTTCCGGGTATTCCGACTGGCGCATGGTGCGCTCGGCGTAAATATAGGAGAGATCGCGCTCGTTTTTGCGACCCGCGGCGAGCGTCTCCTCAGCCCATTTCATTTCTTCCGGCGTCGGCCGGCGCCACGCGAGCGTTGGCTCGCGGTAAACGGCGGCCAGCGAAACCTCGCGCTGATACTGGAGCGGCTCGAGGGCGGCATGAACTTGATTCGCCACATCGTGGGCGACGTAGCGCATTTGCTCGTACGGTTTTTTCCCGGGTCGCGGATTGCGGAAGTTGATATTGTTGATGTCGCCGCTAGTTCCATTGGCCATGATCGCGACAAACGGCGGAAGGTCGACCGACAAATCTTCCTGCGGCGTTGCGTCGGCCTCGATCAAATGCTTCAAACGCTCACAAAAATAACCGTAGTAATCGGCCGAGATATGCCCCGAACCGACGCCGCCCACGTAATGCAGCGAGTACGCGGCGTAGATCGAAATGGGTCGGCCGTCCACATCCTGCACCGAAAGGAACGACACCTGCGGATCGGTCGGACCGGCCGGCTCCACCAGGTTAGGACTACCTGCGGGAGGATTCATTTTGACAATGTCCGCCGTGCCGAACGGATTCTCCGGAACCGTTCCAAGGCGCATATGCCAGCGACGATTGAACACGTGCTCCGGCACATCGACCGTTCCAAACGCAATTTGCGCTGGGCGCAAATTGTTGATGGCGCAGGCCACGCCGTCGGCAATGCGCCGCGCCACGAAACTTTGGTATTCATCGGCGGTTTGTTCGTGCTCCCAGCGGCGTTGGCCCAAGGCGCTGGTAGCCGAATGGGTATGCGTAGCGCTAATCAAGACGTTTTCGCGCGGAATGCCAGACTGCTCGGCGATTAACTTGCGCGCTTCATCGCTCACCACGGCGTGAATTCCCAGCAGGTCGCACACCACCAAGGCCAATCGCGTCTGGCCGTCGTCCAACACCAGGCAGCGTGCGTGAAGTTCATCGTGAATGTGCGTCGAGGGAAACGGCACAAAGCCGCCGATGATGGCGCCTCCCAACGGCGGCGTGATGTTGCTTGTGGCGGCGCCAGCTTGAAACGTTTCGGCCGCCCAAGCAGACGACGTTCCCAGCGTGATCAACAAGAGAATCAGGGCAGTCCGGATGCTCATCGTGAATTGGTCCTAAGGAGGGAAGCGAGGCAGGAAAACAAAGGAAGGGAACAGTTCGCGGGGCGTCGCGGCGCCATTGTCGCCGCAGGGTGCAGTATAACCGTTCGCGGGGTCGGGGTTATGTCAAATTTCGGAGTTTCCATGCATTACGCTGCCCCCGACCTCGCGGCCGTGCGACAGCGACAATTATCTGGGCAGATCGCGATATTTGGAAATTATTGTGTCGGAGTCGGTGCGGCTTTTCCGGTATCCCCCATGAGGACTTCCAACGGGGAATGTCCGTATCGTTTCAGCCTGGAAGGGCTGGCTCAACACACAAAGGAACAGCACGATGTTTCGTTGGGGAAAAACGCTGCTTGTCGCCGCCACGGTGGCGGCGGGCATGTTGACTTTGGGCGCCACGGCCGACGCAGCGGGCCCTCGCCACTATCATGGCGGATACCGTTCGCATGGCGGTTTTCACGTTCGACCGTATGCGAATTATCGCCCACATTTGCATGCCAATCCGTACGTATATCGTCCCTACGCAAGCGGGGGCGCTCATGGCGGATTCCATGTGCGGCCTTATGCGCCGTATCGCCCGCACGTGCACGTGAATCCGTACTTGCATCGTCCGTCGTACGGCTACGGCTGGTAACGATGGATCGGTTCGGCGAACGTCATGCTCGTCGATATCCAAGGCGGATGGGCCCTTAGGCTGGCCGATCCGCCTCTTTTTATTTCTTGGACGCCTGGGGCAACGACGCGGGCCGAATCATCGCAATTCAGCGCGCTCTCTCCGCGGGAGGCTCGGGGGAACGCTCGCTGACCCGCCAGAACGCCTCGGCGTGGCGCTCGTGGAGTTCGTCCAAATGGGCGGCGATGTCGGGCATCGCTTCGAGCTCCGTGTAGTACATCGCTCCGGCGTTAATGCCGCGAGCGGCGCGCCATCGCAGGTCCTCGCGCAGTTCCGGACGACCGCCCAGCCAGGGAAGGGCCACCAGCCACACCCAAGTAATCGCCGCCGCGCCGAGCGCCAGGCCCAAGCGGCGGTCCCACGTGTTATTGCGAAAGAGCTGCGGCCGCATGCGGGAAAACCTTTTCAAACATCAGCCAAGCCATGAGTAAGGTTAACGTCAGGTTCAAGGCCTGGCCGCAGACGTACAAAATCAGTGGTTTGCCGCCAGCCAGGTAGCGCGACAGTTCGCGGAAATTCGTTTCCAATCCGATGCTGACAAACCCCAGGCAGAAGAACCAGGCCCGAAGCGTTTTGGTGGAGCCGATGACCGCGTCGGCCATTGACTCGCCGGCTACGCCGCTCGCGTGCAACATCGAAAACAAAATGCTTGCCGCCACGAAGCCCAATACGAACTTCGGAAAGCGGTACCAAATTTCACGCACATCGGGCCGGGCGCCGGGGCGGCGTTCGACGTACGCCACCCAGTACACCGCCACGGCGAAGGCGACCGCACCAATCAAAATGTTCTGAATCATCTTGACCGTGGCCGCAACGGTCAGCGCGGTGGGGCCTAACATGCCGCCGGCCGCCGCGACGGCGCCAGTCGAATCAATCGTTCCGCCGATCCAGGCGCCGCCGAGCACTTCGCTCATTCCCACCGCTTTGATGATCGGCGGCATGACCACCATCATGACCACAGTGAACACCAGCGATAACGCAATCGCCAGCGTTAACTCCTCTTTTTTCGCCCGGCAGGCCGCCGCGGTAGCGATGGCGGCCGAAACGCCGCACACCGACATGTCGGCGGAAATCACCAGGTTGAGCGACCGCGAAGGCATGCGCAATACGCGCTGCCCGAATTGATAGGTGCCGATCAACACCACCGGCGTAACGACCCAAGAGACAAAGACGCCCGGCAAACCAAGAGAGAGCAGTCGGCCAAACAACACTTCGGCGCCCAACAGCACCAGTCCTGTTTTAATGTAAAATTCGGTGCGCACCGCGGGATGCAACCAAGTGGGCGTTCGCACGGTGTTGCTAATCAATAATCCCAATAATAACGCCCACAGGGGGTATTCCAGGTTGTAATACTCGACGACTTCTTGGGTGGCCAGAACGTACGCCAAACTCGCCAATAAAAACACCACGATAAAAGCAGGAACGAACTGCGCAAATCGCGCTCCTAAAAACGTGGCGCCGAATCCAAACAACACGGTGCTGAAGGCCAGTGCGCCGACGATGCCCGCCAAAATTGGTTTCCCGTCGCGCAGGAAAGCGTTCAGCGGATTGCTGCTCCAACTTCGAGGAAGCGCAAGCCAAGGTTGCAACGGATTCGCATCGAGTTTCGAGCGAAGGGTTTTGAGCTGTTTCTTTTCGTCGTCAATTTGCTGCGACAGGCTTTCCGATGCTGTGCTCGCCTCAGCGATTTCCGCCTGTTGTTGCAACTCCCGCACTTGGGTTGCCTGCGTTTCGACTTCGGCCAACCGGTCGGAGTAGTCTGCCGGGCGCGAGAAGTAGGTCCCCGCGATCGCCAGCAAGAGAATCAATCCGCCTAGCCAAACTGCCCACCAATCTTCCGAGGCGAGCATTCCTTTCGGCGCCGAGATACGGACTTCGTCGTCCGCATTCAACGAGGGATCTTCCGGGCGTTGCGCCGATGCCATGTTTTTCGTTGTAGGTTTAAGGAGGTGGGGTAGCAAGGGACGCCAGTCGCCTCGCACGGACAGCGAACGCTCGCGGAAGAAAGCAGCGTCGCACGGCGGGTCGGTCGGCAAGTTGGAGCCGACCGAATGTCATTACGGTAGCCCTTTCGGCGCGAAGTTCAACACGGCTTAGCGCGTTCCTGCCGGGTTTCACAGTAAAATCAACGCGGAATTCCTCCGTCGAATCGTTCCTTTGTCTCGGGGACCCAATGCAATGTGGCGCCGTCGTTGGTTGCGTGCGATGTTGGTTGTCAGTGTTTTTGCGTCGTCGCTTCCCGTGGTCGCGCAGCCGCCCTCGGCGCAAACTGGCGCGAAGGCGGCTTCTCCGGCAAGGCGTGAGGCCGCGCCGTTGTTGGGGGGGCAACGTGTGATCGATTTGACCTATCCGTTCAATCAAAGCACCGTATACTGGCCCACGGAGAAGGGTTTCCAATTGGTTCGCGGTCCGGCGGGCGTGACCGACAAAGGCTATTATTACGCCGCGAATCGATTTATCGCGGCTGAGCACGGCGGCACGCACCTCGACGCGCCGATTCATTTCTTTGAAGGACGCCAAACCGTCGATCAGATCCCGTTGGAGCGCCTCGTGGGCGAGGCGGTCGTGGTCGACGTAACCGAGGCCTGCGCCCAGGACCGCGACTACGAAATTGGCGTGGATGATCTACGCCGGTGGGAAATGCGTCACGGCCGACAGCTCGTGGAAGTCATTGTGCTGCTGCGTACGGGACATGGTCGGCATTGGAATGATCGATCGCAGTATTTAGGGACGGACAAAACCGGCCCCGACGCGGTGAACGACTTGCACTTTCCCGGACTGTCGCCCATGGCGGCGCGCTGGCTGGTGGAGCATCGTGCGATTCATGCGATTGGCATCGACACGCCAAGTATCGATTACGGCCAATCGCAACACTTTCAAAGCCACGTGACGTTGTTTGAACACAATGTGCCGGCCTTCGAGAACGTGGCGAACCTCGAACTTCTGCCGGAAACGGGTTTTTCGGTCGTCGCGCTGCCGATGAAAATCGGCGGCGGCAGCGGCGCGCCGCTGCGCATCATCGCACTGACGGCGCAATAACGCCCGCTTGGGGAAATCTGGCTTGAGCCGCCCAGACAGGCATTTCCGCGAAAACGCGTTGGGAGAGACAAGGAACGAGAAAGGCGGGAGCGAAACAACGTGAGGTTTCGCGGGAGGGGTTTACTTCGTCGCTTGTTCAGGTGTGCGAAACTCAGTTCAGACCTTCACTCGCACACTATCTATTATACGGAACAAATGTTCAATTTCCAGAGTTCGTCAGCAAAATTTTTCGAGATGGTCGCAGTATCATTTGCTTCATGCGATCCTAATACCGTTGACACTTCGTGTTTTTCAAGGAAATTACGCCGAATTTCGTACAACAAAGCAATGGCGTGTTTGCCGAAAAAAATCAAAAAATAGGCCATGGATGCACATGGCGCGCACGGCCTGGGCTTCCAAATGAAATGATCGATCACGCCGATTTCACAGCGAGGCTCGTCATTTCCTGATCGTCAGCCGCCGGGTCGGATTACTCCACGGTGGTTTCGGTCGGTGGGAGCAGCAGCGGCGTATCCGAAACGGGAGCTACCACACCGGGTTCTGGAGCCGGAATGGGTTGCGCAGGGTCGCCAGGCAGCGCGGGAGTTCCAGGCGCCGTCGGATTGGTCACCACGGGCGGCGGTTGATAGTTCCGCCGATCCCGCCCACTCTCAAATGGCGTGCCGCCGTTTCGAGCTTGTTCGCTCACGTACTGGCCGAACTCCCGGCCATAAAGCCGAGCTTGTTCGGAAATCTTTTGCCCAAAGGCGCGGCCATGAAGACCGGGCGGAATGGTCGGCCCGGCAGGAGGAGTCGTCGGTCCCACGGTGTTCGGATCGGCGGGGGTGACGCTCGGGTCCGTCGGCATAACGGGAGGAGTCGTGGTCCCCACAAAGGTCGGGTCCGTCGGCGCGACGGGAGGAACTATCGTCCCGTTCACTGTCGGATTGATCGGCGCGACGGCGGGTTCTGCCCATGAAGCCGGCGCGGGGGCTTGTGGCGCCGCAGCGGGGCCTAAAGGAACGCCTGTCATCCGCGCATGTTGTTCGCGAGCCATTTGCTCCAGGCGGTCGGCATGTTGGAGCAGTTCCATGTTTTCGGTGGCCAAGGCCTGATCGCGCATACGGTCGATGGCAGCGAGTCGGTTTTGCAGCACGGTTTCTGCAGCGCGAGGGCGTTGCGAGGGATCAAGTCGAGTCGCCACATCCTGATGGGGCTGCGACTCAGGACGTTCGCGCGGCTCGGGCCTGTGCCGCGCACCTTCGTTCTTATGTTCGGAATTGCCCTGGCTCAGACGGTCTGGGCGGCGCTCAAACAGGGGACGCGCCCGATCGGCCGATCGGCCAAGTTGTCCCATACTGCGGGCTTCGCCTAGTCTGCCGGTTCCCGTTTGCGGTGTAGCCCGGCGGCCCTGGGAGAGGCCGTGACCGCCGGAACTTCCGCCCACTCCGGACGCACTAAGCGAACCTCCCGATCCGCCGCCTCCGCCAAGCCCCACCCCTGCGCCAGGCCCTACCCCTGCGCCGGGTCCACCTCCCACGCCGGGCGGTTGGGCGTAGGAGACCATGGCGGTGCTGACCGACACCAGGAAGAACATCAACATCCGTCGCATGAGTTCACCTCAAAAGAACGCAAAGAAAAGGCGGCGAAAGCGTATTGCGTACAACCACCGAAAGTCAATTGCAGTTGCTGCAGGGAACGGCCGCGCCAGGTCGATCTTGACCCGTGGAGAACTCGGTGGTTACAACCCCGGCTCTCTTCGTTCTCCCTTAGGTTGCGCATGGCGGCGTTATCCCTCTTGAATTGCCGCTGGACGATTTGGCTGGGCGTCATTGCGTTGCTGTATGGAGTTTTTCTTCCCACAAGCCTTGCTCAAACGTCGGGCAGTGCGCTGGAACAACGGCTGCTAGACCGGATTCGCCAAAACCCAAGCGACGCCAGCGGCTGGCGCCTGTTGGGGCGCTGGCGATTGGATCATGGCGATACGCTTGGCGCCGTCGAGGCATGTGAAACGGCGGTGCGTTGGGACGCCTCGAGCGCCAGCGCTCACTTTGATCTTGCCCGCGCCCTGACGGCGCTCGGACGTTCCGATGCGGCCGCTTTCCATTTCGCCGAAGCGAGCCGGCTTGCTCCCGATAGCGAATATGCTCAGGAGTCGCAGGGGTATTTGCGCCAAACGGCGTCTTCGGTCGACGCTTCTTTGGCGGCGTTCACTGAACACGACGACGAGCCGAATCGTTTCGGCGGCGTGCCGGTCGATGAGGAAATCGCGCCGGAATCGCCTTCGCCTTTTAATTTTCGACTCGCGGCGGGGATGCTCTACAACACGAACCTGCAATTAGCGCCGCTCAGCCGCACCGTCTTTACCCAGAACACCGAAAGCTTCCAGTTATTCGCCGCGCCCGAGATGGAGCTGCGCGCTTGGGAGAGTGACGCGTGGACGCTTGGCGCCGCCCTTAGCGGCTACTTCACGCTGAACGAGGAGGAATTCCGCGGCTTTAACGTGCAAAGTTATCGTCCTGGGGTATTCGTCGAACGAGCGTACCCAACCGACGCCGCTTATTGGGTCGGACGGCTTCAATACAACTTTGAGCAAAACCTGTTTGACGGCCAGGATTTTGCGAAGCGCCACAGCGTGATTAGTTCGGTCGAGGCCGAATGGAATCCTTCGACGGTGTCACGCGCCTACTGGGCGATTGACTACAGTAACTTCACAGTTGACGGCGTCGATCCTGCGCTGACCTCGCAAGATGGATGGACAAACACGCTTGGCGTCTCACATGAATATGACCCCGAGTGGGGCGCCTTAGAGCGATTGCGCAGCGGCGTCGACGTGCAAATGGCCGAGCTCCAAGGTGCGAACTTCGCGTACAACAGCGTGTTCATTTACGGGGAGAGTGAGATTTCGCTCCTGACCGACGTTTGGGCGGTTTTTCAGTTAGGTTGGGGGTATCGAGATTACCCCGACTTTGTCTTCGTTCCCTCGCGCAACGAAAACATGTTGCGCTATGGTGCAGAACTTCACAAACAATGGAACGAACATTGGCGCGTGACGGGGTTGCTTACCTATGACCGCTTCGACTCGGCAAATGAGTTCTACGCCGCCGATCGATATCTGGGCGGCGTCATGGTCACTTACCTCCACTAATCGACGAGTGACGCCGCTATAGTACGTGTCTTTCGTTCGGCTGCTTCTGCGCTCGCCGCGCGCGAATATGACGCAGTTCCCGTGCGCAATGGTCATTACCGCGCGCTCCGCCGCACGTCCCCAAGAGCGCGCGCGCCGACCGGTCGGGATTTCTCTAAAAAATGCTTGGGTTTCCCGAATGTTTTTCAGGGTGTAACGATTATGGCGGCGAGACACGGGGGCGGCACACGCTTTGCTTTCCCGATGGGGACTCATCAGTCTCCAACGATGAAACCACGGGCGATGTACCCCCATGCCAGCCGACGGAGCCAAACATCCGGCGCTGCGAAGGCAATGCGCCGATGCGATCTTACCCGTAACGACGGCGATCCTCGGCGCCGCCACCCTCTGGTTTTGGCTACACATTGAACCTCCGCAGCAGGTGCAGGCGCGCGTGCCGGGGTTAGATCAAGCGCCCTCGCCCGTCGTGAGAAAGGCGGAATTCTCGGTTGATCCGCAAGCGTCGTCGAGCCTCACGATGGGCGCCGTTCCCGGCGTGGGCGCGCCCTCGTCCATTGCGGGCAGTTGGCCCGGATTTCGTGGACCCAACCGAGACGCCGTTTATCGCGACGAAACTCCTTTGGCCCGAACGTGGCCTGAGTCGGGTCCGCCCGTGGTCTGGACGGTCGCCCTGGGCGAAGGTTACGCAGGTCCCGCCATTCACGAGGGCTGCGTCTATGTGTTGGACTACGACGAGTCGGCCAAGGCCGACGTGTTGCGTTGTCTTTCTTTAGACGATGGCCGGGAAATCTGGCGGAACGGCTATCTCGTCGAGTTAACGCGCAATCATGGAATTTCGCGCACCGTGCCAGCGATTGTCGACGGTCATGTCGTGACGCTCGGGCCCCGCGGACACCTGGCAAGTTGGGACGCAAAAACCGGGGCGAACCACTGGCTGATCGACCTGGTTGAGCAGCACGGTGTGAAAGTGCCGCTGTGGTATATCGGGCAATGCCCATTGGTGGATCAAGGTCGGTTAATTGTCGCCACGTGCGGCCCCGACATGTTGGTTGCATTTGACTACCGCACGGGGCAAGTCGTATGGAAAAGTCCCAACCCGCGCGGTTGGACGATGACGCATTCCTCGATTATGCCCATGGAGTTCGCTGGCCGTCGCATGTACCTGTACTGCGGCAGCGGCGGCATTGCCGGCGTCGCCGCGGACGACGGTTCGCTGTTGTGGGATAGCACGGAGTGGCCGGAGCAATTCGCCACGTCGCCCTCGCCCCTTGCTTTGCCGGACGGTCGGATTTTCCTGTGCAGCGGTTACGGCAGTCAAACAGGCAGTCTCATCCTGCAACTCAAAGTCAACGGCAAGGAATTTACGGCGGAAGTCGCACAGGCGTTGCCGCCGCGCGAATTCAACGCCGAGCAACATACGCCGATCCTCCATCAAGAGCATTTGTTTGGAATCCGCAAACGAGGTCGCGGTCAACTCGTTTGTCTTGATTTGGAAGGTCGCGAAGTCTGGAATAGCGGACGCGCCCATTTTGGTCATGGGCCGTTCTTGTTCGCCAACGGCGTGTTATTGCTGTTGGACGATGAGGGTGTGTTGACCATGGCCGAGGCAGGGCCCGAGGAGTTTAAGGTGCTCGGCCAGCATCCGGTGCTTCCCGACGGACATGAAGCCTGGGGCCCCCCGGCCATGGTCGAAGGACGCCTGATCGTGCGCGACTTGACTCGCATGGCGTGCGTCGATCTTCGTCAACCGCCGTAACGGAGACGCGATGCGAAACCCAAGCGAAATCTGGGGAATCACGGCTGTGGCCGCCGCAGCGCTGGCCATCGGGATCGCGTCGTATGCGCTCAGTCGTCCCGATGCGTCCGGCCGCAGGGACGCCTCAGGCACAATCGCTTCATGGAATGTCGAAAGTTTGGCCCAGATTGATCCACAACGTATCTGTTATGCGCAATCAGCCGAGTTTGCTACGGGGTTTCAACTGGTCGTTGGACTGGCCGTGGGACCGGAAAATCAGGTGTACGTGGCGGGCGATGAAGCCGTGCGCGTGTTCGACGCGCAAGGCCAAGTTTCGCAAACGATTCCCGTGACAGGACCGCCTTCGTGTGTCGCCGTTGGCGACTCGCGACACATCGCTCCCGGACGCATTTACGTGGGAGTGGGCCCTTGGATCGAGCGTTACGAATCTTCGGGGCAACGGCTTGGGCCGTGGCGCGTGTCCTCATCCGAGACGCAAATCACCTCAATCGCTGCGGCCGCTTCGGAAGTGTTTGTGGCCGATGCGGCGCAGCGCCAAGTGTTGCGATTCAATGTCGATGGCGTTTTGACCGGAAAGATCGGAGCCGCGGAAGGCGCCTCGCAGCCTTTTAGCGTACCCGGACCGTTCTTCGACGTCGCCGTTGGTGAGGACGACGGCGTGCATGTGGTCAACCCCGGCCGGCTGCGCATCGAAACGTTCAGCGCGAAGGGATACCCCGAATCGCTCTGGGGGCAGGCCGGCGCTCGGCTCGAAGATTTCTTCGGGTGCTGCAATCCTGCCCACTTCGCGGTACTGCCCGATGGCTCCTTTGTGACCTCGGAAAAAGGCGTGCCGCGCGTGAAGGTCTATCGCGCCACGGGCGAACTCGATTGCGTGGTCGCCGGACCCACACAGTTGGGCGTAGCTCCCAGCGAGATTGGCGATCCCAGAACGGATCGAGGGCGCAAGGCGTTTGATGTGGCGACCGACACGCGCGGGCGCGTCCTCGTGCTCGATCCCACAACGCGCAATGTCCGCGTATTTACCCGAGTTACTCCCGCGCCGGGGGCCGATTCATGAAGCATGAAATACCCGAATTCGCGCGTCGCGAATGGCTAGCCCAAATCATGCGTGGCCTTGTGTTGTGCGGTCTGGCCGGATTGGCGGCGCCTCTGTTTGTGCGAAGCTGGCGAAACGGTTGTTTGACAGCCAAGGCCCCCTGCGGCGACTGTGTGCTGCTGAGTCGTTGTCGCTTGCCCCAGGCGATGAACACCAAGAAGCCGAGGTGAGTTGATGTCCCCGCCGAACTCTCCCGTCAATTCAAGCAAGCCGCCCGACCGGCGTCAATTTCTGACCGATGGGGCACGCTGGCTGAGCGTTGCAGCGCTGGGCGCCGCCGGAGGCGCCTTGGCGGTGCAACACAGCGCTTCGGCGGAAATGCGCTGGCAAATTGACCCGAATCAGTGCATCGCTTGTACGAACTGCGCCACCCAATGCGTGTTGGATGAGTCAGCCGTCAAGGCAGTTCAATGTTTTGATCTGTGCGGCTACTGCGAAATTTGCACGGGGTATTTCGACCCGCAGTATCAAAAGCTGGACACCGCGGCAGAAAATCAACTGTGCCCGACCGGCGCGGTGGTTCGAATCTTCGTTGAGGAAAAAGCGGGGCAAAAGTTCTTTGAATACACCATTGACGAACTGCAGTGCATTGGCTGCGGCAAGTGCGTAAAGGGCTGCGCCTTGATGAACGGCTCGCTGTACCTGCAGGTGTTTCATGATCGGTGCGTGAACTGTAACGAGTGCGCCATTGCGGTGGCATGCCCGACGCAGGCGTTTGTCCGTGTATCGGCGGATCGGCCCTATCGGATGAAACGGTTGGCGAAGCAACTCATCGAACAAAAGGCCGGCAAGAGTTCGGAGGCGCGCTCCCTACTGGAACAGGTCGACCCCTCATGAACTCAACCTTACGATGGGCGACGCTAGGCGTGGTTGCGGCGGTTCTCACGGGAAGCGCCGCCGCCGAATTAATTCCCACGCCGAGTTTCTCGAATCATGCTGTCCCCACGACGCGCGTGCCTGTGGCCGACGATGTGATTTGGCCGCTCGTCGATGTGGCGATTCTCGCGCTTGCCTTGGGCCTGGCCACGTACTTAGCGCTCGTGAAGCGTTCGCGCCGCGGGCTCGTGGCGCTCGCCGTCGCCTCGGTGTTATGGTTTGGATTCTGGCGGCAGGGTTGTGTTTGCCCCATTGGCGCCACCCAGAACGTCGCCCTGGCGGCGTGCGATTCCAGCTATGTGCTGCCGGTGAGCGTGTTGGCGTTTTTTCTCTTACCGCTCGTCGTCACCTTGTTTTTTGGCCGGACGTTTTGCGCGGCGGTGTGTCCGCTCGGCGCCGTCCAGGAACTGGCGGCGGTGCGCCCTCTTCAGGTTCCGCGCTGGCTGGACCATGCGTTGGGATTGATTCCCTACTTGTATCTGGGTGTGGCGGTGATGTTCGCCGCGACAGGAACCGGCTTTATCGTGTGCCGGTACGATCCCTTCGTGGCGTTCTTTCGACTGGGAGGCAACACGCCGATGATCGTGTTCGGCGGATGTCTACTCTTGCTCGGAATTTTTGTCGGACGGCCGTATTGTCGCTACCTGTGCCCTTACGGAGCGATCCTGCGCGTACTGGCGAAGTTCTCCAAGTGGCGCGTGCACATTACGCCGAGCGAGTGCATCAACTGCCGCTTGTGCGAACATGTTTGCCCTTATGGCGCCATCGAGCCAACGACGGTTGAGCAACCCGCGGCGGAACGCGCGCAGGGCCGGCGAAGGCTCCAAGTGATGCTTGCCCTGGCGCCGGTGTTGATCTTGACCTTCGGTGGGTTGGGAACCTTGCTGGCCACGCCGCTATCGCAATGGCACGCGACGGTGCGTCTGGCGGAGCAAGTACGCGCCGAAGAATTGGGAGTCAACGCTCCGCCAAGTGACGCCGCCGAAGCGTTTCGCACCAGTGGCCAACCTGCGTCGGAGTTGTATCAATCGGCGCTGGGGTTGCGAGATCGCTTTTTCTGGCTTGGCGGCGCCCTGGGCGCGTGGACAGGATTGGTCGTTTCCGCCAAGTTGATTCACTTATCGGTGCGGCGCCGCCGCGCAGGCTTTCAGGCTGATCGTGCGGGCTGCGTCTCGTGCGGTCGATGTTATTGGTACTGTCCCGTCGAACAGGTGCGGCTCGGCTGGATCGCCCAGCCCGCCGACGCCGTTGCGGCGCAAGTGAACGCCGAAACTCCGAAGGAGATGTCGGCATGATCGCATTGGGAAACCACCGCACGTTTGCCTGGACCGCCCTCGTCGCAGCGACGTATTCGCTTGTCATTTGCGGGCTTCTGATTTGGGACGCCGCCCAGCGTTTGGCCAAGCCGCCTTTGGATGAACCGGCGTTCGTTGCGCTCAAACAACAACTGACGAAACATCCGGATGACGCCGAAGCGCGGCAAGCGCTGCGCGAACTGGATATTCAACTTCGCGGCCAGTTCTTCCACCAACAGCAGTTCACCAAAGTCGGCGTGTATTTGCTCTTGGGCGGCGTGGCGGTCACGTTGGTTGCCGCGCGCCGGGCCGCGGTGCTGCATCGCCGGATTCCTCGACCTTCGCTGCCAAGCGCCGCACAAGATCCCGAAGAACCGATTCGCCGCTGGGGCGTCGCAGCGGTGGGCGCCATCGTCTTGGGGGTGGCGGCGACCATCGTGCTGCTGCACGTGACGACGCCAACCTTGCTGCCCGACGACGGTGATTTGCGGCGTCCCGCGACCACGACCTCCGATGCGGAGGAAAACTAGCCGATGCCAGAACTTGATCTCAGCATCGTAGACCAGATCGTCGCCAAGACGGGTCGCGAACCCGATGCGGTCATTCCCATCCTGCAGGCCGTGCAGCAGCACTATCGTTATTTGCCGCAGCCTGCACTGGAGCGCGTGTGCGAACTGACCGAGATTACCCCCGCGGCCATTACGGGCGTCTCAACGTTCTTTGATCGGTTCCGCCATCGTCCCGTCGGCAAGCACATGATTCGTGTGTGCCAGGGCACCGCGTGCCATGTAAAAGGCGCCGAGCGCGTGAAGGAGGGTTTTGAACAACACCTTCACATACCCCAGGGTCAAGACACCGACTCCGACGGACGGTTCACGTTGGAGGAAGTCGCGTGTCTGGGCTGTTGTACGCTCGGCCCCGTCGTGCAGGTGGGCCACCAAACGTTCGGTCATGTCTCGCCCCAACTCGTGGCGCGCGTGCTAGCCAGTTTTGATGGGCGCGAGTCGTCCGAAACATCCACAACGCATCGACCCACGCCGCCAGCGGTTGTGCCGAACACTTGGGAGATTCGGGTGGGGCTGGGCTCGTGCTGCGTCGCGCAGGGGAGCGACCGTGTGCATGACGCGCTGTGCTCTGCGGTGCGGCGCACTGGAGCAGCGGGCGTGGTAAAACAAGTCGGCTGCACCGGCATGTGTCATCAAACTCCGCTGGTTGATCTCGTCGCCCCGGATGGCGCCGTGCGCACGTTCGCCCGGGTGAAGCCTGAAGACGCTTACGCGATTGTCGCGCGTAGTTTCCCGCAACGCGGCGTGTGGCGGCCCCTGCGGCAAACGATCATGCGCTGGATCGATCGGCTTCATACCGATGAAACGGGTGACGTGATTCGCCAGCATCAGCTCGATGTCCGCGATCCGGCGGTATGCTCGTTTCTTGGTCCGCAACAGCGAATCGCCACCGAGCTGTGCGAGCAGATCGATCCGCTCGATTTCGACGAGTACCTCCGCCACGAGGGGTTCGTCGCCTTGCGCAAGTGCTTGTCAGAACCCGATTCGGCGAAGATCATCGAGGCAATCGCCGTAAGCGGCCTGCGCGGCCGCGGGGGCGCGGGATTTCCTACGCATGTGAAATGGCGCACGGTTCGCGGCGCGGCTGGGCCCACAAAGTATGTGATTTGCAACGGCGACGAAGGCGACCCTGGCGCGTTTATGGACCGCATGTTGTTGGAGTCGGTCCCCTTCCGGGTCATTGAAGGCATGCTGATCGCGGCGCGGGCGGTCGATGCGCACGAAGGGATCTTTTATATCCGGCATGAGTACCCGCTGGCCGTGCGTCGCATTCGTGATGCGATTCGGCAATGCCAAGAGCGCGGCTTACTCGGTCCAAGCGTGATGGGGACCGAGTTTGCGTTCTCCTTGGAAGTGAAAGAAGGCGCTGGCGCGTTCATTTGCGGGGAAGAAACGGCGCTCATTCATTCGCTGGAAGGCGGCCGGGGAACGCCGCGATTGCGTCCGCCCTTCCCGGCCGAGTGCGGATTGTGGGACCAGCCGACACTCATCAACAACGTGGAGACGTTCGCAGCCGTTCCATGGATTCTGCGACACGGTGGCGCCGCGTACGCCGCCCTGGGAACCCCCGCCAGCAAAGGCACCAAGGTATTCGCCTTGGCCGGCAAGGTGATGCGCGGCGGACTGATCGAAGTTCCCATGGGCGTTACGATTCGGCAAATTGTGGAGGAAGTGGGCGGCGGCGTGGCGCCCGGCCGAACATTCAAAGCGGTGCAAATCGGCGGGCCGTCGGGTGGTTGCGTCCCCGCCGCTCTGGCCGACACGCCGATTGATTACGAGTCGCTAGCGCAAGTGGGCGCCATCATGGGCAGCGGCGGGTTGGTGGTCTTGGACGACTCCGACTGCATGGTGGATATCGCCCGGTACTTCTTGCGCTTCACGCAGGACCAGTCGTGCGGCAAGTGCACCTTTTGCCGGGTCGGAACGAAACGCATGTTGGAGATTCTCGATCGCCTGTGCGCCGGCCAAGGACGCAGCGACGATTTACAACAACTCGAACAATTATCCAAAATGGTCAGCGCGGGCAGCCTGTGTGGCTTGGGCAAAACGGCGCCCAACCCCGTGTTGACCTCGCTCAAGTATTTTCGCGAAGAGTATCAGGCGCACCTGCAAGGACAATGCCCAGCCGGCAAGTGTGTCAACTTGATCGGATATCACATTAACGACCGCTGCATCGGCTGTACGATTTGCGCGCAACATTGCCCTGTGGACGCAATTCCGCTCCGCCCGTATCAGCAACATCATATTGACCTGGCGCGCTGCACGCGCTGCGATACCTGTCGTCAGGTTTGCCCCGAGAACGCCGTGGAAATTCGAACCGGACTTCGCCAGGAAATCCGCCTCGCGGCTGCTTCGGCCCTCGTGCCTTGAGCCGTCGCCCAAAGAGAACGCCCTCATGCCGACGCTTACGATTGACAACCAGCGCGTGGAAGTTCCGCCGGACGCCACAATTCTTGACGCCGCCGGAAGGCTCGGCATTGAGATTCCCACCTTGTGTTACCTCCGCGGGTATGAGCCTTCGACCTCGTGTCTGGTGTGCGTGGTCAAAGATCGCCGCACGAACCGCCTGATGCCGTCGTGCGCCGTGAAAGCGATCGACGGCATGGAGATCGACAGCGAGACGCCGGAGGTGCGCGAAGCTCGTCGCGTGGCGCTCGAACTGCTCTTGAGCGACCATACCGGCGACTGCCGCGCGCCGTGCTTCTTCGCCTGCCCCGCGCATATGGATATACCCCTGATGTTGCGAGAGATTGGCGCGGGGCAAATCCAGGAAGCCATCGCGACGATCAAGCGCGACATCGCCCTGCCCGCGGTGCTGGGACGAATCTGCTCCAAGCCGTGCGAAAAGGGTTGTCGTCGCTGCGCCGCCGATGACGCGGTAGCCGTTTGCGAACTCAAACGCTACGTGGCCGATGAAGACCTATCGACAGAACGTCCTTACTTGCCTGATTGTCAACCGGCTAGTGGAAAGCGAGTTGCCGTGATTGGTGCAGGGCCAACGGGACTGGCGGCGGCGTATTATCTTCGGCAAGCGGGACATGCTTGTGTTCTGGTCGAAGCGAAGTCACAACCGGGCGGCCGACTTCGTGTGGAGTTCGATGAAGTCGCGTTGCCGCGCGACGTACTGGACGCGGAAATCCAGCAGGTGTTGCGCCTCGGCGTCGAACTGCGTACCGGATGTTCTGTGGAAAGCGAAGACCAGTTGGACGAGTATTGCCACGAGTTCGACGCGGTGCTGTTAGCCATCGGTGCGGTGTCTCCAGCCGTGGCGCAGCGCTTGGGGCTGAAGGCTGGCAAGCGCGGGATTGAAGTAGAGCCCGCGACGTATGCAACCAGCCGACCGGGTTTGTTTGCCGCAGGGAACGCCCTGCGTGGCAAGGGATTGGTTGTACGAAGCTGCGCCGACGGTAAGGAAGCCGCACACATCATTGACGACGTGTTGGCCGGCCGCTGCGTGGTGGGCGTGGAAAAACCGTTCTCCTCGCGCATGGGCAAAGTGCAAGAGACGGAACTAGCACAATTCCTTTCGGGCGCGTCGGCGGCCGCACGACGTCCGCCTTCATGCCAATTGGATTACTCGTCCGAGGAGGCGGCCGAGCAATCGCAGCGTTGCTTCGCTTGCGACTGTCCCGCCCATGGGAACTGCAAACTGGAGCACTATGCGGCCATGTACGGCGCCGAACCGACGCGCTTCGCTGGCGAACGACGCCCCTATGAGGTGATTGGCCGCGAGTGCGCCGTTCGCTTTGAGCCGGGCAAGTGCATCAAGTGCGAACTATGCGTGAAGATTGCCGAACGCGCGGCCGAACCGTTGGGCCTGACCTTCGTCGGGCGCGGTTTCGACATCGAGTTGGCGGTCCCGTTTGGCGGCGGTTTTGACGAAGGATTGACAAAGGTGGCGGCGGAGTGTGTTGCCGCGTGCCCCACCGGCGCGTTGGCGTTCAACTTGCGAGCGCCCCACACGTGCGCCGCACCGCACTAGACGCGTTTGACCAGGACGTTGCCTTCGGCGTCGAAGGCGAGTTTTGTTCGTCGTGGCGGCCATGCGTTCCAGAGCACGGCCGCAATCAGCAGAGCGACCCCCGCGGAAACGAGCGAGGGCCACGCCAGCATAAACTTGCCTACACAAATAATGATCGCCGCAACACAGCCAAGGGCAAACGGAAGATAGCCGCGTCGGCGACGGGCTCCAACCGCCATCAACCCCACGGCCAGCGTGAGGGCCGCGGTCGTCAGCGAAAGCTGAAGCCGGTGATTGAGGAGAAACGACAAGCCCAGCGAAGTCAGCACGCCCGCGTAGGCCGTCAATTGACACGGACAAACGAATCGCGGCAACATCGCTAACACGACGGCCGGTACGGCAATCGCCCAACGATACCGAGATTTCGCGGGTTCGCGCCTCATCGTGGACGCAGTCTACCATAAAACACGCCGCGCCCATCTCGTGAGCGCGGCGTGCAGTTTGAGCCTTCTTGCGGAAGGTTCGCAATTACGGTCCGAACTGAATCGAGAATCCGGGTCGGAAGAACCGAATTTGCGGCGGCGCCGGAATCACGCGCGGCGCGGGAATGACCCGAACTTCGTGGCCGTGGTCATGGTGATCGTCTAGCCGTGCGAGTTCGGCAACGTCCTCCATCAAATGATGCAGGGTATCTTCCATGCTACGCAAGATTCGCCGCACATGATGGGTATCGCCGTGAATATGTCCGCCGAAGTGCCCGTGGAAATCGTGCGAATGAATCGCGTCGTGTTCGATGTCGTCAACCAATTCTTCGATATGGTGGAACAGCCGGTCAAGCTGCCGCAAATCGCTTTGCAGATGAGCGAGCGAACCGTGATGGTGCGCCACGTCGTGCATGTGATCGGCCAGGCGGATCATGTTCCGAGTATCACTCCGCAAATGGCCGTACTTCGGCGTGTGACGATAGTGGAGGGAGAACTCGCGGTCGAGCAAGCGGGCGTACTGCGTCAATTGGACCGCCAAGCCGTCAATGTGGCTGTAGGTGTCCGCCTTGGCGACCGGGGTCAGTGCGAATCCTGCCAAAGCAACCGTCAAAATCGTGCGTGTTAACATGTTTTCGTTCTCCCAAGCCGGGGGGACTGGATGGCTCTTCGTCCTACACTCGGTTTACCGCAAAATGGATGAAGAACCCGACATTAAGTGAACAAAAAAGATTTTGCTCGTATCGAGGCTCCGGTCATTACCCACGGACAGAGTCTCGGCGCGGCGAGTTCACTTCCTATTTCCAGCGGTTTTTGGGAAGAAGTGTTACACAAAATCGTCGTCTTCGTCGTCGTCCTCCTGATCGGGATGCAGCGGATCCTCGGGCGAGAAAAAGAAATCGCCTAGTCCCAGCGGCACGGCCGATCCGCCCAGCGTGCGATTGCGGCGCTCGGCAAGCGACTGGAGATCCAGTGCGTCATCGCCCAGACAGCGCTCCAGCGCCTCGCGCCAGGCGCGATCTTTCTGCACCGGATGCCCTGGAGTTTGTGCTAACCGCTTGATGGCGTATCGCAACAGGTTGATGCCGTCGCGCGGGGAAAAGTCCAGGTTCAGCTCGTGCGACTGTTGTAAAAAGTCAACCGTCATGGCCAACATCTCCGCCTCGGCAAAGGGAAGATGATATTGGAGAATCGCCAATTCGTCTCTCCGGTTCGGAAAGCCAAGTTGCAACGTAGGCTGGAGTCGGCTGAGGATGTAGTCGGGAATCTCGTAGGTTGAGTCGTCTTGGTTCATCGTTACCGCACAGCGGAAGTCCGCGTGTGCGGGAATCGTGATGCCCGCCACGATCGATTCGACGTACCGGCGATGATCCAGCAAGGGCGCCAGGCTGGCCCACGATTTTTCATTCATCCGGTTGCCCTCGTCCAGCAAACATACTCCGCCGCGAATCATGGCGGTGACCAGAGGCGAAGCGTGGTAAGCGATCTTCCCGCTTTCGGCCAAAACCGGAGTCACGAGCAAGTCTTCAGGGCGTGTATCGGCCGTGCACTGATAGATATAAAGCTCTTGCTTCCTCGCACGGGCGCCCGCTACCCCCAGGGCAGTCTTACCGATGCCGGGCGTGCCCACCAAACGCGGGGTCAGCGGCAAGTCTTTTTCGTCCACAACCAGCCAGCACGCAAGCAGCTGTTTGAGAATTTCCTGCTGGCCGATCCACTCGCCTGCGATTTCATGCGGTTGGCTGAGGTGTAGGCGAACGCCGCCAATTTCGACAGGCTGAGGAGAAATTTGCTTCATGAAACGAATCCAACCAAGCGAGGAAACGCCGAGGCGTCAACCAAATTTGTCGCGACCGGACAACCTGCGCGCCATGGGCGGCGTGTTAACGGTCGTCCAGGTTGCACGGGTCTTAGTATAAAGAGTTCGCACGGCAGGTCGTAGGCGACCACGACTTGAGGCGTTTGATTCGCCCCGTGTCCTGCTCGGTTGTGGCGTATAGTTGCAAAGGGTCGCCTAGGGCGACGTTTCATCTTTTGTTGGGCTTACAGATCCATTCGCCATGACCGCGCCTACGGCACAATCGACGCAGCTGATTTCCGCGGATTTTTCCCATCCGTCCGACTTGGAGCGCGTCGAACATTCGTTGGATGAGCTGGAGCGACTTTCCGAGCAACTGACGCGCGAACCTGCGTTTGCCGTGGCGCCGCGCGACTATGATCTGCCGCCGGGGTTTTTGCTATCGGTTGTCGTGCCGGTTTACAACGAACAAGCCACCATCGGAACCGTGATTGAACGGCTGCGCGCTTTGCCGCTGCCGCTGGAGATGGTCATTGTGGACGATTGCAGCACCGATGGGACGCGCGAAGTCCTCCGGCAGTACGAGAACGACCCCGCCTTCCAAATTATCTACAAGCTGCAAAACGAGGGTAAGGGCGCCGCGCTGCGCACGGGCTTTGCCAATGCCCGGGGCGACGTCGTCGCCGTGCAAGACGCCGATCTCGAATACGACCCGCGCGATCTGGTGCGTTTGGTTCGTCCGTTGGTCGAGGGTCGGGCTGAGGTCGTGTACGGGTCGCGCTACCTGGAAGCTCGGCACGAAAGCGACGAATTTCGCCGCCGCCGCGTGTGCGACCGCTCTCGGCTGCACCGCCTTGGCAATGCCGCGCTCACCTGGGTCTCGAATTGCTTTACCGGCCAGCGCCTGACCGACATGGAAACGTGCTACAAGGTTTTCCGAAGGGAAGTCATTCAAGCGATCGAGTTGCAGCAAGACCGGTTCGGCTTTGAACCGGAAATCACGGCCAAGATCGCCCGGCGCCGCGACCGGGTGGTCGAACTGCCCATCTCCTACTCGCCGCGCGGATACGCGCAAGGCAAGAAGATTCGCTTTCGCGACGCCGTGAACACGTTGTACTGCATCGTGCAATACGGCGTTTGGGAGCGTGGGAACTGAATCGGCGAATCGCGCTAGCAGTTGCATTGGCATCGATCGGCTACAATGGACCCCGCGTATCGTACATGCGGCAGTTCTTGAGGAGGATGCTCATGCCGGTCGTTTATCAGGTTGAGCCCGATCTTCGTGCGGCTGAGTTCATTGATGTCCTGAAACGCTCGACACTTGCCGAGCGCCGACCTGTAGACGATCTGCCGCGCATCGAAGGCATGTTGCGCCATGCCGACGTGTTAGTTACGGCGCGCGTCGACGATCATCTGGTGGGGGTCTCACGTGCGATCACCGATTTCCATTACTGCACGTATCTCTCCGACCTGGCCGTCGACGAGGCGTTCCAGCGCCAAGGGATTGGCAAAGAACTGGTGCGGCGCACGCATGAAGTCGCGGGATTGCATACTTCGCTCATTCTCTTAGCGGCGCCGAAAGCGGAAACGTACTATCCGCATATCGGGTTTGAGCCTCATCGGTCGTGCTGGCGTCGCTTGGGAAGTTGACAACTTGGGGAATGTCGCATACCACCGCCCCCCCACACTCAGTGGTCCGGAGTTGACCAAGTCCCATTGCAAGATCGGGCGAGGGGGAGAGAATACAAGACTAGGAACGCCACTCCGCCCCCGGCCGTCTTAAAAACCCCCCTTCACGTGGGGGTTCATGGCTCGCCCTCGAACCGCGTTGAATCGTCGTGGAAAAACGCCTGATTGCTTTTCTCGTGCTCTCGACCGTGCTCATCTTCGCATGGATGCAATTGGCGACATGGCTAGCGCCGCCGCGACCTGTGCCCGACTCACCCACGACGGCGCAAACGGAAGGCAATCAGAAAACACCGCCCAAGAAGCCCGCGACGACGAAGGATGGGGCGCAGGGCGATGTGAAAACCCCCAGCGCTTCACAGGAATCCACTCCGAAGTCGGAATCTTCCGAGGAACAGGCGAAACCGACAACCGAAGCTCCGCAGCAGTGGATCACGCTCGGCTCGATGGACCCGAAAGGCTCCTACCGGTTGTTGGTCACGTTGACCAATCGTGGCGCGGCGGTCGAACGCATCGAATTGAACGACCCCGCCTATCCGGAACTGGAGCAAACCGTCGGATATTTGGGGCATCTCGCCTTTCGCAATGCGAAGGGGGGAGGTTGCACAATCAACGCCGTTGGTCACGGTACGCCAGCTTCCTTGGCCCAGCCAAAGTCTGCTGGCGCGGGCGTAGGGCTCAAGCCGGGCGACGTGATTATCGCCGCCGACGGGACCCCCATCGCGGATGTGACGGAACTGGCCGACTTCCTGGGCGAAGCGCCTCCGGGCAAAGAGTATCGAATTACTGATGGCAAGAAGCCCGGAACCAAAGTCACCGTGACGGTGCGCCGGCAAACGAACGGCCAGCCGCAAGAGTTGCAGTACGTGGTTACGCTGGGCAAGCGGCCGTTGCAAATCATGCAGCCCGAATGGAACGATCCCACGGACCCTGAAACGCGGCATCCGGCTTCGTTCCTGCTCACACTGGAAAGCATTGGCAAATCGTCCATCTCCAGCAAGGCGGAGGAGATTGCGGGCTTGCCGTCGTTGTACGACAAGACCTGGGAAATGCGTCCCATCAAAGACGGCGTTGAGTTCGCCTTTCGACTGACGGACGAACAGTTGGACGAAATTGGTCAAACCGGATCGCTCGAAATCGTGAAACGTTACCGGTTGACCCCTCCGGCGGCCGATGGCGGTAAGAGCGCCCAATACCACCTCGACTTTGACATTGAACTCCGAAACCTGGGCGACCAGCCGCAAGAAGTTGCGTATCGTCTGAATGGTCCTAATGGGTTGCCGCTGGAAGGCTGGTGGTATATCACTCGCATTCATCCCAAGATGTTCCAGTCGGCCGGCGCCCGCGATGTGATTTGGACGGACGCGGAGGGACGATTCCGCATGTTTGGCGGACCGAACATCGTCAAGCAACATGAGAAAGAAACGCGGCCCGAACTTTTCACTCCCGTCGCGCAGGCGGGCCGCAACGATCAAGCGCGCATGGCGAATGCCGGCGTTGATACGCAGTATTTTGCTGCAGCGCTGATTCCCGCGCCTGCCGAGAACGCCGAGGACGCGGCGCAGTTTGCTTACCAGCGCGGCTGGGCGTTTGTGGTGGGCGAAGTGGATCGCGAGAACGCAGCGCGTCGAAAGACTTCGAATGTCTCGTACCGGCTGGCGAGCGTGCCGCATAAGCTTCCGCCCGGCGGAACCTATCGTGAGTCGTTCAAACTGTTTGCTGGGCCCAAACACCCGGAGGTGATGGAGGCCTACGGGTTAGACGCCTACATCTATTACGGGTGGTTTGGATGGGTGTCGCGCCCCATGGTGGGATTGCTCCACTTCTTTGAGAGCTTCCTGTTCAACTACGGGTTGGCGATTATCCTTCTAACAATTCTCGTGCGGGGGGCGATGTTCCCGCTTGGCCGTAAAGCCGCGATGAACGCCAAGAAGATGCAAGAGTTGGCGCCCGAGATGAAAGCCATCGCTGAGAAATACAAGGACGACATGCAAAAGCGGGCCGAGGCGCAACAGGCGCTGTTCCGCAAACACAATTACAATCCTTTTGGCGGTTGCTTTCTTTTGTTCCTGCAACTGCCGGTGTTTTTGGGGCTTTACCGGGGTCTGGCGACGGACATCGAACTGCGCGGCGCTCCGTTGATTCCCGGTTTGAGTTGGTGTTCGAACCTGGCAGGGCCTGACATGCTCTGGTTCTGGGAGCCGTTTCTACCCGGCTTCTTGGCCGACCCTGGCAGCGGCTGGTTGGGTCCGTTTTTCAACGTGTTGCCCATGGTGACGATTGGGCTGTTCCTCGTTCACCAGAAGTTATTTATGCCGCCCGCGACCGACGAACAGACCCGCTTACAACAGCAGGTCATGACCTTCATGATGGTCTTCATGGGCGTCATGTTCTTCCGCGTGCCAGCCGGGTTGTGCGTTTACTTTATTGTCTCCAGCTTGTGGGGCATCTTTGAACGCACCGTGCTGTTGCCGAAATCACCGCCTCCCGGTTCGCCCCCGGAAGTGACTCCGGCAGGAAAAAAGAGTCCTGAGGAAACGAAGAAGTCGCTGTTCAGTCTGAGCGGCAACGGAACCACCAAGCTCACCCCGCAAGAGCGCCGCAAGCAGCGCCAAAAACGCAAGTAGATGGCGCCGCGCGGTGCACGTGACGGCGGTTTCAGCTTTTGTCGGCCATGGCGCCCCAGGGCTCGATGGACCGTAGGTTCTTCGCTTTCAACGCAGCGTAACAATCAGGCAGGTCGAATTTTTGTAAGACGCTCGGCAGAAACGATGAGAGCGGCCATTCGTACGCTTCGGCCTGGGCGATCTCAGAATACGACGTCGGCGCATGCTTCAGGGTGATCTGCCCGACATGCGATGACAGGAGCGCCGCGAAGGTGGCTGGAATGGCGCCCCAGCCCTTGGCCGCCAGGTGTACCGGCGTATGGCCGTAGGATTTGAGCCAATCCAGCACGCAGAGTAAGTCGTGGACGCGCTGTCCGACATAAGGCCGGTCCAGCATGAAGCCGTGAATGGCGTAAAAATAATCGCACCCATATGGCTGCAAATAGGTATTGGAGCCGCAGGTGTTGGGGCGAGATTCGCCGGCGCCGCGCATGTCGCACGCAAAAAACTCAGTTTGTGGCGATGCGTCAAGGAGATCTTTGACGAAGGGGTCCTCGCGCAACTCGGCGTCGGCCGAGTGATGGGAAACGTAAAGGATGGCCTGTCCCCGGCCGATCGGCGGACGCGAATGCCAGGGTTGATCGCTCAAACGATAGATCAACGCCTCGATGTTGTCTTCCGTTTGGAGCGCGTACGTGGCGGCGTGAGCACGAGGATACCGACGCGACGACCAGGGACGCAGTATCCGAAAATCTTTCACCGGGCCGCGTCGCGGAAGTTTCAGTACATCGCGCACGGCCGAAGCAAGCTCCTCGCCAACGAGCGCACGACGTGATTCTTCCAGATCCTGAGCGGCCTGACGGGTAAATGAGTAAATCGTGCGCGGTTTCATCTCGGCGACTTGACCTCGCGGCGTACACCATAACGTTTCGTCCTTTTCGAGGGTAATCGCTGGTTCGGAGTCGACATCGGACACGCCCGTGATGCGATTGAAGAAGCGGTACATCGCCTCACGATTCTCTTTTGAATAGCCATGATAGTCGCCGCCGATGTGCAGCGCTAATTGATCCTCGGCGCCAAAGTGACGGTATAAACCCTTCAGGCGCCGGTAGGCTTCTTCGGCGCCGCGCGCATCGAAGTAATCTTTCTCCTGCGCCATGATGATAATTGGCTTGGGCGCCAAGGCGGCCAGGAAATCGGCATGATCTAAACCCAGCGCCAGCGCGCGGGGCGGGCATTGCTCCGTGTCGGCCGGTAATTCGTTCTCCAGGTTGCGGCGGAACGTGGTGACAAAGCAGCTTGGCGCGGCCATGGTCCAGCGTTGTTCGACGCCGCACAACCAAGTGGTCATCGTGCCGCCGCCGGAATTACCCGTCACGCCCACATGGTTCGGATCGACCTCGTCACGCGAGAGGAGATAATCGAGCGCTCGAATGCCGTCCCACGCGCGCCATGCTCCGAGAAACTCGCCGACGAGGAATTGTTGGTTGCCCGCGAGCAAATGCTCGGCCACTCCGGCGCCAACATGTGACTTCAGATCGTCGTCGGTATATTGGAACCGCTCGCCTTGTCCCACAGGGTCAAAGATCAAGACCACGTAGCCCTGCCGCGCCAGACCTTGCGCAAACGCCTGATACGTTTCAGCCGCCTTTCCATTGTGGCTATGGCCGCAGGTTCCCACGACGCCCGGTAAAGGAAACTTGCGGCCCTTGGGAACATACAGATTCGCCGTCACGGGGAACTCAGGGCGACTGTAGAAAATCACGTTCTCAATGTGGTATGCGTCGCGCTGGACGACGTTCGTCACCTTCGCTTCAAGAGGCGTTTTTTCTGGAAACGCGCCAAAACTTTCGCGAATTTTACTTTGCACCTGCTGGACGTAGGCTTCGGCGTCGTCGAGCGACTGGACGGCCTCCAGGCGTTCGAGGTTTTGCCGTTCCAATTCGGCCAGTCGTGCTTCGAAAAACTCCTGCATCATGCGCGGAAAGCGATTCAGTGCGGCGATGTTTGGAGGTGATTGCCCCCACGCTGCGGGGGCCAATCGGTGGGCCGCCAACGCTACGCAACTGGCGCCCGTAGCGGCGATCCAACTCCGTCGGGTAACCGTTGCGGCCTCCCGGGAGATCAATTTTCGTTGCATACCAAGTGGTCCCTCCAAGATGCGAAATGGTGTATGGCGCCATGGGTTGTTTAACGCCGCGCTGAGTAATGCCTGGCCAATATGTTCCCGTGACGGTTGCTCGTTGACCAGATTGAACACGGCGCGTCAGCCCTCGACGCGATATCGTAATTTACACGAACTAAATGCGCGGCTCGACCGATTCGTGCGGCTCGTTCGCGCAAGAGTTCGGCGCATCGGAATGTCGGTCTGGCACGTCACTTGCAGTTTAGGTGGCAAGAGGTGTTCACGGGGATGCCGTATCGTACCACGCGGCGCAACGGCGTGTGGTTCAAGTCTTTACTTGAGGAGTATAGAAATGACAAAGCGATTCTGGTTGGGATGGATGACCACGGGACTGCTCTCGCTCGGCCTGATCACGGGCTGCTCGGAAGAAAGCACGCCGGGTGGGCCCGGCGCCGCCGCCACGACGACCGATGGCGAACCTGTAAACGAAGACGCGACGTTCACGCTGGGTTTGCCCACGGGCGCCACCAACATTGAGCAAGGCATGTCGGAAGTCGTTTCCGTGAGTGTCGACCGCGGCGACAACTTTTCCGAAGATGTGACGATTTCGTTCATGCCGCCGGACGGAATTACAGTCGAGCCGAGTGAAGCGACGGTTCGCTCGACAGATGACGAAGTCGAACTGACCATCCAGGTGGCGCCGACGGTCGCGCCGGGTGAAAAGATTATTGATGTGTCCGGACAAGGCGGAAGCGGCCCCGCCGCGACGGGCCAGCTGACGATCGAAGTTACCGAAAGCGACGATAATACGACGATCGATCCTGCCGCGCCTGCGGCTCCGCCAGCCGCTGTTCCGGTAGAACCAAGTGCTAACGACGCGGATGCAGCGCTGCCGAGTGATGACGCCACAGACCCCAACGCGACCATCGAGGATCCCAACGCGGCTTCTGCCGACCCTGTGAATCCCGAGGGTGGTGAACCTATGCCCGAACCGCAAGAGTAAGGCGGCGGCTTAACGGTCAGGCCGCTCATGTGTGCATGGGCGGGCGATCGATGTTTCTACCCTAGACAGCCAATTCGCGCTCTCGCGCGGGTTGGCTGTCTTGCTTTCTTGAGGACGCCGATCGAACCGCGACCGTAGCCCAACGACTACCGGTCAAGGATATTCCCAGATTGTGTGATAAGCGCCCAGCGTTTCGAAATATTCTAAAAGTCGCACATAGAAGTCGTCGCTGCCCAGCGTCGCGCTGTCGCCGACGACCATCAGTTTGCGACGCGCCCGAGTCAATGCGACATTCATCCGGCGTACATCGGCCAAAAAGCCGATTTCCCCTCGCGGATTCGAGCGCACCAAGGAGATGATTACCGCCTCTTTTTCTCGACCTTGAAATCCGTCAACGCTGTCGATCTCTAATCCCTCAACGGTCAGAATGCTACGCAATAATCGAACTTGGGCCGCATAGGGCGTAATCACGGCAATCGCTCGAGCTGCCAGCCCCGCTTCCAGTAAATCTTCGACGCGCCGCGCAACGAACTCGGCTTCCCCGCGGTTACGCCGGCTTTCGCCATCGGGCTCGAGTTCTTCTTCCCAGCCGGCGCCGGCAGTGTCGAAAAAATGAACCGGCTGCGATGTAATCTCGCTTGGCGTGATCTCAGCGAGATCGGTCAGTACGTGGTTTCGAACCGACTCATCGGCGACCAGACTTTCTTCGTAAAACTCCTGCGATGAGAACTGCATGATCGCCTGATTCATGCGGTATTGCACTTCAAGACGGCGCGTAATGCCAGCGCCATACAGCGCCACCACGCGTTCTTGCAAGCTGACGTCAAACCCCTCCTTTTGCGCCTGCGCTGAAACAACCGTCGGCGGCAACTGGAAATGATCGCCAGCCAAGACAACTCGGTGGGAGCGGAGAAGGGGAATCCAGCAACCTGGTTCGGTAGATTGGCAGGCTTCGTCGATCACGGCCAGGTCGAACATGCGCTGGCCAAGCACTTCGCTATCCAAACCGGTGGTGGTAGCGCATAAGACCGAAGCGGAATCGAGTACGTGGGCGACCACTTGCGCCTCGACACGTCGCGCATCGTCCATCAGGGCGCGCGCTTCGGCGCGCATTTCGCGTTTGGCGCCAGGCGGCGGTTTCGCCCGAGTGTATTTGTCGGCCTTGTTGCGCAACGCGGAAGCTTCTCGCGCCAGACGCCGCGCCAAGCGAA
Source organism: Planctomycetota bacterium (assembly GCA_963204915.1). GTDB lineage: Bacteria > Planctomycetota > Planctomycetia > Pirellulales > Pirellulaceae > JAHWKS01. The sequence goes on along the minus strand of CAUJHS010000096.1, from coordinate 24,848 downwards.
TATCCGGGTGCGCTTCAACCATGAGATCCAACGTGTTTTGCCGCAGCGCCGGTAGCACCCGTGCAGGGTGCCCTAGCCGGACGGCGCGAACTCCTGTGGCAAGTAGGCGTTCGAAGACATTGTCGACACCCAGGTTACTGGGAGCGCACGCTAAGACGCGCTCGCCGCGGAAGACGGCTTGCCGGATCAGTTCGACGACCGCAGTGGTTTTTCCCGTTCCTGGGGGACCGTGAATTACCGCGAGATCGCGCGCGGCTAGGGCATGGCCGACTGCGGTAATCTGCGACGCATTAAGCGCGGGATCGAATGGCTGGAAGCTGGCGACTTCCGACGCAAGGAACTGAGGCGGCTTGTTGCCCAGCAGGATTTCGCGGAGATGCGCCAAACTATCGCCTGAGGCGACATGGGCGCGCTCCATCGCCTGACGTTGGCGGCGACGCGCCACTTCGTCACTGGAAAGGTCAATGCGGAACAAGGGACGTTCGTCGTCCGTGTCGGGCGATTGCTCGAGCGCAACTTCGACGGTTGTTTCCGTGCGCTCGCTGATGACGCCGCGCCAACCGGCGCCTGAACTTCGCGCTTCGGACAACAGCACGGGCGAACCAACGCCGAGGCGCGTCCACGGTAAGGGGCGATCATTGCGCTTGCCCAACCGAACCAACACTCGGCCGCCCAGGCCCACGTTTTCGTCGCGCACCGTCAAATCGATCAGCGATTCGCCGGCCTTTTCGGCTTCATCGGGCGCCAGGCGTCGAATGCGCTCCAACGCCTGGCGCGCTTCTTCATCGGCCTCCATTTCGAGCAAGCGGATCATACGCGCGAAGTGATCGTCGCTGCGGGCGCCGGGCAATCCGCCTTCCGCCGAGGCGCGCACATGCCGGTTATCGAGCAAGACGCCGTCCAAAGCGGCGACCACGCGCGACAGTCGCCGCGCGGGCACTTCGACCGTCGCAAAACGTCCCTTCAGTTCAATCGCGCCGACCTGGTCTTTTTCCAACTCTGCTACTTGCGTCAGCAGCCGCACGATGGTTCCCTTCGTGGTGCGCGGCGGAAGGTTATCAAGACGAAGCAATGACATCGGCGGCAAAGAAGGACCCTCATTCGACGACTACTGAGAAGTGAAAACCCGGCGTGTAAGCCGTTTACTTCCAGCGTTTGGCGACTTGCTCTTTCATGAACTTCAGGCCGTCGCGGGCGAGTTGTTCTTCGCTTTGAAACATGCGGCGCCAAATCTTCGTTGCGGCGGCCAACTCGGGAAGCGCCAGGCCAAACGCTTCGATCATCAGCCAGCCGTCGTAATTGACCTCACGCAACGCATCGAAGTTTTCGGCCCACCGAATGTTCCCCTGGCCGGGGGTGCTGCGGTCGTTCTCCGAAATATGAACGTGAACCAAGACGTCTGCGCAATCGCGAATCGCCCCAGCGACGTTCTTTTCTTCGATATTGGCGTGGAAGGTGTCGTACATGACACGGCAATTAGGGTGATTGACTTCCCGAGCGAATCGAGCTGAGTCGGCGTGGGAATTCAACAAATAGCATTCGAACCGGTTGAGCGCTTCGATTCCGAGCATCACTCCAGCCTGCCCGGCGTGTTCGGCTACTTGCCGCATGCTTTCAACGCCCCATTTCCATTCATCCGCCGTGGGTCCTTTGCCGGTGAAGAATCCTAGCGCCGAGTGATACGGCCCCACGAGCGTGGTGCAGCCCGCGGCGTGACAACAGTCGAGCGTGCGCTTGGTTGCTTCCACGCCTTTGGCCCGCGCCGCCGGATCGGGACTAATGGGGTTATCGGCTTCGCCGCGCACGGTGACGGCCGTGCGCGCGAGACCAAGGTCGTCGAGCTTGCGTCCCCAGGCCGCGTAATCGAGATCAAGATTGAAGAGCGGTAGCTCGACGCCGTCATAACCCATGCTCTTCAGGGAGGTGAGGACCGGCGTCAGTCCGTCGTTTAGTTCACCCGTCCACAACAGCAAGTTCATGCCAAATTTCATAAGCGCAACTCCTCGGGGGGGCTATAGATTCTGGGGGTTTGAATGAAAGCAGATTATGCCCCTAAGTTTTTGGCTTGGCAATCGGCGGAAAGAACCCACCCGCTCTGACGCTTTACCCGCGGACGCCGTTTTAGAACTCTTGACGCTCAAAGTAAATGCAACCGACGACGAGCATCAACAAAACGAATACCGCGCTGCTCCACACGGGGCGCCAAGGGTACAGTTTTGCTTGAGGCTGAGAAAGGTCGTCCTCGTCATTCTCCAAGGGTTGTGTCTCCTTTCCGGTGATCAGAAACTGACTGGTTCGATACAACTCGCTCGGCTTTGGGAAAACGGTGTAAAGCGGCAGTACTGCGTAACGGTACACCATTTCAAGCAGTTCCATTTCCGGCGCATATTGTTGTTGAAGATCCCATGAACCCAGCTGATAACGACGTACTCTTGTACCGCGATCCGCGACGAGAACTTCGTCGTCCGAGGGAAAGGAAATCGCCGAAATACTTCCTTGGCCCGCGATGCGAGGCTTGGTGAACTTGTTCAAGTCTCCGTCCCAGAGCCACAACGCGCCATTGTGAAAGACAAAGGCGACAAATCGACCGTTAGGCGATGCATGGGCAAATCTTGGCGGCGATGATTGCTCAAGGCGGTTGACACGCCGCACCTTGAGTGTATCCACGTCCATCTCGAAGACATCGCCATTCTTAAATGCGACGAACAGATCATTAGCCCCTACTGCAACAAGGGCCGGTTCGTCTTCGTCCTTTTGTAGCCGTGTTTGGCGCTGGATGCCGTAGCGATCATTTTCGTTTAACGCGAGCATATAAACCTCGCCGCGACTATAAACCGCCAACAGTCCGCTACGGGCATCGATCGATGCGGCACGAGGTTCGGCAAACGAAGGGAGATTGTCCGACACATCCTCAAAGAGTTGCGTTTGCGGCAACAGTTTCTCCAAGCCGAACAAGCGGGCCGGCTTCTTCGGCGCGGCAGGATCGCCTACGACTCGCTGCACTCCGGATTGGTTGACAATGACTGTTCCGCCCGACGGTTCCTGAAACACTCCCATGACATCGGAGGGCGCATCGACGCCTCCGAGTCGCCGCCATCCGTCGCTTCCTTGACCGACCCACAGCTTACGACCGCCGCCGAAATCACGTTGGATGCCCAAAAATCGATCTTGGCTTGAATCGTACGCTTTGCCTACGAACTCTGGCAGCGGTACGGGGAATTGGTTGCGGATACGCTGCTGTTGCTCGGTGAGAAAAACCTCTTGCCAAGTTCTCGATTCTTGGTCCCACACGTGAGGCACGCGAAACTCATCCAGCGTTAAGATGCTGTCGTTCGTGGCGACTAGGTACGTGATGCGTTGAGGCTCCAGCAAAAAAGATCGCATTGCCCACTCGGCCGAGCCAACGCCATAACATGCGGCCCAAAACGCGATACTCACCGCAACGGCAATCACGGTGCTTCTCCATACCAATCCGGAGAACGCAGAGACAACGTAATAAATGGAGAACAGGAACAGGTAGATCGGAATATACAGCAACATCTTGTGGTTCCAGATGCCCAGCCGAACTCCGAGTATCAACCATAAACCTCCAAACAAAACGGTTGCCGCAATGACGATAAATGCGCAACCTCCAAGAAATTTGGAAATATACAAAAGCGAACGAGATATAGGCTTACTGAGCATCAAACTGAGTGAACCGGCGTCGAACATTTGCGGAATCATCGAAGCCGTCACCAGGACCGCTACGAAAATTCCCACCGGCCCCACCACCCAGTCAAGCACGAAGAGAATCCAAGGGAAAAGTTGCTCCTGCATCTGCGTCGCGCCAAAGGGAAGCGGCCAAGACACATTCCAACCCAGGTAGGTGAACTGCGTCGACTTGGGACGGCTGATTCGAATTAACTCAGGAAACGCCGCCTCCAGCGCCAGGCGATTGCGTCGGCCAATCTCTTCCCGACTGAGCTTGCTTGGCTCCGTCGTGGTCAGTCGTCTTGCTTCCGCGCGAAAATTTACACCCTGCCATGATTCCGCATGGAAAAAGTCTTCCCGTCGCATAAGCGAATCGAGTTGGTCTTGTAACTCGCGAATCGTTTGTTGATAGGCGAATCGCTCGGGTGGCTCTGCATCGCGCCGAGGACGTTCTAGTTTCTGCAGTTTCTCTTGCGTCTTCTCGTCCAGGAGCGACCAAATGTGCCGTGCGGGCGAGGCGCTGGTTTCCTGTGCGGAAGAACGAAGCTGTTGAATGAAGTCATCGGCGTCTGTGATATCTCCGCGATGAAGCCCCGCCGTGAGCACTTCGTAGTAGGAAAACGGCGCAAGGGCGAGTAGCGTAAGCGTAATCAGGACCATCAAGATCCAGAGAGTGCGCGAGGCAAGAGCCTCACGAAAGGAATCTTTGACAATCGCCAGGTAGGGTCGCATGCAAGAAGTTCGCAAATGAAATGAAAAATGCGGAAGTGGTTCTGAGCGACGCGTTACCGAGTCGAACAGACCATGGAAGCCGTCCAACGGTCCAGGCCCAGCGAGCTACGCCTCGTCCTCTTGTTCTAACATCTGAAGGAATGCGTCCTCCAAGGATACGCGACGCCTTGATATGGACAGAATGCTGATGTTATTGGCTCGCAGGCGGTCAATGCATGCATCAACGGCCGTTTGGTCCGGCAATCGCAGGTGCGCCTGGAACCGCTCCTCTCCCAAGGGTTCCCATGCTTCAATCAACACGGCGTTCAATGCTTCTCGTGCGCGAGGTTCATTTCCGTAAACTTCTAAATGAACCTCTAGATCGGCAACTCCGTTCGTGCGGCTTGCGACGGTGTGCACGGGTCCGACATACTTCAACTGCCCCCGGTTGAGTATTGCCACGCGATCACAAATCATCTCAACCTCAAGTAAGAGATGGCTATTGAGAAAAATCGTCCTTCCTTCATCCTTAAGTTGCTTGAGTATCGCGCGCACTTGGGATCGTCCGACCGGATCGAGACCATCCGTTGGTTCGTCGAGAACCAGTAATTGCGGATCGTGGAGGAGCGCTTGCGCTAAGCCGAGGCGTTGTAACATGCCCTTCGAGTATTTCCGCACACCGTCCTTGGCGCGACTTGCTAATCCCACCAACTCAAGCAATCTTCCGCCGCGGTGGCGAATTTCATGACCGCTCAAACCACTAAGTTTGCCGTAGTACTCCAACGCGGTTAACGCATTATGGTGCGATGGGATTCGCAGGTGTTCCGGGAGATATCCCACGAGGCGACGACCCCGTCGGTCCCCAGCTGGCCGGCCTAGGAGTTGCACTTGGCCGCTCGTCTTGCGCGCGATGCCCAAGAGTATTTTGATAAACGTTGTTTTCCCCGCTCCGTTAGGACCAAGCAATCCGAAAATCTCGCCTGGAGCGACCGTGAAGGAAATTCCTCGTAAAGCGTCAACTCCGCGCTTTCGGAGCCAGCCTTCGCGATATTGTTTGGTCAGGGAATCGACTTCGATCGTCGGCGCGGCCATGCCTAATCCAATCTAACTGCTACGGAGAAGGTTCCGCAGTTTGTGCTGGTACGATGGAATATTTCTCGTGCCGTCCCGCAAGTTATATTCAAGGGAATACCTTGTCCCGATGGGGAAAGTTTCACCTCATACGATTAAAACTTGCCGTCGCGAGCATGAAAGTGCGTTGGTTTCTGGAGTGTCGCGCCGCCGCGTTGTACCCAGTCTGCGGTCCAAGTCAGCATTTGATCTGCGGTAACGTGGGGATAGCCAAGAAGAGGATACGCCTTTTGACCGTTGTTTAATAACGCGTCGCCAGCCTCGGAGCCGTGAAACTCAACGCGTTTACCGAGCAATCGTCCCAAAGATTCTCCCAGAGCGCGTGTTCTCAACACCTCGGGACCAGCGATGTTGATCACAAAAGGAGGCGTTGTAGCATAGGCAAGCGACTCCAGCGCCATCGCGTTCGCCTCTCCTTGCCATATCACATTGACGGCGCCCATCGTTACATCAATCGGTTCGCCTCGGGCAACCTGCAGCGCTAAGTCGATTAAGACGCCGTAACGCAGTTCCACCGCGTAGTTTAGCCGCAAAATTGTCATGGGTGTTCCGCGAGTCTGGCTAAAGTGTTCGAAGATTCGCTCACGTCCTAGAACGGACATGGCGTATTCTCCAACCGGATTGGGCGGATCGGTCTCGCGAGATCCTCCGCCGTCGAGGGGAACCGCGCCATACACGTTTCCGGACGAGAACGCCGCGATTCGGCTGTTTTGATACCGCTTGGCGATCAGGGCCGGCAAGTAACAATTCATGGCCCAGGTAAGGGACGGGTTCGCCGCAGCGCCGAACTTATATCCCGCCATGTAAACCACGTTCTCGGCGTCGGGCAATTGGCTGACGGTTTGCTCGTCGAGCAGATCGGCGACTATGGTCTCTACCCCGAAGGACTCTAACCGAGTGCGATGTTCGTGATTTGAAAACCGTGATACGCCGATGACGCGTCGTGCAACTCCCGCCGCGTCACTAGCACGTCGCGCCATACGAGCGAGCGTTGGGCCCATTTTCCCCGCCACACCAAGGATCATAATGTCGCCACGAATCGTCCCCAAGGCGCTCACAAGCCGTTCGGGCGGATTGCTCAGCATGTCCTCCAGTTCGTCGATGGAACACGGGCCAGCGCCAAAAACAGGAGTGGGATTCATACGAGAGTCTCACGGGGGGCAATTTTGACAGGCGGCCTCTATTGCACCAGACCACAAGCGCGTCTCCAAGTGGGTGATTCTGCAAAAAAGCGGTTCAACCTTCATTCCACAGACGCTGGCCGGCCGGCGCTGTTGCGATTAGCATGAGAACGCGACCTCGATGCACCTTTCCGAAATGAATTATGACGGACGTAAACGGTACTGCCAAAAAGATCATTGCCAACGTCGAGCGTGCGATTATCGGCAAACGCCAACAAATCGTACTCGCGCTCGCGGCTTGGTTTTGCGAAGGCCACGTATTGCTGGAAGACGTTCCCGGCGTAGCAAAGACGATGTTGGCCCGCGCGCTGGCGAGAAGCGTGGGTTGTACGTTGAAACGCATTCAGTGCACACCCGATCTGCTACCCACCGATGTAACGGGAGCGTCGATCTTCAATCAGAAGACGGCGGAGTTTGAATTTCGCCCTGGCCCCATCTTTGCGCAGATCGTACTCGCCGACGAAATTAACCGCACCACGCCGCGCACCCAGGCAGCACTTCTTGAGGCGATGGCCGAAGGGCGGGTGACCGTCGATGGCGTAACGCATACGCTAACCCCGCCGTTCTTGGTAATCGCCACGCAAAACCCGGTCGACCACGAAGGTACGTTTCCACTCCCCGAGGCGCAGTTGGACCGCTTCCTGCTCCGATTCAATTTGGGATATCCGAGCACCGAGGAAGAACTCAAGATGCTCGAAGTGTTACATTACGGAAATCCTCTCGATAAGTTGCAGACCGTGGTTTCGGCAGAGGAACTACTCGCGTGCCAACGAGCGGTGCGGGAAGTCCATGTTGACGACAAAGTGCGTCGTTACCTTCTTGAGATCGTTCAGCAGACGCGCCGGCACGAAGATTTGAGTCTTGGCGCCAGCCCCCGCGCCTCAATCGCTCTTTTTCGTGCGTCGCAAGCTGTGGCGGCAATTCGCGGTAGAAACTTCGTCCAACCTGACGACGTCAAAAGGATCGTAGGGCCTGCTTTGACGCATCGCTTGGTCGTACGTCCCGAGAGTCGGTTACGTAAAGTCACCGCCGCAAGTGTGGTTGATGAAATCATCAACCTGATCGCGGTGCCGACGTTGGCGAATGAGTAGAACGCCCGAATTCAACGTTGTACGTTTGGCATAGTCAACGCTTTGTTGTGGCGTGCGTGCGAGGTCTGGTTCTAACTCCCGGCGTTTATGAAGTGGCTTGTTGGCGCACTAATCGTCCTTGCGATTGCGATCGTCCTGGATCTCGGTTTATTGGCGTATGCGATGTACGCTTTGCTCGCCATGTTGTTGGTGAGCCGTTCGCTAGCTCGGACTTGGTCGGAAAACATCGTTGCAGTCCGGGAATGTAACAAACTGACCGCGGGGATTGGTGAAACCGTTGCGGTTGTAGTATCGATCGAGAACCAAGGACCTCTGCCCGTGGCGTGGGTATTGTTCGAGGACTTGCTTCCGCGTCACGCCCTCATCTACAACCCGCCGCATTTAGGCGTCCACGGTCGACGCGTGCAACTCACCATGATGAAAAAGGGGGGGCGCTCGACCGTCATGTATCAACTCGCGTGCAACCGACGCGGATATTTTCAGATCGGTCCGCTCGTTTTGGAAACGGGTGATCTGTTCGGCTTACATCGGCGGTATCGTGTCTTGAGCGAGCCCCACTTTCTGCTGGTGTATCCCGAGGTTATCCCGCTCGAAGGATTTGAACTCGCGTCGCGTCGTCCCATTGGCGAAGTCCGCATCAGCCATCGGTTGTTTGAAGATCCAACGCGAATCGCCGGCGTCCGAAGTTACCAGTCGGGCGACCCACTGAACCGAGTTCACTGGAAAGCAACAGCACGGACTGGCGTGCTCCACAGCAAGGTCTACGAACCCTCGACCATTGCCGGGGCGACGTTGGTGTTGGACTTTCATCAACAATCGTACCAACCCCAGCATGAACCCTATCGATCAGAGTTAGCCGTAACAGCCGTAGCTTCGATGGCCAATGCGGTCTATCAACTTGGCCAACAGGTAGGGTTGGTAACCAACGCACGAGATGCATCGGATCGGATACGTCAAGAAGGATGGGACTACGATCTGCGTACGCGCGATGCCGCGCGAAAAGTTGCGGCCATGCGCACCACGAGCGAACGTCTCGCGCCGGTTGTCGTTCCAACACAACGCGGACCAGAGCAGTTCATGCGAGTTTTGGAAATGTTAGCGCGGGTCGAGTTAACCGATGGTTTGACACTGCCGCAGTTGGTAGCCGAAACGTCGAATCGCATGCCGCGAGACGCTACGGTCGTCGTAATCACATCGCACGTGTCGGACCAAACGGCGATCGCATTGGGCAATCTTCGGAGGCGCGGGTTCTCAGTAACGGTGTTCGTAAGTATCTATGACGAATTCGAGTACGCCGACGCGGCTGGTAAACTATTGACGGAAGGGCTAGACGTGCGACAACTCGTCGATCGCGAAAGCATTACGACCATGTGCCGTCGTTTCGTATTGCGATAACGCGGGACGAGATGCGTGAGGTTTTCACAGAGCAATTCGAAACAGCACGTAAAACACCAGTCCCATGAGCCCGATAATCGTCAGCACGGAAAGCAACATGCCGAGCATCATGCCGGCCTGAGTCATGCCCATGCCCGAAGGGTCCATACGGCCTTCGCGCATTTCTCGTAAGTCGTTGGCGCCCATAATCCAAGCGAGAAAACTCAACACGGGACACGTAACGATAAACGCCAGAATTCCTAGCGCAAGCACCAGCCCACCCCGATGCGCCGCCAAGAACGAACTACGTTGTTGCACGGCGTCGCCATTCAAGCTGGGCGACTGAGGGGCGGCGGACTTATAAAATGGTGACGGGGCGAAGGGATTCCCGCGTGCTGTAACAATTCCCGCACCGGGACGAAGCACTGCGTACTTGTGCGCAGCCGACTCCCAGGGATGATCGCTCGCATCGCGCAGCTCACAGTCATGCGACACGCGACCTTCGCTTACCCAGCGATCCACAACAGATTTTGTCACCGGGCCGTAGGTACGACCTTCCGGTGTCTTCATCGACCAATTCGCCGGTTCAGAAAGTTCTCTCGTGCTCGCCAACGAGGGCACGTCAAACCGTGTTTGACAAACCGGGCAGGTGGCCGACTGCCCGGCGAATTCCTCATCCACTTCGAGGTGACGGCTACACCCAGTGCATACGACATCAATTGGCATGCTGTGAACCATAACCGACGGAATTGTCGTCGACAAGAATTGACCTGGACGAAGTTCCTCAGCAATCGGATGTCTCATAACTCACCGGAGTTCAAAAAATGTCGCGTTCGTGTCATCCGCAATCTGCGAAACCTCAACAAGTTTCCTCCGAACCGAGCGAACCGTGGAATACAGGAAAGTGTCGTAAAGCAGGCGGATCTGCATTTCGGTGGTGATCGAATCGCAAACAAAGCTTCCCAAATTCCGTGGATTCACAGTCGGTAATATGCTCGCAGAATTGCTCGTGCCCCACTGGAAATGCCTTCGCCCCAACGATAAAATCCATCCAGTAAAACAAGGGCGTTTAGCTCAGTTGGTTAGAGCGTCGCGTTGACATCGCGGAGGTCACTGGTTCGAGTCCAGTAACGCCCACAGACCCACTACGCACAAACCCAGGAAATCGTTGATTTTCCTGGGTTTTTTTGTCTTCTTCCACTTCCTTGTTCCGCTCTATTCCGCCTATTTCCGCTATACCGTGCGTCGTTTTGTGCGTCGTTTTGGCTGCACGCTCAAAATGCTCATCGGTGGTTTGCAGATAGTGCTTCTTGGCCACCTGCACGCTGTTGCCGATCCACGAACAAACGACGTGAGAAGGAAATTTTTCTTCCAGTTCCGTTTGCCGACTCGATCGAAGGTTCTGAAACAGCTTGGGCCACGGCGTCAACCCGGCCCGCTTGATGATCTTTTCAAACGTGGTGCGTAAGTTCGTGTTGCTGTCCAGGTGACGTGACACTACGGCTTGTTGACTCAACCGCTTGGCTTGCGGGTCGAAATCTTCCAGCAGTTCATTTAAGGCTGCTTCCAAGTAAGGGCGAAGCTCGGGGAACAAAGGGATGACACGCGACTCGCCCCCGGTGTGGTGCTCCGTCTTTGGCGAACGCACTGTTATGCGGTCGTTTTCCCAGTCCACGTCGCCCCATTTGAGCGGCGCCAGTTCGGACGGGCACCGAAGCCCACCGAAGCGACACAGCGCGAATATGAGCTTCCATTGCGTGTCAGGGCAGGCGTTCAGCACCTTGGTTGATTCGTCCGCCGTGACGAAATAGAACCGCTTCGGGTTGCCCTTGGTGGCGCCCTTTAACACCTCGAAGGGGTTGGTCTCAATGAGACGATGGCGCCGGGCGTACGCGAAGAATTGCTTCGCGTTTTGGCAACGCTTATTGATCGTGTTCTCGGCCAACTTCTCGGACGTAAAGAGCCATCGTCGCCAATCTTCCGCGTCGCCTTCGGTAATGCTGCGTAACAACCGATCTTCGCCGAAATATGCCAGCAAGTTCCGCTTGGTGTGGCCCCAGTTCGTGGACGTGGCGGTTTTCACGTCGCCGCGTTTGCGAGTGTAGTCATCCAGGAAGGCTTTCAACGTGGCGCACGCGCGTGCGCGAACCAAACCTACGGCAGCAAGTTTCTCGTGCAATACATCAGATACCCTGGAAAGCCATCGCGCTGTCTCATCGGGCGGGTGCTGCCCAGCATTTAGGCTTGAAACGATCGCTCCAACGTGAGCCTTGACGTTGCGAGCATCCCTGGCCGCCACTTCGCCCAGATAGACCGTCCGACGCACACGATCAAGTCCCACGAACTGCACCTTGTAAAGTGTCGGCGAATGCCCCTTGCTGTCCGGCTTGCCTTTGTACTTGGTGAGGGATGCCATGCTAAGATGTTGGGTGTGAGGTTTCGATTGGCCGCGACGGGTCTTGCCGGGTCCACGTCGCGGCCTTTCTTTTTTACCGTCGAATTATCGAGTTACAATTAAAATCCGGCCAACAAATGCTCGTTTGCTGGCGCATCGCCAATGTATCCGCCGAAGGCATCGCACAAGGCGCAAACGCGAGCGAGGCCGTCGGCAAGGCTCTCTTCTTTCCAATCGTGCTTGCACATCGGGGGACTAGCGGGACTAGCGGGACTGTTTCCGCCCGTCGCCGTTTTGACATCTTTGTTCTCGTGCGCAAGGAAGTCGGTTTTAGTCCCTCTAGTACCTCTAGTCCCTCCGGCATCCTGCCTCGATTGGCCGCCGTGAACTATCCAAACGGCGCCCATCTTACTTGACTCCCTAATAAAACAGCGCCCCCCAGTCACCCTTCCGCGGAAGTGGCTCATTTTCATTCCAATCGACCGAGAGTTCGGCTTTTTCCCCGCCGGTGTGATTTCCTCGACCGCTGCGCGCAAGATTGGATAGGGGTCCGCAGTAGGGGAAACTGGCGATCCTTCAAGGAGCCGCAATGCCTGCGCGACGGTCATGCCGTGTCGGTCGGGGTCGGCCTCATCCCAACCATCCAGAAGTTGCCTTAGTTCGTTTGCCGTTCGGTCGCTCTCTTGTGCAAATGCGCGCCGATCCCCGGCAGGATCGGGATAACCTAGCCAAACGACCGCTCCCCGCACCATCCGAGACCACGCTTCAAAACTTCCCCACTCTGGCAATTTCTGATCGGGTCGGCCAGCCAAGTAATACGCTCTGGCGATGGTCAAAACCGCCGCCACAAGGCGGCCACGTTCCCGACTCACCCACCCCAATAGGTCAGGGTGAGCAAAACCCGTTCGTTCCTCGGGGTTTTCCTCGCCCGACTCCAAGCGAATGTGCATGGTCCGGCGGGCGGTGTCCGCGCCGATCGTGAGATTGTTCCCAGTCGCATACCAAATTGTTTTGAGTGGTAAAGCGCCAGTCATTTCGTTCGTAGCAAGTACGCGGTCATTCCAGGTGTCGCATGTAAGTGCCGCATCGAGAGATGCACAGCCAAGCACGCTTGCCACGTTGTCGATCAGCATCATTTGCTCGCCCGCTATCGCGACGCTTGTGATTCTTTTGCGGAACTCCTCATCATCGCGCGGATTCGTCGTACGAGCCATCTTATTTCCCGTGTAGATAGTTGAGATGGAATCGACGAGAAGCGATTTGCCCGCCCCGCGCATATTTGCATCGATCGCGGTTAGAGGGACACAACCATTGATGGCGTGTCGCATCGCTGGCGTTAACACCGCCGCGAGCCACGCCGCCCGGTGCGATTCAACCGCAAATGGAAAGTCGGCAACAACCTCTAAGAGTAACTCCGCGGCGCCGCGAGCATCATCAATCGTGGGATTGTCAGCAATGGCGGGGATCTGCTCTTTTGGTCGGTACAGAATGCCGGTTAATCGATCATAGCCGGGAGTTTGCAGGACCGTCCCATCAGGCCGTAGCACGGGAGTTTCAACAATTGCTTCAATCGGATTTACGCCAGACCATTGCCCGCGCGCTTCCACAGCCTGCACAGCCCACAACGGTGGATGCACGCGGCTGAAATCTTCTTTGTGCGCCTGCCGCCATTCCGCAGCAGATGACAACATTTCTCGCAACCGGGGCAATGGAAGGGGAACAATACGAGGAGCATTTTTCGGTCGGTCTATGCCATGCGGTGGTTCAGCTTCCTCAACGACATGAACGAGCGAACCGGCCCGTTGGTACAGATCGCTCCTTTGCGACAAGGCATCTATGGCTTGGTCGGTCACTGCCTCCTCGTCGCATGTCACGTAAATAACTGGTCGATCCGACCGAGGGTTTGCGGTTTCATGTCGGGCAACTCGTGAAGTATTCCCACTGCCGTAACCCTGTCTCGCCAGCGCTTTTGCCGCCTGCGAAAAATCGCCGTTATGGTTCAGCAGCGCGTAAGCTCCGAATTTCGCGTAAGGCGTGCAAGGCGAGCCGTTGCGTGGACCTTCAAACGGGTAGGCGTTGGTGCTAAAGACGCAAAATAGTTCGTTTCCCTCATTGCTTCGTAACCCCGTGGTGGCCGAAGTGCCGCGCGTTTTTCCCGGACGCCGCCAGTGCGCGATGTTGCCCCTGCGAAACTCTACAGCCCAACCATGAGGAGTTAGAATTTCGTCCCAAGTGGCCCGCTCGTTGAAATCATCGCCAGGTGCCAAACCAAGACGCGAATGCTTGCCGTTGTTCTCGACCTTTGTCTCGTGAATTGGTTCGGGAACTCGCTCGTCAAACCGTCGCGCAATGTTCAGCAGCATGCGACGCTCCTCAATTGTGATCGTCGGCACGTCGCGAATCGCCGGGCCGCTGACGTGCGAGTAAAGCCGCCGCGTCTCGTGGCATTCCGGTGGGCACCCAGGCGCCAAGATGTACCCGCCTTCACCGCGGGTCTCGATCAACACTAATTCAACGAACCAACAACCATTGATCTGGCGCGGCTTGTGGCGCTTACCGTCAATTTCAACTTCTTCCGGCCCGTCCGTCTCGATGACCCGCATGGCTAGTTTTTGGTTGCCTTCGGGAGACTTGCATCGCCAATACAGGTGGTCGCCATTCTTTGGTGAGCGCGCGTGCGGCAGCCGGCTGATTAAGCCGGGGCGCTCGGCCTCTACCAATTCGACGAACTGAGCAAGCAAGCCCGGTTCATCAAAGTCAAGAACTTCTAGCCCGCCTGACACCGATCCCGCGATAATCGCAATGCCAACATGGCCGCGGAACATGCGCAAACGTTCTTCTGGCGTCGCAAGCCGCGTTTGGTGTTCTTTCCAAGTTGGCCATGCAGGTGCTTTGCTGCCATCAGCGCGAATGGGAATCACCGATAGCCCGGCAGCACCGTATTCGTTGGCAAAGCTCGATACGTCACCCATGCGATTCCCTCCCGGCCCCAGACCTTTGAGCGGCTTGTTGCATAAGCCAAGTTCGCAAACCATCCACAGGGAACATCAGCACGCCGTTTCGGCGCACGTGGGGCGGACCGTCGCCCGACTTGATCCACCCCGACAGCGTCTTGTCGCTCACGCCGATCGCCTCGGCCGCTTCGGCCAAGCGAAGCGCAAGCCGTGGGATTGGGGCTACGTCGATCTTTAGAATCGGCTGCTTGGTCATAGGTCGCTCCAGTTAGGCGAAGCGACCGCCGCTATGCGACGACGCAGACAGGTGAGAAGCAATCCACACAATGGCCGCGCAACCGGATCGGGTTACGCGCGTCTTGCCCGAATCGCGCAACAAGCCATCGCGGCGCATGCCGTTGACGCGGGCGCTCGCCGATTGCGAGAGTATGTCGAGCGCTTCGACCAATTCGTCGATGGTCGCGCCGACCTCGCCGCGCTCATGGATGTACGCCATGATGCGGTCGACTTGGCTCGGCGCGCGTGCGGCGGCGCGCTCCGCCGCTGCACGTGAGGTCGGTGAGCCGTTATGCGGTAGCGTGGCCGCCGGAGTGTCTGGTGGCGTATTTGTAGCAAATAGGACGCGCTGCGCAGCGATTGCGGGGGGGCGACGCCAGCGTCTATAATCGTGCATATGTTGCTCCTTAGTCTTCGGGGCGATTACACACGGCCGGCCGCTACGCCGGCCGTGTTGCATTGATGGACTCATCCATCCATCGTCGCTGCCGTAAGGCTAAGGGCTCACTCGACAGACAATCCCTTGTCATACATGTTTGTCGGGCGAAATTTCGAGAAAACCCAAGAAAAATCAAGGGAAAAAACTCGGCCGACAAACATGTGAGCCAAGTTTTTTTGCAGTCGTTTGACCAGGACTCAAGCAATGCTCATCGCTGCCGTGCCCTTCGTAGCACATACCGCAGTTCTTGCTTGGTCATTCCCGGCGCAGATGCTTGGATAAAGGCGTCGTCCGTGATCAATCGGCCTTTCGATTCGTACATTTCTAGTAAACGATCTTCCCAGCGATAGTGTTTTTCAATGAGCTTTCGAATCTCGTTTAAGCTCGCCGGCAAATCTCGATTGCGACGAAAACTCAAGTAGGTGGCGCGATCGCTAAAGCCAGTCTTAAACCGCTCCCAGTCTTCGACCAACGCAAGGTCACTCTGACGTTCCGTCCAGCTCTTCACGTTGCTTCCTTTCCCGCGTTTCTCTCCACCAGCAGATGCAAGCTTGGGCCTACCTGCTTTACGCGCCCGCGTTTGGGCCTGTCGTTCTTTCGACGTACCGGGAAGCCACCAGTACCACTGATACCTGTTTCCAATCCCAATGTTGACGACGCTAAGTTCCTTTTTGGCCCGGCACAACATCCATCGGGTAATACCTGAGTCTTGCGCAAGAAGATAGATTTCCCTTGATTGGACAGGACCACGCCGTAGTGTATTTCTCAAGAATTCTACGGTCTTATCATGATCTTTTTGCCGCCGCGTCGTAGTCCAAGATGCGCCGCCAGCAACCCCGCCTTCTTCCCCTCGAATGCAACGTGCTACGTCCTCTTCTAAGAAAGCCCATACCCGACTTGGACTTCCTTTCTGAAGGACTCGATTAGGAATCGACATTGATCGAAGGGCGTAACCTTCGTGGAGTCGGCTTCTTTCTCGCCACCAGTACCGTACCCATGATTCCGAAACGCCGTATTTCTTGCGCAGTTGGCGATTTGTAAGGTAAACCTGCCCTGCTTCGTCGCGGTACGGTTCGGTATCCGTATCAACATGGGGGCGCCGTCGCGCTTTGATCGTGTCGATGTCTTTTCGCGAATAAACCGTTACGTCATCCCAGCGCCGTGGATTAGGATGCGGAACTTTCTTCCAACGAATACTGCGGCGCTTATCGAGAAAGCGACAACCGACGTCGGTTGACCATCGCAAAAGGCTCACATGACTCAAGCCGGTGCCACGCGCCGTAAGCCAATCCCCTTCAGTGTCCGTGTAGGTAAAATCATTCAGCCATTCCTTGGGAAGTCGTTTAGAACCAGGCGCGCGCAATCGTTTCTCTCCTAGCCCCCGTTCAAGATCGGCCTCCAAATACAGATTTTCACCAAGTCCACCGCCACCTGCGATTGGCGACAATCGCAGGCGGCGCGTTTCTCGTGTTTGGTATGGCTTGATTTTCTCGCCGTTGAGAGAGGGCCAACCTTTGCGTTGGCGATTGTAAAACAAGGACGCTGTAATGCGATATTTCAGACAAATGGCCGAAAGGTTTAAGGCGCGCCCGTCTGGCGTACTCTCGATGCGTGAATTCCGTGCAAAATGTTCGCGATCACGTTGCTTTGATGGATCGTTCGGTCTCATGATTCAACCTTGTTTAGGAATGGGCCGGTGCGGGCGGAAGAGGGTACAAGGTTGAGACGACCCTCTGCGCGCCCGGACCGCTTGGCCGTCGCGCTTCGAATCACGACGGCTCACCCGATGTACGAATTATCACCTGCTCCGGATTGCCTGGGAAGGTTTGCCGGGATGGTCGCGACGGCACCCGTTGAACTCTCCACCGGAACGCTCATAATGCGCCAGTTCCATAGGCCTAGCCGTCGTTCTTCATGAAATCAAAAGGGCGCGTGACAAAGTGTTGCTGACCCCAAACAACATCAGAGCCGAGTTGAGCTATGCTTACCTTCACGCGGTAGCGTCGCGTGCCGGGTTTGGGTGCGAGTACAGCACTCGCCTCGAAGATGGTATCAGCGTGGATGCGAAACTGCGCATTAAAGAACGCTTTAGCAGTGAGTCCAAGCTAACGAACTTCACTTTGGATGTTCAACTAAAATCGACGAGCGACGAGCCGGCGGAGGTTAACGGTAAATACTCCTTTGGTCTTCGGCTCAAAAACTACAACGACCTACGCGCCAAGGAATGTCAGGCACCGCAATTGCTCATCGTTTTGTTTCTGTCGACGGACGAGCGGGAATGGCTGGTCCATTCCGTCGAACGGTTGATTTGCCAGAAAAGCGCTTATTGGTTGAGCTTGTGGGGCGCGCCGGCGAGCGAGAATACGACGGAGCAAACAGTGTATATTCCGAAAGAAAACTACCTATCAGTCGACAATCTCCGTAATTTGGCGGCGCGATTCTCACGGCGGGAGGTAATCAAATATGCACCGTGATGATCTGGAACGCTTAGCGGCGCAAGTCTCACCACAAAGCGCGCGAGCTTACGCAATTGCGCGGGGTTGGATACGCGACACTGAAGTGAATGGTGGTATTGCGCTTTTTAACCGCGAAGGCTCCGACCTAGATCAACTCATCATTCCGATCAAACCGTCGAGCCCCGACTACGCCCGGCGAATTGTGGATGTGGTCGCCAATCTATCTGACGTGGAACAGCGTCCCCAAGAGGAAATTCTCAACGACCTATTGATGCCCGACGCGGACATTGTTCGCTACCAAGTCGTGTCGCCGGAGACGGAGAAGGGAGACCTACCCCTGGAGGAGGGCATTCGGATTTTGGACGGCGCTAAGCGATCCTTGCTGGCATCAGCATGCAGCGTTCTTAAGCCCGTGAAAAACCATCCGCGGATGAGTCTTACGGAATCGAAACAACTTCTCGATGCGTGCCGCCTGCGCCAAACGGAACGAGGAAGCTATACACTCGCCATTGCTTGCCCACTTCGGGGTGTGGAAGAAGACAGACGTCTAATCGAAAATGAACCTCCATTCGGCCGGCGAACCACGGAATTGCTCTTGCGCTCCGCCGCCCGCTTGGTATCCGCGATTGAAGCCGATAATATCGCCTCTATTTACGACAGCGAAATGGGTCCGGTAATCAGCGGAAACTTCTGCGAGGCGGTACTTCGGATGCAGCCGGCCGAAGAACGGTCGTCGCTCAACCTCTCGGTCACGTGGGCTAGTACTTTGCCCCTAGAGGAACATCACCACCTTCCCAGCAAAGTCACTTTTCAACACGACTACTTTCCCCTCATCGAAGACATTTACAAGAAGTTGAGGCCTTCCGAGGAACCAGCAACTTGGCTGTTCATCGGTTATGTGGACACGTTGAATGGAAACATTGGCGACGATGGGCGAGTCCAGGGTGAAACGCGATTTCTGATCTTTTATGAGGACGAAATAGTCAAAGCACGCACGGAGTTAAGTGCCGACGATTACCAGAAGGCCATCCAGGCGCACGCGACAAGTAAGCCTGTCAAGTTCAACGGCGTACTCCACTTGGGGCGGCGAGTTCATCGAATAACCGATGTCAACAGTTTTTCAATTTTAGGTGCGCCATGACCCCGACTGTCAAGCGAATAGGCACCTACGTTGAGGGGGCGAGGGCGCGGTTGAGGAGGGATTCTAGAAGACGGCGGCTTTCGGTTTGGGCGGCGCCGAGCTGCGCTTCCAGGGCGTCGCACACCGCCATCAACTCGTCCACCTTGGCCACGATGCGGTGTTGCTCGGCAAGGGGCGGAAGCGGAATAGGTGTTTTTTCGATGAGGCTCACGTTTAGCGTCGGTTGAGCAAGTGTTCTTGTAGCCTCTGTGAAATATCGCTGAGTCGCCTGCGCACGCAGGACTGTGAGAAGATAATCTCGCGATAATTCAGGAATTGGTTTTATACGTGCAACCGCGCGGGCAATGTTCGCCCCCGCCCACGTTGGCGGCGCAATGCCGAGCTTTCCAATGCTTCCAACGACGCACAGCAGAATCTCGCCACCGCTGAGACGAGTCCGCGCGTAGGGTTTTTCGATTTCCGGTGCGATCGTTTTGTTTGGACGTTCGGGGTGGTCCGTTAGTGTGAGGTCTTGTGCTCGAACAAACGGAATGCCATCGAGGACATCTGGGCCAGGCACCAGCACACCATAGGAAATCGTGTTCTCGGGATCAACAAGGTTGCCCAGCCGTTCGATAATCCAATTCTTTGGCAATTGGTCTTCGATGTCGGAACCATTGCATTCTATCGCACGTTTGTGTTTCGTCCTCTTCATGCGTGCAAGAGCGGCACGCCGCGCATTAGCCTGGGTCAATGCATTTTGAATCGGTTCGTCGTTGGGGTCTTGGGGAACGAGTTGGCCGCGGACGGCTAGGTTGAGGATGGTTTGGCGGAGGTGGGGGATTTGGTCGGGGCGGGTGGTAGTGCGGGGGAGGTGTTGGAGGTGGAAGCGGGCGTGCTCGCGGAAGGCGGGCGTGTGGCCCGCGTCGGCGGGGTGGTTGAGGCGGTGCAGCGACGCCGCCGCCAGCGCGTCCCGCCGCCGCTCCCGCTCCCCCTGCGCCGCCTCCAACCGATCGCACAGCCCCATCAACTCATCCACCTTCGCCACAATCCGCCGCTGCTCGGCGAGTGGTGGAAGAGGAAGAACAACCGTGTGAAGATCGCCCAAATTGAGTTTATTGGTGTGTGTTCCGCCTCCGACTTTAATACGGTCAAACGCACTTTCGACAAAGGGAGAGTTCAATAACAGGCGCAGAAACAATGGCGAGGTAAAGTCATGATTAAAACGTATCAACCCCACGCTAACAAACAGGCTGAAGGCCTGATCGGTGTCAACAAGGACGGCTTTCCCCAGAGTTCCAATTCGGCCGATCAAAATATCCCCACGGCGAGGGTCACACCGCTTGTAGAGCAGTTCATGTTCGTCTGGCGGTATGTGCCTCGAATAGGTGAAGTCGAGCGACCCGCCACTAAAGTCCTTCACTGAGATAAAGGGAATCCCTTTGTCTACATAAGTCGGGGTCTTGTGGGCGCCGTCGGTAATCTTTTGAGCCAACTCGCCGAGCGTAATGAGTTCCCAACCATTCGGCGCGACAAAGTCGTTTCTACGGTCGGCACCTTTTGCCCTAGCACCTCGACGCTTTGCACCGATTCTTGTTGACTTAGCATTATCCGCGTGAATTAGTCTGAGCAATTCGGATGCGGGTTCGTCGTTTGGGTCTTGCTCGACAAGTTTGCCCCGCACGGCAAGGTCGAAAATGAAACGGCGCAGGCGCGGCACGGCATCCGGCGCTTCGGCGATTCGGTCGAAGTGAGTGAGGAGTTGCTCTGGGTTCATCGCAGCAGCGCCTCCTCCAGAATCGCCCGCAGTTGGTCGCGGAGCGCGGCGGCTTGTTGTTCGGCTTCGTCGAGCTTATGTAAGAGTTCTTCCGGGTCGCCGTGGTCGTCGGCCACGGTGTGCGGGTTCTTGAAGTCGAGGTTGTAACCGCGGGCTTTCACTTCGTCGGCGGTTACGCGCCAGGCGACTTCGGTTTCATTGCGTCCCTTGCGTTTGGCGCCGCCCCACCAGGCGACGCACGGCGCCAGGTGTTCGATGCGGATCGGCTTGGTCATCGAGTAGGCTTTTTGCCCCTCGGGGACGCGATGCTCGTAGAACCAGATGTCCTTGGTCGGTTCGCCTTTTTCGAAGAACAAGAGATTCGTGCCGATGCTGGCGTAGGGCTTGAAGACGCTATTGGGCAGCCGCACGATGGTGTGCAGGTTGCATTCCTCCAGGAGGTGTTCTTTGAGGCGGGTCTTGACCCCTTCGCCAAAGAGCGTGCCGTCGGGCAGGACCACCGCCGCCCGGCCTTCGGGCTTGAGCAGGCGGATAATCAGGGCCAGGAACAGGTCGGCCGTCTCGCGCGTGCGGAAGTGCGCCGGGAAGTTCGATTCGATGCCGTCTTCCTCGCGGCCGCCGAAGGGCGGATTGGTGAGCACGATGTCGACCCGATCGCTAGCGCCATAGCTGATGTAAGGTCGGGCCAAGGTGTTATCGTGCCGGACAAAACTGGGATCCACGATGCCGTGGAGCAGCATGTTGGTGACGCAAAGCATGTGCGGGAGTTGCTTTTTTTCGACCGCCCGCAGCGCTTGCTGCATTTGCTGTTCGTCTTCGATCTTTTTGACGTAGCGTTCCCGCATGTGGCGGAGCGCGCACGTGAGAAAGCCGCCCGTGCCGCAAGCGGGGTCGAGAAGCAACTCTCCGGGCTTGGGGTCGATACGGTCGACCATAAAGGCGGTCACGGCGCGGGGCGTGTAGTATTCGCCCGCGTTGCCGGCGCTTTGCAGGTCGTTGAGGATTTGCTCGTAAATGTCGCCAAAGTGTTGCCGTTCGGCCAGGTTGTTGAAGTCGACTTCATTGATCTTATTAACCACCTGCCGCATGAGTTGGCCGGACTTCATGTAGTTGTAGGCGTCTTCGAACACGTCGCGCACGACGCGGCGGCGGTTGCCTGGCTTGCTGCTGACCGGAAGTTCTTTGAGGGTGGGGAACAACTCGCCGTTGACGAATTCGAGCAAGGCGTCGCCGGTGATTCCCTCGGGGTCGGCGGCCCAGGCGCGCCACTGGAGCTTTTTGGGAATCGGCGAGCGGTAGTCGGATTTGACGAGTTCGAGTTCCTGGTCCTGGTCGTCGATGATTTTCAGGAAGAACATCCAGCACAATTGGCTGATGCGCTGGGCGTCGCCATCGACGCCGACATCCTGACGCATGATGTCTTGAATGGATTTGACGGTATTCCGAACCGACATGCTCTAGGCGACTCCTTGGTACAGTGCGGCTTGAAGTTCGTGAACGGCCTGCTCAAAGTCGGAGCGCGCGCCGAATTGTTTGATCAACTGCGTGACCGTGCCCATGGTATCGAAAGGCGGGATTTGGAGGATACGGGGGTCATCGAGGTTGAGGACCCCCTCATCCTGGTACTTTTGCAGCAACGCTTCCAGCACGGCGCGGGCCTGCGGACCGTACTTGGTGAATACGTCGCGCTTGCGGACATTCTCTGCGCGCTCGCGGCGCGTGAGGGGCGGTCGATCAAAGGCGACATGGCAAATCAGGTCGAACGGGTCGAGGTCTTTGCCGACTTCGTCGGCCAGCGGATCCAGGGGCAAGCCTTCGTCGGCCAGTTCTTCGACGATGGCTTGTTTGCGCTCAGCCGCGTCCCACCGCCGCAGGAATTCATCGAGGCTGGCAAAACGCTTTTTGAGCGCCTTTTTGGTGTAGTCGCGTAGCGACTCGGTGACGAGCTTGCCGTGCTCGTCGAGGTATTCGACCCGCTCAGCGATGATCGTGGCGGTGACGCCGTCGACGTAGATTTTCCGTCGGCCGCCGGGGGGCGGATTAACGAGGATTGAGGGACCGCCGACCACGATGGTTTCCTGGTCGCCAGGCTCGCGCGAGATGTCTTCCTCGCCATCATCGCTTGGGTCGAGGACGTCGGGCGGCGTGATCGTTTCGCCGTCATCGGGTTCGTAGATTTGAATGGGCGGACCGTCGAACTCGGGGTCGGCAAAGTGATTTGTGGCGCCGCGGAAATCGATCAAAGTGAAGTAGAACTTCTTGGTGTCCTCGTGGACGCGCGTACCGCGACCGACGATTTGTTTGAACTCGGTCATCGAACCGACAGCGCGGTCGATTACGATCAGGCGGCAGGTTTGGGCGTCGACGCCGGTGGAAAGCAGCCGCGAGGTGGTGACGAGGACCGGGTATCGGGATTCGGGGTCGATGAAGTTACCAAGTTGGGCCTGGCCCTCCGTGTCGCTGCCCGTGATGCGCATCACGTAGCGGTGGTTCTGGTGGCAAAGGTCCTGGTTTTCGTTCACCAGCGCTTGCCGCATGCGCGCAGCGTGTTCTTCATCGACACAAAAAACGATGGTTTTTTGAAAGCGGTCGCCGCTGTCCTTCAGGAACTCCGTGATCTTTCTTGCGACGACCTTGGTGCGTTCGTCGATGACGAGCGTGCGATCAAAGTCCGATTGGTTGTAGATGCGGTCTTCAACTTCCTCGCCATTGCGATCCAGTTGGCCTTTCTCGGGGCGGTATCCCTCGATGTCGCGGTCGATGTGGACTTTCACCACTTTGTAGGGAGCCAAGAAGCCGTCGCGAATGCCTTGCTTGAGCGAGTAGGAGTAAACCGGCTCGCCAAAGTAATGAATGTTGGAAACGTACTTGGTTTCCTTGGGGGTGGCTGTGAGGCCGATTTGTGTGGCGGACGAGAAATGGTTGAGGATTTCGCGCCAGGCGGCATCGGCAGCGGCGCTGCCGCGGTGGCATTCGTCGATCACGATCAGATCAAAGAACGTGGGCGAAAACTCGCGGAAGAGTTTCTGATGATCCTCGGGACCGGTGATGGCCTGGTACAGACTGAGGTAGATTTCGTAGGAGGGGTCGATACGGCGTTTCTTATCGAGCGCGGTGGTCACGTCCACTTGGGAGCCATCGGCCCGTTCAATCGTTTTGGAGCGCGTGCTGAGTTTCGCCATCGCCGGGCCGAAGGGGCGAAAGTCGTTCACCATGGTTTGGTCGACCAGCACATTGCGGTCGGCGAGAAACAAAATGCGCTTCTTACGGCCTGATTTCCACAAGCGCCAGATGATTTGAAAGGCCGTGTAGGTTTTGCCCGTGCCCGTGGCCATGACGAGCAAGATGCGGTCCTGCCCCCTGGCAATGGCTTCAATCGCGGCGTTAACGGCGTTGACTTGGTAGTACCGCGGTGCTTTGTCACTTCCGTCATGAAAATAATCTTGCAGCACGAGCGATTCGGCCTCGGGCGTGAAACCTTTCCAGGCACTGTATTTGCGCCATAGGTCGTGGGGCGACGGGAATGCGTCGAGCGTGAGGTTCGTTTCTGTGGCAGGCGCGTGGCCGGTGCGGTCGTGGAGTACGAAGCCATCGCCGTTGGAGGTGAACACAAACGGGACGTCAAGGGTTATGGCGTACTCAAGCGCCTGTTGCATACCGTCGCTCACGCTGTGGTTGTTATCTTTGGCTTCGATGAGTGCGATGGGGACGTTGGGCTTGATGTAGAGAATGTAATCGGCCCGCTTGGCTTCGCCCCTGGTGACGAGTTTCCCGCGCACAATGATGCGCCCCTTGGTGAAGCTGACTTCCTCGCGGATTTGCGTATCGTCCCAACCGGCGCGCACCAGGGCGGGAGTGATGAACTTTGAGCAAATGTCTCGCTCGCTTAGGCTTTTTTTGTCCATGGGGCGACCATGCGAGAGGGCGGCACAGAAAAGAGAAACGAACCGAAGGCTTGCACGACGGAGAATGCGTCGTGATGGGGGGAGCCAACCGCAATGACGAGAGTTGCCTTGGGCTGGATTGATGTGCCGAGGCGACGGTTGCGACGTCGCGAGGCGAGACGGAACATTGCGACCTACCTTTCGACCGGGCCGAACCAAGAGGCGGTTGCGAAAGGTAGGAAAACGCAGCCGCCCCCCGGTTCGTGCAGGTAGGACGGTTAGCTACACCGTCCTACACCCGGTAAGTACGAATGTACTTCAAACGGGTGGGCTGTGTAAATCAGCCGGATTCGACGGTGTTTACCTGCT
>CAUJHS010000095.1 GCA_963204915.1 Planctomycetota bacterium | reverse complement strand
GGCGGCATCCTCTCGAACGTCGCCAACAAGTTCCTGCTCGAAGGCTTCTTCAGCGTCGAGCGGACCTGGCGGAACATCACGGCGGTGCGGAACGTGAGCGACTTCAAGACGGTCACCAGTTACCGCCTGGTGGGCAAAGATCAGTACGAGCGGGTCTCGCCGACGGGCGAACTGAAGCACGGCACGCTGGGGGAGGAGAAGTACGAGAACAAGGCTGACACCTATGGCTTGCTCCTGTCCATCGACCGCCGCGACATCATCAACGATGACTTGGGGGCGATTACTACCGTCCCTCGCAAGCTCGGCCGCGGCTCGGGCCTGAAGATCAACGACGTTTTCTGGACCACGTTCCTCGCGAACAGCGGCTTCTTCACCGCCGGAAACAAGAACTTCATCAGCGGCGCAAGCACCGCGCTCTCTATCGATGGCCTGACCGAGGGCGAAGTTACCTTTATGGATCAGGTCGATGGCGACGGAAAGCCGATCGGCATCATGCCGGCGATCTTGCTCGTTCCCACGGCCCTGTCGGCGGTCGGTTCGCAGCTATTCAAGTCGATGGAGCTGCGCGACACGACCAGCAGCACGAAGTACCCGGTCGCTAACCCGCACCAAGGAAAATTCCGGGTCGAGGTCAGCCGCTACCTGTCCAACGCGCAGTACACCGGGCATTCGGCCAAGGCCTGGTATCTGCTGGCCGAGCCGACCGATCTGCCGGTAATCGAGGTCGCATTCCTCAACGGGCAGGAGTCGCCCACCATCGAAACGGCCGAGGCCGACTTCAATGTCCTCGGCGTGCAGATGCGCGGATACCACGACTTCGGCGTGGCGCTGCAAGACTTCCGCGGCGGCGTGAAGAGCAAGGGTGAAGTGTAAGCGGCATCGCCGGCTTTCATCAATCGTTCTCACACAGGGAGAGGCATACATGGCAGAAGCGATGTTCGTTCAGGACGGCGAGTCCATCGACTATACGCCCGGCAGCGACGTGGCGTCGGGGCAGGTGGTGGTGCAGGGCGATCTGGTTGGCGTGGCGAAACGACCGATCGCGGCGAACGAGCCTGGCTCGCTGGCAATCGTCGGCGTCTTCGACTTTGCCAAAGAGGCCGGCGGCGGCGTCACGTTCGCCGTTGGCGCCGTGGCTTACTGGGACGCCACGAATAAGGTCGCCGTTGCCACGGACGGCGGCGGAACCCACAAGCGTCTCGGCAAAGTTTTTCTCGCCGCGGCCGACGCCGACGCAACGGTTCGCGTGAAGCTCCTTCCGTAAGGAGGCGGTCGGTGGCCGACCTGCTCGACAAGGGGTTCGCTTGGCTGGAAGGCCAGCGGAAGAAACACGCCACGCGCGACGTGAGCTATCGGCGTGGCGCGGATACGGTCGTGGTGAAAGCCACTATCGGGCGGACCGTGTTCGAGCAGGACGACGGCGCGGGCGTGATCGTCCGCACGCAGGTGCGGGATTACCTGATCGATGCGGCGGACCTGGTGCTCGCTGGCAGTCGAGCGCTGCCGGCCAAGGGTGACCGCATCGAAGAGATCGACGCCGGCCAGAAGCACACCTACGAGGTGCTGCCGCTGGGAGGCGAGCAGCATTGGCGCTACAGCGATCCGTACCGGCGGACGCTGCGAATTCACACGAAGCTCATCGCGACGGAGGCAGCGTAGTTGGCCACGATCATCCAGATTGCCGATGCCGTAGTGGCGCAGCTCAATGCCGCCTCCTTCAGCCAGCCGCTGGCGGCAGCGCGGCATTACGTGCCGTCGTTCAAGTTGCCAGACATGCAAACGCTGCATGTCACCGTCGTGCCGCGCGGGATTTCGAGCGTGTCCCTCGACCGAAAACGAGACACGTTCAGCTACGAGATCGATGTCGCAGTCCAAAAGAAAACCGACGCGGAGCAGGCGACGCTCGACGCGTTGATGACGCTCGTGGAGGAAATCGCCGATCACTTTCGCACCGAGCCGCTGGCCAGCTTTCCTGATGCTCGGTGCAGGGACGTGAAAAACGCACCGGTGTTCTCGCAGGAGCATCTTGACGAGCTGCGGCAGTTCACCAGTGTTCTGACCCTCACCTTTCGCCTGGTGCGATAGAAGGAGAAGCGAATGAAGTTGGTGCTTGCAGTTTTGGTTTCACTTGTGGCGTGCGGTTCGGCGCCGGCTCAGACGATTGAACCGCCTGATCCGCGCTTGGCGGCCGATCTGCCCCGCGAGATTCGTCAGTGGTTCCGCAATCCAGACGGCAGCTGCGTCCAGTGCAGCATCGGGATGTGCGGCGTCGATCAGAACGTGCCGGCGGCCGCGACGCTCTTGTGGAATACGGAGTACGGTCCGCGTGAACGCGGCGGATCGGGGCCGTCGCGCGTGGCCGCCTACAGCCAGCGGCGCGGCATCCGCATTTACAACGTCACGGGCCGCGATACCTGGGACTGGATGAAATGGGCGGCCAAGTCGGGCCGCGGAGCGGCGATCGGCGCTGGCTCCGCGCATTTCCAAACGCTGATGGGCTACGACGAGCAAACGGGCACCTGGTACGTCTGCAACAACAACAGCCCGCATCGCATCGACGCCTACGACGAAGCCGCTTTCCGACGGTTGCACCTGGCGAGCGGTCAGTGGGTCGTGATCCTCGACTATCCGCCGCACCCCGAGCGGCCGCAATACGTGCAGTGGTGGTGATTGAGGCGACGGTTGCTTTTAACAATGGAGAAAGGCACATGGGAAGAATGGTTTGGGCGATAGCGGCGAGTGTTCTACTGACTGCTGCGGCGCTGGCGCAGCCGGTCGAGGTTGACCAGGCTGAGGTGATGCGCATGGGCGATCTGGTCCAGCACATTGACGGCATCCGTAGCGACGGGGCGGACAGCTTTGTGGAGGCAATGGCGCCGCCCGCCACCGACGCCGACAAATGGCACATCAGCGTGCTTTCGATGCAGGGCTGCCCGGCGTGTCAAAAGCTCAAAGCCGACTGGGCGACCAATCCCTGGCTGCTCGCACTGGCCAATCCGAACGATCCGAAACAATCGTGGTCGCACTACAACGTCTACATGCGGGAGGACCGCAGCCAGGCCTTTCGCTTCGAACGGCTCAAAGTCACCGCGTTTCCAACCATTGTCGTTCAGCCCCCTCGTAGCGGCCGTTATGGCGATGCCCGCACCGTTGTGTTTCAGGCAGCTTACGGCGGTGATCCTGAGCGGTTGGCGCGGGACATTACGACGGCGATTCGGCGCTACGTGGCCAAGTTCGAAGCATCGCAGCCGCCTCGCCAAGCGCCTTATCGAGCGCCCGAGGGATCGATCGGCGTCGATCCGCCGTGGGAACCCACGCCCCAGGTCGAACCGCCGTCGCCGGTCGCGCCGGTTTTTCCCGACGGCCGGCCGCTGATTCCGCCGAGTCCCACTCCGGACGACGCGGCGCCGACCGGCCTGTGGGGAACGGCGGGAGCGGTGACCCTGACTTCTCTCTTGACGCTGCTCCTGACGCTCGGCGTGCCGTGGGCGCTGCGGACCTATCGCCAATACCGCGTCGAGAGCGGGCGGCGGCCGCTGCTGACGGACGAGCAGTTCCAGACGCTCGTGGACACCTTGAGCGCCGTCGTGAACGCCCAATCCTTCCGCAACGCGAAGTCGGACCGGTCCGACGCGCCGTCCGAGCCGTCGCGGACGTGATTCACAGTTGGCGGCGCCTCGCGGCATGCACGCCGCGACTGCTGCTGGCGGTTGGCGGCTTGCTGACGCTGCTGCTTTTGATCGTGGTTGCCAGATGCCTCGTAGGAATCTTCCGTCGATGATCGGCGTGAACGCCAAGACAAAGATGGAAACTCAAAAGGTGCTGGCGAAGGCAAAGCAGGGCAGCTTCAAGAGCCTGAGCCACGCCGGCGCCGCGATCCGCCTCACGGCCCGTCGTAGCATCCGCAAACGCAAGACCGCGTCTCCCGCAGGTTCGCCGCCGCACACGCGGCGCGGCCAACTGCGGAGGGCCATCGCCTATGCCGTCGAGAAACAGCAACTGCGGGTGGTGATCGGTCCCGAACACGAGGTCGTCGGTGAATCGGGCAAGGCCCACGAGTTCGGCGGCCGTTATCGCCGTGAACAATACGAAAAACGCCCCTTCATGGGGCCTGCCCTGGAAAAACTCCAAGACCGCTTGCCGCCGCTGTGGGCGGGCTCGGTTCGCTAAAGGAGACCAAACACCATGTCTATCAAACTCGGCCTCGACGCCAAGCTCTATCGTAACACGGGGCCGTTCGCCACGCCGACCTGGAGCGAAATCAAAAACGTCAAGGACGTCACCTTGAGCCTGGAGGCGGGCGAAGCCGACGTGACCACGCGCGGCAACAACGGCTGGCGGGCTACGGTCGCCACCCTCAAGGACGGCTCAATTGAGTTCGAGATGGTTTGGGACTCGGCCGACACCGACTTCACCGCCATTCGCGACGCCTTCCTTAATAAGACCGCGCTCGACCTGGCGGTGATGGATGGCGACATCACCACGACCGGCTCTCAAGGCTTGCGGGCCGAGTGCATGATCACCAACTTCAGCCGCAACGAGGCGCTCGAAGAGGCGATCACGGTCAGCGTCACGGCTAAGCCCACCTATTCCGCCAACCCGCCGGACTGGATGACCGTGGCGTAACCTGCGTGAACGATACCTATATATAAGGACTCTCATCCGCATGCGGACTTTTACCGATAACGCCGGCCGGACTTGGACCGTCGCCGTCAACGTAGCGGCGATCAAGCGGGTTCGCGGTCTGTTCGGCGTGGACCTCTACAGCCTGGTGGACGACGGCTTCCAACCCCTGGCCCGGCTTATGGCCGACCCGGTGCAACTGGCCGATGTGCTGTTTTGCCTTTGCAAAGAGGAGGCGGACGCCAAACAGATCTCCGACGAGGACTTCGGGCGGGCGTTGGCGGGCGATGCGATCACGCTGGCGGCCGATGCTTTCGTGGAGGAGCTAATCGATTTTTTCCCCGATGCCCGGGCGCGGGCCGGGCTGAGGAAGGTGATCGAGGCGGGCAAGAAGGTGCGGGCAAAGCTGCTCGACCACGCGGAGACGCTGCTGGCGACGCTCGACACGGACTGCGAAGCGAGCGACTTGATCGCCTCGTTTGGCGCCTCGCGGGCGTCGTCGGGCTCGACCCCGGCCCCTTCACCCTCCGCGAACTCATCGTAATGGCCGAGGCCCGGAGCCAGCAGTGTTGGGCGCACACGTCGGCACTCTTGGCCATGCTCGCCAATATTCACCGCGATTCGAAGAAAACGCGCGTCTTCAAACCAGCGGACTTCAATCCGCACGCTCGCCCATCGCAGCCGACCGCCGCCAAGGTCGGCATCACGGTGCTCAAGCAGGTGTTCGTCGATAACCGCCAGGGAGAAAGGTAGCCCATGCCGTCCGCCTCCGGCATTCGCGCCGGCGCCGCCTACATCGAGCTTTACGTAAAGGACAACCGCCTGGTGAAAGGGCTGGACGCCGCGGCGCAGAAGCTTTCGGCGTTCGGAGCGAGCCTCACGGCGATTGGCACCAGAATGGCGACGTTTGGCGCCGGGATCGTGACGCCGCTGCTTGGCGCGGCGAAAGTGTTTGCCGATATGGGCAGCGACCTGGATGACATGAGCCAGCGCACCGGGGTGTCCGTCGAGGCGCTGTCGGAGCTTGGATTCGCGGCCGAACAATCAGGCTCGGACCTGGGAACGCTCGAAAACGGCCTGCGTCGGATGCAAAAACTCGTCGGCGACGCGGCCCGCGGCTTGGGTTCCGCCAACGAAGCGTTTGCTCGCCTGGGCCTTCCGGCCGATGACCTGGCAAAGTTGACGCCTGAGGAGCAGTTCAAACTCATCGCGGATCGCTTGTCCCAAATCGAGGACCCGACGCTACGCGCCGCAATAGCGATGGAGGTTTTCGGCCGATCGGGGACGAACCTGCTGCCCTTAATGCAGGACGGAGCCGCCGGGATTGAGGAGTTGCAGCAGCAAGCGCGCGATTTGGGACTGACGATGTCCACCGAGGACGCCCAGGCGGCCGCGGCGTTCGGTGACGCAATGGACATGCTATGGAGCGTTCTCAAGAAGGCGGTCTTTACGATTGGGTCGGCCCTCGCCCCGGTGCTGATGCAGGTCGTCGAAACGATGACCCGCGCGGCTACGAGCGTCTCGGCCTGGATTGCCGAGAACAAGGAACTGGTCGCGACCGTGTTCCGCATTGGCGTCGCAGTGGCTGCCGGCGGGGCCGCGCTAGTCGCACTTGGAGCGGCAATCTCTGGTCTCGGCGTCGTGCTGGGTGCCATCGGCACTGCGATTACCGGAGCCGGTGCCGCGATTGGCGCGCTCGGTTCCATGCTGGCGGCGCTGCTCTCGCCCATTGGCATGGTGATCGCGGGCGTCGGGGCACTCGCCGCATATCTCCTCTACGCAACGGGCGCCGGAAGTCAGGCGCTGCAATGGCTCAGCGACCGTTTTCAGGATCTGAAAGACACCGCGCTGGCCGCCTGGCAGGGCATTGGCGATGCGCTTGCGGCGGGTGACCTGAGCCTGGCCGCCAAGATCCTCTGGCTCACATTGAAGATGGAATGGCAAAACGGAGTCAACTTCCTGCACGCGAAGTGGCTCGAGTTCAAAGGCCTATTCATTTCAACCTGGAGCAGCGCCGTTTATTCCGTCGCCCGCCTGGCGACCGATGCCTGGGCTAATCTTCAAGTCGCCTGGGTCGAGACCACGGACTTCCTGGCCGATTCGTGGAGCGTGTTCATTAACCTCTTGATGAAGGGCTGGAACCGATTCGCGGGCTTCTTCCAAAAGGTCTGGGCGCGGATCAAGGGGCTGTTTGGCGATATCGACGCCGAGGCGGAGGTCGCACGCATTAATAGTGAGATTGGGGCCGAGGACGAGCGTCTCGACGAAGACCGTAACCAGGCGATCCTCGACCGCGAGAAGGCGCGGCGTGCGGCGCGAACGCGCATTGAGGAAGAGCGGGCCGGCGCCCAGGAATCGCTTGATCAGATACAGGCCCAGGATCAAGCCGAGCGCGAGGTCAAACACCAGGCGGCGCTACGGGAGTCCGAAGAGGAGCTTGCCAAGGCCCGCCGCGAGTGGCAGGAGGCTATCGACGCGGCCGCCAAGAAGCGGGGTGAGGCGGACGTTTCCGTCACCGACCCGGCGCGGCTCAGGCGAACGCAGGCCGAATTGCCCACTCCCGAAGGCCTCGACGAGATGATCGACACGACCCAGAAGAAGGTCGATGTCGTGGGCACCTTCAACCCGCTGGCGGCGCGCGGCCTGGGCGCCGATTCGCTTGCCGAGCGCACCGCCAAGGCGGCCGAGCAGATCGCGGCCAACACCAAACGGCTCGTGCAGGAAGCACAGCATGGCGGCCTGGTGTTCGCGTAAGGACGACGTCGCATGGCCACGATCATCGAGCGCTACGACAGCCGCGAGGCGACCGAAGGGGTCGAAAGCCCCTCGGTCGATCTCATCTACATGGTCCAAGGGACCGAGAGCGACGGCGAAGTCCGCGGCCTGGTCGAAGCCACGGTTCCCGCGCTGTACGGGGGGTTGGTGTTTCAGAACTACCACATCGCCCACCTCGGCGGCGGCGTGTGGGAGATCACGGCCCGCTATGGCAAGAAGGAGCCGAAGGACACGAATGATTCCTCCTTCTCCTTCGACACGGGCGGCGGCTCGACGCACATTACGCAGAGCCTGCAAACCATCGCTCGCTATAGCGCAGGCGCCGGCCCAGCGCCCGACTTTCGCGGCGCCATTGGAGTCACCACCGATAGCGTAGAAGGGACGGACATCACCGTCCCAATCTATAGCTTCACCGAGACGCACTATCTTCCCGTGGCGGTCGTTACCGGCGACTACAAGGCGTCGCTGTTCTGGCTCACAGGGAAAGTCAACGATTCCGGCTTCAAAGGCTTCTCTCCCGGCGAGGTGCTGTTCCTTGGCGCCTCGGGTTCGCAGCGCGGCAAGGAGGATTGGGAAATCACCTTTCGCTTCGCCGCCAGCCCCAATGTGACTGGCCTTTCGATTGGTCCCATCGCCGGGATCAACAAGAAAGGTTGGGAATATCTTTGGGTCCGCTACGCCGACGCGGAGGACCAGAACGTGCTGGTGAAGCACCCCATCGCGGCTTACGTGGAGAAGGTGTACGAGGAGGGCGATTTCGCGGATCTTGGCATAGGAACCTAGCCGATGGGCGACGCCTGGAAGAAGGCGCAGGCGGGCCAGCGGCTAGAGATTCCCGCCGAAGCATACAACGCATTCCTCGAAGCGGCCCGCGCCGAGCGCGCTCGGCGCCACAGCCGCGAGCAGGAAGCCGGCGACGAGTTCCGGCAGACCGGCATCGTCAAGATTCGGAACACCACGGACGAGGACCAACAGCGGTTCAGCGTCCTGGCACTGCGCGAGCCGATTATCTCGCCCACGACCAACCTTCAGGAGTTCAAGAATCGAGTCAGCTTCGATGGCGTAAAGGCCACCGCGCCGGCCAAGCGCGAGCGGTTCGCGGTGCTGCTAGAGCCGCTGGCCAAAGACGCCATCGGTCGCGGGATCGTGGCCGGCGTCACGCCCGCTCGCGTCAAAGTGATTCGCGAAAGCGATCCCTACGCCGAACTGGCTGAAGACGAGACGGGCCATCTGCGGAGTTCGCCTTACGGCCTGACTCGCATTCTGTGGAAAGAATCCGGCCTGGGCGTGAAATGGGCTATCGTGCGGCTTAGCGACCGGCCCCGGTTTGCCGTGTTCGAACTAGCTGGGACTTGGTTGCCGGGGAGCGATCCCGAGCCGAGCGGTTGGATGATGATGCCGGGCTGTCGGCCTGTGTTTTACTTCCAAGACGACCTTTCTTATGCCGCCGATGAGGACGACGCGGCCGAAACGATCTGGCACCAGACCGGCTACCCACCCGCCGAGCGCAACAGCGTCCGCGTCTTGCACCAAGCGACAGGGCTGGTACCGGCGAAGTTCGGATGCGGCGATTGGGTCTGGTGCATCTGGAACGAACACGAAGCACGTTGGCAGGCGCTGGGCGAATACGAAGACCACTGGCGATTCAAGCTTCTGACCGACCTGCCCAAGTGCGGCTCGGCGTTGGCGGCGCTGGTCCTCTTTAATGGCGCCCGGTGGTGTCCCGTCCCGCTGATCTTCACGGTCGTCGATTCGCTGGGCGTGGCGCCGTATCCCAGTGCGCCGGCGGGCAAGTTCGGCTTCTCCAAGCACTTCGCCGACAGTTGCACGTGGGAAGTGCTCAAGCTGGGCGATGGCTGCTGTGACGTGGGTTCCGGCAGCGGCAGTGGTTCCGGCTCGTACAGCTCGGGCAGTGGGACAGGCTCCGGGAGCGGTACGGGGCCGGGGTCAGGAACGGGTTCGGGCACCGGCGACGGATCGGGACAAGGCACGGGCGATGGTTCAGGCGAGGGTAGCGACGGCTCAGGCGGTGATGGCTCGGGGCCGTGCATCACCGTGGTGACCAGCGTCAACTTTGACCCGGCCACCTGTCGTCTCACCGTCTGTACGCGCGAGATTTGTCTGCCCGCGGGAGCGACCATAGGACCTGAGCATTGCGGCGGAAGCGGAAACTGATGGGCTACATCATCGACATGTCGAGCTGCTACTGCTGCCGCTACGGTTCCGGCTCAGGGTCCGGCAGTTGGGGCACTGGCAGCGGCTACTCAGGTTCAGGAACCGGATCGGGGACCGGCAGCGGTTACTCCGGGTCCGGCACAGGCTCGGGAACGGGAAGCGGCTATTCGGGATCGGGAACGGGATCGGACAGCGGAAGCGGCTCATCTAGCTCAGGGACTGGAACGGGAACTGGCAGCGGCACAGGCTCTGGCTACGCCAGTGGGTCAGGTACTGGAAGTGGGACAGGTGGGAGCGGGTCAGGTTCTGGCTCAGGCACAACCGGCTCTGGCTCCGGCAGCAGCAACTCAGGAAGTGGAAGTGGCACGGGAAGCGGGACCGGTTCAGGACCGGGGAGCGGAACCGGCACTGGCAGCGGCCCAGCGTCAGGTTCGGGAACTGGAAGCGGCTCAGGCACAGGCCCCGGAACCGGCAGCGGCTCTGCATCGGGAAGCGGAACTGGCCCAGGTTCGGCGAGCGGATCGGGTACCGGCAGCGATGGGAGTGGTGCGTCAGGATCTGGCAGCGGAACGGGAAATCAATCTGGTTCAGGCAGCGGCTCAGGTACGACGGGAACGGGTTCGGGAGACAGCGGCTCGGGAAGCGGAACCGGTGCGCAGTCCGGAACTGGCACAGGAAGCGGCAGCGACGGGTCAGGAACAGGAACGGGCGACGGCAGCGGTACGGGCGATGGAAGCGGAACCGGTTCCGGGCCACAAAGCGGATCGGGAACGGGCGATGGGACTGGTTCTGGAGATCCACCCGGCAGCGGAACAGGAAGCGGTCCGCCCGAAGGCTCTGGCAGTGGGACCGGCGACGATCCAGGTTCGGGTACCGGCGATGGTTCGGGAACCGGCGATGGGTCAGGAACCGGCGACCCACCAGGTTCGGGCGATCCGCCGGGATCGGGTGATCCGCCTGGAAGCGGTGATCCGCCCGGCACTGGCGATCCACCAGGAACGGGCGATCCGCCCGACCCGCCAGGAACAGGCGGAACCGGCTCGGGCGGCAGCGGAGGCAGTGGAACCGGCAGCGGCACAGGACCGAGCGGACCTGGCGGCCCAGGCGGAACGGGCATCGGGCCGGGAAGCGGCAGTTGCACCGGCAACTGTGTCGGGCCTGTAGAAAATTTTGTGTCAGTCGGGAAGAATGGACGTTTTCCCAGATTCTCTCATTTACGGAGACTGACGCATGGATGCGATGTGGACGAAGAAGGCCGAGGAGCTGGCGCAAGAGTTGGCGACCCAGGCGACGA
>CAUJHS010000094.1 GCA_963204915.1 Planctomycetota bacterium | reverse complement strand
TCGTCGCCTGGGTCGCCAACTCTTGCGCCAGCTCCTCGGCCTTCTTCGTCCACATCGCATCCATGCGTCAGTCTCCGTAAATGAGAGAATCTGGGAAAACGTCCATTCTTCCCGACTGACACAAAATTTTCTACAGGCCCGGACTGGACGAATTCGAAATACATGCTTACACTACCCCAATCCTGCCAAAGTACTGCGCACTCCAGGTAAGTTGTTGCCAATCTCGTCTTAGGACTCTTATTTCGCTGTGTCGGAATCAAGTTGGCCTCGCGAATCGACCCTGGCGCTCAATCATTTCATCCTGGCGCAATGGTTTCGCAGCACAATACCAAAACTTTGATAATTCATAAGGGTTCTTTTGATTAGCCCAAGCTGGTTTCTTCATACTTGCTGATCCAAAGATCTTGGTTTTGATTACGAATACTGTTCAGGACACGTCGGAGTCATTTCCCCAAATCTCGCAAGATCGAAAGTTTGATTTTGCGTCGACGTTTCAATCGAATTAATTGCGGAATGCTGATCGAATCCTGATAGCATGACGTATGGATTTTTCGGCGGTTCTTATCTTTTATTCTGTTTTTAGGAAACCGACTATGAAAAGAAGAGGCTTCACCTTGGTCGAGCTGTTGGTGGTGATCGCCATCATCGGCGTCTTGGTAGCGTTGTTGCTACCCGCGGTGCAGGCCGCGCGCGAAGCGGCCCGGCGCATGTCGTGTACAAACAACCTAAAGCAATTGGCGATCGCCTTCCATAACTACCACGACACGTACAAGAAGTTTCCGCGCTATTCATATCCGTACTACAATACTGCCCCAAACGCACCTGTGGGACACTGGGAGGGTTTTAGCGCACACACTGCCGCTCTTCCATTTATGGAGCAAGGTCCGTTATATGACTCAATCACCGCACTGCAGAGAGCGGCCACGAATGTGGATCAGCTTAAATGGCATAACGGTTATTATGCTAATGTCCGACGTACCAGGATTGAGTCGTTTTTGTGTCCGTCAGATGGCCCCAGTTCCGGGCCGGATACTGGAAATAGTAGCTATTCAGTTTGCGAAGGATGCTCCACCGGTTGGACGGAAGCTCAAGAACACAATAACGGCATTTTTGGCATGGGAATAAGAACTCAACCTACCAGTTCCGTGGAAAAATCCATTGCGGATATAAAGGATGGAACGGCAAATACCGTTATGTTGGCTGAGCATCGTTTGGGCGATCACAATAACAATCGTTATAGCCCTGGCGACGTAGTGCGTGCTGTCGCGTGGACAGGCTCCGTCGCCTCGTACCCAACAACCGCCATACTATACGACGCGAATGCTGTCCAGGCATATGGCATTGCATGTGACGCTGCGAAAGCAAATCACCATAGCCATGCGGGACGTGATTGGATGGCCCCTATGCCGACCCAAACGATTTTCAACACCCTTGTTCCACCAAACTGGAAATACCCGAACTGCCAGCCTTGCTCGGGCTGCGGCTGGATGGACAGCGCCGGCGCTTTCCCCGCCCGCAGTTATCACCCGGGCGGTGCGAATCACGCTCTGGCCGATGGCTCTGTGCGTATGATCACCGACACGGTTGATGGCGCCATTTATTGCTTCCTTGGCAACCGTTTTGACGGCCAAGCGTTCACGTTGCCGTAAGTTCGATTTTCTATCGAGCAAGTACAAGTTGGAGTTCACGCCTGAGCGCGTCCGGTCGCGATCTCAGGGTTGAACTCCAACTTCCATTTTCGCGTTCAAAACCGGAACAACGAATGGGTAGACTGATGAATTTTCTAAGGATGTTGCTGCTTTGTACGGTTGTTGCGATGCTTGGTTGCGGCAGTGGGCCAGGCTCGGACAGCGAAGCTGTGACCCCCCCCACCGTTCAGCCTGCCGATCAAGCCAAGGCGGTGTTGGAGAACGTCGCTCAGACAGGTGAACTTGGCAGCGGGATTGGCGAACTGCGTCCGCTATTTGAACAAATCAAGGCGACTGACGCCGCCAAGGGGGACGCGCTGCTAAGCGATCTCACGGCGCTGGAGTCCTCGACCAGTCCTGACGCCGCCAAAGCGAAGGCCAAGGAAATGCTCGGGAAGCTGTAATCCCAGGCCAAACTCGAAATCAACCGTCTTAACTCTCCAGCCGATTAGGGGGTTCGCATTTTGTGCGAGCATCGCCCTCTCACCCGGTGGAGAGTTTTTCTATTGATGACGACGCCTCGCGGGATTCAATCCCTCGCATCGACGTGAGCAATGCACAAAACTTGGCCTTTTAGAGCGCATTTCATCGAGATGTGATGACCTCTTCAGTGTGGTCCGCTCGCTCCGCCAGTGGTTTCCGGCACTCGCGGAGCGAGTGCACCACATTGGGGGCGTCACACCTTCGCGAAACGCGCTCTTGGACTATTCAACTTCGGTAGCTGGGAATATACGAAGGACGCGGTCGATAAGCGCGACCGCCAAAAACATGGGGAGAAAGACCGCCGCGGGCGCGAGGTACCGATCAAGCGGCGGCTCGACCAAGATGACTAATGCCATCTTCGCCAAGGCAAAACCCACCCCGATCAAAACGACCGCGTGATATTCTATGAAGTAGTTTTGTACCTGATCCGTTGGCGGGCGGCGAGCGGCGGCATTCGCCCGGCGGTAAGTTTCAACGCCAGCGCAAAACGCCAAACCTGCCAGCAGTGCAATTCCCGAGCGTTCCAGCCAAGAGAGTGCGGCTAAACGGACCAGGCCTTCTTTGAACGCCGTTTTGAGCCAAACGCCATACATTTTGGGGCGTCGAAGCAGGATCGCCTTACTCAGTTCCTGAAGTCGTTGGTTGACGACCACCGGATCGGCGCCGTGCAATTCCTGGGCTACGGGAATCGCAATGCGCCAGATCGCATCATTGTATTGACGCAGAATGTCGGAGTATTCCGGCAACGGTTGCCAGGATGGCGTTTGACGCTGTTTTTCAAGTATCGCGAAGGCCAACTCGCGCTCGGACTCCGGCAATTCAGCGACCAGTTCGGGTGCGAGAAACTGCGTCGTAATTCCAACAAGGTTATAACCCCCAAAGGAAACCAATCCGAAGTGGCCGACGACGCTCCAACGGAGCCCGCAATAAAGCAGCAAGGGCGCCGCAACGGCAAGACATAGTGCAAGGCTGACGCGTAAACTTGATGCCTTTCTCGCTCCGTAAGGCAGAAGCCAATACAGGGATGTACCCAATAGCACCGCCAGCGGCGCCAAAAAGAGGTACGCCGGTCGGACGTGGTAGGTAAGGGCTAACGAGACGGCAAAACCAATCCATGCTAGCGATTTTCCTCGGCCCATTGCTGCCGCCAAAAACGCGATCGAGATAATGGCCAGCGATAACCCGGCTACATCGGCAAGTACTAACGGAATATACGCGTAAAAGAACCGACAATAGAACAAAGTACTTGCCGCGCCAAACGCCATGACGGGTGCAAAACCGTAGCTACGAAGCCCGCTGTACAACAGGAATACGGCGCTTAGAAACAAAAGAAAGTGTATGTACGGGAGTATACCCAGAGACGGAGAAAACACGCGGGCCCACGCCAAGAGTAATGGGTAACCCAAGGTCCTGATCTCTGAAAACGCTGCCCGGGGTGAGGACAGATCGGTGTCAAGGTAAGTCGAAGAATCGGGAACGAACTCCACGACAAAACCGTGGTTCCACCAGCAGACCAGCCCTGCTCCCGCGGCCTGTACCAGGAGCCACAACAACGGTTGACGTAGAATTCGTAGCCTATCCGGTTCTTTCAATGCGCCCTCTCCCGGTTTCCGAAATTTGAACCGGCATTTCCCCGCTCACCCAGATGCGCCACCAGATAGAAAACACCAACAAGGTAAACAACGGGTAAGCATAGTCGCGTTTTCCCGAAGCGTGGAGCTCAATCAATTGATCGACCCGGGCATTGGCGAACAAGCCCACTTCGTCAAGAAACCCCGGCGAAAGATTTTCTCGCAGCATGGGTAATAAGGGGCCGCGCATCCAACGCTCCAGCGGAATGATAAAGCCGGCTTTTCGCCGATGCAACAGACGTTGCGGCAGTTCGCGCGCCAACCAATGTTTGAGGATATACTTGCCAGTTTGTTTATGGAGTTTAAGTCGCGGCGGAAGCGAGAGGCAGGTCCTGATCATCTCCAAGTCCAAGAACGGCACGCGGACTTCCAAGCCATGCGCCATGCTCATACGATCGACTTTCACCAACATGTCGTTGGGAAGGTGAAACGCTAGATCAACGTGAAGTCGCCGTTCCAAAGGAGAGAGCCAATCCGGCGCCTCCGCGGCGCTTGCGGCATACTCGCCGAGAGCATCCGCATCGGCGACGGCTGATTGCATTTTCGGGCCATAGAGCTTCTTTTTTTCCTCGGGCGAAAAGATTTGTCGCCAACTGCAATGGTCGCGGGGCGGCGAGTACTCGGCGCCGGTGACAAAACGCCGCGCTAACATCGACGCTCCGTACTTTTGTTGAGACGCCGGCAACGACTCGACGAGCGGTCGAATCAATCCCCGTCGGACGAAACCGGGCAAGGTGCGGTAGTAGGCGGCTAAGCGACTAGCTTTGTAGGTCATATAACCTGCGAGCAGTTCGTCGCTTCCATCGCCAGACAACGCGACTTTGACGCGCCCTCGGGCAAATTGCGATAAGAGGAACATTGGTAGCATGGAATTGTCCGCTAACGGCTCCTCGGCATGGGAGACTAACATCGGAAGCAGTGCCGCCGCATCCGGCGCTAAACGCCGCGAGTGAAGACGAACATCGAGGATTTGCGCCACCTGTTGCGCGTACGGAGTTTCGTCGAAACTATCCTCTTCGAATCCCGCGCAAAACGCCTGCGGCGGGGAAGCGGAGCTTCGCCGCATCGCGCCGACAATCGCCGAGGAATCGACTCCGCCACTCAAAAAGGCGCCTAAGGGGACATCGCTTACCAATTGCCGGCGCACTGCGGCATGCAATTGTTCACCAAATCGCTCCACCGCCTCGTCAAGCGAAGTCTCTTGCGGAGGACGCGAGGGGTAGGGAAATTGATAATAGCGTTCGACGCGCACTCGCCCCGCCTCAACGAGGAGACTATGCCCCGGTAAGAGTTGCCGAACGTGAGCAAACCCAGTCATGGGGGCGGGAACATAACCAAAGGAGAAAAATGCGTCGAGCGCCCGAAGGTCGGGCGTCCGCGGCACTTGCGAGTCGGCCAAGATCGCCTTGATTTCCGACCCAAATCGAAAAACTCCGTGTAAGTCAGAGTAAAACAGCGGCTTGATTCCAATTGGATCGCGCGCCAGCCAAAGCAATTGACGTTTGCCGTCCCATAGGGCGAACGCAAACATGCCGTTCAATCGCACGACAGCTTCACGGCCCCACTGCAAGTAGGCGTGCAGTATGACTTCTGTGTCGGTCGCCGTGCGAAAATCACGACCGCACGCTCTCAACTCATCACGAAGTTCCCGAAAGTTGTATATCTCGCCGTTGAAGGCAATCCAGCACGATTGGTCGTCCACGGTCATAGGTTGGCGGCCCGCCGACGACGTGTCGAGTATCGACAATCGTCGATGACCCAAGGCGACTGCTTTGTCGCGGTAAATGCCCGTGTCGTCCGGTCCGCGATGCGCCAGCGCGGCGGTCATCCGCTCAATCGTCACGTCTTGCGGGTCGACCGGCTTGGTTGTTGCGTAATGATAAAAGCCGGTAATACCGCACATAACCAGAATGAGTCGGTAAACGCTTCAGTTGAGGGCCGTCGCCGCCAGTGAAAGCCCTAGACAACGTGAACAAAGGGGATCCGTCCAGCGTGCGACGCTCGCCAGCCAACGGTCGGCGCGCCGCATATCTCGATTTACGTGTTCGTCGGCGAGTCCGCGCCCGCGTTTCCAGCGATTATGATACCACCAGCCGGCCGCCCCTAGCGCATTAATGTAATGACAGCTCTGGACGGTCCAGCCAGCCGCCTGCAACTTCTGGTGCAGTTCCGAACGCGCGTACCGCCGAAAATGTCCTGCTTCTGCATCCATACGTCCATAAAGCCAGGGATGGGCCGGGACGACTAACGCGATTCTCGCACCCGACGCAACCGCTTGACGTAATGCGGTCAGCGCAGAAACATCGTGGTGAATGTGCTCAAGCACATTGATGCAAAATATCGAATCCGCTTCAAACGGCGCACATGCCGCGATTGATGCAGGATTATTCAAATCGACTCGGAGCGTCTTGAGGCGATTCGTCTGGAGTTTTAAAGCCACAGCTTCCAAACAGTCGTCGGAAATGTCGACCGCCAGAACTTCAGCAAGTTCAAGCAACCACGGCGTATAGGTCCCGTAGCCCACGCCCACCTCCAAGATGCGTGTTCCAAGCGCGGAACGCAGCTGTTCAAATAAATAACGCGGGTAGTGCGTCATTTCGGCCATTGCCGGGCTCATCGTGGCAAGGCCTTGCGGCAAATCGTCATAACCCGCAGAAGCGTTCATAGATGCGTGGAATGAGAGCGCTGCGCCGTCGAAACTTCAGCGTGAAGTAGCGGCCTTGGACGAACAAGCGCCGCTGTTGCAAACCCCAGCGCCAGCACGATTCCGGAAACTCCCAGAAAAAACGCTGC
Source organism: Planctomycetota bacterium (assembly GCA_963204915.1). GTDB lineage: Bacteria > Planctomycetota > Planctomycetia > Pirellulales > Pirellulaceae > JAHWKS01. Next base: position 148,779 of record CAUJHS010000094.1, on the reverse strand, counting down.
GAAACCAAGCAGCACCGCTTGACCGAACATACCAAACGCAAACGACGCCAATGCCAGCGCCAAGGCGGCGATCGCAAACGGCGCCGCCAACAAGAGAAAGATCTTAATCGGGTTATACCGCAGGATCACCTCGATCACGATTTGCAGGGCGCGTAAGGTGTCGCGAAATGGGCGGACCTTCGAACGTCCCTCCCGCGGATGGTATTCCGTCGGCAGATAGTACACAAACAGGTCGTTCAGCAAGTACAACAAGGTTGAAGACGTCGTGAACGAGAATCCCGATCCGATCGCCGGGAAAAACGGGGCGATTTGAGACCGGCGAAGAACTCGCATGCCTGAGTTAATGTCGGGAATACGTCGCCCTGTAGCGAATTCGCCCAGCGTACGAAAACAAAACCGCGCCAACCGCTTGACAATGCCCCCATGGTAGATTCGACCCGTACGTCGGGCGACGACCATGTGATGGTCCCGTGCTAGTTGAATAAGCTCCGGCAGGCGTTCGACGGGGTACGTCCCATCGGCGTCGGTCATTGCGATTAGGTCATGTTCAGCGGCGAGAATGCCGTCTTTGAGACTGCGTCCGTAACCAAGGTTCTGCCGATGGTCGATGACACGGGCGCCGTGTTTTAATGCGACTTCTCCGGTGCGGTCGGTCGAGCCATCATCCACAATCAAAATCTCATGCGGTATTTGGGCTTGCGATAGCGTCTCCTGGAGCCGTTGGATTGTCGCGCCGACTGATCTTTCTTCGTTCAGCGCTGGCACGACGACCGTCACGGGCTCGGGACTGAAGGAATTTGAACCGCGGTCTTCCACGACAATCGTCCGGAGGATGGTGGTACATTTCGACGCCAAATTGACCAAACGCTTAGGAACGCTGCCTCGGCGACTAGTGCTTTGTCAAGGCTAGAAATTGGGACGCCACTGCTGGGCAAGCCAGCAGTGGCACACGACCCCAAATCCAAGGTTTGACAAAGCACTAGGTGTAACCGGGAGCGCTCCAAAACCCGATTATGGTCACTACTCGCTGCGATCGCCAACTTTGGCGCTCGGTTCGCCTGGCTGGGCGGCATGGCCGTTGTCCGTTTCCTCAACGATCGCCTGGACGTTTCGATTCGCAGGGAGTTCCTCGATTTCAGCTTTGCCCCAGCGTACGCTGGCCCAGATCGACAATCCAATACAACCGACGATAATTCCCACCGACTGGAGCGGGGTAATCGGAAGTATCGTTTCCGGAATGAGCATTTTAGCCGCCGCAAACGCGAGAACCGCCGCCAAGCCGTAATGCAGGTAGCGAAGTTGCCCGAGCGTCGCCGCCATCGCGATGTAGAGCGAGCGCAACCCAAGGATAGCAAATACGTTCGAACTATAAATGATGAAACGATCCGTCGTGATCGAAAACGCGGCAGGAACCGAATCGATGGCGAACATTACATCGGTAAGCTCAAGACCGATGACGGCGACCAACAGCGGCGTGACACGAAGTTTCCCATTCTCCCGCGTGAAAAAGTGCGCCTCTTTTGTGTGGCGTGAAACGGGCAGGCGATGCGACAACCATTCCGCAAGTTTGCTTTCCTCTTCCTGCGCCGGATCTTCTCGATAGGCATGCCAGGCTGCGTAAAGCAGCAACAGTGCGAAAATGTACTCGACCCAATGCCATTTTTCCAACGCTTCCGCGCCGAGGAAAATGAAGATTGCACGGAACAAGAGCGCGCCGAAGATTCCCCACGAGAGCGCCTTGCGCTGGTGTGCGGCGGGAATCCGCAACGTCTTAAAGATGATCAAGAACACGAACAGATTGTCGAGACTTAGCGCCTTTTCAATCAGATAGGAAGCCAAATACTCCTCGGCCGCCCTTTCGCTTGGGTGAATCCACCAAACGTAAACATTAAAGGCCAACCCTGCCGCGACCCAGATGACGGTCCACATAATGGCCCGCGATCGGGAATCGGCATGTTCTCCCCGATGAACAAAAATATCGATGGCCAACATGACCGCCACAACGACGGCGAATGTCGTCCATTCGACGGTCGAGAGAATGCCTTGATCCATGGCGCCCAAGAGTGGTCCATAGAACAAACCTTGAATCGTCGAATACACAGGGGTGAACATGAAATAATACGCTCGGAAAAGCGGTGGTCAGCGCAAGGCTCTGCAAGGGAAAGATTCGCGAGGTTGGGGCGGAGGCGTGGGCGTCTGTTATCGCAAATTGCGGGCCACAAAAACAGGAGGGGTCATCGCGCACTCATTTCGTGGACCATTTTGACAAGGGCTATCGCGTTTTCTACAGGAGTTTGCTGCAGGACACCGTGGCCCAGGTTGAAAATATGTCCAGGACGCCCCCCTGCCTGATCGAGCACCAGTTGCGCTCGCTGAGCAATTTGCTTGGGCTCGGCAAGCAAGACCGCCGGATCAAGATTTCCCTGGACAGCTCGATCATGTCCTACGGTGCGCCAGGCATCGTCAAGGGGAATTCGCCAATCGACGCCAACGACGCTGCTGCCGGCTTCGCTTAAGAGCGGCAAGAGCGCGGGGTTGCCTGTGGCAAAGTTGATCACAGGCACGCCAGGTGTAATGCCTTGCACGATGGCGCGCACGTAAGGCAGTACATACTTTCGATAATCGTCCACGCCGAGGCAGCCGACCCAGGAGTCAAAGATTTGCACTGCCTGGCAACCAGCGGCAATCTGAGCATTAAGGTACTTAGTCACTGCTCGAACGAATCGCTCCATCAGCGCGCGCCATGCTCCTTCGTCGCGGTACATTAGCGTCTTCGTGTGCAGGTAGTTGCGCGATGACCCGCCTTCGATCGTGTAACTCGCCAGCGTGAACGGCGCCCCCGCAAAACCGATCAACGGAATATCTTCGGGAAGGTCTTGTCGCGTTTGACGCACGGTCTCCATGACAAAATGCAGCGCATCGACACTTTCCAGCTCCAAAACGCGCTGTACGTCGGCGGGTTCTCGAACGGGATTGTGAATCACCGGCCCCTCGCCCTTGGCGAATTCCAAGTCGAGTCCCATCGGTTCGAGAATGGGAAGCAAGTCGGAGAAGATGATCGCTGCGTCGACGCCCAGCTTTTGGACGGCCGTGACCATCACTTCGCTGCACAATTGAGGATTCTTACAAAGTTCGAGGAATGTTGTCTTGGCGCGCACTTCCCGATACTCGGCCATGTATCGGCCGGCCTGTCGCATGAGCCATACCGGCGTATACGGCGTTGGCTCGCGACGGCAAGCTCGCATGAAAGGACTGTCATACCAAGGTGCATTCGCATCCAGCGGATGCGAGGCCGGTCCGGAAAGCGTCGACAAGATCGATTGCTTGCGGCGCAAGATTGACGGACTTTCCGCGGCCGCGGCGGTCACAAGGTGTCCCATTTTCGGATGTTCGGGTTCCACATCGACGGGCAGGTTTTCGTCGCGAAGTCGCTCGCTCGTCGTGGGGCCGATGGAAGCAACCACCGCGCGACGCAAACCTTCCGACGCTTCGGTTTCCAATCCCAAGCGTTGAGAAATTTCGAGAACATGTTCAATCTGCTGTGCCGACGTAAACAGGACCACGTCCAAGGCGCCTTCGGCCAAGCGTTTTACATTCTCCTCCAGCGGAGCGCAATCCTCGGGCAGGCTCCACTGGTACGCCATCGCGCGAATCACGGTCGCTCCTCGCGCTTCTAGTCCCGCGATTAAGCTGGGATTCGTCTTGCCGTATTCCTGCACGGCGACCGTGTGGCCCGCCAGGTTGAGGTTCTCGTCGATTGTCGTCAGTATCTCGCGCCATGTATTTGGTTCGGGCACACGCAAGGTCGGAGTTACCCCCGCCTCTCTTAACGCGGTCAGCGGTTTCGGTCCGCGCACGATGGTCGTGACATCTTTTAGAGCATCGAGGAACCGCTGCCGGTCGATATGGCGTTCCACCGCAGCTACTAAATGCTGAAAACCAACGCCGGTAAGAAAGATGACGACTTCGATCTCGCCTGAAACCAAACGATGGGCAAAGTCGATGGCGGGGCGAAGATCCTCCAATGGGGTCTCTCGCATGGACGGACTAACGAACGGAACGCCGCCGTATCGCTCAATCAGACGCGCCATGTCGTCCGCACGGCGGCTTTCAAAAGCCGCGACCCGCAGTCCGGCAAAATTGGGAGAGTGCTCGCTCATGGATTTCATCGTAGTGAAGGCCATGCACAGGGGCGAGGGGGCGCGTGGATCGCTTCTGGACGGTCGATGGTTTGATACAATCAGCGATCAAGGAACAACCTTTACTAAGGAGCGCTGACGTCAATTCAGCGGAGCCGAGAGGCGCGGAGCATGGTTAAACGAACTCTCATCAGCGCAGGCCTGATGCTCTTTCGTCGCGTAAATGATCAACTCGAGATTTTTCTAGCGCATCCGGGTGGGCCGTTTTGGGTCAACCGCGACGACGGCGCCTGGACGATACCCAAGGGGGTGGTCAACCCGGGCGAGGAGCTTTTGGCGGCCGCATGCCGTGAGTTTCAAGAGGAAACAAGCATTACGCCCCAGGGCCCGTTTCTACCGTTAGGCAGTATTCGACAGCGAGCGGGCAAAACGGTTCACGCGTGGGCGTGGGAGGGGGATGCCGATCCCACCAGCATCAAAAGCAACCTCATGCAGGCCGAATGGCCACGCGGGTCGGACCGATGGCTTACTTTTCCCGAAGTGGATCGGTGCGCTTGGTTCGACGCAGATAGGGCTCGCGCAAAAATCAATTCCGCCCAGGCGGAACTCATTGATCGCCTTGAAGCCGCCCTTAACTAAACAAGCGACTCCAAGGAGGCGTTCGGGCGCGGTGCGTTCTTATGTATAGGTCAATCGGGCCAAGGGCTTGTAGCATGCCTGCACAACCCCGATTATGCTGTTCCAGGTGCGGCGGGCGGACCGTCGCTGTGTTGAACTTACGTTTGTCTATGCAATTGAAGGTTAAGTAATGAAAAACCGATTCTTTGCGACTTCCTTGGTCTTGCTCTTCACATGCTGCACGCTGACCGTTCAAGGCGAAGAGGGCGCGTCCTTAAATACTCCGCCAGAGGGGTTTACGGCATTGTTTAACGGAAAGGATTTGACCAATTGGCGTGGGTTTGTGGCGCCGCCCCCTAAGGTTCGCGCGATGAGCGAAGACGAACTTGCCAAGGCCCAGGCGAAAGCGAACGAGGACATGCAATCGCATTGGAAAGTACAGGATGGCATTATTGTGTTCGATGGCAAGGGCCAAAACCTCTGCACGGTGAAGGACTACGGCGATTTTGAAATGTATGTCGATTGGAAGATTGAGCCGATGGGCGACAGCGGGATCTACGTGCGTGGTACGCCGCAAATCCAAATCTGGGATCCGAACCAGCATAAAATTGGCTCCGGGGGCCTCTACAACAATCAAAAGAATCCGAAAGACCCGACGGAAACCGCCGACCTTCCCATCGGCGAATGGAACACCTTTTACATCAAAATGGTCGGCGACAAAGTGACGGTCAAACTCAATGGAAAGACGGTTGTCGATAACGTCGTGATGGAAAACTACTGGGAGCGCGACAAACCAATCTACTCGACGGGAGCCATTGAACTTCAAAACCACGGCAACACGCTGTACTTCCGAAATATCTACGTGCGCGAGCTCTAAGCGACGGTCTCGACCTTCTCGACAAGACCGCTGACTTGCAGCCAGCGGTTAATGATTCGGCGATCGAACAATTCCTGGATCGCCTTGATTTGAATCTCCGTCCGAACGTTTAATTCGGAGCGATTGACCGACAGTTTGGCCGTATTTCCCTTGGTTATTGTTAAGGCATGGCGCCGCTCGCCCATAAACTTCCAATCATCCGAGTCGCAGAACCAGAGTCGTCAGACGAGTTAGCCTCGGTCGTGCGAGATGGTTTCCACACGAACACGGCCATCTACCCGTTGGGCGGCCAGACAAGTTTGGACTATGGATTGCCTGCTCGGCGCGAAGGATTGGGTGTTTCGCTATCAAGGCTTCGTCGCGTGATCGACTATCCTGCGCGTGACATGACCATCACAGTGGAAGCCGGAATCTCGATGCAGGCGCTCGCGGAGACGTTGGCCGCCGAGCAACAACGATTGCCCGTAGATGCGCCACAGGGCGAGCATGCGACCATCGGCGGCGTTATGGCGACCAACTTCAATGGTCCACGTCGCATGGGACAAGGGACTTTTCGCGACTATGTCATTGGCGTAAGGGCCGTCGATGGAACGGGCATGGCGTTCAAAGGCGGCGGTCGCGTCGTCAAAAACGTCGCCGGCTACGACTTTCCCAAGTTATTGACGGGTTCTCTTGGCACTTTAGCGGTCATCACCCAAGTGACGCTCAAAGTTAAGCCCATACCGGAAAAGTCATCGTTTATTGCAATCGCCTTAGGAAGCAATGATCAAGCCGAGCCCCTCTTGGCGTCGCTGATTTACTCGAAAACGTCGCCAACCGCCATCGAATTATTGGGTGGACCCGAATGGCATGCGCTATCGGGCGAGTTGGAATCCAAATCGACGGAATACCCGATCGTTCTGCTTGTAGCTTTCGAGGGAACATCGGTCGAGACCGACTGGCAACTCGCTTGTCTGGCCGAGGAGTGGCGAACCCTGGGGCTCCGTCATCCAACGCTCATTTCCGATGATCGCGCATCGCAACTTTGGCGGCATCTGACCGAGTTTCCCGCCCAATCCGGCTCACCGTTGGTGCTTCAGGCGACCGTAGCGCCAAGCGCCGTGACAAGCTGGCTTGCGGCGGTGCTGGCGATTGACCCGCAATGCTCTTTCCAATGCCATGCGGGCAATGGCGTGATCGTTGTTCGGTTTTCTGAATTTCCCGAATCCGGTTTAAGCCGAACGCTTATAGGTCAGCTACAACCTGCCGCCAACGCTGGTCACGGTCATGTCGTTATTCTTTCCAATGCTCAAGGGGGCGAAATGACGCATCAAAGCGTGTGGGGCGGGCTCGCGCCCTTTTGGCTGATGGGAGAAGTGAAGCGCAAATTCGATCCTCGGGGGATTTTGAATCCTGGTCGTTTCGTGTACCAAGGAATGTAGCCAACGCGCTTTTCTGGCGAATGGCGCAAGGTCAAGACGTTTTCCCCGACAAGGGGCTGTTGCACGAGATTTGAGTTGTCGTTGGAAAGCAACCCCGGCATTACATGAGCGCCCCTCAAGCGGATCCTACGCCCAGTGTCGAAACGAAGAATCCAGGCGCTGGAATCGACTATGCGTACTTCCTCGACTGTGTCCATTGTGGCTTATGCACAGCCTCTTGCCCAACTTACGTCGAGCGAGGCGATGAGAATGACAGTCCACGTGGACGCATCTACCTCATGCGGGCCGTAACGGATGGCCGTCTCGATCTCACGCGCGATGTACGCCGGCACCTTGAATTGTGTCTTGACTGTCGAGCTTGTGAAACAGCATGCCCGTCCGGCGTCCAATATGGAAAGTTGATCGAGCCGTTCCGTATCGCCATGGAGCAAGTAGGCGACGGCGATCAAAAGAGTCAGGATTGGTTTCATCGACATATCTTGTTTGGGCTTTTTCCGTATCCCGATCGACTCCGGAAGTCGCTTTGGCCGGCGCGGTTCGCTCAAGCCTTGCGACTCGACCGGGTGGCGGAAGCGACCGGTCTGCTGAAGCTCTTACCGCAGCGGCTCCAACGTTTAACCGCGATGTTGCCGCCGTTAACGAATAACCCAGGGAAGTATGATCCAGGCCCGCTTCCCGAATTCCTGCCCGCCAAAGGCTCACGAAGAGCCCGAGTCGCGCTATTCACTGGCTGTGTGGCCGACGTGCTTTTCCGCCACACCCATTGGGCGACTGCGCGCGTTCTACAGGAGAACGGTTGCGACGTAATCGTTCCACGCGGCCAAGCCTGCTGCGGAGCGATCCACTTCCACGCAGGCGCAAGCGACCCCGCACGCCAATTTGCAGACGCAAATGTCGCCGCATTCTCCTCGCAAGATTTCGACGCGATCATTGTCAATGTCGCCGGGTGTGGGGCGATGCTAAAGGACTACGGCCACCACTGGCGGGACGATGCTCGAAATGCTCGGCAACAATTAGCCGACAAGGTCAAAGACGTCTGTGAGTTTCTCGACGAACTTGGTTTGGCGCCTCCACCCGGGGAAGTGCGCGCTATCGCGACTTACCATGACGCTTGTCACTTGGCGCACGCCCAGCAGGTGCGAGACCAACCACGCCGACTGCTACGCCAGATTCCCGGCCTTGAGCTGCGCGAATTGCCTGAGTCAGAGTTATGCTGTGGTGCGGCAGGCACGTATAACCTGACCGAACCTGAGATGGCGGGCCGCTTGGCGCGCCGAAAGCTAAATAACATTCGACAAACCGGCGCGAGGGTGGTAATCACCGCAAACGCAGGCTGCCTGTTGCAAATTGCAGCAGAAGCTCGCCGGCAGGGAGAAGTGCTGAAGATTGTCCATCCGATGGATGTTTTGGATCGCAGTTACCGCCACGAGCAACTGTGAAAGATTTGCACGTCCAAAGGTCAAGCGCAATCTCGAAGAACACCCTCGCCAAAGGTCTCAATCTCTAGCGTTGTAAACAGATCGACGCATTCCAAAGCGTCGGGGCGGCGTAATGGGTCTTTGGACAACATTCTGCTGATTACGCGAGCCACTCGTCCGGGAACGTGCGGCGCCAGCGCACGTATGTCTGGCGGCGTTTCAGAAACGTGGGCGGCCGCTGTTTGATCGGCGTCTTGAAAGTGAAACGGCAGTTGCCCCGTGAGCGACTCAAACATGACAACGCCAAGGCTGTAGATGTCGCTGGCCGCACTAGGAGCGTGAGCGCTGCAAAAGGATTCCGGCGCCGCGTACGCAACCGTTCCTGCGAAGACGTTATCTTCCCCTCGTTTTGCCGAGTCCAACGGTCGGGCCAAACCAAGATCAAGCAAGGTCACGTGGCCGGTTGGCGCAATGTGAAGGTTAGCCGGTTTGAGATCACCGTGTTGCCAACCAAAGCCATGCAAGGCGGCTAGCGCTTCGGCGGTTTGTCGACCCACCCACAATGAACACGACGCCGCCAACGGTTGGCCAATGGATAGCGCTTGCGCGAGCGTGGCGCCCTCCAAATAGGGTAGTGTCAGGAAGTACGGGGCCGCGTGGAATTGCGTTCCCAAAACCGTTCCCAAATGCGGGTGGGACACCTTTTTTCCCAGATAGGCTTCGCGGCGCAACATCTCGATACATGCGGGCGTTTGCATGTAGTCGTTTTTCAGAACTTTGATTGCATAATCAGCAGGCCAATCTGTAGGGCGATTCGCAGGTCGAGCGCGATACACGCGCGACCATCGCCCCTCACCGATGACTCGGGTAAGGCTCCACCCTCCCAGCGCTGGAAATTCAGTCGAGCGCGTAGGTGCCACGACTGCGGGTGTTGAAGTCATCCAGGCCTACAGAACCGAGAAAAGAGTAACTGCCGACGTGACTTACGGAGTCGACACGTTGATCAGTATGCCGCCTTGAAAACTTGTCGCCGGAAATTACTGATTTGGCAGTTTGGGTAATGGCAAGTCCGAAGCCATTTGCGAGATGGCTTAGACCGAACCACAATTAAAATCGGTTACTGGGGTAAAGAAGTTCAATTCGTTTGAGAAGCCCCCCATTGCTACAGAGACTAACTCCCCAATTAGAGCTATTTGCATTTGACCCAGACAGACATCTTTCAATGCCGCAATGGTCGTGAATTCGGTACATACACCAACGCAAGATTGCCTCCAATTGACCCTTTTTTCGCGGCGCGATAAATTTACTAACTCTCCACACGAGTTTTGTCGTAACTCGGTGTGTGTCAATTGTTATCTGGATGATGAGCAACTCACCCGCTTAGGTGGTGAGTCTCCTGGGAAAGCACTCAAGCCGCGCCTTAGCCCCGGGAGTGAAGACATTGTTCGTGCAGTGTTCTTTTTTGCATGTCGTCGCCGGCTGCCTTGTAGGAGTTTGCTTGTGGCGGATTCGTCGTCATTGGTCCAAGAGTTGGTTGATGCGGGGGTTCACTTCGGTCACCGGGCGAGCCTGTGGAACCCCAAAATGGCTCCGTACATTTATGCCCGAAAGAACCTAATTCACATCGTTGATATTCGTGAAACCGTCCGTGGGCTACTCCGCGCGAAAAAGTATTTGCGGCAGGTGGCGGACAACGGCGGGTTGATTTTATTCGTAGGAACAAAGCGTCAGGCGAGCGAGACGATTTCCCGAGAAGCGCATCGCTGCGGAATGCCGTTTGTCAGTGAGCGTTGGCTTGGCGGTTGTCTAACCAACTTTCGCACGGTCCGTAGCCGATTGGGCCGCCTTGAGGAGTTGGAATCGATCCGTTCGGGCGACGAATTGCAGAATTATTCGAAGAAGATGCAGTCGTCGCTGAATCGCGAATATCGCAAGATGTTTCGCAATTTGAACGGTATGCGCACAATGAACCGCCTGCCGGAGTGCCTTGTCGTGATCGATCCCAACAAGGAAAAGAACGCGATTCAAGAAGCGAAAAAACTAGGGATCGCCACGGTAGCGCTGATTGACACAGATTGTGACCCTGACGCGGTCGATTTGCCCATTCCTGGCAACGATGACGGTATTCGATCGATTGAGGTCATTGTACGACACTTAGCCGACGCCATTGCGGAGGGTGCTTCGCCGAGTCGCCAGAAAGGCCCGGAAATGAGCGCCGTTGGCTAAGCGTCGTAGGCGCACCCCATGGGCGGTCTTCTTCTTGCTGAAGCTGTGCGTTATGGGGTTTATTCTCACCCAAGCGCCCCGCAGGGCGTTTGGGTGGTGCGCTGATCGCGGGACGAGGGTTTGCTAATAGGTGAGACGAAACTGTAAGGCGACGCCGCTCGCCCGCATGATTTCTCCGTCGCGACGCGGCACAGGGAACGTGTTTGCCGTCGACGAACCTTTCCCCGTAGGGCGCGTCTTTGCGATACGCCCTTAATGCGTTTCAAATTCAAGAATTACTCAGGAGTTTGTTAGTCATGGCCGAAATTACCGCAGCCACTGTGAAAGCCCTTCGTGAGCAAACGGGCTTACCGATGATGGATTGTAAGAAGGCGCTTACTGAGTGCGGCGGTGATCCCGAAGCGGCGGTTCAATGGTTGCGTGAACGCGGTCTGAAACTTGTTTCGGACCGGTCGGGCCGTGAGACGGGTTTCGGCACGTTCGGCGTGTACGTAAGCCGTTCGCCCAATGTTGGCGCCATCGTCGAACTTAAGTGTGAAAGCGCTCCGGTGGCGCAAAACGAGGAGTTTCGTCAATTGGCCAATGACTTGGCGAAGCAGCTCGCCACGGGCCCCGGAGCCGCGGATGGAGAAGCGTTGTTGGATCAACCTTCGCCGAGCAAAAAAGGGACAACGCTGCGCCAACAAAAGGACGACTTGTTTAATCGTATGCGCGAGGTGTTTAACGTCGGGCGATGTCAGCGCTTTAATGGCCCCTGCGGCGCGTATGTTCACGCCGGAGCACGCGTATTGGGCGTTCTGCTCGAAGTCGAAGGAGGCAAAGAGGAGACGGCTCGCGATGTTGCGATGCATATTGCCGCTTTGCGACCCACGGTCGTCACTGTCGATGAGCTTGATCCCGCGTTTGTCGAGAAAGAGCGGCAGATCCTTCGCGCCGCGGCATTAGCAGAAGGCAAGCCGGAAAACATCGTCGACAAGATGGTCGAAGGGCGACTCCGGAAGGAGTTTTATGTCACGCAAGTGCTTAGCGAACAACCCTATGTTAAAGAAGAAACCCTGACTGTGGGCAAATTTGCCCAACAAAACGGCATGAAACTCCAGCGTTTCGTGTGCTGGGAGCTCGGCAAGGAATAGCCGTTGTTCCGCCGCCGTCGCGGCTTGGGTTTCGCTGGGTCAGCTTCGCGGTTTCGCTCCGATTAATTCGCCCATCAACAAAGGATGAACCATGGCCATGACGGAGAAACCTGCCTTTCGACGCGTGGTTTTGAAACTCTCCGGCGAGAGTTTCTGCCATGCAGGCGAGCGCGGGATCAGCATGGACGAGGTTACGTTGATCGCCAAACAGGTGGTCCGCGCGGCGAAATTGGGCTGCCAGGTAGCTATCGTGATCGGCGGGGGTAATATCTTGCGTGGCGCCCAGTTCAAGGGTCGCCACGGCGATAACATTCAAGAAGCCACGGCTCACTATATGGGTATGCTCGCCACGGTCATCAATGGCCTGGCGATGCAAGACGCCTTAGAGTCGCTCGGGGCCGACACTCGATTAATGACCGCCATCCGAATGGATGGCGTTGCGGAGCCTTATATTCGACGCAGGGCCAGGCGTCATTTGGAAAAAGGTCGGATCGTAATTCTGGCTGCGGGCACCGGCAGCCCCTTTGTCACTACCGACACCGCCGCGGCGCAGCGCGCCCTGGAGCTTGAGGCGGATATTTTGCTGAAAGCCACGCAGGTGGACGGCGTCTACAGTGATGATCCGAAGAAGAATCCGCACGCCGTTCTGTACCGGCAGTTAGACTACCATACCGTTCGCGAACAGAATTTGCGCGTCATGGACCAGACGGCGATCACGCAGTGCATGGAGCACGACATGCCGATTCTTGTCTTTAATTTTCTTAACGAAGGTAATATTGAGCGTGCGGTGCGAGGCGAACGCGTCGGCACGTTCATCGGCAAACGCGCCAACATCGAGTAGAATAAAGGGGTTCGACTTTACGCCTTTTTGCAAATTGCAAGACGGTTTAAACCGGTGTGAAAAGGGGCGATATTTCATCCGAACCCAACTTGGCGATGTGTCTGGCCGTACCTGGAAAAGTTGTCGCGTGGATCGAGCAAGATCCGCTGTTCGCAATGGCGTCGGTCGAGTTTGGCGCTATGCGCCGAGCCGTGAGCATGGCCTGCACGCCTGATGTCGAGGTTGGCGATTATGTGCTTGTCCATGCGGGAATCGCCATAAGCCGAATTGACCCCGACGAGGCCGCTCGCGTCTTGGCGATGTTGCGCGATTTAGGTCTAGACGAGTCGGTTGGAGTCGCCTCAGATTAATCGGCTTCGCGGGGTTTACCTAAGCGCATTTGCTGCGCGCGAGGTCGCGCGTTTGTCTATAAGTCATCCGCCAATTCGCTATGAAGTATCTCGACGAATATCGTGATCCGGCCATTTGCCAGCGATTGATTCACGCCATTCGTCGCGAGGTGACGCAACGTCGAACCATTATGGAAGTGTGCGGAGGTCAAACGCACGGATTGCTGAGCCACGGAATCGACGAACTACTTCAGAACCATGTTGCTTTGATTCATGGGCCCGGTTGCCCCGTATGCGTGACGCCCATCGAGGCCATCGACTTGGCGATTGCAATATCGCAACGCCCAGGGGTCATGGTGGCGAGCTTTGGCGACATGATGCGAGTTCCCGGTTCGCAAAACAGCCTTTTGGGAGCGCGTTCAAACGGGGCCGATGTCCGAATGGTGTATTCGCCGCTCGATGCGGTCACACTTGCACAGCAGTTTCCAAATCGACAAGTTGTTTTTTTCGCAGTTGGTTTTGAAACAACCACGCCCGCCACGGCATTGGCGGTGCAACAGGCAGCCAAGCGCGGGCTCACCAACTTTAGCGTGCTTGTCGCGCATGTTCGCGTGCAACCCGCTATGGAAAACATCATGCAACACAAAGATTGCGGCGTGGAAGGTTTTCTCGCTGCCGGCCACGTTTGTACGGTGAACGGTTATGAAAGTTATCATACGTTCGCCGAAACATACAAAGTGCCAGTCGTCGTCACGGGATTCGAACCCGTCGACCTGCTTACCGGAATTCTCGAATGCATCCGTTTGATTGAGGCGGGAACGCCGCGCGTCGTGAACTGTTATGAGCGTAGCGCGTGCGCTCGAGGAAATCGACATGCCGCGAGAATTGTCGACGAAGTCTACGAGCCTTGCGATCGATCTTGGCGCGGAATGGGGGTGATTCCTGGAGGCGGGTTTCGCTTGCGTGACGCGTGGCGACACTTTGACGCAGAAGGTCGTTTTATTCGTGAACCGGTAAGCATCGTGACGCCTACAGCATGCCGCAGTGGCGAGGTCCTGATGGGGCGCATTAAACCCACGCAATGTGAGTGTTTTGGCGCCGCCTGCACACCCGAAACGCCTTTGGGCGCACCCATGGTTTCGTCCGAGGGCGCATGCGCTGCGTATTATCGCTATGCGCGCTCTCGCGTACCTCAGAACGAAACAACGGCGCGCTAAGAAACACGGTAGAGTAAGTGGCGAGCCGATTGCTTCGCAGAACGTTCTTGAACTCGTCCTGCACGTCAATCTGTGATCGAATCATTTGTGTTCATTTCAGTCTGAGTTAGCACCATGACGGAGGATGCAGGGTCTTACTGTCCCGCGCCTAAGGTGGGAAACAGTGACCAAATCACGCTCACACACGGCGAGGGGGGGCGCGCCATGCGACACTTCCTGCGCCGTACGATTCTGCCAGTTGTGGGAAACGAGATTCTGGCCGAGATGGGCGATGCTGCGATCTTGCCGCCGCTCGATGGGCAGCCCGTGTTTACTACGGATAGCTTTATTGTCTCGCCTCTCTTTTTTCCGGGCGGGGACATCGGGTCGTTGGCGATCTATGGAACCGCAAATGACCTTGCCGTAGCCGGAGCGAAGCCGCTCTGGATCAGTCTAGCCCTCATCCTGGAAGAAGGATTCTCGCTGTCGTTGTTGGAACGCATACTTGATCGTGTCGCGCAAGCCGCGCATCGCGCTGGAGTGCAAATCGTCACAGGTGATACGAAAGTCGCTCCTCGAGGCACGGTGGACGGTTTGTTTATCACCACTTCCGGAGTTGGAGTACGAAGTTATCTTATGCCGGGCCCAAGGTCTTTGTCGCCGGGCGACGAGCTTTTGGTCAGTGGCCCCCTGGGAAGACATGGAATCGCCGTACTGGCTGCGCGCGAACGACTAAATTTTGACCCACCCCTACGTTCGGATTGTGAGCCCCTTTTCGACGCCATCGAGGCGTTGAGGCAAGCCGGTATTGAGGTCAAGGCGATTCGTGATGCGACGCGCGGGGGAGTGGCCGCCGTGCTTCACGAATGGGCGGAAGCATGTGGGAAAACCATGGTTGTTGAAGGCGATAAGATTCCCATCACCGAGGACGTTCGGGGCGCCTGCGAACTGTTGGGATTGGACGCCCTGCATATGGCATGCGAAGGAACCATGGTCGTGGCCGTTCCATCGGGCTCGTCGGATGAGGCGCTTTGCGCGTTACGTAGGGTTCCCGTCAGTGTGGGCGCGGTGCGTATGGGTTTGGTGTCCGAGCAACGCCTCTCCCCTGTCGTCGTGCGGCGCGTTGTCGGCCAACTCGTTCCGCTCGATGAGCCTGCCGGCTCCCCACTTCCGCGCATCTGTTAAAACTCGTCGCGCGGCGAAATTCGGGGGAAGCGTCGAAAACGCCACGGTTTTCGGGCAACTAGCGGCACGGCGTTTGCTTAGTCCAGTAGCTCGCTGACTTTCATTGCGCCAAGTATAGCCCAATTCGGGCAAAACGCCTTACCGCAAACCTGCTATCCCGATGAACATTACGCTGTTGGTCTATTTGGAAAGCGACGCTCCAGAATACGACAAGTCGATCGACCAGATTGCATCCGCGCTCAAACAGGCCGGTCATAAACCGTCGATTTTCGGCGTACGTGGCGATCTGAATAAAATGATCGCTGGGTTGCGCCGGCGGAAGCCTGATCTGGTATTCAACTTGCTCGAACAGTTCAATGATCAAATGCTAGGGCTAGTCGAAGCGACAGGAGTGATCGAACTCCTCGGCATACCCTATACGGGAAGCGGCCCTGGCGAGCTTTACCTGCAAGAGGATAAATCTCTTTCAAAAAAATTATTGGCCTACGAAGGCCTCAAGTATCCAGACTTTGCGGTGTTCTCGCGCGAGTCCGAATTGGAAACAGGCGGTAACCTTCGCATGCCCTTGTTCGTTAAACCCTGCCGCATGGACTCGTCACTGGGCATCGATGGCGCCAAATCCTTGGTGCGTAACACGACTGAGTTAATGGAGCAAGTCACTCGCATTCACAAGGAACTCAATGACGCGGCTCTGTGCGAGGAGTTTATTGATGGCCGCGAATTCTACGTGGGAGTGTTGGGTAACCAAGACCCCGTAGCTTTTCCTCCGATTGAAATCGATTTTTCGGGGTTCCCTTCCGATTCTCCGAAAGTATTGGACGCTAAGGCGAAGTTCGATGAGTCGACGCCGGAGTTTCAAGGAAGCAAGGCGGTCGTTGCAGACATCGATGATCAAATGCGAGCGCGATTGCAACAAGTGGCGCTTACCGCATGCCGTGTGCTGCGCGTGCGCGACTACGGGCGAGTCGACCTCCGAGTCGCCGAAACGGGCGACATCTACGTCATTGAGGTAAACGCAAATTGTTATTTAGAGCAAGAGAGCGAGTTCGCCATGTCCGCCAAGGCTGCGGCCGTCGAATATCCTGAATTGATATCGCGTATCGCCGACAACGCCACGCAGCGATTCCAAAATCGGTTGCCACAACGTGAGCAGCGCCGCTCGCGTAATCGAAAATCAAAAGCCAAGGCGTCGCAGAACGTGTAATTGACGAAGAACGCATATCAACGCCGTGATAACTCATCGCGACCTGTGGAATCGCGGTCGCTCGGCTATCCATGGTCCAAAAAACCGTCTGCCTTAGTTCAAGGTTTCTCCGTTCACAATACGTAGCTGCCGCGATGTACGTAGTTCGTCGCCAGCGATGTGACAAATGTGGTGAGCGCCAGTGCCGTTTCTAGCTCGCGATCTTCCGGATAGACCTGTTTCAGATCGTCGGCGCATTGGGCGAGGCGGCGTAGCAATGCCCGCGTACGCTCAGGAAAGTGACCTGTCCAGCGGAAAACGTCCGCCATGAGATTCCGTTCTAATCGTTGGATTAATGATGACGCCGAATGGCGAGGCACTGCGGGATCGCTTTCTTCAGCATGCCCCAAATCTTCGAAAATGGCACGTAACGAGCCTTCCAAACCAATTGGGAAATCGCCCGGTTCTGGAACTGGCCCCGCATAGTATTGGTCTAACGAGATCGTCAATTCACTGACGTCTTCGTCTAACTCGACGGCGGAGACCAGTGGCTCACAATCGCCCAATTCGGATAGTTTTCGATCGCAGTAGTTCAGCTTTGCGAGCGCCTCCGGCCAGTCGCTGTATTGCATCCGCCAATCACGTGCCGGGGTCATCCACACGGCGAATGTTTCCGACCAGTCCTCGTCGGGGTGCTTTTGCGCATAAAAACCCGGGAGGTGCAGCACATAACGTCGGCTGAATGGTTCGGGCCGATAGTCTTCGAGGTAGGGCTGGGTCAACGACCCGAACAACTTCACCCATTCCTCGTCTTCGTATAGTTTGTACGCGTAGTTCACCACGTGCCCCATTTCGTGGCGTAGGTAGCGCAAAATATCCTCGTTACCGGCGCCTTCGATATGGCCCACCCGTTCGGCATGCACGGCCAACAAGTCGGGGCGCGCCAAATAAAACGGAATGCCAATGACCACGGTCCCAAAGGGCACTCCCCACTCGGTCGACAGGTGAAACCGGGGGCGTAACCGTCGAATTCCCTTCTGCTCCAGCTCGTCTTCGAACTGGCGCACAAGCGGTTCTAAACGCGTGCCTTGAATGGTCAGGTTGAGATCACGAATCGGCGTCGTGCGGAGATTCGCTTCATGAAAGGGCGCAGGCATAGACATGTTTACTCAAGCTGCAAAATGCGCGCCGCCGACCTCCGAGAAGGTTGGCGACCGACTTGCCAACAACAATGCTCGGTAAACAATAATCTTAGGACGTCGCGCAAACTCGATATAGCGAAAGGTTGTCTTCTTGAATATGCGCTATTTAGTCACAGCACGAATTCGATCTGGCCAGGAAGCGTCCCTATTGCGCGCCATTGAAGCCGGGACGCTGGGCGCGGGTTCCGTCGCAGGCGATGAATTCGTCGCGAATATGAAGCAGGCAAGATGGTGGGAAGACGGAACGGCGCGATGGATCGAAGTATGCTTTTGCACAACACCGCTGGATGAGGAGCGTCCTTACTGGGAAGAGTTTTTCGAACTGGTTCGCATCCAACCCGCAACCGCCAGACGAAAATGCCGCGACGAGACGGGAGAACAACCTTGGGCTTGCATTGACTGTGATTGTACGGCGAAGCTCGCATCGCGAATGCAACGCCAGGGCGAGTCGTTCCTCGAAACCTTGCGGGTTGCGGTTTCGCAAAATCGGACGTTGCGCGCCGTATGGGACGAGTAGGATTTTGAAAGTTCGTCGATTGCACGCGGCGATTCAGTCAACGACAATTCACCCACGGCTTGACCACGAGCCAGCAAACAATACGTTATGGCTCGGACCCATTTTGTGTTGACACTTTGCCCGCCTTATGCAAGCAATTCCAGCGATTGTTTTGTGCATTCTGATTTCCTCAGTCACTCATGCGGAGAAAGTGGACTACGCCCGCGAGGTTAAACCGTTACTCGCCGCAAAATGCACGGCTTGCCATGGAGCGCTCAAGAGTGAGGCAGGTTTACGGCTTGATGCAGCAGCCCTCATTGTTCGGGGTGGCGCAACGGGGGTCGTCATCGCGCCGGGTGATGCGAAAAATAGCTTGCTTATTCAAAAGGTAAGCGAAAGCGACGCTTCGCTTCGAATGCCGCCTGAAGGTGAAGGCGAGCCATTGAGCGACGCGCAAATCGAGATATTGCGCATGTGGATCGACCAGGGCGCAGTTGCCCCTGATGAGCCAATTCCGCCCGAACCGCGCGAACATTGGGCTTACCAGCCGGTCGCGTTCTCCACGGCGCCCAAACTAGTTGCGACGGCAAGGTCAGGAAAAGCAGACGCTCAGGGAGGCTCGCAAACTTCGATCATCGACGCTTTCCTGGCGAGGGCGCAACGGGAGGCTGGAACTGCGCCGCTTGGTCCTGCGGATAAAGCAGTCCTGCTGCGTCGCGTATATATCGACTTAATCGGCCTTCCGCCTTCTCGTGAAGAACTTCGTGCATTCATCGACGATGGGCGGCCGCAAGCCTATGAAGAAGTGGTTGACCGACTTCTGTCCCGTCCGCAATACGGCGAACGGTGGGGACGTCATTGGATGGACGTGTGGCGGTATAGCGATTGGACCGGTTACGGAAATGAAATCCGGTACAGCCAGCGACACATCTGGCGATGGCGCGACTGGATTGTTGAGTCGCTCAATGCCGACAAAGGCTATGATCAAATGGTGCAAGAGATGCTCGCCGCCGACGAGTTAGCGCCAGGCGACGACAATGCGGTGCGCGCCACCGGCTTCTTAGCGCGAAATTGGTACAAGTTTGATCGCGATAGCTGGTTAGATGACGTTGTAGATCACACGAGCAAAGCGTTTTTGGGTATCACCGCGAAATGTGCTCGATGTCATGATCATAAGTATGACCCGATCTCGCAACGTGAGTACTATGCCTTGCGAGCAATCTTCGAGCCTTATGACGTCCGTATCGACGGAGTCCCCGGCCAATCCGATGCGGAAAAGGATGGAACGCCTCGGGTCTATGACGCACACGCGGACAAGGCAACGTATCTCTTGCTGCGTGGCGATCCGAAACGTCCGAAAACCGACGAAGCAATTGGGCCTAGTGTGCCGTCGATCCTGCGCGGGCCGTCGTTCGAGGTCTCATCGATCTCGCTTCCCGTCGAAAGCTACTACCCAGCGTTACGCGACTTTGCAATTGGCGACATGGTAGTTGACGCTGAGAGGAAGGTTACGACGGCGGAAGCCGAGGTTGAACAAATCTCGCAGCGAGTTGCGGAATCGACTCGTCCGCTCGAACCTGCGTCGATCGCCAACGTTCCGCCACAGGAAACGCAGGCGGAAGTCCGTGAACTGAATTCTGTGGAGGATTTGACCCTCGCTCACGCCAAACAGAAAGTTGAAGTAGCAAGGAGTCGATTGGCTGCGTTGAAAGCCCGCATTTCGGCGGAACAGGCGAAATATCCTACCTCATCCGATAGGTCGAAATCGCCCGCCGCAGACCCGCTGGTTCTCGCGAAGTCCGCAGCTCGCGCCGAACGATTGGCGGCGTTTTCGGAAGCGGTCGAGAAACTGCTTGCGGCGCAAATTGATTGCGCCCGTGTCAACGAAGAAGGTCAAGCTGCCGGCTCAAAGCAAATGGCTGTTGACGCAGCGAAAGAAAAGGTTGCGGCGGCCCAAAAAGTCGTCGAACAGGCGCGACATGAGTTATCCCAAGAATCGGAGGCTTACCAACCGCTCGGCCCAATCTTTCCGAAAACGAGCACCGGACGGAGGCTAGCGCTCGCGCGATGGATTACCGACAAACGTAACCCGCTGACGCCGCGGGTGGCGGTTAATCATGTTTGGTTGCGCCATTTTGGACAGCCCTTGGTAGACGATGTCGCCGATTTTGGCTTACGAACGGCGCGCCCTCGCCACGCCGAACTGCTGGATTCATTAGCGCTAGAATTCCTGAAAAGCGGTTGGAGTATGAAACGGCTGCATCGGCAGATCGTCCTCTCGGCCGCATACCAACGGGCGTCACATCCTTCCGTAAACCCAGGCGAGGATGAGGCGCAGGCTTTTCAGGCGAATCTCGCAAGTGATCCCGAAAATCGAAACTATTGGCGCATGGACGTCCGGCGGCTCGAAGCGGAAGCGGTGCGCGATGCGATTCTGTACGTATCGGGAAGACTGGACCTAACCTTAGGCGGGCCCGATGGGGATGCAGCGCAGGGGCTGGTTTTGCCCCGACGCAGTTTATACTTCCGTCATGCGCGTGAAAGACAAATGGAGTTTTTGACGCTGTTCGATGCAGCCAACCCAGAAGAATGTTACCGACGCCGTGACTCGATCCGACCGCAGCAAACTTTTGCGATGTTCAACAGCTCACTTGCGATCCATCAGGCACGGCGCCTGGCTGAGCAAATTGCCCAAGATTGTGCGTCGAAGCCCGGGTCGCTCGATGATTACTTCGTGACTGCCGCGTTCGAAATCATTCTATCGCGGGCGCCAAACGCCTCCGAGCAAGCGGCGTGTTTACGATTTCTCACGACCCTAAGCGATCAACTTGCGAAACCTGCAAGTCTGGATTTGCTTTACGAGGGCGACGACCCCGTTCCTCCCGCGAGGGATCCTCACCAGCGCGCTCGAGAAAATCTTGTACTGGCTTTGTTCAATCACAATGACTTCATCACGATTCGGTAGGTGTCTCCGATGGGCGGTCGTTTAATACACGGTCATCGCTTGCAACGACGGACGTTCTTAGCGGACCTAGGGATGGGCTTCGCAGGGCTTGCGCTCGGTAGCCTGCTCGCAGAGGATGGCGCCGCCGAAGACGCCGCATCCCCTGGACGACCGCATTTTCCTGCAAAGGCCAAGAGCGTCATTTGGCTTTTCATGGCCGGGGGCGTCAGTCATATGGAAGGCTTTGACCCTAAACCGGCTTTAAACAAGTACGCGGGCAAATCTCTGGCTGAAACTCCATGGAAAGACGCGTTCGAGACGCCCTTTGTGAAAGAAAACTTTCGTCCGTTTGTGGCCGGAAATACGCGGACATTCCGAGAGAAAATCTTTCCTCTGCAGGTTGGCTATCGGCCTCGTGGACAAAGCGGGATCGAGGTGAGCGACTGGTGGCCGCACGTTGGATCGTGCGTTGATGATCTTGCCTTCGTGCGTTCGTTCTGGACCACCGACAACGATCACGGGGCGCAACTGCAATTCCATACGGGGAGGCATATTAGCGACGGTTACTTTCCCACGATTGGCGCCTGGGTGCATTATGGGCTCGGCGCCTTGAATGAGAATTTGCCGCAATTCGTAGTCATGGGAAACCACATTGGCGATTGCTGTGGCGGTATGCAAGTACACATGGCGAATTATTTGGGCGCGGAACATGACGGCGTTGTACTAAATGAGGCGAATCCTCTTCCGTTCGGCAAACCCGGCGGTAAGGTTTATCGTGAAGAACAAGCGGCCAATTTTGAACTCGTTCGCCAACTCAATGGATTGACGGCAATTGAATATCCGGAAGACGCGGCGATACGAGCGCGAATTAAGGCGTATGAACTCGCTTTTCGGATGCAAACCTCCGTTCCTGACATCTTCGATCTTCGTGGAGAATCAGCAAAGACTTTGGAAGAGTATGGATCGGGTTTCGGACGCCAGTTATTGGCGGCGCGACGTCTGGTGGAGCGCGGCGTGCGGTTCATTCAGATTTATCATGGCGGCGGGGGAGCCGGAGCTTGGGATGCTCACAGTGGTTTGAAAAAGAACCATGAGGCGAACTGCGCCGCGGTCGACAAGCCAATTGCCACGCTCTTGCGAGATCTAAAGCAACGGGGCCTGCTGCAAGAGACGCTTGTCGTATGGGGAAGCGAGTTCGGCCGTACACCCGGTACCGAAGGGGCCGACGGGCGCGACCATCATCCGTTCGGATTCACGTGTTGGCTGGCGGGCGGCGGTGTCAAAGGCGGCATAGTCCATGGTGCTACCGATGAGTTGGGTTTGCTTGCTACAGAAAACCGTCACTACGTGACGGACTTACATGCAACCGTCCTGAACCAACTGGGGCTCGATTCGCGCAAACTCGAAATCCCCGGTCGCAAACGCCTTGACATTGATCACGGGCGACCAATTCGCGAGATCCTTGCGTAAACCATGCTTGCAATATCTGCGTTCCGTCGCACGGCTCAAAATCGAATTAGGTGCGCGGAATTGCACAATTCAAATTAGGCCAGAAGGGCCCGCACTGGTTTTGCACCTTCAACGCCGATTAGGCGTTGATCCAAACCTTGAAATTTGACGGTGAAACGGTCGCCGTCGATGCCCAGACATTGAAGAATGGTGGCGTTGACATCATTTACATGCACGGGATCTTGCACCACGTTATAGCTGAAGTCGTCGGTTTCGCCATAAACCACCCCTCCCTTAATTCCACCTCCCGCAAGCCACATACAAAAGTTTCTGGGATGGTGGTCGCGGCCGTAATTGTCCGGCGTCAACTTTCCTTGCGAGTAAACCGTACGGCCGAATTCGCCGCCCCAAACAACAACCGTGCTTTCGAGCAATCCGAGTCGTTTGAGGTCCATCAATAAACCGGCGCAAGGTTTATCGGTATCTTCACATTGCGACCTGAGATCCCGCGGCAAATTGCCGTGCTGATCCCACCCTCGGTGGAGAATTTTCACCACTCGTACGCCGCGCTCGACCAAACGCCGTGCGAGTAGCGCGCTCGCGGCGAAAGTTCCCGGTTTTGTAACGTCAGGGCCGTACAAATCCAGCGTCGCCTGCGATTCGCTCGATAGGTTGGTAAGGTCGGGCACGCTCGTCTGCATGCGAAACGCCATTTCATACTGCGCGATGCGGGTTTGCGTCTCTGGATCATTGAACTTTGCAAAAGTTCGGCGATTCAACTCCCCCAATGTGTCGAGCATGGCTCGGCGGTTCTTTGCGCTTACACCAGGTGGATTCTGCACGTACAACACGGGATCGCCCATGTGTCGTAGAACCACGCCGGTGTACTTGCTCGCCAGAAAGCCACTCGACCACATGCGACTGAACAACGCTTGGGCCGCCGCGCCTGACTTCCAATTGGGCGTGAGAACGACAAAACCCGGCAAGTCGTTGCTTTCACTTCCCAAGCCATACGACAACCACGAGCCTAGGCTTGGCTTACCAGGAACTTCGCTGCCCGTCATGACGAATGTACACGCCGGATCGTGATTGATCGCGTTCGTATGAACGGACTTCACCAGTGCGATATCATCAACGCACTTAGCCGTGTGCGGTAGCAGCTCGCTAACCCACATCCCCGACTGCCCATGCTGCGCAAACTTAAACATCGACGGCGCCACAGGTAACCGCGACTGGCCACTTGTCATCGTTGTGATTCGCTGGCCCATGCGCACCGTTTCGGGCAGGTCCTTATCAAAAAACTCAGTAAGTTTCGGTTTGTAATCCCACAAATCCATTTGCGCAGGACCGCCATTCATGTGGAGATAAATCACCGACTTCGCCTTTGCGGCGA
Organism: Planctomycetota bacterium; assembly: GCA_963204915.1. GTDB lineage: Bacteria > Planctomycetota > Planctomycetia > Pirellulales > Pirellulaceae > JAHWKS01. The sequence continues at coordinate 124,729 of CAUJHS010000094.1, read as the reverse complement.
AATGCGGCATTCCTGGCAACGGCGGGTGCATTACCACGGGCGAAGGTTCAGAATCGCCCGCGAAAACGCCGTCTACCCCCATCAGGGCAAGGGCAACGCCTCCTATGCGCAAGCCCGATGAGCCAAAAAACTGACGGCGCGTCAGGTTCAGTGCATGTTCTTCGATGAGATTCATGGCGTCCTGTTCAAGTTAGCGGACGGGGGCAACACGGCCTCGAAATTTCCCGGCGGTTCTGACCGGATTCTCGCCCGGTAGGACCAGCGCTCCAAAACTGAAATCTTTCCTCATAAACCGGTCAATTTCGCGTGACCGTTTCATCCAGATTCATGATTAAATTGGCGATCATCGTCCAAGCGGCGGTTTCCTCAGGCGGCGCCAGCCCGCGAGGCTTCGATTCACCGATATGAATCGCTTGCGCAGCGCCGGAGGGATCCGCGCGATATAACTCGCGTTGCCTCACGAGCGCGGTAGTCACAGCGGTCAGTTCCTCCGGATCAGGGCGGCGCGAAAGCACGATGCGGTATAGCGTGGAGATCCTTTCGTCATCCGAGGCCTTTGCATCCGCCAAAATACGTTCGGCCAACGCGCGAGCCGCCTCGAAATGCTGCACATCGTTCATTAATTGCAGCGCCTGCAGCGGCGTGTTGCTACGGTCGCGAACGATGCATACTTGTTCGCGGTTCGGTCCATCAAAATTCGTCATAAAAGGCGGGGGCGCCGTCCGTTTCAGAAACACATACAAACTTCGACGATAAAGGTCGGCGCCATGGTCCTGCAAATAATATCGTGTGTTGCTATCGCTATAGCCGACGGGCTCCCAAATGTTAGGCGGCTGATAAGGATTGATTCCACGTCCGCCCATTTGAGGATTCATGAGGCCGCTTACGAATAGGGCGTTGTCACGCACTTGTTCGGCGTCAAGACGGAAGCGCGGGCCACGCGCATAGAGACGATTCGCGGGATCGGCGGCTTTGACCTCGGCACTCAATTTCGCATGGCGACGAAACGCGTCCGACATCAACAATTGTTTCATGAACTGTTTGACGTTCCATCCCGAGTCCCGAAATTCTGCGGCCAGCCAATCTAATAATTCAGGATGCGAGGGAGATTCGCCTTGCGCCCCGAAATCATAACTTGTTTTGACAATGCCCGTGCCGAATACCTGCTGCCAAAACCGGTTTACCGTGACCCGCGCCGTTAGTGGGTTCTCGCTCGACACAAGCCAGTTCGCAAGATCCAGGCGCGTCAAGCGACGGTCTTGGCCCCCCAGGTCGATTTGAGGAAGTGCGGCAGGAATGCCCGGTTCGACCTTCTCGCCCGGCTTGTCATATTGCCCGCGTACCATGACGAACGAGTCGCGTGGCGAAGGGGTATCGCGAAAGATAAACGTTCCCGGCGCAGATTCCTCGGCCGTAATGCGCGCAATACGAGCCGCCTCCCACGCGCCGCGCGCCGACGCAAGCTCCGTGTTGACAGGCCGCGCTACGACCGACAAGTAGAACGTCCGTAACTGGGAGGCTTCCTCTTCCGAAAGCGGCTGTTTGGCAACGTCGCGGAATAATTTGTGTAACTCCGTGGGCGCGTCAGGAGGCGGCGAATTTCCCAGCCCCTTTCTCCAGACCGCGAACGATTCGCTTGGATCAACCGCGGGATCCACGCTTCCGACGAGCGCGAGATTGTCCCAGTAAACTACTCCTCCTTCTTCACTTAATGTAACGGAGTTGATCTGATCTCCGGGCTTCAATCCAAGCTCGCTCAAGGGGATTACGACCTGAGTCCACTGGCCAACCGTCAATGGCGTGGCGCCGCCATCTCGTACGAAACCGGCAGCGGTATTCGACCAAGTTGCGGCGCCGCCGGGTGACACACTAAGTTTGATTGTTTTGGGCGTTTCGCTGGCGTCGAGCCAAATTGACAACTCAAACGATCCATCATGGGGAACGACAACCGGTCGTAATTTGAACTCGACGACGTCGTTATAACCTGCGGCAAAGGCTTGGCGGATGACTCGCCGACCTGACGCGGCGCCCATCGGCGGATCACACACCCAGGCAACCGCATTTCGCGACGAGCTGCGGGACGCGGCGCCGAGAGGAAAGGCGTCATCGAACAAGGAATCTCGCACCTTTTTACGAACCATGGATTCTGCCGACTCGGAAGGATCCACATAGGCGGCCTGAGCGGCCGCGGTTTCCAACCAAGCGCGCGCCTCGCGTTCAACCTTTCCGGCTGCATCGGCCGTCGCCTGCTGCTCCATCGTCGGAAGTTTTAAGAATGGCGGCGTTGTATTGTTGTTGCCATCCATTGCTGGGTCGGCGGCGCTATTGAAGAAGGCGTAAAGCGAATAAAACTCCTTCATGGTCAAGGGATCGTACTTATGGTCATGGCAAACGGCGCATCCCGCGGTTAAGCCAAGCCACGCCTGGGCGACCGCCGTTGTTCGCTCAACGGCATACCGATAGACGAACTCTTCCGCAATCGAACCTCCTTCGCTTGTCGTTACATTGCAGCGATTGAAACCGGTTGCAACGAGTTGCTCTGTCGAGGGTTGAGGCAGCATGTCGCCGGCAACTTGCCAAACCGTGAATTGGTCATAAGGCAAATTGTTATTGAACGCCTTGACCACCCAGTCGCGATAGGCCCACATCTGTCGCTCGTTGTCCAGATGCAGCCCATGGGTATCGGCATATCGAGCGACGTCTAACCAGTGGCGGGCCATTTCTTCGCCATAGCGAGGCGAAGCAAGATACCGGTCGATCATATGCTCGTAGGCTTGAGGCGACGTGTCGGCTAAGTATTCATCAATTTCCGCCAAAGTCGGAGGCAGTCCCGTCAGCGTAAACGATACGCGGCGAATGAGCGTTTCTCGATCGGCCTGCGGTTGCGGCGTCAATCCTGCCTTCTCTAACCGCACCGTCAGGAACGCATCGATCGGGTTGATCACGTCCGGCGCCGCTGGCAGTTCAGGGCGCTGAATCGGTTCAAACGACCAATGTTTTTGGTACCTCGCGCCTTGTTCGATCCATCGCTTAAGCGTGTCCTTTTGCGCCGCGGTTAATTGTTTCTTCGAATCGGGCGGCGGCATGACCTCGGCTTCATCGGTCGATGTGATGCGCTGAAAGAGTCTGCTTTCTTCCGGTTTGCCGGGAACCAGCACAGGGTTTTCGCCTCCCAGCGCTCCATCGGCCAGGTCGAGGCGAAGATCAGCCTCGCGTGTGGCGGCGTCGGGACCATGACAAAGAAGGCAGGTATCCGCAAGAATCGGCCGCACATCACGGTTGAATGAAACGGCTTCGTCGTCGGCGTTTAGACGACTGGTTCCCAGGACACAAATAAAGACTTGAAGTGCTCCCTGAATCAACCACGGTTGCCGAAACACAATCTCACGATGAACCATGGTTTTTCCCTTTCGAACAAGCTATGCACGACTTGTGGAAGATCTAGTCGTTAAGCCAGCACTGGGTAGGACGCAACGCGGATCGGGGGCGGGCAGGCCCTGATATTATCTCTGATACCCGACGCTGATAAAAGAGCGCCGCGGTTGATTTGTTGACGGCATTCAAAAGCGGCGGCGAGGCGCAGACGGTCGCATCAGTCGGATTTGGAAGCGCACGGACGTGCACCTTTTGCGAGTTAGGAGAAAAAAGAAGTCCCAGAAAATGTGTGAGGAATGGTGTGTATCGGTTAGCTCACGTCGTAGTGGCTCGCCGGTAGGTTGGCGTCGATAAAAGCACTTGATACCGCCGCGATTTGAACACATCCAACACCCGCTGCGGTCTCCAACGGCGGCTTCAAAACGCTACTTTCGATGTTCATGCGTCCTTCTGACCCTGACGTCCTTGAGCTCCTGTCAGGTTAAAACCTTCCCCCTCGCGCGGACGCCCCACTTTAACCGAGACAGGCCATTCTAGAATCACGAAGACACCCCGCCCAAACCCTCGCCTAGTCCCTCTCGCGGCGAACCGGTATTATGGGCGCGTTGTCTTTACTGATGCGATCTGACGACTCGGTTCGCGTTGTTGCGACGAGCGCCAGCCGATGATGGCCTGGAATTCAATTGTTGCACCGGACCTATGAAAACTGACGAACTTCGCGAAAAATACCTCGCATTTTTCCAAACCAAGGGCCACGTCCGCAAGCCGAGCGACGTGCTCGTTCCAACGTGGGATCCGTCGGTGTTATTTACTCCGGCAGGGATGAACCAATTTAAGGATCATTTTCTAGGCAAGGTGAAACTGGAATTCACCCGCGCCACGACATGCCAAAAATGCCTTCGTACCGGCGATATCGACAATGTCGGCCGTACTGCGTACCACCATACTTTTTTCGAAATGCTGGGGAATTTCAGTTTTGGCGACTATTTCAAGCGAGAAGCCATCAACTGGGCATGGGAGTTTCTGACGAATAAGAAATGGCTTGGTATTCCAGCCGACCGCCTCAGCGTGACGGTTTACTTAGATGACGACGAGGCCGCGGGCATCTGGCAGAAGGACGTTGGCGTGCCAGTCGCGCGAATTGAGCGCATGGGTGAAGACGACAACTTTTGGCCGGCGGGCGCGCCATCCAAAGGGCCTGATGGCGTTTGCGGGCCGTGTAGTGAGATTTTCTATCATACCGACAAAGGGTCGGTCGAGATCTGGAATCTTGTCTTTACCCAGTTTAACCGTGTTGGCGAACCGCCTGACAATTTGCGACCGCTGCCGAGCAAGAATATTGACACCGGCATGGGCCTGGAGCGCGCCGCCGCATCACTTCAGGGGGTCGAGACGAACTACCACATCGATATCTTGCGACCCATCGTAGAAGCAGCCGCTGAGGTATGCGGCGTCAAGTATGATCCCTCCAGCGATAATGGCCGCCGTTTACGGCGAATTACCGATCACGTGCGCGCCTGTACCTTTGCGGTCCATGAAAACGTTTATCCTGGCCCTAAGAAAGAGCGTTACGTAATTCGTCGGCTATTGCGACGGGCCGTCCTCGACGGCTATCAAATGGGCGTTCACGACCCGTTCCTCCATCAGCTAACGCCGGTCGTGGTCGAAATGATGAAGAGTTCCTACCCCGAGCTTCAGGAAACTTCGTCGCGAGTTGCGAAGGGGATCGAAAACGAGGAGAAGGCGTTCTTCGCCACGATCCGAGAAGGTCTCAATCGTATCGAGAAAATTTTCGGTGAAATGGAGTCGAAAGGTCGCGCGGTCGTAAGTGGCAAGGATGCGTTTGAACTCTATGACACACACGGCTTTCCACCGGAGTTGTTTGAAACCCTGGCCGCCGAACATAATTACGCCTTCGATTGGGACGGTTTCAAGAAAGCGATCGAAAGCAAGGGCGGCGAAGTGGGCGGTCCCGTGTTCAAGACCGGGCCCATCGAATCGATCAAACGGACTGTGCACTCGACCGAGTTTCTCGGTTATCAAACGACGTCGGCCGAGGCGGAACTGTGTTTCATCGTCGCTCAAGACCACCTATGTGAACATCTCGCGGAAGATAGTCACGCAACGCCCGTGCGCATCATACTTGACCGAACGCCGTTCTACGGCGAGTCGGGAGGGCAAGTTGGCGACACTGGCGAAATTCTTGGCGAAGGATTCCAATTTGAAGTGATTGACACGCAAAAAGACGGCGATCTCTTCATTCACATAGGACATTTGCGCACTGGGGAAATGCGCGTCGGTGAAAAGGTCACTGCAAGGGTCGATACGCACCGTCGCCAAGGCATTCGTCGCGCGCACTCGGCGACGCATCTGTTACACCACGCGCTGCAAAAGGTGTTGGGCGGCCACGCACAACAACAAGGCTCGAAGGTCGATGAGGATTGGTTGCGGTTTGACTTTGCAAACATGTCGCCTGTAACCGAAGGGCAGCTCGGCGAAATTGAACGCAACGTGCTTGAAAAAGTTCAGCTTTCGGCGCCGGTCAAATGGGAGACGGTCGCGTTGTCCGAGGCCCGCAAGCAAGGAGCGATGATGCTCTTTGGAGAAAAGTATCCCGACCCGGTGCGAATGGTCTCAATGGGCGACTTCAGCCGCGAATTATGCGGAGGTACTCATCTCGATAGCACGGGCGACGTGGGATCATTTGAGATTGTAAGCGAAGAAGCGGTCTCGGCAGGCACTCGCCGTATTGTCGCACTGACGGGTGAAAAAGCTGAGGATTATGCGCGGCGCACCGAGGAAGCATTACGACGTGCCGCAACGCTACTTGGCGTTGCTCCGCTGGCGACTGGGGACGCAGTGAAGCAACTAGCGCAGCAGATTCGCAGTCTGAAGAAGCAGCTTTCCAGTGGAGGCGGCGCGGTCGAATCACCTGCGGTCAACAAGACTTCGGCAGTCCAAGGCGATGTCGATCATTTGAAAATGAAGGCGGCGTTACACGAAGCGGCGCGCCTGTTGAACGTCGCGCCGTTTGACGTTCCGGACCGCATTGCCTCTCAATTGGACGAGGTTCGCCGGTTGGAAGGTCAACTGGGCCAGTTGCAGCAATCGGGTACGATGTCCGCGGATTCGCTGCTGGAAAAAGCCGAGGACATCAACGGCGTTAAGATCATCGCGATCGAAACGCCGGGCGCCAACTCGAACTTAATGCGCCAGTGGATCGATCAATGTCGGAAAAAATGCAGTCCCTCCGCGATTCTGCTCGCCGCGCGTGAGGGAGACGACAAGGTCCTGCTTGTCGCAGGAATAAGCCGCGAACTTGTTGAGCGCGGCCTAAGCGCGGGAAAATGGGTTCAGGAAGTGGCGAAGGTCGTCGACGGCGGCGGCGGCGGCAAGCCCGATATGGCCCAGGCAGGCGGGAAAAAGCCGGAACAAATCCCCGCCGCAATTGACAAAGCGAAGTTCGTGATCAAGCAGGCGCTTGGCGTGTAGCGCCGCACATAACTGCGACCAGCGAGCAGCCATCGCCGCTCGACTTGCCCGGCGGCGATGGTAGTACGTACTCCTATTTGTATTGCATCATGATGTCATCGGGATGTAACTCCCCGATTCCCGGGAACCCACCGCCTGCGATTGCGTCACCTAACTGGGTGATACGGCGGAAGTCGCTATCGGTGGGTCGTTGGCCAAGTAGTTCGCGCGTCAACTCACGGCAGTACACGTCGGCCGCCTCGCGGATCACCGTGTCGCTTTGATCCGCCGCATAAAGACTGGTGCACAGGATCACCACCATCCTTTGCACGCGAGTTGAAAGCTCGGACATGCGACACTGTCGGTCGGCAAGTTTGAGTTGGTGCTTGCTCATCACGCCGCTGATACGTAGCGGCGCGTGTTGCAAGCTGCGAATGGCGAATTCTGCATGTTCACGCAAGTTATTCGGCATGGCCCCAAGCGATGGCATGCGTTTTGAACGAGTTTTCTCGCCCAACCACCAACGCCCATAGGGCAGCGCCGCGCCTTTGAGCGCCCATGCATGCGCAGGATTGAGCGGATTCGGCTTGCGAATTCCAGCGCGTTTGAGCGCCTCGCCGATTGCCTGGAAGTAAACGGTGCCATGCTGCTTGACGAGCGATTTAAAGAAGGCCATGCCCAACATTTCGCCTTCCCCCTCGTAAATGCAGGGGGCAAGGTACTCGTGGACATTATCGCCAAACATGTGTCCATGCAGGAACGACCGCCCGCCATGAGTTTTCATGAATAATTCGATCGCCGCCTCTTTTTGAGCTTCGCTTCCAAAGATTTTGGCGATGATACACTCCATCTCACCTCGATAGCCCGCGTCAAGAAGCGTGGAGCACCACGCGACCAGTGCATCGGCAGCGACGATCATGCCTCCCAATTTCCCCAGGCGACGCTGCACCAGTTCGCGCTTTGCAATGGGTTCACTGTAAGTAACACGGTAGTGCGCCCAGGGAATCATGCTCGCCATCATGAGTCGCATGGTGCCCGCCGCAGTCGCGCACAACGCCACTCGCCCCAGATTCAAGCCGTGGTATGCAATGGTGAGCCCATCGCCCCGTGGGGCCGTGAGTAAGTTCTCTTTCGGTACGCGAAAATTGCGAAATACCAATCCGTTGTTGTACGTATGTTTGAGTGCGTAAAGGCCGTATTTCCTGATTTGAAACGACTCATTCTCTTCATGCGGTAAGTCGCAAACCAGTACAGCAGGTTTACCGTCGATCAAACAAACGAGGCCGACGGTTCTTCCCGGCACCGCATTCGTGATGAAGAGCTTTTCTCCATTGACGATGTAATCATCGCCATCGAGACGCGCCGTGGTCGACAGCGCGGTCAAGTCGGAGCCTGCGCCCGGTTCGGTCAACGCGAACGCGGAGAGTCGCTCGCCGCTTGCGAGCCCTGGCAAAAAACGCTGCTTCTGTTCTTCTGTGCCGAACGTGCGTAACGGATCGACGGCGCCAATGCAGCCATGAACACTGGCCAACCCAGCGATCGTGGGGTCAACGGTCGCCATCCGCGTAAGAAATGCCGCGAAACTACGGAACGGTGAACCGGCGCCTCCGTACTCTTGGGATACGAGCAAGCCCCAATACCCTAACTCGCCAAGTTCGCCCAGTACGCGTTCCGAGACTTTGCGGTCCTCGTTGTAGAGTGTCCCCGCCTGACGGTGCTGCTGAACCAGCGCAACCGCGTCGTCCATGGTTTTCTGAACGTGCGGCGGGGTCTTCAGCGGGGCGGCGTGGAAAACGTCGAGCGGAAATTCTCGATCCCACACTGCCCGGTGCACCGGACTGTGAACCGTTTGATACTGCGGGGCGAATAGTTTCTCGACCTGATCATCGGCACGGTCGATGGCTCCAGTGCGCCGCGCTTCATCGTCGCTTTTTCCCGCCAGTTTGAACGCCGTTTCTGCAAAAGAAGCCGCGTCTTCTTCCGACGTCGTATTCACATTAGAATCGCGCGATTGCGTTGACATGCGGCCTCCTACTACCAATGGACCAGCGAATTATTATCGGCGACGCCTGGCCAGCCCATCAGGTTTTCGGCGTCGCGCTGTTCACGATTTACGCTCGTAGCAACTCATCGTACGAAATATCGGATGGGCGACTCGCGTCAGGCCAATCGACTTGAACGGCGCCCGTCATGATATTGTACGCTGATTCAGGTCGCGAGACGTCATCCCAACTGGCGTCGACTAACACTCATCGCGGATTTCCCTATAATTGGTCACTCAAAATTGTCACGCTCTCTCCAAGTGATAAAGTCCCAGCAATGATTGATTTGCGAAGCGATACGATTACGCGCCCTACGGCCGAAATGCGCAAGGCAATGGCCGATGCGGACGTGGGCGATGATGCGATTGATATCGACCCCACCGTAGAGCGGCTCCAATGCCGGATTGCCGAGGTGCTTGGCAAAGAGGCGGCCATATTTATGCCGTCGGGCACAATGACCAACCAGGTCGCGGTACGCATCCATTGTAAACCCGGTGATGAACTAATCTGCGAGGCGAACTGCCACATTTATAACTACGAACAAGGCGGTTTTGCTCAACTCAGCGGCGCTGTCGCGCGTCCTGTTCTTGGCCAGTTTGGCGTCCTACAGTGCGAGCAGTTACAAGGGCTCATTCGTCCCGAGAATGAACACTTCACACGCACCCGTTTGATTTGCCTTGAGAATACACACAACCGCGGAGGGGGACGCATCCAGCCTTATGATGAAATCGAAGGAATGACTCGCTGGGCGCGCGAACACGGGTTGCGAGCACACTTAGACGGCGCAAGACTCTTCAATGCGGCCGTGGCCAGCGGCGTTTCCGCAGATCGTTGGGCGCAGCACTTTGATACGGTCAGCGTATGTTTCTCGAAAGGGTTAGGGGCGCCCGTGGGCTCCGCGTTAGCGGGATCTCGCGAAGTGATTCGTGAAGCGCGGCGACATCGCAAACTCTTTGGCGGCGGAATGCGTCAGGCCGGCATCATCGCCGCCGGAGCGCTTTACGCGCTGGAACACCATATTGAACGCCTGGCCATTGATCATGAGAACGCGCAGATCCTTGCCGAAGCGATTCGTCAAATCGAAGGCCTCACGTTAGAACCCGATACGATCGATACAAATATTGTGATCTTTCGCGTCGACCCGCAACTGGGAACCGGCGCCGAACTGGTTGCCGCGTGGAAAGAGCGGGGCGTCTCGGCCCTGGCCATTGGCGGTCAAGTTCGTGCGGTGACCCACCTCGATGTCAACACAAGCGAAGTTCGCCGCGCCGCGGAGATTCTACGAGACACGACGTCCGCCTTGCGTCGCGGCGTGCGACCCGTGCAACAAGGCGACGCCTATTGAGTTGCAGCCGCTTCTCGATGTAACTCATGGAAACTCGACTTCTGCTGTCCTGCGAACATGGTGGCAATCGGACGCCCCAGGAGTTCGCCGCTTGCTTCCGAAATGCGGAATCGGTGCTCGCAAGCCACCGTGGCTTTGATCCGGGCGCGCTCGAACTCGCCCGGTATTTTGCACGTCGATTCAAATCGCCGTTGTTTTACTCGACTACGACACGTCTCCTGGTGGAGCTAAACCGGTCGTTGCATCATCGGTCGCTTTTTTCCGAGTTCACCCGGGGCCTTGACCAGCTCCAACGCGACCGAATCATCAAAGTGTATTACCTGCCTTATCGGGCGCGCGTTGAGCATTCGATCGCCGCGTCGCTGGCCCAAGGCATGGCAGTGTTGCACATCTCGTTACATTCCTTCACGCCCAATTTGAACGGCGAGGTGCGCAAAGCCGATGTTGGATTGCTTTTTGATCCCTCACGCCAATGGGAGACACGAATTGCTCGAGCATGGCAGGCGACGCTTCGCGATCGAGATACGTCGCTTCGCGTGAGGCGAAATTATCCCTACTTGGGAAAAGCTGATGGGCTGACCACCTATCTCCGTCGAAAATGGCCCGAGCACGAATATGCCGGAATTGAATTGGAAGTTAACCAGAGTTGGGTAGAGAAGCCAGCGCAAGCATGGCGGGCTTTACAGGCATGCCTTGCTGATTCGCTGGATGATGTCCGTCGCTTGGTTGAACTCGGTTCGTGGCGTGACCACGACCGCGAATGACACGCCAGCGTCGCGAGTTACGGATCGTCGCGAAAGAGCGCGCTTACCGACTGGTCGCAATGGATGCGCTTCACCGCCTCGGCAAGAAGTGGGCCGACAGAAAGCACCTGCACGTTTTCGACCTGTTTGTCCGGCGCTAAGGGGATGCTATCGGTAATGATCACTCGATCAATCGGGGCGTTCCGGAAGTTTTCGGCGGCGTGGCCCGAAAAGACGCCATGGCTGGCCGCCACATGGATTTCTGTCGCGCCGCTTTCTTTCACCAGCCGCGCAGCGCCGCACATTGAACTCCCGGTTGAAATCATATCATCGAACATGAGCGCGATTCGGCCTGCAACTGACTCGCCGATGATGTGCTCCTGTTTGGTTTCCGTAGCGCTTGCCCGACGTTTATCCACGATCGCCAAGCGCGACCCGAGACGTTTGAGATGAATAGAGGCCCGTTTGATGCTTCCTTCATCCGGGCTGACAACCACCACACGCTCTCCCATCAACCCCTGCTCGACGAAATAGTCGTCGAGTACGGGTGCGGCAAATAAATGATCAACGGGAATATCGAAAAAACCTTGAAGCTGAGGCGCGTGCAAATCCATCGCCAAGACGCGATGGGCCCCCGCGCGCGCAATCATGTTCGACACGAGCTTTGCCGTAATGGGCACGCGCCCCTCGTCTTTGCGATCCTGACGGGCGTAACCAAAATAGGGTATTACCGCGGTAATCCGTCCTGCGCTAGCCCGGATACAACTGTCAATCATGATCAACAGTTCGAGCAAATGGTCATTCACGGGCGGACAGGTAGGTTGAATCAAAAACACATCCCGACCGCGAACGTCCTCTTCAAACTTGCAGAAGATTTCGCCATCCGGAAAATTACCTAGACTTACACGTCCCAGAGGCATGTGCAGATGGTTGCAAATGCGTTCGGCCAACGGCCGGTTTGCTCGACCACTAAAGATTTTCAGCTCGCGCATAGCAACCCATTTTCCGCATTTCGTTTTCAACAACTCCCAATTCGGTCATGTTATTCACGCTTAGCGCTTCGCACGGTTTAAGCACGGGAAGCGCCAAAATCTTCTTCCCGGCTCGCCTGAGGATGCCAGGACAGTCGGTCAAGTAGTACTCCTTTTGCGCGTTATCGTTTTTTAGTTGTTCGAGGGCGAAAAGTAAGTCCTCACTGTCGAACACGTAAGTGCTCATATTCACTTCCGTCAAAGCGAGTTGCTCCGGCGTTGCGTCTTTCTCTTCAATGACGCCAAGGAAGTCGCCTTGATCATCGCGAACGATCCGTCCCAGGCCCTTGGGATCGCTTTTGTGCAGCGTTCCTAAGATACAAGCGGGCCTTTCCTGTTCAAAACTTTGCAAAAGTTTTTGTACCGAAGCAACTTGGAGCAGCGGCGAATCGCCCGTGACGATGAGCACCGGCCCATGGTGCGCGGCAAGCTCTTTTTGACAAACCATGACGGCGTGACCCGTGCCAAGTTGTTGTGTCTGATCAACAAACGTCAGAGCATGACGGCGTTTGAGCGCCTCGCGCACGTCGTTCGCGCGATATCCAACCACGACGACAATCTTGTCAATTTCGGCTTGCTCTAGTGCGTCAATCACGTATTCGATCATTGGCCGGCCGCATGCGGAAACAAGCACCTTGGGCAGTTCCGAGTTCATTCGGGTGCCTTTCCCCGCCGCTAGAACGATCGCCATCCTTCCGTTCATTTGCTCCATTCCTGTCTTGTTTGAAGTGTGTGTCGCCTAGAAAAACGGGACACGGGTCTTCCCAGTTTGTTGACGAGTCGGCGTGGAACCCCGTTGAGCCTCATGCAAGTTTGATGCAACTCGAAGCAGGCCGCATTATACGTCGTGACGCGCGGCAAGGCTGCGCCAACCACTTGCCAGCGACGGAAGGGCGCAACACAATGTCATATCCATCATTTTCGATTGATCGTGGAGGCCTGCTATGCGTCGAAATTCTCTCCTCGGGTTTGGTGTGTTTTGGCTTTGTTTGCCGCTCGGCCAACTGCTCGCGCAAGAAAGTTCGTTCGATTTGAAGATTCCTGCGGGACTGCCCAAAATGCGTATTCCGAACGACAACCCGCTGACGGCCGAAAAAGTCGAGCTTGGCAAACAGCTCTATTTTGATAAGCGGCTATCACAGGATAACACCGTGAGCTGTGCAAGTTGCCATGATCCGGCCAAAGGATGGTCCAACGCGGAATCCTTCGCAACGGGTTTTCAGGGGCAAAAGGGCGGCCGCAGCGCTCCCACTGTGGTGAACTCGGGTTATCACTTCTTCCAGTTCTGGGACGGCCGGGCCAAGCATGTCGAGGGGCAAGCGCTGGGACCCATCCAAAACCCCATCGAGATGGCCATGGAAATGGGGCCGCTCGTTGAGCGGCTCAATAAGATTCCTGGTTATCGCGAACAATTTCAAAAAGTCTTCAAAACCGATGTGACGGAAGAGGGCATTGCGAAAGCGATTGGCGCCTTCGAGCGTACTTTGTTGGCGGGAGACGCTCCGTACGACCGCTATAAAGCAGGAGACAAAACCGCGCTCTCGGAAGGCGCCGAGCGCGGTATGAAGATCTTTTTTAACAAAGGCCATTGCAGCGCCTGTCACTCCGGTCCGTTATTTACGGATGGCGCCTTTCACAATATTGGCGTGGGCTGGAGCAATGAGAATCCTGACTTGGGCCGATTTGTGGAATCCAAACTCGACGGCGATAAAGGCTCTTTCCGCACTCCTAGTTTACGCGACATCGTTCTGACCGCCCCTTACATGCATGATGGAAGCGAAGCGACGTTGGAAGATGTCGTCGAGTATTACAACAAGGGCGGCAACAAAAATCCGTATTTGGATGAGGAGATCTTTCCCCTCAACCTGACCGATCAAGAGAAATCGGACTTAGTGTCCTTCCTCAAAGAGGGACTGACAAGCACCGTTTACCCCAAGATGGACCCGCCGGAACTTCCCCCCGATCCAAAAACGAACGCACAAGAATAGGCTGGTCTGGAAACAAGGAACGCCGATTAATTACCCCGTTTTACTAAGGAGAATTTGTATGCGATTTTGGGCGATGTTGATTCTTGTCGGCGCTATGGTCGGTACGACCGCGTCGGCGGAAGAAAAAATTGAGACCGTCATCGAGGGACTGGTTAATCCCTGTGGCGTCGCCGTCCAGCCCGAGACAGGCGACTTGTTCATTGCCGACAGCGGCGCGGGAAGAATCATTCGCGTGCAAGTGGGAGAAGATGGCAAGGCCACGCAGTCTGACGTGGTGACCGGGTTCACCAAAGACGTGTACGGCAAGGGGCCCATGTATGACATCGGTCCGTTGGGCCTCGCCTTTCTCGACAAGAAAACGCTCATTGTCGGTGGAGGCGATAAAGTTGACGTGGAAGAAGTGATTTATGTTTTCGAAGTTCCTGAAGCAGGGGCCGCGGCGATCAAGGTCGACGACGCGAAAGCGAAACTGGGTCCTTTGGAAAGCACCGACGAACTCAAGGCCGAGGGCAATTACTACGGCGTCGCAATCGCCGGGGGCGCCGTATATGCGAGCGCCAACGGCGACGACACCAAGGGTTGGATTGTCCGCGCCGCAATCGAAGGGACAAATTTCGGCGAACTGGAGCGGTCGATCGCAACCAAAGAAGCGACGAATGTTGATGCTCCCGTGGCTTTAACCGTCGATCCTCGCGGAAATTTGGTCGTCGGACAAATGGGCGAGATCAACGCTCCCAATGACTCGCTTTTGACGTTTTACAATCCGAAGTCGGGCGAGAAGCGTTTAAACCTAGAGACCGGATTGTTCGATATCACTGGCTTGGCGTACAGCCCCAAAGGACATCTATACGCCACCGACTTCGCTTGGATGGCGGCGGAAGAGGGCGGACTCTTTCGTTTAGACGCGGAAGGCCAAGGCCAGGAACAGACCATCAACGCCGTGAAGATTACTGCGTTGGACAAACCGACCGCCTTGGCGTTCGGCAAAGATGGATCGCTATATATCACGATCATCGGCGGAGAGGGCGGCGGCAAACTCGTCCGGCTGGCGCCGGGGCTATAAACACTGCATCCACAGTGAATGCAACAACGAAAACGGCCTTGTCGCGCATTGGCGACAAGGCCGTTTTTCATAAGTTCAATACGTCGCGGGAAAAAGCGCCGGGGTCGAATCCTTCGGCGCCGGCGCTGACGGACGTCCTTGAAAGCCGTGTCCCTTCAGCCGAAGAAGAGGGTACCACGATCCTGCACAATGTCAACCCGCGCCGAGGAAGTTCCTGACGACGTTCGACAACCGCACGGCAAACCGCCGCACTTTCGCACGCGTGCGAACTGAGACCACCAGAGTTTTTTGTGGCTTGATTTTCGCTTCTCAAACGGTAGGATGAGCGGAAGTGGTACGGGCCTGGACATTCGCCTCCACTCGCGCGGCGGGGTCTCCCTACCTATTGATGCTTACGTGTTGGCTCTTACGTGTAATTCTTTGTTATTGCTCACCAAGGAGGGAGGCTCGATCAATGGCCGAAACGTTTGGTGCAGAGATTCAAACGCAGGCCCAGCGTGCTCTCTCGACAAGCCCTATCTTTGACCTGCGGCATCTTCACGTTGAGTTGGCGGAAGGCTCCCTCTTGCTTTCCGGGCGCGTTGAAACGTTTTATCACAAGCAACTCGCTCAAGAAGTCGTCCGCAATGTCGCCGATGGATTGCGTGTCGTAAACGACATTGCCGTTGAGTATGCCGAGTATGCTTGAGGCGGAAACGATTCTTGCGTTCAGCGCCTTCGCCGCCCGCTGGCGTGACAATGCACGCCCGCCGGAATTTCTGACGAATCGTCGTGTCAGACAAAACAACGTTGTGTTGATGGCCTCTGGGGGGCGGCTATTCCAGGAATTTCTGCTTTACTGGCCGGTCCTTCGTCTGAGCTGCGACGCCACACCTTCTTGCCCGCAATTCGCTAACATTCAGGCTGCGTGCCGCGTCCCCCCTACTCGGTCAACCTCATGGGAATGACCCAATCGAAACGGACCGCGCAATCGAGGTGACGCACGTGTATACTCGGTCACGTGCTGAATTGTCCTTATCTGGGTGTTAAGAATCGCTTTGCAAAGTCGGCGTTTGTCGCGCGGTCGGCGTTCGTTGTCCGCCTTAGATCATGCGATCACCGGATCGACAATACGCGCCGAAGCGATTTCTCCCCCTGTTTCAGTTTTGGTCAAAGGAACTCGATGGCGAATTCTAAAATCATGGGTTTCGCGGCTGTCGCATACGTCACCCTGGTTGCAATTGGTGTGTGCGCCGACGACAAACCCAACATCGTCTTCGTACTTGCCGACGATCTCGGCCAGTATGATGTGGGATGTTACGGCGGTACGTTTTATGAAACGCCCCATCTCGATCGGCTTGCCGCGGAAGGGGCTCGCTTTACCGACGCCTACGCCGCCTGTCCGGTTTGCTCGCCGACACGCGCATCCTTGATGACGGGCCAATGGCCCCAGCGCACGGGCGTTACCGACTATATCGGCGCGCCGCTTACCCCCGATGCTTGGAAGCGGAACACCAAACTGCTTCCCGCGCCGTATGCCGACCGGCTTTCGCTCGAAGCTCCCACGCTGGCGAAGGCGATGAAGGCGGCGGGCTACGCGACCTTCTTCGCCGGCAAGTGGCATCTCGGCCCCGAGGGCTGGTGGCCGGAGAATCAAGGGTTTGATATCAACCAGGGCGGCACCGATCGCGGCGGCCCCTACGGCGGCGGAAAGTATTTTTCGCCGTACGGTAATCCGCGACTTGCCGATGGTCCGCCTGGCGAACATCTTCCCGACCGAGTTGCGACCGAGACGAACCAATTCATTGAAGCGCACAAAGATCGTCCCTTCTTCGCGTACCTTGCGTTCTATTCGGTCCATACGCCGCTCATGGCGCGCGAAGATTTGCGCCTCAAGTACGAAGAAAAACGGCAGCGCCTGGGGCTTAACGAAGCCTGGGGCCGCGAGGAGCCTCGCGATGTGCGTCTCGTTCAAGAGCACGCCGTGTACGCAGGCATGGTCGAAGCGATGGATCTGGCCATCGGAAAAGTGTTGGCCAAACTCGATGAGTTAAACCTCGCTCGCAAGACGTTGGTGATCTTCACCAGCGACAATGGCGGGTTATCGACAAGCGAAGGCTGGCCCACATCCAACTTGCCATTCCGCGGCGGAAAAGGCTGGATGTACGAAGGGGGAATTCGCGAACCCTTCCTTGTGCGTTGGCCCGGCGTGGCATCGCCCGGAGCGGTCATTCGCACGCCCATCAGCAGCCCCGATGTGTTCCCGACGCTCTTGGAAGCGGCCGGGGCGCATCCGGAACCCGGCCAGATTCTAGACGGCGTGAGTCTTGTGCCGGCGCTCAAAGGCGAATCGCTCCCGTCGCGAGCGCTGTATTGGCATTACCCGCATTATGGTAATCAGGGGGGCGCGCCGAGCGCGGCAATTCGACGCGGCGACTGGAAGTTGATCGAATGGTTCGAACATTCACGGGTCGAGCTGTTCAATTTGGCGGAGGATGTGGGCGAACAAAACGATCGTTGCCAGACGGATCCCGATCAGGCGGCGAAGCTCCTGACGGAGTTGCACGCTTGGCAAAAAGAAGTGGGAGCAAAGTTCCCGCAAACCAATGATGATTATGATACCAACAGGGTGAACGGCCGAGTCGCCGATCGTGTCCGCAAGGCGCAGCGTCCAAGGTTGGCGATCTTGACCGACATCGGCGGAGACCCTGATGATCAACAATCGCTTGTGCGCTTGATGGCGTATTCGAATGAGTTTGACATCGAAGCCTTGATCGCCACGGCGTCGGGCACGCCGGGAGAACTAAAAGAGGCGATTACACGTCCTGACTTGATTCGCCAGATTGTTCAAGCGTATGGTGAAACGCGTCCGAATCTTTTGCAGCATGCCGGCGGTTGGCCCTCGGTTGAACAGTTGCTAGCCGTCGTCAAATCGGGCAATGCGCAGCGTGGACGTGAACACATAGGCCAGGGGCATGATTCGCCCGGTTCACAATTCTTGATCGAACGGATTGACGCCGGTCAGGCAGACCAGCCATTGAACATCGCCATTTGGGGCGGTCAAACCGATCTGGCTCAAGCACTGTGGCGGGTCAAGCAAGAGCGCGGCGAAGCAGGCTTCCGAGAATTCGCCAAGAAGTTTCGCGTGTACGACATCGACGATCAGGATCGCATTGCCTCATGGATGCGCGCGGAGTTTCCCGGCATGAACTATATACTGGCCAAAGCGTCGGGCCGCGATAATCGTGAGGGGACATACCGCGGAATGTACCTAACCGGCGACCAGTCGCTTACGAGTCGCGCCTGGGTGGAGGAGAACATTCGCAGCGCAAGTCGGCTGGGGGCGCAATACCCGACCCGGACCTGGACCGCGCCGAATCCTCACGCATGCCTTAAAGAGGGAGACACGCCTTCCTGGTTCTTTTTTCTGCCGTTAGGTGGGAACGATCCAAAGGATCCCGCCAAACCTGGCTGGGGCGGGCAATTTCAACGCGAAGCCGATGGTTGGTGGCGAGATCTGCCCGCGACGGCGGACTTCGATCCGCGTACGACCGTGAGCCAGTGGCGACCGGCGTTTCAACAAGACTTTGCACGGCGTATCGCGTGGAGCCGCGCCGAGTCGCCGTAATTGAACTCAAAACAGTCTATAGGCGAGCAAATCGCTCAATGAGTTAAGACGCAGCGAAAGTTAGCCTCAGTTCCTCGTAGACGCGGGAGAGACATTGGCGATGGCCCAAAACTTGGCGCGATTTCCCGCGGGCTCGACCCGGCGACTCGTCTTAAAGTTAACGCTGCGCCGACCGTGGGTTCTGAACCACTCGTTCCTTCTAAGCGTGATCGGCCTTTGGATTAGTGCGCCATGGGAAGCGGCGAGGGCGGAAGAGCGCGCCTCACGTCCGAACTTTGTGCTCATCTTGGCCGACGATCATGGTTACGGCGATGTATCGACCTATGGAGCTTCGGACGTACGCACGCCGCACATTGACCAGATCGCGGCCGAGGGCATGTTGTTTACGTCCATGCGCGCGAACTGTACCGTTTGCTCGCCTTCGCGCGCAGCCCTGCTCACAGGGCGTTATCCCGACCGCGTCGGCGTGCCCGGCGTGATTCGTACGCATGCCGAGAACTCCTGGGGATATTTCGATCCCTCGGTTCCCACCCTGGCCGACGCCTTGAAGACCGCGGGCTATCACGCTGCCCTTGTTGGCAAGTGGCACTTGGGCCTAGAGTCGCCCAACACACCCAACGAGCGCGGTTTTGATTGGTTTCATGGGTTTCTGGGCGACATGATGGACAGTTACACCGACCATCGCCGGCATGGCCGCAACTACATGCGACGTAACGAAGCGACGATTGACCCCCCTGGCCATGCCACGGATCTGTTTACTTCCTGGGCGGTCGATTATTTGCGTGAGCGTGCGGGCGAGCCCGATCAGCCCTTCTTCTTGTATCTTGCTTACAACGCGCCGCATTTCCCCATCGAACCTCCCGATGAATGGTTCGCGAAGGTTCAACAGCGCTCGCCCGAATTAGATGTACCGCGAGCAAAGAACATTGCGCTTGTGGAGCATCTTGACAATGGCGTGGGCCAAGTCTTAACAGCCTTGCAGCAACTGGGCTTGGCGAACAACACCGTTGTGATTTACACCGCAGACAACGGCGGATCGCTGCCGCATGCGCAGAACAACGATCCGTGGCGCGACGGAAAGCAAAGCCATTATGACGGCGGATTGCGCGTACCGTTCATGATTCGTTGGCCGGAACACATCAAGGCGGCGTCGCGCAGCACGTACTCGGGCCTCACGTTCGATCTGTTCCCGACCTTGCTTGAGTTGGCCGGCGCTACGTCGCCGCCCGACTTGGACGCCGTCAGCCTGGCTCCAATGCTTCAAGGCGTGGAGATGACTGCCGCGCGCGACTTATACTTCGTCCGTCGCGAAGGAGGCGCATCGTACGGCGGCAAGAGTTACGAAGCATTGATTCGGGGCGACTGGAAACTCTTGCAAAACGACCCCTACCGTCCACTCGAACTGTACAATTTGAAAGACGATCCGCAGGAAAGGGTTAACCTCGCCGCACGGAATCGCCAGGTGGTTAACGAACTTTCTGCAGCGCTACGCCTGCACATCCAGCGCGGCGGCGCGACGCCGTGGCAACCTCCCCGACGTTGAAACCCTTGGCTCGCGTAACATGGACTCCCGTCGCGGATGCCGCCGCACGCCGTGCATCAAGCCAATCGAGCTCCATTCGGCAGATGCCGTTCAGGAATCGCCAGTACGACCGAGCCGTCGTGTTGGCAAAAACCTGTTAGCAAGAATTCCGACAGGAACGGACCGATTTGCTTCGGCGGAAAATTGATCACGCCAAGAATCTGCCGGCCAAGCAAATCTTCTTTGGTGTAGAGGGCCGTAATTTGCGCGCTGGATCGCTTGACGCCAATCTCCGGTCCAAAGTCCGCCGTAATCTTATAAGCCGGCTTGCGCGCTTCGGGGAAATCGTCCACGGCAATGATCGTACCCACGCGCAGATCGACGCGCTGGAAGTCGTCCCAATTGATCGGGTTCATTAACCGGTTCCTTGCAATCGTCGTCGTTCGATGCGTCGAATCGCGCAGGGGAGGCGAAACGACACATACGTTGCCAATCGGCGTCGAAGATTTCAAGACGCCGCGCCGGCGACGGCAGGGCGCCGGAGCCTGCTTCGGCAGGCGACAAACTTCGCCTCCGGAGTTTTTTGGCGTTAACCACATGACGCCTTACCCAGCGTCAGGCAAGTTGTTTGCGGAAGCGAGCGACCGCGGCTGTAAGAATCACCAGGCAACACGCCGCCAGACCCAGGGCCTCGGGCAGCAGGTCGATCAAATCGGCGCCACGCAGCACAATGCCGCGTAGGATCTCGATAAAGTAAGTCGCGGGAATGATGAACGTGAACAAGTAAATCGGCGTCGGCATTTCGCTACGGGGAAACATGAAGCCCGACAGTAGCACCGACGGCAACATGGTCATGAAGGAAAACAATAACGCCGCGACTTGCGTTTGCGCAACCGTCGAGATCATCAAACCCAGCGCGAGCGTACTGACGAGAAACATGGCCGACAAACCCAGCAGCAGCAATAAACTCCCCTGAATGGGCACTTGAAACACGTAAACCATGACCGTCAGGACGATCAGCATCTCGACAAATCCAGCTAGCGCATACGGCGTCAACTTGCCCAGCATCAATCCTAAACGCCCAACCGGCGTAACAAACAGTTGCTCCAGGCTACCCAGTTCGCGTTCTCGCACAATGGCGAAGGAGGTCGTAAATACCGTGACCAATTGCAGAATGATGGCGACCAGCCCAGGCACGAAAAATCGGGCGCTTTCGAGGTCGGGATTATAAAGCAGCCTTGTGCGGATGTTGACCGGACGTTGCGGCCGGCCAGTTTCATCACGAGCCGGCGCAAACTGCATCGCTTCGCCCAATGTACGCGCCTGCGCGATCGAGATCTGTACGCCCAGCAAGTTCGCCGCGCTTTGGGCGGTGCTCGCGGCCGTCGAGTCGCTGCCGTCGATCAACACCTGTACGTCCACTTGTTCTCGCACCAGGAGTTTGTCGGAATAGTCCGGCGGAATGCGCACCCCCACGCGCGCTCGCCCGGAGGTGAGCGATCGCTGAAACGTCTCGTCATCATAGGCAAACGCCACGACTCGGAACTTCCGTGTGTTCGCCAAAGCCTCGATCAACAGCCGCGACGGTTGTCGGCCGTCCAAGTTGAAGACGACGGTCGGAATGTTCTCGATCTCGGTGTCCAGCGCCCAGCCAAACACCAAGGTTTGAAACACGGGCACGACCAGCAGAAAAAACAAGATCGACGGCTGGCGACGCATGTGCGCGAACTCTTTGATCATGACCGCGGTAAAGCCGTCGGTCGATCGACCCGCCAACGTCGTTGTTCGGCGAGTTGGCAATTTCGTGTCATCTGACACGTCCGCTGAATTCACGGCGGTTACCGCGCGTTGCTCCGGGGTTGAGCTGCTCGCCGAACCCCCCGGTTCCACCGGCGGAGGCGCGGCGCGCGCGGCTTCCTGGTTGAGGTTTGCGGTTTGTTCGGCGTTCCGGGTCAGCGCGACAAAGACGTCTTCCAGCGTCGGGCCAATCTCGCGTACCGAAGCGTGTTCCGAGGGAATCTTTAGCGACTCGAACAGTCCCGCTTGATGGAACGACGATTCCGCCAAAATGTGGACGCGTTCGCCAAATAGCGTTGCATCGCGCACACCTGGCCAGCGCCGCAAAGACGATAAGTGCTGCACCGGATCGGGCAGCTCCATTTCAAACCATTGTGTGCCCGGCGGGGTTACTTCCGGCAGTTGCTTCAGCTCGCCGGGTTCTCCCAGCAACAACATTTTCGAGAGATAGATATATCCGATCTGCGTGCAGCGTTCCGCCTCATCCATATAATGCGTCGTGACAAGCAGCGTGACGCCTTGACTGGAAAGCTCGAAGAGCAGATCCCATAACTGACGACGCGCCACCGGGTCGATTCCCGCGGTGGGTTCATCAAGGAACACCATCTCCGGCTCGTGAATCAGGCTACACGCTAACGCAAGGCGTTGTTTCCAACCTCCGGAAAGCGTACCGGCGAGTTGCCGCGTGCGGTCGCCCAGCGAGGTTAACTCCAATACGTCGTCACGGCGACGGCGCAATTGCGCGTCGGTCAAACCATAAATGCTGCCGTAAAAGTTGAGGTTCTCCTCGACCGATAAGTCCGCGTACAGGCTGAACTTTTGCGACATGTACCCGATATGCCGCTTGATGTCTTCCGCTTCGCGCCGGACATCAAACCCCAACACGCTGGCGTCGCCCGCCGAAGGCTGAAGAACACCGCATAACATACGGATGATCGTCGATTTGCCGCTGCCGTTGGGGCCGAGCAAACCAAATATGTCGCCGCGCTGGACCTGAAAGCTCACCTCCTGAACGGCGGTCAGGTCGCCAAAGCGGCGCGTTAAGCCGCGAACGTCAATGACTGCAGGAGGCATACGAGATTTAGCCGCGGCCTAACATGCGTAATTTCGAATTATCGTGGCGTAGAGCAAGAAACGCAACTCGGCCGCCGCCGGGTCAAGGCAGCCGGTCGGCGGCGCCTGCGCCTCAAAGCCGCGCGTCATTCACTTGGCGCCGCTCATGAGATAAAATACCAGTGTCGGTTTCCCTAACGCATTCGGCATTAGCAACAACGATTTTCCCATGGGGCCACATTGGGGCGCGAAGGGAGAAGATCATGGCCGATTTGCAATTACCCTTGTCGGAAGAAGAACGCGAGTTCTTAGTCGGATTTCTTGAAACCGCCCTCAAAGAGACTCGCATTGAAGAGCATCGAACGCGCACGCCAACCTTCCGCGAGCACGTCATTCACCGCGAGGATGTCATCAACGAGTTGCTGCGCAAGTTGAACGCCGCGCCGGTATAGCTCGATCCTTGCGACGCAACCACGCCGCAGGCGGAGTTTCGACCTGTCGCGCTCCCCGTTTGTGCGATCACGTCCATCGATCGCAGCCGATACCACTTGGAGCGCGACAGACTCCGCTTCGCCCCTCGGTGCGCCACCGCCCTACTTCCTAAAAAATCCGCCACAACCATCAATGCGATGTAAATAAAAGAACGCGCGGAAAAAATATGAAAAAACGTCGCAGATAGAGCATCTTATCGCACGCGACGTAAGCTGCTTCTGCGTATGATCTTGTGTCGACGGCGCGCGTTTCAAAGCCTGTATGCGTCCCGTAGGAACTTACGAAAAACGTGCAGCGACTCTTGATTTACAACTGTACATATGTATAATAAAAGCGTGAGATTGCGCCGCGACCGGTTTTACCGTTTACAAACTACCTCGTGGCGGTAAATACACATCGGCCGTCATGCCGGGGTGCGGTTTCGACTTCGCATCCTTGTCCAATTCGAGTTTGATTTTCGCTCGAAACACCTGCTGGGCGCGTTCATCGTAGGTTTGAACGTTGCTAGGTGTGAATTCCGCCTCGGGACTAACGTAACTGACCACCCCTGTAAACTTTTGATTAGGAAAAGCGTCGATGGTGACCGACAATCGCTGACCTTGTTTCACATCCAACCGTTGTTGCGGCAAGTAGGCCCGAATCCACATATTCGTGGTGTCCCGGATGGATAGCACGGGAGCATTGGGCCCAACCAGATCACCGGGCTGCAATTCCAGCGCTTCCACCACTCCCTCCGTTCCCGACCGAATGACCAGTTCCCCCAACTGGGTTTCGATCGCGCGAATATCGGCCCGCGCGGCTTCGAGTGCGGCAAGAGCCTGGGCTTTTTCTTCCTCTCGGTATCCATTTTTCGCCAGTTCCCATGCTGCACGTGCCGCGTCGCGCTCGGCTCGGGCCTCGTCACGTTCCTCTTCGCGCGTACCTAACAGGAGAATCATTAATGCTTGCTCACGCACTTCGACCGTGGCGCGCGTCACCAAAACGTTCTCCAACGCCCGATCAAGTTCATCCTTGGACACCGCTCCCGTTTGGCGCTGCGAAACCTCTTTCAGGCGACGATGGGTCGCTTCGGCTTGTTCGAGTTGGGCATTGGCGAGAGCAATTTCCGACTTTGCCGCTTTGACTTCTTCGTCGCGCGGGGGCCGCTCCATGCGTTGGACTTTGCTTTCCGCTTGTCGATAACGCGCTTCGGCTTGAGTGATTTCTTCCGGTCGAAGTCCTGCGGTCAGTTTTTCATACTCGGCTTGACGCTGCGCGAGCACCGCTTCGGCCTGGGCCAACCGTTCGCGCAGGTCGTACTCCTCTAAGCGAATTAGCGGTTGTTGCGGGCGTACGGTCTCTCCTTCTTGGACGAGAACTTCCTGGACTCGGCCGCCCACGCGCGATCCGACGCGAATTTCATCGGCCTCCACCACGCCGGAAACTTTCATTTCGGGCGTGCGCCACTGGCTCCAGGTCAGCAGACCGCCTAATACGAGCACGGCGAGCGCCGTCCACAGCAAACGTGTTGTCATGTGGGTAGTGTAACGCGCAAATCGCGCGGTCGAAATGCTTGGCAAGCGTTTTGCGGTATGCCATCATGCTTCCATGAAAATTGATATGCAATGGTTTAACGATCAGGTCGAACAGTTCAAACGCGAGGAGCCTCGCTACGCGGCGTACGCCCGTGTTTTAGAACGAGTGCTTCAACAGGCGACGCGACGACTGGGCGTCATGGCGATTGTTCAAACGCGCGCCAAGACGGTTCCCAGTTTTGCAGAGAAAGCCCTTCGCAAACGCGATAAATACGCCGATCCGGTTCATCAACTTACGGACCTATGCGGCGCCCGAGTGATCGTAGACACCAAAGCCGACGTGGACCGGGTTTGCACCTTCATTCGTGAAAACTTTGAGATCGACCACGCGAATAGCGTGGACACGGCCGAACGCCTGGGCGCTGCGGAGTTCGGATACCGCTCGGTGCATTACATCGTGCAATTCAAAAAAGACGCGTTTTCCGACGACTTAGTGACGCCCGAGATCGCCAACGCCATCGACGGCTTAAAGGCCGAGGTGCAAGTACGCACCATCGTTCAACATGCTTGGGCCAGTATTGGTCACGATCGAATTTACAAGAGCCCGTTCGCGGTTCCGGGAAAGTACCTGCGCGACGCAGCTCGAATCGCCGCCCTGCTAGAGAACGCCGACGATGCGTTTCAATTGGTGGTTGAACGCGTCGATGAATACCGGCAACATTACGATGATTACATGACCGACGAACGCATGGCGCAAGAGATCGAATTGCTCCAAGCGGTCTTGCCGCGCGATCCGAAGAACGCACAGTTGGCGCGCCGCATTGCGCGTTTGCAGTCCTACCTGGGACGCTGGGCGGACGCCGTCGACACACTCACAAGTTTTCCCGGGCCGACGCCGCCGGCGCATCTTAGTGTGCTTGGGCACGCCTTGTGTAAGTTACATGAACGCGATCGGAATAGCGAAGGCTTCGAAGAAGGTTTAGAGGCGCTTCGCCGCGCGGCGGAATCTCGCCCGCCGGATCTGGAAGCTTTAATGATGTTGGCTGATTTCGTCGTGCGAGATGATGAGAAACGCGCTTTTCGACTGTACGAACGCGCCTTTGATTTGGATCCCACTCATCCGCAAGCGTTGGGCGGGTTTTTGGAGCTGACGATCAGTCGGGAACACAACCTGGCGTTGATCTCAGTCTTGCGGCCGCACTTGGAGCGGGCCGTCAATAAATGCCGCGATCAGGCGGAAGTAGGCGTGAATTTGCCCGAGGCGCTGTATCGGGCGGGCCAATTTTTGCTGCTGCTTGGTCGGCCTTACGAAAGTTTGGCCGAGTACGCTCGCGCCGTGAAGTTGACCTCGCGCGAGGATGTGATCGACCACGCGTTGCTCACCATCCGCCGAATTCAAGATGTGCGCGAGCGGTTTGAAGAAGCGGGTTGGGTGCGTCGTTTTTTGCTGCTCGCCAAAGCTGCGCGGTCTCCCAAATCGAAACTCGATCCTCAGTTGGCCAAACTCGTAACTTCCGAGTGCAAGCAAGGCGCTACGATCCATAAAACAACGGCGCCCTGTCCGCCCTTAGTGGGTCCAGTCGTGATTGTTGCGGGCGGCTGCTCGCCGTATGTCCAGCATCGTATTGAAGAATACCGCAAATTGCTGCATGACGCTTTCCAAGGATTTCGCGGAACGGTTATTTCCGGCGGAACGACGGCGGGAGTCTCCGGGCTGGTAGGGGAACTTCAAGAGCGTTATCCGGACGACATTTTCGCGGTGGGTTATGTGCCCAAAACCATGCCTTCCGACGCGCAGTTGGATGTTCGTTACCGCCAAATTCGCGTGACGGAAGGAAGTGGTTTCAGCGCTCGTGAACCGCTACAGAATTGGATCGACCTCCTGGCGTCGGGAATTCGTCCGCAGGATGTGACTTTGCTCGGAATTAACGGTGGGGAAATCACCTATTTTGAATATCGATTGGCGCATGCGTTGGGAGCCAAGGTGGGAGTTCTGCGCGACAGTGGTCGCGTGGCGGGGCTCCTTGAGCGCGAAACGGACAATGAACGCCCAACTGGCATTGCGATACTCCCGCCCGACTTGTTTACGCTGCAAATGTACTTGCAGTTGTCTAGTCCCTCGTTGCTCACGCCCGAGCAGCGCGAGTACGTGGCGATAGCGCGGCATGAACAATTTCGCCAGGAGAACAAACAGCGCCTCGCGCCGAATGACCCGGCCATGCGCGATTGGAACGACAAGGCGTTTCCCGAGGCGTTTCGCGAATCGAATCGGCGTCAAGCCGATGACATTGGCCGCAAGTTGGCGGCGATTGGTCGCCGCGCCGTGGTCGTGGCCGATCGAGAAATTCAATTAGCGCAGTTTACGCCGGAGGAAATCGAACTCCTAGCGAAAATGGAGCATGGCCGCTGGAACGTGGAGCGGCTGCTCGGCGGGTGGCGTTTGGGCTCGCGCGATCCGCAGAAGAAACTCAATCCGTGCCTCGTCAGTTGGGACGAGCTCGATGACGTCGATCCGCAAGCCAAACAGTGGGATCGTGACGCCGTGATTCAAATTCCCAACTTGCTCAAAAGCGTCAGGCTTGAAATCCAACCGCTGGAAGCGAGCACATAACGTCAAAGCGGCGAGATCGCTTCGAATCGTGTCAGCGAGTATTTGCACCCAGCGAGATCGAAAGGCAAGTCGTCCCCTCGCGTCATTTGCGGGAAGGTGACTTTGCCGCCATAATACACGCCCGGAACTTGCGACCGATCACAAAGCGCGACCTCGTCGCCAATCAGGCAAGTACATCAGAATCAATTAACCTTGGCGGAGAAAACTTTGATGGACACCGCGGTACGGCATAAGACCATCGCGGTGGCGGTGGTGATGGACGAGCAACACCGCTGCCTGCTGTGGAATAACAAGCGTTGGGGCGGCTACGCTTTTCCCATGAAACATTTTGATCCGCTTACCGAGGGCGACGCAGCGGAAGACCCGGCCATGAACGCGGCCTGGCATGCCATTGACGACCAGGACTTCCCGCTCGACTTGCCTGGCGCCACGATGGCGCCGCTCGTATGCACCGGTCTGCTGGCCGATTCGGCGCATGTGAACGAGAAAACGTACTACGATTATTACGTATTTGAAGTGCGTCCCAGCGAACCGTTGGACCCTAACGAATTGGACCCCGACCTGTGCTACTTTTCGTGGGACGAACTTCAAGAAGCCTTGAACGTCACGGACACGACCAAGGCCATCGCCGAGGCGGTGTATGGATCGCAAGATGTCGCCGTCGCGGTCATCTCCCGGCAAGGCGCGCAAGGTCGCGAGTTTCTACTGGTGTATAAGGGAGCGCACTATCAGTATTTTTTCCCGTGCACGCGAATCAAGACAGACTCCAAGCCGGAAGAACTTGCGCGGGACGCCCTTCAATCGGATACCGCCTATGGTGGGGAGGTGCGCACGACCTTGTGCGGCAGCACCGAAGATGTTCACCTCAGTCGCCGTTTCGGTGCGGGGAGAAATTATCAGTACTATTTGTGTCGCGTCGAGTTGCCCGACGTCGATCTGAATGCGTCGGAGAACGCGTTCGAAAAGGCTTTATCCGAACGCGCCAAAGCGGGCCCCGCCGGCGCCGAGGGTTATTATCGATGGTTCACCGTGGATGAAATGCGATCGCGCGAGGATATGTCGCCCAGTATGAAGAATTTGGTGTTGCACGCAGTCCACTGCGCCGAGTCGAAGTAACCAGTTTCGATGTGACGCAGCCTACCTTATTCCCTCCCCTGGCGCACTCCGAACACGAACCGCTTTTGGCGCCGCCCAAAGCGGTTTGATCATGGCGAGACAATCTGCGCAAGAGCCGTTGTGAAGTGACAATTCTCTTGGCGTTTCCTTTTTGTAGTACGGGTGGTTCATGATGCGTATTTTCACGGCACTGTTATTCTGCGGCGCGTGTGCAACGATCGTGTGCGGCGCCGACCTGAAAATTGGCGCATACCCCCTTCGCGTGCCCGAGGGGTTCGAGGTGGAGCTCGCGGCGGGTCCGCCATTGGTGGATCGTCCCATCGCCGTGGCTCGCGACGAACAAGGCCATTTGTATGTGACCGACTCGGCGGGCATGTCCGACCGGGCCGATAAGCAACTCGAAATGAAACCGCACCGGATCGTGCGATTGACTGACCGCGATGGCGACGGCCGCTACGATGAAAGCGTCGTGTTTGCCGATCGAATGATGTTCCCCGAAGGCTGCATGTGGCGCGACGGCTCGTTGTACGTCGCGGCGCCGCCACAAATCTGGAAACTGACAGACGCCGACGGCGACGGACGGGCTGAACAACGGGAAGTGTGGTTCGACGGCGCGACCCTCACTGGCTGCGCTAATGATCTGCATGGGCCATATCTCGGACGCGACGGTTGGCACTACTGGTGCAAAGGGGCCTTTGCCGAGCAACGACACACCCTGCCCAACGGTAAGCCTTTTGTGACACGGGCCTCACACATTTTTCGCGCTCGCCCCGATGGTTCCGGTTTGGAGCCTGTGCTCACAGGCGGAATGGACAACCCCGTGAACGTGGCGTTTCTTTCCACGGGAGAACGAATCCTCAGTTGTACATTCTTTCAACACCCCGAAGCGGGACGCCGCGATGGCTTGATTCATGCGATTTACGGCGGCGTTTACGGGAAGCGGCATGATCCCATTTACGAACATCCCATGACGGGCGACGTGATGCCGAATCTCGTGCATCAAGGAGCGGCGGCGCCGTGCGGTTTGATCGCCGGCAGCGAAGCGGTCTTCGGCGGCGGTTATCAGGACAATCTCTTCGCCTGCTATTTCAATTTGCATAAGGTCGTGCGACACACACTAACCGCCGACGGGCCCACGTTCCGCACGCAAGAGGAAGATTTCCTGGCGTGCGAACATCCCGACTTTCACCCCACCGATGTTTTTGAAGACGCCGACGGATCGTTGCTCGTCGTCGATACGGGCGGTTGGTACAAAGTGTGTTGCCCCACGTCGCAGTTGGCCAAGCCCGATGTTCTTGGCGCTATTTATCGGATTCGCAAGAAGGGTTCTCCACACATTGACGATCCTTTGGGAGGCAAGATCGCCTGGGATTCGCTCGCGCCGGAAGAACTCGCCGAGCTTCTGGCGGATCAACGACTTTTCGTGCAGCGACGCGCCGCCGAACAACTACGCCAAACGGGCGAACCCGCAGTTGCGCCCTTGCGCGGCCTCTTGAGCCATTCGGCTGATGCCGCGGTCCGCCAACGCGCCGTGTGGACGCTTGCTGGCATGGACGGCGTCGCGGCGCGCGAAGCAATACGGACAAGTTTAAATGATCAGCATGAAACCGTAATTCAAGCCGCAATCCACGCGGCAGGATTACACCGCGACGCGAAATCGCTTGACGCGTTAATGAAGTTACTCGAGCACCCGAATGCGGCGGTGGCGCGTCCTGCGGCGGAAGCCCTCGGCCGTATGGGCGATGCGCGAACCGTTGCGGCCGTATTAAACGCACTCGGGCGACTTGCAACCTTCGCACCCGATGCGGCAGGTGCGCCAAATACCGACGCCGAACGAATTCGCGAACATGCCCTCATCTATGCGTTGATCGAAATTGGCGATGCGAAAGCAACGGCCGCGGGACTGACCTCATCGCACGTCGGCGTACGTCGGGCGGCGCTCGTCGCGCTCGATCAAATGCCGGAAGGCGGACTTGAACCTGAGCACGTATTGCCCCTGCTCAATCATGAAGATCCCATACTCAAAAACACGGCGCAGTGGATCGTCAGCCATCGCCCCGCCTGGGGCGGTGAGTTGGTCGAGTGGTTCCGATCGCGGCTCGCCCAACCCAAGTTCTCCGAGGACGAGCAATCGCAACTTGCATCCCAATTGGCGCAGCTTGCGAAGTCGCCGGAGATTCAATCGTTGATCGTTCGCACGTTGAAGGACCAGCAACGGGAAGTCGCGCAACGCATTGCGCTACGCGCTATGGCCGAAGCGAAATTGACGGCGACGCCAGCGGAATGGCGAGCGGAGCTTGCCGCTCAATTGGGAAAACTCCACGGAGCGAATCTTTCGCAAACGGTCGCTACCGCGCAAGCGCTGCCGGTCGCCAAAGGCGGCGACGCCGTTCTCAATCAAGCATTGAATGAGGTAGCTCGCCGTTCTGCGGCGCCGCCGGACGTGCGAATCGCGGCGTTGGCCGCCGCTCAAGATGTCGATGAGATCAACGAGGAGTTGTTTACGTTGCTCGTTCAGCATCTGGCCCCGCGTGAGCCGCTCCAAATTCGCACCGCGGCGGCGACGATCCTTGCCAAGGCGTCGCTGTCGCAAGAACAACGAATCGCGCTGATCGAAGCACTGGCCCAAGTCGGACCGCTCGAACTCCCGAAATTGCTGCCGGCGTTTGAACGCGACCCCACCGAGGCCCAAGGTTTGAAACTGGTCGCGGCGCTGCAATCAACATCGGGAATTCGCGGCCTGAGGGTCGACTTGTTGCAACCCTTGCTAAGCAAGTATCCGCCTGCGGTTCAGCAGGCCGGGGCGGACCTTTTGACGCAACTTAATGTCAGTGCGGCCGATCAGGCCGCGCGGCTCGATCGCCTGCTGGCGGATTTGCCCCCGGGCGACTTGCGACGCGGACATGAGGTATTTCTGAGTCAAAAGGCCGCGTGTGTTTCCTGCCATGCCGTAGGGTACCTGGGAGGCCGCCTTGGCCCCGATTTGACGGGCATCGCCAAAGTGCGAACCCAGCGCGACCTGCTCGAAGCAATCATTTATCCCAGCGCAAGTTTTGTGCGAAGCTACGAGCCCGTTCTCGTCGAGAAAGAAGATGGACAAGTCGCCACGGGCATCGTGGTTGGCGAGTCGGCCGGGGAAATTGTCCTGGCGATCAATCCGCAACTGACCCTGCCGATTGCGCGGGAGGAGATTGTCGAGATCCACCCTCACCATGTTTCGCTCATGCCGGAAGGATTCGATAACTTGCTTAACGTTCAAGAGTTGGCCGACCTTTTGGAATTCCTGAAGCAACGGTAGGACAGCAAGCGCCGACGGCGTGATAGCCCTTGTTGGAACGCCGACCGAAAGACTTTCGACCGCACGGAGCATTTGAACTTCGATCATGACCGTTGTGTCTCCGAGCGCGGAAAATGAACCTTCCGAGTCTGGCGCGATCTCGCGGGGCGAGGCGCATTTCGAACGATGGCGAAAGACTGCGGGCGTCTTGCTGGCGCCCGTGGCGTTTCTTTTAGCGTATTCTTTGTGCGACGGCGATTTGACGACGCAGGGCCAGCGGCTCGCGGGAATTCTGGCCGCAGTCGCGGTGTTATGGATGACCGAAACCCTGGCCCTTCCGGTCACGGCGCTACTGGGAGCATGTTTGTGCGTGGTGCTAGGCGTGGCCGATGCGAAGACGGTTTTCGCACCCTTCGCTGATCCCATCGTATTCTTGTTTATCGGCAGCTTCATGTTAGCGCGAGCGATGATGGTTCACGCGCTGGACCGTCGCATGGCGCTGGCCGTGTTGGCGATTCCGTGGGTCAGCATGCATCCGGCGCGCGTGCTCGCTTCGATGGGATTGGTCACAGCAATTCTTTCGATGTGGGTCAGCAACACCGCCACAACCGCCATGATGGCGCCCATCGCGCTGGGAGTTCTCCAAGCCCTGCACGAAGCGCGCGTGACGGAACCGTCCGGGCAGCCGCTCGACCTACGTTCTTGGAAATTCGGCACGGGAATGATGTTGATGATTGCATACGCCGCATCCATTGGCGGCGTCGCCACGCCGGTCGGTTCGCCTCCGAACTTGATTGCGATTAGTTTGATACGCAATCTGGCGGGCGTGCACATCAGCTTTTTTGAGTGGATGTCGCTGATGTTGCCGATCTTCTGCGTGATGGCGGTCGTGCTGTTCGTGTTGCTCTATTTGCTGCATCCCGCCGACGGGACGACGCACGCCAGCACGGCCGATTTGCGGCGCTACCTGCAAGTCCAACGCACCGAACTCGGGCCTTGGACGGTCGGACAAATCAACACGCTCATCGCTTTCGGAGTCGCGATGACTTTATGGGTCTTGCCGGGCGCTATGTCGGTGCTGTTGCCAAGCGATCACGCCGCGTTGGTGCTCATGAACGCACGGTTGCCCGAGGCCGTCGTGGCGATTTTTGCGGCGATCCTGCTGTTTGCCTTGCCAACCCGGTTGTCGGAGGGACGCTTTACGCTCGCCTGGCGCGATGCGACGAAGATCGACTGGGGGACGATCTTGCTGTTCGGAGGCGGCTTGAGCCTCGGCTCGCTGATGTTCTCGACGGGAGTTGCAGCCGAACTAGGCGAGGCCGTTACCGGCGCCACGGGCGTACGTTCGGTGTGGGGGCTCACGGCCATCGCGGTGGCCATGGGGATCTTCCTGAGCGAAACGACATCGAACACGGCGGCGGCGAACATGTTGATTCCCGCGATTATCGCCATGGCGCAGTCGGCTGGTGTGAATCCAGTCCCTCCCGCGCTGGGCGCCTGTTTGGGCGCGAGCTTTGGTTTCATGCTGCCCGTGTCGACGCCGCCCAACGCCATTGTGTACGGAACAGGACTCGTTGCAATTCCCAAGATGATGCGCGCCGGCGTGTTGTTCGACATGTGTGGTTTCGCGGCAATTGTGATCGGCCTGCGCCTCTTCTGCCCGCTGCTCGGTTTTTCTGACTAGCCCACTGGTTTTGCGCGGAGCGCAAATCGAAGTGGGGCGTCGCGGAAAACCGCGTCAATCTCTCTGGCCTTATCAACCGATAATGATTAAGGTTCCCCGTGCTTTGGCCGTCAGCGCTTTGTCGGTCACGGCATCGGGCAAATCTGTATTAATCTTACGCGCAGCGCAAAACTGCGGGCCGCGCGCTCTGAGGGTGACTCGATGAAGATGCGATACTCGTTACTGGTTCTTTCGCTGGTCGGGCTTTTTGCAACCAAAGGGTTGGCCCAAGGCTACACCGAACAAGGGGCCGTGATTGGCGGGTTAGGCGGCGCCCTGGCGGGTGCGGCCATTGGCAAACACAATGGGGAAACGGCGGCTGGCGCCCTGCTTGGCGGCGCCGTCGGGTTGATTGCCGGTTCGGCCATTGGAGACGCCAAAGACCGTGAGGCGAACCGGCAGCAAGCCTACTATCAGCAGCAGGCGTATGTCGCTTCGCGCGCTGTGTCTCCGCAACAAGTGGTGACGATGACCCAAAGCGGCGTAGACCCGCAGGTGATTATTACGCAAATCCGTCAAAATGGCGTCACCTATCGCTTACAAGTGAACGACGTCATCGCACTACACCAACAGGGCGTGCACGAAGCGGTGATCAACGCCATGCAAAACGCGCCGCTGGCCACCGCCATGGTGGCTCCAGCGCCTACCTATTCGCGTCCGGTGGTGGTCCAAGAACATTATCATTATGCGCCGCCGCCAGTGTATTATCGCACGTATCACCACCACCACGGCCATTACCATCGTCATCGATCGGGGTCGCACTGGGGCATTTCGATCCACGGTCACTAAGGCGAGTCCCCATCGCGAATCATGAGTTGGAGTTCACCCTCTTGAGGCTACTCAAGACGTTTGATGAACTCCAACTCGAAAGAACAACGAGCAGAAGCGGCGCGCGCCGATTCTGCTCGTTTTGATGTTTCGGGGACGACAAAGTCGCCGTCGTTGGATTTACCGGCCGCTCGACTGGGCTTGTCCCAGCAGTTGATTGGCCCGGTCGACGAGCTCCGCGCCTACGTCCGACCCAGCGACTTTCTGCATGGCGGCGGCCACGGTCTTCGCGTCGCTGGCCAGCACTTTAGGAGCGATCTTGACCGCCGCATCGGCGGCCGCGGCCTTTACGGTCGGATCGTCTAAAAACGAAACGGCGATGCGTAACGTTTCTGACGAGGGGATGCGCGTCAGCACGTCCATGGCCAGTTGCTTTTCCTCGTCACGACGGGCGACGTCCATGGCCGTGAGGAACATGACCAAACGTTCCTCTGCCGGAAGCTGCAATTGCCGGGCGATGCGCAAGTACCCCCTCAAAGCGCGAATTTGGTATTTGGCTTCACGATCGTTCTTGGCGATCGCGAGCAACGCCAAGGCTGCATCGGCGTTGGGCCAATCGCCCAGGACGCGCGTGGCGGCGTCTTTCGTTGCGGCATCAGACGAGTTCGCGCTGGCGACTACCGCTTTTAATGCGGCCGACCCGCCCATTTGACCGAGCAACTCTAACAAGTAGGCGCGGTACTCCGGCGTTGCGTTCGTCAACCGTTCTGTCAATTTCCGTGTCGACGTTTCTTGATCGCCCAGGCGCAAGACCGCGGTCCGTAGAGCTTGTCGCGATGCGGCGGCTTCGGCGGCGTCACTGGCTGACGCACGCTCCAATAGCACGTCCATGTCATTCACGGCGGCCAATTGCGCGAAGGCGTTTAACGCCGCGGCCTTCACTTCGGCATTGGAGTCGTTAAGCGCCTGCCGCACCAAAGGAGTCGCCGCGGCGATCCTGCGGACGCCTGCCAGGTCAAACAGGACAACTTTCGCTTGAGGATTGGCGTCCGCGAGGCGGGCCACGATGGCGTCATCAACCGCTTTCCCCTGGAGCGTTTGAAGTCCTTGTTGGGCCGACGCGGCGAAACTCCCTTCGCTGAGCGCAGCGTCCAAAAGGATCGGAGCCGCGGAGGCGTCGCCCCGCTTCGCGAGAACGCGAATAGCCGCTTCGCGCAACTCAGGCGAATCACTGGTCGACGCGGCGGCTAGCATTTCCGGCAACGGCCCTTCGGGACGGTCGCCCAAAGCGAGAAGCAAGAGCGCCTGCCGTGATGGGGAAAGGTCTTTCAATCGGTCTGCGAGCTTTTTGGCGAGACCTTCGGCCGACATATCGCGCATCACGGCCAGACCAAGATTAAACCGCGCATCGTCCGTGGAGGAGAGTTGTTCGATCAACAAATCCTGGCCGTCGTCCCGCAGAATCGCGAACCTGCCCTTGAGCGCCGCGATCTGCACATGCGGCGGCAGTTCGACTTGGGAAAGTGCATCGAGCAGCGCGTTTGCTTCGTCGTTCTTGCCTGCGGCCGCGAGCGCGTCGGCGCAAACGATGCACGCGTCGGCGATCGCCGTTTGGGCGCGAGCGTTTTTGGCCAACGCCGCTTGAAGCGATTCGGCCGCCGTCGTTGAACCGATCTTTCCAAGGGCCGCGGCCGCGGAGTTTGCAATGAGCGAATCTTCTTGGTTGAGCATTTCCGTCAATAGAGCGACGGATTCTTCATCGCGAATCTGGCCGAGCGAACCAAGCACTCCCGCCAACGGACGGCCCTGGAGTTCACGCGCCGCGTTCCGCAGCGCCTGGGCCGCGGCGGGGTCTCGAATGCCTTCCAATCCGAATCGCGCATACAAATTGAGGGTTTCATCGGGCAATAGTCGGACCAGGGCGGGAACGGCGTTTTTGTCGCCCACCACGGCGAGCCGCTGGCATGCTTTGGCCTTATCAAACAGTGGCGATTGCTCGCTCTCCAAAATCTTGATGAGTTCGGCCGACTCCTTGGCCATCACTTCTTTCGAATTCGTTTGCGCTGAACATGGCGTGACGCCAGCGGCAACCGCCAGCATCACAATCGAAACGCGAAATGCAGACATGAGAATCCCTCCAGGTGTGCGGGGGGGCGAGGTACGAAGGCGTTATCGCGACAACCGGGCGGCAGGTCAGATCGTCCATGGCTCCCGCAACGGGCGCGAACGCATTCGATTGGCTTCGTCGTCATCGATGAACTCAACGCTTACAGGATCGAACTTGAGCGGGCGACCAAGCTGCCAGGCAATATAGGCTGCGTGACAAATGATGTGGCTGCGTGCAACGACTTCCGCGTTGGAGTGCGCAGGTCGGCGCGTTTTGACGGACTCCAAAAAATTCTTGACGTGACTGACCGCCGACGTGCCTTCTTCCTGGAACTGCCGTTGTTCTCCGCGAAGTTGACCCGACGAGAACTCCAAACGACCCGTATCGCCCGTTTCGACCCAGCCGTCTTCGCCTTCATAACGCACGCTGCAGGTGCCCAGGCCCATCCAGTCTTGATCGCGCATCACGAGTTTGAGTCCATCGTCATAGGTCGCGATGCAGCCGCTTGGCGTAGGTTCGTACAAGGTAGGCATACGCTCGTCGTTTGTACCTGCCCAGTTGCACAAATCCACGGTATGGGCGCCCCATTCCAGAATTCCGCCTCCGTGGAAGTCAAAGAATCCGCGCCAACCGCCGTTCACGTATTGCTGGTTGAAAGGCCGCCACGGCGTCGGCCCGAGCCACAAATCCCAATCAACCTCTTCCTTGGGCGGCTCGGGTTGCGCGGGCAGCCAATCGTGCGCCGTGCCCGGATGAAGCGTATTCGCATGAACGGCCGTGAGCTTGCCTAACTTGCCGGTGTCGCACAACTGCTTGGCGAAGATGAAGTTCGCCACGCTGCGGCGCTGCGTCCCCGCTTGATAAATGCGACCATAACGACGCATGGTGTCGGCCAGGGACTGACTTTCCGCAATCGTCATCGAGCATGGTTTTTCACAATAGATATCTTTGCCGGCGCGCGCCACTTGAACCGACGCGGGCGTGTGCCAACGGTCGCCCGTGGCGATGAGCACGGCGTCGATGTCCTCTCGCGGGAGCATTTCACGAAAGTCTCGATACGTTTTGACTCCCGGACCATACTTTGCTTCCGCCTTTTGTTTGGTGGCCTCTCGACGATCCTGTCGCACATCGGCAATGGCGACAAACTGAACCACGGGCTCTTCCATGAAGCAACCCAGCACATACGTACCGCGCGGGCCAATGCCTAAGCCCGCCAGAGCGATTCGTTCGTTGGCGGCGACGCCTCCATCTTTGCCAAGCACGGCGCCGGGGATGAACATGGGCGCGGCGAAAACCGCACTCGCCTTGGCGGCGGTTCCGAGAAATCGTCGCCGGTTGACGCGACTCACACGCTGTGACATGTTACTTCTCCTGTGAGGGGAATTCGGGGAGGCTCGGCCCTTATTTTGCCCGAATCTCAGGCCGAGAGAAGCCGTTGAGAAAAAAATCTGGCTCTTTCCATGGAAATCATTCACGAACTTGGATTACTCTGGTAGCCACGTTGGCCGATGCGCCGATCGTTTTCTGCGCGAGCCCGACGCTTGACGCAGATCGTTCGGGCGACGGCGTCGGTCCTCTTCCCTTGGTAATTCCTCGAACGCAGCAGATCGTCCATGTCCCAAATCGCCGTATGTTTTCTGACTTGCTTGTTAGCGGCGGATCCGAGCAACTCGCCTTTTTATGAGGCTGAGTTGGTGTTTCCGCTTCATCCGCAGCACAACCATGCCCCGGGCATCGTGGAATGTCCTAACGGCGATTTGCTCGTCTCTTGGTATCGCGGTTCGGGGGAACGGCGCGCCGACGACGTGGCGGTCTACGGCGCCCGGCGACGCAAAGGTGAAACATCCTGGAGCGAGGCGTTCGTGATGGCCGATCATCCCGGATTTCCCGACGGCAACACGGCGATGCACATCGACCGGCATAACCGGTTGTGGTTGTTCTGGCCGCTGGTCTTGGCGAACACATGGGAGTCTTGTTTGACGCAGTATCAGGTCTCGAATCAATACACGGGCGATGGCGCGCCCCAATGGGATTGGCACGGCGTACTCGCGCTCAAGCCCCTGGATTTCGAAACGGTGATGAACGAGGCCATCGCCCAGCGTCCTGAACTTGCTTCCGTCGTTGGCGCCGAGGAATTGGCGAAGTTCAAAGCGTTGCTCGCAGACAAACTCCACCAACGGCTGGGCTGGCAGCCGCGCTGCAAGCCAACGGTGTTGCCTTCCGGCCGGATTCTGCTGCCGCTATATAGCGATACGTACAGCGTCTCGCTAATGGCGATTAGCGATGACGATGGCAAAACGTGGTTCGCCAGCAAGCCGCTAGCGGGGTTGGGGAACATTCAGCCTGCCGTGTTGCGCCGCAAGAGTGGCGTACTCGTCGCTTACATGCGTGAAAACGGACCGTTAAACCGCGTGCGCGTGTCCGAATCGAACGATGACGGCGTGACGTGGGGAGCCGTTGGAGCCATTGACTTGTTGAACCCCGGTTCGGGACTTGATGCGGTGGTGCTGGCCAGCGGCGCTTGGGCGATGGTGTATAACGATACGCAGGAAGGCCGTCATAGCCTGGCGCTATCGCTTTCGGACGATGAGGGCGCAACGTGGTCGACCACGCGTCACCTGGAACGGCATGATCAGGGGTCGTACCATTATCCCGCCATCATCCAAGGCCGAGATGGAACGATTCACGTGATCTACAGTTACTTCGTCGAGGTCGGCAAGAGCATGAAGCATGCCGCCGTGAATGAAGCCTGGGTACGACAAACCGCCAACTGACCGACGCCCGCCGTGAACCTGGTCCTGGCGGTGCAAAATCATGAGTGGAAGGAGAATGACGTCCGATGTCTGAAGAGCGCGTGGCGACGGTTCGACCGATGTCGGAGGATGAGGCGACAGGCCGCGTCGCGGACATCTTTGATGATATTCGCCGGACCAAGGGAATCGACTTTGTGCCCGTGTTTTGGCGTACGTTGGCCATTCATCCCCATCAATTGGAGATGGTTTGGTCAAACCTCAAGCAATGGATGCATCCGGAAGCCGTCGGTCGTACGCCGCGCCTCGACGCTCGGACACGCGAAATTATTGCGCTGGCGGTTTCGGCCACGAATGGATGCGCGTATTGCGTGAATTCGCACACGGCCGCACTCCGAAAGCTCGGCGTAGACGACGAAACCTTAGGCGAGGTCATGTCCATCACCGGCTTGTTTAACATGACGAACGCCTTGGCCGACGGATATCAAATCGAGCCCGATGTTCGCCCGCCGCTGGGAGAATGATTCGTCGGGGCCCTCGGAATCGGTTACACCGAGAGCGCATTCAGGGTGTCTTGTACGGCGCGCGACCGTGCCCGACGGGCGCGCCGATTCGCACAGAGCGCGCGAGTTTTGCTCAGTCAATCGGAGTGTGCGGGGGCGTTTCCGGGCAATGGGGTCGTCTCATTTCAGGCTTTTTCTTGGCAAGATCCTTGACAATTTTCGCTATCTGACCTATCCAAACGCAGATTTTTGTCGCGGGCACGTGGGTTGCTAAACCAAGGGCCATGGTGCAACACCTGGCGGTTACGATCATTCGCACCCAAGGAGCTCGCCATGTTTCACTGGTTTGAATACACGAATCTCGCGAAACAATTCAAACGGGCCGATGGCGCCGCGCGAGCCGAGTTGCTGGAACAACTGCATCACGGCGTGCGCCCCGCCAACGCCCTTAAGATTTTGTCGCTTGCGGTCGAGGATGGGAGCCCTCGGGTGCGCCATTCGGCAGCGGTGGAATTGTCGCATTTCTTCCAACCTGAGGCGGATCGATTGCTGGCGGGAGCTGCCCGCGACGATGATCCGCTCGTCGCCAATACGGCGGCGCATCTCCTGTTGGAGCGCGGTTGGCAACCGCAAAAAGCCATTGAAAAGCGGCGTCTTGACATCGCCAAGCTCGAAAACCTCACACACTCGGGCAACCCCGACGAACGCAAGCAAGCTCTGTTGACGTTGGCGCGTATGGACGATCCTTGTGCGTTGTGCGGCCCTCTCACGCCTGACGTGGAAGAAGTCGTGCGACAACTAGCGCGCGAAGCGGAGCCTCATTCGCTGCGTTTTTTAATGTACGCCGCACGAAATTACAGCCCCGTGGCGGAAGTCGCGGTAAGGGGTTTGCTCACGCTGGCGAACCGCCATGGCGCCACGTTGACCGCAGCGCAGCTTCGTGAACTCTCGGATTTGGAGGACGTGAATCAGAGTGCGCCGCGTCCCGCGACCGGCGGCTCGGCAGAGTATATGGTTATTGGCAAAATTCGGTGTAAAAACATACGCGACCTTGCGCGAAGAGAACTAGCGCGGCGCGAATCGGAGCAAGAAAAGCGGAAGAAATATTTTTGTCCCGACTGCAGTCATCCTCTTCGTGTGGAGAAGAAACATCTCGGTCGGCGCATCATTTGTCCGCAATGCCGCAAGAGCCACTTATGCTCGGCGGATAATTTTTGTTAATACCTGGCAAGGCGTCGTGTCCGGACATCATTGCGACGCCTTGCCAGTTCCTATACTCAATTGCTGTTGCGCCCCTGCGGCATCGTAACAAACCGCGGTGTAGCGCCAAGCGGCGGCGTTGTTTGAAACGAGCTTCATAGGGCGAGGCGCCAAAAGGCCAAGCAGTTCCGGCGCGTCGGCGACGCGCAAGACATTCAAGAACTGTGGAGCGGACGCGTCTCGATGTGTCGTGGTCGGATCGACCAGCAACACACCGTCAACTTCCGGCTCTAACATTGCCGCGTAAGCGGCAATCAACCCCGCGGCGCCGCGGCCTGCCAGGGTGATCGACCGATTCGTGTGTTGTTTCAGCCACCGCGCGGTAGCGGCGGCGTCGCGCACGCGTCCGGTATCCACGGTCGTTCCCAAAAGCACATGCGCCCGAGCAACGTAGTTTGGCGGGTTGTGGACTGTCCATCGCGTCGCGCCGATTCCACGAGGGTCCAACACCACAACGCGGTCTTCGGGCTTGAGGTGCGTTCTTAGCCACTCCGACGAAGGTGCGTCGTCCTCGTTGTTCGCCACGAGGAGAATCATCCGTCCTGCCTCGGTCGGCGCTTGGATGTCATTGCGCAAGGTCAATTGAATTCCCGGTTCGGTTGTCAGCCGCGGCGGGACTTGATCGTCCAGGCGCTCCGCCGCGGGAATTCGCTCCGGAAGCGACCGAAACACAACTCGTCTCAGTTCTTTCAGCTTCGTCTCTTTCCAGGATTCAAACCCGCCGCCTTGAGGCAACGTCGTCTCGGCAATCGGCACGAAGTGTTCGTCAATCGAGGTGTTTAGTTCGTCTTCCGGGAGATCGGCGTCCGTCGGGAATACTCGCAGTTTTTCAGGGGCGATGGGATGCCCTGGATTGCTTTTGGTCTCGTCGGACAAGGCGACCTCGCTATCGTCGATGAACCCTGGGTCGCCCTGGAGATGGATATTGATGAAGCGAAAAGCCGCCTGACGAATGTCTTGACGATAGGCGTGGCCGCCAATGCTGACCACGGCGTCGATCTGATCTCCGGCGCCGTACATGCTATAGAAGCGCTCCAAGGTATTGATGATGCGCTCGTTCGCGTCCATGGGGAAAATGGGATCTTGATCGCTGTTCACAAAGAGCATGGGGCGTGGAGCGGCCAGAGCCGCAATCCGCGCCCACGGCCATTGAAACGTGTTGTAAAGAAACATGCAGTCGCAATGACCATTCACAACGCGGTGCGGAACGTACGACTGGAGGTCGGCCATGCCGCTTACGGGAACGGCCGTGCTTACTCGTTCGTCAGCGGCAGCGATCCAGAACGTTGCAGCGCCTCCGCCGCTAATTCCGGTTACGGCGATGCGTTTGGGATCGACGTCGTCGCGGCTTTGTAGATAGTCGATGCCCCGCACGCCGTTCCAGCACTCGACCCCCGCCGGTGTGTAGCCGCGCGCATGCCACCACCACCGGTTCTCTCGATAGGTTCCGTGATGCACTGCGGCGATTTCGCCCAATTGCAGTGTGTCGACCACAAGGCAAACATAGCCATGACGTGCAAACCATAGGCCATGCGGTTGAAACGCCGTCTTATTCCCATTGCGTCCCCGGCCGGAATGACCACACACGTAAAGCACGGCTGGCAGTTTTTCGCCTGGTTGTTTATGACGCGGACGATAAAGATTCGCTGTGACGTATAACCGGGGACGACTTTGATAATGCAGCATCTCGACGACATAGTCATCGCCTTCCAGGGTTCCCGTCACGCGCGGTTGAAGCGGCGTCTTTTCCGGGAGCGGCCATAGGCCGAGCATGTAGAGATATTCCTCTCGATATTGCGGCAGTCGTTCGCGCCACGTTTCGAGCGAAGCCAAATCGTCCGCCAGTGAGGCTTCTAATTGCGTTGTGCGAGCCTGCAAGTAGCGTTGGATCATCGCATCGCCTGGCTGGCCGCGATCGGGTTTGCCGTACTCTTGTGAATAAGCAGACGGTGGATACCCGGCGAAGATGCATAGAGTCGTCGCTAACACCGAGAATACGCGACCAACGAATCGTAGATGAACAGGCATAACACGAACCCGAATAGATATCGTTCCGTTTGTAGCACGGTGAGTGACGATAAACCGTGTCACGCACAAAATCAATCAGCGCACCAGGAGAACCAACGCCGAGAGCCAGAAAAAGCCCGTAAATGCACCTGCGGTGGCGACCATTTCCCATAACCAAGTCCAGCGACGATTTTGGAGCCAGAACTTGCCAGCTAAGGAGAACGGCGCGGCGCCGGCGAACCCGCAAAGAAACGCCCACTCAAATACCAGGCTCAATCGGCGACAAATGAGAAAGTACGCAACACAGACGATCAGGAAACCAGCCGCCACTCCCAACGTGCGCCAACTTCGCTCCCCCACCAAGACCTTTGCCTTTAGATCGACTCTCCATACTAACGCCTGAAAGGCGACGAACAGCGATACGGGCCAGGTGAAGATGAAATCGTTGAACTGCACGCTCAGGACCGTCGTGCCCAAGGCGCCCGCCACAAACGCTAGGATCCAAAACATGACGCGCGCGCGGGTCGGCGTTAGCAACTCGGGGCGCATGTACCGAAGTGCCGTGACAACCGCGTATGAGCCGCCCAAGACGCCGACGAGCGACGTGACGTACCATCGCCATAGCCAAGCGCGGCTGGGTATATCGAATGCGTATTCGGGTTCCACGCCAAGCATCATCCCAGCGATGTCGACATACGGCGTTTGCGGAATGTCGGCGGTCGTGAGGGCGCTGCGATGGATAGGCGGTTCCAGCAGTTTGAGGTCTCCCAGATAGATACATGCAGCCTGGCATTGGTTGCGGACAAACAGTCGGCCACGGTGCAGCGCTGGTTGCGTCCAGCAAATTTCACCTGAAAGGACCGCCGTGCGCGCCAATTCTTCGTAGCGCTCCGTCGTGGCTCGGGCGAGGATCAACTCGCCGGTGTCGTTCAGTAAAATTAGTTTGCCATCGGCCACGATGACCGTCGCGTGACCGACCACCGCTTCACGGGCGTCGCTCGACTCGGCGCGACGAATTTTTGCATCGCCGTTCGACCAGTATTCTTCGCCCGAGAGAAAGTCGATGCAGCGAAACTGCCCGCGCGACGTTCGGTGCGTCTTCGCCTGCGCTTCGCGCAGATCAAATCCATAGATCGCGCCGTCAACGAGCACGCTCGAGAAAATATCGTTCGACATCAAGGCGCTATGACGCACGCGGCGTATTGGTTGCGATGGATCATCCGTCAATTCGAGGAGTTCCGACCCAGCCTGGAATGGACCGGAAATCCACACGTGCGGCTCCGCGTAGATTGGCCAGGCGGAATGCTCGTCGTAACCCGACGAGAGTTCGCGACGCCAAAGAAGTTTTCCCGACTCCAGGTCGTGAGCAACAAGTGCGTTTTGAAGGTACCCCAAGATCAGAGCGCGTTCTCGAAACCGAATAGGGTAGGCTGGCGTATAGCTTGCGGCGTCATCGCCGGCCTTCCAGACCAAGGATCCGCTCGCGGAGTCCAACGCAACGATGCTTGCCCCACGTCCGCCGACCGGCAAGACCACTTTGTCTGCGATCACCGTAGGCGAGCAGGAGTAACCAAAGCCCGCGCCTTCTCCGTGGAATCGCTCGACGACATTGACAGCCCAGCGACGCGTGCCAGTCTGCGCATCAAGGCAGCCGATGAACCCCGACGGGCTGGCGAAGTAGAGCCATCCATCAACGTAGGTTGGCG
This sequence comes from Planctomycetota bacterium, assembly GCA_963204915.1. Taxonomy (GTDB): domain Bacteria; phylum Planctomycetota; class Planctomycetia; order Pirellulales; family Pirellulaceae; genus JAHWKS01. Next base: position 79,858 of record CAUJHS010000094.1, on the reverse strand, counting down.
TAGCGCGAGGTCCTGGGTAAACTCCCGCCGGCTCGTAGGGCCAGTCATACCAATGCCGCCACAGAGTCTCGCCCGTATCGGCATTCAGGCACAGCACGTACTGACCGGCCAGCGTTTGATACTGCGTTGCGACTCGATCGCCCCAGGCGACAAACGACGAGTAACCTTGACCGAGAGGCCTGGTCCATAACACGGGCGGGCCGTTGACGGGCCACTCGTCGGCCAAATGCGTTTCCGGCGAGCGACCATCGAAGTTCGCTCCACGCACAAACGGCCAGCCATGGTCAGCTTGCCCTGGCGGCAGATGGGGATTACGTACGGCCGGAGGCGCTCCGCTTAGCACGGGCGCATGGCAGGCCACAATCGCGGCTGCAAGGCAGAACAATCCACCCAGCGTGCGAAATGGGAGAAGCATCACCATCGGATTGCCTGACACGCACGTCGATGAGCACTCGATCGTTTGCAATGCGTTCTCGGCGAGGCTTCAAACGAGAACCTGCCGCAGAAATCTTTGTGTTCGTTCCGTTTGAGGACGATCCAGCACTTGTTCTGGCGGGCCATATTCGATGACCCGCCCCTCGGCCAATACAGCGACGCGATCGGCGGCGCGGCGGGCAAAGCCAATTTCATGCGTTACCACAAGCAGCGTTAAACCTTCCGCTTTGAGTTCAGCCAGCGTGTCTAAAACTTCGGACTTTAGCTCGGGGTCGAGCGCGCTGGTAATCTCATCACATAACAAACCACGCGGCTCCATCGCGAGCGCTCTGGCGATGGCGACTCGTTGCTTTTGCCCGCCGGACAGTTGCCGAGGATGAAGCCCGGCCCGATCGGCGAGACCCACGCGATGCAGTAACTGTAGGGCCAATTCGCGTGCTTCGTGCTTCGAACGTCGGAGCACTTGCATCGGCGCTTCCATGACGTTCTCTAGTGCGGTCAAGTGAGGAAAAAGTTGGAAATCCTGAAAGATCATTCCAAACTTGCGGCGTACGCGTGATGCGGCGTCAGGATCGCCGCCTGGCGATAACACGTCCGCGCCGACGCGAATTTCGCCACGATCAAACATGGTGAGGCCGTTGATGCAGCGCAAGAGGGTCGATTTGCCGCCGCCGCTCGGCCCGATGAGCGCCACGGTTTCCCCGCCTTCAACTTCAAGCGACACATCCTGGAGAATGGTCCGTTCTCCAAAACGTTTCGAGACATTCGTAAGAACGACCTGGTTAGGCATGAGGGCTCCTCCGCGGACGCATTCAACCTTTGGCCATGCGATGTTCCATCCATCGCGACAAATACCCTAACGGCACGCTGAGAAGTAGATAGAGGGCCGCGGTAGCTAAGCCGATTTCCATGTACTTGAGGCTTGATTTGGCCAAGATCTGATATTGTTTGGTCAGCTCCACGACGGCAATCACACTGACAATGCTGGTGTCTTTGAACAACGCGACGAAATCGTTCGTCATAGGAGGCAACACCACGCGCCAAGTTTGCGGCAAGATGATTCGCCGGAACGTGGTGAACCGCGTCATCCCCAAGGACGCCGCCGCCTCCCATTGGCCGTGAGGAATCGAACTGATGCCGGCGCGGTAAATCTCTGCCTCGTAGGCGGCGTAGTTCAAGCCAAATGCAAGTACGCCGACGAACACATTCTCCGGTCGCCAGACAACGCCCCAATTAGCCAGAAGCGATGGCAAACCGTAATACAGCATATAGAGGAGTAACAGCACGGGAATACCCCGGAAGAACTCGACGTATCCAATCGCGGCGGCTCGTAGCGGCCAAACGCCATACAGGCGGGAAAGCGCGACCATCAATCCAATCGCCACGGCCAACGCCATACTCGCGCACGAGATAAAAACCGTCATCACCGCGCCATCCATCAGCAGCGGCAAGTACTTGTCGGGCGTGAGCCCTTGACTTGAATCGGCCAGGATATTCGCGGTTTGGACATCGCCGCTGAGCTGTTCTTGATCTTCGTTCCAAATGCGCCATTTTCGATAGATGCGCTCAAGGTCGCCGGAAGCCGCGAGTCGCACGATCGCGGCGTCAAAGTCGCGGGCCAATTGCTCCTGATCCTTGCGAAACGCAATGGCGTAGGCCCCGGCGCCGAAGGGTTCTCCTACGAACTTGAGTTTGAGGTTCGGACGCGCGTAATACTCGGCGATGGGAAGGTCCATTAACACCGCGTCGACGCGCCCAAGCTCCAAATCCTGATAGGGCTCGGCTTGTCCGTCGTAAAGGTTCGTTGCGATACCGAGTTGGGTCAGCAACCGAGACGCCGCGGTGTTGTCCAAGGTTCCGGCTCGTCCGCCGATTGCTTTCAGCTGTTCAAGGGTGCTGAAGCGATCGTCATCGGCCCTCGCCGCTAATTGCAACCGGTAGACATAGTAGGGACGAGATAATCGCAGCTGTCGTTCTCGATCGGGCGTAACCTCTAGCCCATTCATTGCAAAATCGAAGTCGCCGCGCTCCAAGCCCAAGGTCAACTCACCATAACTGTATTGAACAAACTCGATTTTTCGATTGAGCTCCTTCTCTAAGGCGGCGATCAAGTCTACCTCGAAACCGATATTCGAGCGGGGATCGGCCGGGTCCTTGAAGATGTACGGCGCTCCACCCTCGGAGTCGGCTCCCCAGCGCAGCGGCGCTTCCGCGGCCCCGCAAAGTGGAGTTAGCGCCGCGGCGGCAATGAGAATGACTGCGATGCTACGTAAGATCATTGGCGGTGCTGATCAAAAGATGAACGACAGAGTTCTTTGCGAATCGCCGCCGAAGCGAGCCTCCGAGGCCGATTTTACTCCGCCGCGTGTTCAAAGAGGTCTACTTCAGGCCATTGCTCCACTCCTTCCGCGGCCTTGTGCAGAAGAGGATCGATCGCAGTTGCCAGATGGGATACATGGGGGCTGACTCGTGAATTGAAAAGCACGACAAAGTTCCGGCCATCTGCACGGCGAATGAGAATCGCCGCCGTACCATCGAGGGAGCCCGTATGCCAATGATGCGCCTTTCCCTGGTCGACGACGCGGTTTAACCACCCGAGCGAGTAAAAAACGTCCTTCGGTGTTCCGTCTTCACGATGTCCGGCCAGGCCGGCTGGGCGTTCGTACATCGCGGCCATGCTCTCTGGCTGGAGGAACTTGCCAGGCTGCGCGTCATCGAGAGCCACCGCAAACCTCGCCAAATCCACTGCGGATGCAATCCAACCTCCATGCGCATCCATCGCTTCAAGGTGCCAACCTCCGTACTGCCAAGGGGTGCGCTGTCCTAGATCTTCAGCAAAAACCGAACGGCCAACATCCGGATCATAGTAACGCACCTCACCGGCCTGGCGCTCGTCAAGACGTGAACGTCCGATGCGCATCGTACGAATACCGATCGGCTCCAACACTTGTTGCTTCACAAAGTCGTCGTACGATTGACCGGATATCTTTTCGATAACTCGTCCCAGCAAACAGTAGCCGTAATTGGAGTAGGCGTAACGCTCGCCTGGATCAAAGTCGAGTTTTTGACCCATCATGGCCTTAATGACAACGTCGGGAGTTGCAGGCGGAGGCGCGTTGAGTTTTTTGGCGAAACGCACGGATTGAAACATGGCGTCGAACGATTTGTCGCGATCCCACCCTCCGCGATGTTGCAACAGATGGCGAATCGTGATGTTTCGTTGACGCGAGTCAAACTTGTCTTCCTCAACCAGGTCGAGATACTCCGGCAGGAGATCGAAAACCTTATCGTCGAGGTTCAGCTTCCCTTGTTCCACAAGTTTCAAAACCGCCACCGCGGTAATTGGTTTCGAGATGCTGGCGATGCGAAACAAGCTTTCCGGCGCTACGGGAGTTTTTTCGGCAAGGTCTGCGTAGCCGTAACCACGGGAGTAAACCAGACGACCTTGATCGGTCACCGCGAGAGCTGCACCAGGAATCGCATGCCGGTGCATAAAGTCGCGCATCATTCGATCGAAACTCGCCATATGCTCGTCTTGTTTGCCTTGGGAGATGGCATAGGGCGCTAAGTCACTCCGATAGCCAGGACCGCGCAAGACCCGTCCCGGACGCGCGTCCGTCATTTCTCCATCGTGCAGCACCAGAACGCCGTTTACGATGACGTGTTTGACCCCTTGGGACAATTCGTTCGGCTTGGCGAACGTGGCGTTGTCCTTGACGTTGTCGAAGTCAAGAACGACCAAGTCAGCCGCCAATCCTTCCGCGATTTTGCCTCGGTCATACGCCATCACTTCGTTCGCAGCGACGGCGCTCGATTGTGCGACGGCTCTTTCCAAAGACAGAGCGCCAAGCGTACGAACGTAATGAGCCAGCAATCGGGGGAATGCACCATAGGCCCGCGGGTGCGAGGCGATTTGGGAGCCGCCCGCCGGACCAACATCGGTGCAGAACGAGACGAACTCTTGTTGCATGGCCAGAATCTTGTTCGCTTCGGTCATACTTTCCGGAAGCGCGAAGGCTCCAGCTCGAACAAGATGGAAAAACGTGTCCCACGGATCTTCATTCAACGCTTGCGCCATGTCGGCAAGGCTCTTGCCGGTATGGTCTGCATAGCGTTGATCCGATGTCTGTCCGATGACGACTTTGCTCCAATCATGGCCCACGTGACGGTACCAATTTTCCCAACCCTCGGTGGACTCGATTTCCGTTCGAATCTCAGTCCGAAAGGCCTCGTCTTCGAGTTGTTGAAGCAACCGGGCGCGTCCCTCACGAAAGCGCCGCGGATGAATAAACGCCTCAATACCTAGCCCGTTGTTCACATAAGGATAGATATCGGCGGTCACCTGCATGCCCGCAGCCCGAGCCGCTTTGATCTTACCGATCGCCAACGGCATTTTTCCCCAGTTTTGCCTTCCCGCCGTTTTCAAATGAAAGATATGAACCGGCGTGTCGGCAGTGCGGCCGATGTCGAGAGCTTCGTCAATGGCTTCAAGGAGCAAATCACCCTCATTACGCATGTGGGTGTAGTAACGTCCGCCGTACTCGCCAGCGACTTCAGCCAAGGCCGCGATCTCCTGGGTCGAGGCGTAGGTCGCGGGAGGATAGATCAGTGCCGTCGATACTCCGATCGCACCCGCCTCCATGGCTTCGCGCACCAGCTGGCGCATCGCATCAAGTTCGTCATCGCTCGGCCGACGATCCGCATCGCCTAAGACAAGTCGGCGAACTTGGGTATGGCCAACCGTTTGCACCACATTGACCGGCAGGCCTTTCATGTCGAGCAACTGAAAATACTCAGCCATAGTCCGCCATCCACGGCGATCGCCTTCGTCGGCGGAGAGCGGCGCCGCGGACACGCCTTCGCCTGCGTTGATCGTCGTGATGCCTTGGGAGAGCAAGTTCAGCGCGGTGCGAGGATCATCGAGCATGGGCGTGGCGGTTTGGCCCATCATGTCAATAAAACCCGGCGCAACAATCAACCCCTCGACGTCAATCACCTGTTTCGCGCTAGTAAGTTCGGTATCGATGCGGCCGATTTTGCGAATCTTTCCGCCGTGAATTCCGATGTCGGCGACGTACCACGGCGCGCCCGTGCCGTCGACCACTCGGCCGTGTTTGAGTATCAGATCGAAAGAATCTTCCGCAGTCGCGGCAAGGGTGAGCACGAAGGGAAGAATGATCGCGCCCATGAAGGTCGCGCTTGATACGGCGTTAGGGCGTCGGGCAACAACAGGTCGACGTTGAGAGAACGGGGCAGCGGGCATGAGAGATGAATGGCGAGGTGTTTTGACGAGGCGAGTGAGTTACTAGCCATCCTGCGCAACCGTGATGTCGCGCCAGGTTCGACTTCGTGGAATCAACTTACGATAGCCAAGTTCGCTTTGCAATTGCAGCGCCGCCTGGGTGTGTATTCCCATTCCTGCGCTGACGCGTCGCGGTTCGCGTGCAGCCCACCTCAACGCAAAGGCGCCGCAAGATGCAGGGTGGGCTGTGCCCAACACACATGCGGTTGCGGCGGGCACAGCCCACCTTACATTTTTGGGGCGACGGCTTGCAGATGGCGTACGGCGATTAACGGATAAATCGTTCACCCCCGATGACGTGATCACCTTTTCCGCGCCAGAACCTGCACCACCGACGCCTCTCCCGTATGGAACTGGCCTTCGGTGACGTTTCGCACAAGCGCAGCCTGATGCTCGACTTCCAGACCACTTAATTCGCCTAAGATCACGTCCAAGGACGCAAGTAGCGACGGATCTTTGGGTCCGCCCGTGCCTCGTTTGATTTGATCTGGCGCGTACGCCTCCAGCAAGAACACCCCTCCCGGCTTCAGCCATGTGCCAACGCGCTGATGCACCGCCGCACGAAGTTTGGTCGGTAGATGAACGAAAATGGAACTGATCACGTCAAACGAATTATGCTCGGCGTCGAAATCCTGCAAGTCCACAGCCTGAGTGCGCAGCGTCAGGCCACGCTCTTGAGCAAGTTGCTGGGCCTTTTGCATTCCAACCTGGCTTTGGTCAACCGCCAGAACGTGCAGTCCGCGAGACGCTAAGAACAAGGCGTTTCGGCCTTCCCCTGCGCCGATATCGAGAGCATTTCCAGTTTCGGGAAGCCGGCTGGCCATGCTCAACAGGAATTCATTGGGCGCTTGCCCATACGCAAGATCATCGCCCGAATACCGCTGATCCCAGAATGTGCTTGACATGACGGAAGTGTAGAAGGGATCGGCCTTCGCGGCAAGCTTCCGTTATTCAACGAATTGACTGATGTAGGATTCATGAGGCCGAGGCCGGCTTATGGATGTGGCCGGCGCCACAGGCGCGTGCTAAGGTCGTGCCTTGCGAGCCTAGCCGCCTACCGTACAATGCCCGGTGGCTTACTTACGCTGCGTAAAGGCGAGTTGCCTGACACGAATCGGAACATCCTTGGTCGAAGGAATGTAATTATGCCGAAACGAGCGCTGGTGCTCATTGACGTTCAGAACGACTATTTCCCCGGTGGGAAGTGGCCGCTGAGCGGGATTGAATCGGCGGCCGATAATGCCTCAAAGTTGCTGGAGGCGGCCCGCACGGCAGGCGATTTGGTCGTTCATGTCCGCCACGAGTTTCCGACCGCCAATGCGCCGTTCTTCGCACCGGGGTCCGAAGGAGCGAAGATCCACCCGAAGGTGCGCCAGCGTGAAGGCGAACCGATGGTGCTGAAGCATCATGTCAACTCTTTCCGCGAGACCGACCTCAAGGCGATCCTGGACCGCCACGGGATCGAGGAAGTGGTCATTTGCGGTGCGATGAGCCACATGTGCGTAGACGCTGGCGTACGCGCCGCCAGCGATCTTGGCTACAAGTGCGTCGTGGTTCACGACGCCTGCGCCACCCGCGATCAGGAATTCGAGGGCGCCATCGTTCCTGCCGCGCAAGTGCACGCCGCCTTTATGGCCGCACTGAGTTTCGGTTATGCAAGGCTCATCTCGACCCAGGAGTACCTGACAAACGGGCCGGGAGCATGACATGACCAGTTCGCAGGTCCGTTAACTCCGACTCCGGCTGGACGTCGATTCACCGGTTCGCCGTGACAATCACCAACGCACGCCGAACTTTAGCAAAAAGGTTTCACGAGCGTCGTAGGTTCGGTTCGCACGGCGCGATCGACACTGCGCGATCGACAAGGGGCCTCGGTTTGCGAGTCGCCTGGTTCGGCACGACGATAACCAAACGCAAGCCAGTTCATGCGACCGACGTGCGTTGCTCGCGCAAGTAGATCGAGGTCTCGGCGAAGCGCATAGGCAGTGCGCCGACCAGTATTCACCGCAACATGGCCGGTTCTTTTCGGATGTCTAATACTTTCATTGATGCGAGCTTCTTGACAACCGATAACCCGCAGGCCGCCAATGGCGCCCGTTGTGTTGGCATCACGTTGTCCTGATACAATGTAGGGCTGGAAGGGTCGCGCCGTTGCGTCGACCTCAGTTCGAAACTTTGCCAAGCGGCGGGCGACAGCATGTGGAGTCATGGGCTCAACCGGGTGTGCATGGCGTTATTGGCGGTGATGGTAAGCGTGGGAACTGCCGGCGCAGACACGACGGTTTCCCCGCAGGTTGCGACGTTTCTTGAACGGCATTGCTTTGAGTGCCATGCAGGCGAAGCGCCGGAAGCCGGTTTGGATTTGAAGGCGATTGCGGCGGACTTTGCCGATGCGGAGGTAAGGCGGCGGTGGGTTTATTTGTATGATCGCGTGGCGGATGGGGAAATGCCGCCGGAAACAGCGGACCAGCCCGATGCGGAAACAAAGGCGAAGTTTCTGGGCGCTTTGGGCGATGCGCTGACCCGCGCCGATCTGGCCGGGCGCGAGGTGGTGTTGCGGCGGCTGAACCGGCGCGAATACGAACACACGGTCCGCGATCTGTTCGGCATCCATGTGGACGTCCAAGATATCCTGCTGGACGATTCGGCGGAGCAGGGGTTCGATACCATTGGCGCCGACCTGTCGGTCTCCGCGGAACAGATGACGGCCTACCTGGAGGCGGCGGACGCGGTGCTCGACCAGGTGTTCGGACCGGCGACGGCGCCCCGGCGGATTAACCAAACAGTCAACATCAAAGACCTGCCCTCCCGCGGTACGGCCGACCACGTCTTGCCAGACGGAGTGGTGCTCTTCAGCGGCGCCAAAGGTCTTCCCTTGTATGGCGTGAGCGTGTCGGGGCCGTGGACCTATCGGCTGCGGATTCAGGCTAAGGCGATTCAGAGCGAGCGGCCGGTGGTCATGCAGGTCGATGGCGGCGTTACCGGGCGCATTCCGGGTCACATCGCCGGGTTCTTCGAAGTCCCGCCCGACAAGCTCATCACCATCGAAGTGACGGACCGCGCGATCGAGAACAGCGAAACCTTTTCGTTCGCATTGATCGACGGGTTTCCGTGGTGGTCCGTAAACGCCGACACTTACCAAGGCGCCGGGTTGTTTCTGGGTGACATTCACATCGAAGGTCCGTTGGAGGAATGGCCGCCGCCCAGCCGCTCGCGATTGCTGGGAGACATCGATCCGGCAAAAGGCACGCTCGACGATATTCGCAGCATCCTGCTACGAGTTTTGCCGCAAGCGTTTCGGTGCTCGACCGACGAAGCGGAGGTAGAGCCGTACGTCGCGCTGGCCAGACAGGCTCTTGAGGAAGGCATGTCCTTCGAAAAAGCGCTGCGGCGTGGGCTGAAGGGCGTCCTCTGCGCGCCGGAGTTCCTCTACTTCGAAGAGCCGCTGAATGATCCGGCGGCTGGACAAATCGACGACTTCGCGCTCGCCTCGCGACTGTCATATTTCCTGTGGAGTTCGCAGCCGGATCGGGAACTGCTTAACGTGGCGGAGCGACGCGAGTTGAGTCAGCCTGACGTGCTACGAGCCCAGGTCGAACGGATGCTTGCCGATCCGAAGTCCCAGCGGTTGGTGGCGAGCTTTACCGGCCAGTGGCTGCGGCTGGACGACATCGATTTCACCGTGCCCGACGACAGCCTCTATCCGGAATACAACCAGTTATTGCGGCAGTCGATGCTCGACGAAACGCAGGCGTTCTTTCGCGAATTGCTCGATCGCGACCTCAGCGTGCAAAACTTCATCGACTCGGACTTTGCAATGCTCAATCGGCCGCTGGCCGAGTTCTACGGGATTGACGGTGTCGAGGGACTGCACATGCGCCGCGTCGAATTGCCCGACGACTGCCTGCGCGGCGGCGTGCTGACGCAGGCCGGAGTGCTGAAAGTCTCGGCCGACGGCACGCGCACCTCGCCCGTGCTGCGCGGCGCGTGGATTCTAAAGAATTTTTACGGTACGCCGTCTCCGCCTCCGCCGCCCACCGTGGCAGCCGTGGAACCGGACATTCGCGGCGCTGCGACGATCCGCGAACGACTCGCCAAGCATCGCGAGCACGAGAGCTGCAATCGCTGCCACAGCAAGATCGATCCGCCGGGATTTGCGCTGGAGAGTTTCGACGTGATCGGCGCCGAGCGCGACTGGATTCGCACCCGCGGCGAAGGCAAGTACGTGGAAAAACCGCGTCATCCCCAGGCGCCGAAACACCATGTCCAATACCGCCAAGGACCCGACGTGGACACGTCGGGCGTCACCGCCAACGGCCAACCGTTCGCCAACATCCGCGAGTACAAACAACTGCTGCTCCAGGACGACGACGCTATGGCCCGCGCTTTGACGCGGTTGCTACTGGAGTATTCCCTCGGCCGCCGCGTGGGATTTTCGGATCGGCCCGAAGTGGAACGGATTGTTGGCAAGGTGCGAGAGAACGGCAGAGGGTTACGGTCACTCGTTCACGAAATTGCGCAAAGCAAGGTTTTCCGGCAGCCGTGAAAACGTCTGACCATACTAACCGGGCGTACATGTTTTGATGTTTCGATGATGATGCGAAAACGAGTGCATATGCAAGCGAGTTCCCATGGAGCGTCAAGGAGGGCGACCCCTGGAAGGGTTCCATAACCCAGCCCAGAGTCGCGTAGCGCACTCTGGGTTGACATTTGCATCCCCAACCGCATCAACCCTGAAGGGGTTGCACAACGGGCATCGCCGATCCGAGTTGTGGAACCCTTTCAGAGTTCGTAGGCAAATAGCGCGGGCTCTTTAACCCAGGGTGCGCTGCGCGACCCTGGGCTGTGGTATGTAACGCTTTCAGCGTAGAAGAAAGATGTTCTAATCCAACTCTTTGTTGGGGAAACAACCATGTCAATGCGCCTTCCAAGACGAACCTTCCTTCGCGGCGCCGGTGTTGCTTTGGCGCTGCCGGCGCTGGAGTGCATGACTCCGGCGTTCGCGGCCCCCGAGTCAGAGCGGCGAGAACCGCGCCGCATGGTGGCGATCAACTTCGAGCTGTCGTTTCATCCACCCAACTTGATTCCCGAACAGGCGGGAAGCGACTACGCACTGACGCCATATCTGAAGCCGCTGGAAGACTTGCGGCGCGACTTCACCATCATCTCTGGTACGTCGCACCCGGAGGTCGATGGCGGACACGCGGCGAGCAAGTCGTGGCTCACGGGCGCCCCACATCCCGGCGCCGCGAACTTCCGGAACTCAATCTCGATCGACCAGCTCGCCGCCAAGCAAATCGGTCTGGAGACGCGCTTCGCTTACTTGAACTTGGGAGGCGGCGGGCTTTCGGTATCTGCCAACGGCGTGCAAGTCCCTGCCAACCCGTTTCCCTCGAGTCTCTTCGAAGCGCTGTTTCTCGACGGGCGGCCCGACGAAAAAGCGCGCCAGATCGAACGCTTGCGCGAAGGCCAGAGCGTGCTCGATACGGTGCTCGACGGCGCGCGGCGGATGCAAAGCCGCGTCAGCCCGCAAGACCGGCAGAAGCTGGAAGAGTACCTCACGTCGGTGCGCGAGGCGGAACAGCAGCTACAAAAGGCGGAGCAGTGGCGGCACAAGCCCAAACCGAAAGTGGATGTCGAGCCGCTGCAAGACATCCGCGACGGCAACGACATCATCAACCGCGCGCGGCAGTTTTATGATGTGATGTACCTGGCGATCCTCACCGATTCCACCCGGCTCATGACCTTCTCGGTCGGCGATTCCAACGCGGTGGCCACGCTTCCCGGCGTCTCGATGAACTATCACGACCTTTCGCACCACGGCCAGGAACCGGAAAAGCTCAAGCAGCTTGGAATCATCGAGTCCGAACACGTCAAAGTCTTCGGCGAGTTCATTCGCCGTTTGAAAGAAGCGAAGGAAGGAGAAGCGAACCTGCTCGACCGAACAATGGTGCTCATGGGATCGCACATGCATAGCGGCGGGCACGACAACCGCAACCTCCCGATCGTGCTGGCCGGCGGCGGGTTCCAGCATGGGCGGCATTTGGCGTTCGATCGGAATAACAACTATCCGCTGGCGAATCTCTACGTCACCATGCTCCAGCAGTTGGGCCTAGAGGTCGATCGTTTCGCGTCCAGCACGGGAACGATGTCCGAACTTGCGTAGAGAAATGAATTGCGCTAATCCGCCAGCGGTCGTGTTAACCGTCGCCCGGCGCAAGAATTGGAGAGACGCCCACCAGGCTATGTGCCAAAGACCGGCCCGGTCGCAAGGGGCCGGCGCAGGATTACTTGATCGTTATCCATGTGAGCGGAGCGACGCTCTAACGTTCGCGCATCGGTGCTACGCATGAATCACCCTTGACTCTCCCACAAACCGTGCCACATCGGATATTTCACCTCTTACCTTGGTTTCCTGAGGCGACGGTCGGGTTTGGGCCGATGGCCGTCGACTGCCTTGTTGGTGATCATCGCGGCAGGTGAACTTGAACCTTTCATCTTACGAGTCGACCAAACTGACACGGTGTGTCGCGCGGATTTGTTGTGATAGAATCCTTGCGCGCCGTGCCGGTGAATTCGGTGTTCTGCCGCTATTCGATGCGATCAGGGGAAAGGGCGTTGCAGCGCTCTAGGAACGATGTCTACTTTCGAGTCGATGCAATCAACGATTCGAGGGCTTTGCGAAGCGATTGCCCGATTGAATCCCCCAATTACCCCCCGTCTTCGCGGGCCCGCCACCGAGAAGCAGATTAGCTCCGCCGCAAAAAAGCTGGGGCTGGCGTTCCCTGCCGAGCTAAAGCATTTGCTGTTGTGTCACAATGGACAGGACTTTTATAACCCCACGAGCGGATATGGCGATCCGCTGGTTCCCATGATGCGACAACCGGCCAATGGCCAAAGATACTCGCATTATTGGCTGAGTGGGGCTGAGGAAATCGTGGAACACACCTTGAGCTACCGCGATGACCACCACTGGCTCCAAGAAGAACGCTTTGACACCATCGGGCCGGCCCGCTACCACGACCAATTCATCGTTTTTACCGGAAGCGAGAATGCGGACTGCCTGGTCCTCGACTTGCAACCGAAGCCTGGTGGCAGTGTCGGCCAGGTCGTACTTTTTTGCACGCAGGCGCCGCAAATCATCGTCGTAGCACCCGATTTAGAGACGTACTTACGATCTCTGGCGGCCGATTACAAAAAGGGACGCTTTCAGCACACGCCGTGCGAGTATTTTGTTTCGTACGTCGAATCGGATTAAGGCAAGGCAGAATCATGCGCTGTGCGTAATCGGGCCGGTATCGCGTTTTTTGAAAGATCCCGTTCCTTGCCGCCGGACCGGTTGGCTGCCGGCTTTTGATCGCGTGGGTTTGGGTCTTGGGATGATTCTCCGCTACAATGAAATCCGCCGACCCGCATGGCTCGTCTTACTCGGGGAATACGAGCCTTTCTGCCAATTTGGGTACGTAGCGTCTCTTCTGCAAGGAGCCGTGTCATGGCGCGCCTGTGGGTTTCTTCGCTTTCTCATTTTTTGAGGCTTTTGATTTTGGCCGCCGGGGTGTTGGCGCCTGTGGCAAACTCTCGGCTGACTGCGGCAGAGAAACCGCCAGCGGCGCCGGCTGAGGAGTCCCAGGCCGCCGCGGACGAGCAATTCGCTACAGCGCTGGAGCAAGATGTCACCCAGGGCGCCTTGCGGTTCAAGGGCAAAGAAGGCGAAGTCGTCGAATGCCCTCTCAAGCACACCGAGGTGAAGGCCGACGTCTCCGGCTTCATCGCCCGGGTAAATGTGACGCAGACCTTTCACAATCCCACGAAGGAGAAGATCGAAGCGGTGTACGTCTTCCCGCTGCCGCACGAAGCCGCGGTGGACCAGATGACCATGGTGATTGGCGACCGCAAGATTCAAGGGATCATCAAACGCCGCGAAGAAGCCCGCCGCATTTATGAGGCGGCTCTGGCGCAGGGGCAGACGGCGGCCCTGCTGGAGCAGGAGCGGCCCAACATCTTCACGCAGTCGGTCGGCAACATCGCGCCGGGACAGGAAGTAAAGATCGAAATCTCGTATGTCGATGTGCTGCGATACGACATGGGGTCGTACGAGTTTGCTTTCCCGATGGTGGTCGGCCCGCGGTACATTCCGGGGGCGCCGGTCTCTTCGCCGCAGCCACAGCCGGAGGAGCTGCAAGGCAAGGTTTCGTCGCCGGTGGCCGACACCACACGCGTGCCGGACGCGTCGCGGATCAGCCCACCGGTGCTCAAGCCGGGCGTTCGCAACGGGCACGATATCAAGCTGACCGTTTCGCTCGACGCGGGCGTGCCAGTGCAGAACCTGGCGATTCCAAATCATCAATCCGAGGTAAAACGCGACGGAGAAAGCCGCGCGCAAATCACGCTCTCGCCAGCCGACTCGCTCCCCAATAAAGACTTTATCCTGCGGTACGACGTGGTGGGCGAGAAGCCTTCGATGGCTCTCCTCTCGCACACCGGCAAGTACTCGCCCGATGTGACGAAGCTGGGCGAAGGCTACTTCATGCTCATGATCCAACCGCAGGAAGACGAGCGGCTGAAGAAAAGCCCGCCGCGGGAGATCGTCTTCCTGTGCGACGTTTCCGGCTCCATGTCGGGCCACCCGACCGCCAAGGTCGTCGAAACCATGCAGCACATGCTCAAGCTGTGCCGCGAAGATCAAGACACGGTGCAAGTCATCACTTTCGCCGGACAGGCCAACAAGCTCTTCGAGAAGCCCGTGCCGGTAAACAAGGAGAACATCGCCAAGGCGTTGAATTTCACGGCTGGCTTCCAAGGGAGCGGCGGCACGGAAATGCTCAAAGGCGTGCAGATGGCGATTGATGAGCCGGTCGATCAAGAGCGGGTGCGGATCATCGTCATGCTCACCGACGGCTACATCGGCAATGAGGCGGAGATCATTGAGCACGTGGGCAAAAACTGTGGCGATCGCGTGCGGTTATGGGCGATCGGTATTGGCTCATCCCCCAACATGTTCCTGGTGGACGGCGTCGCCAAGCAAGGAGGCGGCATGGGCAAGCAACTCGGCCTGGAAGATGATTCGCAGTCGCTCTCGCAGGAGGTGATGACCCGCATTCAACGCGCCCAACTTGCGAATGTGAAGATTGACTGGGGCAAGCTACAAGTCGCCGAAACGTATCCGGCGAAAATTCCCGAGCTGTGGGCCGGGCGGCCAATCATCGTCTATGGCCGCTATCAAGGCGCCGGGAGCGAGACGATCTCCATCAGCGGCGACGTGGAAGGCGAAGCGGCCCAGTGGCCGCTGGAAGTGAAGCTCGCGGAGAAACAGCCGCAACACGACGTCCTGGCGAAAGTCTGGGCCCGGCAGAAGATTGAAGACCTGATGCAGCAGGATTTCTATCAGGACTCGCCCGCGGTTGAAGAGACGGTCACGGCAATCGCGCTCGATTACAAGTTGATGAGCCAGTATACGAGCTTTGTGGCCGTCGATGCCGATTCGGAGACGACGAGCGATGCGGCGCGTCCGCCGCGGCGCATGCTCGTTCCCGTGCCGCTCCCAGAAGGGACGCGCTGGGAAGGCTTTTTCGACGGCGAAGGAGAGAAGTTAGACAAGCTCGTGGAGGGGGAAGTCGCTCTTGGAGAAAGCCTCGCTTGGTCGGTTAATGCTCCCGCAGCGCGTCCCGGCGGTTTGCAGGGCTATGGCGGGCAGCCCGTCGTACAACGCCGCATGGCCATTCCCGGGCAAGCCACAGCGCGAACGCTTTCGTTGTCCTCAGGAATTCCATCCCTCGCGAAGTCTCCAGCGATTCAACCGCATTTCGGGCGATCACAGCCGGCGCCCATGAATTACAGGTTCGACGCCGGACCATCTTCCGCTGCGGGAGCATACCTCAGAAGGGGCGGCGCGATGGGAATGGCCGCCGGAGGAATCGGCGGCGGCGGATACGGACAGGCGGGGTACGGCTGGAGTGATAACGCTGCGGGCTATGGTGGTCCATTCGGTTCAGGTCAATACGGCGGCATGAGCCGGGGCCGCGGTCTCTCCGCTCTGAAGCAGCTCGGCGACATCGCCGAAACCGAAGAGAGGGATGGTTTGGCGGCGGTCGATTTCGACGCCTCGGCCGCTGGAATCGCCGCGAATGATTTTTCACCCATGGTGCAGGACGCAGCCCAAGCGCTGGACCAAGGACGAAATTTGCTCAAGGAGGGCAAGCTCGCGGAGGCCCGCGAAAGGCTGTTCACGGCGTATTTTTTGGATGCGGCGTTAGCGAACTTCGGCGCTTCGGCAGGCGAAACGGCTTCCGCGGCGCTGGCCCACATCGAAGAGATTCGCGCGCAGGAGAAAGAAGGCTGGACCAAAGCGACGCCGCAACTGGAGAAGCGGCTCGATCTGGTGATCCGGGATAAGTCGCTCTCGGAAGCGCTGCAGATGATCGGCGAAGCGGCGGGTATCGACATCCGCGTTGTCCGCAGCAGCCTGGCGGACGCGGCCGAGCTGCTCAATCGCGATGAGCTGCGCGTCACCTATCTCGATCTTCGCGGCGCCACCGTGACCGAAGCGCTCGATTGGACGTTGCAGCCAGAGAGGCTGGAGTGGTTCGTCAAGGACGGCGCGGTGAGCGTGCAATCCACGCGGCGGCGCGAAGGCGTCTCGCCGTGGATCTACGATGTCTCGCCGATCGCCTTGCTCTCTCCCGAGGAACTGAACAAAGAGCAGGACCCGCAGAAGCGAATTGAAATCGCGAAGCAGGAAGCTGCTGCGTTCCTCGCGGCGGTGCGATCCGAGTTGCCGCAGGACGCCCGAGTCGAGTGGTTCGCTCCCGGCCAACTGCTGGTGATTGCGGCGCCGACGTCGCACGACCGCATGGCGGAAGTCGCAAGTCTCTTGAGCGACGGCAAAGCCCAGGGCCGGCTCGGCAAGGCCGCGGCTGAACTTCGCGCGAAAACGGCGAAGCGGGCCAGCGACCGCAAGGACGATCTTGTCAACGCCCGCGAAGCATTGCGCCGCCTGCAAGTGATTGCCTCCCACGACGCCTTTGCCTGGCGGCTCTTGGCGGCGGCGGCCGACCGCCGCCTTGACTTGGAAGCGCTCACCGAGTTGCAAATCGCCTGGCGTCGGCCGGAGACAATGAAACTTTTGGAGGCCAAGTCCCCCGGCGTGATGATGCGTTCGGCCTGGGCAGTCATGGAATCCGCCCGAGCGCTTCCTGATGAAGGCGAGCTGCAAACCTTGGCCGAGCACGTCGCCAAGTTGACGCCGCCTGTGGGAGAGCGAACTATCGCGAACCTGAAAATGACTCCCGACGAGCCGCACTCAGCGATCGCAACGCTCTACGCCGCACTGGCCTCTAAGGACGCCACGTTCCGCCGCGAAGCGACTCAAGCCATTGGCCAGCTGAAAGGCGACGCCGGCTTCTTTCTGCAAGTGCGTACGCTGACCGCGGCGCTCCTTGCCGAGAACGCGGCGGAGATCGACTTGGCGCCGTTGGTGGAATTGGTGAACCAGGGCGTTTACGGAGACGATTTAGCGGCTCTCACGGCGATTGCGTGCCGCCGCGCCGGAGGCGAAGCCTGGGACGCCTTCCGCCGGCAGCAGCGAGACCTCCTCGGCAAGCAGCCGCTCACGGGGGACGTGGTGGTGTTGGTGAATCGTCTCTCCGGCAATTCCTTGCCCGTGGTCGCATCGCGCTAATTTAGGGTGCGGCGGTTCATCGCCGCTTTCATCTTTTCCGTCGACGTGGACCCGCCCACGCCGACGGACTGGACATTGGGAAACGGGCTTGCCGGCTAGAGCGCGTTTCACGCAGGTGAAACGCCCCCAATGCGGCGCCCTCGCTCCGCGAGTGTCGGAAACCACTCGCGGAGCGAGGGGACCACACGGAAGAAGTCATCACACCTCGAGGAAATACGCTTTAGAACAATTCTTTGATGATACTTATCGGCTTGGTGTTATCCACAATCGGGATGGGCCGATCACTGCCTGGCGCACGATTTGACCGGGTATAGTCGATTTCTAAGATCGTGCAAATGGTGGCGAGGAAATCGGTGACACGGATGGGGCGTTCCACGACTTCGGCCCCCTCCGCGTCAGTGCGACCGATGACCTGCCCGCCGCGTATCCCGCCCCCGGCTAAGACGCTGCTCCAGGCGCGCGCCCAGTGATTACGTCCGCCGCCGCTCGTGGTCTGTGGGGAGCGGCCAAATTCGCCCATCCAGATGACCAAGGTCGAGTCGAGGCGCCCACGATCGCGCAAATCCTCGATCAACGCCGCCATACCCAGGTCGGCCTCCGTTGACAGCGTCTTCGTGCGCGGGAAGTTATCGCGGTGGGTGTCCCAACCCACGCCATCGCCCAGCATCACTTCGACAAACCGCACGCCTGTTTCCACCAACCGCCGAGCCATCAGGCACCCTTGGCCAAACGCTCCTCGGCCGTAACGGTCGCGAATGTTGTCCGGCTCGCGGGTCACGTCGAACGCCTGTTTTTGTTCCGCGGTCATCAATCGAACTGCTCGATCGAGCGCCGCCGTATGAGCGCGGGCCGCTTCAGCGCCATAGGACTGTTCGAAGGACGAGTTGAAGCGACGAACTAGATCATATTGTCGATTGAACTCGGCTTGACTAGTCAGTGGTTCGAGAAAGTCCGTTCCGCGCTCAGGGTTCGTCACGTCCAGCGGCTGATGGTTTGGTCCCAGGAAGCCGGAGCGCGTTGCATGCCGAGGTCCGGCGCCAATACAAACGCAATTCGGCAATGGGAAATCCTGCGAGCCCAGTTCTTGAGACACCAGCGCGCCCAAGCTCGGAAACGCCACTCCTCCCGCGCGTTTTTGGTAGCCTGTGTGGAGATGGTACGTGGCGAGCTGATGATCCGACTCAACAGTGCTCATGCTGCGAAGCACAGCCGCATGCGACATCAATTGTGCGAACTTGGGAAAGTGCTCGCTGATCTGAATGCCAGAGACCGCGGTGTTGATAGGCCGAAACTCGCCCCGAATATTGATCGGCGCGGTCGGTTTGAGGTCAAACGTATCAATATGGCTTGGCCCGCCCGACATCCACAGCAGGATGCATGACTTCGCCGCGGGCTGTTCGGCCGCATGCGCCGCCAGTCGCCCCAGCCAGCCGCTGAGCGTTCCGCTTGCGGCTGCCAAGGCAAGCACCGAGCGTCGTGTGATCGTACCCGACATTGGCAACCTCCTGAGAATTTAATGGTTCAATGCGAACTCGCTGCTCATGAGGAGCGCCCAAGCCAGCTCCCGATAGGCCCCGTCGAACGGCTCACCCGCGCGACGCCGCCAGTCGCGAAACAGCTCAAGATCCTGGTCGGTGGGATAGCGGGCCAAGATCGTCAGGAACAACTCGTTTGCCGCGTCCTCCTCCGAGAATTCAGAACCCCCTCGCCGAGAGGTCAGTGTCGAAATACTTCGGCCCGCGAATTGCGGTGAGTTCATCAACCGCAGCACGTGCGGAATACCGCGGTCGTAGCGCGTTGGATCGGGATCGCCGTCACTCGCGAAGAATTGGCAGAATTCATGCCGAGCCCCCAAACGCGCATCGATGGCCGGCGTTTTCGCTGGCGGCCCCAGAATTTGCACCAGCGAGTCGTACAATTGTTCGGCTGTCAACACCTTCACGGGCATGCGAGCGAAAAGCTGGTCTTCGGCATTGGGCTGCGGTCCGGGACGACTGGTTTGTTGATACGTGCGGCTCTGGACGATGGAACGGCAAAGGAGCTTCAAGTCAAACCCCGACTCGGCGAATTGTCGGCTCAAATCCTCCAGCAGTTCGGGGTGAGACGGCGCATTGCCGCTGTGCATATCATCGACCGGGTTGACAATGCCACGGCCAAAAAATTGCCACCACATGCGGTTCACCATGGCCCGTGCGAAATAGGGATTCTCCGGCGACGTCATCCACTCCGCCAGCGCGGCGCGCAAACGAGCGTTGCCGACGGTTTGCAACGTCTCGCCGCCAAGAAACGTCGGCGGCTGTGATTGAAACCCCTCAATGGCGTCGGCGTTTTGCACCGAAGCTAAGGTCATTCTGGGATCATCCTGCACTCCCGCCGTGTAGACCATTTTGGGACGGTTTGGCGTTTGAATCGGTGCGAAGAACGCCGCCATACCCCAGTAGTCTTCGCGCTTCCACTCGACGAAGGGATGGTCATGGCACTGAGCACAGTTGAGCCGAACTCCGAGAAAGTAACGCGAGCTGAGATCGGTCAGATCGGTCACGCTGAGCGGATGCCGCCCTTCGATCAAGTAGGTTACGGCGGGGTTCTCCTCGATCTTGCCCGCCGCGGTTACTAAGTCGTAGGCAATCCGGTCCCAGCCATCATTGCGATTGAACCGATCGGCCAACCAGTCGGCAAAGCGCTGCGATTGCACTCGCTGTTCGTTCGCCAGCGGCGAGATAAGCCGTCCCCGCCAAAGATCGCCCATGTACTCACCGTACCGCGGACTGGCCAAAAGTTCGTCGATCAGCTCGGTTCGCTTGTGGCTGTTTTCGCTCGCAAGAAACCGCCGCGTCCGCTCGACGGGAGGAACGACGCCGTGCAAATCGAGGAAAACCCGGCGGAGGAATTCCGCATCCTGGGATTGCGCCGCCTGCGGCGCTTTCTCCAAGTCGAGTCGCCGTTGGATATGCCGGTCAATGGTATTCGCAATCGCTGTGGCGTCGTTTGCCGCGACACGGTTTACTTCGCAGCACGCCAGTAGCCCAAACATCACGAGGAAGAGGAAGCATGGTCGCGACATGGCGGGTTTCTCCGCAACGGATAATCGGTCGCAAAGCATCTTACCGCAAGAGGGCCCCGGCTTCGATCTCTCACCCATTCGTTTCTTCTTCCCCGTTCCGAAAACCCTGTACCGAACGTGCCGCCGTGGTTGGACCAAAGGCCAATGGTCACTCGGGCGCGTGGGGGCTACCCTTAAGCAGCGCCGGTTCGCAAAGACGCATGTTTTGAGCCGCGCAGCGTTGGACCGTCAACCTATCGACGGATTGTGACGTATGCGCATTGCGGAGAGCCACGGCCAGCGCAAGAGAAACGCGGTAATTTTGTGAAGGTTTTCATCATTGACGATGACCCCTCGGTGCGCAAGGCGCTGCAGCGTCTGATTCGCTCGGCGGGAATGATCGTCGAGTCGTTCACCAGCGCCGAGGAGTTTCTGGAAGCCAGGCTTCCTCCGCCGGACTGCCTTGTGCTCGATGTACGCCTCTCGGGCATGAGCGGCTTGCAATTGCAACAGCGGCTGGCGGCCGACCAGCAACGCATTCCGATTGTATTCATTACGGCCCACGACGACGACCTTGCCCGCGAGCTAGCCATGCAAGCCGGGGCCCTGGGATTTCTGCATAAGCCGTTTGAAGATCACGTCCTGTTGTCGATCTTGGCGCGAACGGTCGCACGGCACGACGCCCATCCAACCTTGAATCGGCCTTCCCGACCCAGTGGCCAACAACGCGCCGAAACCCCGGACCGTTTAGATCTCAACAAAGAAGACTCACCCTGATCACCCCGACGATAATCAAGTTGGTCACTACCGAGGATCGGAAGACCATTCATTGCCTGCACGAGTAAAGATTGAGCAGGCTGCACGACGCGGCGATTTCCCGAGGGTGGAGCACATCGGCGCAATCATGAGATTCTGCTGAAACCTGCGCGACCTTTCTTCACACATCCTGCTACAGGATCGATTGAAGTTTCATGATGCGCTCAGCGCAGGGGGACGGCGACCGCTTTCAACGCGCGAACGCTTCGGGCATGAAGGGATTGGCGGTTCGACGATGGGCGTTTCCCTGCTCTTGGGTGCGAGAATCGCCCTACCATGAGTTCGCCCCGGCGGCGTTGGACGCCTTTACGAGCGTTACAGTCGCGATGATCGGATTGCTCGGGCGTCTCACGGCGAACCAACCCGTGGAATGCGAATCTAGGTGCTAGGATTGCGAGTTAGGGGCTTCTTCATTGTGCTTCGTATGTGAATATGACAGATCGTCGAAAGCGTCCTCATCGGCCGGAAGTTGGAGGATACATCCTACTGATCTGCGGCGTCATTACGTTCCTGCTGGGCGCCAGCGCCATGGCCGGATGGATTTTTGATGTCGCGGCCCTGAAGAGCATTTCGCCCGAGTTTGTCAGCATGAAAGCCAACACCGCGCTATCGTTCATGGTGTTGGGGGCGTCACTGGTCTTGACGGTTTGGCCAGGTGGAAAGTTGCCCATCGCCGGTGCAAAGTTTGCCGCCGCGGGCGTCATCCTGCTGGCGAGTGCGACGCTTGCCGAGTACCTAGGAGGATGGAGCTTCGGCATCGACAACTGGCTGATCGTCGAATCTTCCTCGGCGTGTGAAACTGTACATCCGGGCCGAATGTCGCCCGTGACCGCCTTGAATTTCATCCTTTTGGGACTTGTGATCGTCTTTCCGCCTGGGCCATCGCTTTTCGCGCGGACGGCGCCGTGGATCCTTCTTCTTCCACTTTTAATTTCCGCCCGAGCCCTGGTGGGTTACCTCTATCAGGCGCCGATCTTGTATCAGCTCGGGCCATCGTCCATGGCGATCCATACCACCAGCGCGTTCATCGCGCTGAGCGTGGGGTTGCTCCTTTCTCGCCAAGAATATGGAGTGATCACGATCATTCAAAGCCAGGCCGCCGGTGGAAGAGCCGCACGGTGGGTGCTGCCCGCCGTGATTCTCGCGCCGGTGTTGACGGGCCTGGTCTGTTTACAAGGCGAGGCGTGGCGCTGGTTCAACGGCGATGTGGGGCTGACGATTTACACGTCGATCATGTGTATGGCGCTAGTCCTGCTCGTGGGTTGGGCCGCGCGGTCTCTCGACCGGATGGATCGCCAACGCGAACATTCTCAGAAGGTCGCCGAGGAGTTGAAATGGACGTCGCTTTGCGATCCTCTCACCGGCGTCCTGAATCGACGCGGCCTGATCGCCATGGGCAGTTCGCACTTCCGGCGAGCCATGCAAAGCGGAACTCCCCTCGCGCTGATCGTGGCGGACATCGACCACTTTAAGAAGATTAACGATACCTGGGGACACGGGACGGGCGATCAGGTATTGCGGCAGTTCGCCGAGGTTGTCCGGCAGCAATGCCGCGCAAGCGATCTCGTTTGCCGATTAGGGGGCGAGGAATTCGCCGTGCTGCTGCCGGAGACGACGGAGCAGGACGCGATGATCGTTGCCGAGCGACTGCGCTCCTACGTGGCGGCCCACTCCTTTTCCGCCGATGGCCGGCTCGCAGTCACGTGCAGCTTTGGCGTGAGCGAGTTTACCGAACACATGTCCGAGTTGCAGGCGTTGGCGGACGCCGCGGACACGGCGCTCTTGGTCGCAAAGCGTAGCGGGCGCAACCGCGTCGTTTCCGCGTTTTCGTTGACTCACGACTCGTTGGACGGCGACGAGTGTTTGCGCGGACCATGGGACGGCTTGCTCGCCCGCGACATTATGGCGCCCGTGACGGCGTTTCTTTCGCTCGCCGACTCTCCGTGGGATGCGGCTCGCCTGCTTCTGAAGATGCGTCTCGACTCGCTTCCCGTACTGGACGGCAACGGCAGGCTCTATGGACTGGTGACAGACCAGGCGCTCACGGCGGATTTGCTCCACGGCGCGGACTCCCATCAAACGCTACGACAACTCGCGTCTCGCGTGGTCGTAACCTATGACGAGTCGGTGGCGGCGGAAGAGGTGGCCCGCTTCCTCGTCAGATCGCCCGTCTCGCGAGCTGTGGTGCTTCGCGACGAAATCCCGGTGGGCGTGCTAAGTCGCGCGACCCTCCTTCGCTGGCTTGTGAATCGAACCGTGCAGCCCACGCCTCAGCGAATGCTCGACGCCGCTCGACCGCCCAGTGAGGAGTTGCATTGCGCTCTGCGGGAGCTCGCCCACGCCGCCTCACGCCTGGCGGAGGCGAATCACGACTTAACCGACGCCAGTGACTTTGCGCAAATGATTGCGGAGCTGACGCGCCTCGAAGACCTGGCGCAAGACGCCTTGGCCAATTGCCAGGCATCAGCCGGCGACGATTCTCCCATGTTAGTCGCCTCAGGAGCGGCCTCATTCATTTGACGCGGCTGGCAATTACCATGACGGTCGCAGTTTCGAGGCGCCGTCTTGCAGAATACTTGGAGACCCGAAGGGATTCCGGTTCGCCAACGTGGGATCGATCGTCGCCCGATCGCTCCAGCGCGCAAAACCTGCCGGGGGCTGTTTGCCGGGCGTTAAAACCTTGTATCCTAAGAAGCGGACTTGTTTCTCGCCTTCCTCGATGGAATTGACCATGCCACATATTACGAAGGTTCTGATCGCCGCGTGGACTATTTGTTGGGGCGCCCAGGAAGCGATGGCTGTCGGCCCTGCCGAGTGGCGATCTTGGCGCGGTCCTCAAAGCAACGGCAGCGTCGAACAGGGAAATTACCCGGTGAAGTTCAGCGGCGCCCAATATCTGTGGCGCACGCCGTTGCCCGGCAAGGGCTGTTCGACGCCGGTCTGGCTGAAGGACCAAATTTTTGTCACGGCGCCGGTCGACGGCCGCGATGCGCTCCTCTGCTATGACTTTCAGGGCGCCGAGCAATGGCGCACGGTGTTTGGTCCAGAGAATGCCGGCAAACATCGCAATGGCTCGGGCAGCAACGCCTCGCCCGTCACCGATGGTCAGGCGGTGTACGTGTTTTTCAAGAGCGGCTCCTTCGCGGCGGTTGAACTCGACGGTCGCATCCGCTGGCAAACCGACCTGGTAGCTCGTTTCGGTAAGGATACTTTGTACTGGGATCACGGCACTTCCCCCGTGTTGACGGAAAAACACGTGATCATGGTGCGGATGCACGAAGGGGAATCGTGGCTCGCAGCGTTTGATAAAGTAAGCGGGGAGATGGTCTGGAAAGCGGCTCGCAACTACCAGACGCCAACCGAGTGCGACCACGGCTACACGACTCCGCTCGTCATTCAACATCAAGGTAAGGAATGCATCCTGGTGTGGGGCGCTGAGCATCTCACGATTCACGACGCGGCGGACGGCAAGGTCGTGTGGTCGTGCGGCGGTTTTAACCCCGAGGGCAATCAACTCTGGCCTGCGATCGCATCCCCGGTGATTGTTGGGGACATGGCGATCATCGCCTATGGCCGCAACGACCGAGGCGTTCCGCGCTTGCATGGAATCCGCCTCACGGGAAGCGGCGACGTCACCAAGACCAACCGCGTGTGGCTTCGCGACGATGTCGGCACGTTTGTGCCCACTCCGGCCGTTTACCAGGGGAAAGTCTTCCTCGTGCGCGACCGCGGCGAAGTCGAGTGCTTAGACCCGGCCACCGGCAACACGATCTGGAGCGGCGAGTTCCCCAAGGGTCGCCCCAACTTCTACGCGTCGCCACTCATCGCGGGCGACACGCTGTACGCCCCGCGCGAAGACGGAGTCGTGTTTGTCGCGAGCGTGGCCAATGACGCCTTCAAAGTATTGGCCGAAAACGACATGGGCGAGTCGATCATCGGTTCGCCAGTTCCCGCCGCGAAGGGACTGCTCATTCGAGGCGAGAAGCACTTGTTCTGCATTGCGGCAGAGTGAAACTCGCCACGGAACACCGTCTTGCGGCGCGACCGGCTAGGCCGCTGGTTGCGGAAGTACTAAGGCGCTTTCGGGCGCGTAACGGGCAAGGATTGCATTTCCCGAAGTGCAGCGAGCGAGACCTTCAGCACTTCCGTTTGATTCTTGTTGCGAGAGAAGGCGATGAGCAGATGGCCGTTGTGTTCGATCGCGTGAGGGTATTGGAGGGTGGCCGGTTTGGGCGAGGGATTCGCGAGCCGCGCCAGCCGGCGAAACGTCAACCCGTCGTCCGAGAGCGCCACGTGCAATTGCCGGCGACCCACGCCAGGATTGGCATTGGCGAAAAGCAGGCGCGGGCCGTCGCTCAAGCGCAGCGAGTAAATCTTACTCGTGGCGTTGGGGAAGTTGGTCATCGCGGGCGTTGACCAGGTGCGGCCATGGTCGGTCGAGAAAGCCCGAAACAAGCGGTTGGATCCGCCGTTGTCTCGGAATAAGCCGACTAACCGCTCGTCGGGCAGCGCCCACCAAATGGGTTCATCAGGTCGAAATCCTTCGACCTGCGCCCGTGCGACGACTGGAAACTCCCGCCAATCGTTCCAGTGTTTTTCTCCGCCAATGAGCATCGACACGTTGAAGCGACTATCGCGCCGCGTCATCATCCACTCGCCTGTCGACAAGCGTTGCGGCGGAAAGTTGTTAATGGCGTTCTCAAATACCCGGCCCCGGGGAATCCATGTCTGCGTGGAGCGGTCCCAAGCCAACGCTTGCAGTTCAAGCTCTTTGTTCACGCCAAAGGCGCCCTTGCCGTGGAAGTGGGCCGCCAGGGCGAGCAATTGTCCCTCGCGCACCCAAAACCCGCGCGCAATGTAGGCATAGCCTTCGCGCACGGGGCGAACCAACACCTGCGCTTGGCTCCATCGCAACCCATCTTCACTCGTTGCGTAACGGATTTGTTGCGAGGGTTCATCCTCGACGGGCGGCCCTTGGCTCCACATGCACCAATAGCGGCCGTCATGATGGACGAGGTAGTTATGTAGCTGAAACTTCAAATCGGAATCGGCCGGACACACAATTCCATGTTCGCCCGGCAGTTCGGGAAGCGCCTCGTAATCGAGGGGGCCGTCGCCGATCCCCATGCCGGACAAATCCAGCAGAACCTCATCTGCTTTTCGCTAGTCGTCTTCGCTTGCTATTCCTTCGCATGGGAAAAGCGATCCCCACATCACGAACAACGCCACGATCGCCATGACATGTCGCCGGAAACTCATGCGATTTCTCCAGAATGAAACAGCCTCAGCACGCTGGCCGCGAATTAGCCCATGACGATGAGGATACTCAGAACGTGAGCGCGCCGCGCCCAAGCAATGGAAAAAGCGCGAGGGCGCGCATCCGGCATTTCGTCACGGCAGTTCGCTTCGATATTCATCTTGCATGAGACCGATCGCGTTGAAGGGAATCGGTTGGAAGCCGGGCGAGTGTTTCCGCAACCACCCGTCCGCTTGCACGAGGGCGTTGGGCGTCGAAGACTTTTCGGCAATGTCGAGCCAGGTGAATCCCTTGATGTCTTGCCGCGGCGCCGCCTTGCCGCGGCTCGCCGAGGTGGCGACGGCCAGGTTATCGGCGATTTCGAGTTTGTCGATCAGTTTCTTGACGTTGCCGTCAAAACTGCACACCTCTTGAGTGCAATTCACAAACACATTGCGAAGAATCGGATTATGCAATGGCTCGCGGGGTGAGTCGCGCATGAGGATCGCAAGCTGCGGATACCGCTCGCTCCAGGGCGGCTGTAAGTAGTTGAGCGCCTGGGCTTTGGCCTCCAAATTCCAGCCTGGAGAGTTTGGATCGTTCCACTGTTTCCACGTCATGCCGCGAGCGTCAATGTGCAACCCGATGGGACAATCGACAACTAGGTTATTGATCACCGGGTTATTGCGTCCGCCGCCGATCATGATCGCGCGTCCGGCCCGGTAGAAGATGTTGCCTTCCACGGTGTCGCCGCTGTCGCAATCGTCGAGATACACGCCCATCGTGTTGACGTGACGGGAATCGCCCGCGCCCAGGTCATGAATGTAATTGTGACGAAGCACGTTGCCCTGGCTGGTCCAGTCGCGGCCGGTATAGAACGCGCCGGAATCGCCGGTCTCCATGACCACTCGATAGATTTCATTCAGTTCAAATCGATGTTCATTGCCGCCGTAGAGCACGGCGTTGTGCGGTGCGTCGTGAATGCAGTTGTTGCGCACGATTTGGCCGCATCCTTGAACGCCAATGCCCGGCGCGTAGGTTCGCTGAAAACGCCCGTAGTGATGGATGTGATTATTGATCGCCTGATTATTCGCCAGCGTCAAGCTCCGCCGGTCGCCGCCGTTCAACGAAACGCCCGCCGCGCCGAGATGGTGCAGATCGCAGGAACGAACGGTGTTGTTCGCGCCGTTAACTAGCACGCCTTGCCCGGCAAGATTCGAGAATTCGCAACCGGCGATCTCGACATGTTCAGTTTGCTCCAACACGGCGCCGCCTCCGTGGCTGTACTCAAACACGAGTCCTTCGAATCGCAGATGCTTGGCGCGGGAAATGCTTAGCAGCGGTTGCGTCGACGAAGCCAGAACCAGCTCCGCTTGCGACAGGTCGGCAGGCGGATAAAAGTAGAGTAGCTTGCCGGTGCGATCCAAATACCATTCGCCGGGCGAGTCCAATTCGTCGAGCGTATTAAACGCGTAGAACCGCCGCTGCTCGGCTCCCCAGGTGCCCGCGGCGATGCCGTAGGTGTGCGGCTCCGCCAAAGTGACGACCTGCGCCGTCTTGTCGTACGCAGCCACCCGAATCACCTCGTCGCTCCAGTCGTGCGTCCAATAACCTTGCAGCCACACGCCATCCTCCAGACTCCAGCGCGCGGGCCGGGGATCTTTGAACTCGAACGAACCGGGCCGCGCCTTGCGTCGCGCAGCATCGGCCGCATCGGGCTCCGGTAAACCTGTATCGATTGCTTTCGTAAACTGCGCCCACCCGCCATTCGCGTCGTCCGCATTGGGCCACCGAGCCAAGGGCATGGGACGTCCCTCCAGGTAAAGCCATGGCGCGGGAGGCGCGCCGCGAAACGCCGTCTTGAATTCCGTAAACGCCTCGGCAAACAAGCGCGATACGTCACTGACCAGGACATGGCTGCGCGCGCCGTCGTCGATCCTGGCAAGCACCTGCGGATCGGTGACGGGCCTAAAGTCGGCCCGCGGGAGCGACACACCGCCACGGAGACGCGCCGTGCGCGGCTGCTTGGCTCGATAAATGACTGGGGCATTCGCTGCGCCGCTGTCTTGGGTGGTCAATTGAAACGAGGATTGCAGGTGATAGACGCCCGGTCCGAGCTGGACCGTCACGGCCTCGCCCATCTTGAGCGATCCGGATTGGCGAGCGGCGCGAATTGCGTCTCGGGCTTGCGTCAGCGTTCGAAACGGCGCCTGGATGGTTCCGTCGCCGTCCGCCGGGGCGTCGGCCGCCACATGGAGGTTCCAGTCCGCGTGCGTGTTCGGCGAAACTCCAAGCGTCGCCACGCCGAACAAAATCCAGAGAATGATTCTCATCACGGTTCCACTTCATTCGCCAATGGGGGTAGCTCAACCTCCGCAGGTTTTCGCCTGAGGCCGCTTGTTCCGAGCGAGAGTTGCGCTGCAAGCAAGATTATACGGTTCGTCCTCAGGGCATTGGTCGACGCAATGGTGCTCGCAACGAGGCCTTGGCCGCGTCTTGGACCGACGACCCGTGACGATCACGCTCGAAACGCCCCATTCTACCGACTTTTACGTGGAGACGTACGAGCCTGGTCCCGCCTGATGGGCGACGAAGTTTGCCGCGCCTTGCTCGGTGCTTTCGAAGAGATGCGGAAGTTGGCGAACGACGCAAAGCGATTCATCGCAATCGCGAAGCACCTTCGACGGAACGACGACAGGAGGTCTCGACAATCCGTCGCGATACGTCAACAGGCGAACGCCTGTCAAAAATAACCTTCGCGTTTTTTCTCTTCCATCGAACCGGTTTGATCTTTGTCGATGGCGCGCCCCTGACGTTCCGAGTGGCGAGTCGTGAGCATTTCTTGAACAATCTGCGGCAGCGTCGCAGCACTTGATTGCACAGCTCCGGTTAGCGGGTAGCAGCCGAGTGTGCGAAAACGGACGGTGCGCAGTTGCGGCTTCTCGTTCGGCTCCAGACGCATGCGGTCATCGTCCACCATAATTAAGTCCCCGTTTCGCTCCACCACCGGACGAGGCGCCGCAAAATAGAGCGGCACAATCGGGATGTTTTCTCGGTGGATGTATTGCCAGATATCGAGCTCAGTCCAGTTCGAAAGCGGAAACACGCGAATACATTGTCCGCGCTCGGCGCGGGTGTTAAAGATACTCCAGAGCTCGGGACGCTGGTTCTTCGGGTCCCAACGATGATGACGATCGCGGAACGAGAACACTCGCTCCTTCGCCCGTGAACGCTCCTCGTCGCGGCGACCGCCGCCCAGCGCAGCGTCAAAACCATAGTGATTGAGCGCTTGCTTGAGCGATTGCGTGCGCATCATGTCCGTGTAGTTTCGGCTGCCGTGGTCGAAAGGGTTAATCCCTGCCCGAACCCCTTCCTCATTGACGTGAACGATCACGTTCATGCCGAGTTCGCGCCGCACATAGGACTCGCGGAATTCGTACATCTCGCGAAACTCCCACGTCGAGTCGATGTGTAGCAGCGGGAAGGGCGGCTTCGCCGGATAAAACGCTTTGCGCGCCAGGTGCAGCATGACCGAGGAGTCCTTCCCAATGGAATACAAGAGCACCGGCTTCTCAAATTCAGCCGCGACCTCGCGGAGAATGAAAATGGCTTCATCCTCCAATTGACGCAAGTGGGTCGCGATATAAACGCCCGGACGATCGGAACGCATGCGTGCTGCTCCTGAAGAAACGCAACTACCACAGCAGGTTGATGGCAGCCAGGTACAGCGGAATGCCAATCACCACATTGAAGGGGAAGGTCACTCCCAGCGACATCGGCACGTACAGGCCAGGGTTCGCCTTGGGGAGCGCCATGCGCATCGCGGCAGGAACGGCGATATAGCTCGCGCTGCCGCATAACACGGCCAAGAGCAGGGCGTCGCCTTTGCTCACGTCGAGCAGCGCTCCCAGCCCGATACCTAATCCTGCGTGCAACAGCGCCGCACCGACGCCGAAGGTGATCAAAAAGCCGCTCGACTCGGGCAGCCGCCGCAGGCGCCGTGCGGCGTTCAGTCCCATATCGAGGAGAAACAGCGCGAGCACGCCTTGGAACGGGTCGCCAAGCATGGGCTTCACCGATTGCCAGCCGCGG
The DNA here is from genome assembly GCA_963204915.1 of Planctomycetota bacterium. GTDB lineage: Bacteria > Planctomycetota > Planctomycetia > Pirellulales > Pirellulaceae > JAHWKS01. The sequence continues at coordinate 49,257 of CAUJHS010000094.1, read as the reverse complement.
TCGCCGGTCGCCGCGCCGATGAGTAGGCTGCCCGTGAGCAGGACTACCGGTCCGCTGAGGAGCGCTTCGTGTAACAGTTTTCCCCAGTCGAATCGGTCGCCCGAAGATTCCTCATGAGCCGAGCGCCCATACAACCGGGCCAGCAGCACGCCGACAACAATCGCTGGCGACTCCATCATCGCCATCGCGGCCACCATGTGTCCGCTAAACGGGATCTGCAGACTTTGCAAGCAACCCACGGCCGTGACAAACGTAACGGCGCTGATCGAACCGTAGGCGGCGGCCACCGCGGCGGCGTTCGTTGGGTCCAGACGAAGCCGCAAGATGAAGAAACACCACACCGGAGTGAGGATCGCGGCGCCGACGGCCGCCGCCATGACCATCACGCCGTGGGCGTGCAGCCCGCCGTGCGCCAGTTCGGCGCCGCCCCGAAAGCCGATCGACATCAGCAGGTACACGGCCAGGAATTTCGAAATGGCCGTGGGGAGGCGCAAATCGGAATTAGTCCACGTGGCCGCCATGCCCAGAAAAAAGAACAGGACCGGCGGACTAAGAAGACTCTCGAAAAGCGTGGAAGCGGGCATGCGAGCAGTTTCCCAGGTAAGGCAGGTCAGTCAAAAGGGATGGCGCGTGGTCAAGCTACGTTGAATTGATTATTCAGCAATTGAAATTCGCGCGACGCGAAATCGTAATTCAGAAAGGCGCCGCTCTCGGCGAGGTAAAGCAGCCCATGGATGCACAGGGAGCTGCATGGCTCGTTCACGCGCGGGTGCAAGTTCCACGAGAGCGTTTCCAGTTGCTGCACCAGGTGCTGCTTGGCCAAGGCCAATCGGCGCTGCGCCAGTCGGGCCTGGTGCAACCAGGACGGCGAGTTCCCGTCAATCGGTTGTTGATAGGCGGTGAGCGCCCGGCGCACCGCGCTACAACGCGTGTGTCCGCTCACGATCACATGACGTACGCCACAGTGGGAAGCGGCGTAACGGAGCGTGTTGATTATTGGCCCGTCGAGGGTGTCCGTGTCATCGGAAACGCGCACGACAACCGCGGGCAAGCGACGCATCATGGGAACGACCGAGTCGTCCATCTCGGCGTCCGTGAAAACAATCGCCAGCGTGTCCGTCGACTCAGATGCTGCGGCGAGTTGCTGCTCAATGGCTTCGAGGTAGGTGGTGCTCGGCGTCAAGCGAGAAAGGCTCTTCATTCGGAAACTCCTAGGGGGCAGGGGCGGTTCGTTCCATTAAGCGAGGTAAATCGTTGTCACATCCAGCGCAACATCCGGCCGGTGACGCGGGCCTTCCGACGAACGGACGATCGCGGGCTCGGCCAATTCGCCGTCGGCACGAACAATCCGGGGCGTGAAGCGCCGAGAGCGCCAGAACCAAACCACCGCGGTTTTCAACATGGCGACCATGAAAGCCTCTTGGTTGGTAAGACCTGTTGGTCGGGCGCGGTCCTTTTGCGTGTCCGCCTCCCGGTGACTACGCCAATTTTCGACAAAATCGACCGTTAGACAAATTGAATTGTTAAAACCGAAGCATAGAAAAAAACGATGCCACCGAAAGCGCAGTAGCGCTGCCATGCGCCGTAACTCAACATCCGCCCTGGGCGGCGCTTTCAGAACCTGGCGCTTCATCAAGCACCGGCTTCGAGAATCAGACGCCACGTCGAGAATCGTACGGCAACGCGTGGCGGCTGAGGTTGCGATCCTGTTCCTCATCTTGACTTGGCGTTCGCGCGAAGAGAGCGTCGCCTTGCCCGTCAAAAGTCACGCCGGGAGAATTCGCTGACCGGTGCGCCGCGGGCCCCTAGAGCGTCGTCTCTCGGTGAGGAACTACTGTCCCGCAAAGGGCTTCGTTCCCCTGCTTAGAGCGGCGATAACGTTTCGTTCGGGCGAAAAGAAAGAGGAGGAGATGGCCCCATGGTCAGCCATTTTCCGGGGGGCGTCATCGCTGACGGTCCGTGGGTCGGCTATCTCCCATGTAGAATTGGGCGCCGAGCGCCTGCGCGATGGTAATCTTGTGGTCGAGGGTGAGCCTCCGGATGGCAAGCTCAATCGGATCATGACGGCGCGGGCCAGACCGATCTCAGAATCTGCGGCATGGCTCCCATTCGCCATACCGCTTGGCGATTCGCGTTGGCGCGCACCGCTTGCGTGTTCTCTTGTCGCGGGTGCGGCGCCATGGGACTTGGTCCGCACATTCGGAGAACCTTTGATGCTAACCAGCGAGGCGCGTATTTACATTGACCCGGGTGATCAACGCACGTTTGCAAGGTTTTACCGCACCCGCACTGTGCCCACGGCGGTGAATACGACCGTCACTTGGTGGCCGCAACTCCAGGTATAAGTCACAATCCCGCGCCGCAGGACACCGCAACGGCTGCAAACTTGGGGTGGACCTTCGCAACAAGCAGGAACGCAAACTTGCACACACGCGATATCGCCGCAGCATGCCGGGTTTTCAACATTCAGCACGAGCGTTTTCGAAGCCGCGTGCACCGGACGCATAAAAAACGCCGGTGACGCTTCCACGTCGGCCGTGCCCATCGCCAAGGCGACCATCAAGACAGCCAAGCCCAGCCCCCACCTCTTCATACATTGCATCTTCATGGGATGTAACTCAAGGTTGATCAATCACAACAGAAACGTCGGGTATCTACTTTAGCCTAGTTCGCGGGCCTTGCCACGGGTATGTATTTTTCGCAAGTTTATCCCCGCGCGAACCCCGGGACGGCCCAATCGTTGATTTCCGCCGGCGCCTATCGGCAGGGCTAGGGATTGGCGAAGCAAGTTGTTCTGACGAACTTGCCGGAAGCCGGCCACAAGCCTTGCCCCGACGCCGCGGCGAACGTGTGCGTTCTTTGCGACTTTCGCACCCGTCGCGTTTCATTCTTTGCCGGATTGGAATTCATTCTTTGTCATCAACGTGTTTGTCCAAAATTCGATATTTTTTCTCCCGCAGGTCTTGATTGCGAATGTGTACAAATATATACTAATACACAACTTCTTTGGTCCGCTTTGTAAGGGCTTCGGCAATGGAGATTCATCCGATCTGCCGCCTGTTTCCCATGCTTTCTGAAAATGAACTGGAAGGTCTGGCGGAGGATATTCGGCGGCGAGGGCTGTTGGAGCCGATCATGCTCTTGGATGGGCAGGTGCTCGATGGAAGGAATCGGCTGGAGGCGTGTCGGCGGGCGGGAGTCGAGCCTCAATACATGGAGTGGCGGGGAGATGACTCGCCCTTGGCTTGGGCCATCGCTAAAAATCTGCGGCGGCGCCAATTCAACGCTAGTCAGCGCGCGGTGTTGGCCCTCGAAGTGCTGCCGATGTTGGAAAAGGAAGCACAAGAGCGACGGCGACTCGGCCTCAAACCACCCAGTGGAACGATAGCGCACCCGTGCGCTATCCTCCCGCAGCGGGAGGAAGCGGCGCGAGGGAAGGCCACGCACCACGCCGCCCGGCTGATGGGCGCCAGCTCGCGGTACATTCAGGCCGCGAAACAGGTCCGCCGCTTCGCTCCGGACTTACTCGTGCATGTGCTCGCCGGACGAATCAATTTGATCGAAGCCCAACTCGCTTCCAAACTGCCGCCGGAGCTGTCGCACCTTGTGCTCAACCGCCTGGCGGCCACACCGCGCGGGGTGGCGCTCAATTTACGCCGCCTGGTGAATGAAGAACTGCCCGCGTTCGTAGGCGCCGAATACCGGCTGTCCGATCCTCCGTGGGTTCACCGGCGCGCCGCCGAACTGGCGCTGGCCCGTCCGGCGGATTGGGTCGAGTACCGTATCATCCTCGCAAGCCAACAACTCGCGGCGTTGGATGACGGCCAGGAAATTCCGCTCGTGCTCGCCGGTCGCGCCTGCCTGGTGCGGCTCAACCCCAATCCATGCCGCGAACAGGACGCGCGCGCGGTTTCGTGATGAAGAATGTGTGGGATACGACGTTGCCAGATCCATCACTTGGAGGCCCGCCCCCACGAGGGCCGCCACCGGCGAACCAGGAGCACGCCGCGAGAGCGTCTTCGCTTGCGGCGCCGTTCGAGCCTTACGATTTGCGGCTGGGATCCCAACCGGGCAACGCGGCCGCCTGCTTGATCCAGGACGTCATTTGCGCTTCGTCGAGTTCGTCGTCTTCATAAATATCAATCCAACGCGCGAGCTTGTCTTTGCCGGCGCCCGGTGGGACGGGCCGCAGCGAGGCGCCCGCGAAGAAGGTCACCTTGACGTAACGAGTGAGAACGTGAAACGACAAGAACCAACCCTGGCCCTCGATGCCGTAAAAGGGCGAATTCCATCGTACGGCCTTGCGCACCTGCGGTGCGGCTTGCACGATGAGCGCGTCGAGTCGTCTCCCGAGTTCGCTCTTCCAGCCGGGCATTGCGGCGATGTACGCCTGCACCGGGACGTCGCCGTCGCCCTTCGCAATCTGAGGGTTGCCGCCCGAAAGGAGTTTCACCGGCTCGGCTTGACTCGCACCGGCCTTGGCCCTCTTCGCTTGTGGTCTGTCCCCCGCACCGGTCTTTGGCGACGACTTCGTTCCGGGCGTCAAATTCGATTTTGCCGTCGACTTGGCGGCCGTCGTGCGCGGCTTGCTAGCGCGCGAGGCGTTCTTGGCCTTTGGCTTCGCGTTGCCGTCCGTCATCGTAGGATTCTTTTCGTTCAAAGGTGTTCTGTATGCAGCTGGTCGATATTGCGAAACAACCGTCGCGAGATTTTCCATCGCCAGGGTTGCTTGTGTTGTTTGCCGCGAACCGCATCACATGTTGCAAATCCTGGCGAATCGAGTTCCTCGGAGCGTCATTTTATGCGATGTCCAAAACTCCGACGAGAGCGAATCCCACCGGCCGGGCGCCTCTGGCAAACTCGGCGCCGTTTGGAACTTGATCGTCGGTCGATGCATAACCTGCGCAGCTCGGCCAGTACGACGGGAGAGTCTCGCACGACGGCGGCATGCGGCGTCGTGCTCGGTTGTGATGCCCCGGCGCGAAAGATGGACCAGTGGAATGCTTCATAAACGAAAGGAAATTACGTTACTATGACGCTTCGCTTCGCGCCAAGGAAATTAGCATAGTGTCCGGAAGCGGCGATACGCCGAGTTGCCGGAGCATATTCACGAGTTGCGCCGTGGTGTATTGGGCGTGCGTGCAAACGTGCAGGAGTACATCCGCGGTCTTCGTCGCATGACACTTGGCCAGCCCCGAACTGGTGCTCGTCTTATAAGTCATTCCCGCAAGTGCTTCGTCGCTGAGTTGGCCGAGGTATTCGAGCCAGCGACGGTCAAGCTCCTGCCAACGAACAAACAACTCCTCCCGCGACGCGATGGCGCCTTCACCCTCCTGATTGCCCGGCAACTTCCCCGGCGCGTCTCCCGGCATGATCGGCGATTCGTTTCCGAGTAACGCTTCCAGCCAGATGAATTCAGCCGCGAATAAATGCGTGAGCGTTCTCCAAACGGAGCCTTGCCCGATGGCGAACGCCTGGCGAAGCTGTTCGTCCGTGAGGGAACGCACCGCCTGTTGCAGTTGGTGGTTGACCCACATGCGGTGTTGATGCAGGCGGCGGATCAGGTCACAGGCGTTCAAACCAGTCGGTTCTCCCGAGAGTTGTATAGAAAGGATTTAAGTTAGCCTAAGTTTCATGGGTGAGGGCGAAGATCTCGCGCGTGGATTTTCTTCGCTTGATGGGACTTGCACCGCCAAGGAAGGCATCGATGACCCTCCCTGACCTTGCGGCCGTTGTTGCGATGCAAACATTCGAAACAAACGTCGCTCCGAGCACGATGCGGGCCGTGGAAGGCCGACGCGGCCGCGCTTGGCTATCGGGGCGGCGCCGCTTCGACGAACTCGCGTACGGCGTAACTTTCAGACGCGGCGTCCCATTCCAGATGAATCTTGTAATCGCGATCGAGCGGTTTACCGACGAGTTGCTCGCCCGCGTTGGGAACGCGCACCGTAAGGTCTCCCTTCGTCACGACCAGATCGAATTTCGGGGCGGCCGATGGGAAGGGTTTTACACCTCCCTGAAGCGTGACATTCGCCAAGTCGCTACGGACCCTGGCCAAGTCGCGCGTGACGAACGTCAACGATTTTTTTCCATCATGCGGTTGATTGCCGCGCGGCGCCGTCCGCTGTGCGGTTTGTTGGGCGAGATGCTCGAAGGTCTCGGCATGTTGCGGCTCGCGAAGTGTTCCTGGCCGATAGATCACCGCGGCGCGTGCGGCGTCGCCTTGAGGCTTGCGCGCGAGATGTTTCAAGTAGATATTGCGATATTCGATCTTCATCGGAGGACCGACGTGAACCTGCACGCCGAGCAAGCCGCGTTGCCTGCGATTCGACTCATCGTGATCGTGCACTTCACTCATCAACACGCCGTTGAGAAAGTGTTGGGCACGTCGGCCTTGCACCACCAATCGATAGCGGTTCCAGTCCTCACTTCGCACGATGCTTTGCAACTCGGCCGGATCAGCATGTTGCGCCATGAGACGCGGCAACTGATCGGGTTCAATCCATGTCGTCTGTCCGCGCGCGGCAAGCAAGCGACGGCCGTTTTCTTCGTAACAAATTCCTGTGTACTGGTCGGCCCCATGAATATCGGCCTGCGGACCACGAACCGAGACAGGGTCGTTTTCGAGCACGGCCAGGCGGTACCCCACACCGCTGTTCCCGCCCGCCGACACGCGGTAGTCAAGCACCAGCTCGAAATCCTCAACAAGTTCGCCGCGATAGACAATCCAGGAGTTCTTCTTCAGCAACGTCTCCGGAGTGACAACACCCACCAGCACGCCGTCTTCGACTCGCCAATAGGTGGAATCTCCGTCCCAATTCTTGAGCGATTGACCGTCGAAAATGCGCGTAAACCCGGTCGAGTCAAACTCCGGCAAGTCTTGCCCCGCGGCGGGCTTGGACGGCTCCGCACAAACGGCGTATTGGCAAACGCCCGGCAGCGCCGTCGCCGCCAGAAAGATGACTTTCCAAAAAGTCGCTCGGTCACGGGTCAACATCATCGCTCCCAGGTGTGGCGGCGCAAACGAGTCGCTCCAATTGCGATCATACTACCAAGTTCCAAGGGCGTCGGGTTAACGCGTGGCCGAAGGTGGTTAAAGCGACGCGGGCTTGATGACGGTGATGCGGCCGTTGTGCCGGTCGACAATCCCTCGGGACTTGACATTATTTACAAATTGCGCGCCAGATTCGCGGAGAACCGCAAGGAGCAAACCACCCATTCCCGCTGTATCATTCGGGGTGATCGGACGCATCAACCAGCGGGGAGCCTGAAACGTCAACGAGATGATTCAGGCCGGAATGAATTGGCGATCGTAAACGAGTTTGGGCATTGCGAGCAAAAATCAGCCCGCTTAAAATGCAGCCTGATCGCTCTACCGCCGCGCCGGATGTAAGGCATGACGACGAAACGGTTTATTTTGAACGCCTCTCGGTCATCCAAGCAAGGAACGCTGATCAATGTGGGAAAGGAGTCCGAAGAATATCAAGCGCTAACCAATACAATGACGATGGCGGCGTCAGATATGGCCGAGATTGGTCTTGTCGCCGGCCAAGCAGCGCTGGTTCGCACCGAATTTGGTGAAGCCACCTTTACGTGTGAAGCCGGCAAAATCCCGGAGGGTATGATTTTCGTTCCCTACGGTCCTCCCACCTGTAAACTCATGGGAGGAAATACCGACGGAACGGGGATGCCCATGTCCAAGGGATGGGAAGTTGAAGTGATTCCGCTCTAGGATGTCAAATCGTGTTAAACCCGAACGATAAACTTGCGGGGTCCGAAAGCCCCCACTTTGCCCACGACGACAACGCTCAAGAGTTTGCCGCGTGGACGGAGATTGACGAAGGCCGGTTTATGCCGCGCCGCATCCGTGGGAGCTGCCTCGGCCGCGCGCTAGGGTGAACGTTTACCGTGCCGTCGTCCGGTTCGGACGACACGAACTGTCAGGAGCAATGAACGTTTCAGGCCCAGCTAGTGCACAGATGGCCGGGCTCTCGGTTGCGGTCCCAGGTGAACTGCCGGCAACATGCTGTTGCCCACTGTGGACGGCAAGCTGATCATTCCGCGTCGACAGAGTGCGACGAGCCCTGTTCCGCGCAAAACATCGCAACACACCTATGACCTTGCAGGTTGTCAACAACGCCACGTGCACCTTTTGCGGTTGCGTGTGCGACGATATACAACTCCATCACGATGAAATCCGCATTCACGAGGCCAAAAAAGCCTGCGTGCTCGGCACCGCCTGGTTTCTAAACCATACCGCCGAGAAGAAGTACCCCGATGCGATCATCGACGGCCGCGAAGCAAGCCTGGATGAAGCCATCGAAATGGCCGCCACACTGTTGCACGAGGCGGACATGCCGCTGGTGTACGGCATGAGCAACACGACTTGCGAAGCGCAAAAGGAATGTGCGGCGTTGGCCGACCAGCTGGGAGGGCTGCTCGACAGCCACACCTCGTTGTGACACGGCCCCACTGAAATAGCCGCCCAGTTGGGTGGTAAGGTCACGTGCACGCTCGGCGAAGTCAAGCAACGAGCCGATTTCATCGTGTATTGGGGTGGCAATCCGGCCGAATGTCATCCCCGGCATTTCACCAAGTACACCATCATGCAGAAAAGCAAGTTTCTGCCGCGCGGCCGCAAGGACCGCACGATGGTCTTGGTCGATATTCGTGAAACCAAAAGCGCCAAAGCTGCGGACATCTTCCTGCAAGTGCGTCCCGGCAAAGACTTTGAATTGATCACCATTTTGCGCGCCCTGGTGAAAGGCCAGCACGTCGGCGATGCGCAGATTGCCGAGACAGGCCTGACGCGCGAGGTTCTGGACGACCTGGTGCAGCGTATGAAAACGTGCAAGTTCGGCTGCATGTTTTTCGGCATGGGCTTATCCATGACGCGAGGCAAGCACATGAACAGCGCCGCGCTCTTGACGCTCGCCGCCGAGCTGAACGCCTTCACGAAGTTTGTAGCCATGCCCATGCGCGGCCACGGCAACGTGACGGGCGCCGACGTGATCATGCGCTGGCAGACCGGCTATCCCTTCGGCATCTCGTTCAATCGCGGCTATCCGCGCTACAACCCCGGCGAGTTCTCGACGGTGGACGTGCTGGTGCGCGGCGACTGCGATGCGGCGTTCATCATCGGCGCCGATCCGGGCGCCACCATGCCGCAGCCGGCCATCGACCACCTCAAGCGGATTCCGACGATCGTGCTCGACCCGCACGTGACGCACACCAGCCGGCTGGCGCGGATCCACATCACCACGGCGCCGCAAGGCATCGCGGCGCCGGGCACGGCGTATCGTATGGATGAGATTCCCCTGCCGCTCAAGCCGGCGCTCAAGTCGCCGTATCCTACGGATGAAGAAGTGGTGCGCCGCATCAACCAGGCCATCGCGCAGAAGCCGTTCTGGTTGCCCGAGGGAAGCCAACCCCAAATGTTGAACGCGCAAGTTTGACCTTTGATGTTGCGCTTTCGTGACGAGTCGCGAGTGATTGCACAGTAAAAACGAAGTTGAAATTGGCATGGACGAACCATGAAAGGGTTCCCTACGGCAGCCCAGGCTCGCACAGCGCACCTTGGGTCCATGGCCCGCGCCCAACTCGTATCAACCCTGAAAGAGTTGCACAACACGATCGCCAACCCGGGTTGTAGAAGCCCTTCAGGGTTCGTCGGCCAACAACGTGGCTTCCGTAAGCCATGGTGCGCTGCGCGACCCTGGGTTGCGGAGTGTAACGCTTTCAGCGTAGAAGAATGAGAAAAGAGCAACATCAAACAGTCTAATTATGCTACGAATCACAGGCGGCAAAGTTTACGATCCGGCGAACGGCATCAATGGCGAGATCAAAGACCTGTGCATTGACGATCATGGCCGATTCGTCGAGTCGGTCAGCGGCGGGCGAACCATCGACGCCACGGGGATGATCGTCTTTCCCGGCGGCGTGGATGTTCACACGCACGTGGCAGGCGGCGCGATCAACTTCGCCCGCGCCATGACGCCGGAAGACCATCGCCGCACGCAAGCGTTCATCCGCACCAAGTCGCGCCGCAGCGGCCTGGGCGGCATGGCGCCGACCACCTTCGCCACCGGCTATCTCTACGCCGGCATGGGCTGGACCACCGTGAACGAGGCCGCCGTGCCGGTGCTTTCCGCGCGCCACACGCATGAGGAATTGGCCGATGTGCCGATCGTCGATAAGTCGTCGCTCACCCTGATGGCCAACAACGAGATCATGCTCGACCAGTTGGAGAAGGGCGAATACGAACGAGCGAAGCAAGTGGTGGCGTGGTACCTGTGGGCAGCCAAGTCGTACGGGGTCAAAGCGGTCAACCCCGGCGGAGTGACGGCGTGGAAGTACGGCCACGACGCCAAGCAGTTAACCTCGCCCATCGACGGCTACCGCAACCTGACTCCCGGCGCCATCGTCACGCAATTGGCCCGCATTTGCGACGACCTGGGGTTGCCGCACCCAATCCACCTGCACTGCAACAACCTTGGGGCGCCGGGCAACATCTCCACCACGCTCGACACACTCAAGCACCTGGAAGGCTCGCGGGCGCACATCGCGCATTCGCAGTATCATGCCTACGGCGGCGACGACTGGCACAACATGCGCTCGGAAACGACCCAGCTCGCCGATTACTTCAACTCGCATCCGAACATCACCACCGACGCCGGCGCGGTGCTCTTTGGCGACACGGTGACCATTACCGCCGACGGGCCGTGGCAACACTTGCTCTACAAGCTGACGGGGCGCAAGTGGGGCAACCTCGACGTTGAGAACGAAACCGGCTGCGGCATCGTTCCCTACACCTATCGCCCCAGCAACCTGGTGAACGCCGTGCAGTGGGCCTGCGGCTTGGAGCTGCTGCTATTGATTCAAAGTCCCTGGCAGGTGTTCCTCTCGACCGACCATCCCAACGGCGGCTGCTTCTGGCGATACCCGGAAATCATCAAGCTGCTGATGAACGCCGACTTCCGCAAAGATTGGATCAAACGATTGCCGGAGAAAGCGTTGAGCCGCATCACGCTGCCCGAAGTCGATCGCGAATACACGCTCTATGAAATCGCCACGGCCATGTCAGCCGGCCCCGCCCGGGCGCTGGGATTGCCGCACAAAGGCAACCTGGGCATCGGCGCGGACGGCGATGTGGCGATTTACGAGGAAGACGCCGACGCGGCCCGCATGTTCGGCCATCCCCGCTACGTGATCAAAGGCGGAGAGGTCGTGATCGAAGAAGGCGACATTCGCGAGACACCCGAAGGCCGCGAGTTCCTGGTCAAACCGTCGATGGACCCCGAAACCGACGCGTTCATGCGCCCGCTGTTCGAGGATTGCTACACGATGTCCTTCGAAAACTACCCTGTGGAAATCGAACGCATCGAGCACGCCGAGCTGCGCGAGTGCATCAACGTGCCGGGCCGGTAGAGCGTGTTTTACCATGCTGCAACACATTAGACGTGCCACTGTTTGACGGCTGCCGCGCAAGACTCGAACTTAAACCCTCAACCCAATCGGCAGCCGGCAAGCAGTGCTCCCGCCGACAGACGCTTTTGCGGCAAAAGCACTGCTTGCCAAACGCCGGTCGCGTCACCAGACAGAACAATATCCCGCGCGGGGTTCGTCATGCTGTGCCACGTCAATCGACGGCGCCGGCAGCCAACACCTGAGAGTTTGCAATCGCCCCGACACCATGACCATCGCCTTACATCTCAAACGGCAACCTACGGTTCCCTTGGAAGCCGAGGTGATTTCGCCCGACACCTTCGCCGGCTTGTCGAACTCCGATATTCGTGGTCTGACGGTCTACCACGGCAAGCGGCAACTGCCGCTGGGCGAGTTCTTTGACGTGGAAGGCGAGCGCAGCGAAGACCTGGTGCTGCACGGCGCCATGCACAAGGTGCGCTGGATTGGACGGCGGATGTCCAAAGGCAGTATTACCGTGCACGGTACGGCGGGCATGCACCTGGGCGCGTACATGACCGGCGGCCGCATTGAAGTGCATGGCGATGCGGGCGACTGGCTTGGCGCCGAAATGAAGAACGGTTTCATCCACGTCCACGGCAACGCGGGCGGGCAGATCGGGGCCGCCTACCGCGGTTCTATGTCCGGCATGCGCAACGGTACGATTATCGTCGATGGCTCGGCGGGCCTGGAAGTCGGCATGCGCATGCGGCGGGGCACCATCGTCCTGGGCGGACCAGCCAAGGACTTTACCGGCCTGCAAATGAAAGGCGGCACCATCATCCTTTTAAGCGGCGCTGAGCTTCGCACCGGCGCGTGGATGAACCGCGGCGTCATAATTTCGATGAAGCCGCTCCCCCTGATGCCCACGTTCGTGCATTCAGCCGATATGACGCCGACGTTCATCAATCTTTACGCCGTGCAAATGAAGCACTTGGGCGTGCGACTGCCCTTTACGACGGCCGAAGGCGTCTACGGCGTTCACGCGGGCGACATGGCGGTTACCGGCAAAGGGGAAATCCTGATTTGGCAGCCGACAACGGGCGCCGCCTAAACGGTTCGACAAATGCACAATCGCCAACGATTGACCGTGTTCGTCACGCAAATCTCTTGAGCCGATCAATGTTTCCCCCCAAGCATCGGATCTTGTGTCATCGAGAGGGCAGGAACGGCCAGTGGGGGCGAATTGAAAAGCAGCCATTTTGAAGGGAGCGTTTTGCGCGGCTGGATTTCATCAACACTTGTTCTGTTAATGGAGGCCGCGCATGGCGCACATTCTCAAGATGGCGATTGTTCAGGCGATACAGCAGTTATTAGCAACGCATTGGTCCCAGCGACGGATGACAGGTGAGCTGGGAATTGATCGGGGGACGGTAGCGCGACACCACCGTTCGCAGGATAGGTGGGATGGGTCGCCGAGAACTTCGACGTCATCAACCCCGTGCGAGCCGGGTAGCTGGTAGCGCCCGTGGCATAGAACTGCATGAAACGCGTGCCTTCGCCGGCAAGTTTGTCAATCCTCGGCGTTTTGGAGTAGGGATGCCCATAGCAATGCACATCGGCTCCGCCGAGATCATCCGCCAAGAGAAACACGATGTTTGGCTTTGCCTCCGCCGAGTGAAGCGGCAGACAAAATGCGGAAGCAATAGTTACGAGGATGGCAGCGAGGAGTTTCATAGTTCGAAAGTATGTACTTAACTCTTTACGCCGTTAGCCTTGCCGGAGGTGGAATAGGTACATCGGCGGAGGAGGAATTTTAAAGCTGGACTCAGGTCATGGTCTAATGTGCGTCAGCTTCGGCCTTTCGGTGGAGGCTTGGATTTTGTCGATGGCTTCTCGCACGGCTGCGGCCTTTTTGAGACTCAGTTGTCTTGGGAAATCGGGCTCTCGCTGCTCGAAGTAATCGGCCGTTTCTCGCAGCTTCGGAATGACGGTCTGCGCGTGAACGCCGTATTTGAGCAGCTGCTCCAAAATCTTCGGCGTGCGATCCTGGCTGTCCCACGGGTTTTGCGTGCGGAGGTAGTCCGCACAGGCCATAATTCCTTCCTCAACGTGGTGCGCGGCGAGGAGTTTGAGGCCGTTGAGGCGGACGCCATCGGCGAACATCTCGCCGCTGGGCGCGGGCTTTTCAATAGCATCGCGAATGGCCGGAAGCAGCGGTTTGATTTCGTCGAAGGTTAGCCGCTGGTAGATCTCGCTTACTTTGCTGCGAGCGTGGCCGTCTTGATTCTGCAGGCCGCGCGCGATGGCGGCGCGAAGTTTTTCCCGGTCCACGCCTTCGAGCTTTTGAGCGTCGGTGAGCATCTTACCAAACACCGCGCTGCAGAGATAACGCTGTTCCATCGCGCGTGGATCGTCGTTTTCGGGGTCGCGAGCGATTCGGTCGAGGATGTCGGGTAAGGCGGGCAGCGCGGGTTTTCCAATCGCGGCGAGCGCATCGGCGGCTTTTACCCGCAGCCAAAGGTCGGAATGCTGGAGTGTTTTGCGAAGTTGCGGCACGGCGGGCGCGGCGGCTCCTTTGAGTTCCTCCAGCGCTTGGCACGCGCCAAGGCGTGCGTCGAGCGACGGGGAATCAAGGAGCGAGATGATGGCGTCAACAGGCGCGGGTTTGCGCGCGGCGAATTCAGCGGCAGCCCGCTCGCGCACGATGGGCGACCAGGAGCCAAGGCGCGTAAGCAATTCAGCCTCGGTAAGCTTTTGATAAGCGCTCTTGCGGTCCTTGTTCGTCCAGCCGCGCCCGTCGGCAATGAGATTCTGTGCGGTTATGGGGTTGAGCTGCGGCGCCACACCAGGTTTCTTTCCCGTAAGAACGATCTTTTTCAATGGCAGTGCGTAGCCGATGAGGTAGGCGCCGGTGGCATCCCAACCTTGGTAGCTGTCGTGGTCCGGCTGCGGCGGGCCTTGATGCGGGAAGACGCCATCCCAGCGCCGCGCCAAGTCGTGATACCACGTGCCGAATTCATGTATCCACGCCCCGGTTGCGTGTGGGCCGGCCTGGCCGATGGCGGGCAGCGACCACGTGATGTTAAAAAAATTTCCCGTGTGCCCTCCGTCACGCTCGTTGCCGTGCGAGGCCATCGCCATGCGTGTGAAGAACTCCGCGCCTTTCGCCTCGCCGAGCCGCTGGAACAGCACCGCGGCCATACCGCATTTGCCGTTGTCCTCGTGCGTCTCGGTCCAGGCGGGATGGTCGCCATAGGGCACGGCACCTTTACCGATATAGAAACGCATGAGCCGCGCGCTGAGTTCAATGGCTTTCGCCACTTCCGGGTCTTTCACGCCTGCATCGCGGGCCATGACGAGGCCGATCGTAAGCGGCAGGCCTGGCGCGTTCATCATGCCGTAGCCGCTTAGTCGCCCGTCCGGTAGCGCGAACTTGTGCCCCCACGATCCGACCGCGCTCTGCCCCTTCGCAGCTTCGAGCGCCAGCCTGCGCAAACCTGGCAACACGGACTCGTCGCCCGTGGCCATGATGTATTCGGAGAGCACCATCATCACGTAACCGTAATACCAAGTGCTGTAACCTTTCGTGGAAAATTCTGCCGCCCACTGTGCCTCGCGTTTCACAAGAGGCAGATGCGCCGGGTCGCCGCCGGCCAGTAGCGCTAGTGCGTTGAGCGAGCGCGGAATGCTGTCGGTTTGTTTTCCGTAGCCTGGTTGCGATACGCGCTCGGCGAGTGTCTTGAGGCCTTGCTCAAGAATGCGTTTTGACTTGGGGCAATCGAAGGGCGCGGTCTTGCTGAACGTGCCCAGCACGGGCAACGTCACCATAACCTCACTTGTCTGCCCCGCGCGCCAGCGAGTGAGCACGAGCTTGCCGCCTCCAGCCTCCGTCTCGGCGGCAGTGATGGCGCGGCCAAGTTCGGTCCGTGGGTCGAACGAGAACGGTTTCCCGGCCGCGCCAAGCAGCACGTCGCCAACTTCAATTACGCCATGCGCAGGCGAACCTTGGTCGACTGCGGTGACGGCGATTTGCCGTGCATCGGTGGTCACGAGCTTGTCGCAGAACATCCATCCACGCAGCCCGGTTGGGCCAAGATTCCAGTCGTGTTTCGCGTTCGTCGGGATGGTGTCGCCCTTGGTGAAGTCGGGCATCGCGAGCTTTTCGCCGCCCGCCGCAAGCGCGGAGCAAGCGAACGCGGAGAGCGCCGCGCAGACGAATGGGGTCTTCATACTTCGCAAGAACTTGGTGGTGATTGGCGTCATCTGGCATTTCGTAGGGTTGTTCATCGCGACTCCTGCTTTGCATTCCCGCCCTGATTCTTTTTTCTTTTGTTACTACCGGAAGATTGGTCCACGGATAGGGCGGCGTCGTTTTTCTGTGGGGCTCCGACGGTGCTGCGACCTTCGCTGATGTATTTTTTGATCAGCGTAGCGAGGCGTTCGACGACCTCCGGGTTCGCCTCGGCGACATTGTTCTTTTCGCTCAGGTCGGTTTGCAGGTTGTAGAGTTCGTGCCCGCCTTTCTTGAGGAAGATGAGCTTCCACGGGCCTTGGCGAATGGCGAGGTCGCGGCTGGGTGCTTGATGAAGGGTTGCCTCCCGAACCGGTCCCTTCGCGGTTCCGAGAAGGTCGGGCAGGATGCTAACACCGTCTTCGCTGGCATTGTCGGGAAGTTTCACGCCGATGATTTCCGCGCAGGTTGCCATGAGGTCGGTGAGGCAGATGGTGTCTTCGCACACCGAGCCGGCTTTGGTCTTGCCAGGCCAGCGGGCGAAAAACGGCGCCCGATGGCCCCCTTCGTAGATGCTCGCCTTCGCTCCGCGCAACGGCGCATACGGGCGACCTGCAGCGCCGTTGTCGCTGCTGACCATGATGAGCGTGTTGTCGGCGAGCTTGTTCCGTTCAATCGCTGCGAGCACCTGGCCGAGCACCCAGTCGCCTTGATAAAGCCAGTCGGCGTATTGGCCCTCTTTGCCTCGGATTGCGCTTTTGCCAACGAACTCCGCCGCGGGGACAATCGGCGTGTGCGGTGGGCATAACGGCAGATAGAGGAAGAAGGGCCTTTGCTTCCGCACGGGATCATCGAGGTACTCCACGGTCTTCTTCGCAAGAAGCGGCTGGGTTTCCACCTCCTCGGCGTTCGCGACCACCTTGTCCTGCTCGATGACCGTGCCGATGTTTCGCGCGTGGGTGAAGCCGTAGAAGTAATCGAAGCCGGCGGCATTGGGACTCGTCACGAGCTGCGTGCCGACGGGAATGGTCTTTTCATTTCCCGGCTGACCGTCCCAGTCCATGCCGAGATGCCATTTACCGATGCACGCGGTGTCGTAGCCGTTTTGTTTGAGCAACGAGGCGACCGTGAGGCGCGTCTTCGGAATGATGGGCGGCGAATAAGTCGTGAGCACGCCGTATTGCCCGATGCGCGACGGATATCGTCCGGTAAGCACGCCATAGCGCGTCGGCGTACAAACGGATGCCGCTGAGTGAGCGTCCGTGAAGCGCATCCCTTCTTGTGCGAGTCGGTCGAGGTTCGGCGTCTTGAACTCGGCGCCTTCGCGATAACTCTTCGGTTGGCCGTAGCCCAGATCGTCGAAGAGCACGAAAATGATGTTAGGCCTTTCCGCTGCGGCGAGAGGCAGGGCGCATGCGAGAAGCAAGGTGATTGATGTTAATAAGTTAGACATATGATATGCGAACTTAAGGGCTGCTCTTCTTTGTTTGTTTCTTCTCTCGGGACTTGTTGGTCTTTGGAGGCGTTAGACCGTCATCGGGTTGGTGAGAAAATCGCCATGGGTCGTTGAGGCGGCGCATTTCGGAAAGGAGTATCGCACGCATTTCGGCGAGTTTGGCGGCGTATTGCGGGTCGTTGGCGAGGTTGGTTTGGTTCTTCGTAGGTGTTTCGCGCGTGAGGCCGGTGACTTTTGGGTCATGGTGTTCTTCGATGAATTCGTGAGGATTTTCCTTCAGATTGAAGAGTTGGGTTTCGCTTACACCTGATATGGAGGATTCGTATTCGATAAGTTTCCAATAGCCCTGTTTCACGCTGCGCATGCCCGGCTTGTCGCCGCCATTGTAAACACCGTAAAGCGTGTCGCGGATGGCTGACTTTTCGCCGAGAAGGACGGGCTTGAAGCTGGTTCCCTCGTTGGTTTCCGGCGGTGTGACTCTGGTGAGGTCGCAGAACGTGGCGAGCAGGTCGCCGAGGTAGATGTTGCCGGGGGCGCGCACGCCAGGTTTGATGCCGGGACCACTGACAATCATCGGCACACGCCAAGTGTGCTCGTACAGGTTCTGTTTACCCTGCAAGCCGTGGCGGCCGATCGCGATGCCGTGGTCAGAGGTGTAGAAGACGTAGGTGTTTTCGAGTTCGCCCATTTCCTCCAGTTGTTTGAGAACGCGGCCGATCTGGATGTCGATGTTTTCCGCGCAGGCGTATTCGCGGCCGATCTCGTTACGGATGGTCGCCTCGTCGCGGCGACGCCATACGCCGCTAACCGCCTGCTCGTCCCGTACGTTCATGTCGGTATTGTCGAAGGGATGGGCGGGCAGCCAGTTCGGCGGCAGAAGTGGTTGCTTGGGGTTGGCGGGTGGGATGGAAGATTTGTCGGTGTGGTTGGTGGCTCCATAATGCGCCAACAGTTCCGGCTTGCCGTCGCGCGTGTCGTGGGGATGCGAGAGACCGAAATAGATAAAGAACGGTCGCTCGTCCTTGTTCGTCTTCCGTTCGCCGAGGTAATCGAGCACGCGGTCAGCATGCCAGGCGCTACCGGATTCGTCGTCGCCGCCGCGCTTGGTCGAGTCGTGGACGACGCTGAACTGCTTGTTCGCGTCGGCATAGCTGTTCCCCTGTTTGCAGGTACGCATGGTTGCGTATCCGGCCCGGTTGAAGACGGCGCCGATGGTGTTTCTTTCGAGGTTGGAAGGGCATCTCGCCGCACCGGGGCCAATCGGCAGATGCCAGACCGTGCGGCCGCTCATGATCATGTGCCGCGAAGGAGTGCAGACCGCGCCGCTGAAGGATCCCATGTGATGCGCGGCGTCGATGATCATGCCGCTGGCGGCAAGGCGGTCAATGTTCGGCGAATGGAGGGTAGATTTCGGGTTGTAGAATTTGAGATCGAAGGGCGACTGATCGTCCGTGAGAATGAAGAGAATGTTCGGTCTGCGTGTCTCCGCGGCGTGCAACTCAGCAAGCGGGGCAAGCAACAGAGGTAGGATCGCGAGAGAAGTGAAAATGCGAGTCATGACGAGTTCTGGTTCTTTCGTTATTTCTGTTTTTGGGGTTCGTCTGTATCGTTCATTTTCGTCTGTATCGTGGATTGCTGTTCCGGCGGATTCATGGCTTACAGGAAAACGTTGACGTTCAGGGTTGTGTTTCCGGAATCGTTGTTGCCCAAAACGCAGCATGGGACCCCAAGGGCTGGCGTCAGCGGCCGAGCATCTCCGCCATCTTCTCGCCCATGGCCTTGCCGTTGAGATACTGACTCTCGCCGTTGTGGTTCCAATGGTAGCCGAAGTTGCTGGGAGAGACCGAGGCATCTCGCCAAAACGGGCGGGCGTCGGTGGTTTGGACGTTCCCGTGGAAGGCAGGATATTTCTTCGGGTCCGCCACGGCGAGCTGGGCCAACTCGACCGCAGTGCGCTCCGGAGGCGGCGCCATGCTGGTGGTGGTGATGGACACGGGCAGCTCAGGGTTGCCAAACTCGGCTCGCAGATCCTTGATCAAATCAACGAGGTTCGCTTCGTAATTGGCCGAGTAGTTCTTATCAACGCGGTCGTTCCATCCCTGGTGCCAGCCGATGCCGGCGATGCGATAACCCTTCCCCTTCCACTCGGGAAATTCCGTATCGAGGTTGCTCACACAATCATGGGTGTAATCGATCAAGGCCGTGTAATACGGCCCTACCACGCCTCCACGGGCCGCCGCGGCGCTGGGCGGACGAAAATCGACGTTGAGACTTTTCCCTCCCCAAGCGGTCTTGATAATCAGGACCGGCTGCTCAAGTTGATCACCAAGGACCCAGCCGAAGCCATATTCCGGGCCGATCCAGCCCGGGTTGCGGTTTTGCGAATAACCGATCTTGAGATTGCCCTTGATGACCGTGCGCGGGGCATTGATCTCGCTGTCACGCCACCAGACCTTGACGTCGTCGCGAGTTTTCCAAGTTCCATCCATGTTCACCAGATGACCGTAGTTCCGAGGGTCGTGTTCGACCTGGTAACGCAAGCTGCCGATGGCTCCCTTCACGTCGCCGTGGCCGTCATCCGCCTTGCCGTGACCGACCATGTTTGACTGTCCGGCGAGAATAAAGACCTGCACGCCTTCGGGGTCGTTGTCCCAAGTGTAGGTGCTTTTCGAGGGCTCTTCAGCGAAGATGGCTCCGCTCGCCGCGAGGACGAAGGCGAGGACTTTCAGATTAATCCGAGGAGAGTTTAAGGAGTGTCGATTCATGGCATGATCGAATGGATGATTGGGGACCGGTCATTGCTTCTTGGCTTTTCGGGACTCGGTCTTGGTGGGGGAGGAGGTTTCAAGGTGAGTTTGTTTGGAGGCATTTTCGTTCTTCTTCTTCATCTGCTTCCTATCGGATTCGGCCGGGTAGCGCTTCACTGCGACATCATTCTTCTGCGCTGCACCCGGCGTACTGCGACCATTGGCGATGAGCTTTTCCAGCAGTGCTTTCATCTCGGCGACCTTCTCCGGCATCGAAGCGGCGAGATTTTTCTTTTCGTCGAGATCATCCGCGAGGTTGTAGAGCTGCACAGGTTGTGATTGATCGCCGCCAGCGCCCCAGCCGCCGGAGCCAGGGGCGGGGATGTATTTCCAGGAACCGCTACGCACTGCCGGTGTGCCTCGATTGGACGCGCTTACCGCGTTCTCACGGACGGGTTTGTCTTCGCCTTTGAGCAACGGCATCAGGCTGAAGCTGTCCTCGCCCGCATTGTCCGGAAGCCGCACCCCAAAAACATCGGCAAGGGTGCGGAGGAGGTCGGATTGATGCACGAGCTGGCTGCACACACGGCCTGGCTTCACCACGCCGGGCCAGCGCACGATGAAGGGTACGCGATGCCCGCCCTCCCAGGCGTCCGCCTTATAGCCGCGCAAGGGACCGCTCGGATAGTGCCCCATCTGTTCGAGGTCTTTCACGCCGATGTAGGGAGCGCACCCGTTATCTGAGGTGAAGATCACGAATGTGTTGTCCGCCACACCGCTCTTCTCTAACGCATCGAGCACCCGACCGACGACGGCGTCTGTCTCCATCACAAAGTCGGCATAAAGATTGAGATGGCTTTTGTCCTTCCACTCAGGGTTCACGGCGAGTGGTGTGTGCGGCGAAGTGAGCGGCATGTAAACGAGGAAAGGTTCCTTTCGCTGCACCGATTCATTGATGAACTGGATCGTATGGTCGCCGAGCGCTGGCAAAATGCCCTCGAGCTTCCAACCCTTCAGTGCGGGCCCTTGTTTGCTGGCTTGATTATTTCCTATCAAATGTCGGGGCAGAAACTCGGTGGGGATGCCGAGCGTACGGTCATTTTCGATGAAGCAAAACGGCGGCCAGTTCGGAACGTCGGCGCCGAAATAGAGATCAAAGCCGCGTGTGTTCGGGCCACCGGCGATGGGCTTGGAGAAGATGTCGCGCCACGCGGCAATGTGCTGCTCGGTGGCGACAGCGCTCGCGGCGGCGGCTTTCTTGTCGGCCTTGCTCGCTGCATCGTCGAGCGGTTTGGAGGGCGAGAGCAAGGCGTGCTGCTGCTTTGTGATCGGCCAATCCCAGCCCAGGTGCCATTTGCCAATACAAGCCGTGCGATAACCCTGCTGCTTCGCCAGCGTGCCGATGGTCATGCGGTCCGGTGCAATCAACGGTTCGCCAAATACTCCGACGATGCCGCTCTGTAGCCTCGTGCGCCAGTGATAGCGTCCGGTGAGCAAGGTATAGCGCGATGGCGAACAGACACCCGACGACGAATGACCGTCGATGAAGCGCATCCCCTGCGACGCCAGCTTGTCCATGTTGGGCGTCGGAATCTTCCCGCGCTCGGGGTTGTAGCACCGCACATCGCCGAAACCGAGATCATCGGCCAAGATCACGAGAATGTTTGGGGGAGATGCCGCTTCGCCTGACTCAACTGCCCACAAAAAGGCCGCGACGAAAAAGAACAGGGCGGTGAAAACGATGCGCACGATCATGGAACCGATTCAATTTGATGATGTGAGAGTGGCTTGACGTGTTGTCCCTGTTGCGTAGCAGGTGATCTGCGATACTCCTGATGTCGAAACAACCGAATCAGTTGGACTGACGGCCGCCTTCGCCATCACTCATGCCTTCAGTCGGTCAGTGATCTTGGTTCGAATGGCATCGAAACGCCGCGGTAACAGGTCCTTCTTAGGCTCGCGCAGGCGGATGTCGATTTGGCCCTGCTCACGCCCCAGGTGTACGACAACACAAGTCGGATCCGACGGCGTCGTCCGATACGTTTCGTCCGGGAGGAAGCTACACGGACCCGAGTGCGTCCAGCAACCCCTATGTCCCGTCGATCCCGTCTTGGTACCCGCCAGCTCAGCCAGTGTACCCGCCAGCTCAGCCGCTGTATCCGTCGGTGCAACCAGTGTATCCGCCGGTGCAGGTTTTGTATCCGCCCGTGTCGGTCCACCCGGTAGCGAAGTTTCTCGGAGTAACCACGGCAGCGACGTGGGACGGCCGCAGGTCTATGTAACCCATGTTACGCCTTACAGCGCCGCGTTTCGCATAGGGATAGAGCCTGGCGACATCATTGACTCGATCGACGGCGTTTCGGTCAGCTCGCCGCAACAACTGGCTCACGCCATACGGTATTCGGATGGGTTTGTCGAAATCTACCTCCGGGACGTTCGCACCGGCCAAACGAACATGCGAAACGCCGATCTGACGCAATAGCATGCGAGTAGATGCCCTTACAGAGGTCGCGTACCTTCCCGGAGAGCCATCGCATGGAGCAGATCGGGAACGCCAAACAACCGGAGTGCGGTTACCAAGTCCAAGAGATCCGCGAGGTTCACGCCCTCTTCGCCATTGACGTCTTGAGGCCGCGCCGCGTTTTGCCAGGGTGAATCGACGGCGTCGCCGACCTCAATGATTAGAACAAAGCGAGACTTGGTTCGAAGGGGGGCACGGGGAGTGGAGCCAACCGTCGCCTAATCGCCGTTTTCGCCATGGCGCCCCGACTCTCCTAGCGGAATCACCAGATTCACGAGCGGAACCGTTGTCTGCTGTTTCGAGGGTTCGAAGTTCCTGAACAGGCCTACTCCTAGCGACATAACCGTGACGAAGAACACCAAACCCACGATGGGGTGACTTGAAGAAATCGCATCCGACAACTCCCCTTCCTTCATCCCGGTAATCATGCTCAAGGTGATGTTCTCTCGGCGCCGGATGGAGTACCAGATCACTCCGGCCACATGAACGCCAACGACGGCCGCCAACGTGTACGCAAAAGCGGCGTGCAACTCTTCACCGGCTTCGATACCAAGCGACATCATCAATCCAGTCACAACGGTCAGACCCGCCAAAAGCAGCATGGCGAAAATAGCATAGCTTGAACCAGGATTGTGGCCGACGTGTCTTTCGTCACGTCCCGTAATAGCTCTCTGAACATAGGTCATCACGCTTACGGGACTATGCACAAAGGAAGCAAAACGGGCGTACCGGCTGCCTATGAAGCCCCAAACAACTCGCAGCACCAGCAGCGCCCCAACCACGACTCCGACGATCATGTGAGCGGAGAACCAGTAACTGTGCTCGTCGGCGAACAGCGCGAACAGAAAACAACCCGCCAATGCGCCAGTGAGCAACCAGTGAAAGATTCGAGTGGGAAGATCCCAGACGAGAACACGTGATTTGGACATAGCCGCGCCCTCGAAACTGCAGAACACCACGCATACGCTCAATGCAAAAACCGAGCCAGCTCGATTCGCAGTGGACATTGGCAGGTATTCCGTCGAACCGTGCGCGGTACCGCACAGCTCACGTTCGTAAACGCTCAGTTGATGCAAGATCTTTGCAGCGAAGCGGCCCGGCTACGTCACCCCGGTCAATCATGTCAGCCTTGGCGTCTTTTCCCAAAGTAGTCGCAAGCCGTTAAATACGACGATCACGGTGCTCCCTTCATGTCCCAGAACGCCGAGCCAAAGCGGCAGGTCGAAGAACGTCGATATCACCAGCACAGCGATCATTCCGAACGCAAAAATCATGTTCTGCCGAACCCGTTTTCGCGCCAATCGGCTGATCCAGACCGCCAGCGGCAACGCACGCAGGTCGTCTCGCATCAGCACCACATCGGCAACCTCGAGTGCGACATCGGTCTTCACCAACCCCCTCGCGAACCAGCAGGGCCTCGCGGGGCCGCAATTGGATCAACGATTCGATGGAGCGCGTCGTGCGGTACATCGCGAACGCTTCCAGCGTGCCGCTTAACGAAAACAAGAAGAGCAGCACGACTCCTTCAATCCAGTCACCGATGGCTGCGGCGCCGATCGCCGCTACGATCATGAGCAGATCGACATTGAGTTGCCCTTTTCTCAGCGACGCGGAAGCATTGATCGCGGGCCCGATTCCACCCGCCAAATAGGCCCCTGCACAGGCGGCAAGAGACCACATTTGAGCGGACGAGCTGTCGATTCCATGCAGCACGGCGCCGACGATTCCCAACACGGCACATACTGCGGTCGCGACGGCGCCAATGATAGGTGGAGTTGCTTTTTCCGCCTGCTCGCGAGGGCTGCTCGGATCATTCTCGGTTTGCAATTTCCAACTCCTGATCCTCAAGCCAGCGACGCCCACCCGAATTGTTCCACCGAATGCCGCGATAGCTGAATTAGACCGTAGCCCCAAACAACGCTCCTACTCCTGCGGTAAGCGCCATCGCCAGCGCACCCCAGAAGGTGACTCGTAGAGCAGCCTTCACGACGGGAGCGCCACCCGCATGGGCCCCGAAGCCTCCGAGGAGCGCGAGGAAAAAAATGGCAGAGACGATCACGACCGGAATTAATGCGGCTCGCGGCGTGAGTAGCACCACGAGGATCGGAAGCGCCGCGCCAACTGCGAAAGTTGCGGCCGAGGCGAATGCTGCTTGTATGGGCCGTGCGGTGGTCAAGTCCGAGATGCCCAGTTCATCGCGGGCATGGGTGGCGAGCGCATCATGCGCCATCAACTGTTTCGCGACCTGTTTTGCAAGTTCTGCGTCTAGGCCGCGCTTGACATAGATCGCTGCTAATTCCTCATGCTCGAATTTGGTATCCGTGGCGAGTTCCTTGCGCTCCCGCTCGAGGTCAGCCTGCTCTGTGTCGGATTGCGAACTGACCGAGACGTACTCGCCGGCGGCCATCGACATCGCGCCCGCGACCAAGCCAGCAACTCCCGCCACCAAAATCTCGCTGCTGGCGGCATTGGCGGCCGCTACGCCGACGACAAGGCTGGCCGTGGATACGATTCCATCATTGGCGCCTAGCACCGCAGCGCGGAGCCAGCCAATGCGATCCGTACGGTGTTTCTCCAAGTGCAGTCCTCTCATAGTCGTCTCCCTCGGTTGCTCTTGCACCACCGTCGGTCCGGCGGAAAGATTGATTTTACCGACAACTCGTATCGGCGTCCGGTAGGTTAACCGCATAGGGTCGCGTGTTCGCTTCAACCGCCAGCCACACCTGCTCGTTCGGCGCGGCGGGCGTCGCTTACGCTTTCCGTATGATGGGGCTGTTTCAGAAGTCGAAGCTGTACTCCATCGCCAACCCGACCGAGAACGGCTATCTGCAGGGCCGCCAGGACGCCTATCCCAAGCGCCGCGGCATATCGCGGAACCTTTGCGTCTAGAAGTCGCCGCCACGGTCGACGACTTTGCCGACGTGGAAGGCGAACTTCGCTACCTGCGGTCCGTCCTCAGCGAACGGAAATAAACCAGCGAATTTCCACTCGACCGGCGACTTGCCACGTCGGGTTCAAGGATCTCATCAAAGCCTCAAAAAAACACGGTCGGACGAAGGTCAAAGTCGCCGCCTCGAAGTTGGTGGCGCGCCAACCGCCCGCAAATCCAAAGCATATCCGCCGGATCCTGACAGGGCGCAGTTCCTCATGCTCGGACAATACAGGAGTTGGAGTTGCGCGCCAGGACTAGCTTGTCCTGCAGGGTTTGATTCCGCGCAACACGGCGAGGCAAACCTGCAATTGCCGCAACATTCGGGGCGTTGGCAGAGCCGTCGCATGGGCGCGAAACGATTTCGGACCGCTGTGCACAACCCGAGAGACCTTTCTTTCTCCTTGGCGTGGCGTTCAGTGATGGGGTTCGCCGAATTCCATGGCGCCAGAGAGGTTCAATGGTCCTTCGTCGTCTTCCCGTGGGACAGCAAACCCGTCGCGACCGCATAGCGGATGATATCGGCTCGGGAGCGCAAACCGAGTTTTCGCAGCAGCCGCGCGCGGTAGGATTCGACCGATTTGACGCTGAGGTCGAGTTGATCCGCAATCGCCTGATTGGTATGTCCGGCCGCAAGGCCCTCCAGCACGATTTGTTCGCGTTCACTCAAAGGGTTGGCCGGAGCGTTATCCGACGCCCCGCCCGATTGTTTCGGTGTGGCGAGCATCGCCTCGGGCGAACTTCCTCGCGAATCGAGATCGATGAACATGCGCCCGGCGCTTACCGCGCGAATCGCCCCGAGCAATTCGCTGTCCGCCACTTTCTTGACAACGTAGCCTAACGCGCCCGCCCCGAGTACGGCTCTCACATAAGCGGGGTCTTCGTGCATCGTCAGCACTAAGACGCGAGCCGGTTGGCATTTGCGGCAAACCTGGTCGACCTGGTCAACTCCGTTTCCATCGGGCATGGTGAGGTCAAGCACGATGACATCGGGCTGGTGAGTTTTCGCCAAGCGAATGACCTCCGCAAAGGCTCCGGCTTCAGCCACCACCTCCATATCGGGCTGGTGGTTCACCAACAGCCGCAAGCCGGCCCGCAGCACGGCATGATCGTCGGCCAGCAAGACGCGGATCTTCGCCATTTCTAACCCTCCAGTGGCACGCGCAACGACACTTTGGCGCCGCGACTGGGCCGCGAATCGATTTCCAGGGATCCTTGGACAAGCAAAGCTCGTTCCCGCATGTTCGCGAGGCCGAACGTGGCGTGACGCGCCCCATGCATCGCTTCCGCCACGTCAAATCCTTGGCCGTTATCGGTAATGGTCGCGGTCAGAATCCGGCGGGTGCAGTTTACGTTCACCTCGATGCGTGTGGCGTGTGCATATTTGGCACAGTTGGTGAGCGATTCCTGCACGATTCGATAAACCGCGGTTTCAATTTTCGGAGCGAGACGGTCCTTTCCCAGACCCACCATGTGGAGTGTCACCTCCACACCATGGGTGGCTTCGTAGTCCTCTACTAATCGTTGCAACGCCGCAGCCAGACCCAAATCGTCGAGCACGGTCGGGTGCAAGCCACGCGCCAGGCCGCGAATCTGGTCGTAGAGTTGTCCGCTCAAGGCACGGATCGCCGAAATCTGCGGCCGCGCGGCGTCCCAAGTTGGGGTGTCTTCCAGCAGCCGCAATTGAACGAGCAGCGACGTGAAGGATTGACCGATTTCATCGTGCAGGTCACGCGCTATCTTCTGCCGTTCCGCGTCCTGAATCTCGAACACGTGCGCTAAGAGACGCGAACGTTCTTCCGCGAGTTCCCGCAGCGGGCGGACGATCAGCCAGTACAACAGCGGCGCCACAACGAGCGTCAATACGGTCGAATCGACCGCGACTTCCAGCCAGCGGTCGTTTCGGTGCTCGGCGAGGAGCGCGAACACGACCATGATCGTTGACTCGGCGATGAAGATCACACCGAGCATGATCAGCGGAGTGCGAATGGCCAGATGATTCCAATTCAACCTCGTTCCCATGCGCGGGTTCTCCCGAGGAGGGTGAAGTCGCACTTCCCTGTTCGGCCATCGCACGCGGCTTAGGCGCCGTCCAGTGTAACAAGGTTGGCCGCGGCGCATCGTGGCGGCCAGGGTTTCCCCGGCAAAGAAGTTTTCAGATTAGGGTTTCGCCCGGCATACCGATTCATCGACGCCCATTAGGATTCAACGACACGACATGGCGTCTCGCACAACGCGGGCAGCCCTGCCTCATAAGGAGATTTTGAATGAAGGTATTCGCTTGGTCAGCCCGGGGCAAAAAGCTCCTTTCGCGTCGCGGCGCGGTCAAAGGTCGCCGCCGGAACAAGTCGTTTGCATTACCTCGTCGGCTGCTCAGCGAGACTCTGGAGGATCGGAAGGTGTTATCCGCCCTTGTCGGATCGCCCCATCCGAATGAGACCGTGGATACATCGTTTACGGCGAGTCAGTTGGCCCAGGCCCTCGTCGGAGAAGGCGTGACGGTGAGCAATGCGACCTTTACCGGCGGTGAGACCGCAAAAGGAAGCTTCAGCTTTACCGACCCGACCGTGATTGGATTCAATACCGGCGTGGTGCTTTCCAGCGGAAACGTGGCCGATGTGGTTGGACCCAATACCGCCGACTGGACCTCGACCGACTTTACGGGAGCCGGCGATGCGGACCTGACCGATTTGTCAGGCTACCCCACGTACGACGCCTCGGTCCTGGAGTTTGATTTTGTACCGACCGCCAACCAGGTCGTATTCAGTTATGCTTTTGCCTCGGATGAGTACCCCGAGTGGGTCAACACCCCCTTTAACGATGTGTTCGCCTTCTACGTGAACGGCACGAACTACGCGACGGTGCGGCAAACGGCTGGCAATCCGGATGCTCCCTTTGTGCCCGTCGCCGTAAACAACATCAACAACGGCAATCCCGATATCTACCCCGAGTTCGTTCCGCAGCGGCCGGACCTCTTCCGCGCCAACTACGTAAACGCCACGGGCGGCCCTTCGGCGATTGACATGGAGTTGGACGGCATTACCCATGTGCTCACGTTTCAGGCGCCGGTAAACGCGAACGTGGTGAATCACATGAAGTTGGCCATCGCCGATGCGTCGGACGGCATTTACGATTCCGCCGTGTTCATCCAAGCCGGTTCGCTGGTTAGCAACGCAAACCCGGTGGCCGATCTGAGCCTCTTGCCCGAACGTGGCGCAGCGCCCTTGTTGGTCACGGCGTTTATCGAAGGGGAGGATCCCAACGGCGCATCGCTCACCTACACCATCAATTGGGGCGATGGTTCGCCCGACTCGACCGGCTCGCTGAATTCCCCGAATGATGATGAGGAGAAGACGGCGCAGGTCGATCACGTCTATGAGTCCCTCGGCGAATTCATCGTGACGCTCACGGTCTCGAACGGCACGGCCAGCGACGTCAGCATCGAGGACGTCGATGTATTGTCGACTGAGATAGGCGCTCCGTGGGTAACATCGCAGCCTAAGGATTACTTTGCGGTGATTGATGGACCGTTCACGTTCAGCGCCGCTGCGATCGGCTTGCCGACGCCCAGCGTGCAATGGCAAGTCTCAACCGATTCTGGCGTCAGCTTCGTCAACATTCCCGGCGCGAACGCCACGAGCTACACATCGACCGCGACCCTCGACAATGATGGCTACCAATACCGCGCCGTATTCACCAACAGTGAAGGGTCTGCAACGACCACTGCCGCCACGCTGCATGTCACGGCCGATGAGTTCGCTCCCGTAGTCACGAGCGACCCCATAGACCAGGACGTTTCGGTCGGCGATTTGTTCAGCTTCACCGCCACCGCGAGCGGCATGCCCAGCTCGACCGTGCAGTGGCAGGTCTCGACCGACTCGGGAGAAACCTGGGCGGATATTGTTAACGCTACCAGTACGACCTACAGCGCCTTCGCCGCGGAGACCGACGATGGCAACGAGTACCGCGCGGTGTTCACGAACAGTCAGGGCGACGCGATTACTCAGTCCGCCACGTTGAGCGTTTCGACCGAGGATGTGGACTTAGCCGTGACCAGTCATCCCGCAGACCAGGCCGTGGTCGAGGGAGATGTGTTTACCTTCAGTGCGGCGGCCGTCGGCGCTCAGGCGGTGCAATGGCAAGTCTCGCTGGACGGGGGCGCCTCCTTCATCGACATCCCCGGCGCTACAACCACCACGTTGAGCGGAGCGGCCTCCCTCGCCGACAATGGCAACCTGTACCAGGCTGTGTTCTACGCCAGTGCGGAAGACCTGGATCCGGAGGATTCGGTCGTGACCAACCCGGCCGTGCTGACGGTTCAACCCGTGGCGCCGGAGGTCGCGCTCGCCAACGACACCGGAAGCGCGTCGAACGACAAGCTCACCAACGACGGAACGTTGGTGGTCAGCGGTGTGACCCCTGGCGCCAGCGTCGAGTACTCCGTTGATTATGGCGACTCTTGGAGCGATTCGTTCACAGCCGCCGAAGGATTGAACACCGTGCTCGTGCGGCAAACCGTGGACGACAACTCTAGCGCCGCGACGACGTTTGAGTTCATCCTCGACACGACCCTTCCTAAGCCGCCGCGCGTGGACCTGGCGCAAGACACCGGCAGCTCCCCGAGCGACCACATCACGCGGGTGGGGGCGATCGTGGTCACCAACGTGGAGCCCAACGCGCACGTGGAGTACTCGATCGACGGCGGCGCAACCTGGGAGGACCATTTCGACCCGGTGGAAGGCGCGAACTCGGTCAAGGTGCAGCAAACGGATCTGGCCGGCAACATCAGCGATGCAGCGCTCTTGAGTTATCTGCTCGACACCGCGAAGCCTGCGGCGCCGAGCCTCGCCCTGGCGAACGACACCGGCGCTTCGCCCACGGTCCTGCTTACGAACGACGGGACGCTGGCCTTAAGTGGCTTGGAGGCGGATGCGGCCGTGGAATATTCGCTTGACGGCGCCGCTTGGAGCAATGCGTTCGCCGCGGTGGAAGGTTTGAATACCGTGTTTGCTCGCCAGATCGATCTGGCCGGGAACGCGAGCGACGCGACGGCCTTGGCCTTCACGCTGGATTCGATGAAACCCGCGGCGCCGGGCGTCGCCCTCGTGCAGGATACGGGCAGCTCCAACGGAGACCAAATTTCGAACGTTGGCGAACTCGACCTCACGGGAATTGAGGCGGAAGCGACGGTCGAATTCACCACCGACAACGGCGCGACTTGGACCGCCAGCTTCACGGCGGTCGAGGGCGCCAACACCGTGAGCGTGCGACAAACCGACGCCGCCGGAAACGTGAGCGACGCGACCACCTTAAGCTTCACCCTTGACACCACGGCCCCCACGCTGAACCCCTCGTTCTCGACGGGGAGCAATCTTGTGTTGCTGAACCAGGAGAATGTGACCGTCGCGCCGAATGCGTCGGATGCGGTGGGCGTCGCGTCGGAAGCGGCAGGCGCCGTCGATACTTCGACCGTCGGGACCAAAACCGTCACGTGCGCCGCAACCGACCTCGCGGGCAACACCCTCTCGGTCGCGGTTCCGTACACCGTGGTCGCGGGCTATACGTTCCTCAACCTCACGCCGCAGGACGGCGGCAATTGTCGGCCGAATGGGAAAGTCGCCGTGTCGTTCCAGTTAGCCGACCTTCAGGGCGTGCTCTCCGATCAAGCGGCTGCGATGCTGGTCTCGCAAATCGCCGTCACGCTCGATGGCGCTCCCACAGGGCACGTCAAATACAACAAGAAGACCGATACGTTCACGGTGGAAGTCCGCCTCCACAACGCCTCGGAAGGTCCGCACGAAATCGCTGTCACGGTCAACCTGATGGGGACGAGCATCGCCACCGAAAGCATCTCGATCAACGTCATCCCCGGGAAGCAAGCTCTCTTGGCGAAACTGCGGAAGGAGTTTGACGGCCACCACTAAGGGCCGTCTTCGTTCGATGTCATTTGCCACAGAAGGGAACGGGTTCCGTTCCCTTTGGGGCCCAAAAAAATCGTTTTTTAGCGGCCAACGTGGCGGGATGGCTCGTCCTCTGCCAAGGCTTGTGCGGGATTTTGTGTCAGTCGGTTTTGCGGCTGAGTTAGTTGAGGTTTTTGGGCATGCGGTCGGCAAACAGGATGGCGAAGTGATTGAGCGCTTCTTTCCACTTCGGTATAGGCATCGTCCACTTCTTGGACGCTTCATAAATCGCCAGGTAGCTCAGCTTCAGCGCCGAGTCGCGGTTAGGGTACTGCTTACGGTTACCAATCCCGAAGGGCATGGTCAATTCGTCAGCAGTATCAAGAGTGCGGGAGAACCGTTTTGCCCGCAACCTGACACTGTGATAAATGAGTGTCAGCTTTCGCGGCGCGAAACATGACTAAACTACTGACGTGGCGCCTCATAGCGAAGCTCCACGAACGCTTTGCCGAATGTGGTTGTGGAGATTAACTTCAGCGGCGGATTCCAGATCGATCGCGGCAGCAGCGGCGCGCCGCTGCCAAGGATGACCGGAGCGACTTGCACGATCAATTCGTCGAGCAATCCCTGATCGTAGAACTGGCCGACCAGTTCTCCACCGCCGACGATCCACACGTTCTTTCCTCCGGCGGCTTTAACCATCTCTGCGTGCGTTGGCCGCACATCGCCACGCACGAAGCGAAGATCGGCGCCCGCAATCGCAGGCAAGGTGCGCGATGTGAACACCCAGGTGGGCTGCTCGTACGGCCACGGCTCCGATTTGCCATCAGTCAGCAAATGACGGCGCACCCATTCGTAGGTCTGCGATCCCATCGCGAGCGCCCCGACTTCCTTAATGAACGCCGGATAGGTGCTGTCATCCATATCGCCAAACTGCATCAGCCAATCCAGCGAGTTCTGCGGCGCTGCAATAAAACCATCCAGACTTGACGCTGTGTAGTACTGAGTCTTCAAACGAACCAAACCTTTCTGCCAACAGCGGCGGGTTTACGGCGCGTTGCTTGTCTAGCCTGCTTGGCCGGAGAGCCCGAAAGCACCGTTGCTCCCGCTACAACGCATCGCTTTCATCCACATTGGTGCTCTCGGGTGTCAAGCAAGAATCGTTTTGATCACTTCGCCGGCAACATCGGTAAGACGGTAACTGCGGCCGTTGTGGAAGTACGTGAGTCGCTTGTGATCGAGGCCCAGCAGGTGCAGAATGGTGGCGTGAAGATCATGCACGCTCACACGGTTCTCGACGGCCTCGTAGCCGATTTCATCGGTCTGGCCGTAACTGACGCCTCCCTTGATGCCTGCGCCAGCCATCCACTGCAGGAATCCTTTCGGGTTGTGATCGCGGCCCTTTCCGTTTTGAGAAATCGGCATGCGGCCAAACTCGCCACCCCAGATCACCAGCGTGGAGTCGAGCAGCCCGCGCGCCTCCAAATCGGTCAGCAGGCCGGCCACCGGGACATCCGTGGCGGCACAGTGGTGCGTGTGATTCTCCTTAAGATTGTCATGAGCGTCCCACTCTCCGTCGCTGTAAACCTGCACAAACCGCACGCCGCTCTCGACGAGCCTCCTTGCCATTAAGCACTTGGAGCCAAACGATTTTGAAGCGGGGTTGTCGATCCCGTACAGTTTGTGCGTCGCCTCTGTCTCTCGAGATAGGTCCACGACCTCGGTGGCCTCTTTCTGCATGCGAAACGCTAACTCAAAGGATTGCATCCGGTTTGTAAACTCCGCGTCAACCGCATGGCGACGCATGTGTTCATCGTTCAACTTCGCCATGAAGTCGAGCTGTGCACGTTGATCCTGTTCGGAAATGTTTGGTTGCCGATTGAGATTCAATACGGGGCTACCTTGGGAGCGGAACAGTGTTCCCTGAAAGGTGGAAGGTAGAAAACCAGCACCCCAATTGTGCGGACCGCCTTTTGCGCCTTGGGTGTTGCCCATCACGACGTAGCCCGGCAAGCTTTGATTTTCGCTACCCAATCCATAGGTCACCCACGCTCCGGCCGTTGGAAAGCCTGGACGAGGCAGACCGCTATTGATCTGGTAAATCGCCGGTACGTGGTCATTCGACTCGCTGTAGCATGATTTGATGAAGGCCATTTTGTCGACGTGCTGGGCGACGTGGGTGTACTTTTCGCAGACCCATTGCCCACATTCTCCGTATTGCTTGAAGGCAAACGGCGACTTCATCAACGGCCCGGGGTTGCCGAAAAAGGCTTGGATGTCTGTAGTGCCGCCGTCTCGTTTGTCGAGCACAGGCTTGCGGTCGAAGATGTCGACTGCACTGGGAGCACCTTCCATGAACAGCCAAATGACCGCCTTGGCTTTCGCGGCATAGTGGCCTGGGCGAGGAGCTAAGGAGCTTATCGGCGATGATTCGCTCTGTGTTGGTGGCGCTGCCAGCAGGCCGCCTTGCTCTGCGAGTAGACTGGCCAAACCAAGCATGCCAGCCCCCGCGCCCGCTCGGCGCAGCCACTCGCGGCGACTCCACAAGTTCGCCATTCGACCAAAGGGAAACAGCGACGCATTCTTCGTCATGTCAACACCTTCAATCGACGTAAATGAACTCGTTGGATCCGAACAACGCCTGACAAAAGTCGGCCAGCGCTTCGACACGTGGCTCAGGTTCCGCTCGCTCGGTGCGTGCTTTAGTTTGCGATTCAATAAACTGAATTGAGGCCTCTAGTTCTCTCTGCGTCGGTAAACGAGCAAACGAAGCTTCGAAGGCGGCCTCAATGCTGGACGGCAACGCTTTCTTGGGCGGAATCGACTGGCCAGCCTCATTCTTAGTCAGTAAGTTGGCGAAATCGCGCGCAACCGCGCGAACAAAGCGATCGTTCAGCAGCACCATGGCTTGCGGCGCTACGGTGGTGTTTTGCCTGCGGTCACAACTGGTCATTAAGTCCGGGCGATCAAACGCCTGGAACATGGGATAGGGAATAAGACGCTTGTGAAACATATAGACGCTGCGCCGCCGAGTGGCGGCGTCGTCTTTGGCGTTTTTGGGATAACCTTCGCCTTGTATGTTCCGAGCGAGATTGGCCTCGGGAGCAATGTACGGCTTGAAACCTGGACCACCGGCTTGCAGGTTCAGTGTTCCGCTAACGGCCAACATCGAGTCGCGAATCACTTCGGCCTGAAGACGCTGGGGAGCCATCCGCCAAAGCAAATTGTTGGCAGGATCAAGTTTCGGCCCGCGCTGGTCCATCGCACCTCGCGTGCTGGCCTGCCGCCAAACCGCGCTGGTTAAAATCTCTCGATGCAGCAACTTGATATCCCATCCGCTCTGCACAAACTCATGAGCAAGGTATTCGAGTAGTTGAGGATGCGAGGGCTCGTCGCCACGAACGCCAAAGTCGCTGGTCGTGCGTACGATCCCTCGGCCGAAGTGATGATGCCAAACTCGGTTGACAAAGACTCGAGCCAGCAGGGCGCCCCCGCCACGCTGGGTGTCCGTGATCCAATCGGCCAGCGCGCGACGCTGGAGGGTGCTGCTGGCTTCTCCCATCTCACCATAAGCGGCTCTGGCTTGTCGCCAGTAGTCCGCGGCGTCGGCGCCGGATGACAGCATCGCGGGAAATCCGATGTCGACTTCGATTTCTCGATCGTAGAAATCGCTGCGCCGAAACAGCCACGTGGTGCGGCGATTCTTGTCAAAGTCTCGGAAGAAGAAGCCCTCTTTGCCACTCGGCAGTTTCGCTGAGACGCGGTCGCCGCTGTGAAAGACGCCCAGCAATTGATAATACTCTTTCGCCGAGAACGCGTCGTATTTGTGGTCGTGACAGCGCGCACAGGCGACCGTGATTCCTAATAATCCAGAACCCAGCGTCGAAACCACGTCGTCCAACTCGTTGTATCGATTCAGCAGACGTTCGCTTTCGAGGAATGTTTCGGGCAACTTGAAGCTGGTCCCGGCGGTCAAGAAGCCGGTGGCTGACACCGCGGCGTCGTTCTTGGGCTCAAATTCGTCACCAGCAATTTGCCAACGTACGAACTGGTCGTAGGGCATGTTGTCATTGAAGGCTTGAATCACGAAATCCCGATAGACGTACGCGTGCGGACGGTCCTGATCGGCTTCCTGTCCGTCGCTGTCGGCGTATCGAGCCACATCCAACCAATGCCGCCCCCAGCGCTCGCCATAGCGCGGCGAACCGAGCAGTTGATCGACAAGGTCACGGATTGCGGAGTCGGAATCTTTTGCATGAGCCGTGATGAAGCGGCGCGTTTGCTCTGGAGTAGGTGGAAGCCCGATCAAATCAAAGTACAGACGTCGCGCCAGGCTCCGTGCATCGGCGGGTTGCGAAGGCTGGAGGCCCACATCGCGCAGACGTTTTTGTACAAACAGATCGATCGGGCCCTTCGACC
This sequence comes from Planctomycetota bacterium, assembly GCA_963204915.1. Classification (GTDB taxonomy): domain Bacteria; phylum Planctomycetota; class Planctomycetia; order Pirellulales; family Pirellulaceae; genus JAHWKS01. Next base: position 13,648 of record CAUJHS010000094.1, on the reverse strand, counting down.
AGACGTCATCCGCATGCCGCGGCGGCGCTGGCGCCGGTTGGAGTCGTTGAAAGGCCCAGTGCGTTTTTGCTCGATCGAGTTTCGGATCAAGGACGTCCGTACTATCGGGCCACACCGCACCTTGATCGATCCAGGCACGTAGCAGACCGATCTGCTTTGCGGTGAGCGGCGTCCTTCCGTCCGGCGGCATCGATCGAGACTCGTCCGATCCGGATACCAATTGAATGAGTAGGCTCTCGGCGCTCTTGCCGGCGACAATCGCCTCTTTACTATCTCCTCCTCGGAAAGCTTTCGCCTTGATGCCCAGGTTCAGGCCGCCTTCTTCCGACGCGCCCGCATGGCACTCGTAACAATGGGCGCGAAAGATCGGCTGAATGTCGCGAACAAATTCAACCGGCCCCGACGGTGAAGCTTGCGTCTTCGTGCCTGGATCACTCGTATCCGTAGTTCCCTCCAGGGACTGCGCGACGGCACTGTCGGCCAACCATCCAAGGCAGATCGCCAGCAACATCAAGCGCAACGACAAGCACAAGACGGCGGATGGGAACTTCATGCGTGTTCGCCCAGCGGGTATCGAGGACTGGCGAAAGGATGGCTGCACGTTTCTCAACCTCGTTCGAATGGCTGGTTCAACAGGAGTAGCAGTTTTCATGTCCGACCACCAACATGGTTGGCTGCGTGTGTAGAGGAGGCGCGACAGTCCACCATGGCGGCGAATACATCGTAAACGATCGGACGTGTAGAACAACACGCACATGCGCAAACGGCTCCGGCGTTTCCTCCCTGCAAGGCCAAAGCGAGTATCTTCGATTTCGGTACTCGCCGGGCGTGAAACCCAAGTCCGGCCAAGGGCGTTAGGTAAAGGCGCCTCCGAAGGCCCGTCGACTCTAGCAATAATCGCTAGACCGGGCCAGTGCCTTAAATGGCCCCTCAGTTTCAAGCCACAACCTCAAAAAGGGCTGCGAAAGTCCGAGCACAGAACCGGGAAAGGAGTGGGCGCTGACCGCAAGAGAGCGTGCCGAGTTTCGCTCACTCGCCAAGTTCACCACGCCCGCGCATCGAGTCGGCGCAGCTAGTGTAGTGTCTCAGTCTGATGGGAGCTCATTGAGCGTCTTTCGGGCGCGGGCGACTTTTTCCAGGATGTCGTGCGCCTTCTTGGTCCAGACGAACGTTGTGGGATTTGCCTTGTGATGACGGATGTAGTCGCGGATCGCCTGTTCTAGTTCACACCCAACGCGGCCGCCATACTGCGCGTCGACCACTGCGTTGCCTGGGGCGGAGTTTCCTGCCTCGTCTTGCGGATGATTTCGACTTCCTTCGCCCCGCGAACCGAAGGCGTCCGACCGCCGCGCGGGGCATCCTGTTCTAGACCCGCCAGTCGTTCTGTGGCGAAGCGATTCCGACACGTGCCGACGGTCCGACGTGTGCAACCAAGTTGCGTCGCGATCTCCTGGTTCTCACGCCCTTCGGCCGCCGCCAGAACGATCTGTGCGCGCAATAACAGCCGCGCCGGCGTACTCCGGCGGCGCGCCCACTGGGACAACGTGACTCGCTCTGGTTCCGTCAACGTGAAAGCTTTCGCAACTCGCATGGCGTTCATCCTCCGGTGTCGAAGGATCAGACGCCAGCCCGAAAAATAAGTTCCCTCAATTCAGCGACATTACACGAGTGAGGCGTCAGTGAAAGCAACACGCGCCAACGTGTTCACTGACGCCTTTTTTTCTAAATCACCTACCCTCGCGCCACAGGATTTCATCCGCACCCCAACGGCAGGATCACGACCTTTTGTGCCATTCTGTTACCCGAAGGTGGTGAGGTCGGATTCGGCCAATCGAGGCGCGCGAATTCACGGAACTCGCCGTCGCGCCAGGAACGACTCAAGGACGTTCGCATCAACATTTACAGGAAAGCAAACAGTTCTTATAGTCATCCGCGGAACAAGTTTGGAGAGAGGAGTCGCGGATGACCCGAGATCGCAGCACGTTCGCGAAGCATCAGCGCGAACTGGAAAAAAAACGCAAGGCGGAAGCCAGGCGGACGCGGCAACAACAGGAGAAATCGCCGCCGCAACGTGCTGTTGGGCCGGCGCCCGGCGAGCCGCCAGTCGAGAAGTCCAATGCGTAGCGCCAAAGAGTTGCTATTGGCGAGCAAAGCGTACACTAGCGAGCGACGCGCGATCAGTTGGTGGCATTTCCTGTCCACCTTGATGGCCTTTGCGGCGCTGATCGCGTTGACGCTACTCGACCTGCCGTGGCCGGTGCGACTGGCGGCGAGCTTCGTCGCAGGTTTGGTCCATGTGCGTCTGTTCGTGATTTACCATGACTATCAGCACGGGGCCATCTTACGTGGGTCGCGGCTGGCTGCGGCGGCAATGCACGTGTATGGATTTTTCGCTCTCAATCCTCCGAGCCTATGGAACCATGGCCATAATCACCATCACAAGCACAATGCGAAGATCATCGGCGCTGGTCTCGGTTCCTACCCAGTTATGACGACGGGCAATTACAACCGTGCTTCGTCGCGGCAGCGCCTGGCATATGCCATCTCGCGTCATCCGGCAACGATCATGCTGGGGTACGTTACGATCTTCCTCTACGCGCTGTGTCTGCGGCCGTTCCTCCGGCATCCTCGAAAACACTGGGATGGCGGAGTGACATTACTCTTACATGCCGCGCTGGCCATGGCGCTGGCCGCTTGGCGCTGGGACGCGCTAGTGCTTTCGCTGCTGTTGCCGGCGTTGGTGGGCTCAGCTCTTGGGGCTTATCTCTTTTACGCCCAGCATAACTACCCAGCCGTGAAGCTTCGCGAAGGCGCCGATTGGAGCTACGCGGACGCTGCCCTCCATTCATCCAGCTATATTCCCATGGGCCGCTTCATGTGCTGGTTTACCGGCAACATTGGCTACCATCATGTGCATCATTTGAATTCTCGCATTCCGTTCTATCGCCTACCCGAAGCGATGGCGGGCATTCCCGAGCTGCAAACGCCCGGCGTCACCGCTCTAAGCCCGCGCGACATACTTCAGTGTCTCAAACTGAAGCTCTGGGATGCTGAACAAGATCGTCTTGTGCCGTTTCCTCGCGTCCAGTGACATGATCCGTGGGGCATGCACACGCTGACTATGGCACACCGGAAAAGCCGAGGCCCGGCCCATCGCAACCACTCCTGGAGCGCCGCATTGCCACGCCGATTGAAGAGGCGAATGGGCGGGCAAGCGCTTGGTAAGCTGGCGGTAACGTTTGAATGCGACGGCGTGGGCGTTTCAACTCAAACAGAGCAATTACCTTCACACGGATGCCATGCCCCGCCGTTTTCTGTGTGATCGCACCGCCCTACTAGGCGAATAGCATTACCAAATAGCATTGACGCCGGAGGCGGAGAAGGGCGTGGACGAACACCTGCACGATGACCACCAGAAGGAAGAGGAGTTTCGTTTGGAGTTTTACATGACCGCCCAAGCAGCAGCGGCATTATTGGAAGGTGCATGGCGGCCAAACCAAAACTGCAACAACAGTGTACGGGAAGTTAGTAAGGCCTTGCTCGAAATAGGCTTGCTAACCGATCTCGTTTTCGATGGCGCCTCGGTATACCACAACGATAACGATCTCGCATCAGTTCGGATCGCCTTGAAGTCATCGAAGCGGGTCGTCACGATTCGAGTGATGCACGCTGATGGCGAACTCGTGGCTGAAAAAATCCTGGACAAGACGACGGCAGACAACCGAATGGCCGCTCTTGTGCAGTGGATTCTACAGCGTTACGCACTTGCGGCAATGTCGCTTCACGACAACAAACGGCCCGTCTTCTTGAGAAGAAGACGGGCCGTTGTTTTGTGATCCCTTACTTATTACGATCGAGAACTCGTTGCAGAATCGCTTGCCATCCGGCGTTAAGCCGGAAAGTGACTGCATCCACCTTACCGGCCGCATTCGGCACAAAGCTGAGGTCAAAACCCGCTTTGGAGAGCGTTCCGTAGCTTCCCTCGCCCCGGATGCAAGCGTTCCAGAACTTCTGGCTTTGTAAGCTGGAGGCTGGTTTCTCCGTTCCCGTTTCGTGCGAGATTTCCGTGACCGACTTTGTGACCTCGCAAACCAGTCTGGTCATCATCGCCTGACGCAAGACGTCGGCCCATGCTTTCCACATTTTTTGATCACGCGACATGCAGCTCTCCTAGGAAAAATAAAATCAGCCCGGCTTGCGGCGGTTTACGGCAACGGCAACCACCCCGGCGTGCTCATGCTGGGGAGGGAAACCAACGGTTCCTTCCACAAGGAAATTAATTCGTCTTGCACGGCGGTTTGCAACTCTTTATCGGAGTGCGGGGCTCCCGCGGAGTTCGCCACCAGCCAGGGAAGATCGATTGCCGCTTCGTGCATGGCCCACGACACGAATGTCGAGCGGCCAAGCCAGACTTGTTCGCGGCATGACCACAGAGCTCCGGCTGCCTGGTCACGGTGCGTAAACGCAAACAGCCTTTGCACCGCCGCTTGGACCGCAAGACGCAACCGCCGAGGGGCGATGCGGTTTCGCAAGCGCGTGTGCGCCTGGCCCACGGCAAGCACGAAATGAGACGGCCTGTTGAATCTTCCGGGACTTTGGAAAAGCGGATCGCTACCGCGCTTCGGCGGCAGGCGAATCCTCGGGATGCGTTTCACTGAGTCGCTCGACTTGCTCTTTCCGGCGCTGGCGACGGGCCCGCTTCTCCTCGGCTTTGCGCTTTTGCTCGGTTTCCCGTTGCCGCTTTGCGTACGTATTTCGGTCGTTCGCCATCGTTCGAGGTCACTCCTGATGCCTAGGCGTGCATTCGCCCGCCATGAATTCGAACCCAAGAAACAGCCGCACATCCGCGCGCACAAAACAGACACAAGCCGGCGGCTTGTGTCTGTTTCTTTACCGAAGCGCTTTGATTTAGTAGCGGCGACCGCCATAACTGGCGGGACGGCGCTCTTCGCGCTCACGTGCTTCGTTCACGTTGATTCGGCGCCCGTCCAATTCGGACGCGTCGAGCGACTTGATCGCTGCCTCGGCGCCATTACTCATCTCGACGAAGCCGAAGCCGCGCGAGCGGCCAGTGTCGCGATCGAGTACAACATCAGCCGAATTCACCGCGCCGAATTGCTCGAACGCACCGCGTAGATCGCTGGAGGTGGTGCTGAACGACAGATTTCCGACATACAATTTCTTACTCATGGTCATACCTTGAGCCAGTCTGGCTCACGAAAGAAGTTACTCACAGCCGCCGGAAAAGACGGCCCGGAAGATCAACGCGAGAAAAGCCAACCTTCGGCTTATCGATCTTGGAAGCTGTGAGAACAGATGACTCAGAGCGTACAAACCAAGTCGGACGGAAGCGTGGGAGAAGCAAATTACCTTCGCGATCTTGCCATGGGAAAGGCGACGCGCCATCCCGGCCAATCATCATACCAAGCGTGTGAACGGACGTATATACTGATCGGCGCAATTTAGCACGGCAGTCCACTGATTCTTACGCACAAGCTGGAAATATGCAGCGGATTACCGGAAAAACCGTTTCAAACATTCTTCCCTGCAAGCTGGAGCTTTGAGCTTATCGGGGAACCAGTGCTCGCCTTCGTAGTACGGCGGCCGTGTGTCGTACTGGGCACCGAGCCAAGCCTTGGTGATCGATGGGGCTCGTTCTTCTTTCGCTTGCGTTCGCCAGAAGCCGACCGAGATCGTGCCAAGAAGCCTGGCGAACGATGTTTTGGTCGACTCGCTGGCGCTCACCACGCTACTACTGGCGCCGGTTTTTTGTGACCGACGCATGGATCAGTTTGGTTTCGTACCAGCGATACGAGCCATCAATTCGCACTGGGCGCTACGCCTGATTACTTTGGCGCGGCTTGCGATTCCAATGTGAACTCCTGCTCCCTGGTTGTCAGGCTGCCGGTCCATTCGCCGTCGCCGGATACAAGCGGATGAGCGTCACTCCATGTACAACGCAGCTGGTATTTTCCAGCCTCGAGTCCTTGGAACCTCGGCTCAAACCACGCCGTTTCCTGGTTGTCCGGCGCGTCAAACGAAAGAGTGAACGCCTTCACTTTCGCCACGTATCCCGCCTGTAGCACGCAGTGCATCGGAATCGCGATAATCATCACGTTGCCGTTCTCGGCGAAGTGTTCTTGTCCCTCGGAGTCCACGGCGGCGACCGACAAGCCCACGTCCGACCGACCCGGATTCGCAACCAGCCAGAGATCCTTCGCGCCCGCGTTGTGCAGCCACAACTCGATCTTCACCTGGCCGCCGACGCGCCAGCCCTCGTCGGCCAACACCCGCATCCCGAGGCGCAGTCCGTTCTGCTCCGCGCTCCAGTTCGCAATCGCGACGGGGATCTTTTCCAGCGGCGTCTTGGTCTTCCAGAGCGCATCGTCCGGCAATTGTGGGTCTCGATTCGTGGGCCAGACTTTGACGACAAACGGCTGTTCAGGATCGGTGTGCTTTTCCGCCGCGAGCCAGTCTTCGGGGGCGTTGCCGAACACGCGCGAACCGCCGCCCCCCCTAAATTTCTCGTCCACCACTTCCACGCTGGCGAACTGGTCCCCGTCGAGCGAGGGCTCGAGCACCTCGTTGCCGAATACGATGCGCACCACGTCGTAGGATTCAGAACCGTTGGCGTTCTGCACGTGGAGCCGCACGCGCACGCCGGGCGCCGGTTGGCCGGAGTCGCAGTCCACGAATTGCACCTTCCAGCGCCGGTCGTTCGAGGGCCGGCCGGGCTTTTCGGGCATCCCGCCGTCCGCATTCACGCGTTGCGCCGCGTGGATTGATCGGCCGCTGACGTCGGGCAGCCCGCCGCTCTTGTCCACGATTTTAGGCTGCGTGACGCCGAAGTACTGCTCGAACCGGGCCCGCAGCTCCGGCGGGAGGCCGAGACCGTCGATCGGCTCGCCAGCGTAAATGGCGTCGTAGTCGCTGACGATGCGCTGCGGATTCTCGAAGGTAGTGCGGTACAGGCGCGTGTTGCTTGGCGTGCGGCTATCCAAATCGTTGCTCGCGTGCCAGAACGTCTTCGTCCCGCGGCCCCAGCCGATAGCCCATTTTTCGCGATTCGCGAAGGCGTCCATCGCGATGCTTTCATCGTGCCCTATCACGACCCCGTCTTTCGCCGGCCAGCGAATGCGTACGCTGGTCTGCACATCGGTTCCATGAAAGACATGGCCATGTATTTCGAGCGTTACGCCATCCCCCGCGTCGAGCTGCGGATACTGCCGCTGCGTTTCGCGGGTGATGAAAACGAATTGGTCCTTTCCCGGCGGCTTTCTGGCGGCGCCGTCCTTCAGCTTGTCGGCTTTCGGCTTGTCGGCTTTCGTCGATTCCTTTTTCCGCGTTTCGGCGGCAGGAGCCGCGGCGGCCGGCGAGAACGGTTTTTGCACTTGCTTCGGCGCCTCGGGCGCGGCGACGGCGGTCTGGAGGGCTTGGCGGATGTCCGGTGGAATCGGCGCGGCGGCGATTTCGTCGGCGTCGTAGCGCGACTCCTCGACCTTCGCCAGGTTGGTGAAATCGACTTTCCGCAGCACGCCTTTCTGCGATACCCACAGCTCCGATCCGCCGCGTATCCACGCCGAGGCCCAGGTATCGTACCCGTCGGGAAGCTTAACCTCGTAACGCTCGCCAGGCGCCGAGAGCGAGAGGTGAGCCTCATTCACAATGCGCTCACCAACGCGACGGCGGCTGACCTGCAGGCTCGCCTTTTTGCTCAGCGTAAAGTGGCCGGGGTTGCTCGCGGTGCGAGGCTTTTTCGCCGCGTCGGGGTCGGCCGGAAGAACGCGGAACTTCGTCGTCGCGGAAGGCAGCGGCCCGGCCCAGGCGTGGAGGCCAGGCCGATGAAACAGGCGCGTCGCCGCCGCTTCGCGTGCGGTCGGCGTATGATCGGCGGCAATTGCGTCGTTCATTTCTTTACTGACCGAGGTTCCGAGAACTTCCAGCGCGACCAGGTGGAGCAGTCGGATGCGCGCTGCGGCGTCTGCCGGAAACGGCTCGTGGCGCGCGAGTCGGGCGCTGATATGGTCGAGCCACCACCGCGGTTCGCCGAGCACGTCCGGGTTTTCGTTCCAGTCGTAGAGCGGCAAGGGCGCGGTCGTCACGGTCACCTCGTCTCCCGCTTTCGCCTCAACCCAAGAGCCGACGCCCGTATTCTGCCAGTCCTCGCTGTTCCCCCTCGGCCCGACGCCGATTCCCGGAGCGTTCACTTCGATGTACTCGCCAGGCGCAAGCCGAAACGTCGTGAGGCGCCCTCGGGTCGTCCAGAAGGTTGACTCCACTTCAAGTCTCGCGCCCTTCGCATCGGTCGCCGAATGTCCGAGTTGATGCCACGACCGCGTGCGAAAGACGACGGGCGTCTTCCCCGCGTTGTGAATCAGCACCCGCGCTTTGAGCGGCGTACCAAGCCGGTGTTCCGCCGCGCGCGGCTCCAGCAGCCACGCATGGCGCAGGCCGTTTTCCAGCGTTTCGCCCCACGGCGCCGTCGCCAGGTCCGCCGGCAGCGGCGCGCCCGTGCGGACGATGCCGGCGGCTTCACGATCGAATGCCATTATGATCGGCGTGTCTTGTAGGGCCGCAAGTTCATTCAGCAGGGCCACCGCGTCCGGCCCGGTCCAATCGTGCGACGGATCGAACCGGGGGAGCATCATTTCAAGCTGCGGCGTCGTCTCCCACGTGGGATTGCTCTCGATAAAGGCCTTCACGCTTTCTCCCAGCAGCGCGATGAGGCCGCCGGGGATTTTGCCGTCCGTCCGCTGGGCAGTGGTCCACGATTGGTAAAGGGCCTGGGCGTCTTTGTTGTTCGGCGGAATCACATCCACCGAGCCGCGCGTCTGGCCGGTAGCGAGCTTGCCCGTCCAGGCGCCCGCAGGCGCCTTTTCGATGCGCATCTCCGCCGTGGCGCTACAGTTCGGATAAACGCGACACGCCTTCTCAATTTCGGGCGCCACATTGAGTTCTGCCGATGCGGTGTCGGCGGCCTGGAAAAGTCGCAGGAAGGCAACCTCGCGCGGCTGGAGCAGCCAGTCGCCAGGCATCGGCGTCGGATCGCTCAAGGCCGACAAAGGGCTGCCGTTGTCTCGCATGATCAACCGGCGGGGGTTCGGCGCGGCGTCGTTCGCGGTGAGCCGGATCGCGGCGTCGGAAACATTCTGCACGACGAGGTAAAACACCGGCGCATCACCCATCACCTCCTCGCCGAGTGATGGCGGCCAGGCGAGCGCCATCCGCAGCCCATTCTCAGGCTCGCCCCACTTTAGCTTCTGTTCCGTGGCGGGCTTGAGCTGCGCGCCCCCTTGCGGTTCTTCCTGCTTCGGCGCCGCCGCCGTCACGCGGAACTTCGTTTCGCCGCCGGTTAAAACGCCGTCGAAGGGCATGGTGGCGCACCGCGCTTGCAACGTCTCAATGAGCTTGGCCAGCGCGTCCTTGGCGTCATCGGCGACGAAGGCCGCGATCTCTTCCGCGCTCGGCTCGGCGCCGGGAAAATCCCGCATCACGCGGCGGAGCAGTTGCTCGCGGTCCGCGGCTGAGGCAGGCATAGGACTCTCTTGCATGACGCGGGCGGCGATCATGTCCCGCCAGACCGTGACGGAGTCTTTTAGTCCGTCGTTGTTTTTCCAGGTCTGAAAAGAGACCGGCACACTTCCCGGACTAAACGTCACGGCGTCTCCTTCCTTCGCTTCGACCCAGCAGCCGACGTTGTAAATGCTCTTTTCGGACGACGTCTCGTGCGACCCGACGCCAATTCCGTGGCCTACCGTTTCGGCGTACTCCCCGGGCGCCAGGCGAAAGATCATGCGCGTGCGGATGCCCATGCGCTCGATCGTCCACACGGGGATGTCTATTCCGTTTGCGTCTTTCGCTGAGTGAGTCCCGGTCTGAATCCAGTCTTCCGTGGCAAAGCACAGGGGGCCTCGGCTGGTGTTGTGAAAGAGGATCCGCGATTTCATCACGGAGTCGAGCGGCTGCGATTCTTCGCGCGGCTCCAGCAACCATGCCATACGCAGCCCCCGCAAGGCCACGGAGGAAACATCCCGTTGCGGCGGGGGCGACCCCCAGGGAGCGTTCTTAAGCTCTTCGGGTAGCGGTTTGCCGAGATGAATCTGGCGCTCGACGAGGTCACGCATCATCCATTCAGCCCGCGAGGGCGCCGCGAGTTCAATCTCATCCAGGAGCGCCGCGGCCTCAGCAGGAGTCCAATCGCGCGTGGCGTCGCATTTTTTGAGCAGCGGTTCACACTTCGTGGCGTATTCCGTACCGGCATTCAAATCCATGTAGGATTTCAACGACACCGCCATCTCGCCGATGCGGCCGCCGGGAATCTTGCCGTCGCTGCGAGCGCTGGTCTTCCAGTGCTCAAACAAGAGTTGAGATACAGCGTCTTTGGGCGCGACTTGTGGTTCAGCGTTCACGGCAGTGGTTTCGGCTTCGGGTTGATCGGGCCTGCCGGCTCGCAACATGGCCAAGGGGATGGCGACGGCGGTTGCGAGAACCGCGGCTGCGACAGCCAGGAATCGGGTAACGCTACGCCGGTTCCGTCCGTCGCTGAGCACGGCCGCCAGCCGGCCTTCGAGCGAAGACTTGCGGGCCATTGCCAGCCCGCAAGATTGCGTCCAGCGGCCGGGCGAAAGCCCTGTGACGACGTCGAGCAAGTGCCGCGCGTAGGCGGACGGCCGCACGCCGTGGGCCAGAACCAGATCGTCGCACGCTCGTTCGCGCTCCACGTCGAGACGCCAGGCTGCGATCCACACCAAGGGATTGAACCAGTGCAGGGCACACGCGATCTGCGTCAACAGTTGCGCCGCCGTGTCGCGCCGCTTGACGTGGGCAAGCTCATGCAACAGAACGGACTGCAATTGCTCGTCGCTCCACTGCCGCGCAGCCGCAGGGAGTAACAGACGACATCGCCGAATGCCCCAGACCACAGGAATCGTCTTGTCCGGGTGAATCAACAAGGTGACGGGGCGGCCGATTGCGAGTTGCAAACACGCGGCCTCCAAAGCCGCAACCAAGGGATTGTGAGTTTCCATCGTCGAGGGCTTCGACGGCCCAAGAACCGTCGCTTGCCGCTCGGTATTCCAGAGCACCCAGCGCGCGGCCAACAGCCGCAGAATGAGCACGGAAAAACCCATTGCCCACACCACCGGCAGGGTGTTGAGCCAAATCCAGCGCCCTGGCTCAAACGTTGACTCGGGAACGATCTCCGGCGTCGCCCGTGCGGGCTGCAAATCGGGCGGCTCCACAATGGGCTGAAAGGCATCGGCGGATGACCGCGCAACCGCCACGGGTTCTGCCGGCCGTTCGACGGCGCCGGCCGCGGGCATGGCGATCACGGGCGGGCCGATGTGTACGACAACGGTTTTCGGTGAAACTCCCACCCACTTCGGCAGTACGCGCCACTGAGGCAACAGGGCCGACAGCAGCGGCACAACCAGCACCGCCACAATCGCCAGCAGCCACACCAGATGTCGAGTGGCCGCCGAATCGCGTCTCAAGATCGTCGCCGCGAAAGCCGCCAACACGAGTAGCGCCGCGCCTTTGACGGCGGAATCGAGCAGGAGCAGGCTCGGCACGCTCAAAACTCCGGCGATTGCGAAAACCATGCGATTCATCCTAACGGCCCTCCCGTTGTGCTTGTTGGATCAACGCAATCAGACGCTCGCGCTCTTCGGCCGAGACCTGATCCTTGCGCGAGTGCAGATGCGCCGCGAGGGCTTCCTCCAGAGAACCGCCAAAAAACGTGTCGAGCACCTGCTCGAAGGCGCGGCGCCCGGCCGTACCTTTCGTCTGCCGAGGAAAGTAGACCACTTCCCGGCCACGCTCGCGTCGCCGCAGGTATCCCTTTTCTTCCAGAATGTGCATCGTCCTGCGAACCGCCATCGCCGTCGGCGGCGAGGGAATCGTTTCGACGACCTGGTTCACGGTCGCCTCGCCCAACGCAAAGACGGCATCCATGATCTGCCGCTCTCGCCGGCTGAGCTCAAATGATTTAGGCATTTCCAACTCCTGCCGCGTTCGCGTTCCAAAGATGGCCGCTGGCAACATCGCCGTGGTACGTTAATATTTTAACGCTCCGAGTCCTGAACGCAAGGCCAAAGCGCTATTTTTTTAACGCGACTTCGGGCGACACGAGCAGATTCGCGCAGAGTTCCGTGCGCGGACGGTCATGCGAGTGAAAAAACCTTCTGCGGGGAGATGCTTACATGTCGAGAGAGGCGTGGCGCAAACGGTGTCGTCATGTCCGAAATACGTTCGTTACATCGACGAAGGGCGCATCCTTGTTGCTTATCATTCCCATGCCGCGGCACGGCCCGATCGAAGGTGCTTAGGTTTGACACACGAATGGCGCCTAGATTTCAGCAAGTCGTTTAACTGAAGGGATATCGATCAAAAGGCCTCACTTGCGAAGATGGTTGTTAGGTACGACTCCATCACTCGCAAGGAGGCGCTTCGTCATGAGCCATGCTAGCCCCGGACGGTTTCGTGAGCAGGTGCGTTACCTGAGACGGCAGTTTTTGCAGTACGACGAGTTGCCCTGCAGCAAGGTGCTTTCCGAGCCGATCATTGTCCAATCGCTCAGCACGATCGAGACCTGCTGGCTGGATCGAATCGATTCGGCGCTCGTGACGCTGTGGGTCTTCTTGAGCCAGGTATTGGCCGCGAACTCGCTTTCGTTCCCGGATCAACACGGCGCCGGAGATGAAGTCGAGATCTTCGAGTCGGGCGCGTAGCATTTCGCTGCGCCAAACGCCCGTGTGCGCTGCAAAGACAAACATTGGGTGGACAAGCGGATGGGGAGTGGTCGCTTGAACGTGGCGGAGCAACTCGGAAATCTCTTGCGTCCTGAGAAACGCCGAGTCCCAAAGTTCCGCTTTCTGTTCGGGCGACACACCACCTCGCGCGACGCGCCGCTCGATATCACCAAAGGTTTGGGAGGGCGGCGCTCCGTGGTCTTGGGATAGCGCAATCCCCGCGCTAGGTAGTGTGGACATTTATAGGATGTCTATGACCAGGGCCGCAAGCCAGACGAAGTCGGCGAAATTCTTGGTCGTCTTTTCATAACGAGTCGCCACGCGGCGCAACTGTTTGATGCGGCCGAAGAACCGCTCGACCTGGTTGCGGTGCTTGTAGCGCTGGCGGTCGTAACGCTTCTTCCTCGTTCGGTTTTCATGAGGCGTAATGCAGGCTTTGGCGCTCAACTTCTTGACCAGCGTTCGAGTTTCGTCGCCGTCGTAGGCGGTGTCGGCGAGAACGTGCTCGATCTGTCCCCGCTCGAATTGGGCCAGCAACTCACGACCGTGCGGGCCATCGCCGTTCTGGCCGGGGCTCAGCCGCATGCGAACCAGATGTCCCTGGGCGTCGACGGCCGCATGGACCTTGGTATTCAGCCCTCCTCGAGACCACCCGAGGCCGCGGCGGTGGTCCGCGTCCTCTTTTTTTCGTCGGCTCGACGCCGACCACCCACGCCCGCCACATGCACTTTGATCGAGGTGGAGTCGAGTTGCAGTTCGCTGAGTTCCGGCTCACCGAGTTGTCTGACCAACTTCTGCCAAATGCCCAGCGCGCACCAGCGATCGAAGCGCCGCCAGACGCTGTTCCACTTCCCGAATCGCTCGGGCAAGTCACGCCACGGAATCCCCGTCTTGGCGAC
>CAUJHS010000093.1 GCA_963204915.1 Planctomycetota bacterium | reverse complement strand
AACCGCGCCGCGCGATCCGCACCCGGAGTTCGCGCACGAACAACTTCTCCGGCAGGCGGCGGTACTGCTCGGGCGACATCCATTCCGGACACGCCCCCGGCCGCAGCCACTCCACGAGTTGATCCTCCCGGCCCAGACGCTGGACCCACCGCGAGCGCGGCAGCCCCGGCGTCGCTTTCCGGCCGGGAACCGCATGCGGGCGATGCGGCGTGAAGTCCACGATCTGCCGCTGATGCACTCGCAGCACCGCCTGCACGTTTCGCTGAAAAAGCAAGGCTAAATGGGCATAGGAACAGAAGCCGCGGTCGCCCACCAGCACGTCGCCCGCTTGCAGTTCCGGATGCACCTGGGCGGCTTGCGAGGCGTCGTGCGTGCGCAGCGGGGCGGCCAAGACTTGCAGCAAAAAGCCCGCGCCTGCATGCATCAGCACCAGCGCGTGCGCCACCGCTTTCGAATGCCGTCAACACGACGGTACGTATTCGGGTTTCTTATGAACGCCATCCACCACCTTCGTAGAAATCGAATCGACGCTTGCCAAAACCCATCCTTCGGGTAGTTCGGGAAGTTCGTCGGCGCGCGCTGGTTCAGGGGCCGGGTATCGAGACTTCCAATTTGCGGGCGGTGCTTTAAGGTGGCGTTTGAAGGTTTGCTGTTTCTGCTTCTCCCATAGTCGCTGCCGCTCGGACAAGATGCGTTCGAGTAATTGAGCGCCTGTTTCTTCGGCTGCCTGACCGTCGCGCCAGGCGGCGGTGAGGTGGCCGGTGGTGGCGTGGGAGAGGACGGCCTGGCGGAAGCGGCGGAGGAGGGCGGCGGCGCGATCCAGCCGCGCCCGCGCCGCCCCCACCCGCGCCAACATCGCCTCCACCGCCGCCACAATCCGCCCCTGCTCCGCCAACGGCGGCAGGGGGATTTCCGACGCCAGCACCACGCGATCATTTGTCGCCGGATAGTTGGAACCAGTTTGCTGTTCCGTTAACGGATCAATGAAGCGGTCCGTCAGGGCGTAGAAAAAAAGATACTTCGGATCGACAGCCCCATTGGACCGAATGACCGTGAATCCCGTCGAACACAGGTCCGCGTTGCATTCGGCAGGGACCAAGGCGATGTTGCGCAGGTAGGTCCTAACATTTGAGAACAAAACGTCCCCCGGCTGAATTGGCCGGCGGGCGCGAGAAGGCGCTTCACTCCCCTTGAACCGCTTTTGTTCAACGACCGCGTTGCTCGTGTTGTCTATGGAAGAAATGTCGATGTATCCGAATTCGCGGTTCGGCTCACCCTTGGGGTTGACGTTCGGAATGCGCAGCGTAACATCGGACAACGCCGCTTTCGTCCAACCTTCCGGCAAATCGCCGTTTGCGGCCGATTGGCTTTCGCCGCTTTCGTTTGTGGCGCGTCGATCCATGAATTTTCGCTTTACGACTCAGTCGATTCGGAGCGCTCTTTTAATTTCGATTCGGTTACGAAAATTCGACCTTTCTCGGGATACAAACCCAGCGACACCGCCGCGGATCGACCGGCCTTGGTCGTGCGGTCGTAGCTGTTGAGTCGCGCCAAGGCTTGCCCCAGGCTCAGATGGAGTTTTAGCGCCTCCTCAAAACTCAAGACGATATTCACTGTCGTCGGCGCCGTTTCGACGAAATTCGCGGGCGTCATGTGATTGACCGCCGCAGTGCCAAACGTACCTTCCTTCTGCCGTATTGGGGTCTTCGCCATGCCATACCTTTCGTGTCGATGTGCAACCTATTGCGATGAAACCGGAACCTCGGCAACTCCGTTTCCGCCCTCCAACATCTCCAAAATCAACCCCAACTCCTCCACGGCGGCTTCTAGTTCGCCGATGGCTTCGGTGGCGAGTTCTTCGGGCGGGGGGAGGTTGTCGGCGTCGTCGAGGCTGTCGTCCTTGAGCCATTTGAGGCTGTCGATCTTGTAGTCGCGGGCCTTTACTTCGTCCAGGCTGAATCGCCGCCAACGGTCTTCTTTCGAGTCGCTCGGCTTGCGCTTGCCGCGGCCGTTGGGGTCCGGGCCGTAGCAGCGCTCGAACTGAGCGAAGTGCTCGGGCGAAAGCTGCCGGTCTTTCTTGGTGATGCCGGGGGCGTTGGTGCGGGCGTCGTAGAGCCAGACGTGCTCGGTGGGGTAGCCCTTGGTGAAAAAGACGACGTTAGTTTTCGTGCCGGGGCTGTAGGGGCTGAAGGTGCCGTTGGGCAGCCGCAAGACGGTGTGCAGGGCGCAGTCTTCGGTGAGGATTTGGAACACCTCGCCCGCCTGATCGGCGAACAGGCAGTTGTCGGGCACGACCACCGCGGCCCGGCCGCCCGGCTTGAGGATGGTCATCACGTGCTGCAAAAAGTTCAACTGCTTGTTGCTGGTGCGAATGGTGAAATCTTCCCGCTCGGGCGCCTGGTTGGCCCCCTTGGTGCCGAAGGGCGGGTTGGTGAGAACCACGTCGAAGCGGCGGCCGTCGGGGACTTCGTAGATCGAATCGCCCAGTTTGATATGCGGCTCGATGCCGTGCAGGTACAGGTTCATGAGCGCCATCCGCCGCGGGCGGGGAATCAATTCGTTGCCGAAGTAGGTTTGCCGCTTGATGCGTTTAGCCAATTCACGGTCAAGCGCGCCGCCTGTTTGCTCAACGAGCCACTCATACGCCGCCACCAGAAAGCCGCCGGTTCCTGAGGCGGGATCGCAGATGGTGAAGTCCTTGCTGTGCCGCGGGTCGGGCTTGATGCAACGCACAATGGATTGAATGAGGATGCGCGGCGTAAAGTATTGCCCGGCGCCCTTCTTGCCTTCGCTGGCGGCCTTCTCCAACAGTCCCTCATACGCGGCCGCCTTGATGTCCACCTCCAGGGCGGTCCACTCCGTTTCATCAATCAGGTTGATGAGCTTTTTGAGGTTGACCGGGTTGTTGAACCGCGACTGCGCTCCGTGGTAGATGTCGCCCAGGATGCCGGTTTGCTTGCCGAGCGTCCGCAGCACATCGGCATAATGGTCCGTCACCTCCCCGCCCGACTTATCCCGCAGCGCCGGCCACTCGCAATTTTTCGGCACCTCGACGCCGCGCTCATCGGCCATCTTGAGAAACAAGAGGTAAGTAATCTGCTCGATGTAATCGCCATAATCGATCCCATCATGCCGCAGCGTATGGCAAAAGCCCCAAAGTTTTTGAACAACATCGGACATATTTCGATCATCTCGTCGAACGAGCATTCGATTTTTGATAGGCCAATTCCCAATTACGGGCGATCAACCGTTGGAAAGCACCAGTCTTCGTCTTCGGCGAAAATGTAATCCAGGTCACGATACGGCCGCATCGCGCCAGCGGAAGCAAGATCGGTTTCGGCCTCGCCCGAGAGCGGTTGCGACAACCGATTTCGTAATTCGACTACAACCGCAAGAAGGTCCGCAAGCGTCGCTTGTCCATCATTGTCCACATCGACCAGCGGCGGCGGGCCAAACGCGATCGTTGGAGCAGGCAAAGCGAAAGCAATGCCGTTATCCCGAAGGAAGGTTACCACGGCAAGCAAATCCGACAAATTCACTTGGCCATCATTGTTTGTATCGGTCGGCGAGGCGACGTTATGCCAAGTGGGCACGGCTTCCGTAAAAGTCCAAACCACTGCCGCATTGTTGACAAGCTGCCGACCGCTAAAAACATTCTGAATCCCCGAGTCATCCGCGAGAACGGTGAGCACGTAGTCGCCAGGGATGCCTGTCAATTCGGCCAGATTACCCAAGATCCAAGATTGCCCGTCGTTGCTGGGAGTCAATGTCTGCGCACTCGTTAGCAAGTTCGGGCCGCCGTTGCGCGCCAAAGAAAGGTCGGCAAGGTCAAATCCCTCCACGGGCGTCGATAATGATGCCCCGTCAGCCAATTTGTTAACAAACGAAATCGTTGCTTGAGAAATGGCCTTATTCCGAGGGTTCGGGAAAACGGACTGAATGATAGCTTCAGGCGCGGCAACGTTGGCCACAAGCATGTCGAGGTCGCGATTGTGATCTTGTGGAACGAGCACGGTCGAATCGGTCAGAAAAACGACCGTCGTCCCATCGGTGCTAAGTAGCGAAGTCTGCGGGTTAATCGTTCCTCCGGAAGGCGAACCGTTATTCCCCGCAGTATTCGCGTTAAGTCCACTGATAAGCCGTGTGTCGCCCGTCATGGCGTCGAAGAGCAAGACGTCGCGTGGCGCACCAAGACTTCGATAGCCGCGTTCTTCGAGATACGGGGCTGTATAGGTGATGAAACGCCCGTCGTGGCTTATCGTGGCGCCGGTGCCCGCCGACGGGATGGGCAGCGGCGATACCTCCGGCACTCGCAAGCTAGAGACTAACGTGCTGCTGTGAGTTGCTACGTTGTACCGGAAAACATTTCCTAATAGTCCTCCGTCAACGAAGACGCCATCTACCAAATCAGAAGCCTCTCGCGCGCTCTCGTAAACTACATGACGTCCGTCGCCGCTGATTCGTGCGACGATGCTGTCCGAACGTTGCATCCCGCTAACTATCACGAGCGGCGGCGCCGTCGATGGCGCGTCGTGCTCGTGATTAACCAAGCGGTTCTCCCCAGTCGCCATGTCGTAAATGTAGATGTTATCGACCAACTCCGGGCCTTGGAATCCGGGAACGAGATTGCGGGAATTCGCACGATAAATAATCGACGCGCCGTTGGCGCTAATCGATGCGGTTCCGGCGCCGTTGTCAGACGACGCGACGGTGGAATCGTGCGCATGAGAGACAAGCGTATTGGCCCCCGTCGTCCGATCAAACACATAGATGTTCTTGAGGGTTCCGCCCGAGAATCCGGCAACCAAGTCGCGCGAAAAGCTTTCGTAAGTGACGAATTGACCATTTGCGCTGATCGATGGCTTGTCGCCAGGCACGCCGTCGGTCAGCGAATTGTGCTTGTGGCTGACCAGCACGGTCACATCGGTGACTCGGTCGTACAAAGCCACGCCGCCGGAATTCGTCTGGCCTTGCACCAGATTTGCCGAGTTGGTGTGGTAGGCGATGTAACGGCCATCTCCACTGATGACGGGGCTGTCCCCTCCCACGGTTTGCGTCGCCGAGCCGAACGCATGGCTCACGAGTCGGTTCAGGCCGGTTTCGCGCTCGAAGAGGAAAATATCGGTGGAAAAGTCGTTCGCGGGTTTCGTGGGTTGCCCCTGGACCAGCCGCGAAGACCGGCTCTGGTATACGACGTACTTCCCGTCGGCGCTAATCACCGGCGCTTCGCCCTGTTCGACCCGTGAATTCGAGTCGAAGGCGTGGCTTACCGCCATCATTTGCAGGGTGTGCCGATCGTAGAGAAAAACGCCCCCGGCACCCGCCTGCCCGGCAATGAGATTAGGAGAACTGCTAAGGAATGCGATAAAGCGACCGTCGGCGCTCGTCGATGCATGCTCGAATGGGTCTGCCGACACCCCCGCCGCAAAGCGGCTTGCGGTCAGGGATGCCCCGTCCGGAGCGACCGCAGAAACGGCCGCGTTCTCCCCCGTTGCACGATCGTAGAGGAAAACATCTTCCGCGCTGTTTCCATCGGCAGCGTTCGCGAGCAAATCGCTGGCGAAGCTAGTGTACGCCACCCAGGCGCCATCGTGGCTGATGACAGGGCTGAGCCTTTGGTAGGTGGAGGGGTTATCGAGTGAGAAGCTGGTTAGCGAATGGCCATTTCCTTCCACCAAAGGCGAGCCGCCGACGTGACTAACCAGCGTCGTCATTTCCGTCGTCCGATCGAACAAGAACAAGTCCGTCGAATCGGTAAACGACGATACTTGACCTGTCACGAGTTGACTCGACCTGCTGAAATAGGCAATGTATTTGCCATCGCCGCTCACAACCGGTAGTACGGAGTGCCGATCGACCGCTTGTGTCGCAGTACCATCCCGACGGCTCACGAGTATGTTTTCACCGGTCGAGCGCACGTAAGCAAAAACGTCTGGCCGAGCAAAAAACAAATCCCCCGATTGACCCGCGACGAGGTTGGTAGCGACGCTATCGTACACGATCACCGAACCGTCGGCACTAATCAGCGGTTTGGTCGCGAAAGCGCCTACGGCCATCGTGGGCGAGCCCGGCGCGTGGGTCACCAGTTGGTTTTCCCCGGTGATTCGGTCAAATACGAAAACGTCGTACGATTCGCTTCGGGCCTCTTGTTGACCCACAACCAAATCACTCGCCTGACTTTGGTAGACGATGTAGCGGCCATCGTCACTAATATGCGGCTGGCGAGACAACCGGTCGCCCGAAACAAGAGCATCGGTGGGAAGATGACTCACCAACTCGCTCTTGTCTTCGACGCGGTCGTAAACAAACACGTTTTGCCCGAATTCAGCGCGGTTGGTCATGCCAGGTACGATGTTGTCGCTTGTGGCAAATGCAACAAATCGTCCGTCGGCCGAAATTACGGGCGCACCGTCGGAATTTGCGGAAAAGGTAAATCGAGTCAAGGAGTCCGAGGACCGGTCGTAAAGCACCAACTTGGAATTCTTGTCAAGAAAGACGACCCAATTCCCATCGGCGCTGATGGTTGGAGATGATCCCTCGGCAGGATTCAGCGGGTCGCCGTCGACATGGCTGACGAGTTTTGTTTCGCCGGTCACGCGATCGAAGAGAAAAACGTCCCGCGACTGGGTAAACACGTTCTCATCTTTTTGACCCGCCACGAGATTGTTCGCGAAACTCGTGTAAACGACATAGCGACCATCTCCGCTGACGACTGGGTTGTCGCCGTCGGCAGGCACCTGTTCGTCATTCGCCACATGGCTTACCAAAATGGTCGTCTTATTGACCGTATCGCGAAGGAAAACATTGTTGGAGGGAATGCTCTCTAAGCCATCGACGTGGCCTGGCGCAAGATTTGTGGCCGAACTCACGAAGGCCACAAACCTCCCATCGCGGCTCATCGAATTGGGCCGTGACTCGCTCCGACGATTGCCCGTTTCGGAAATCAGCGTGGGCTCCGCACGGCTGACAAGTTCAAAAGGAAAACGCGGCGCCGAAGTGACTTCGATGGTGACGGTGGCTTCATTGGAAACCGCACCATCCGCGTCTGTGACGGTGTAGGTGAAAGTGTCGGTCCCGACGAAGAAATGGTCGGGAGTGTAGGTTACGACGCCCGTTTCCGCATCGACAGCGACCGCTCCGTATTGTGGATTGTTCGCGATCGTTACGCTATTTGCACCGAACGCGCCATCAGGATCGTTATCGTTATCAATGACGGGAATTGCGACCGCAGCAAACTCCACCGTTTCCGCCGCATCGTCAAAGGCGAACGGCTCTTGATTGACGACCTCGAAGATCAATTCGCGACGTTCGCCAACGTCAAGAAATTCATCGAGAATCTGCGCATTTGCTGTTGTTCCCAAGCCTGCAAAAGCAACTTCGCCCAATCCTACATATTGGATGTGATATTCACCGAGCAATGCGCCGGGAATAAAGAACTGTTCGAAAAGTCCCTTACCCGTGTACGTTGCGCCAGGGATTTCGTTAATTGTTCCAAATTCGGCAGTATGTCCTAAACGTCGTCCTTGCGGGTCGGTTAGGATAAAATCAACCGGATCGATAAACCCCTGTAGGACGCGCTTTATGCCCGCGGGATCGCTGAAGGCGCCTGTGAGCCGATAAAAGAGCGATTCGGGTGAGAGGACCGGCATATTGCCATTCTTTTCGAGTACGTTTGGAATGAACCCTTGGCCGTTGTTGAATTCTGGAATTTGTTCCGCGGCCCACTCGATCAGGCCAATACAAGTAAATGTTCCGCCTGCCCCTTGTCCTTTTTGTACTAATGGATCAAGGGACGCTAATTTGGACGCTTGCGTACGTTGGTCAAAGTTGGCGAATCTTGCAATGGGCTGTTCGCCTGGCGCAACCAGCTTCGTTTTGATCTTATCAACAATGTCCCGCGCCAAAGACCTCGGAATAAAAATCTGTTCAAATCTCAGCACTTGATCGCTAGATTGATGGATCGAATCGTGCTGGAAACTTCCAATTGTATGTTGCGCCTGTACCCCATCCTGGGGCTCAATGGATACGTGTTCCCCTGTGCGAATATCGAAGTATTGGCCTGCCGCGTAGGGGACGTTCGATTCGTAGACCTTCCCGTCTAACGCGATGGCGACGTGATCGAAGCCGGGAATGCCATCTTTGCCTTCTGAATTGGGGATGCCCCAACTGCTGGGACATATTTCACATCGTTCGCGGAAAAGTAGAGCCGCGGCGTTGCTGGCCCGCACTACGGCTTCCGCGGACTCGTCGGTCGAGACCCAAAATGCGACCTGTCCCAAATTATTGATGGGGTCGTGCAGCGAAATTTCTTGAACCTTTCCAGGCAAACTAGGGATTATGTCGCCGGCTTGAATCACGCGCACAGGCGCGGAGATGGGAATCGTTGCCTTGGGCGAGGGGTCGAAATGGCTAACGTAAAGACCAACTTTGTTAGTATGCGATTCGGGATCGAAAGCTTCGGCCAGGTAGGCGATGGCGTAGTTTTTGGAGTCCGGTCCGTCAGCATGGTTGACGCCGACGCGCGGGTCGATGGCGCCTGTCGGAAAGCTAAGGAAGCCGCCAATGTCTTCCCCAGGCTCGATTACTTGGTTGCTATTGGCGTCAACCCAGGTCTCGCCGGGTTCAAGAATGCCGTTTCCGCGGATCGGCGTGATGCGGCGGGGCGCACTTCCCGACTGTGGCTCAACAACTGCGAAAATGCCTGGCCCTTGAGCGTCTTCCGCGTAGAAAACAACCATCCGGCCATCATCGCTGATGCCTGGCGCTGCCCCAATCTTGGAGAATTGTTGAGGGCTTGCAACAACCCGCGAACCCGGAAAGTAGCCAATGGCGTTTCCGTCGAAGGCCACGAAGGCGCCGTTATCCGCAATCAGCGGTCGCATGCTGCCCGTAGTCGTACCCATCTTCGTCCCGGCGACGAATGTCGGCGTCTGGTTTACCGGAGGCGGATTAGAGATTACATAATATTCGTTGTCAGCGGCAAATGCCGCCGTTCCTGTGTTGTTTAGCGAGGGGAACGTGAAAATCGAACTCAAGCTGGTAAAGCCTACGGTATAGGTGAGCGTCTCGAAGTTGGCCGGACCAAGTTGATTCTTGTCGTAGACGCGCAAAAAGGACCGTAATGGAGAAAGGTCTCGCTCGGTTACAATGGCTTTTCCTGCATTGTTTAGCTGCACACTCGCCAAGAAGGTGTGATCTGGCGGGACGCTTTGAGCGATGTTTGCTGCCGGCTTAGTCCCATTTCCGACATAAATCCCTTCGCCGCCGCCGCTCAAGGAAGCAATGAGCGCAACCTCGCCGCGGTCGTTAATCGACGGAAACTGGGTAATGCTGTCGATCGCCCCGCCGCTGCTGGCGAT
Source organism: Planctomycetota bacterium (assembly GCA_963204915.1). Classification (GTDB taxonomy): domain Bacteria; phylum Planctomycetota; class Planctomycetia; order Pirellulales; family Pirellulaceae; genus JAHWKS01. Next base: position 3,189 of record CAUJHS010000093.1, on the reverse strand, counting down.
CACAGACAGTTCATACGACCCGTCGAGGCAAAGCCGTGGCTCCAAGGGGTTGCCAAGTAGGCAAAAACCTCCCCGATAGTTTTTTTGTTTCTTCTTGGAAAAACGACGGCGAGTGCGGTGTAACAGCATACTGGTTGGTAAACGGAATCTGACTGTTGAAGAATAGTCGATGTGACCATTTGGCCGATGGTCCAACCCACAAAAGGAGGAGTCTAGTTCGATCTATCCAAAACCGCAACAGACTTTCCGCATACGTGATCGACGTGATTCTGACCGCACGCCAAAAATGTGATTATTGGGCGACTGAGTGAACGAACTTTGTGATGTTAGGCGGCAACGGCCTGATTGATTGCCTTTAGGAAAACGGGGAGTTCGCCTTCAAACACCCGGTTCGCCTTTCCCCACCCGCCGGCATCATGTAATACCGGCGATAGGTCAAAATCATCTTTTTCGATGGTGAGGTTTTCGACCAAGTGGGCGCGGATGCGGTCCAACCATGCTTGTTGTTCGGGGGTGAACTGGCGGTCGGTTGTAAGGGCGGCCATGGCGCGATCAACGCGCTCTTGAGCGGTCAGTAGCGGCTCTTGCTCGCGGGCGGCGTGTTTGACCATCGAGATAACCTCGATCAGGGCCTTGTTGTAATGGGAGGCGTGGGCGCGCTGCAGGTTGTCGATGGTGAAGTGTTGCGGCGCGGCCATGAGGCGGTCGCGGAGTTCGGCCAGGGCATTGGTGCCCCAGTCCTGCGGCCGATTGAGCAGGATGCTGATGGCGTCGATTTGGTCGGTATTGTCACGGACGAAGTGGGCGAATTGTTTGAGGTAGTCTTCGGGCTTGTATTCGTTGCCTAGCCCGTCGCGGATCATCCAGGCCGAGGAAACTTCGTCGGCGGCTTCGTCCGCCCGCAAGAAGACCTTTTTTGGACGCGGGTAGTTCACCAGCAGTTCTTGGAAGTCTTTGTTGCGCAAGAGCTGCATGGTAGCGGTGAAGTTGTCCTTGAGCGCCTTGGGGAGTCCTGCGGCGAAGCAGCCGACGTCGCCGTTAGGGATGTACGCGGCGAACAATTCGCGGGCGTCGCCGGACATTTCCTTCTCGGTGCGCTGGAGGCGGCGCACCAGGCAGCGGATGTTGTATTGCCGGTCGCGGTTCTGCCAGATGTCCTCAATGATTTCTTCAATGGTGCGGGTCGGCTTTTCGGGCGGGTCGGTGGTGAAGGCAGAGGCGTTCTTGAAATACTCGAATAGCGTGCCGTCGAAGCAGTCGAACACGGTGAAGTGCGATTTGTCTTTGCAGTTTTCGCCCTTGCGCGTGCCGCGGCCGAGCATTTGCTCCCAGAGAATGCGCGACTTGACCGGACGCAGGAAGACGATGAACTCCAGGTCGGGAATGTCTACGCCCGTGGTGAGCATGTCCACGGAGACGACCACGCCCGGGTTGGTGCGATTGCGAAACTCGCGGATGCGCTGGAGGGGGCGGTCGGCGCGGCCGGTGATCTTTTGCACGAAGTTTTCACCGCGCCCGAAGACGTCGCGGCAGATGTCCACCAGCGCATCGGCGTGTGATACATGGGGCAGGTCGTTGCAGGCGAAGATGAGAGTCTTGGGGAAACGGCCGTAGCGGGCCTCGTGCTCCTCGGCGTAGCGTTTTACTTCCTCAATGATTTTGCGGTTGGATTCGGGAACGGTGATGATCCGTTCGATTTCGGTTGACTCAAATTCGCGTTCGTCTTCGAGCGTGTCAAGCTGCTCGGCGCCGGACGTTGGATCGACCAGGGTGACGTGCTCGCCTTCCTTGAGAAACACGCCGTTGATGCGAACGCCGGACTTGACTTTGACGGCGTTGTAATCGACCAGAAAGCCTTCTTGAACCGCACGTTCGTAGGTGTAGCGGTAAACCACGTCGTTGAAATAGGCCTTGGTATGGGCCGCGGGGGTGGCGGTCAGGCCGATCTTAATGGCGTCGAAATGGTCGAGGGTTTGACGCCAGACGGAAAGTTGCTGCGTGGTGTAGCCGCGATGGCATTCGTCGGCGATGATCGCATCGAACGCGTGAATGGGAATGTCCAATCGGTCGGCATCGTCGTCGGTTTCTTCGTCGCCGTATTCGAAGGCGGCCTGGCGGCCAAACAGATTGATCGCCATCCGCTGGATAGTGCAAACGTAAACAAAGACGTGTTTGGCTTGCGGATTGGTCAGGTAGGACTTGCCAAGCACTTTTGGGTCGAACTTTTCATCATCGCCAAAGTCTTCGCGGCTGAACCGCTGAGAGTAGACTTCGTAAACGTTATCGAATTTGTTGTTCTCCACGTCGAACGACGCGAAAGCGCGGACGGCTTGGGCGGCCAGGGCGCGGCGGTCCACCAGAAAGAGCACGCGGCGGGCGGCGCCGGACTTGAGCAGCCGGTAAATCTGATTGACGGTGGTGAAGGTCTTGCCCGTGCCGGTGGCCATCGCGACGAGCATTTGACGCTTGCGGTCCGCAATGGCGGTTTCGACCGCCGTATTGGCGTCGATTTGGTAGGGACGCAGACGCGGGTGCGAATTCGCGTTCGCGGTGAACCATGTGCAGGCGTCTTCAACATCGCGGGCGAGCAGTTCCCGCAATGCCGAAGGAGTATGAAAGTGAGGAATGCGACGCGAGCGGTTTAGTTCGTGCCGGCCGTCGCGGTGCCAAATGATTTCGCCGTTGGTCGAGTAGAGGAAGGGGACGCGCAGACCGCCAAAGTTGAACGGGCTGTTCGCCATGCCCCGCGCGTAGCGCTCGGCTTGGGTGAGCACATTCTGTGGGCCGAGCGTTAGCTTCTTGGCTTCAACAACGCCTAAGAGTTGACCACTGACGCAAAGACCATAGTCTGCCGGGCCGTGCGCCGTGGGAAATTCCTCGATCGCGTGCCGATCGTAGTCCGACAGCGGGCGGCTTTCATCAAAAGGGACTACTTTCCAGCCGGCCGCTTCAAGTTCTGGGTCGATACGCTGCTTGCGTGTTTGCCGTTCCGATTCGTAATCGGACATTGCGCCCTACCTTTCGACCGGGCCGAACAAAGAGGCGGTCGCGAAAGGTAGGAAAACGCAGCCGCCCCCCGGTTCGTGCAGGTAGGACGGTTAGCTACACCGTCCTACACCCGGTAAGTACGAATGTACTTCAAACGGGTGGGCTGTGTAAATCAGCCGGATTCGACGGTGTTTACCTGCT
>CAUJHS010000092.1 GCA_963204915.1 Planctomycetota bacterium | reverse complement strand
CGGCACCTACCCCGGCACCTACCCCGGCACCTACCCCGGCACCTACACCGGCACCAACACCGGCACCTACACCGGCACCTACACCGGCACCTACACCGGCACCTACACCGGCACCTACACCGGCACCACTACTAAGCTACGTCGGTCCTGTTCCGTGTTATCACACTGTGGACATTTTGCATTATGCCCCGCAGTATCTCAAACCAGCGATGGATTTGTTCAATCGCGCGCGTGCGCTTGTGCGGTATCCGGATGAGCACTGCCTCACGTGGCAGGGAAGTTTTAGCATAAGGGCTTCAACATGCGATGAAACTGCCGCAAAGATAGTAATGTATCAGCGCGGTGTCGGCCAATGGTCAGGCGGGAATAATCCAGGGTGGACCGATGGCGTGTACATCTGGATTCGCGCAAACGACGAAGCAGGAGGAGCGTTTGCGACCGCCGCTCAGGACCCAGCGTTCCAGCATAGGTGGGTTTTGCAGCGTTTCATCCACGATCGAGCAGTTTCCGTAGACCCCAATCCGCTTGAGCATTTTTGTTACTTCCAAATGAACGCGATGGACGATTTGGATCAAATTGCGCAACTGCTAGCTTTCTGCTCCACCTTGTAATTTGCTGTGCATCGAAAAGGGAGTCCACGCAAGAGATCGACAGGGTATGCCCAATCGAGACATCCTCCGACTTCCCGTTGTATCTGCTGGTGCCGAGTTCCTCGTCATGGGCAACTTGATGCGGCGGAACATCCTCACGTACACGGCACCCCCGAACAACGAAGGCTACGACCTGATCTGCATCCACCCTGATCCGCGGCACCGCCCAGCGCCCGATGAATTGCCACAGGTGCGAGTCCAGGTAAAGAGCCGTTACGCGACCGACTGCGACCGCGGCTTTCCGGTGAAAGAAGAGAGCCTGGATGCTTTCGACTTCCTGATCGTCGTCTTTCTAAACATCGGTAGGTTTTACGGTAGGAACGATGGTTCGGCGGGGATGCGCGAGCCAGAATTCTACACGCTTCCGAACGCATTTATCCGGCAGCACCACGAAGCGACTTCGACTTGGCAGAAAGTGCGACTGCGGAGCTTGCAGGCCGAGATCGAGGCGTTCAAGAATGAGGTTGGCTTCGAGCAAATTGCCAATATGCTCGGCATTTTGAGGCCGACCAAACTGAGAGGGACATGATTTCGCACGATAGACGTTACCGACGCGATCTTCGGAATAATTCATGGACAGGTTTGAAAAGCAATCGCGAACCTCGGTATTGTTAGGTGCGTCCATTACGCAGGGCACATTCCGTCAACACCCGAAAAACTATGGCACCGAAAAACCTGCCGTGGCCGGAAAAGGGGGAGCGAGCCTTCGTTGCTGGCGACTCCGAGGAATCGTTGCACTTGGATTCGATCATGACGCATTTTCCGCAACACGCCGAGTCGTTCAAACTCGCCGCGGAAATGGTGATCGACGCATATCAGAATCGGCCACGGTTAGGCCATCGCGATGAACTGTTTTTCCCCATCGTGTACCTCTATCGCCATAGCATCGAGCTAAAGCTGAAAGACGTGATTCAGGTCGGCATGGCCGAGCGATTCTTCACGCCGCGGGACAAAGAGAAGCTGCGCGGGACACCGGCGACGGCTGAGAAGAATGCGAAGAGGGGCATACTCCAAGATCACAATCTCGTCAAACTTTGGGGATATGTTAGGAAACTCCTAATCGCGAAGTTCCCGAACGATATTCAGGAAGCGGTCAGCGCAACCGAGCCGATCATCCAGGAATTTCACCGAGTCGATCCAACTGGGCAAGTTCTACGCTATGAGCGAGACAACGATGGCGAACGGCATCAGTATGGGACGGTTCCAGAGTTCGTGAGCCTCGAAAATCTTCGTAGTAAAGTAGACAAGGTCTTCACTTTTCTCGACTGCTGCCAAAGTTGCCTGATCGAAGAGTTATCGGGGTGGGACGGTCCGTAGGTAGGTGGTGTTGGTCTCGTGACCGAACCCACGATCTATGACACCGTCCAGGTCAACTTCCATTTTAGGTGATTCTGTGCTGTCTGCTCGGCGGGACGTTGTTTGGTCGAGCAAGCTCGGTTCGCGCTAATGCTTTCTTGGGAGCAAGCAGAATGAGTACGGAACCGAAAGCCTTTGTGCCTTCCTCCGAGGACCTCGCTCGATGGATTGAACTCTCTGGCGAGAGCGAGTTCGTCGATGCGAAGGCACCGATCACATGGGATGGAGCCGATGCATCTGCATGTCTCGCAAAGGACATTGCTGCCTTCGCAAATTCGAGAGACGGTGGCGTGATCGTGATCGGCAAGTCTGAGAACGGCGATGGCAGTTTTTCACTCGTTGGAATTTCGGCTGAGCAGGCTTCTGCGTTCGACACGACTAAAATCGGACAGTGGGTTAATGCGCGCTTCTCGCAACCAATTCGCCAGACTTGCCACCAGGCTGAATACGACGGCCGCAGATTCGTGTTGATCGTCGTTGAGGAGTTCAATGACATCCCCTCGCTCTACATCAAGTCCTTCCAAGCGACAGGCAAGGCCAACATTCAACGCCCCTTTTGATTTGACGCGTCAGTACCCTCGCAACCCGAGCCTACCCCCAGGATAGGGCAGCGAATGTCGTGCCATACCCTACCTGGGTTGTCGCCTCTCATCTGACCCCACCCGTGAACCACCGTATCTCCGTACCTGCAATCGGATGGACCGCGCATCTCAGATTGTTAGGTTCGGTGGTGGGGCGAAACCTTGGGGTTTTCCCTGGGTTTTCTAATGCTAACCACCCGATAGAGTGGATGTGATTCGCACGCGTTGTGGCGTCCAACCACGCGTGTTAGAAGTCCTCAACGGACAATCAAGTTACCTGGGGCTGGCGCGGCGCGCGTACCACGCCATCATGTCGTAATATTACGACATTTCTGATATTGATTTTTTGCAACATAACCCCTCTAAGCGCCTGTCAAAATGGCAGCCCGAACCGCGGAGAAAAAAGTTCAGGGAATCTTTCCATTTTCTGAAAAATTGGGCCTCCCAGCGCAAATATGTAAGTACATAGGAGATCACATATGCAAATAGAATACAATCCAACCAAAAAGAGGGGCGAGCAGTGGACCGTCATAATGGGTGCCACTCGGCTCACGCATCTCAGCCAGTCCGACGCGATGGGACTACTCCACCGGGAGGGCATTGGCTACACCGACGCTCGCTCGCGGGTTAGCGCGGCCAAGGTCGCCGGGTTATGCGACGCGTCCACACAAAACACATCCAAATAGACCCCTCTTGCGAGGTATGCCGCGTCGATGAGAGGGTCTACTGGATACACGCCGCACGCTAGGTAGAGACGCGTGTGGCTCGCCCCCATGGTTATCAGAGACGACCATGGGGACATTTTTCGTGAACTTTTGAGTGATGGCTTGGCCACCGTTGCTCTCGCCCTGTTACCCGTATTGGCTCCGGGTGACAGGGTCTTTTCTTACTTGGAGCCAAATGAGAGCCAACATGAAAGTAACTGAGTCAATCAATGCGTTCCTCGCTGTCAAGCGAGGGCAACACAACAACCCGCGAATCATCGACCTCGATGCAAGCTGCATGGAGGTACAAGTCAATGTCGCTCAAGGTGAGGGAGAGCCGAAGAAGGGAGAGAAGGGAGGCATCTACTATGACGACGGCCTGAATACTTGGTGGTCGATCCGCGTACCGAAGCAAGCCGACTCGGACCCAACCTTCAAGAACTATGACCTCAAGTGGCCGCTGGAACTGCACGCTGAGTCGATAGGCTCGACCGGTTGGAACTGGCGGGATCGCCGGTCCGAGTGGGTTGGATTCGATTTCGATGCGCTCGTCGGCCACGCTGCTGGCATCTCGGATGCTGACCTTGCCGATGTACGACAGGCCGCGGAGAGCCTACCCTACGTCGAGATGCGTCGATCCACGAGCGGGAACGGGCTGCACCTGATCGTGTACTTGGATGGGGTGTCCACACCGAATCACACAGCACACGCCGGTGTTGCACGCTCGGTGCTGGCGAAAATGTCGTCAGACACCGGCTACGATTTCGATGCGAGCGTGGATTGCCTGGGCGGTATCATCTGGCTCTGGTCTCGCAACGCGGGCGAGCGGGGGTTCGAGCCGGTTAAGGAAGCCACAGCCAAGCTCAGCGTCCATGACTTGCCTGATGCACCGACTACGACTACGACACCGTTATCGTCAGTAACGACCATCACGCTGCCTAATGATCTCTGCACCCGGCGTGACCTGCCGTTGCCGACGTACCGTGAGATACTGGCTGCCCTGGCCGACCTACACCCCCGGCGAGCAGACGACTACAAACAGTGGTTCAAGATCGGTGGTGCTCTCCGTTCGCTTGGCGACCAGTATTTCGCGGTGTGGGATATGTGGTCGAAGCAGTCCTCCAACTATGGTGACACGCGAGAAGTCTGGGAGCGACTCGACCCCAACAAGGGAAACCTCGATACGCTCTTTCGGTGGGCGAGAGCAGACAGAGACGGATACGACGAACTGGATGACGAAGAGAACCCGTTCGGGTTCCGTGACTGGGACGACCTCATGCTTGGAGAGAGCGAGTCTGTCTTCTTAATCGAAGACGCGCTCGCCCAAGGCGAACCGGCGATCATCGGTGGGGCGAGCAAGACACTCAAAACCAGTCTATGTCTCGACGCCTGTATCTCGTTGGCGACAGCGACTCCCTTCCTGGGCAAATTTGCCGTAAGGCAAAAATACCGAGTCGCGGTGTTCAGTGGTGAGAGTGGTACGAGAGTCCTGCGAGAGACCTCGCAACGCATCGCGAGGGCGAAGGGGATTGATCCTCATGTCGTCCAGGGCTGCATCCAGTGGACGGAGAGGTTGCCGTCGCTGAGCGACCCAATCTCGCTGAAACTGTTGGCGAGGGAGTTACGCAAGCGGCAAATTGATGTCGTCTTTCTCGATCCGCTGTACTTGATTCTGGGTGGTGATGACCACGGGAATGTGTTTAAGCAGGGCGAGCGGCTCCGTCAGATCAAGGACGCTTGCGAGGGTACGACGCCTCTCATGCTACACCACAACACGAAGGCATCGACGAAGTCGTTTAAGCCTCCCACGCTGAACGACCTGTCCCAAGCAGGGTTCAGTGAGTTTGCGGCCCAATACTTTCTGCTTGGACGCAGGAGCGCGTACATCCCTAGAGCGACCCACGAACTTTGGTTGCAGATTGGCGGTCGTGCGGGCCACGGGAGCCTAAACCATCTCGATGTCTATGAGGGCGACAAACGTGACCCCGGTGGACGCGTCTGGCACGTCTCATTGAAGGACCACTACGAAGCGGTGGCTGAGCAGCGAGCGACTAAGAGGGCCGTCGCGACGGAGCAACACACCGACGACTGCGACAGGATTCGGGAGGCTTTGGCCGGTGGGGGGCTGACGAAAAACGCTATCCACAAGGCGACCGGAATCCACAAGCGGGAACTCGACAAGATTCTCCCCGCGATGGAGGGGGTAGTCCAGGCGAGTGTCATCGTCAAGGGGGTAAGTTACGAGGGGTGGTGGTTAAGTGAGCAGCAGGAAAGTGTAAACCAGTCCAAATCTGTGTAGGTCGAGGGTGGGCGGCCAGCCCTAGCACCCGATAGGGTGCTAGGGCGTTGGCCGCCACCCGCTCCCAAGACCTCGTTTTGAAATTTACGGCGGCCAACTTTTTGGCCACCGTTGGCCACCGTTCTCAAAAACCCAGTCTTTTCCTTGGTCAAACGGCGGCCAACGTATTTGGCCGCCGTTGGCCGCCGTTCGTGAACCTCAATAAAACGGACGGCGGCCAGAACGGCGGCCAACATCATCTTTTGGCCGCCGTTCTGGCCGCCCAAACTGCTTGTGATTCCCCGACGCGGCAAGTCGAAAACTAACTCCAACCTCAAACGAAAGAGTAATTCGGTAATGCCCAACCGAGAACCCATGACCCAGGACCAGTGGCGTGATTTCGCCGCCCGGCTGAAAACGTCACTCCACACCATGAACCGGCTCTACTCCGACGCAATCCAGACGGCACCAATCAATGACGCCGATGGTATCCGGAGGGCCGTCCGAGCCGCCTGGAAGTCCCGAAGCGAATCCCGCGACATCGCCGCTAAGCAGCATGGATACGACTTCGCGGATCGTCTCTTCTTCGGCGGCAACTGGGAGACCCCACTGTAATAACCAATGACCCCCACCGAATCTCTTGGGGCGACTCTCGCCCGACTGTTCGGCGTCACGCTGACGCCGAACCCTCTCACTCACATCGGCGACATCTGCCCTGATGCTCCGCTCTGGCTCGACCACGAAACCGCATGGATCGCACCAGACGGTGCGCTCGTCTGCGTCACCATCGAGCAGTATCACGGGTACGGCCTGAGTGAGTCCTATACCTACTGTCGCGAGCACGGGCTGCATTTTGCGGCCATTCCAGGCGGTCGGAACAACACCCAACTCATCCTCTTTTGGCGGGAGAACACACCGTGCCTACTGACAGACTAGGTCGGCCCATCCGGGTCGGCCATCGCATCTTGTATCCGACGCAAGTACCCCGAGAGGGCATCAGGCTCGCCGAGTTCGTCGTGCGCGAGGTCCACGCCGACCGTATCTACGTCGAGGGCGGTCCGCTGAGGATGATTAAGACCACCCGCAACGTCGTAATCGTCGGGAGGGCGTGATGATTGAATACGACCCTCTCAAGCCTCGCGGTTCGCGATGGCTCGTTAACGACATCCCTGGCCGACGCCAGCACGCGTTGGATCATTTGCGGCGGCTCGGCGTGGCTGATCCACAGGGTCGGCTCGACGAGATCGAGAGGTCCGCGATGGAGCGACTATACGGCAGCGTGATCCCGGTGATCTCGTTTCACGCCCGCGCGCCGCGAGGCAAGGAGTTCTCGGTGCTGACCAAGGATGGCTCGCAGATGTTTTTGACGGCCGATCAATGCGTCCACATCTTGCGTTTGACGGGCCGCACTCAGCGATCCGCGATCCAGCTACTCCATACCCTGAGGAGCAATGTGTCGAAACTGTGATGTCCTGCCAATCTGCTTCGCGGTGGCAAGTGGAACTTTCTTCAGTTTGCCACTAAAGAAACGACGGAACTTTCTTCCGTTTTGTGAGCGTTTAGACTTTCTCGCCCCGGCCCGACCAGTGTGCCCGCACCCAACGAGAGGCGATCCAGCTACTCCATACCCTGAGGAGCAATGTGCAGAGATTGCCAGACTGAGTCGCGTCGTTGCAGTCTTGTGAGCGTTTGCCCGACCAGTGTACCCGCACTCAACGAGAGGCGATTCAACTCCTTACCAGCCTGAGAAACAATGTGCCGTAATTGTAACAACGAGTCCGCGTTGATCCTGTGCGATGAGTGTGACCCGCGACCTTACATGTTGGGGCGTTATTACGTGTTCAACAATCGACCATTCCGCACGCTCAAAGCTATACATCACATGATGTCTTTCGGATTATCTCAATCCGAGGCACTCGATTATCTTAGTGAGATCAACGCATCGACATGCCGACGATGTCTCGAACCGACAAAAAACGTCCTATGTAGCGACTGTGCGCCATCCATCGTGTGGCGAGGTCGCTATTACTCGATGACGCATCAGTGCTACTCGCGAGAACATGTTGAAAAAAATGTTAAAAACAATTGGCCTTACACCAGACGAGATAGATGACTTCATCGCTATATTACAATCACGAGACGGAGATTTGGATGTTTGGCAAGAGGCCGATCAACAAAAATCAGGCAAGGAGCATTGCTCGCCGTGAGGCGATCCGAGAGATCGCCGAGGAGATCGCTGAGCGGGCGGCGATGTCGGAGGACGCTCTGATCGCCTACCACGCAAAACAAAACACCTACATCAATCCATCGGGTATCAGCCGTGCGTGAGCTTGACCCTAACGACCCACGCCTCAAGCCCTGGCACCGCGTGGCGATCAACACGATACCACACACGTTCGCCACGGATGGCGAGCACATCTACATCATATCAGAGAGAGGGACGATCCCTCTCCTCAGTCATCCCGCCCTAGTTTTAAGTGCCGCGAATTTTCTTCGCGAACGGCCAAAAATATGAAACGAGAACAATACGCTAACAACGCGGTCAGCACCCTCGGTGGTGTGATCGACGATACCGTCACCGCCCTCGACGTGGACGACGCCTCACTGTTTCCCACTGACGGCAACTTCCGAATCCTGATCGGGTCGGAAATCATGCTCGTGACGGCCGTATCAACTAACACGTTCACGGTCGTGCGTGGCCAGGAAGGCACTACGGCTGCAAGCCACTCCTACGGTGATCCGGTGACGCATCTATTCACCGCGGAGTCGCTGCGGCGGATCGTGGCCGATGATACGCCGTTCGCGGGCGTGACGCCGCCGCTCGGACGCATCACCGACGCGAGCGGCAACATCATTACATCCTCATCTTTTACTTGGCTCAATCAAGGCTCGGCCACAATCAGCGATCACGGCGGCAACATGCGGCTGTATACGCCGGGGTCGGCGTCGCTGAATATCCGCGGCATGTATATGGCGGCACCATCCACGCCTTACGGCGTCAAGATGTGCTTTTCGCGGGCCGCTGTGACCGGCGACAACTCGGCCAACGACAACCAGTCGTTTGGGATGTTCTTCCGCGAGGCCGCGACGGGCAAAATTCGTTGGTTCGTAGTGCGTCGCAATACCGGCAAAGAGCTACTCAGCATCGAGGCGTTCAACGATGAGACGACATTCGCGTCGTCGCAAATCAGCCAGCGTCATCATGTGGCGTGGCCTACATGGATGCGCCTGCGAGACAACGGGAGCAATACACTTTTCGACTTTTCGGAAGACGGCGTCGATTGGATCGAGGCCGAGACCATGGGGCGCACGCTCCATTTTACCACCGCACCGGATCAAGTCGGTTTTTGTTTCAACGCGGGCAGCGTGTCAACTGCCCAGCTATCTATGTCCATCCACCATTGGAGTTTCGAGTGATCCGGCCAAGCCTGGGTCGCCGACCATCACACTTGGCCGTACAACGGCAACCTCGCCATGGCGAGATTTTGTAAGCTGGCCTGCCAGACACCTTGTCCGCCGTTACCTGATGGTTACGGCTACGACGCTGATCGTCGCTATCTTATCGACCTGCGAGCACGTCCTACCGATCTTCCACGGCAAGTCAACACTCTTGGACGTTTGTCCGAATCCGACAATGGCACCGGAGTCGGTACGCTCAAAACTTTATCACCCCGCCACAATCGAAAGGCACCAACCATGACCGAAGACTTTGAAAAACAGATCGCCGAGCAACAAGAAAAGGCTGCTCATTGGCAGTCCATGTACGAGGAGCAGCAGATTGAGCGTGACATTAGGATCGCCGCGCAGTCACAAGATGCGTTCCGGCCCGAGCAGTTTTTTACGCTGTTTCGCGACTCGGCAAGGGTCGTCGATGGCAATGTCGTCGTGGAGTTCGACGGTGAGCGAATCTCCGCGGACGAAGCGATTAGGCGGATGAGATCGCAACCCGAGACCTACGGCAACTTGTTCCGGTTAAATGTCGCACCGCACATCGCGAAGAAGTCTCCTCCGAAGGAGATCGACGTGTCGAGGCTCTCGATGGACGAGTACATGCGGATTCGCCAAGAGAATCCCGAACTGCTCGGCTTGCGTCGGCGAAGCTAAGCTCTTCCCAAACACACGACGAGCGTGCCACACGCGCTCGTCGTTGCATTTCTTGATTCGACTAATGGATATGAAACTTAGCAAACCAATCGACTTAACGACCTACGCCCAACGCTACCGTGTCGGCAAGGAGCAACCAGGCTCTCGCGATCCGTGGGATTTGTTTATCCGGTGCCGCTTCGGCCACGTCTATCCGCACGGCGGTCGTTATCTCGCGGCCAGTATCGACGGCTACCCGCGGATCGCCGCCCGTTTGCGGCGGCTGCCGTGCGTCCAGATCGTTCAGGACGGCGACCACGGCGAGCTAACCGTCGTTTTCGACGTTCGTGATTTCGATGCGGTCGCCGAGGTCATCCAGCCGCGTCGGCGGCGAATCCTGACCGATCAGGAGCGTCAGAGACGTGCGGAATCGCTCGCGAAAGCCCGTCAAAATCGCAGTACAGCGAGCGCCACAGCGTCCGCAGACTGAATTTGGCCAATCACACCGCCCCGGCTGTAAGGGGCGGTTTTCCCTCCCCATACTTAACCCCTCTATCAGGGGATGCCATAATGGAAATTACGCAGACATTAGGATTTGACGCGTCGGGCGCTATTGCCCAGTTAGCGGCGCTCGATAAGGCACTGGGCCAACTCGACGCCCGACTCAAGAGCACCGCGAACCAACTTGGCCAATTCAACAAAGTCGGTAGTGCCACCCAAGCAGCAGCCCAAAAGGTCGCCGCCGCGAACAAGACACTCGGCCAATCCTTTCGGACCCACCTGGGGGCCGCGAATCAACAAACTACACAACTGACAACGAGCCTGGGGTTGCTCTCGCGTATTGCGTTCACGCAATTTATCGTCAGCGGCTTGAACCAGATTGAAAACGCACTCGTTTCCGCAGCGAACCGAGCCGCTGACTTCCAGGCTCAACTGAGCCTGATCCGCACGATTGATGGTGGCGGGTCGTCGGCGGACCAAATCGCGGATCGCGTTCGGCGATTGAGCGACAACTACAACATCGACTTGATGGACGCCGTGCGAGCGAACTATCAAGCAACCTCCAACCAGATCGGCGAGACAACCGCCGAAACCGAGCGGTTCTTAGAGGTTGCCGCGAGATTTAGTAAGGCGACCGGTTCGTCATTCGCGGACAGCGTAGACCTACTCTCCGGAGCGATCAAGTCCTACGGCCTATCCGTCGCGGACTCTGAGCGTGTTGCGTCGATCCTCTTCAAGACGATTGACTTAGGCCGCATCAGCGCGAGCGAGTTCGCCAACTCGTTTGGGCGTCTCGGGCCGCTGGCTGCCGATACGGGGCTGTCGATGGAGGAAATGGCTGCCGCGTTGGCTGCGATCTCGGTGCGTGGTAGCAATACGTCCGAGTCGCTGACTATGTTGCGGTCGATCACGACCGCCCTGCTCAAACCGTCGGAAGCAATGAAGGAAGCCCTCGCCGATATGGGCTTCGAGTCAGGTGACACGGCGTTACGCACTCTTGGTTTGGCCGAGACATTGCGACAACTCGATCACTGGACGGGCGGCTCATCGGCGAAGATGGCCGCACTGTTTCAAAATGTGAGAGGCTTGAGTGGTGCTGCGAGTCTTACCAGCGACGATCTACAGTCATTCAAGGCGTCGCTCATCGAGATTCAGGCGGCGGGGTCGGCGCTTGAAAAGCAAAAATACTTCACCGCCGTTGATAACGACGGTGAGCGTGTTCGCAAAGAGCTACGAAAAATCTCAAACTCGTTTGTTGATCTTGGCGGGGTGGTGCTCGATGTCGCCGACGACGCACTCAAGCTCGTTGGTGGTGCTGATGCGATCATCGGCGCTTTCAAGACGGCGGCTGCGCCACTGGCGGGCGTCATCAGCATGCTGGTCAGTCTCCGTGGCCAAGCGATCCTTGCGGCCAACTCGATGGGTAGTCTCGCGAGTTCGCCGCTTCTTCCGGTGGCGGCGACCGGTATGGCACAGGCAGCCTTGGTACAGGCGGTTGGAGTTGCCTCTGGACGTATCCTCGGGCAGTCGATGGACGACACACTCATACATAATGCTGAGGCGAGCCTAAAGGCCATGCGCAAGTTGCACGAGCAAGAGCTTGAGTTGCTCCGTAGCAACCAAGATGAGCGGCTGCGACTAGCGGCCGAAACGAGTAAAGCTCAGGTAGCCATCACACAGCAGACGTTCGCCGCACAACGCAAAGTGTATCTGGCTGATATGGAGGCTGCTTGGGCTGCGGACTCCGCTTTGGGTGACTCGGCCAAAGCGATGCTCAGTCGTATTGTTGGTGCTCGCGAGCAGTTCGTTGCCCAACTTGGAAAAGCGGCGGCACAGGCACGAGAGCTATTTGGCGACTCCCAACAGCGAGTGGCTGACGTGCGTTCGGAAGCTGGCGATCGCGCGTTCCAAAATCAGCTTCGAGGTCTGGACGAGATCACCGCCGCTACGCGACGGTTGGCTCGCGCACGTGAGATTGCACGCGACGCCGCGGCGTCGCTGGTCGGAGCCAGCGACTCGCAGGGCATCAGCCGGGCGTTGCAACAGTTTGATGCTGCTGAGCGACTGGCGGACATCGAAACAGATAATCGTGGACTCCGCACCCAGGTTGAGCGAGCGATGCTCGATCTGACCGGCCAGCGGATTCGCGCAGAAGAACAGTTGCAGCGGATTCAAGCGAGTCGTATTCCCGCTCTTGAGCGGGAACGAGACGCACAGCAGAAAGTCGTTAACGGACTGCGGGAACAGGTCAAAGTGCTGCTAGATAACACGAGCCTCTTCGGTAAAGATGGGCGGCCGTTATCGGCCGATAAGTTGGCCGAACGTGCGGCGAAGCGACAAGAGGCGCTGAACAAGATCGCCAGCACAGCCCTGAATCAAAAAGACCTTACAGCGGCGGGCGCATTGGGTCTTGCTCAGTTTGTGTCCCAGGCTCAAGCGGAGCTATCGAGAGACCCGCTCCAACTACAGTTCGTCGTTGAGAACGGAATCGCGAAGGTGCAACAGCAGATTACCGACGCGTTTTCAAAATACCAAGTCGGACTCAATCTCAAGGCATTGGAGAATGTCACCGGCCGATCTATTACATCGCCGTCCGACGCGACGAATGCGCTCAACGAGGCGGCGAGTCGAGAAGCCACGCTGCGAAAGCAGTTGGCCGATGGGCTGGTCGCACAAGAGCGTATAAATCAGATTCGCGCGGAGATTGACGAAACGCTCGCGGGTGTGGAGTCGCGGGCCTTTAACCGCACTCTCGCGACCCCGGAATCGCTGGCGGCGTTCGATATGCTCGTGAATAAGTTCCGCGATTTGAGGAGCAGCGCCAACTTGACCGAGGATCAGGTCCGCGAGTTCTTCGCGGTGATGAACCAGTTCAAGGAGGGTGCGTTTAGCGGCGTGCGAGGCAAAATCGCGTTCACGACAGACCTCGATCAAATGGCGAAAGCGGTGCCGTCGCTGATGGAGATGTCGCGTATCCAGCCTCCCGATATGGCGGCTCTGCGAGACCAACTGCAACAGACATCACTCGCGATTGAGGCTGCACGTCTCGATCTCTCGATGATGCTATCACCAGCCGCCACGTTCCGCCAGCACATGGAAGGGGCTGCTTCCGCGGCTGAACGGGCAGCGAACGCACTGCGTGGCACGCACGGTGTCGTTAGTCCACCACGGTTCTTCAACTCGATTCAACCGATCAATGCTGCCCAGCCGGTGACTCAACAAGGCCCGGTCAGCGTGAATAACAGCGTGGGTGACATCCACATCCATGAGAGTAGCAGCCCACGGGCGACCGCCCGTGAAGTGGTAGGTGCGATCAATCGCCATCAGCGAATCAACGGCCGTAAGGGTCTGTAATTGTGGTGGGGGATGCCTCTCTCGGTTTCGGCCGAGGGAGGCTTTTTTATTAGGATCATGTTCCGATTGTACGAGTTCTGGCGGTTCTGACGCCCGAGCGGGTGCGGAAGTTGCTTATGAGTCGAAGTATTTTGCAAACTGCGAACAATTCTTGATCTTTCGCGAATTTCGAGGGGTAACTGAAATGTAAGCCAACACCGCAAGAGAGTTATCGCCTTCACACACCCTAGCAGCGGAAAGGAACGAGAGTGAGCATCCAAGCACGACTGACCGAATTCCCACCCCAAAGTGTCCAGGAGGACATTGCCGCTTACATCACCGAATGTCGGAAGGAGTTTGAGGGGCGCGATCAAAACTATTTTCCCGTCGATTATTATGGCGACGCCGGATTGGTTTTGGCGAGCGCACCTCGCGGATCAGAGGAATGGCACGACGCCGTGGCGATGTACCTTGCCGGTTGGCCGGGACAGGATGTTGGCTGGTTTGCCCACTACACCGGCGAAGAGGGATTCGGACGTTTCGAGACGTACCACGACCGGATGCGTGACTACGCTGAGGAACGGCTACATGGATACATCCTTGGGGATGATGACGAAGAGGAACTCTACGAGTTTACTGCCGAATTCAATGAGTACGTATACGACGAGGTGGCTAGGCTGCTTGACGCCGCCTAGTCCCACCGTTGCTCCCCGAAACGGCGGTAACGCACCGCCGTTTCGGGCGTTCCTTTACTATTTTTCAGAATCGAGAGCAATGAACGAGAAAACGAGAGAGAACCGTTTGCGTCGCGAAGCAAGGCGACAAGGATTGGCGTTGCAGAAGTCCCGTAGCCGGACGATTGTTCACCCGGATTATGGCACGTATTGCTTGGTTGATCCGTACCGCAACACGTTGGAGTATGGGGACGCCAACACAGCCTACGGTTACGGCATGAGTTTGGACGAGATCGAAGATTATCTCAAGCTGGAAGGATAGTAGAGGGAGAAACCCACAGTTGTTTTCTATTCTACGTTCGCAAGAGTTTTTGAGTTCAACAATGTTTGCTTGCCGATACCACGCCACGTCGATGCTTACCTGTTTCGATGGGCGAACGAATCCGATTCCCGAATTGACCGAACGAGACTCGGCAGGCTTTTGGTCGAAAGTTGATAAGTCCGGTGAATGTTGGTTATGGACTGCCGGAACGAACAAAGACGATTACGGCGCTTTCTGTGTTCAGGGTAAGGACTACAATGCCCACCGCATTTCGCATCAGATTGCGAATGGCCCAACGTCTTTGAGGGTTCGCCACGAATGCGACAACCCACGATGCGAAAACCCTGGCCATTTGGTCGCGGGACGCCAGAAAGACAACAGTGTTGATATGGGGCGTAGGGGCCGTGTCCCCGGTCGCGTGCTTAACGAGCAAGTGGTTTTGGAGATTATCCGGTTGAACGAAACGGAAGGACTGGGTGAGAAGTGTATCGCGAAGCGGCTTGGCTTGAAGCTCGGTACAGTACGTAAGGTGCTGGATGGCCGAACGTGGGCTTGGTTGACGGGGCGGGCGTATGGGGCTACGGAAAGCCCCGACATTACCTTTGAACTAGCAGCGAAGGTTCGGCGGTCACGTGCCGAGAAGAAAACCGATCGCGAAATCAGCCTGGAAACCGAGGTTCACCCGCAGACTGTCGGTGACATATGCCGGGGGAGGTCGCACGATGGCTGAACCCATGAAACGGCTACTTCGGCCGGACGAAGCGGCGGCCCTCTTGACGATCTCGCCGAGGACGCTTTGGACCCTGACCAGCGAAGGAAAAATTCCCGCCGTTCGGTTAGGCCGGTCAGTGCGTTATGACGTTCGCGATTTGGAACACGCAATCGAGAAAATGAAAACCGCCAAATTAGAATAGGTGAATGGCAAGCATATCTAAAGAATCAAACGGTCGCAAAACGATCCAGTTCGTCGGCATCGACAAGAAGCGTCGCAGCATCCGGCTCGGAAAAGTCACGCAGCGTATGGCCGAAGGGGTCAAGGTTAGAGTCGAGTATCTCGTCGCCGCGAAGATCACCGGCCAACCCCTCGACGCCGATACAGCCCGGTGGATCACAGAGTTGGAGGGCGATTTAGCGGATAAGCTGGTTCGCGTTGGGCTGATTGCGCCTCGCGTCGTGCAACCCGAAACGCCGCTTGGGCCGTTTTTGACGGAATACCTCGACGGTAGGGCGAATTTGAAACCGGCGACGAAGATCGTCCGCTATCAGGTGATACGTGACCTAACCGACTACTTCGGCGACGCTCGCGAACCACGATCCATCGGTCCCGGCGATGCCGACGATTTCAAGCAATGGTTGATTCGTCGCGGTTTGGCCCCGACCACCATCGCCAAGCGTTTGCAAGTGACCCGCTCATTCTTCAAGGCTATGAAGCGGAGGGGATTGATTGACGTAAATCCGTTTGAAGGCGTTAACGTCGTCGCCACGGGCATAAAGGATCGGCAGCGGTTCATCAGTCGCGAGGATACGGCCCGCGTTTTGGACGCCTGCCCGGACCATAACTGGCGTTGCATCGTCGCCCTAGCTCGTTTCGGAGGGCTGCGAACGCCGAGCGAGACCCTGTCCCTACGCTGGCAAGACATTGATTGGGACGCCGGGCGAATCGTGGTCACGTCGCCCAAAACGGAACATCACGACGGCAAAGCAAGCCGTGTGATCCCGTTTTTCCCTGAATTGCGTCCGATCCTGGCCGAAGCCCGCGACTTGGCCCCGGAAGACGCAGTGTTCGTCGTGGATGAAAAGTACCGCAAGGCGGCGATGGGGCCGAAGTGCTGGCTCAACGCGAACCTGCGAACCACATTCGGCAAGATCGTGCGGCGGGCTGGATTGGAACCTTGGCCCCGCCTGTTTCATAACTTGCGGGCTAGTCGTGAGACAGAATTGACCGAGACTTTTCCGGTTCAGGTCGTCACGGCATGGCTAGGCAACACGCCTAACATCGCACTGCGCCATTACTTAATGACCACCGAAGCACACTTTGAAGCAGCCGTAAATCTCACTGAAAGAGCGGTGCAAAACCCGGTGCAGCAGCCCGCCGAAACGGGTCGAAATGGTGAGCAAGAGGTTGCACCCGAAAACGCACAAACCCAGGCATTGCCTGGGTTTGCGACGACTTGCGAATTGTTGCGGGAATTGCCAGTTGCGGGGACAGGATTCGAACCTGCGACCTCGAGGTTATGAGGCCATCCTGACAGCCGGCTTAAAACCACCCAAAACCCAACGACAGCAGTAGTTTACTGCGAACTCCCGACTGTTGCAAGTCACCGCAAAGAGACGCAGTACTTCTCACGAAATGCGCGTAGGCGCAGCTAAAAATATGTAGTATGTGTAGTCGGAGGGTGAGCCCAGACATAATTACTCGTACGGAGTGTATTCACCGCGACGTCTTGCCGTGCATGCGTGGCCGCGCCCACTTGGTGCGGTACGCCGATGATGCAGTGCTGATCTTCGAGGTGGAATCGGACGCCCGTCGCGTGCTGGCCGTACTGGGCAAACACAACAGATGTATAAGATCGCACGTCGGATGACTCAGAGCCCGACGATGGCCTGTATTCGCCCGCTGTGATCTCACGCCCGCACGGACGGAATCACATCGTGACGACAGAAAAGATGCCTCTGGATGACGGACAGTTTATTACGCTGTCGTTTTTCGTTATTCATCCTGATGAACCTGGCGTCCGGCATCCGACCGATGGCGTAGCGGTGGCAGGAGTTGTGATGTTGGAAAACCTGGTGACCGCCCACAACTACAACTTGATCCGCAGAACACGGTTGCGGATTGCACGCGGTGCGTTGCCGGCCTATGAGGTCGAGTCTCCCCAAGAGAAATGGGTCAACGACCGGCTGAAGGCGTAGGACTATGGTGGGTACTCGCCGCTCAATCTGCTTTTCTATTTGCGGGGAGAAGGACAAATCACTGTTGAAGTGGATGGTTCCCGTTATCCGTTGGACGCGAAGTGGCGCGACCACTTGACGGAAGTTCTCGAAGAAACCCTCATCCAACGACGCAGGATGGACTTCTGACGTTCGGCGTCTAAATCCGCTGCCGGTGGCGGGGTGTGGGTAGCCAGCGGTATATTGGGCTTGGCAACTTCCTTTGAAATCGTTGGACAACCATGAATGAGGAAACCAGTGGCGGACGAGTCCCAAGTCGATCAACTCTTGGATGAATGGGAGGAGCGGCGGGAATCCAATCCTCGTTTGACACTGGATGCGTTCATCAGGGAGCGACTAGAAGAGGCCACGAGCGAACTGGTCGAAGCGTTCCGGCACCAGGCTGAAGAACTTGCCTCGATCGACCGGCAAATGCAACTGGTCGCCGGTTCGTCGCCGACCGTGGCCCAAACGCCAAAGTTGGGTGGCGATGACTTGCGGATGTCGGCTTTGGAGCCCGGGCTTGAGCCGATCCCCGGATACAAGCTGACGAGTCGACTCGGCGGTGGCGGCTTCGGCGAGGTCTGGAAGGCCGAGTCGCCTGGCGGATTCCACGTCGCGCTCAAGTTCGTACAGATCGGCGGGCGTGTCGGCGAAATCGAGGAACGGTCGCTTCAAGTAATCAAAGACGTTCGCCACCCGCATCTGCTCTCCGTTTTTGGCACTTGGCAAATCGGCGACTTGCTGATTATTGCCACGGAACTGGCGGACCGGACGCTGCTTGACCGCTTGCAGGAAGCCCAGAAAGAAGGCCACGACGGAATCCCTAAGGACGAGTTGCTCGTCTACCTTGCCGAGGCCGCTAAAGGGATCGACTTTCTCAACGATCCCGGAAAGTCGGGTCGGATGCGGATTCAACATCGGGACATCAAGCCTCAGAACCTGCTTCTTTCGGGCGGAAGCGTCAAAGTTGGTGACTTCGGACTCGCCCGGTCTGTTCAATATGATGTCACGGGACATACCGGCAGTTTGACATTTGCCTACGCAGCTCCGGAGTGCTTCGACGGAACGACATCCACTCGAAGCGATCAGTATTCGCTTGCAGTCACCTACTGCCACCTTCGAGGCGGTCGACTACCGTTCGAGGGTACGCAGGTCGAAATCATGGAGGGGCACCGCAAGAAGCAGCCTGACCTCTCGATGGTCTCAGCCGAAGAACGTCCGGCCCTCGCCAAAGCCTTGGCAAAACGCCCCAAAGACCGCTGGAACTCTTCTACTGAGTTTGTACAGCACCTTGGATTGTCGAAGCCACCTGGAACGACATCCTCGGTGCGAACCGCTCTTCGAGCGAGCGCCAACCGAAAGTGGCTTCTAGGAGCGGTCGTTGTCATCGTTGCCATGTTATTGGTCTCTTGGATCGCCAACCAGCGAGAACCATCGCAACGACCCTCGCCTGATTCTGTCGACGGCAATAGTGGGGCGTTTCGTGTGCAGCAAGCTGCTAGTAATGCGGACTCACGCACCCGCATTGCAGTCATTTATTTCGAAAATCAGTCGCCCGACGACGAGGAGCTGGCTCCCCTCGCAAAAGGCTTATGCTCGATGATGATTACGCGACTCGACGCGAAGACTCAATATGACATAGTTGAGCGTGAGCGGATAGAAGCGGTTCTGGGTGAACTCAATCTCACACGCTCGGCGATGTTCGATCAACGAGAAGTCGCGCAGATCGGCCATCTCGTTGGTGCTCAACAAATCGTCTTGGGCTCATACTTTCAGATCCTTGATGTTTTCCGTATCGACGCTCGTGTTGTGGACGTGGAAACCGGCAAGACACTAACCGCAGCCGGCGTGGAAGGTAGCCCCAACGATTTTAGCAGTCTGCTGGGTGAACTCGTGGAACAGCTGCATCAGAAGCAGGTCGAGCCGGAACAGGTGAAGCGCGAAGTGGAACCACTCAGCCGCGTGCGTGAAAACGACACTGTTCCGCATGTATCCGTTCGTGTCGTGTCAGATCTTGGAACGGCTGTTGATGCTTTCGATCGCGGCGATACTGCGACGGCTGTCGCCACGATCAAGACGGTCTTAGAGTCCGACCCGTCGTTTGAAGATGCGAAACGCTTGCTCAGCGATTGGACAACACCCCTAGCCAACTCAGAAGGTAAGGCTTCAAATGAGAAATGAATCACCACCAGTGTTGCCCCCGTTAGTCCCTTGTCGTCGTCCGTGGATCACCTCCCTGTTTTTCGCCGCGATCTGCTTTGGCCTCAGCTTTGTCGTGGGTTGCGGAAACGACCAGAAGGGTGTGCAGAAGCCTCCAGCCAACGCCGCTGGCTCGGATGGAACCCACGCCTCAAAGGCGGGAGACACAGTGCAAGATCCAACGGTCGAACGTCAAGACAAGTCAGCACCAGTGGCGAGCCAGGCTGGGGAGCCAGAAAGCGAGTCGCCGACCAAAACTGGGCCAGCGAAACCAAGTGAAGCAACAGATCGCACTTTGCAGCGACTGACTCCCGTTCCTGGAGAGAAGCTGACGGTCGCCATTATGGAGTTCGAGGACACATCGCATGCGGATGATTTTGCTCGACTCGATCGGGCATTGCAGAGCATGCTGACCACTGATCTATCGGTGTCCCGGGACTTGGAGTTGGTTGAGCGAGCACGGCTAGAGGACGTCCGAAGGGAACTCAATCTGGCGACATCGGGGTTCTTGGACCCTGAGACTGCTGCAAAGCTCGGAAAGGGAGTCGGCGCGAAGGCGATTCTAACCGGCAGCTTCTGGGTAAGTGATGAGAAGTTGCGGATTGATGCCCGTTTGGTTCACGTGGAAACAGGGACAGTGATTCTCGCGGAAGAAATCACAGGAGTCGCAAATGAGTTCACCGGATTGGAGAAACAGCTTGCACGAAAGGTGCTAGATGCGGCAGGCGTCCGTCTCTCTGCGTTCGAGACAGCCGACTTGTCGCGACAGCACACATCAAGCCTGTTAGCTGCGAGTCGTTATGGTCAAGCTCTGAACGCTGAGGATGAGGGACATCTAGAGGAAGCCCAGCGTAGTGCAGCGGCAGCTTTGGAAGCCGATCCTGATTTTGCTTTGGCACAACAGCTTCTAAAGCAAGTAGCCGCGCTGCTGAGTCGTGCCCGCGAAGATGATTTTCGGCGAAAAGTAATCTCCATCACTCGATTTGAAGACAGCCTCAATGGTCATGGCTTTGGGCACCCTCGTTTCGAGCCTGACGATTACCCGCAGTTACTGAAGGATGAGGGACCAGAACGCGCGCTCTTCTATTGGATCTCTCGGTCAGGGGTAAACCCTTCATCAATGGGCGGATTGATGAGCATTGCTCAAACAAACCCTTACGACTCACTGTTTGAAGACCCGAGTGGGAATCGAGGCGGTGATGGGTGGGTTTCACGACTGTATCTCGAACTTGGTGGCGCTGACCCAGTACTGTTTTGGTGTGATGTTGTGACATCCGATCCGAAGTACGCTCCAAGCGAACCGCTTACCGAGCAGATGTTGAACCCAAACCCACTGAGCAGACCGGTCTGGGGGCCTTATCCGGCGTATTTTTTCTGGCGACTTCCCGATGTTTACAACAAGCGTTTTGAGGCGCAAGCCTGGATTCAGGGTGACCTACCTCTAGCGGTGCAGACGATTGAAACTGCACATCGTATCTGCCAGCCACTTGTCTCCGAGACTACATACCTTCGCCGACTCGAAGAGTTGAACGAAATACTTTCCTCGCCGAAGCAGCTATCGCTAAAGCGAAGCGAAGCCCACGAACGACGGCAACTCTGGCTGCTTGCCCGCGACCAGATCGTCGACTTTCACGCTGCACTCCAAGATTCACGTTTTGGCAAGGCACAAGAATCTACGCATACGCCGGACATCGACGAGATTCGTCAGGACCTCGCACAGCAGTACGCCAGCAACATCGTGGTCGAATTTGGTGGTCGAGCGGCACAAGAACGGCAGGCACGGCAACTTGTCGACAGACTGCTGGAGGAGGCTGATGGTTCCACATTTGTAGCCAGGAAGACACCCGTCTTCAACGATGACGATGAACCTAGTCTGATCGAGGTGATGCACATCGCGGGATGTCCTCATAGCTCTCTCTCCAATCCATCGCGCATGGCGGCGAGGTTGCCTGTTCCAACTGCGACCACACCGTATGTGGACAATGGGTTGACGCTGAGCGACGACGCCGACACCGGAATCGAAAAGGGGTGGGTTCCATGTCCGCATTGCCGGCCACTGCGATGGGCGAAAAACGAATCAGTTGAACGTCATTTGACCAAACGGTTGGCAGAAGTAGTCGATGAATACATCAGCAACGGGTCAGAAGTGGCCATGGTTGAGCTAATGAATCTGGTGATCGCCTCTCAAGATCGTCCAACACCAGGCACGGCGGAGAGTCTTCGACGTCTTTGCGAGCATGTGTGTAGTCAACCGACTGGTGATAGGACGTTTCACGCAAAGGCGCTCCAAGCAATAGCGAAGGTCACAACTCCTGACGATGCAAGTTGGTTGATTGCTCTGCTTGAGAACACGCCTTGGTGGGATGTCCGCATCAATGCTGCTGCTGCGTTGGCGACAATCGCGGATGAATCTGTGCCGGTGGCACTGAGCAGATCCATTGATCGCGAACAGTTCTATTTCGTTAGGCATGGACTCGAAGCTGCACGAGCAAGAGCTCAAGAGAGCCTGTATCGTGTGCGACTACAAGAAATTCAGGCAAGATTCACCGATGAGGACTGGTTGGCTGCTCAGGCCATCGTGGACCATCTCCTCGATGAGGTAGGGCGAAACAAATACATCCCATCAACCATGAGACTCCGCTGGAGATCGGATTGTCATTTGATGTTGCGTCAGATAGGCGAGAAGCAAGGTGATGACGATGCTGCACTGAAACATCTTCGTCGTGTCGTGGAACTGAATCCAGAAGACCCGGATTACAAGAACGCACTGGGCTACGATCTCGCGATGCGGGGAGAGCAACTAGACGAAGCCGAGCGACTGCTTCGCTCTGCGATCGCATTGGACAAGAAGCAAAAAGTGGATGCCGGAGAAGCCGTAGCGGAGAACCCCTTTTACTTGGACAGCTTAGGGTTCATCCTGTTCAAGCAAGGCCGATACGCTGAGGCAAAAGAGCTTGTTGGTCGAAGTCTCGAGTTTCCAGAGGGTCAACTACTCGAATCCTACGACCACCTCGGAGACATACATTGGGTTCTCGGCGAGAAAAGGGAAGCCGTCGCCGCTTGGAAGAATGCGATCGACGTCGCGAGAGACACACCATTCGAGCAGGAGCTGAAAGCCGCGATCGTCGAAAAACTCAACGATCGCGACAATCCGTGAGTCTCGCCGGCGTTTTCGCTGGATCTGTTTGTTTTTTCTGGCCCCCGCCCCGCTTGGCTCTCGCTTACTGATTCGAGACAAGGGGAAGTGAGTTGCTTCTCCCAGAATCGAGTCCCCTGATTGGGAGAAAGAGCCATGTTGAAGAAGATTGCTGCCCTCGCTGTCGTCGTTTCGATTTTGTCGCTGTCGGGAACCGCTCACGCGGACGGTTGGTCCTGGAAGAATATCTTTGGGGGCCAGGACTACTACGGCAGTTCCGGCAAGTACCTGGGACGAAGCACGCCCAACGTCTCCGGTGGCTACAACTACACCGGATCGGCGGGACAGTCGATCGGTCAGTCCAGCCGCAACATCTTTGGCGGACAGAACTACCAGTTCGGCCAGACCACCGGTTACAGCACCCCAAACGTGTTCGGTGGTCGCAACTATAACTTTGGCGGCTCGACCGGGTACACAACGCCGAATGTCTTTGGCGGGCAGAACTACAACTTCGGCGGCGCCAGCGGCTACACCGCCCCGAACGTCGGCGGTGGTTGGAACTGGTTCTCCAAATAGATTTTCGTCGCACACCGGAATCTCGGAAGCCTTCGGCCCTCGCACGGTCGGGGGCTTCTTGCATTTCCAAACCAACAGCCTGCAATCTTGTTGATCCGGGAAAAATACGGAACCCGGTGTCCCTCAAGCCTTCCCGCTCTCGCTTTTCATCCAGAAGCAATCAGCGGGCAACTTGGACGCTTGGCCTCATCCAGGATTCGCCATTCGAGCCAGGCCAACCGAAGGGACACGACCATGTTTTTCAGTTCATTGCCGACAAGTGCGTTTGATCTCGCTTCCTGGGTCTGGCGACACCGAGAAGAACTCCCCTCCCTTCCGCTGGATGCCGCTGATCTCGTGCAGCAGACGATCGAGAACGGCGGGGAAGGTATTCGGCGGATCGGTTCGTCGATCGTCTTCGGTACGCCGGATGGCGGCCAGCAAGTCTTGGCCTTCATTGACCAGGCTCCGCCGCAACTTGGGGCACTGGAGGCGGGTCAGCAAGCCATGAACGCTTCGCTCGGCGTATTGGACGCAGGTCAGCAGGCGATTAGCTCTTCGCTCTCGTCTCTGCAAACTCAGTTCTGAATCAAGGAGAGAAATCATGTGGAAGAAGACCATCGCACTCACGTTTGTCGTCACGATGCTCGCGCTCACTGGGTGCAGCCCCGGCTCAAACAGCTTTTCCAAGAGAAGTCAGTCTGAAGACGGCACCTCCATCCAGTTGGCACAGTTGACCTCCAACGCCGCGAAGGAGCAATAATGAACACATTCAAACTCATTACCCCGATTGCGATCCTCGCCTCCGTTTTCGGAGCAGGATTCTGGTTTGCTTACGGTGGACTGCCTGAACAGGTTCGCCCGCCAGTCCCACCAATCTCGCGTATCCAGGCGATGAGCGACCTGGCAACGCTCCGAGTGCAAATCGCTGATACCATTGTGGGAGAGAACGAACACTGGGAAGTCCGCTGGATGTTACACGGCGAGGCCGTCTTGGGCGTCGATCTGTCGAAAGCAACCTACACTTCAGTCGATGAGAAATCCCGCAAAGCGACACTGTTCCTCCCGGCTTCTCACGTCATTTCCAGCAAGGTCGACCATCATCGGTCGGCAGAAATCGGTGTGAAACAGAAGTCCTGGCTCCCTTCTCCCGGTTTGAAGAGCCTTCGCGATGAGGTGTGGCAGCACGCCGACGACAAAGTCGCCCGACTTGCCAATCACGATGGATACTTGGAAGCGACGAAGCTCCAAGCCGAGCGCGTCCTCAACAAACTCTTTCGAGATGTTGGGTGGACCGTCTTGTATGAGTGGCAAACGCGAGCTGGTGCGGGGGCCGAACAAGCTCAACCCGAAGGATAGCGTCTCTCGTGCAGCCGCCCGTCCTCATCACCCCCCCGCCTCGGAGTCCGGAGTGGGGGTTACCCTTCGTCCAACCCGAGAGCACGTTTGAGAGAAAGTCGGGCCTGACGCCAGCGTCGTTTGATCGTTCGTTCCGAGACTTCCAGTAGGTGGGCGACTTCGGCTTGTGTCATGCCTTGGTAGAAAACCAACTCGAATACCTCTCGTTCCTCATCCGCGAGTCTGCCAACGCTTTCATGGAACTCAGCCATTTCGAGTTGACCGACGACATCGGTTGCAGGGTCCGCATCCTCATGTAATGGCCGTGCGTTTCCATCAGGGCCCGCCTCACCTGGATCGGATTTGTGGTGCCGCCCATGTCCTTCCGGCCCGTACAAGCTCCGGGCCATGTCGATCAGCTCACGGCGAATCTGAGTCGCCGCTAATCCATTGAACGCCCGCTTGGAATCGGGTTTGACGTCCTTCAGCGAGCGGTGGAGGCGAACGAGCGCGTTCTGAAGCACGTCATCGGTCTGGTTCCAGCGGCCCACGTGCGGCTTGGCCGCCAACATCCGGCTGGCCATTCGACGAAGTCGATTCTGCGAATGAATGATGATCTCGTCCATCGCCGATTCATCGCCGGCGCCCCACCGATCCAGCAAGCTCTGAAGTCGCGTTGTGTAGCCTGGCTGTTCTGTCATGGCACAAGCAGAACCTCGATAATCCGATTGCGTTTGGTTCAGGTCTTTCGCCGCATTATGACGGGCCTGAAGGGTAAAAAGAAGAACCGGGCTTGTTGGGACAGTTCGGAAGCACGCCATGGTCCGACAGCGGCTGCCGTTCGGCGAGGCGCGACGCTTGCTCACCGAACGCACCACGATTGGGTTCGCGGTTGGAATCGAATCCGGCGCCCGACACCCGACAATCTCCAGATTGCAGCTCTTGGGCTCCTTGGTCAAATTGTTGGGTTATTATCATCGGGCGAAATAAGAAGATTCTCTCGCACTTTTGATACTGCTGGCGAATTCACTATACGATTCGAGGTTAGCAAACATAGGCGCTGAAAAAGGAGTAAGACTTATAAGATGTGTTGATCGATCGCACGACAATTGACGACATACGTCGCCGATTTCTGCTGACATTTCGATGTGGTTCCGCGTCGGCTCACAGAACCTCGGAGCAAAGCCCTCATTCGTACGCTCCTCTTATCGGGCCGCTCGTTGGCTTCATGTTTTGGTCTCTGCTCACTACGCAGTTTCTCCCCACCGAGAATTAGTAGGGAAAGCCGCAAACGATGCGTTTTTGCACGCCAGACGCCTTTCCTCCATCGGCGCTCACCGTTCTCATCGCTTTGTCTCGACAGAAAATGGACGCAGAGAAATTTGCTTAGAGCCTATCCGAGAACCCTGGCGGTTCTCAAAGCGACGATAGCGAATTGAAGGTGTAGGAAGGCCAGATAATTCGCCGCCTTTTTCTCCCAGCGGATCAGCAGCCGCCGGGCGCGATTGAGCCAAGAATGCGTGCGTTCGACTTTCCAGCGTCGAGCTTTGCCGCGACGGCGCTTCGGCTTGGGGGCTTGGTTGGCCTTGCGCGGCACGTGCGGCGTATAACCTCGGGCACGCACTTCGCAGTCTACGGGTTCACCCGCGTAGCCTTTATCGAGACAAAGATGTTGGGGTTTTTCAGGCGTGGCCTCCGGTCGTTTCAGGGGAATGGCGTCGAGGGTGGCGCCCACCAAGTTCTGGTCAGGCACATTGGCGCCATCCACGGCCACGGCCAGCGGAACGCCACGGCCATCGATCAACGTCGAGCGTTTGACGCCCAGCTTGCCGCGGTCGGTCGGGTTTTTCCCGGTTTTTTTCCCCGCCCAGCGGCGCCTTGGTCATCGCCCCGTCCATGCTCTGCCATTTCCAATCGATGCCCTTCAGCTCGTCGTACTCGCTCAAGGCGAGTTACCAGAGCTCCTCAAACACGCCCAACTCCACCCACTCTTGAAAGTACGCATGGATGGCGCTGCCGGAGCCAAACTCCTGCGGCATCGCCTTCCACTGGCAGCCGGTGGCCAACACATACAAAATGCCGCCCACCACGTTTTGCATGGGCAGTCGCGGACGACCGCCTTTACAACTCTTTTTGTAAATCGGGATTACCAGATCAAACCGTTCCCAGAGCGCCTCGGGAATCTGGTGAAACTTGGATGCACTTTCCTGAGCCATTGCCACACCTCCATGCCGTAAGGAATGAACTATCCCTCACCATGCACGAACCGTGCCGATGGACGCACGTATAGTATTCGGATAGGCTCTTAATTCATGTCACGTCGCGCCACCATCGTAAGTTTCTGGTATCTTCACCGCTCGGCGACGGATCTTCGGATTATTGCACGCGCGTTGACCTTAGTGGCGTCTACTTGACTGGCTTAAATAATTTCTCCTTGTGCTCTGTTGAAAGAAAAACACGCCTCGACAGGCCGGAAGACCGATCAATTACGGGCGTGGAAGACCTTCGTCGGTGGATTAAGCCAGGTGATTGACATCGCCAAACCGTGAGCTGAAAAGTACAATCACCGGATTGCGAGGTTCATATTCAAAATGTACTTTTTGGATTTTTGAACAGAGGAAGAAATAATTATGTTATCGACGCGAGGCGTGATCGCATGTGCGGTTACTTTCGGTAACGCCGCGTTGTACATGCTGGGCTATCGCAGGTCGCTCGCCTTGCCGATCATCAGGGCGGACGGATCGCCGAAGTCGGTTTGGCGATTTGGGGATTAATTCCGCGGTCAGCAATTTGCATGGCGCGGCCAGGAAGCAACGCCCGCGCGGATGTGTGTCATGGGGTAGGTGAAACTCGTAAGCCGCTAAGCAGCTGATGGCGAACGTATAAGGGGCCTGGTTGCGTTCCGCCAAGCAAACCGGGGAATGCGGCAAAACCTAGGACATCGTAGGCATGTACTGGATGAGGAGGAACGGTCGTCGTTACGCCTATCGTTCACGCTGGATCGACGGCCGACCGGTTAAAGAATATGTCGGCTTCGGGGCTAAAGCCGAAGCGGCTGAGCAAGCTCAAATCGAAGAACGCATCGAGCGCGGCGTCCGGCGGCAACGCTGGGAGCGCCAATGGGCCGAGATCGAAGCCGCGCGGGCCCCGCTCGACCAACTCTGCGAGCAGGCCGATTTGCTGACGAGAGTCACGCTGGTGCTCGCCGGGTACTATTTACATCATGGCCACGAGTGGCGGCGCAGGAGACCGTGACATGACCGATACGCCCAGTCCGACGCGACCGACGGCCGAAGATTGGAAGGGATTGAAGGCGCTGCTGGAGCGGGCCAACGCCGGCGACGCCACCGCCGTGGAGCGTTTACGCGCATTCCTGGATGATAACCCCGAAGTCTGGCGACGATTGGGCGATCTGGCGGCGGTCGCCGAGCATGCGTGGCTCACGCTCATCGCTCATGGCGACGTCTTATCCTTTGAGGCGATTCGCCGCGAATTAGCGCATCTGAAAGAGTCGCTCGTGGGCGCAGCGCCCTCGGTCGTGGAAAAGATGCTCGGCGATAGCGTTCTGGCGACCTGGTTGGAGCTGCGTTATCTGGAG
This sequence comes from Planctomycetota bacterium, assembly GCA_963204915.1. Taxonomy (GTDB): domain Bacteria; phylum Planctomycetota; class Planctomycetia; order Pirellulales; family Pirellulaceae; genus JAHWKS01. Next base: position 550 of record CAUJHS010000092.1, on the reverse strand, counting down.
AGCGTTTCCGCCGATGCGGGCGGCGGTTCGCGGACGCAGGGCGGGATGTTGCTCAAGCGGCTGGAGTCGGCGCAGCGGCGGCATCTGGCGGCGCTCAAATCGCTGGTGCACACGCGCAAGCTGCTGGCGGAAAGCCCTCAACCGTCCCCGCGACTTTATAACCATCAATGCAAGTCGGCGTAGCGGCGCGCCGTTGATCGTCGCATACGTAGAAGCGGGTCCTCAAAATCTTAATCCCAGTTGTTTTGGGCGTGTCGTGTCATGCGGTCGCGCGCTGCGCGCCAATAAGCACGGGGACTGTTGCGGACAAGTGGCAAAACAAAGACAAATCGCCAAGTTTACCGCATTAATGGGTACATCCGTGTCTTGCGGCATTCCGATTGCTGACGAATCTTCCAAATGGATTCGATTGGTGTTGACGGCATTCGAAAGCGGTGGCGCCGGGCAGCCGAATTTGGAAGCGCTAGGTTGGTAGGATCTCCAGGTTGAACAGTTGGGTGGTCGCGGAAGAAGGGATTGTAACGGATCGGCTAGGTGGACTTGCGGCGGC
>CAUJHS010000091.1 GCA_963204915.1 Planctomycetota bacterium | reverse complement strand
CGCCCGTCGTTGCCAATTGGCTCGTGCTGCACTCGTGTGATCTTGTAGCTGCGGTCTTCACGGTTGATCTCTTCACCGATGCATGGTATCCGCGTCATTAGAGCGTCAAACCGCGGTTCGCCCTTTACAATTACATGCACGAGGACCAACTCTCGTAACCGAGGTTGGGAATCGTCGTAATCGTATTGCGGTTGATCGGATTGTTTTGATGGACGCATTTCGGTCCCGGCAGTTTGCAAAACCGAGCACGGCGCGTAGCGGCGCTTCACATCGGTCGGTGAGACAGGATTTTCACTTGGACGCAGATACCGGCGGCCATCGTTGCAATGAAAGCTTCGAAGGAGTGATTGATGCAAGCGGCCCATCCTCTACTAATCGCCGCCACTCAAAAATTGATCGAATTGCGCCGGGACTGCAAGTGGGCGCTCCAGCTTCCAGATCGCTGCCCACCTGTGCTCTGGTTCGGAAACACAGGGTCGCCAAAGTCGAAGGTGGTGACGGTTGGGGCGAATCCATCACGGCAAGAATTTCTTCGCGACGACGCTCCCACGGCAGCGATGAAGGTCCGCCAAACCTGCGATCACTCGTTGCTATCCTACCTTGAGCCGCCGCACAACCGATTTCGCGTGCTGATGCCCGGCGAATCGCTGGAAGACATTCATACCTCGTCGTCACTTCGAGAAGAAATCATCGCGAGCTACAACAATTACTTCCACCAGGAACCTTACGAAGGCTGGTTCGGACACAATCGCGAGAACAGCTACAAGGTTGAGGGCTTCCTCCGTGGCCTTGGCGCTTCGTACTATGGTTCCGCCCCAATACAGGCAATCCACATCGACCTTTTTCCTTTCGCCACACTCAGTGATTTTGGGCGAATCGTCAGCATGGCGAGCGCAAACTTGTTCACTGACGGATGGGCGCAACGTCTCGTGTACCAATTGGTGGCGAACCTGCGCCCCAATGCATTGGCGGTCTTCGGACGCACTAACGCACGGTATTTTCGCCAGTTCATTGATCCTGCGGGGGAAAAACCAATTTGGCGGCCCTTTGGATTGGGGAAGTACCATGTCGCACACTCGGAACGGCTTGGTGTTCCCGTTGTTGGCCTAAGCACCAACCTTGGCAATCCGAAGGGATTCAGTGCCAAGTCAATTAGGGAATTCGGCTCCCACATCGGGCAAATAATCGAAGATTGCAGGCGTACCGGAAGCTAAAGCAGTCTTTTCCAAAACACCACTTTCGTTAATTCCAGTGTGGCGGGCAACCAAGGATCGAACACGCCAACTCCCTGCCCATAACAGGTTGTGATTTGACCTCGGGTCCGCTAAATTACTGACCGTGGCGCCATTTCCCCCACTCAGGTGTGTGCGCGCCCGTGGGGACGAAAAAAGTTCGTGACCGCACGTGTCAGGCACGCCGCTAGGGTGAATGGGGGAGACGTCTCGCTCCCGACGATCACCTTCATTCCAAAGGGCAGGCCCATGACGGCCGAGGTTTTGAGCAGATTGTCCGAAGGAATCGTTCTTGAAGGTCCTCATTGGACCGAACCGGTGAAGGTGTTGACGGCCAAGGCTCGTGGCAACCGGATCGAAGTTCAAGCGGTTGGGACGTACACTAAGCGGCTCTGGACCAAGTTACTCAAGCCCGAAGAATTCGATGGTGCGATTACGCTGACGTTTGCTGGCCAACTGGCCGCACTGGATGGCAACCCCACTCACTTTCGCCTTGCCGCCGAGGCCCACCGCATCCGGCTGGCGGTCCAGTACGATCCACACTTCGCAGTCTCTGTGTCGCAGGTCGATCCCCTCCCGCACCAGATGGATGCGTCATGGTGAACGCAAAACCAGAACAGCCGTATCTCTTCGCCGCTGCGCCTTTTGCCTTCGCCGACCGCTTTTTGCAGGACCACGCCGGACAGATCATCAGCGAACCCCGCACGGCGATCCTCGAACTGATCGCCAACTCCTACGACGCCGGGGCGACGAAGATCGACATTATCTGGCCGACGGAGAAGGGACAGAAGTTCTCAGTCACGGACGACGGCATCGGGATGACCAAGACCGAGTTTGAGCGGCGCTGGCGAACCCTCTGTTATGACCGTGAGGCCGAGCAGGGCAACCAAGTTGTCTTCCCAAAGGAAGTGAAGGGGATCAAGCGGACGGCTTTCGGACGCAGTGGAAAGGGCCGTCACGCTCCTTTTTGCTTCGCCGACTCGTATGAGATCGCCACTATGAAGGATGGCGATTGCATCCAGGTTCGTGTCGGACTGGCAACCTCCGGGACGACGCCCTTCGAGATCATGCTCATTGCTGAGTCGAAAAAGCGTGGCCACGGCACCGAGGTTTCCGCCGTCCTCGAAAGGCACTTATTGGCCGTCGAGGAATTGAAACAATTGATCGGCTCAAAGTTCATCGTGGACCCGTCGCTCTGTATACGGGTCAATCAACAGCCCGTCGAACTGATGTCGCTCGAAGGGCTGAAGACGACTGAAATCTTGATCGAGGGCCACGGGACAGTCACGGTCCACTTCATCGACTCAATCGAGCATTACAGAAGCGCCAAGCTGCGAGGGATTAGCTGGTGGGTCAACCAGCGGCGAGTAGGTGAACCAAATTGGGACCGACTCGATGAGGAGGGCGCTTACCTCGACGGTCGGACGGAACATGCGAAGAAGTTTAGCTTCATCGTGATGGCTGACTTCCTTACGCCTGGCCAGGACATCAAAGCCGATTGGTCCGACTTCCACGCCAACCAGCGAACCAACGCCGTCAGAGATGCCGTGCATCGGTACGTCATCAAGGAGATTCAGGCGCAGTTGGCGACGACCCGGAAGGAGCGGAAGAAGACCGCCATCGAAAATAGTCGAGAGTTAATGGGAGAACTCCCCACGATCTCTAAGAAGACTATCGGGCAGTTCATTGACGAAGTGCAAGAAAAGTGTCCCACCATGTCCGACCGTGACCTGACACGCACCGTGCAGGTTTTGGCGAAGTTGGAGCAAAGCCGGACTGGATACGACCTCCTGGCGCAGTTGGCTGCTTGCTCGTCCGACGACCTGGACACTTGGAACTCGTTGATGCAGCAGTGGACGGCGAGCAACGCCGAAATCGTCCTGAACGAGCTTGATCGTCGGCTGAAGCTCATCGACCGCATGGAGAAGTTGGTTGAAAATCCGCTGGCAGATGAACTCCATGACCTCCAACCGCTTTTCGAGCGGGGCTTGTGGGTTTTTGGACCGGAATTCGAGTCGGTCGATTTTCGGTCCAATCGGGGTCTGGCCGAAGTCATCGGCAGATTCCTCGGCGGTGCGGATTACAAGCCGCCGAAGCGTAGGCCCGATTTCGTCGTGCTGCCGGAGAGTTCAATCGGAGCCTATTGCGCCGATGCTTACGACGCTGGCGGCGAGATCAGCGGCATCCGAAAGGTAGCCGTCCTTGAACTGAAGAAGGGTGGATTCTGCGTGACGCAGAAGGAGGCCGATCAGGCCCGTGACTACGCCAAGGAAATACGCAAGGCCGGTCGGGTTCATGCTTCCACGGAAATCATAGCCTTCGTTCTCGGCGCTACGCTGGAAGAGGGTTTGGGGCCAATGGATTACGGGGAGAACAAGAACACACACATCATCCCGATGGTCTATCAGACGATTCTTCGTAAAGCCCACCAGCGGACTTTCAACCTTCAGAAGCGACTTCTTGAGGCCCAACCGACGCTAGTATCGGACCCGGAGGTAGACGCCGTGCTGCGGGTCGATATACAGCAGCACTTATTTGGTGATGCAGGTCCGAAGCCGCATGTTACTTCTGCCAACGGAACCGCAAAGCCTTCTGAGCAGCCAGTGGCCTCGGAGGGCAACTCATGACCACGATGACGACAACTTCGCCGCATCCCGAACAGGGGCAGATGGTCAGCGTCCGCTCACGCAATTGGATGGTCACGAACGTTTCCGCCAGTACGCTGCCGCCGGAACGTCTGCAAACCGACCTAGAGTCGCCGCAGCATCTTATCACGCTGTCGTCGGTCGAAGACGACGGCCTGGGCGAAGAACTGAACGTCATTTGGGAGCTTGAGCCAGGGGCCAGGGTGGTCGAGAAGGTCGCCCTGCCTGACCCGACCGGCTTCGATCCTCCCGACCGGCTCGATGTCTTTCTCGACGCAGTGCGCTGGGGCGCTTCCTCATCGGCGGACGTGCGGACGATTCAGGCCCCGTTCCGCTCCGGCATCGACATCGAGGACTACCAGCTTGATCCGGTGGTGCGGGCGATCCAGATGCCACGGGTCAACCTCTTGGTCGCCGACGACGTGGGCCTCGGCAAGACCATCGAGGCGGGCATGGTGGCGCTCGAACTCATCATCCGCCATCGAACCCGGAAGATTCTGATCGTCTGCCCGGCATCGCTCCAGGTGCAGTGGCAGGAGCAGATGCGGGACAAATTCGGCCTCGACTTCCGCATCGTGAACTCGATGCTGATGGGCGTGCTGCGCCGCAGCCGCGGCATCCACGTCAACCCGTGGAACCACTTTCCCCGGCTAATCACCAGTATCGATTTCCTCAAGCGAGAGCGCCCGCTTCGGCTGTTCCGGGAACTACTTCCAGGGCCGGATGAACCAGCCTTCCCTCGCAAGTTCGACCTGTTGATCGTGGACGAAGCGCACAATTGCGCCCCTTCCGGCGTGGGTCGCTACGCCACTGACTCGCTGCGGACCCGAGCTCTTCGGCTGCTCGTGCCGCACTTTGAACACAAGTTGTTCTTGACCGCCACACCGCACAACGGCTACCCGGAAAGCTTTTCGGCTCTGCTCGAACTCCTCGACAATCAGCGGTTCGCCCGTAGCACGCCGCCTGACCGCAAGCAACTCAACGCCGTCATGGTCCGGCGCATGAAGTCGGAATTGCCGCCCAAGTGGGACGGTTCGCCACGGTTCCCCAAGCGGGTGTTGGAACCTATCGAGGTTCCGTACACCGATGAAGAGCGCTCCGTTCACGCGGCTCTGCGGCAGTATGCCGACCTTCGAGTCGAGCGATCTCAGGACAGCGCCGAGAAGCTGGCCACCGAGTTCGTCCTCAAGACGTTGAAAAAGCGTCTCTTCTCCAGCCCGGCAGCATTCCTGTCCACCCTCGACCAGCATGAGAAGTCGCTGCGCCAGGCCAAGCGGGGCAAGGCCATGCGCAAGCCGTCAGTCAGCATTTTGAGGCAGGAACTCGACCGCATCGACGAGGACTACGCCGACGATGGCGAATACGACGAAGCGACCATCGATGCCGTGGACGCCGCCTCGCTGCTATTCAGTGAGCCATCCGCCAATGAGCTTGCCCTGCTCAAGCAGATGCGGGACTGGGCGGAAAGAGCGTCGGCTCAACTCGACTCAAAAGTGAACTGCCTCATCGACTGGCTGAACACGTACATCCGCTCCGGCAAGAAGTGGAGCAATGAGCGGGTCATCATCTTCACCGAATACCGGGCTACGTTGAACTGGCTGCTTGAAATCCTCGCTCAACACGGCCTCACGACGGGTGATCGAGTGATGTTAATGTACGGCGGGATGGAGCTTCAGTCGCCAAAAGGGAGCATCCGGCCAAGCCGAGAGAGCGTCAAAAACGCCTTCCAAGCTTCTCCTGAAGAAAGTCCCGTGCGCATCCTGCTCGCCACGGACGCGGCCGCTGAGGGCTTAAACCTTCAAAACCACTGTTACAGGCTCATCCACTACGAAATCCCGTGGAACCCGAACCGCCTGGAGCAGCGCAATGGACGCATCGACCGCCACGGACAGAAAGGCTTCCTCACCGACAGCGGCGAGCGCCAGGTGTTCGTGTACCATTTCGTCGGCCAGGGCTACAAAAAGCGCCAGCAATCGACGTTCTCGCCGAAAGCTGCCGACCTCGACGCCGACCTGGAATTCTTGATGCGGGTGGCGCAGAAGGTCGAGACGATCCGGGAAGACCTGGGCAGCTACGGAACGGTGCTGGCCGATGACGTAGAGCATGCGATGCTCGGTCGTGGCTACACCATGCAGGGCGTCAGTAAGGCCGACACCAAGGTCGAACCTGTGCGGAAGATGCTGAAATTCGAGCGGGACTTGGCGAAGCAGATCGGCGAATTGCTCGAACAGTACCGAGAGACACAACGGGAACTACGGCTGTCGCCCGAAAACATCCGCAAAGTGGTCGAGGTCGGTCTGGCGCTGGCCGAGCAGCCGCCTCTCATTCCCGTCCAGCACCCTTCGGGTAAGCCGGTCTTTATGCTCCCGGCGCTCAAGCACAGTTGGGCGGCGTGCGCCGAGGGGCTGGAGCATCCCCACACCAAAGACATTCGCCCGATCACGTTCGACCATTCCGCCGCCGATGGCCTGGACGACATCGTGCTGGTCCACCTGAACCACCGGCTCGTGCAGATGAGCCTCCGGCTACTGCGTGCCGAGGTCTGGTCGGTGAAGGGCCGCAAGCGTCTGCACCGGATCACGGCCCGGCTTGTGCCGGACCATGTTCTCAACACGCCTGCGGTCGTGGCTCACGCCCGGCTCGTGGTCATCGGCGGCGACAGCCATCGGCTGCACGAGGAGATCATCACGGCGGGCGGAATGCTGAAGGAAGGCCGGTTCTCCCGGCTCAACGTCGGAGAGTTGGAAAAACTGCTCGTCGCCGCCACGGACGACGAAGCCTACGAACCAATGCAGAAGCACCTGCTTGAACTGTGGGACAAGTTTACTCCGGCGCTGGCGCAGTCGCTCGAAGCCCGCATGAAGGATCGTACCAGCGGCCTCCAGAAGAAGCTCGGCGAGCGGGCCGAGAAGGAGGCGCAGGACATCCGGGCCATCCTGACCGAACTCAAGAAGGCCATCGACGCCGAACTGAACGAGCCGGAGTTCCAGCAACTCACGCTGTTCGATGACTTGGAGAAAGACCAGTTCGAGCGCAACCGGGACTTCCTGCGGGAGAGGTCGAAGGCGATCCCCGCCGAGATCGAGCGGGAGACGGCGGCGATCAAGTCCCGTTATGCGGACCCGCAGCCCCGGATGTTCCCCGTGGCGGTGACATTCCTCGTGCCAGAAAAGATGAGGAGGGGATAAGGCATGAGAATTCGCCGTCTTGAACTGACGAACTTTCGCACTTTCGGCCATGCCGTATTTGAGGACATTCCAGATACGGTTCTGCTCGTCTCCCCAAATGGGCGTGGAAAGTCTTCGGTGTTGGAGGCGATTGCTGGGGCCAAAGACCTCGTAGTTCCCTACCACACTGATAACTACGAATTCAGAGAAACGTGGCAGCAAAAGAATGTCCCTGTATGGCCGTCGCACCTTCCCGCCCCCGTGAAGATCGGGGAGCGAAGGGCGGAGTTGCGTATTGAGGTTGAGGCCACAGGGACAGACTGCGACTATCTGCGTGCTGCCAATATCACTCAGACCGTGGGGAAGGCGCACTTTGTAATTGAAGACGGTCGGCGGATCACGTCGCAGCAAGCCGACGACACCATCAAGCGATTGTGCCATTTCCATAGCCTCGCAGACGGTGTTGGCTTCATTGATTATATCCGTCCAATTCGATTCTACATGCGGCGAGACATCGGCAACTTCTCATCGGAGATGGCAGATTCCCACTTCCGTCAAAGCCTGGGTGATTTTCATCGACAAGTCACCGATCAGCAGAAGTACAGCGGATTCAAGAGCTTCGTCGTGAGTTCACAGTTGAATGACTTCTCTCACTTGCAGACTACCGGCGAACAAATCGACTCCCTGGATGTGTTCCGCAAAGTCTTCGACCACTTCTTCTCGCCAAAAAAGTTTGTTGGGTATCGAAGTTCGGGAGCCATCGGCCAAGGACAAATCGTGGTCGAATCGGCATTCGGGAGCCATGACACCGACGCTCTCAGCGACGGTGAGAAAGAAGTCCTTCATATCTTGGCGTATCTCTTCCGACTGCGGCGTTTGAGCAATGTCGTGCTGTGGGATACGCCTGAGCTTCACTTAAACGCTGCTCTCGAATCCCGTCTTTTTGATGCGATTCGCCGTGTTGCCCCCAACAACCAGTATTGGATCGCCACGCACAGTCTGGAATTCATTAACGCTGCCCCGTTGGATTCGGTGTTCGTCTTGCGGCAAGACGGCAATTCGGCAGTTGTGGAACGTGCGTCCGGCGAAGAACGCAAGGCCAGGGTCCGCATTTACCGTGAGATGGGAGCGCAAGTTGGACTTCAGCTTGTCTCAGCGGTCGTCGTGTTCGTGGAAGGGAAGGAAGCGAATTCCGACAAGCGGATTTTGGATCGCCTTATTGCTTCATCAGCCCCTGGAGTGAACTTTGTTGCTGGTGGGTCGTGCGAGAGCATCTTGTCGGCTGGAACAAGAGCCAACGATTTGCTCGATCAAGCGTGCGCAAACGGAGACTTCTTCGTCATCGTGGATCGAGATTACCGCACCGATGATGAGATCAAGGAACTGGATCGCAAGTACAAGGGGCGACTTTTCGTCTGGAATGTCCACGAAATCGAAAACATCTTCTTCCAACCGGACATCCTTTTCCAAACGCTTACCTTCCTCGACCATCTCAGCAAGGATGCCACGCCAGCCACTTTGGAAGCTGAACTGAAGCAAGTGGCAACCGATCTCACTGATTGGATCGCCGCCGATTGGGTAGCGTGGGAATTCGACAAGGCGTTCCAGCCGCCCTCTCGAAGAATCGGTGGTGATGATCCGAAGGGATCACTTCAAAAGTACACGACGGCGCTCAAGAACAAGGTTGCTGAAGCCACAGAAACGAAGAACGTAGAAGATCGTTTTGAGAAGAAGCGAGCAGAAGTCGAGAAGCTAATACAGGACGGGACTTGGCTTGCACGACTGCCTGGAAAGCAGTTGCTTCGGAAATTCCTGGAGCGATACCCGACGCTTCGCCCAGATGACTACATGCGTGCGGCGGCAAGCATGGTTCGAGAACGTGACGTGCAAATCGCCGAGTTTGCTCGGCTTCGTGAAGCCTTGCTGAAGTTGCCAGGGGCGACGGCGAAGTAAATGTCAGGATTTCCAATGTCCATCACCCGCCATCACAACGACTGGCTGCGGCTCGTGCCGAACTCAGGGCCGTTCCTGAGTTTGCCGGTGTTGGCGCGGACGTTCCCGCAGGGACTCGATGCTCATGATGCGGAACACGCTCGTCGTCTGCGGTTGGCGTTCGATGAGTGGGATGATAACCAGTTGGGCAACCGGCCCGATCCCGGCCTGCACCGGGCCTGGATCAAGTTCGTCCTGGGCGAGACGCTGGGTTACGACGAACTGCTCGCCGAGGGGCAGGAGATTCCGCAGTCACTCAAGAGCGACGTGGCCGAATACGGCGAGACGTTGCGGCCCGATTGGATCGTGAACGACCCCGCCACGAAGAAACCCCGACTGCTCGTGCAGGCTTATCCCCGGTCGCAGTCGCTCACGAAGCCGGTCGCCACGTCCCGCTGGAAGACCTCGCCCGACACCCGGATGATGCAACTGCTGCACGACACGGGCATCCGGCTCGGCATCGTCACCAACGGCGACCACTGGATGTTGGTCAATGCTCCGAAGAATGAAACGACCGGCTACGCCTCGTGGTACGCAAACCTCTGGCTGGAGGAGCCGGTCACGCTGCGGGCCTTCCGCACCGTGCTGGGGGCCGACCGCCTCTTCAGTGTGCCGGACGACCAGACTCTCGAAGCCCTGCTCGACAAGAGCGCCAGCGACCAGCAGGAAGTCACCGACCAGCTTGGCTATCAGGTCCGCAAGGCGGTCGAGGTCTTGATCCAGGCGCTCGACAAGGCTGACCAGGACCACGGGCGGAAGCTCCTGGCCGACGTGGACGAGAAGGTTCTCTACGAGTCGGCCCTCACGGTCATGATGCGGCTCGTGTTCCTGTTCTGCGCCGAAGAGCGGGAACTGCTGCTCCTGGGCGACGAACTGTACGACAAGAACTACGCCGTCAGCACACTGCGGGAGCAACTGCGCTCGTTGGCCGAAGAGGAAGTTCACGAGCGTCGCTATGATGCCTGGTGCCGACTGCTCACCACGTTCCGCGCTGTCTATGCCGGAGCCAAGCACGATCGTCTCAAGCTCCCGGCTTACGGAGGTAGTCTCTTCGACCCCGACCGGTTCCCTTTCCTCGAAGGCCGCAAACTTGGCACAAGCTGGAAGTCTACCGAGGCCACGCCGCTGCCGGTGAGCAACCGCACCGTGCTGCACCTGCTCGAAGCCTTGCAAGTTCTGCAAACCAAGGTCGGCAAAACGACTGAAGCCCGCAACCTGAGCTTCCGGTCGCTCGACATCGAGCAGATCGGCCACGTCTACGAGGGCCTGCTCGACCACACGGCCCAGCGCGCCACGGAGCCGGTGCTGGGGCTGGCCGGAACACGGGACAAGGAGCCGGAGATCAGTCTCGCTACGCTCGAACGTGAAGCGTGGGGCGTGGACCGTGGGGCGAACATGACCGACGAAGAAAGACGCTCCACGCTTCACGCCCCAAGCTCCACGTTCTTGAAGTTCCTCAAGGACGAAACGGGGCGGTCGGAGTCGGCGCTCAAGAAGGCGCTCAATGCCGAGCTTGAGGACCAGCTCGTCAGCCGGTTCCGCACGGCCTGTCAGGACTCGGACCTGTGGAATCGGGTGAAGCCGTTCGCCGGGTTGGTGCGGCTTGATACGGTCGGCTATCCGGTGGTCATCCCCCCCGGCAGCGTCTTCGTCACGGGGGGAACCGACCGACGTTCGAGCGGCACGCATTACACGCCCAAGAGCCTGACCGAACCCATCGTGCAGTACACGCTGGAGCCGCTGGTCTACGTCGGACCCGCCGAGGGGCTGCCGAAGGAACAGTGGAAGCTCCGCTCGGCGAAGGAACTGCTCGACCTGAAAATCTGCGACATGGCCTGCGGGTCCGGGGCGTTCCTCGTGCAAGCCTGCCGGTACATGGCGGCTCGCCTGCTCGAAGCCTGGGACGCCGCCGAGCGTGAGGCGTGGGGCGAGGATCGTGGGGCGAAAGGAGAAAGCGATGAGCGTACAGAGCTATCGGGAACTGGAAGTGTGGAACGTGGCGATGGACCTGGCCTCCGAATGCTACCGGGTGACGAAGACTTTCCCGAAGGACGAAATTTTCGGAATGACCAGTCAGATTCGTCGGGCGGGGGCGTCGATCCCGGCGAACATCGCCGAGGGCCAGGGGCGGGAACACACGAAGGAGTTCCTGAATCATCTGAGCATCGCCAGAGGGTCGCTCAAGGAACTGGAAACCCATCTGCTGCTTTGTCAGCGAGTCGGGCTTCTCACGGAGCAACAGTTGCCGCCGCTGATGACACTTTGCGAGCGAGTCAGTCAGATGTTGTCCCGCCTGCGACAGGCCCTCGAAAAGCGCCTCTGAATCGGTCCACGGCCCGCGGTCCACGGTCCACGATTCCCCGCATCACGCCCCACGGTTCACGCTCCACGGGTTCGCCCGGCGAGATGCTGATCCCCGACGATCCCGACGAGCGGCAGACCTACGCCCTGCGGATCGTGGCCCAGCGGTGCATGTATGGCGTGGACAAGAATCCGCTGGCGGCGGAAATGGCAAAGCTGTCGCTCTGGCTGCTCACGCTCGCCAAGGACAAGCCGTTCGAGTTCCTGGATCATGCGATCCGTTGCGGCGATTCGCTCGTCGGCATCCATAACACCGAGCAACTGCGGAAGTTCAACCTCGACGGCAAGGGGGAAGACAACCGGCTGTTCCTGCACTTCCTGGACGAAAAGATCAAGGATGCCATCGCCCTGCGGCGGCAAATCACCGAGATGCAGGCCAACACGGTCGAGGATGTCGAAGCCCAGGACCGAATGCTGCGGGAGGCGAACGAGAAGATCGACCGGCTCAAGTGCGCCGCCGACATGCTGATCGCAGCCGAGTTCGTTCCCGGCTCCACCGCCGACAAGCGAGCCGCCAGGGATGATGCGGCGATCAAGGTCGCCGTGCATTTCCACGACACCGATCTGGCGTCGTTTCGTCGGGAGACGCAGAAGGCCCTTTGCGGTCAGGTGACGTTCCACTGGCCGCTGGAGTTCCCGGAAGTCATGGTGGAAGAGGATGGGTTTGCTGCCTTCGTGGGGAATCCGCCATTCATGGGAGGATCACGAATCTCTTCGTCGTTTGAAAAGCCATACGCTGAATACCTCCTGGATACCAATCCTCATTGTCGTGGTCTTGGTCGTGTCGATCTTTGTGCATTCTTCTTTCTTCGAGGGTTCCAGCTTGGTCGTAATCCAAGCTGCCTCGGTTTTATCGCAACGAACACAATTGCTCAAGGCGACACTCGTGTTGGTTGCCTTGAATACATCCTCCAAAACGATGGACTGATTTTTCATGCCGTCAAGTCCCGTGCATGGCCGGGATATGCCACTGTCGAAGTAAGCCTTGTTTACACTGCAAAACAAATGGCTGGACTGCCACGCACATTGGATGGCTCTCCGGTGTCTGACATTTCTTCGACGCTTGAAGCTGGCGTTTTCACCAGTGGGCCTACACCGCTCGCAAGCAACAAGGGACTAGCATTTAGAGGTTCGATGGTCGCAGGGGAAGGATTTGTAATAGATCATGATCTTGCTCGATCCTACGTTTCGAGCGACAAATCGAACCATGACGTTATTTTCCCTTACCTGACTGGTGAAGACCTTAATCAGCGGTTGGATCAATCGCCATCGAGGTCGATTATTGACTTCGGAGATCGAACGGAAGATGAGAGTCGGAAGTATCGAGAACCATTTGAGAGGGTCGAGAGTTTAGTTAAAGCACAGCGATTCGCTGGCGGTAGTTCAGACACGCAGAAACGGTGGTGGCAATTCGGTCGCCGGGCAGTTGATCTTTATCAAACAATTAAGGACTTTGACCGTGTGCTGGTGTCATCACAAGTGAGCAAGCACTTCGTCATCTGCTGTGTTGATACGGGGGTCGTATTCTCAAGCATGTTAGTGGTATTTGCTTTCGAGGAGTGGGGTCACTTTGCGCTACTGCAATCGTTTGCGCATGAGGCTTGGGCGAGGCGATATGGGTCTTCAATGCGCACTGACCTCAGATACACGCCTTCAGATTGCTTTGAGACATTCCCATTCCCCAAGGTGAAACTCGATTTAGATGACATCGGCCATCGGTATCACCAACATCGAAAGTTGGCAATACAGCATTGCCAAGTGGGAATGACGACAATTTACAACCGCTTCCACAACTCCGACGAAACCAGCGCCGACATCCAGAAACTCCGTCAACTCCACATCGAGATGGACAACGCCGTAGCCGCCGCCTACGGTTGGACCGACCTCGACCTCGGCCACGGCTTCCACGAGACGAAGCAAGGCGTCCGCTACACGATCAGCGAACCCGCCCGCCGTGAAGTCCTCGCCCGCCTGCTCAAGCTCAACCACGAGCGATATGCCGAAGAAGTGAAGCAAGGGCTGCACGAGAAGAAGAAGGGGCGAGGGGCGAGGGGTGAGGGGCGAGGGAAGAAGAAGCAGGCGAACACCGACGCCGGGGCGTCTCTCTTCAAGGATGAGGAGGACGACACATGACCCACGATCCGGCCAAAGTCGCCTTGCTGGACGAATGGCTCCAGGGCAAGGAGGGCGAGCATCTGGAGTTCAAGGAGTGGAAGACCAAGGACGACTTCGAGCTTCTCTGCAAATACTGCTGCGCCCTGGCGAACGAAGGAGGCGGTCGCTTCATTATGGGCGTCACCGACCGCCGACCTCGGACGGTGGTGGGTACGGTCAGTTTTCCCCAGCCGGAACGAACCAGAAAGGGCCTGTGCGACCGCATTCCATTGGCGATTGACTTCGAGGAGATTCCGCACCCGGATTGCAGCCCCGGCAGCCGGGTACTCGTCTTCAACGTGCCGCCTCGTCCGCTCGGCATCCCGATCAAGTACGACGGTCGGTACTGGATGCGGAAGGAAGACAGTCTCGTCGAAATGTCGGAGGACCGACTGCGGGAGATTTTCGCCGAGAGCGGACACGACTTTTCGGCGGATGCGTGTCCCGGCTTGACGTTGGACGATCTCGACGCGAACGCCCTCAATGACTTTCGACAAAGGTGGATCGCAAAGGCCAGCAAAGCGGAGGATACGCCGCTTGCGGAACGGCTCTCCAGTTTGAGCCACGAGCAATTGCTGACGGACGCCGAGGCGCTGGTCGATGGAAAACTGAATTACGCCGCCCTGCTCCTCTTCGGCTCGGCAAAGGCCGTTAGCCGCTGTTTGGCGCAGGCGGAGGTCGTTTTTGAGTATCGGTCGTCGGATGCTTCGGGGGCGGCTCAAGAGCGGAAAGAGTACCGGCAAGGATTTTTCGGCTTCTACGACGACCTGTGGGAGCGAATCAACAAACGCAACGACAAGCAGGAATTTCAGGAAGCGTTATTCGTCACGTCGATTTCGACATTCAGCGAGCGGCCGGTTCGTGAAGCGATCCTGAATGCCGTTTGCCACCGGAACTATCAATTGGGCAGCAGCATTTTCATCCGGCAGTACCCCCGGCGATTGGAGATCGACAGCCCGGGCGGTTTTCCGGTGGGCATCACTTTGGATAACATTCTGGACCGCCAGAACCCGCGAAATCGGCGGTTGGCGGAGATTCTGACCAAATGCGGGTTGGTCGAACGCTCGGGTCAGGGGATGAACCTTATTTACGAGGAACTTATTAAGCAGAGCAAACCGACGCCGGATTTTGCTCGCACGGATCAATACCAAGTCGGAATTACGCTGCACGGCACCGTGCAGGATCCGGCGTTTGTTCGCTTTGTGGAGAAAGTCAGTAAGGAGACGACGGCTTTTTTCGGCACGCACGACTGGCTGATTTTCGCCCAAGCGGCTCGGGGGGGAAAAATCCCGAAAGGCCAAGAGAGTCGGTTGAAGCGTCTCCTCGATCTGGGGTTAATTGAGCGTGGCCCCGGACGGACGTGTATCCTCGCCCGGCGGTATTACGAGTTTGTCGGCCAAAAGGGAGCGTATACCCGCAAAAAGGGCCTCGACCGCGATCAAAACCTCGCCCTGCTTCTCAAGCATATCGAAGCCAACCAAGCGGCGGGCTGTAAACTAGAGGAACTTTGCCAGGTGCTGCCGGCCTTGCCTACATCGCAGGTGCAATCGCTGTTGAAGACTCTCAAGCGTCAAGGTAAAGCGCATCCGGTTGGAAAGCGGAAGGCGGGGCTTTGGTTTCCGGGGCCGACGTTAAAGACGGACGACAAAAGTGGCGTATAACGACTTATAAACGACGCAGTGCCAGCCGACTACCCGCTGCACAAGCTCTTTCCACAAAAGGAGTTGGGGATTTCGCGCCGGCGATATTTGGCGCAAAACGACCTATACCGAAAAAACCAGTCGATGAGTCGGTCCTCGCTCGCCAAGGTTCGATCCCCGATTGAGCTTCGCGATGAACTGGAAACGATGGTCCACAAGGAACTTCTTGGCCCCGGCAGTGCCGAGTAAGAGATCATCGAATCGCCCGGCACGCGGTACTTCGACGGCGCGCTGGCACCCAGGAAGCGGACAAGCAAGATCAAACAAGCCGGCGGATTGTTCGCTTAAAATGATTAAAACAACTGGTACGAAAGGAACCAACTCGTGAGCCTTCACGAAGTCATGATCGAAGGCGTCCTTCAGCCCGATGGGACGTTGCAACTGGACGAGAAGCCGAACCTGGCTCCGGGCCGAGTCACCGTGGTCCTGCGGCGCGAGGAGGAAGCAAAGCCGCCCTCGGAGAATTGGCTCCAATGCCTTCAAGGCATCCGAGCGAAACGAGAAGCCGAGGGCTATCCGTTCATGAACGAACAAGAGACCGCCGCGCATATGGAGTGGCTGCGGGAAGGGGATCGCATTGACGACCTCTTGCGGGAGGTCGAGGAACAACACGGAAGGTCGGAGGGGTCGTGATGCTCATCTACTGCGATAGCGTCATCCTGATTTACTTCCTCGACTCTGTGGGTTCATTCAACGTCCGATCCATGGCTCGAATGGCGGCCATGCAGGCGGCGGGCGATGTGCCGGCATTCAGCGACTTAACCCGTTTAGAATGTCGGGTCAAGCCTCTGAAACTTGGCGCGGCGACGACGTTGACCGACTTCGACGCCTTTTTCAGCCACCCCGACGTTCGTATTGTTCCGATCACCACGGCGGTGTTCGATCGGGCCACCATCATTCGTGCGGCGCACAACTTCAAGCTCGGCGATTCGCTGCATTTAGCCGCTGCGGTGGAAGGCGGTTGCGAGCGATTCCTCACCAACGACAACCGCCTCGCCGGATTCACCGACATTCCCGTAGAAGTGTTGCCATGACCGAGACGCTCAAGCCCAAGCCATCGCCGCTTCAACTGCGGGACGAACTCGAAACGATGGTCCTCAAGGAATTGCTTGGCCCTGGCAGTTCCGAAGAGGAGATCATCGAATCGCCCGGAACCCGGTACTTCGTCGGCGTGTTGGCTCCCCGAAAGAAGCGTGGCGTAGAGCGTGGAGCGAATTCATCCAACACGGTCCACGCTCTACGCCCCACGGACGACGACAATGACGACGAAGCCGATGGCGATGGCGAAATCCTCGACGGTGACGAACTGGCTCTGGGTGGACGGGACACGTCGCAGGACGGAACGACCGATCAATCGGCCGCCCAGGAACAGGCGAAGGCGCTCATCCCGTCGTCCTTGGGTATGACTTTTTCGGTGAACGTCGAGGCCACCGAGATCAACGTGTCCGCTGCCTGGGGACAGTATCTCCGGGGAAAAAGCGAATACCTCGTCAGCGAGAAGACGGGCAATCACCGGCTGGTATGGAAGCGGTTCCGTCGTGGCGGCCAGGAACGGCTGACGCTTAAGGAAGGCCCAATCCCGCCGATGGTGGTCGATCACAACTGCCCGGAAGTCATCGTTCAGGGCCTCGTCCGCAAGCGGCCCGACCACTGGTGCGTCACGCTGTTCCTAGTCAACGACCAGCAGGAGCCGGAGAAGCGGAAGGACGAAGCTTGGGTGTTCCAGCCAGAACTCATGGCCGAGGGGGTGGGCGGTGCGCCTGTCCTGCACAAGCGGCGCACGATCCTCGAACTGACCGGCACGGACCCAGCAGTGAAGGCCGAGAACGACCTTTTGGCGATGGTTTATCGGCGGCACGTTGAATTCGCCGTGGGTCACGGTGTTGGCGTCCACGTCGATGTCTCGCCCGACCCGAACCATGCTGTCCGGGTTCGCACCAAGATCGTGCCGAGCTATGAAGTCCCGAAGACAACCCCGCCGACGCCTGCCGATGCCGAGATCAATCCGGCATTCGCCAAGCTGGAGGGGTTGGTCCTCGACATGAAGCACCTGGCCGAGACGAACCCGAAGCAATACAACCCGAAGCTCAAACCGCTAGTCGAAGCCTACCAGGACTGGATTGACCGTGAGGAGAAGCGGATCATCGATCCGGCCGAGGGTTTGACTCCCTTCCAGCATGTCGCCGAACAGACCATTACCCGCTGCCGCACGACGCTCAAGCGGATCGAGGCCGGAATGGACTTGCTCGACAAGGACGAGAAGGCGGCACAGGCGTTTCAGTTCATGAACCGGGCGATGTGGCTCCAGCGGACGCACTCCCTCTTCGCCGAGAGGGTGCGGCGGGGTGATGAGAAGCCGGACATGGGGACCATCGACATCCCGGAGAACCGCTCCTGGTATCCGTTCCAGCTTGCTTTCATCCTGCTGAACTTGCCGGGGATCACGAAGTTCGATCACCCCGAACGGAGCGAGTCGCCCGACGCCGTTGCCGATCTGCTCTGGTTTCCTACGGGCGGCGGCAAAACGGAAGCCTACCTGGGACTGACCGCGTACACGCTCGGTCTGCGGCGGTTGCAAGGCACGGTCGAGGGTCGCTCCGGCGAGAACGGCATCACGGTATTGATGCGGTACACGCTGCGGCTGCTGACGCTCCAGCAGTTCCAGCGTGCAGCGGCGTTGATCTGCGCCTGCGAAGACATCCGGCGCACGGCCCTGAGCAATGGTGACAACCGCTGGGGCAAGACGTCGTTCCGCATCGGCCTGTGGGTTGGCGGCAGCACGACTCCCAACTGGAACAGCGACTCTGATGAAGCCGTGAAGTCCGCGCGTGGGAGGACCAGGTCAGGTGTTGTTGGGGGAGTAGGCTCACCGCACCAACTCACAAATTGCCCCTATTGCGGCTCGAAGATTGAACTCGGCAGTAACCTCAATTACAGGGTGGAGAAGTATGCCGACGGTGCTTGTCGCACTCTAATTTACTGCCGGCCTTTTTCAGGTCAGTGCAAGTTCTCGTACAAGGAAGCGCCGACGGAGGGGCTTCCGATAATGGTCGTGGATGAGGAAATCTACCGCCGTCTCCCCTCGCTACTGATCACCACGGTAGATAAGTTCGCACAGTTGCCGTGGAACGGTTCCGTGCAGATGCTGTTTGGGCAAGTTGACGGTTTCTGCGAGCGACATGGTTTCCGGTCGCCTGGCTTGGCTGATTGGTCGGAGGAGCTTGAGATAGGCGGCGTCCATCGGGCCAAAGGCGGTGCGCCTTCGGCCAAGGTGCTGCCGCAGAACCCGTTGCGACCGCCCGACCTCATCATCCAAGACGAGTTGCATCTCATTAGCGGGCCGCTCGGCACGCTGGTCGGTCTGTACGAAACGGCCATCGACCGGCTCTGCACCTGGGAAGTGAACGGCAAGAAGGTGCGCCCAAAGGTTGTGGCTTCGACGGCGACCATTCGCAATGCACGGGATCAGCTTCACGCCCTGTTCTTGCGGCGGCTGGAGACGTTCCCGCCGAATGGACTCGACATCAAGGATAACTTCTTCTCCCTGCAACGCAGTTCGAGCGAGAAGACGCCGGGCCGGAAGTACATCGGCATCTGCGCCCCCGGTCGGCGGCTCAAGGCGGCGCTCATCCGGGTCTACGTCGCCTTCCTGTCAGCCGGGCAGGTGTTGTTCGACAAGTACGGCTTGGACGCCGACCCGTGGATGACGCTGGTGGGCTACTTCAACAGCCTGCGGGAACTCGGCGGCATGAAGCGGCTGGTGGACGACGACGTGCGGACCCGCCTGCGAAAGATGCAGGACCGGGGGCTGGCGAGCCGCACGCTCTACACGCCGGACACGGTGAAGGAACTGACATCCCGGTTGGGATCGACGGCGATCCCCGAAACGCTCGACCTCCTGGAGAGCCGGTTCGACCCGGCGATCCTGGAAGACATCAAGAAGCGGAAGAAGGGCGATGAGTTCATCCACCGACCCCTCGACGTGCTGCTCGCCACGAACATGATCTCGGTCGGCGTGGACGTACCACGGCTGGGGCTGATGGTCGTGGGCGGTCAGCCGAAGACGACGGCAGAATACATCCAGGCCACAAGCCGTGTCGGGCGTAAGTTCCCCGGCCTTGTCTGCACCGTCTTTAATTGGGCGAGGCCACGGGACTTGTCCCACTACGAAACCTTCGAGCATTACCACTCGAACTTCTACAAGCACGTCGAGGCCCTGTCGGTCACTCCCTTCTCGGCGGGTGCGACGGCCCGTGGACTGGCGGCGTTGCTCGTGTCGCTAGTTCGGCAGCCGGGCTTCGAGTTCAACGCCAACGACAAGGCGATGCTGATGGCGACCCAGCGGGGACACCAGTACGTCAACGACGCCATCGCAGTGATCACGAGGCGGGCCGAACTCATCGCCGGGCCGGATGCCGCCGAAGAGGTCAAGCAGCAACTCAAGCGGAAGATGGACCTCTGGCAAAAGCGGGCGCAGCGGACGGCTCAGGGAAACCAACTTGGCTACGAGACGAAGCGGGATGGCGTGACGGTCGGCTTGCTCCGCAAGCCGAGCATCGAGCCGTGGGATGAGTTCACCTGCCTAAACTCGCTGCGGGACGTGGAGCCGACCGCCAACCTGATCCTCGACACGTTCGGCATGGGTGACGAGGGGGATGAAGACGAGGCCGAGGAAGGAGCGGCCCCATGAACGGCAAAGACCAGAAACGCTGCAAGGTCGGGGAACTGCGGCCCAGCCAGGCGCTCACCACGTTCGGCATTGGGGCGATCATCGACTTGCCGCACCTGTCGGTCATGGTCATGGGCCTAGAGGACTGGCCGCTCAAGGACACGGTAGAGATCGGAGAGCAGCGACTCCTGGCCTCGGTGAAAGAAGTGCTGGGCCAGCAAGTGAAGGCGCTTCGCTCGGCTCCCGTTGTGCCGGACACCTATCAGGTGAACCAGTTCGACGCCTCGGCGCTAGTGGGCATTCCGGTCGCTCCGTTTCCCCGGTGGATGGTCTGCCCATACTGTCGGCGGCTGGCTCCACTCGGTAGCGGCCTGTTCAAGTTGGAGACGCCGTACCGCACGGATCAGATTCGGTACGTCCACGCCAACTGCTCGAAGCCGGGCAAGCCGCCGACCGTGGTTCCCGCTCGCTTCGTCGTGGCCTGCAAGAACGGCCATCTGGATGATTTCCCGTGGCGGGAGTTCGTTCACGGCGGGCCGACGAACTGTAAGGGTGGACTAAAGCTCCTCGAACCCTCGGCCACGGGCGAGGCGGCGAGCATCTTCGTGCAGTGCGAGGGGGCGGACTGCGGGGCCATCCGGCCCATGTCCGACGCCTTCAAGATGGACCTCCAGGCGCTGCCGGTGTGCAGGGCACGTCGGCCCCATTTGCGGGATCATGACGACGCCGGGTGCAAACTGCCCAACGGCCAGGACATGAGAATGGAGCCAATGCTCCAGGGTGCGTCGAACTCGTGGTTCGGGATAACGCTTACCGCGTTGGCCATCCCGCAGGCATCTGGGAAGCTGAAGCAGCTTGTCGAGGACAATTGGACCACGCTGGAGAAAGTGCAGAGCGAGCAGAACATCGAACTGTTGCAGTCAATTTCGCAGTTGCGTGACTTGTCCGAGTACACGCCCGCCGAAATCTGGCAGGCAGTGCAGGCAAAG
The DNA here is from genome assembly GCA_963204915.1 of Planctomycetota bacterium. Classification (GTDB taxonomy): domain Bacteria; phylum Planctomycetota; class Planctomycetia; order Pirellulales; family Pirellulaceae; genus JAHWKS01. The sequence continues at coordinate 49,891 of CAUJHS010000091.1, read as the reverse complement.
AAGAATGCCACGCCTCATGACAGCGGCGACCCATCCGACCTGAAGACGCCGGAGTGGGATGTCTTCACCGACCCGGACTCGGAGGAAAAAGGAAGGGATTTCCAGCTTCGGATCGCACAGCCGCCAAAGCGGTACGCCAAGTATTTCGAGAGGATCGTTCTTGCCGAGCGGCTGCGGGAAGTCAGGGCGTTGGTGGGCTTCAGTCGCATTGAGTCGCCGAGCGACTATGACCACCCCGCAGCGTTCCCGGCCAGCCAGCGGGCTCGACTCTCCCGGACCCAACCGACCTGGGTTCCGGCGTCGGAGATTCGGGGCGAAGGGCTGTTCTTCCACTTCAAGGAAGACGTGATCCAAAACTGGGTGAAGGAGAACAAGGCGCTCGACGGCGTGTTCCTCGAAGCTCACCAACGATGGCGCATCGCCCGAAAGCTGGAGCCGCCCCATGAGTTCTACCCAGGCATCCGGTTTGTGTTGCTGCACTCGTTCGCCCATGCCCTGATCCGGCAACTGGCGGTCGAGTGCGGGTACACCACGGCCTCGTTGCGGGAACGTATTTACTCTCGCAACCCCGGCCAGGACGAACCGGAAATGGCTGGCGTGCTGATCTACACCGCCGCACCAGACAGTGAAGGAACGCTCGGTGGCCTGGTGTCGCTCGGGAGACCGGAGTCGTTGGAGCGTCATCTCGATCAGGCACTCGACAACATGCGCCTGTGCGCGAGCGACCCGCTTTGCGCTGAGCATCATCCTTACCGAGACGGAACGTCGTTGCACGCCGCCTCGTGCCACGCCTGCCTTTTCGCCCCTGAGACTTCGTGCGAGCGTGGCAACAAGTACCTGGACCGGGCCGTGCTTGTCCCCACGGTAGAAACTAACAAGGAGGGTGCGGTGGCGTTCTTCGGGCTGGAACAATGAACGACCAAAACCAAAAACTTGGCGCGGCGGCGGCACGACTTGCGGATCGACTGCCCTATACGTTAATGGTGTGTGTGGCCGAGGCCGTGGCGCAGTACGGCAATCTTGAACCAGCGGCGGCACGACGGGCCATCCTCCAGTATGTGCCGACCCCGGACTTCCGGGACGTAACAGCCGAGTTTCTCGACCACTGGCACATGACGGCGGCGGGCGTCGGGGCGAAGGCGGTCGCCGTGGCCCTAGTCACGGCAGCGGAGTGCGAACACGACCACCGCCACGAGGAGTCGGTCGAGATCGTTTGGACCGGCCCCGAACCCGCCGAGACTCGGTTCCGCCAGACTGAGCAGGCGATCCTCGAAGTGGTGAACTCGGCCTCGAAACGGCTGATGGTGGTGAGCTACGCCGTGTACCGCATCCCCCGCATCCGTGAGGCGTTAGTCGCTGCCGCCAACCGGGGAGTGGCCATCCGGCTCGTTGTGGAGACGCCGAACCGGGTCGAGGGGCAGGGCGAATACGACTGCCTACTGGCCTTGGGAGGCCACGTGGCGTCGGTTTGCTCGGTGTATTACTGGCCCCAGGAGAACCGGCCCACGGACGATAACGGCAAAGTTGGCATCCTGCACGTCAAGTGTGCTGTGGCCGATGGGTATCGGATGTTCGTGTCAAGCGCCAACTTCACCGAGTACGCCTTCACCATCAACATGGAATTGGGCCTGCTTGTGACAGGCGGGAAGCTGCCGGACGAAGTGGATCGGCATTTTGAGCGGCTGGTGACTTCCGGGATACTGCTTCGTGTTTGAGGATCATAATGACCGACGACCTCCCCATCCGTGATCCCGACCAGATTCGAGAGGACTGCGCACACAAGCTGCGCCAGGTGCAGGTCAGTGCCCACTTCCAGGCGATCCTCGGCTGTTTGGTCGGCGAGGATTGGACAACGCCGCGGCTGGTCGAGATGGTCGTCACGCCGGATGGCCACCTGCTCGGACGCTGCGACGGCGATGTGTCGCTCAAGATGTTCCTCGGCGCATCCGAGGACCTGCTGAGGAATATTCACGGCGTAGCAGCCGTCGCGGAACTAGACGGCGACGAGATCGGGTACTTGGTGTGAAAGGTGGCTGAGATCAAGAGGCAGCGGTAGATGGAGGACGGCTCATGCCCAAACTCTTTTCTTACGTCGTTGACCACGATCTGGGATTTGCGCCGAACCCGTTTGGCGACTTTTGCTCCCTGGCAAAGTGTAAGTTCGGCCAAACCAATCGCAACATAGTCGAACTGGCGGAGGAAGGCGACTGGATTGCCGGAACTGGCGGGGCAGACCTTAGTAAGAGCGCCGGGCACGGCAAGTTGATCTATGCCATGAGAGTCGATGAGAAAACCCCGTTGGCGACATATTGCCGGGCCAACCAAGGCCGTCGTGTTGACGCACACCACGATATTGACGAAAGCGGTCGTTTCGCACTCCTTTCTTATTATTACTTCTATTTTGGCCGAAACGCCCTCGACATCTCAGAGATTCCCCGAGCCGCCCTGGAACATCCGTTCGAGAAAAGTGGACCAGGGCACCGCAGCGATTTCAGCGATGAGTTTTTCGAAGAATTCTCCGGCTGGTTCGGGTTAAACTTCAAGGTTGGCGTTCACGGCCTGCCCTGCAAGCCATATTCGACGCTGAAAATGCTAAGTCGCAAACTTCAGGTACGTCGAAAGAGATGTGCTCGATAGAAGACCGGCGCGCTCGGGCCGCTCCTTGATTGAGTACGCTTTAGACATGGCCGGGCGGAGTTTCCCCGGTGAGTTATGCCGCCACATGAGCAACATCGTATCTCTCCATGCCCATGATCGTCTGGTGACGACGCCGTTCGGCCTTCTTGGCACCGATGAAAATGCGCTTTCATTCGCCCTCGGATACACCTTTCAACAATGTTCACCCTTCTTGCAGTGGTTTCTCCGGCAGGTTGGCATCGTTGGGGTGCATACCTCGTCGCTTCACAGGGCACGAATCGACTTGCAACGACGCCGAACTGGCGACCCCGCCCAAGGAATCACGGACATCGAAATCCATTTACCCGGTCGGTTTCACGTCATCGTCGAGGTTAAGGTAGGACTGGCTGTTCCGGCCATCAAGCAATGTCAGAGGTACATGAAGCGTCTCAGCGACACGAATGAGCCGGAGCAACGGCTGGTAGCGCTTGTCCAATCGCCCGACGACACGTTCGTGCAGGAGTATGCTCAACAGGACACAAATCTTGCGACTCGACTCGTGGCGTTCGGTTGGCCGCAATTCCTTCCCGCTTGTGTTCGGCTCATGCTGAGCGAGGCCGTTCAACCGCAAGCAAGAGAATGGGTTCGCTCCTTTTATCGTTTCTTGGACGAGGAGTACGAAATGAGAGCCTTCACGACGGAGGTTTGGATTCTCGCAGCAAGCACCAAACCCCTTTGGGCGAATGGGAAGAGCCATTGGGACATCCACCAACAATTCAGAGTGTGGTGGGACTACAAAGAGCCAACCGTACGGCCACTTTACATGGCGTTTCGAGTGGGCGGGACGCTCGATTCCATTTACCGTGTGAGCCGGGTCGAGCATGGCATTCCCATCATCGACGTAGTGCCCATCTTGCGTAACGTCAGGAAACGGTGGCCCAAAGTACCTTGCACCATCTGGTATTTTGAGCCGCCCGTGAAACTCGCGAAGGCGATTCGCACCGGCGGCGGCATGTACAACCGGCGAGTGCGGTGCGACCTGGACCTGCTGTTGTCGTGCGACACTGTTCAGGAAATCGAAGTCGCGATGGGCGAACGACGGCGACAAGGAAAGTTACAGGTGAGCCAGCCGGGAGGATTGCACTGAGGGCGATTGTCAATCGGCGTCTGGATTCGAGATTGCACATTATCCTGGCGCTTTGGCGGCGACCCGAATTTATCCTCGGCAAAAGTAAAGGCGAAATTGTCTCGAAGGTTTTCCACCGACAAGGCACCGCGCTGTCTGATCCAATATCACGAGGTTTTTTTCGATGGCCGGACGCATTTACCTTCTCAACGAAAACTCAGGGCTTATGGCGATGGAGGAGGCTCCGTATGATTCGGAGAAGCTGTTGCAGGAGATGTTAGCGAAACATCCCGACCTGCTGGCCGGTGAGCAGATTGACACGGACGAGCCGCGCCGCTGGCTGCTCGTCACCGGGCACCCAGCATCGACCCACTTCTTCAACGACTCGAAGCTCCACCGAACAGCCCGGCCGATTCGGATCGGCTCGGGCATCCTGCCGGTGTTTTGCATGGTCCATAAAGTCTTCTCCGAGACCCTGAGCAGCTTCGCCGCCTGGTGGGAGTCGATTAGGGGTCCTTGGCCCGCCGGTGGTGCGTCGCCCTCGACTTTTACATATCGAGACCCAGGTTGGCTTCGCTCATACGGTCCGAGTGCCGCCTTGATGGCCGGAGCAAGGATTTGAACCAGGGCTGCTGCGGCCTCATCGTCGAAGGAAATGTTCAGGTTGATCGTCTTAATGGTCGATGTCGTTGCCGATCTTCTTCGCGATGTCTTCTGCAAAGGTCATTTTGTCGGTTGCAGGCTTGTGCTTGCCGTGACCACCTGTTTTGCGCTGGCTCGTCTCAGGGTGTAGCGCTTCGTAGACTCGCTTACGGTTCGACGGCGGTTCAAGTGCTGCCAGAATTCCAACGCGGTTGGCGGGTTGCGTTCGAGGTTTTCAAGTGAACGGTCGAAGAACGATACCGAGTGGGGCGAACGCTTTAGCAAAACGGTCGTAGCGATTTCCGACGTAGCAAATCAGCGATCCGAAAGGCGGATCAATGAGCTTGCCGGAAAAGGGATCGAGGTACTTCGGTCTTTCATCAGGCACGCAGAGCAGGCCGCCACGTTGAAGCAATGGCCGAAAGGCAGAAATGTTAGCCGGACCGATCATGATGGCTTGTTTGACTCGTTTGGCTTCAATTTCTGATTCGAGCTTTGAGACCCAAGCGGGCCAGTTGTCAAATGGCGGATTGAGGAAAACACGGCCATCCCATTGCTGCTCTAGGCCGTTGGACTCCCTTGTGTGGATCGACTTAGCCTTTACAATCTTGTTGGCTTCGTGGCTCGATGCTGGGTCGAAGTCGATCTGGCCAAGCACTTTATGGACAAAGGCGATCAGCTCAGGAGGCGTGTATCGCTCGTGGTTTGAGCTACTCTCTTGGGTGGCTTCGGAATGTCCGTTGCCACCCGCTTTGAGTAGTTTCAACTTCGTCGTCGCGGCATAGAACAGGTTGCCCTGTTCGTTCGAAATGCGGCTTCCGCAGCGACATCGTACTTCGTCTCCGCACTTTGGGCATCGCATTACAGGACTCCTTCCCTCGTCTTGAATCGTCGCGGTGCAAGAACGGACGCCAGTTGAAAATCACCGCATCAGGGGTATGCAAACTTGCACCCAGTCAGAGGAATGGGCTGGCGGATAACAGCGGTTGTAGGGGGTGGATTGCCCCCTCAGATTTAACCCACCTAGCATACCTGTCACCACCGGGCATGCCTACACGTCCCCTTGTAACCTAACCAGCTAACGCTAGTTGCCTGTTTGCCCTCGACTCGACCGCGGACGTCTGCACCAACTGTTCTGATTGTGCCGGAGCCTTAGCTTCAACGTCCGTTGAAGACTCCTAATCGGGTCCGATGCTGGCCAATGTGCGACCGGTCGATCCGGTTTGTCGGATTCGCCGATTCTGGGTGGCGTGCCGCGTGGGGCGAGTTATCGGGTCCGTGTGGACGGTAGCGGTGATGCCGGATGTTGCAGTTTTGCAACGTGTTGCCCTAAAGCAACTCTCTGTTGGCGAAGTATCCAACCGCGCGAGGGTGGGTGCCCCTCACAAGAACGATTTTCTGGAAAATCTCTGGATTGCCTCATCCATCGGCATTTTGCGGCGGGTAACTGAATTAGACAACCTTCGTCCGATACCTCGGATGAATCGAGTTGGGCGAGGTATCTACTTTGGCGAGTCGGCCGACATTTGAAGACGATTTCGTATAACGAGGCACCTGGAAGGTGCCCCGGCAAGTCACTTGGAGTAGCACGTTTTTACGCCCTCCAATCACAAGAATTAGTTGCGACAAAATTTCCAAATTTTTTCGCACAAAACGCAAAAACCGAACGTATTAGGGTGCCACGAACTCTGTGTGCGCTCTTGCACAACCCCGCTCCACGCTGGACGGGTTATTACTACCCTCGATCTACACCATGCTTACCGAAGACTTGCTCCGTCGGCTGCGCGCCGACGACCCTGACGTTACCAACGAAATCAAAAACCTATATGCGATCTTCATCGCCGAGAACCTGCCCTACGACAGCCAGAGTACCGCGTTCTTTAAGCTCGTGGACGCGGTCCAATCGCTCAAGACGAATGCGGTCACGGCTGAGGACGCCCACAAGTATATCTGCTCGCATCTCTGGTACGGTCACAAGGACGCCAAGAACGAGGACCGCACGCGAGTCCCAATTCCCCGCTCAACGAACCACGACCGCCGAGTCAAGGGTTTGGAAGAACACGTCGAGCTACGGCGGGTGCGATCCAAGCGTGACGCATTCTTGGAGCAACACGCCGACGGGTCACGCTGCTACCACGATCCCGACGAGCCGGTCGAGATACCGGAGGGAATGGACCTTGAATGGGTCGAGTCTCAGGTTTTAGAGCGGCGGCTTGAGGGTATGAGCTATCAAGACATGGCCGACGACCTGGGGGTCAAGATGGGCGTAGTCCGAGGCGCGATGGCCCGGCTACGCAAGAGAGCAAGGAAGAGGGAACTGCGACCCGTGCTCCGCGAAGGTGACAGGTGAGGCATGGCCCCGGTCCACGGTCTGCGGGCCGGGGCGGGAATCAACGCGGCCTTCGCCGCTCGCCTGCTCGTCGCCGGTTCTAGGCGTTGTCCGGCGGCGAGTCTTTTCAAACAACAACGGCATCGACTGATCCCCGGTGCCTCACCCTGCTGCCCGTTTTGGCTCCGGGCAGCAGGGTCTTTATTTCTTGAGCCAAATGTGAGCCAAATGAAATGATTGAACTACCCGGTCGCCGGGAAGGCGACACTCTGTACGCGCGCGCTGCCTCCATCGCGCCGTGCATCAAGGGACTCTTCCCATTCGACGTGGACTGTGATCTCGAATGCGTCCCTGTGGGTGATGAATGGCTTGCCTATTCTCAAGTCCAACCTCACCCGGCGTGGAGGATGACTGAGCGAGGCTACATGCTGCCCATCACCGATCACCCGGTATTGCACACAGCGGCGATGGTCCACGGTGGCGTGCCCACCAAGAGGGGATATGAGTTTCGCGCTTGGGCCGGTGTCGCTGCAACGCTCGCCGAGTTTGGACACCACAACCAAGTCGCTCCATTCGACGACTGCCGGACGTACATTATCTACGAAGGTGACAACACGCTGGTCGTGAGGACTTCGCACGAGGACAAAGACACTCGACCGCCCGGTTGGGAGAACTCGCTAAAAAGCTACTGGCAGCGACACTACGAGAACCCGTATAAGCCAGCAATCAGCCACTACGCTGAGATCATCAGGGTCGTCGATCACCAGCCGTCCGACTCTGGCATCAGCGAGATATACGGCTATTACCTGCGGAAAGATGACGGCAGTTGGGTCAAGCGATGCAAGGAGTCGCTCCGGTATGCTCTGATGTCGCGTGGCCTGTCCCCATCTGGCGCTGTCACGCAAATCGGTCACGCTCTCGTGTCCCCATTCCACCGGATATGCGTTCCGTTTCAACCGGAGTATCCAGAACCGCGTGTCTGGAACATGGACGCGCCGCAATACACATATCAGCCGGTGGTTGGCCAACATTCACACTGGGACATGATGTTCCGGCATGTTGGTCGTGATCTCGGTGAAGACGGCCCGTTGTACTTGATGCAGTGGTACGCCTCCATCCTGCGGCACCCGGAAGACCGTCTTCCCTATTTGTTTCTGTTCGGCCCGGAGAACTCAGGCAAGTCGATCTTTTGGGAAGCGTTCTCGCTGCTCGTGACGAAGGGCGTCACGAAGGCAGACCGGGCGCTGACCGGCGAGTTCAACGCCGAGATCGAGGGTGCCGTGCTGTGTGCCGTCGAAGAGCGGAACATCGCCAAGGACGGTGTTCATGAACGCATCAAGGACTGCGTCACCGGATTGAAGCTGGCGATCCGCAAAATGCACCACAACCAGTATGAGGCACCGAACTACACGCATTTCGTGCAGTGCAGCAACGACCGGGCCGCTTGTCCGATCTTCCACGGTGACACGAGGATCACGGTGATCCAAGTGGACCCGCCCGAAGCAGACATACCGAAGCCGCTCTTCATGGAGAGACTCAAGGAAGAGGGACCAGCGATCATGTACACGCTGCTCCACCTTGACCTGCCCGAACCAACGGGGCGGCTGCGGCTACCGGTGATTGAGAGCGCCAGCAAGCAACGCCTGCAAGACGAGAATGCCAGCGAGCTTGCCCAGGCCGTGGTCGCGTTAGGGAATTGGAAGGGCACCGCGAGCCAGCTTGCGGCGGCGACCAGGGTGGAATGCGGCACGGCGAGGCGGGTCCGGTCCACGCTGGACCGCGACGCGGCGTTCCTCAAGCGGCACGGCGTCGAGATCAGGTTCCCACCCCTCGATAGGACTAAGACTGCCCTCATCGAGATTACCCGTCGGTGAACGATAATGACTGTCCTCACCAAACTCCGCACTCGCAAGTCTTTTGATTTCAGGGAGTTACGTCGAGTTTGCGGAGTTTGCGGAGTTTGGTGGGCAGTTTCAGGGTTTCTTCCTTATAAGAGATTCCATTTACTGCTCTTCACTATGTTACTGATTCGTCAAAACAAACTCCGCAAACTCCGCAAACAACATTTCACCCAGTGTTTTGCTTAGTGAAATCTGCGGAGTTTGGTGATTACTCGAATTTTAGAACGGTAATCAGTAATCCTCTGACCACGTCACCGCACCATGAACCAACTTTCCTATGAATCGACACGCGACGGCTGGCGTCCAGTTCATCCCGACGGCACCCAGGCACGCACGATACCAGATCGGCGGCCAGCCGACCAATCAGAGCGGAGCAACGACCGCCCTGCTGATAGCAGGAAAATCTCGAAGCGAGGCAAGAGGAATCCTCGACGCCGCCAAACGCGAAGCTGAGACTCAGTTCTTCGCCGACTTGGTCCCGGCCACGATCAAATACGTTGGCGGCCCGCGAGGGCTGCAATGGTCGATCCACGACACCGACGGGAGCCGGCACCGGTTCGGTACGGACGAGATGGTGCGGCTGTTGATGTTGGTTGGCTCGACCCAACGAGAAGCGATCCACAAACTTGACGAGATAAGAAGACATGCCAACTGACACACTCGGTCGGGAAGTCAGACCCGGCCATCGACTCCTATACGCGATTCAGACTCGCGGACAAGGCATCAGGCTAACCGAATTCGTCGTGACCAAGGTGCAAGACGACCGCATCTATTTTGAGGGTGGGCCACTCAAGATGATTCACACTCCTAGCAACACCGTCGTAATCGGGAGGAAGAAGAAGTGAGAGAGATTCCGTTGACACGGGACAGAGTGGCATTGGTTGACGATGACCTGTTCGATTATCTGAATCAGTTCGAGTGGTTCGCCAACAAGGGACGATCAGGCACCCTCTATGCATCGCGCTGGCAAGATGGCAAGTACGTCAAGATGCACAGGCTGATCGCCGAGCTTCGCGGCATGTCTTTAGACGCCCATATTGACCACAGGGACGGCGACGGCTTGAACAACCAGACGTTTAACTTGCGAGCCGCGACCAATCAACAGAACCTAGCGAATCGCGGTCCGCAAAAGAACAACACATCCGGTTTCAAGGGCGTTACATGGAACAAGCGAGACAAACGCTGGTATGCCACCATCATAGTCAACGGCAGGAGCAGGCACCTTGGCTGTTTCGACACCGCGCTGGAAGCTGGCCTGAGCTACGACCAAGCCGCTAAGACGTACTTCGGCGAGTTCGCCTACTCGAACGAGCGCCACGTCGCTGAACTGATCGGCGACCACGGATGAGGCCGCGCGGCGGCTGACCGTCTTCGCGTCCGGTCAGCCGCCCCAAACACAACGCTCTCGGACGGTGTAGTCCGACGAGCACCCCGCCTGTAATCGACGTTACAGGCGGGACTTCTTACATGGCTGTCGCTCGTTGCGTCGGCCTGCCCCTGATCCGCGTCTCCGGCTTCGCGGTCGGGGCTTCTCATATCGTAGGCCCCGGCGACTGGGATACTTGCCGAGCCTTGGTCGTCGCCACCAGTCCCGGCTGGCGGCGACCAATTTTACACGACCCGCGTGCGCCGCGAGTCGTAGCCCTGGCCGTTCCCACGTCATCGACGTGGGAACGGTGTTCTCTTGGAGCAACCTAATGCTGTGTCGCAACTGCGGTAGACCGTCTCGCGATTGTCTGTGCCAACGCTGCGATCCATGTGTCCAGAGGCGTGGCGGCTATTACGTCGTCGAGCAAGACGACAGATCGCTACTTCTTACCGAGGCGAAAGCGATTGATTTCCTCCGCGACCTCGGCCTGAACACCGAGGAATTTAACTGTCATCTCAAAATCATCAATGTAGCAAATGAAGACGAAATCACCGACATGGAACGGAAAGTCTTGGAGCCTGGACGGCAAGGAAGCCTCGGAGGCCAAGGCGGAATTGTTCGCGATCTCCGAGATGATGGCAGAGGACACAGCGGCCGTAACTGAACGCGCCCAAATGACCGAACGACAACTCATCGAGTGGCACCAACGTCGGTCCGCTCAAGACTCTATCAACCCCGCGACCATCGAAAGGTACTAACCATGACCGCAGACTTTGAAAAACAGATTGCTGAACAACAGGACAAGGCCGCCTACTGGCAGGGTCAGTGCGAGGCAAGGCAGATCGAGCGCGACATTGCGATTGCCGCGCAGGCACACAATGCGTACCAACCCCGACAGTTTTTGACGTTATTTCGTGACTCCGCGAAAGTCATCGACGGCAATGTCGTCGTCGAGTTCGACGGCCAGCAAACATCCGCGGACGAAGCGATCAAACGGATGAAATCGCAACCAGAGGTCTTCGGGAATCTGTTTCGCGAGCACGTCGCACCGCAGGTCGCGAAGAAATCGCCGCCGAAGGAGATCGACGTATCACGGCTCTCGATGAGCGAGTACCTGCGCATTCGTCGCGAGAACCCCGAACTGCTCGGCTTGCGTAAGCGGAGCTAATCTCGATGCAAAGCACTATTCCTGTATTGGTCTGGCCGAAGCCAACCTGCATCGACCTGACGACCTACGCGCAACGCTACCGTGTCGGCAAGGAGCAACCAGGCTCTCGCGATCCGTGGGATTTGTTTATCCGGTGCCGCTTCGGCCACGTCTATCCGCACGGCGGTCGTTATCTCGCGGCCAGCATCGACGGCTACCCTAGGATCGCCGCCCGGCTGCGGCGACTCCCGTGCGTCCGCGTCACGCAGGATGGCGATTTCGGCGAGCTAACCGTCGTTTTCGACGTGGACGATTTCGACGCGGTCGCTGAGGTCATCCGACCGCGACGGCGGCAAATCCTGAGCGAGCAGGAGCGTCAGAGACGCGCGGAATCGCTCGCGAAAGCCCGTCAAAATCGCAGTACAGCGAGCGCCACGGCGTCCGCAGACTGATTTTGGCCAATCACACCGCGCCGACTGTGAGGGGCGGTTTTCCCTCCCCACACCTAGCCCCTCTATCAGGTGATACTATAATGGAAATTACGCAGAAATTAGGCTTCGACGCGTCCCAGGCACTCGCAACCCTCGACAAACTCGATAAGAGCCTCGACCGGCTCAACAAGTCGTTAGGCCACGACGCCGCCTCACTCAAGAAATTCAACTCGTCGTCGGGTAACGCCAGCAAGGCGTTGGCCAAGCTCAGCACTGGCGCGCACCAGACCGGAAAAGCGTTCAACACCGGTATGGGCGCGGCGGTGCAGAGCACCCATCAGTTGACCACATCGTTGCAACTGCTCTCGCGCGTCGTCTTCACCCAAGCGATTGTGCGTGGCCTGAGCGTGATGCGACAGCACTTCGAGCGGACGGCGACCGCCGCTGCTGAGTTCCAGCGGCAGGTCGCACTAATCTCGACGATTGATGACTCGGGTACGTCGTTCTCGCGAATCGCGAACGATGTGCGTGAGTTGAGCGACTCGCTCAACCTGCCATTGTTGGACACCGCCGCAGGCGTTTATCAAGCGATCAGCAATCAGGTTGGTGACTTTGGTGAGTCCCTACGTTTTGCGGAAACGTCAGCACGATTCGCACACGCAACGAATAGTAGTCTGGCTGACTCGGTCGATTTATTGTCGGGTGCGCTGAAATCGTTCGGCCTTGACGCGAGCCAAGCTGAGCGCGTCGCTGGAATCATGTTCACGACGATTGACAAGGGTCGTATCTCGGCCGATGAGCTATCTAACGCGTTTGGCCGACTCGGCCCAATCGCCAGTGCCTCTGGCTTGAGCCTCGAAGAGATTAGTGCTGGCTTGGCCGCGATTAGCGTGCGAGGGACCAACACCAGCGAATCAATCACCCAGCTTCGTGCGACCATTTCCGCCTTCCTCAAGCCAAGCGTCGCGATGCGACGCGAGCTAGACCGACTAGGCTTCACCAGCGGTGACGCTGCTCTCCGCACGTTGGGTCTTGGTGGCGCACTCCGTGAGGTTACGTCGGCGGCTGGCGGTTCGCAGTCGCGACTCGCGGCCCTGTTGCCCAATATCCGCGGACTCGCCGGTGCTACGGCTCTAACCATCGACGGACTACAGGAGTTCACGCAGGACTTGGAGGCGGCTGAGAAGGCCGGGACCAACTTTGCCAAATCCAAATTCGCGAAGGTCGCCAGCACGGACGCCCACAAGCTCACAAGCGAAATCAACAAGCTTTCCAACGCGTTGACCGTTGATTTCGGGCAGGCGCTTCTACGAACCGGCGTGCAAGTCACCGATTTCTTCGGTGGCGTCGATCAGTTCGTCAGCGTTATGCGGCAAGGTGAGCGAGCCATCATGGCCGCTGTCACCAGCCTCACCCTTATGAAATCGTCGATCATCTTGACACAGGCAGGGATGAGGCAGTTCGGGCGTCAGGTCGAACTGATGAGTCTCACACTTGGGGCGGCGGCATTGGGCGACGTGATCGGCAGGTCTCTCGACTACCAAATCTCGCGGAGCATTAACGCCGCGACGCACGCGCTTGAGCAGGCTAATCGGCTCGACCATACGAGTTTCACGGAGGCCCAAGATGCGAAGGTGCAAACTGCCCGTGAGTTGCTTGGCCGCGAGATCAAGCTAATCCACTCGCGAAACGAGCAGGCACGACGCCTGTACGGCCAAGACCTATCCGCGATTCGCGCACGCAACGAGGCGATGGTCGCATCCACGACGACGGCACTCGGACGCGTGCTTAACGCCCGACAGGCGTTGGCTGATCGTCTAGCCGAGGTTGCGGCCGACGCTCGCGGCATGGCATCGTCGAGTCGCGACCGTGTCGTGGGACTCGGTCTGACGGCCGACCAACGAGCGTTCGATCGCGCAGTCCGAGGTACTAACGAGCAGACCGGTGCTTTGCAGCGTCTTGGCCGTGCATTCAAGCTCGCTGAGGAAGCTGCGAAAAAACTGCGTAACGCGACCGATCACACGCAGGTCAGCGAGGCGTTAGGCCAGTTCGGTGAGGCCAATCGGTTGGCTGAGTCGGCCGATCTGATCGCACAGCGAACCGGGAATCGCGAGTTAGAGGCTCGCGCGGCTGGCACAATGAACAAATTGCTCAACGAGCAACTGTACGCCGAGCGGGAACTGCAAAGGCTCGCTGAGCAGCGAGAGGTTGCCGCAGAGAAGGCACGAGCCACACAGCAAAAATCGGTGGACGAGTTACGCGAGAGCATCGCCGTGCTGATGAATAACGTCAGCCAGTTTGATCCGCAGGGTAATCTGATCTCCGACAATAGCGAGGCTCGACAAACGGCGCTAAAACGTATCGCCGAACTGGCACTGAGCCAGAACGATCTTAATGCGGCGGGAGCACTCGGGATCGCCGATTTTGTAAATCGCAATCTTGGCGATTTGAAGCCAGTTGATCTCAACCTGCGAATTGAGAACGGTATCAAGAAGATTCAAAATGATTTGCAGAAAGCGTTCGAGACGTTCAAGCTACAGGTCAATGTCGAGCCTCTCGAAAAGCTGCTCGGGCGACAGTTCACCAGCCCCGATGATTTCGCGGCGGGACTCAGCGAAGCTGAGAAAATGTCGAATGACGCATCAGCCGCCCTGGCTGAATCACGCAAAGCGGCCGACGAGATTTTACGCCTGCGTGGCGAGTTAGCGTCGATCTTCACGACATTGGATCAGCCGTCAGGACTCGTGCAGCAGTTTTTCGCGGACCAAAGTACCGCGAATGCGTTACTGCAAATCCGCAGCCTCGCAGACGAGGTTGAGCGTCTCGGAGAATCCTCGAACGTGACGAAAGCTCAAGTCCGTGAGACATTCGCCGATCTGTCGCAACTATGGGACTCGCTCGGGCCGGTGGACTCGCGACTACTCTCCGACGAATTGGCGCAGGTCGCTGCCGCTATCGGCAAAGTCAACCAGATCGCTCAAGCACAAGAGAGTGCTCAGGCCACGAGTCGATTGGGTGCTGAGTTGTGGCGTATCAATCAAGCAATTGATGCGGCTCAGTCGAGTGCGGCGGGCTTCGCCGGGCAACTTGAGCGTGCGGCGGCTGCGGCGTCGAGGATCGGCGTGCCGGGTGCCATGCAGGGGTTCGCCAACGGCGGGCAAGTACGGGGTATGGATACCGTGTCGGTGATGGCTCGCCCCGGCGAGTTCATTATGAATCCACGATCAACGCAACGGTTCTTCTCGCAAATCCAGGCGATCAACGCCGGTCAACAGCCAGTGTACCGGCAGCAAGGCGGCAGCGTGACAAATGTGACGGTCGGTGACATCAATGTCGATGGCGCGAGCGCGCCGCAAGAGACGGCGAGAGCCGTCTGGGCCAAGATTCGCCGGGAGGCCCGTCGAGGTACGATTTAGTTGTGGTGGGGGACGGCCTCTCTCGGCGTAAAACCCGAGGGAGGCTTTTTTATTGTAGGATATAAGATTGTGACGATCTAATAAAGTATGTCAATGAGATATTTTTTCAGGAATTAGTCGTCTTTCGCGAGTTTCGCGGGGTAACTGTAATAGCACCCCGGAGAATCGCATGAGAAAAATCAAGTTGACGCAAGACAAAGTCACGCTGGTTGATGACGATTTGTATGAACATTTGAGTCAGTGGAAGTGGCGCGCCCGCAAGCGACGGAACACTTACTACGTGGTTCGCGACTCACGACAATGTGAGTCGAAGGTGCCCGGTCCGCGAAGAAAAGTTGGTCGAACGCATGTGTACATGCACAGGGTTGTGGCCGAGCTTCGTGGGATGTCGTTAAGCCACCACATTGACCACGAAGATGGCAACGGGCTGAACAATCAGAGTTACAACCTGCGAGCCTCAACCAACGAACAGAATCAGGCAAATCACAGACGCAACAAAACGAACACGAGTGGTTTTAGGGGAGTTAGCTGGCTACACGGCAAGGGGTGGCGTGCTGAGATTACGGTAGATCAGCAGCACAAGTTTCTCGGCTTATTTGATACCGCATTTGAAGGTGCTTTGGCCTACGCCGCCGCCGCCAGGATGTACTTCGGAGGATTTGCTTATAGCAACGAACGGCACATGGCTGGGTTGGAGGGTCTCCTATGACCTACCTAAGTGAACCGCAAATCATTTGTTACGGCCTTTTGTCGATCACGGAGGCCGCCGCCGAATTGAATTATTCGGTGAGCGGCGTTCGCAAGCTCGTGCGGCAGGGCAAGCTGCGAGCCTTCCAGCACGCGAAAGGCTCGCGGCTGCTATTCAAACAGGAGTGGCTTGATGAATTCGTCGATGCTGGAAGCACCCCTGAACCGCCGCAATACCGGAAAGTCAAGGCACGGCTGCCTGATGGGGACGAGTTCGGCTTCGATCCAGCCGTGTTGCGAATTTAGACGGCCTGCCAGAGTCCTTCATCCTCAGACGCGACCCAGTTCAGGTAATGGTCAATACACACCTGAACTGAGTTGCCCATCAGTTGTGATAGCCGCTGGATACTCACGGGTTGACCAGTCCAATAGCCATTCAGCACGCGTTTAGCAAACGAATGTCGGAGGCTATAGACGCACGCGTCGTCATCGAAGTGTATTCCCTCCGCGAACAGCTTACCGCGTACCCGCTCAAAGCTCTGGTTAAGGGATTTGGCGGTCCACGGGCGTCCCTGCGTATTACGAAAAATTGGGCCTCGTGGGTATCGCTCCATTTGTCGCCTTACGATGTCGATGATCTCGGCGTCGGTTATCCGGATTATCCGCTCTTTGCGAGTCTTCGACTCGTGCGGCTTGAATCGCCAGACCATCCGATTACCCAGGTCGTCCACATGGGCGGCGGTCAAAGCGGCAAACTCCTTCCCCGGCCTAGCGCCAGTACGAATTAGCACCTTGATCGCGATGGCGAATTGCGGGTTCGTCACGCGGATCATCGCTTGCTCTTGCTCGGGCGTAATAGTCGTTGCTCGTCGCCCAGGCCGGGGCACCCGTATTCCTTTCAGTGGATTGCGAGGGATTGCGCCTGCCCGCACGTTATAGTTGAGCATGACCATAATGGACTTGATTGGGATGCGGGCGTTGGTCCAGCGTGTGTGTGATTGGACCCACCGGTCGATGTCGATTGGTCGTAGTTCGGCGACGCGGCGTGTTCCGTAGCCGGGGTGAATCCGGTCGCTCGGCTTGGGCTGAGCCGCTGATCCGCGAAAACGTGCTGGAAACCCAGTCGCGAAGTCATAGAGCGTGTCAGCACGTAGCTTATAGCTGCCAGTGGCCGTTTCGCGCTTCGCGTGGGCAAGGTATGCTAGGCAGGCGTCCCATACCGTCACCGAGTCAACAGTGGCCTCGTTGCGACCCTTCGTCACCAGCCATCGAGCATGAGCCAACCTAGCCTCTTCGGCCTGATCCTCGCACCGGAGTCGCTCCCCTTGATTGTCGGTCAGAGGGACGAACTTGCCGCGAGCGTCTTTCACGCACCAACCGCGACCACCGCGGAAGAAGTAACCCTTATTGCGACTCCCACGTTTCCTGCCCTGTTTCGCCATGTTAATTTAGTGCCGGGGAAAGTGCCAACGCCTCGCTAACTCAACAATAGGCCAAGGATTTCCTTGGTCAAATCGAGTTTAGTCCATAATCCCCCCAGGATTAAACTCTGCACGTTTTTTTGTGTCGTCATCGATTCTGGGCCCGGCTCGCAACATCCCTGCGCCGGGACGCTTTGACCTTGCCTGGGAGATTTCGCCTCATGCTTGGCGCTCAACTTGCCGCCGCGCCGTATGTGTCTCGTTTGCAGGAAGAACTGGCCCGCATCAGCTTGCAAGAGCTAGAAGGCTGGGCCGATCTGATTTATCGTGCTTGGGAGAACGACCGTTGGGTATTCATCTTGGGTAATGGCGGTTCGGGCACGACGGCCAGCCACATGAGCGAAGACCTGGGCAAAAGCACCCTGCGGCCGGAAGACTTGAAAGACGAGTCGAAGAAGCGCCTCAAGGTGCTTAGCCTGACCGACAACGCCGGTTGGATCATGGCCGTAGGAAACGATGTGGCCTACGATCAGATCTTTGTTCAACAACTGATGAACTACGGCGGCAAGGGGGATCTGGTCATCGCCATCAGCGGTTCGGGGAACAGCCCGAACGTGCTGAACGCCGTCGATTGGGCGAATCGCCACGGACTGACGACCTTCGGACTAACCGGCTACAGCGGCGGCAAACTGAAACACATGGCCCAGCACGGCCTGCACGTGCCGCTGGACGACATGGGCATGGTCGAAAGCATTCACCTGTGTCTGTTCCATTGGGCGTTGAACGACGTGTACGCGCGCATCAATGGTGAAGGCCGTTACGCCACGTCGGGGGCGTCTCGTTAATCACCGCGCTTTCGCCTGTTTGCATTCGCCTGTTTGCTTTCGCCAGTTGGTATTCGCCGGTTTGATCACTTGGACATCATGACGAACGATCTTTACCTGGGTATCGAAATCGGCGGCACCAAGCTGCAACTTGGTGTGGGCGCCGGAGACGGCTCACCTTTAGTTGCGCTCGAGCGGCGCACGGTCGATCCGACGCGCGGCGCCGCAGGCATCCTCGATCAAATGTCCGCGGCCGGCGCCGCGCTCTTGAGCCGATACGAAGTTCGCAGCATCGGCGTTGGTTTTGGCGGGCCGGTTAATGCGGCCACCGGGTGTGTGGTCAAAAGCCATCAAATCACCGGTTGGGAGGGCGCGCCGCTACGCGATTGGTGTCAAACCACCTTCGGCAAACCGACCGTGCTGGGCAACGACTGCGACGCCGCGGCGTTGGCCGAAGCGCGATTCGGCGCCGGTCAGGACCGACGCATCGTGTTTTTTATCACCGTGGGAACGGGCGTTGGCGGCGGACTGGTGATTGACGGTCATTTGCACGGCGCCGGCCGACCGGCGGTCGCGGAAATTGGCCACTTGCGCCCCGGACTTCAGGCCGACCGGCCCGACGACACCGTCGAGTCGATCGCCAGCGGTTGGGGCATCGCCGCGGCGGCCCGGGCCCGGCTTTCGGGCGAAGTGGTCACGCCGTTTGATTCGCTGCGTAGCGAACCCCGCCGCCAAAACACGTTGCAACGGTTGAAGCGCATCGCCGATGCGGCCGAAGCGGGCGAAGAATACGCCGCCGATCTTTGGGCGCGCTGCGAAGGAGATTTTGATCGGCTCGATTCGCGCGCCATCGCACAAGCCGCCTCCGATGGCAATGAACTAGCGCGCGAGGTGCTTGCTCATGCCTGCCAGGCGCTCGGTTGGGCGATCGCTCAAGTCGTGACGCTCGTGGCGCCCGAGGTGATCGTGATCGGCGGCGGCGTATCGCTCATTGGCGAGTCACTCTTTTTCAACCCGGTTCGCGCCGCTGCCCAGCGGTACGTCTTTCCGCCGCTGGCGGGGTCGTTTGAGATTGTGCCGGCTGTCCTGGGCGAGCTGGTCGTCGTGCACGGCGCCCTGGCGCTGGCGCAACTCGGTAAGCACCAGACCGCCCCAATATAACCACCGCTCGGCCGCCGAGGAATGATTCCCCTGTGCGGTTTCCTTCGCCGTCAGCGGAAAATTCCACTCGTCAGAAATCGACGCCGGCCACATCACGGGAACTTGCGTCTTTATCGCTCGCATACGGAGAGGAACTTCACGCAGGACGTAAGAGGTAAGCTCGCGCAGGTCCACCGAGTTGTTTAATGAGCCCCCCTCATCCGCCCGTCCCGCGAGCGCCTCGCGCACGGATTGCATGAAAAAACTTCCTTGCACAGAATCGCCAACGGAATCTTGGTCGGCGCGGGCCGCACCAAGAACGACGAAGATTTGCTCGTCGCTGTTCTGCTTTTGCTCGCCCTGCGTCTGGTCCAGTTCCTCCACGGCGGTCCCGGCGTTCGAGGTATCCAATAACACGAACGTGCGGCACGGCGCTTTGCGCAACTCCGCCAGGGTGCTCCACGGAACGCCGATTCGTGGGTACAAGCCCGAGTCGCGCGCGTCACTAATATTCTCCCGTGTTAGCTCCGCGTGCGGCGGGATGAAGTAATAGCGGCCCTCGTGCGTCACGGCGTGTCCCGCGATGAACGCCACGAGCAAGTCGCGCGGCGTGGCTTCGGCCTTCAATTCTTCGCAAATCGTGTTGATCTGGGCCGGCAAACTTTCCGCCGCGATTTCTTCGTTCACAAACCAGTACGTCTTGCCGACGTCGTACACAGCAGTGGTTTGGCGTCGTAGGTCGTTTACCAGCGCCTCGGCGTCTTTCAAGGGCCAGGGCATCAGAAACATCTCGGGGTAGGCGTCGGCAGCCAGCACGAGAATGTGCAGTTTAGGCCGAACCTGGCCGAGCGTCGCCAGGTCCGACGCAGTCAAGTCATCAAGGTCAACCGTCACCGTTTTCACCTTACGGGGACCAGAGCGCAAGGTGGTTTCGATCTGCAGCTTGCGATCCTCGGGCAGGTACATGTATTCGCCTTTGCACGAGAACTTTGTGCCCAGGAGCTTCGGCTCCAGGCCCGCTTGCTTCAATTCCTCGTAAAGCTGCGATTTGATGTACTGACCGAGCACGCGCGGCGAGTCGGCGTCGGCCGGCGTGAACGAGCCGACGGTGATTTGCGTTCCCTCCGGATCGTTCTCTAAGGCGCGTTTCAAATCGACGGCAAGCTGCCGTATTGCCTGCGTGAAACTCTGTTGAAACCGTTGCGCTGGCGTCTTGGCGACGGCGGCAACGGCTTGCGCCGCGGCGTTGTCCGGAGCGGCGGCCGGCGGCGCCTCGGCGCGGGGCGCTGGAATGTCGGTGCTAGGCACGACGTCCGCACCGTTGGCCTGTTTTGCTTCCAGCGTGTCGCGAATCGGAAGCGTCGTGCCGCTCTGATCGCTCCAGGGCCACGAACCAAGAAGCAAGACGATCGTAACAACCCCAACCCCGGCGCATGCCAAGACGGCGTTCCTGTACGACAGCGTCTTCCTCTCGCCGTTCTTCGCGGGCGCCGCTTGCAACAGTTCGGGCGTGCAGGCGTCGAGCGCGGCGGCAAAGTCGGCCGCCGTCGCGTAACGGTCATCCGGGTCTTTGGCCATCGCGCGCAGGCAGATCTCGTCCAAACACGCGGGAACTCCCGCATGTACCTGAGACGGCGCTGGCGCCGGCTCGCGTAAGATTTGTGAGAACACCTCCGCGGCGCTGCCCATGAACGGCAAGCGGCCGGTGATCATTTGAAACAGCATCGCCCCCAGGCTGTACACATCCGACCGCGGTCCGACGCGCACGCTGTCGCCGCGGGCTTGCTCGGGCGGCATATACGCGGGCGTGCCGAACACTTCGCCCGTACGCGTGAGCGAGGCATCGGCCGAGTCTCGCCGCGCTAGGCCGAAGTCCATCACGTAAGGACGGCCCGTTTCGTCCAGCATGATGTTGCCTGGCTTCAAATCCCGATGCACCACGCCCGACCGGTGCGCCGCGTGGAGCGCTTCGGCCACTTGTCCGCACAGTTTAACCGCGTCGCGCAGCGGCATGGGGCCATCGGCCAGCACATCGGCCAGCGTGCGGCCCGCAATGTACTTGAGCGTTAAGTAGCGAATGCCGTTGATCTGGCCGTAGTCGTAGACGGGGCAAATGAAAGGATGATCGAGCACCGCCGCCGATTGCGCTTCGCGTAAGAAGCGCTGGACGTTCTTCGGCCGGGCCAAGGTGGTGGGCACCTTGAGCGCGACCTCCCGACCAAGTTGGGTATCCCAGGCGAGGTAAACTTCGCCCATCGCCCCCTCGCCCAGCAGGCGGCGCAGTTCATAACGGCCGAAACGCGTGGGAAGTTCGCCAAAGATTTGCGATCGTGTGTAACGCCACTGGGCGACGGCGTCGGAGTCAAACGCCGAAGTCGAATCGGCCGCCGCCGCGTCGCTGTCGCCCGGCGCCGTCTTGAGTTCATCGGGAGCAAATTCCTGTGCTTGGGTCGCATGGTCGTCGTGCGTGGAGTCCGGATCGCGCACCGTGACGGCCGACCGCAATTGCTCATACCGACGGCGACACGTGTCACAGGTGTCGAGATGCTCCGACAGTTGCTGGGCGGTCGTCGGCTCGGCCTGTCCCGCGGCGAGGATTTGCAATTGATCGAAGGAGGGGCACTTGGCCCGCGACCATGGATTTGAAGCGGCGCTCATGGCGGCAACCTGGTGGGTTTGACGCGAACGTCGTCGAGGACCAAGCATGGAAAAACGACCAAGCACGGAAACCGACGACGCCGGCTGCAACTTGTGCCCAGGCGGGACGAGTCGAATATACCCAGCTCCCTTCAAGCCGTCCAGTAAATTGGGGGGATCGTTCTACTCGTTGTCCGACCGCGACGTCGCAAATTCCCCAATCAACCTGCGAAGTTTTCTGCGCGGAAAAGTCTCGCCAAACTGCCGCAGTCTCCTAGGCGGTAAGGCTTATTGCGTTTGTTCCGAAAAGACCGGTTACGCCGAATTTTTGTTTAACTTCAACAATACCAGTCATTCGGAAAATGACGAAATTAGCACCAACGAGGGGGCGCGCCTGACCAGCAAGTTCGACCCACTTCGGCAGGTCCGCGCCGCGCAACAATAACCAGCACGATTCCAAAACCCCGCACCAAGGGAGGGCCAGGCGGTGTCCCACATGCGATGGAAAAAGCGATGGCTGCGTCTTGGCTTGACCGGATGTTTGAGCGCCGCAAGTGTGATGAGCTTGTCTGATTTGATGCACGCCGAGACGCGCCCTGGCGTTTGCCCGCCGGCGTACCGTACGTATTCTTATCCGTGTCCGCCGCAACCGCACGTCGTTCCTCCGGGAACCAGGGAAGACGGTTGGGTCGACCTGGACGCTCTCGATGAACAGGGCGCCTCGCCGCAATCGCCTTCCGATACCGCCACGCCGCAAAGTCCGTCAGCGCAAAGTCCCTCAACGACGGCAAGTCCTACCTCGCCTCCTTCGAACGCTCCTACGGCAAGTTCGCCGTCGTTGTCCAGCTCCACGGGCAGCTCATCGTCGCCGTTCTCCGCGGCGCCCAACATGATGGGCGATACGCTTGGAGGCGCCTGCGGTAATGCGTTCTTCGAGGGGCAATTGCAGGGGTCGGTGAATCATCCGAACTTTAGCAATTGCAGCCGGCAAAAGATCGCCGAGAACAACAGCCCCATGCCGCGCGATCGCGTGTTCTTCGCCTTCAACCACTTTCACAATCCGATCATGAATTCGGTAAGTGATAACGACGGGCCAGGCGACCCCGTGTTTCTGAACAGCGATACGAATGTGGATCGTTATACGATCGGGTTCGAAAAGACCTTCCTGGAAGAGGTGTTTTCGATTGAAGTGCGGCTGCCCGTGGTCGACCAATTGGGCACGAGCTTGTACTACGACTTCGGTACGCCGCCTTCGGTGCCTTCGCAGCGCGACCTGCAATTGGGGAACGTCACGGTCGCGCTCAAAAGCCTGATTTACTCCAACACGAGCGGGTTCCACGTGTCCGGCGGTCTTTTGTTGGAAACGCCCACCAGCGACGATGTGCAAATTCGCGCGCGCGAAGCCTTTGTCGACGACGAAGACGGCCTGCCGCCAACTCCCGATGATGTGACGGCCGATTACTTCTTCCACTACGACAACGACGCCACGTTCATCGCGCCGTTCTTGGCGTTCCTGTACCAGCCCGACGCGCCGTTCTTCGTGCAGGGGTTCTGGCAAACCGACATGCCCGTGAACGGTTCCGACTTGAACATTGAAATACTGCAAACGTTCAACGGCGCACCGTCGCAGTTTGTCGACTCGGTGCATTTTAATGGCGAAGCCGCCATGCGGTTCGACCTTGGCGCCGGCGTATACCTGTACCGGAACCCGGGCCGACAAGGGTTCCTGCAGGCCTTAGCGTTTCAGGTGGAAATGCACTACTCCACCACCATTGAGGACTCGGAAGTTTTCTCGATCAATACCGACCTCTTTGGCAATGCCGACCTGACGAATGGCCTGGACCCCGATGCGGAAATCCTGCTGGGCAATGTGAACAACCGCATGGACATTTTGAACATCACGTTTGGTCCCACCGCCATTCTGGAAAACGGCACGACGCTGGCCGCGGGCTTCGTGCTGCCAACCGACAAAGGCGACGAGAAGCCGTTTGATTTTGAGTTCCAGTTCCAAGCCAACCGGTACTTCTAAGCGGTTCTCTCAGGCCAGGACTCCAACGATCATCGCTGGAGTCCCGTCGATGGGACGTGTTAAGTGTTACGCACGTTCGCAATGTCCCTACAGCAAACGAGACGTTTCAGCTTGACCGCGCGCGACTCGGATACGCTGCGTCCGCGTTGCGAGATGTCGGACACTTGTTGCTTTCGCGGTGTGGGGGTAAGCTGAAAATGGGCGGATGCGTCGCTTTTGGCAGCCGCGTTTCACTCGCAGGCGGCGCGGCGCTGGCGTGACGTGTCAGGAATTCGGCTTGAACCCCTCTCCCTCTCGACGGCGAACTTCACGCGCCAAGCCGGCGCGTGAATCCAAAGCGCCGCCAGGCCGACATCGTCGTCTTTTCGCACTCGTGGCGCTGCTGGCGGTCTTGGCCGCGGTGTTGCTGGGAACGTGGCGGCTTCCGCTGTCCTCCACAGCGGTGGAAGAACATGTCCGCCAGGGGCTGGCCGCGGCCGAAGCGGGCGACAATACCGCCGCGCTGGAGCATCTTGACGCCGCCCTGGCGGCGAATCCGGAGCATGCACAGGCTCTCCTTTACCGAGGGCAAGTGGCGTACACGCTCGGTCGGGTGGAGGAAGCGCGGGAGTATTTTCAGCGCGTGCCGGACGCGCCGGCGAACATCGCCGCCGCCGCGCGCTACGCCGAAGGGGTCTTGCTCGTCAGTCAGGGTTACGCCCGCGCCGGAGAGGCTCTCTTGCGGCGAGCGGCAGCGCAGAACCCCGGCTATTTGCCGCCGCGCGAGCGACTCGTGGAGTTGTACGCGGTGCAAATGCGGCGCGACGAGATTCGTCGCGAACTCGACGCCATCCGCCGATTGCGGCCTTGGTCGCTCGAAGAATTAGTGCTGTACACACTGGCCAGCGAGCGGGTGGCGCGACCCGAGGACGGCATTCGTCAATTACAAAGCTTTTTGAAGGCCGAGCCGGATGACGTCGACCACGAATTCACGCTGGCCCTCTATTTGCTGGTGGCGGAACGTTATGACGAATCGGCGCAGTTGCTCGAATCGCTGCTGCGTCGCGATCCCGACGATACGCGCGCCGCAGGCATGCTGGCGGAGCTTTATGCCCGCCAGAATGACGACGCCCGTGCGCTGCTGGCGCTGGCGCGCGTCGGAAGTTCGGCGCGTCCCGAGTTTTGGTATTACCGCGCGGCCGGCCGGCTTTGGCTTCGTCAGGGCGAGTGGCGGCTGGCCGCCGATTGCCTGCGTGAGGCGGCGCGGCTCGATCCAGAAGACCTGACCGTGGCGCACCAGTACGGCATGGCGCTTAGTCGTCTCGACCCAGAGCAAGCCAAAGCGCAGTTTGCACGGTCCGAGTTGCTGGACCGCATCATGAGCCAGTCGGCGCGCATTCCCAATCGCAATCATGAAAGCGTCCAACCGCTGATCGCCATTGTGGGCGATGTGGCCGACGCCTTGTTCCAACTGGAACGCTACCGCGAAGCGGCTTACTGGTTCGACCACGTGTTGATGCTCGATCGCACCGTCGAGCCGGCCCAGCGCGGACTGGAAACGGCCGCCGCTCGGGCGCAGGCCAAGGATCGGCAACCACAACCCGCGGCAACGCCACAAGCCGTCGCTTCCGCTCTTGATTGGAGCCGGCTGCATGAAAATCTTCGGCAGGCGGCCGAACGTGTACGCGCCGAACAACCCCAACTTGCCAGGGAACCAGCGCCAGGCGCCATTGTCCTGCGCGATGTGCACGAAGAAGCCGGCCTCGATTTTCAGTACTTCAACGGAGACACCGGCTTCAAGTATTTACTGGAAAGCATGGGCGGCGGCGTGGCGGTGCTCGATTACGACCTCGACGGTTGGCCCGACTTGTACTTCCCCCAAGGTTGCGCCATTCCCTCCCAGCCCGACGACGTAACGCACCAGGACCGCTTATACCGAAACCGCGGCGACGGGCGCTTTGACGATGTTACGCAAGGGGCCGGATTGGGCGATAACCGCTACGGCCAAGGCTGCGCCGTGGGCGATTACGACAACGACGGCGATCCTGATCTGTTTGTCGCCAACTACGGACAAAGCGTGTTGTACCGCAACAACGGCGACGGAACATTTTCCGACGCGACCAACGTATTAGGTCTTACGAAGGATCATTGGGCGTCGAGCGCGGGCTTTGCCGATCTCGATCGCGACGGAGCGCTCGACCTCTATGTGGCCACCTACGTCGATTCGCTCAAGGTGTGCCGCGCCGCGAATGGTCAAATTGCTACGTGCGACCCCGACAACTTTACCGCCGAGCAAGATTTGCTTTTTCACAATCGCGGTGATGGAACGTTTGCCGAAGTCGCGCAAGCCAGCGGCATCCACGCGCCCGACGGCAAAGGTCTCGGATTAATGGTGGCCGACTTCGATCGCGACTCTTGGCCTGACGTTTATGTAGCCAACGACGGTACTCCGAATTTCCTGTTTCGCAATAAGAGCCAACCCGGGAAACTCGCCTTTGAAGAAATCGCGGGGCTCGCAGGCGTTGCGGTGAATGGCGACGGTCAGGCCGAAGGAAGCATGGGCATCGCCTGCGCCGACCTCGACGGCGACAGCCAACTCGATTTGTACGTGACGAACTTCGTCGACGAGCAGAACACCGCGTATCGCAACTTGGGGCAAATGTTCTTTCAAGACGCCTCGCGGCAGACCGGGCTAAACGCCATCAGCCTGCCGATGGTGGGCTTTGGCGTGCAACCGATAGACCTGGACTGGGACGGCCGCCCCGATTTACTCGTCGCCAATGGACACATCGACGACTTCCGCTTTCGCAACGAACGTTGGAAGATGCCCACCCAAGTGTTTCGGAACATCGGCGCTGGAAAATTCGAAGACGCCAGCGCCGCCGCCGGACCGTACTTCAAGCAGGAATTTCTGGGACGAGGCGTGGCGCGGCTCGATTGGGACCAAGACGGCGACGACGACGCGGTGGTGGTGCACCAAGATGCGCCGCTGGCGCTGCTGAGTAATGAAACGCCAAACCAAGGCCATTGGCTGGCGTTTCGCCTGCATGGGGTGACTTCGAACCGGGAAGGGGTGGGTGCGAAACTCGAAGTGCATACCTCGCGAGGAGTTCAGCACAGCGAGATGGTGTCGGGCGATGGGTTCTACGCGTCGAATGAGCGTCGGATTTCACTCGGGTTAGGGGGTATCGATTCAGTCGATCTAGTGGTAATACGATGGCCAAGCGGCGTCGTGCAGGAAATCGTACAGCCTCAAGTTGACATGACGCACGATGTCCTGGAACGCGGTTCCTCGGGTTCGCCTTAGTGGGCGGCAAGCGCGCACCCACCGCCTAACCGGAAGAATTGCTCCATAGGACGTAAGTCGTTGCGGTGAATGTCTTCCTGTAGATGTACTCTCGCCAAATTGTTGTGAAGAGATCAAACTAGTGTTATGTTTTTTGAAGGTTGCAATTTTCTGTCCCTGCTTATCTGGAAGTGTGGCGCATGGCTTTACGTGGTCTTCATCGGCGAGGATTTACGCTCGTCGAGTTATTGGTGGTGATCGCCATTATTGGCGTGTTGGTGGCGTTGCTCTTACCTGCCGTGCAGGCTGCACGTGAGGCGGCTCGCCGGATGAGTTGCGGCAACAACCTCAAGCAGATCGGGTTGGCACTGCACAATTATCACGATACGCACAAGCGATTCCCGCCGGAGTCGATTTGGGCGTATGGGACTCAGGGCGCCTGGCAGCCCCGGAATTTTTCCTGGATCGCGTTGACCCTTCCCTACGTGGAAGGCCAAGCCCTGCAAAGTCAAATCGACTTCACTTTGCCGTTGTGGAACCAAATGGCGGCGGGTAAACCCATTCGTGAGTACAAGTTAGAGGTGCTCGTTTGTCCGACCGACCCCTACATTGGCGAGCCCTCGGCCTATCATGGGATGAGTTGGACGAATTACGCCGGCGCCGAAGGGTATGATTGGTGGAACCGCAGCGCGGATCCGCTGGGAGGAATTTTCACCTTCCAATCCTCGATCCGGATGGCCCAAATTGTCGATGGCACGTCAAACACCATTGCCGTGGGGGAAGTTTCCGCGGTGGGCTTTAAGAACGGTCCGCACTTAACGGGTGGTACGGGCATCTCGCGTAAAGGCGCCGGGGAAGCCGTGTTCCGTCCGGCGTTGGTTTCACCGCCTTATTCCGACTCGCAAGGCAGCGCTGGTAGTGCGTATCCTTCTCCCGATGGAGCGAATAACCCCCAAACGTCTTGGTCGTGGTGGCGAGCAGGTCCGCATGCGTACAAACCAACGTACTTGGCATGCTGGGGCATTAACAGCGACTGGCCCGGTCCGAGCAGTTTCCACCCAGGCGGCGCCCAGTTTGCTTTGGCCGATGGCTCGGTGCGCTTGATTCCTGAAACGGTTGATTTTCGCGGCAACCCGCCCGACTGGAACGACCAGTTGGGAGTCTGGATGAAGCTTAACACCATGGGCGGCGGACTACCCGCGGAGTTGCCCTAACGCTGTAAGCAATTGCCGAGGCCGAGCTGCTTCCCCGAAAGACTGCGTGCTGAGCGAACTCGGCCCAAACGTCGCCTCATGCTTTTTCCGCGTGGCGCCCTATGGTAGGACGCCACGCGGTGTTATTTTGCAGTCTCCTTCACGACAACTCACCACGGACGGAGTTCCCGCGAACGGGTTATCCACCTTCGGGTTGCGTGTTTCTTTACCCATCACTTACTGCATTCGAACCACCATGAAGAAGCTTTGCACGTTGTTTGCGTTAACGATTCTCGCCGCTGCTTTAACGGGTTGCGGCTCGGATGTGGATGATCCTAGCCGCACTCCGGCGGGTGCGCCCGATACGTCGGACCCGTCGGCCGTGAACATGGGCACCACGGCGCCGCAAACTCCGCCTTCGGCGACTCCTGGCCCTTCGGGCAACTAGCGAGCATAAGGCAAGTTGGGTTGCCTCTTGACTTATGAAACCTCCAACCTGCGGCGGCGCTGCTGACGCGTCGCCGAACGTGCTCCAACTTGCCCCGCGTGGAATACGAGCGTCGGTTTTGTCGATGCGTGAGTTCGTCAAACTCGCTGTTTGAAAACGACGCGCTTTTCTCCGGCGGTTACTCGGGAATGCCCGCCGGACGCTCTCGGTGGAACGCCACATCGTCCAGCAGAAACACGGCGTTGGCGTCGCGCTGGTGCAGGGCGAAAGATGCCAACGTCAATCGCTCCGGTCGGGTTGGACTTCCCGCCGCTTCGTACGCTCCGGCGCCTTCCACACCCAGTTCAAGGGCGGCTAAGTCGAGCACCACCCATTGCCACCCTTCTCCGGTGGTTTTCACATAAGCTGCGAATCCGAAATGCGGTTGGTAACGGTCGCCTCGCGGGTTGGGCAACGTCACGAGTTTGAGCGTCAGGTCGAGCGGGCGATCGGTGTTCACCCGAAATGCCAGGTAGCGATACGATGAAATGTCGTGACTTGTCGTGAGGGGGCGCGACTCGACGATCCGGTGCACGCCGTACTCTCCCCAGTCTTCTTCCCGTCCCGCGGAAAAATCGAAGCGGATGGCGTGCTGGTTGTCTTCCTCAACGTACGTCGCGCCTTGCCGCCAATTCCGGGCGAAACGCGAGGAATCTTCGGCGTCGTCGAATATCCAAGCCTCTTCGCTGCCGGCGACCTTGGCCGACGGCGTGACGGCCGACTTGGCCACGGGTTGCTTCAACGGCTTGGCTTGTGCGACTTTTGCCGGAACAGCGTCCGAGGAAATCGTTCCGCCGGTCAGGCTGCCCGAGTCGCCGCGCCCTTCCAGTACGTCGACGATGCGCTGCGCGAACCGTGGCGCCACGCGGCGAGAGAATGCTTCGTTGGGGTGAGCGTCGCCCGCGGCGTACTCGGGCTTCAAGTACAAGCCGCCGTCGGTTTCCAACGCGTAAAAGTCAAACAGAAAGATATTGTCGCCTGGTTCGTCCCACTTTTGGCGGACCCACGTAAAGAAATCGCGGGCCCGCTGCGCGGCCGCGGGGTCGATGTCGGACCGCACTTGGGCGGCGCCGGTCCACACCAAGAATCGCGTGTGGGGAAACTGCCGCAGCTTTTCCTTGAGCGCGGCGTACTGAAGTTGGTAGTTTTCCAGGCGTTTGTCGCGCGAGGCGACATCGGCTTGTCCTTGATCGGGTTCAATGTTCGACACCGGAAAACAATGCTTGAAGACGATCAAGCCGTAACGGCGCGTGAGCATTTCCAGCGTCGGCTCTTCTTGCCAGGGGCGCGGTCCCGCGTGACGCACCCAAATGTTCCAATAGTCGTAGGGGAAATTCTCCCAGCCGTAAGGCGACTCTTTGGGGAAATTCTGTTCGGTCACGGTGTAGTTCGTGCGATGCGAGGCGTTGTACGCTTCGAACCACGGCGCCACGCCGCCGTTCCAAATGTTCTCCCCAGTGCTGTGATGCAGAAACAGTACTTGAACGTTGTTCGGTAAAGCGGAGGTTGGCGCCGGCGCCTGTGCACACGCCGACGCGGACACCACCAAGCAGGCCAACCAACCGATGGTCTTAAGCCGCGACGCCATAACCCGCTCCTTGAATGAAGGAGCCGGGAGGAAGCTCGGCCCTGTTTCGCGCCAGGACCGTCCCGGCTCCAAATGCGAATCAGGAGGTTCGGTTCGACTCCGAGGCGGTTTTCCTCAGAGCCTTACCAAGCACACCATCAAACACGCAGTTCGATCAACGAGCAATTCACAAGCCATAAACCAAAGGCCATGGATCGTCGCAGAGCCGGGCTGAAGCTTCAACCAGAAGGAACCCGTGCGCGCTGGGCCGCACAAACGGATGGTCAGATTCGCACGAGGCGACGCGGTTAAGCCGGTTCGGCCGCGACCCGGCCTTCTTCGCCATGCGCCACGGCGGCGGCCAGCACCAGGTCGCCGGTGACGTTCAACATCGTCCGGCACATATCGAGCAAACGATCGACGCCCAAAATCACGCCAATGCCTTCGCCGGGCACGCCAATACTGACCAGCAAAATAACGATCAGGGGAATCGAGCCGCCGGGAACGCCTGCGGTTCCGACGCCGGCCAGAATCGACATCAACACCACAGTCAATTGCTGCCCGATCGAAAGCTCCACTCCAAACACCTGGGCCAAAAACAAAACCACCACGCCTTCAAACAGCGCCGTGCCATTTTGATTGCCGGTAGCGCCCACGGTGAGCACGAACTGCGAGATTTCGCGCGGCAAGCGCAGGTTTTCCGCCGCTACACGCAGCGATGTGGGGAGCGTCGCATTGGAACTGCTGGTGCCAAACGCCGTTAACGCCGCTTCGGAAATATCGTTATAAAAGCGGACGGGATTGCGACCCCCCAGAAAGTAAAGCACCAGGCCGTACACCACGGTCATTTGCAGGCCGATGCCGAGCAAGACCGTCAGCACGAACCAAAACAACGTCACGAGAATGTCCATGCCCTGGCGCGCCGTGATGGCGAACACCAGGCACGCCACCGCCAGCGGCGCAATGCGCATGGCGAAGCCGATGATCGTCATCGAGACATCGAACACGCCTTCCAAAAACTGCACCAGCACGCCGGTCCGCGCGGGCGTCATGGCAATCGCCACGCCGAAAATCACCGCGAAAAACATGACCGACAGCATGCCATTATCTTTGCTGCTGCCGTCCAAAGCGCCGGCCGCCTCTTGAAGCGGATTTTCGGGAATGATTCCCAGCAGGACGTCTTTGAGCGACTTCGACTTCTTGGCCGATTGCAGGGCGTTCTCGGCGCCGGTGGAATACTGCGCGAGCAAGCGTTCCCGCTTCTCCTGAGGGAGGCTCTCGCCAGGGCGAATCACATTGACGAGCGTCAATCCAATCGCCACCGCCATGCCCGACAAAACGAGGGTGTACAGCAGCGTGCGGACGCCCACGCGCCCGAGCCGCCGCAAGTCGCCCAGCTCCAGTACGCCCAGTGCCAGCGCCGAAAAGACCAGCGGGACAACGACCATCAGCACAAGTCGCAAAAAGACCCGGCCGATCGGATCGGCCACATTCGAAGCGACCCAATCGAGTTGGTCATGGATGCCGTTTTGATCGGCGTCTTGTGGTCCGCCGACCTCGGTCGTACCGAAATAATTGGCCGCCAGTCCCACAAGCCCGCCAAGGATCAAACCAATCAGGATTTTCGTATGCAGCGGCACGCGGCGGCGCGGCTCGGCAATGGTCTCGGCGCCGGCGATGGGCCGGTGGGAGGGGTCAAGATCGGGATTCGTCATTCCAAGCCTTTCCAAGGCGTCGCTGCCAGGGGGTTTTACGTAGCGTTACTTTCTCGCGATCTCGCGGGAAATGCAACCCTGCGCTCCCGCGGCGCGCTCGGGACTGGCGCGGAGCGAAAAAAGGGTGCGCGGCGAGTACGATCGCGCCTCACGGCGCAAATCTGTACTGGAGCAGATGTTGCAACGTCAACGCCAGTTAAAAAAATCAAAGAACGACACCTCTTAGTCATGAAATGTTACCACAATACTTGACTTTTTACTGTACGTGTGTATAATAAACTACGGCCATACCAACGCACGCTAAAGGATCAACTCCTCTCGAAAGCCGTTGTTTTCCCAAGATGATCCTTGCCTGCCGATCGATGCGTTTGTAGCTTAGGGAGGGTGAATCTGCGGTTTTTCCCTTGGTTTCAGGAGCGCTGCGATGAATTCCCGTTGGCAAATTGCCCTGTTTGGCGCCGTGTGTTTGTTGTTGGGTGGAGTGCTCATGCAAGGCGGAGCGCGCAGCGTCGGGCTGCTGGCGCAAGATCAAGACGCGGCCAAGCCTGCTGAGGGGGAAGACGCCCCCGCCGAGGCGCCGGCCGAAGAAGCTCCCGCGGCGCCCCAACCCGCGGCGCCCGGTCGGTTAGAACGTATCGTCGCCGGTTGGTTCCAAATTCTCGCCGCCGATGAAACGGTCTATACCGACGAAACCCGCAAGTTCGGTTGGGAATTGTTCCGCGATCGCCTGGGCGGCAACGACTTGTACGTTCTGAACGAATCGGGAGCGATCGCCGTGACGCCCGGCCAGAAAAATTACGAGATGCGCACCATCGGCCTGGATGACAACTACGAAGCGATTCGCTTTGTCCCGCGCACGGGCGAAGCCTGGCTCTTCGACGGCGCCAACTGGGCGAAGATCGAAGAAACCGGCCCCACCTCGCCCGGCGATTACGACATCCACTTGCAGCCCGCTGGCGCCGGCAAACATGCGGCCCTGCGCATTGAACGCGTCACGGGACAAAGCTGGTTCAAATTAGGAGGCAAATGGAACTTGATCGCCGAGCAACCGGCCGAGCCCGAAGTTGAGGCGCCTCCGGCGCCGTAACCGGAGTTTCCAATCGCGGTGCGGCGGCATACCCTAAGTCGCCGCGCATGCGGTTCCGAGGGCGGCTTCAGGCGACTACGATAGGAAGACGCGTTTTGCTCCAAGCCGCTTGTTCGAAAGCCTCGCCTTGTGACGTCCGAACGGCCTTCCGAGGAACCCAAGAAAGTTACGCACACCGGCGTGTTGACGCGCGAGCGCGTGACCACGATCGCCCTGCTCATCGCGACCGCCGTCGCGGTGTATTTGTGTTATCTCGTGGTGTATCCGTTCTTGCCTGCGCTTACGTGGGCCTTGGCGTTGGCGGTCGTGGCCCGGCCGGTGCATCATTGGATCGCCGCACGGATTCCCTATGAAGGCGTTGCCGCGGTGATTTCCGTGGCGCTAGTGACGCTGTTATTGTTGGCGCCGCTGGTGCTGGTTACGTGGCAAGTGTTTAGTCAGGCGTCCAGCATTGCGGCGAATTTCGAGAAGATCGAAAAACAGGCCAGCCCCAAACGCATCGAGATGTTGGCCCGGCAGTATCCGCGTTTGGCGCCCGTAACGAAGTGGATCAAAGAAAACGTCCGGATTGACCAAGCGCTCAGCCAGGTTACCGCACGTCTGGGGGAAAACGTCTCGGCCACCGTTAGCGGCTCGGTGTGGATCGCGGTGCAGTTGCTCATCACGTTGCTCGTGTTGTTCTTTTTGTTTCGCGATGAGCCGAAAGCCGTGGAAGCGGTGAAAGACTACATGCCGCTTTCGACCCAAGAGACCAACGACCTGCTGCGCCGCCTGGACGACACGATTCACGCGACGATTTACGGCACCATTGTGGTGGCGGCGGTGCAAGGCACGCTGGGCGGACTCATGTTTTGGTGGCTCGGCTTGCCGGCGCCGGTGCTGTGGGGCGCCGTGATGGCGATTTTGGCCGTCGTGCCGTACCTGGGGGCCTTCGTGGTTTGGGCGCCCGCGGCCGCCTGGTTGGCGTCGCAGGGCAACTGGGGCCAGGCCGCGCTCCTGACGTTTTGGGGCCTGGTGGTCGTGGGGCTGATCGACAACCTGCTTTACCCGGTGTTCGTGGGCAAGCGACTGCGGCAACATACGCTGGTGGCGTTTTTCGCCATCATCGGAGGAATCACCGTGTTTGGCACGTCGGGTATTGTGTTGGGCCCCATGATTGTGGCCACGACCGCCGCGTTGATTGACATTTGGTGGAGCCGCACCGCGCGCGGCCATGCGGCGGATGCGACCGGCGCGGCGCCCCGGTCTTGAGTCGCGCTGTTTTTCGGTCGCCCTGCTTGTAGGTCGTTTGATTCGTGACTTTGAGCGATCGCGAAGGAGTCTTGCCTTGGAACTTCCGCCACCACCTCCCGGTTCC
The DNA here is from genome assembly GCA_963204915.1 of Planctomycetota bacterium. Taxonomy (GTDB): domain Bacteria; phylum Planctomycetota; class Planctomycetia; order Pirellulales; family Pirellulaceae; genus JAHWKS01. The sequence goes on along the minus strand of CAUJHS010000091.1, from coordinate 15,505 downwards.
GCGCGTCGGCGCGCGAAGAAGATGGGCGCTGGCTCGGCCGAGCGTTATATCTTGCTGTGTGTGGACCGGCGCCGCGCCAAATGCGCCAGCCGTAAACAAATGAAGCAGTCGTGGCGTTACTTGAAGGAGCGCCTCAAGGAATTGCGGCTGGACGGCCGCGCTGGCGTATTGCGCCTTCCCATGCAGTGTGTCGGCATCTGCCAGGGCGGACCGATCGCCGTAGTTTTGCCCGACCGCTGCTGGTACGGCCACTGCACCCCGGCGGTGCTCGAACGAATTCTCCAAGAACACGTGCTCACAGGCCGCCCGGTACAAGAGTACCTGTTGGCGTCCCCATTGCCTGGATTACAATAACACACCGTGTTGTAGAAATTGCGAGCGACAGCCTTCAACTTTTCTAAGCTTGTTCTCCTCATGCGATTTTCTACCCGAGCCTTCGGCGTCGCGGTGTTCAGCACGCTTCTCCTGATGAATTGCGACCGTTTGTTCGCCCAGCAAACGGCCGACATGTGGTTACGATCATCTGGCAAGGATTTGCTTATCCGCTTGAAAGGCGAGGTCTTCCACGCGGATGGCTCGCCAGCGAATGAAGTTACGATTTCAGGCCTTTTGAACACGTCCGCCTCTGACCCTCCGTTGAATCCCACCGTCGAAGGCCATCGGTTTGAGGTACTGGTTCCGGTCAATCAATCGCCTTGGCATTCTTTGTGGCTGAAGGCGACCTCGGCCCAAGGCGAACATATCGCCTGCCTCAAACTCAATGCTTTCGAGCTGCGACAGGCGGCAACCGAGGGCGTCAAATTAACGCTCCAATCGCCAGTTCGCCGGGTCGCGGTGCATGTTTCCGACAAGGGGAACTCTGTTGCCGACGCAACGGTCCAAGCGGAACTGGATTTTGGGATTAAGTTACGAGCGCTCTCCAACGCAAAGGGAGTCGCCCACTTCGACCTCTTGCCGCAGCAAAGCTTGACCGCCTTAACCGCGTGGACCGAGGACTTTCGCATCGGCGGTTTCAGCTTCAACCGCAAGCCAACTCGTGATCCGAACGCTCAGGAGCATATCGTGGAATTGAGCAAGTGCCGCAGCCAGAAGTTGCGGTTCGTCGACGAGCAGGGAGCGCCAGCGCCAGGGATCGACTTCGTGCTGCAAGTCGCGACGGCGTCTCCGAATTACAACTTCCTCGGGACGAATGAGTTCTCCTCCATGACGTCCGATGCCTGCGGTGAAGCCGCATATCCCTGGTTTCCCGACTGGGAGAATTGCCACGTTTATGCTGAATTCGGCGCCAGTCGATGGGTGCTCGAAGGTGAGCCAGAGGTTCAAAGCGAGGCGATCGTATTTAAGGTCAAGCAAGGCCGAGAGCGAAAGCAAATCCGCGGACGGGTCATTTCGCCGGACGCCCATGCCGGCGGTTTCTTGGTAACGCTGGATTCGTTTCAGGGCGAGAGAGAAAACTATCGCGATGTTTTGTCAACATTTACCGATCCTGACGGAGCTTTCTCGGTCGAAGTTCTGCCCGACGCCACGTACTGTGCGTTCGCAGTGGATGCGCGTTGGGTGAGCGACATTATCGACCTGATACCATACCGGTCTGAATCCGGGCAGTTCACCCCGATCCAACTTGCGGTAAGCGAAGGGCAACCGGTTGAACTTGTCGCGACGTCAGGACCACAGCAAAGGCCGTATGCAAACCTGACGGCCAACATTCACCGGGAGCATGTGTTTTCCTGGCGACAGGCCGACGGCGAACATCGCGGAACTGGAGGACCGCAATGGTGGACAACGACCGATGGGTCGGGACGAGCCACCGTCCACACGCTTCCCGGCAAGTTGAGTGTGTCGGTCTATACACCGCTTTGGCGAACGGAAACTGCGGTGGAGGTCCGCCGCGGCGAAGCGGCCACGATCAAGTTACATCGCGAAGTGGATGAGAAACAGCATGTCACAGGTCGGTTGGTCCTCGCGGAAGGGCTTGTGGCGAATTTGGAAGACGCCCAAATCGAACTTGGCGCCATTGACGGCGACTACGATTTCCGGCAAACGCTGACATGCGGCAAAGATGGTTCGTTTGCCGGCGATGTCTCGGCAACACGGCTCGGCGTTTTCGCCGCGACGAAAGACGGCCAGGCGGCGGGTTCCGTCATCATCCAAGACCTGGACGCGCCGATCGAAGTGCGTCTGCACCCGACCAGCGCGTTCCAGGGACGACTGCTCGGGGAAAACGACGCGCCCCTTGTCGGCCATCGCGTTTGGGGAGTAGTGCGCATTGAAGGGAGGCAAAGTCAATACAAACACTTTGCGACAAGCTTCGAAGCTAAACGGATCGAAACGACGACGAACGAGCAGGGCGAGTTCAGGCTGGTTGGCGCACCGTGCCAAACGAAGGTCGCTTTGCGAACGAACTCCCTTCACGGCTCGATCAGTGTCGAGGACCTCGGCGCGATCTACTTGCAACTCAACAATCCGCGCCCTCCCGCAATATTTCGTTTGAACACCGGAACGACCCTTCGCCAAAGGGCTCCGCTGGCCGAGCGATTTCAAACAACGCTGCGCGACGCCTTACTCTCAGGTTTTCGTGCGATGGTGATCCTCTCCCACGGCGGCCAAACGGCGACTCGATTTATTGACGAAAACCTCGTCGATCCTGACGCTCAGGACGATGTCGCGGCTTTCCTACAACTCACGGCGCTTTGCGGACCGGAACAACTCGCCCCTGGCGACTTAGATTTCCTAAAAAGCCAGCGCTGGGCGTTGCCGACCGAAGGCCGCATTGCAGCTTACGCGCTCGATGCTCAGGGACGCGAGCTGGGTCGATTGGAAATCGACCCTTCGGATCCCGTCGCAGCACAGAAAGCAGCCGAGTTCGTTCGCTCTCAGGCGCCGCCACGAGATGACGCCGAGCAAAATTGGCGAGACGCCTTTGCAAAGGCTAAGGCTACCGATCGGCGCGTTTGGGTCCGCATTAGCCAACGTAATTGTGGGCCGTGTTTTCGACTGGCTCGGTGGATTGACGATCAACGCGGACGGCTTGAGAAAGATTACATTATGCTCAAGATTGACGACGTTCGCGATCAGAACGGTGCGGCTGTCGCCGAACGGTTGACGCGCGGCGAGAGCTACGGGGTTCCCTTTCACGCAATCTTTGACGAGGAAGGCGCCATGCTCATCAACAGCAACGGGCCTCTCGGAAATATCGGTTACCCATGTGATTTTGAGGGAAAGACGCATCTCCGAAAGATGCTCTTGCAGTCTCGCCGCCAATTGACCGAGGCCGAAATCGAAGAACTCATTCAAAGCCTCGCCGAATAACGCGGCAATTCCGCACTTACGGTCGAATTGATCGCACGCATGCGCCCTGCCCGAGGTCGAATGTCGTTGGGAGCAGTACGGCACATTCATTTATGTCGTTTCCTTCGCCTGATCGTTAACGGCCTGAAGTTCGGCGAAGAGAAGACCGCCGAGCGAGCGTAGCAGTTGAATCCCTGGTTCCTTGTTACCAATCATCACCCAATCCAGGTGCGTTCTGCCTTCGTTCTCAATTCCATTGACGTCCGCCCCGCGCTCCACGAGCAAGCGGGCGGCGTCCCACTGCTCATAACTGCACGCAAAACCAAGCGGCAGTTCATTGCGTCCATTTCGTGCATTCGGATCGGCGCCGTAGTCAAGAAGGCATCGCATCGTGGCTAGATCGCCGTCCGCCGCGGCGGACATGAGCGGCGTGCCGTCATCGGCGCTCATCTTGCAGTCGGGATGAACGCCTTGCGCCAAGAGCCACGGCAACATCGCGTGGTACTGCCAAACGGCGCGATAAACAAGCATCGAGTTTTGCGAGTTCAGCAAATAACGATGTTTGCGCAACAGTCGTCGAAGTCGTTTCCGGTCGCCGCGACACAAATAGAAGTCGGCCTTCTCGAATACGCGTTTTCCCATGGGTCGAACGTCGGGTTCCGTTGGAGGCGGAGTAAGGTCTCCCCAAGACAAGAAGTGAACGGCCCAGGTTCGCCATGCGCCAAATTTCTCCTATGACCTACGGGAACGAGCACGACGCTCGATTAATGATCGCCCATGGGTTCACGCGGGCGATGGAGTCTCCGACGTGATGGGCAGGAAACGGCGTCGGATGTGTCGTTGTTGACCCGTCGTTTTTCTGGTCACAAGTTATGAACCGCCATTTTTGAACCTACGGATGTTGCTTTATTTTCGATTGGGAAGAGTTAGCAACGTCGTTGTCTGTCGTGCGCGAAAGGCCCCTTTCATTCCGTCATCGGCGGGGCTTGTTCGCGTTTCGGGGGCTTGCGGTAGTCGAGGGGGACTTTTTGGCCGGGTTGCAACAGCGACTCGTACTTTTCCTGGCCCACACGGCGGCGATGTTCGTCTTGCGCGGCCTTCAAGAGTGCGGGGTTCTGGTAGATGTCCCAGGCCGTGGCGGCCAGCACGCGGGCCGCGAGGTTCATCCCCCGGCGGGCTTGCGGCGTGGCGCCGCACGCCGTGGCTTGCCAGGAATGGCCCGGCGTGCCGGGAACCCAGCACGCGGTGGTGAAGCCAGTAGTTGGTGTGACCCAGGAAACGTCGCCCACATCGGTCGAGCCGGTTCCGGTCGTACCGCTTTGGTCATGCACGCGCTCGATGTCTTCCAGCGGCTGCGGTTGAGCGAGCGAGTCTTTGATGCGCGTGGCGAACTCGATTTCCTCAGGAGCGTAACGCAGGTCGTTCAGGGTTTGTAAGTTCTTCAGGGCTGCTTGCGCTAAGGCATTGTTCGGCAAGATCTCGCGAATGCCGCCTTGGTAATCGATTTCGAGCTTCGTTTCCGTGGCCAGCGCGCCGGCCTGAGCGCACAACTCGAGCCGTCGGTACAAAGGACGCAGCACCTGCGATTGCGGATGGCGAATGTAATAGTACGCCTCCGCGAACTCGGGCACGATGTTCGGCGCCGAGCCGCCGTCCGTCACCACATGATGAATGCGCGTGTACTCCGGCGTATGTTCGCGCAGAAGCTGTGCGGCGTGATTGGTTAATTCAACGGCATCGAGGGCCGAGCGGCCTTGTTCGGGCGCTCCCGCGGCATGGGCCGCCACTCCAAAGAAGCGAAATTTGACCGCGATGCGGGCCAGTGAGCTTCGATCGCCGGCAGAGTTGCGGCTGGCCGGATGCCAATGCAATGCGGCGTCGCAATCGTCAAACAAACCGGCTCGCACCATGAACACCTTGGCGCCGCCTCCTTCCTCGGCCGGACAACCGTAAAAGCGCACGGTTCCTTGCAGCTTCCCGGCTTTGATTTGTTCGGCGAGCGCGATGGCGGCCGAAGCTGACGCAACGCCAAACAAATGGTGGCCGCAGGCATGGCCCCAGGTCGTTTCCTCGCGAGGGTCGCGCTGGGGCGTGGGTTTTTGCGAAAGGCCCGGAAGCGCGTCGTACTCGCCCAGCAGCCCGATCACCGGCTTACCCTGACCAAACTCGGCAATGAACGCGGTGGGGATGTCGGCCACGCCGCGTGTGACGCGGAAGCCGGCGCCTTCGAGCATGTCGGCCAACAGGGCCGATGATCGTGTCTCTTGATAACCCGGCTCGGCCCATTCCCAAATTTTCAGCGCCGCCTGCCATGCGGCGTCGTCGCGCCGATTGATTGAGTCGTACAAGGCCGACTTTTGCCCAAAGGCGCTTGCCGCACACGCGACGACGAAACATCCGACAAGAAAGATTCGCAGCATGAGGAAACTCAACGTGAAAAACCAAGTGGCGAAGTTTGATGGTGATGATCGTAATCCGGCAAGTGGGGCGTCGCCACCGTTGGCGTGGTCACTGCGGCCACACAAGCACTTCGGAAACGCCGCTCCGCGCGTTGCCGCGATGGGTAAACACGATGCGCACCTTGGCCGTGGTTTGCTTGGGAAAGCGAACCTCATTCCACTGCCCTCCTACGGGCTGCGCTGGCGTTTTGTGCGGGTCGGGAACATCGCGCCAGGTGGCATTGTCCCACACCTGGACGGTGTAACTCATGGGGGCTTGTACGCCGCCGCGGTCATCGTAGAGCGCCAGTTCGATCCGGCCGATTTCGTGGGTCTGGCCAAAATCAATTTCTAGCCAATCGGTTTCCTGGGCCGACTCGTAACTGGTCCAACGGTTGTGGGGCGTAGGATTGAAATTCACCACGCCGTCGTTCGCCATTTTTACTTGATCGAACCGGGACGTATGCGAGGCCGCAGCGCGGGGATACTCCTTGTCTCCGGGGTTGAACGCGAGATTGCCCGTCGGAGGCGGCGCTGGCTCGACGGGCAGCGTCGCGTCGCCCCAGGCTTCCCATTCGGTCAAACCGGTTTTGGCGTCCGCGGCATGAGTGAACACGACGCGGAGTTTCGCGGTTTCCAATTCCGGAAAACGAATCACGTTGGCGCGTCGTCCGGTCGGAGTCGGCGGAGTGCGGTTCTGTTCCGGAAGGGGACGCCACGCGGCGCCGTCCCAATGTTCCAGATCAAACGCTTGCGGCGGAGTTACGCCGGCGCTGTCGTCCAGGAAATACAGTTTTACGGTGTGGAGTCGCCGCGAAACGCCAAAGTCGATTTCGCAATGGTCGGTGTTTTGGTCAGAGCCTACACAGGTCCAACGGTTCGGCGGCGAAGCATGATACCAGTAATTGCCGTCGATCAACCGAGCCGGCGACGTTTCGGGCGCCGTGAACGAGGCGGTAACGCGGGGGAAGTACGTGCCGTCGTTGTTCACCGCGAAGTTCACCTGTGTCGACGAAGGCGCTTCGACGGGAGCGTCGGTCTTTGCCGTAGGCAAATTCACCGTCACACGCTCCAAGCGATCGCGGCTGGCCAGTTTTTCACCATTGGCCAGCACGTGCAAACCACGGCCAAGTGCGTAGCGTGAGCCGTGTTTGTCCCACAGAATGCTGATCCGATGTCCGCGATACGGCAGATCATCCAGGGCGAAATAATCCCAGTCGTCCGGCGCCAGGGGATGCACTTCAATCGTCGCGTCGTCGCGCGGCTTGAGCCCCACGAGGCCGGTAATCACCAAGTCGGTAAAGCCTGAGTGGAAGTAATGCTCGCTGTGGTTGTAGGCGTCGTGCCCTTCCCACGAACCCGTGTCAGGATGCGCGGCCTCGGCCAGGTACGGCTGACCGTGCTTGCGGTGCGTCTTGGCGTAAATTTGCAGCAATCGCACGTAGTCTTGTTTGGTCACGTGCGACTGCTCGTAGTTGTGCAACAGGTTCGCCATCGCCTTGAGCGTTTGCGTTGTGCCATAGGGCCAAGACTGCCCGCTCCACACGCAACACGTTTGAGAAATGGTGAACAACGGATCGTGGCGTTCGACCGTCGTGGGTCCGTAATCGGCCAGGAAGTAGTCGCGATCCATCAGGAACTTCCACGCCGCTTCAAAACCGCGGTCGGGCAGGTTGAACTGCCAGGGGACGTAGCCAATCAACTCGCGCCCGTGCGGACTGCCGGCGAACTGCCCCGTTTCATAGGTGCGAGATAGGGCTTTGACCACGTGGCCGTCCTTTTCTTCATCCTGGCGGGCCATGTGCAGGAAGAATTCGCGGCGCGGGTCCCAGAGCTTCTCTTGCATGAGGCGCTTCACGCCGTCGGCTTGTTGACGAAAGCGGGCGGCCGCGTCGGCATCGCCTGCCAGTTCGGCCATGCGGGCCAAGGCGAGCGCATCGGCCCAAAGGTAACTATTCAAGGTGGGCCGATACCCCGGGGCGCCGCGCACCGTGTCGCGCGTTTGTCGGCTGTTGATGTTGATCTCCATGCCGTCGTCATGGCCGGTTTGCCAGAACAAGCCGACCTCGGGTGCGAAGTGGCTTTCCTCCCAGCCTTGGTGGTTCTTCGCCAGATCGGGGTAAAGATCGACCAGCAGCGCGTGATCGGGATGCACTTGATGCACCGCCCACACGGCGTCGGCCAGCCACGTGCTGTAACGTCGCGGTTGGGCGCCGGGGGTGCGCATCCAGTACCGTGCGTAGTCCCGCGCATAGCGCGGGTCGCGCAACCACCGCACTTCGTACAATTGATGGCCCGCGGGGCAACTAATTGCTCCATACGTTCCCGACCAGAACGGCCGGTCGATGAACTCGGTGAAGGTGTAGCCGGTATTCGGCGAGCCGTAGGTCAGGTGTTTGGTGACCAACTCCCAGCGGTAATACCACGTGGTGTTCAGGTCGGCGTCGGGGGAATCGAAAAAGGGAATGTTCTGCGCGTACCAATCCCAGTCGCGGTTGTCCCAAAAGGTTTGAGCTTCGAGCAATTTTTGCTTATCGAGCATCTGAGCCGGACTGCTTTCCGCGCTAAGGAGACAAACACACCACACGGTCGCGATCCATCGACCAAAATTCCGAGTTGTGCGACACGATGTCATGGTCAAACTCATAAGCATGGGGCAAAACGCGTCGTTGTCCATTATGATACCAAGCGACGCTCCTGGAGCGCGCGATTTGAGCATGGAGACATTTTTGCATGAGATTCACTATGCCGTGGATGTTGCGATGGTTGGCTTGTGCGATCTTCGTACTCGTTGGGGTGAAAGCACCGGGAGCACCGGGAGCGCCGCGAGCGGCGAACGCCACGGAGAACCTGCCTCGGTTTGTTCCATCGTCCGAGCAACTCACGGGCGATATGCCGCCGCGCGGACGTGCGGAAGGTCGTGTCTATCATGCGCAGCTTACGCCGCATTGGTCGCCCGACGGAACTTACTTCTGGTACCGCAAGGAATCGCCGGGGGATCGACGCGAGTTCATCCTGGTTGACGCCTTCAAAGGCGTCCGCGAACCTGCGTTCGATCATGCCCGAATGGCCGAGGCGTTACAGGCGGCGGGCGTCGGCGACGCCCCAGCCGAGCGATTGCCCCTCGAGTCGCTCACGTTGCACCGCGCCGACCGCACGGCAGAGTTTCGCACCGGCGGCAAGAACTGGCGGTGCGAACTGGAAACGTACACGCTCCAAGAGGTTGAGAAACTGGCGCCGTCGCCAAATCGTGAAGCGCTGGCGTTTTCGCCCGAGGACGCGCCGCGAGCGAGCACGCGCAACGGCGCCGAAACCGAACTCACTTTTTTGAACCGCACTCCGGGCGACGTCGAACTCTTCTGGCGAGACACCAGCGGCGGCCGTCACAGCTATGGCCGCATTGCGGCCGGGCAAGAAAGAGCACAACACACCTTCGCAGGGCACGTGTGGGAAGTGGTGAACGCCCAAGGCCAAGCGTTGGCCGTTTTCCATGCCCAAGAGGAGCCAACCACGGTCCAGATCACCGGCGCCGCGATTCCGCCGCGCGAGCGTCGACGCGAAGGTCGACGCAGTCCGCCCGAAACTCGCGATGTTTCGCCGGATGGCCGCTGGCGCGTGTTCCTGAAAGACCACAACCTTTGGGTGCGCTCGATGGAGGATGAGCGAGAAGTTCAACTGAGCGACGACGGCCGGGAAGATTTCGCTTATGGTCTATGGCAATGGTCGCCCGATTCGCAACGTTTGGCCGCGTTTCGCATTGAGCCGGGAGAACGGAAAGAGGTGCATCGGATTGAATCGTCTCCGCGCGACGGAGGCCGAGCGAAGCTGCACTCGCATCCGTACGACCTGCCCGGCGATAAGTTCACTTCGCATGAATTAAACCTCTTCCATCTCGAGGATGCGTTGCACCTCAAGCCGGAGGTCGAACGCCTCGACTTTGGAACGCCTCGCGTGCGTTGGCGCCCGGATAGCAACGCCTTCACCTATGAGAAGATGGATCGCGGGCATCAGCGTTTTCGCTTGATGGAAGTCGACGCGCACAACGGAGCGGCGCGAGCCTTGATTGACGAACAAACCGACACATTTATCTGGTCGGCGCACACCCAGAACTTGGGCGTAGGGCGCATTACGTGGTTGGAGGAAAGCGACGAGATCATTTATATGTCGGAGCGCGACGGCTGGCGGCATTTGTACCTCGTCGATGCAATGTCGGGCGCCATCAAAAACCCCATCACGCAAGGCGAATGGGTGGTGCGTGGGGTGGACCGCATCGATGAAACCCAACGTCAGGTGTGGTTCCGCGCCAGCGGTAAGAACGCGGGTCAGGACCCGTATTTGATTCACTACTATCGCGTGAACTTTGACGGTTCGGAGTTGACGGCGCTCACCGAAGGCGACGGCAATCATCGCATTCAGTTTTCACCCGACGGGACCTATTTGATCGACACCTATTCGCGCGTCGATTTGCCCCCCGTGCATGAGTTGCGTCGCACGAGCGACGGCGCGCTCGTGTGCGAACTGGAAAAAGCCGACGTGAGTGAACTGGAAGCGACCGAATGGACGCCGCCGGAGGTTTTTTCGGCCAAGGGGCGAGACGGCGTGACCGACATCTGGGGCGTGATTTACCGACCACGAAACTTCGACCCCGCGAAGAAGTACCCGGTGCTGGAGCACATTTACGCCGGGCCGCACGATTCGCATGTGCCGAAGTCGTTTGGCGCGGCGCCTCGGTTTCGCTCGCTGACGGAATTAGGATTCTTTGTCGTTCAGATCGACGGCATGGGAACGGCCAACCGTTCGAAGGCGTTTCATGACGTGTGTTGGAAAAACCTGAAAGATGCGGGATTGCCCGATCGCATTCTGTGGCACCAGGCGGTGGCGCAGAAGTATCCTTCTTACGACATCGAACGGGTGGGCATTTACGGTGGTTCGGCCGGTGGGCAGAACTCAACCGGCGCCGTGCTGTTTCACCCCGAGTTTTACAAGGCGGCGGTTTCCGGGTGCGGTTGCCATGATAACCGTCTGGACAAAGCTTCGTGGAATGAACAGTGGATGGGGTATCCCGTCGGCCCGCAATACGCAGAAAGTTCGAACATCGAGAACGCGGGGCGATTGCAAGGCAAATTGCTCCTGATCGTGGGCGAGATGGATAACAACGTTCCGCCCGAGTCGACCTTACGGCTTGCCGACGCCTTGATTCGAGCGGAAAAAGACTTTGACCTGCTGGTGGTTCCAGGCGCGGGCCATGGGATGGGGGGTGCGTATGGCGAGCGTCGCCTGCGCGACTTTTTTGTGCGGCACTTGCACGGAGTCGAGCCTCCCGATCGGAATCGCCCCCGCGGAAAGTAGCGGCCAGGCGAAACGTTCGAGGTTGCGGGAGGTTTCATCCACGAGAGGGACGCGTCATAATTCTCGGGACGCAGGAAACCGCTCAACGTGAAGACGCCCCCCAAAGACGCCTTTCCGAAGAAGTCGAACGGAGCGCGCCGGGCGCCGGAGTTCATAATTCATGATCTTTGAACGTTGGCTGCAATACACGGGCCTCGTCGCACGCTAAGATCAAAGTGAGGTTCCCGAGTCTCGCCGCTCGGCTTTCCCTATATTCTCGACAATCGTCCATTAACTCCAAGGAAGCGATACATGCATCCGATTTCTCGACGTGACGTTCTGCGGCGCGGAATGACCGGTTTCGCGCTGACGACTTTCGGCGCTTCCTGGTTATGGACGCCCGGCGCCTTCGCCGAAGAACTGACGCGCACCCCGGCTCAGACCGAAGGCCCGTTTTACCCCGTTCATTTACCGCTCGACACCGACAACGACTTGCTGATTTTGAACGACGCCATGACTCCTGCGGTGGGCGAGGTAACGCATCTTACGGGCAGAATTCTCGACGCGCGGGGCGAGCCCATTCGCAATGCCGTAGTGGAAATTTGGCAATGTGATCACCAGGGCGCCTACCTGCACGAAGGTTCCGCCAACCGAGAGAACCGTGACAAGAACTTCCAAGGCTTCGGCCGCTTTCTGACGGGTTCCACGGGCGAGTATTACTTCCGCACGATCAAGCCGGTGCCGTACCCCGGCCGTACTCCGCATATCCATTTCGCCGTCAAAGTGAAAGGGCGCGACAAGTTCACCACGCAGTGCTACATCAAGGGGCACCCGGGCAACGAGCGCGACGGCATCTGGCGTTCGGTGCGCGACCCGCAGGCCCGCGAGTCGATCACGGTCGATTTCACCCCCATTCCGGACTCGAAAATTGGCGAACTGGCCGCCAAGTTCGACCTGGTCATGGGCTTCACGCCGGAAGCGTGATTGCTGCGTTCGCACCGCCGCTGCCTAAGTGACGACGCCCGCGTGCTTTGCGGCGTCGCGAGGTTGCGCGATTTCGGAGTCTCGTTTTTCACTTCACGCAGGGGGCCTGGCCACGTGGCGCCAACGCCGCCGGTGTAGATAATAGGAGTGAGCGACGTGAGACTCGGAATGATGTGCTACAAGCATTGGATGGCTGCTTATGCCCCTGGTGACGGTTACGGATTTAACCATTGGTTTTCGCGGTCCGCCGCTGTTAGACGGCGTCACGTGCCGCATTGAACCGGGCCAGCGCATTGGTTTGCTCGGGCCCAACGGAGCCGGCAAGACCACGTTCTTGCGCATGCTCACGGGCAATGTTGAGCCGGACCATGGCGAAATTGCGCTTGCCCCCGGCGCTCGCGCGGCGTTGCTCTCCCAAGATGTACCGCGGGACATCACTGGCCGAGTGACGGAAGTGGTCGCAGCGGGATTGCCCCACTCGGCCGACGAGCATGAAACCGCCTGGCAAGCCGAGCAGCGCGTGAAGCAAACGCTCACGCGCATGAGCCTGGACGGGGATGCCCGGTTTGAAACGCTTTCCTCGGGCATGAAGCGCCGCGTGCTGCTGGCCCGCGCGCTGGCGTCGGAGCCGGACCTGCTGTTGCTCGACGAACCGACGAACCATTTGGATATCGAGTCGATTGCCTGGCTCGAAGACTTTCTCCTGCGGTGGCCGGGCACGCTGATTTTTGTGACGCACGACCGCGTGTTCCTGCGCAAACTCGCGCAGCGAATTTTAGAAATCGACCGCGGACGATTGTTCGACTGGTCGTGCGACTACGATACGTTCCTGCGCCGTAAAGAAGAGGCTCTGGCGGCCGAAGAAAAGCAAAACGCGCTGTTCGACAAAAAGCTGGCGCAAGAGGAAGTGTGGATACGCACCGGCATCAAGGCCCGCCGCACGCGCAATGAAGGCCGGGTGCGAGCGCTCGAAGCGATGCGCCGCCAACGGCAAGAGCGCCGCGCTGCGACGGGCGCCGTGCAAATGCAAATTCAGGAAGGTCAGCGCAGCGGCGCCCTGGTAATCGACGCGCGCGACGTGTCGTTCACCTATGGTTCGCGACCCATTGTGAAAGGGTTTTCGACCACGATCATGCGGGGCGACAAGGTCGGCGTCATCGGCCCCAATGGCGCCGGCAAAACCACGCTCCTGCGCATTCTGCTGGGGCAACTCACGCCGCAAAGCGGCACGGTGCGGATGGGAACGAATCTACAAATTGCCTACTTCGATCAACTGCGCGACACGCTGGACGAGAGCAAGACCGTACAAGAGAACGTGGGCGACGGGTACGACACGGTGATGGTCGGCGGCCGCTCGCGCCATATTGTGGGCTATCTCCAAGATTTTCTCTTTCCGCCCGAGCGGGCGCGGACCGAAGTGCGGTTCCTTTCCGGCGGCGAACGCAACCGCGTGTTGCTGGCCAAGTTGTTCGCCAAGCCGGCCAACGTGATCGTGCTGGATGAACCGACGAACGACCTCGACATGGAAACGCTGGAACTGTTGGAAGATCGTCTCGTGCAGTTCGAAGGAACCGTGCTGTTGGTGAGCCACGACCGCGAATTTCTGAACAACGTGGTCGGCAGCTCGATTGTGTTTGAAGAAGGGGGCGTCAAAGAGTACGTGGGCGGATACGACGATTGGCTGCGGCAACGCACGCCGCCGCGCACGGCCGCCGCGCCGCCCGCTTCCAAAGCCAGCCCGCCCGCCAAAACGGCGCCGGCCGAAACGTCGGGCAAGAGTCAAAAACGCCGTCTGACCTATAAAGAACAGCAGGAGTTGGCGGCTCTGCCGGAGACGATCGAGGAGCTAGAGACGGAAATCGCCGCGATGCATCAGTTGATGATGCAACCCGACTTTTACCGCCAAAGCGGCGAACAAATCGCCGCCGAAAACGCCCGCTTAGCCGATCTGGAAAGCCGTCTCACCCAAGCCTACCAGCGCTGGGAAGAGTTGGAGCATCTGGCCGCGCCTTCGGCGTAAATTGCAAGGCGTTTTCGAAGGTCGAAGGTCGAATCAAGCGATGCTTGTTGTTGGCGAACTGACCGCAAGCGATGCTGCGCGACGGGATTGGACCCCGCACCGGAGGCACGTAGAATTGTTGGCATGGGCCTTCGAATCCTTTCGATTGCATGTGTCGCGTCCGTCATACTCGGCTGTTCGCGAAGTGATACGCCCCGCGAATCGGCGACAGCGAAGTCACATCCCACGCCCACGTCAGTAGCTTCCGAGGCGGCTGCGAGGAAACCGCCTCAGGTGGCGCCGGCCCCTGCGATTCGTGTGGCGACCTATAACATCCATTTTGCGAATGCGCAGCTTGACGCGGTGATCGACGCCGTGCGGCAATCACAAGCCGATGTGGTCTGCCTTCAAGAGACGAACTCAACGTCCGAGACCGTTATGCGCCGCGAGTTGGGGGTACGTTATCCTCAGATGCGATTCCTGGGGTCGGTCCACCCTTACCTGGCCGGAGGGTTCGGGGTCTTGTCATCCCTGCCGATCGTTAACGAAGAGTTTGTTCCGCCGAAGCATGGCCTCTTCGGCGCCTGCGTGTTCGAAGTCAAGCACCAAGAAGAACGGGTTCAGATCATCAACGTTCACTTGCAGCCCGTAATTCTCCCCGAGAAACAAGGCGCGAGCGGAATTGTCGCGGTGTTGCAGGCGTTTGATCAGGCGGAGCAAATTCATGCGGCGGAAATCAGGGACATCCTGACGCATGCCTCCAGCAAGAGGGCCTGTCTGATTGTGGGCGATTTCAATAGCATCGCTGCCTCGCAGGCCCCGGCGCTTCTCGCTCAACAGGGCTTCGTCGATAGCTTTGCCGCCGTGAACGAAGACCCTGATAGTCACCCCACGTGGCATTGGCCAACCCGCATTGGCGAAGCGCAACTGCGGATTGACTACATCTTCCACACGCCATCGTTACGAACTGTCGAGAGCCGCGTGATCAAAACGCAAGGGTCTGATCACTACCTTCTGGTCAGCGAGATAGAAATCTCGTTGGACGATCAAGGACGACCCTGATGCGGCTCAGCCGGCATCGGCATATCGCACGATACTCTGACTCCCTCGATTGGCCTGTTGTATTGCGTACGTAAGAGAGCCATTTAACCACGCTAGCGTTGACTTTTACACGGCGCTAATTATAGTGATCTAGTCTCCACCAAAGGGGTGGGGTCCCGCGATGCTTGGTTGCGTTTCGTAGTAAACGCTTGTTGCGGGGCCGTTTCGATTCCTTCTTGCGTTTTTGGGGAGGTCTATGAAAGCAAGGTTTTTTATGACATGTGCTGCGAATGGCATGAACTTAGTCGTAAGTTGAAGCATGCCAGACGCATCATGATGCTAGCAGGTGAGTCGGGTTGCGGCGCGAAAAGACCTCCGGAAAGAATGAAGGTTGTCACACGAAACACCCTTCCCGGAGGTCGAACAT
>CAUJHS010000090.1 GCA_963204915.1 Planctomycetota bacterium | reverse complement strand
CTGACTACTATGTAACAAGTAGTGGGTTTTCCCGCTTAGCTATGTGTCGAACGGTTCGCGACACAAAAAAAAGAAAACCTAGCAACTGACCTCGGCGGCGAAGTAGACCGGGCACTCGGAGTCAGAGTCAAATGACCTAGCAATGACCCGCGGCGAAGTAGAATCGGGCACCCGGAGTCAGGGTTAAGTGACCTAGCCAGCCCCGCGACACGGGGCATTTTTTATTTCTTGGGTTGGGCGTGACGCCAAGGTCTGCTGCTACTTGCTGCTGAGTTTGTCCGCCTTGAATGCGAGTGATAATTTCAGGCTTGGCAGCCGACGGTATCTTGATTCGCACGTCGATTTTCGGTTTAGGTGGCTTGGGATCGGGATCGCTACAACTATTGTCATTCCTGACATTAGTTGTAGGTTCACTCTTAGGCCGCCACTGATCTTCCCAAGCGTCTACCGTTCTTCTCGCCACTCCCAACGTCGCCGCCACCTTGGGTGCGGTAACAGCAGGAGCGGGAGCGATACAACTATTGGCGGATCCGCCATTAGTTGTAATCTTTGGTTCCCAGTCCCTAACCGTCTCTCTCGCCACCCCCAACGTCGCCGCCACCTTGGCCTGCGTCCATCCCTTATCCCGCAACGCCTTGGCAATCCGCTTTTGCGTCTTCGCTACTTCGGCTTTCTGGTTTGGTGATAGGTGCGACTTTCCGCACGTGCCAAGGTAGGTCAATTCAACTGCGACTTTCCGCAGTTGGACGTCGATTCACGTGTCGGAAACGACACCTGCCAGGACGATTCAACTGTCGGAAACGACAGTTGGCGAGGTCAATTCAACTGGGAGAACTCCCAGTTGCCGTGACGAAAACCAAGCAAATTCCTTACTCGACGAATCGACGTTGAGCAAGTTGACCAGAGGTGTCACGTTAAATTCTGGTTGACAGGCGAAGCCAATCTGGTAGATTCTCGAACGCTGCAAACGCTTAGCAACGGTTGCAGCACTCCACAACACTAGGGTTTGGAATGTACCATAACATTCAGGACAAAAGCCCGATGGCGTGTGCGCACGTTCAAGCGTTGACCCGCGTAGGCGGTAGCAAGACGTGTGCGGGTGGTTCTAGTGGCCACCTTGCTAAACGCGCCACCGGGCTTTTGTCCGTTCTTGGAAAGGCCATACCAATGGCATCTGTTCACGCGAACGTCCGCCCGGTTTCCCCAGAGCTTGAGCAATCCATTCTTGCGGCGTTTGGTTGCGTTGCGGCCGACGCGATCGAAGCGCCCGACCCATCGCCGCCAGTGGGCGACAAGGTAAGCCTGGAGGATCTACGCTTTGCCTTGCGTGGTCTGGTTGAATCGGCTGGCACGATCTACCGCGCTATCGTTCGCCTGGAGCGCGAGAAGCTCTCCATGATCACCGTGGAATGCGACTGCGTTGACGCGGGCGAGGCCGCGGCCGTGTTCGCCATGGCGGTTCGCGAAGGCGTAGAACGTACGGTTGCGGCTCGCCACGAAGTGAAGCCATTCCGCAGCGTACCGGGCTCCGGTTTCACGGCAGCGCAGGTTGCGGCCCGTATGAGCGGGGAGCAATACCGCGACGCCATGCTCTTTGCCCGACGCCTGGGAGTGGAACGCCAGGACGGGGAAAGCTGCGCCCGCGACCTGCAAGGCTCCGTGCCGCGCGCCGTGCTGGACGCGGTTTGCCCCTCGCCCGAGCTTCTCGACATTGCCGACGCGGCGCCAGATGACGATCGTGAGGATGACCGTGGCGAATGGATTCCATCGGAGACGGAACTGCAAGAACGCATTGCCGCGGTTCGTGCGGCGAAGCAGGCCGGAACAAAGCTGTTCTTCTAATCCACCCCAGTCCGCACGAAATTGACACCGACCGGCGCGGGATTGTCTCACGCCGGTTTTTTTATGGTAAAACAAAAGCCGCGGCGGACCGTCTCAATTGCCCGCCGCGGCTCATAACCCAACATACGGATTCTATCATGCCCAAGCCGCGATTAAAGGTAGGCAAGGCGGCAGGACGCCGCGCCGTGGCGTATCTCCGTAAATCGTCCGATCAGCAGGAAGCCAGCATTGAACGCCAGCGGGACGAGGTTTTTCAATACGCCACGCGGCATAAGTACGACCTTGCTGGCGAGTACGTTGACGCCGGGGTTAGTGGCGTAGATTCAACCGACCGCCGGCCGGGGTTTCAGCAGTTGGTTGCCGACGCCGAAAAAGGCGCCTTCGATTATGTGATAGTTTGGGACCTGTCGAGGTTGTCGCGATCCGACGCCATGGAAACCGCCGCGGAATTGCGCCCCCTCCGTCGTGCTGGCGTGCGGGTTGTCACCACCGATCGAAGTGAACCGCTCGACTGGGATACTTTCGCGGGGCAGTTGATGTTCAGTATCGAGGCGGAAGGATCGAACGCCTACGTTCGCAAGCTGGCCAGAAACACCCTAAGCGGTCAGGCGCGTAAGGCGGCTCAAGGGCGTTGGGTGGCCGGCAAGACTCCGCTCGGTTACGCGCGTGACCAAGAGGACCGGTTAGTCCTTGGAGATCCGTACGACGTGGAAACCGTCCAGCAAATGTTCAAGCGGTACGCGGCCGGGGAGTCGTTTCGCGGGTTAATCCCCTGGTTGCGAACCCGCGGTATTGATCGTGGCGTATCGTGGATTCGCTTCATGTTGCAGAACCCCGTGTACGCTGGCGATTGGCATTGGGGCAAGACCTGCCAGGCGAAGTTCTACACGTCCAGGCAAGGGGAGATCCTCGACACGTTCGAACGAGGCGAGACGGATCAGCAGGACCGGATCATCATCGTGGACAACCACCCGGCAATTGTCGACCGGCAACTGTTCAATGCAGTCCAAAGCATGTTCGCGGGGCGCCGCCGCGGCACCACGCCTTTACCGAAGGGAGGCGGCTTTGTCCTATCGGGTTTACTCCGCTGTGCGGACTGCGGGTATCAAATGGTCGGACGTCTCGACAAGTCGAGTACGCCGCCGGTTTACCGATACCAATGCAATGGCGCAGTTACCCGCGGGGACGCGTATTGCCACAAGCACTTTGTCACGCAAGATCAGGTAATCACCGCCGTGTTAGCCGCCTTCGAAGAAAGGTTCTCCGGCAAGGTGGTTGAACGGGCCAGGAAGCAACTCAAGAAAGAACTGGCCGCCAAACCGGGCCCCACTGACGCCAGGCACCACGAAAAAGAGATAGCACGCATCAATGCGGACTTGGACAAAGCCGCGGCTCGATTGCTCTTGCTGGACCCCGACATGCTCCCCATCGTGCAAAAGCAAATCCGCAAAATGCACGACGAGGTAGAACGCCACGAAAAGGCGTTGCTCAAGATCAGGAAGGCGCCGGAAGCGATCTTGAAAGACTTCGACGAACGAGTACAGAAAGCCGAAGCGGTTCTTGCTGAATTGAAGCTTGCCGCGAAAACGGCGGACACGCTGGCGCTGCGGCAATTTCTCAAGAGTACGATCAAGGAGATTCGCGTACACGTCACGCGCAGACCCTACGGAAAACGCTGGCGCTACACGTTTACCGGGGGTGACGTGTACCTTCATCAATCCGCCGACTTGATCAACTCTTGGTAAACAACTGGACGACGTTCATACCTAACTCAGCGGCGGATTCGACCGCTCGGTAATAGCCGCCGGCAATCGACATGTGGGCTCCCAATAACGGCATAACGTAACTCCTTGGGTATTGAAGGCCGCAGCGTACCCGCTTCTCTTTTGCGTTCCAAGGCCGGTTTGATTGTTGACCGCGAGTCGTGGCAAGTAGAATAACGGCATGGCTCGTCGCTTCTATAAAACCACAGCGGATTACCTGGTGATCGCATTGTCGCCGGCGCTAATTATGGCGCTAGTCACCAGCCTGGTGTTCTTTCTGCTATTGGTGTTTTATCGCGGACAGTTTCATGGGCGACTCCAATACATCTTCTTCTTGTTCATCTTCGCCGCCGTACTTATCGCGCGGATTGCGATCGACGAAGGACGTGAACGGGCGGCTCTGTTTTCCGTGGCGTTGGCCGTTGCTGTGGCCCTTGTGTTGAACCGTTTTTCTGACTTGGGGTTATTTGCAAATCTAGGATTGATGGCGCTCATTTGGTGGTGCGCCGATCGGTTGACCTGGGATTGCACGGTCGTCGACGAGCAGGAAGACGCTTCGGGCGAGGGCTTACTGCAAACGATGGGGCTCGATCAGCCGCGTGACGCCGCAACCAACACGAGTGCCGAAGCCGATGTCGAACCGCTTGGCGTGACTTCGCGTGACTTGACGACGGGCGCGACCCCCAAGACTTTGTGGCGGCGCGCCTGGGAGCATTTCCATAAAACGCGGGCGCCAGGAGTTTGGGTCATTTACTTTTCACTCGCGGCGCTCCCGATCTTCGGTTTGGGGCAACGATTCATCGCGGAGTCGAATACCGATGCCCGTCGCGCGGCGTTTCGTTACCTTTTCATTTACGTCGCCAGCGCACTGGGATTGTTGCTAGCTACTTCCTTTTTGGGATTACGGCGTTACCTGCGTCAACGTCGCGTCGAAATGCCCGACAAAATGGCCGTGGTATGGGTCGCCGCTGGCGGCGCACTCATCGTCATCTTGCTTGCGTTTTGTACGTTGCTGCCGCGCCCCAGCGCGGAGTACGCTGTATCTCGGGCGCCCTCTCCATTTTATTTTGGCTCGCCCTTGGACCTGCGTTCTACTTGGATGTCGTGGGGGGATGAAGGCGTTGAAGACAGCGAGCGATCAGGCGATGCGACGCTCGAATCACAGTCCCATTCTGAGCAAACCTCACCGTCGAACGAGAAGCAAAGCGGTAGCACAGGCCAGGCGAATAGCCAATCGTCGTCGCGTGATAGCCAGTCGGACGAGGGATCGTCCGATAGGCAGTCCCAATCTGACAACAACTCATCGCACAATCAAAAAAGCCAGAATAGCTCGCCCACGTCGCAGCAGGCAGATTCACAGAATCAGAAAACGGCTGCGAACAAAGGCTCATCATCAAACGACGATAAGCAAGGAACACAAGGCTCTCAAAGCGATTCCTCTCAGAACAGGCAGGGTAGTCCATCGAGTGATGGCAACGCAGCCGGTGAACGCGAGCAGTCATCGGGAGGGCAACAACAGGCGCAGCCAACTCAGACAAATGCTGCAAGCGGTTCTCACGACCAACCTTCGACCGCGAAGGATCAACCTTCCAACACTTCGCCGCAAAACTCGCAGGCTGGCTCAACGCGACACAGCGACCATCAAACTTCATCGTCCTCACAAACATCGTCTGAAGTCAACGAAGGTTCGTCGCAGGAATCGCCACAGGGTTCGCCGTCTCGCCCGCCGTTTAACCCTGGCGATTGGCTTGGCTCAATCTGGGGCTGGCTGGGGACACTATTCAAAGTATTGTTTTACCTAGCAATTGTACTTGCGGGAGTTTGGCTATTCCGCAAGTACAAGGATGAACTGATTGCCGGTTTTCATGACCTAGTTCGAGATTTTCGCAATTTGTGGCAACGATTATTTGGAAAACAGAAAACGGAAGCAGATGATGATGCGACCACAACGCAATCGGGGCAACCGCCGCCGCGAACTTTTGCTTCCTACCCCGATCCATTCGCTCAGGGCGTCGCGTCCCGCTATTCCCCGGAACAGCTAGTGCGTTACACTTTTGAAGCATTCGAGGCGTGGGGACGTGATCACGGCTGTCCACGCAATCCCGAACAAACCCCGTTTGAATTTGCTCAAAGCATCAGCGCTCGCAATGCGGCGTTAGCGCAACCCGCCAGGACGCTTGCGGAACTTTATACCCGATTGGCGTATGCGCCCGGACCATTGCCTACCAGTAGCGTCGAGCATCTCAAACAGGTGTGGGCGACATTGCGACGTTAATTCACTCGTGGAATTAGGGCTTTTTCACAACCATCAGAACCGACGAACTAACGGCTCGATCAACTTCATCCCACTCCAATCGGTCGGTATTCTCCATGACGAGGGGCGTCCAACCGGGAAGCGATTTTTCAAGAAACGCATGTAACACATTCGCTGGCAACGCCATACCGTAACTGTCTACGTTTTGGCTTAGGCCGCTCTTGGCGGTAACCATACCGACCACGCGCCCATACTGATCGCACAATGGCCCGCCGCTGTTGCCTGGATTTACGCGACAGTCGAGCAGGTACATATTTTCTTCATCCGGATCAGGCAGTGCGCTAACCACACCCGTTGTCAACTTCAATCCTCGACCGAGTACGTCGCCCAACGGGAAGCCAAAGGCCGCTACCTTGGCCCCGCGACCCACATGTGCCTCAGCGAGCGAGAGCGGCGGAAGGGCGGCCGCAGCGCCCGTGACCTTCAAGAGGGCGATATCGTGCTCGTCGTCTTGGGCGATAACTTCAGCCGATGTTTCTTGTTCTTCCCCGGAGCCAAAAACCATCACTCGGCCCGGACCTTCAATGACGTGATTATTGGTAAGTAAGTATCCAGGCGCGATAACAAATCCAGTGCCCGATGCGACCTCGCCGCCGAAGATCTCAGAGAGCGTTTGGAGTTGTTTAAGCAACTCCTGGTCCTTCGGCTTATTCCTTAGGCCTTCTTCGACATAAGCGGCGGCATCCTCGCGGCGCCCTAGTTGAAACATTGACGCCGCCGCAACTAAGTACATGCGCGCGGCGCGATCTCCATCATGCAATTCAAATTTTTCTCGCCACTGATCGAATTCTTCAACGATCCGCTCAACTAACAACGCATCTTCATTTCGGCCGGCCGCGAACCAGCGTACGATCCAATTCGCTTCGTACAAGACTTCGTAATCGCCCTGGCTGTTGTTTGGGTCAAATTCGGCAGCAATCGGCTCCCATTGTCGCAATTGATCCCCATAATAGCGCGTGAGTCCGCGTTCGCGCAGCCAATCGACCGCGGCAACTGCAGCTTGCAACTTTTCCTCGTCTTTCGCCACGTTCACGCGATCAAACAGCAGGTTGCGCTCGTCCCGCTGCGCCTGCCAGTGGTCTAGTTTCGCCATCAGTTGTATGGCGGAGTCGGCATCGCAATTGCCGGCCAGCGCGTAGGGCTTGCCGTGTGAATCGAGCATGACAATCGTAGGAAGTTCGTCGGGTGTTACGTGATACTCTTCGCGCAACATGGCGTTTTGAGCCGAGTCGAGCACTGCTTCATAAGCGCGTTGAGATTGCGGCGAATCGATAACGACCAATACCAGTTCGTCTTTTGCCCGACGATGAAATTCAGCGTCGGGAAAAACCTGCCGAGCCAGAGCCATCGAGGATTCGTTCCAATCCGAACCGACAAAAGCGATCAGAACGTCCTTTCTCTCTTCTTCCGCCTGCTCCAGCGCAGCATTGAACCGTTGCGTCCAACCCTCGAACCCGGGTGGAGTTGGGTCGGCCACCGCCGCAGTGAATCGCTCGTTTACTGACGACGATAGTTTCTTCCACGCGGGAACATAACGATGGACTTCGCCAGGAGCAAGCGAGAATGACGTTTCGATTGGCTCATATCCTCGACGTTGTAACCAGACTTGGTGTTTTCCCGAAGCAAGATGGAATACAAGTTGCCCATTATCAGCCAAAGTACGTTTCTTTCCATCAATGCGAATCAGGGCTTCACGGCGGTCCGCTTCCGGCCAATCCAACACGAGACTCGCCATGGAAAGTTCATCGAGCGAATGGCGTTCGCCATTGCCGGGATGACGCAGAACTGTGAGTATTCCGCCACCCAAGGCAAGCAAGGCGACTGTGGCGATACTTCCCCAAACCAGCCAGATTGGAAATGGCTTTGCGGCCTTCGGTTGTTTGCGGTTTATCTTTTTTGAGGATCGAACTGTGCGGGTGTCAACGGTAATCGCTGCGAGAGAATCCGCTGGCGCATTTCGAGGATCTTTTTCTGGTTCTGCCGGGAGAGTCGTCGAATTTTCTGAAGAGGCCTGCTGGGACGGCGCTTCCATCGGAGCTGTGGGAACCGGGAAATCCGCGGGCGGTGCTGTTTGAGAGATGGCGACAATCGGCGGTTTACGTTTTGGCGCCGGCTTCGCCCTTGGCGGGACGCGCGACTCGTCGCGCTGATCGCCGCCCTCTTTGGTAGCCGGTTCGGCGGTTGGAATGTTGATTACAGCGGCGCATCCTGGGCACTTGGCTTTGCGGCCTGCATACTTCTCATCGACTTTGAATGTTGCGTCGCACGACAGGCAACGGCACAAGATCGACATACCAAGCGTACTCTCGACCAAAGGAAATCACGAGGCGGTCATCTCAAACACCACATCGCCTCATTTCCATTATCGGTATGCACCTCGCGGGCCGCAATGTCCGAACTCTTGCGACGGTTGAAGCGTTGAAGCGCCGGCGTTTGAAATCGGCCCACGGCTCTGGTAATCTTGGCATCACAGGATGGAATTGTGTTTCCGGAATACGACGTGCTTGGCGCCTCGTTTCCGATTCAGTCATTTTTGGGAGTTGTGTTGATGCCTGCGAATATGAATCGACGTCGTTTTCTCGAAACCTCCGCAGCGGGTAGTGCGGCGATGCTCGCCTTAGCGTCGCAAGTGTCGCGCGCTGCTGATTCGCCTAACGAGCGTGTTGTGGTCGGCGTTATGGGTTTAAGCCGTGGGCAGGCGCACGCGCTTGGGTTCGCCAAATTGCCAGGCGTTGAGGTGAAGTATGTTTGCGATGTGGACAAGAACCGTGCGGGCTCGGTAGCGCAAAGCGTGTCCAATATTTCGGGGAAGGCGCCGGAAGCGATCACGGACTTTCGCCGGATTCTCGACGATAAAGACGTTGATGCATTGACTTGTGCAGCGCCGAATCATTGGCACGCCCCGGCCACTATTCTTGCGTGTAAAGCCGGAAAACACGTATATGTCGAGAAGCCATGCAGTCACAATCCGCGCGAGGGCGAATTGATGATCGAGGCGGCCCGCAAGTACAAACGCGCCGTGCAAATGGGCAACCAACGCCGCAGCGCCGAGCAAACTCAACAGGCTATTCAGGCGCTACATGAAGGCGTGATCGGCCGTGTTTATTGTTCGCGAAGTTATTACAACAACGCGCGAGGGCCCATTCCGAAGGGCAAATCGGCGCCGGTCCCCGCTTACCTTGATTACGAACTCTGGCAGGGGCCCGCGCCTCGCAAGCCGTTTGTCGACAATATCTTGCACTATAATTGGCATTGGTTTTGGCATTGGGGAAATGGCGAGCTAGGGAATAACGGCGTTCATGCCCTGGACATCTGCCGTTGGGGGCTTCAGGCGGATTATCCGATTCGCGTTACCTCGAGCGGCGGGCGCTATCGCTTTGACGATGAGCAAGAAACGCCGGATACGCACTTAGCGGTGTTTGAGTTTCCCGATGAGAAGCAGATTTCGTGGCAGGGCTTGAGTTGCAATCGACATGAAACCGACCGCGGTTTTGTGAGTTTCTATGGCGAGAAAGGCTCGCTGGAGTTGGGAGGCGATGGCGATCATGCCATTTACGATGAACGCAATAAATTGATCAAGGAAGTCAAAGGCGGCGGAGTCGGAGAGGCGGAGCATTTTGCGAATTTTGTAGCCGCCATCCGCAATGACAAACCATTAGAACTTAACGCCGAAATCGCGGAAGGCCATAAGAGCACGCTTCTTTGCCATTTGGGCAATATTGCCTATCGCACGGGGCGCTCACTCAAATGTGATCCACAGACCGGCCATATTCAGGACGACGATGACGCGATGAAACTCTGGCAGCGCGAATATGCGCCCGGTTGGGAGCCCACTATTTAGGGCTACCGGCGAACTCTTCGTTCTATCCTTCTTAGCCGGAGGTCTCCGACCGCCGGCTTTTCTATTGGCGAGATTGCACTTTCGCATTCCTTTGACGGCGCAAAATGTGCTGCATGGCCTTTAGGGCGAATGTCACTTGGCGCCTAACGAGGAGGAAGGATCATGGTTCGCCGATGGCCGGTGCAATTATCCCTTGGAATTTTGGGAGTGTGTCTGCTTGCAAACCCCGCGCCTGCCCAAACAGCGTGGGAACAATACCGCCAGCAACTGGAACAAATGCGTTCGCGCCAACAACAGCGGTATGAGGATTGGCGCGGTCAACAGGAAACGACCTACGAAAAGCGACGAGGTTCGATCAATCAGGGCGGAGGTCCAGGTTTTCAACTAAACCTGGAAGATTCCTCGATCCCGCCCGGCGACTACCAGGTCCAACTTCCCTTTGGAATTCAGGCGCGCGTGAAAGTGCAAGGCGGAGCAACGCCAACGCAGAACCCTCCACCGCCAACGCCGTTGGGCGGCGCCTTCCACGCGCAGCTA
This sequence comes from Planctomycetota bacterium, assembly GCA_963204915.1. Taxonomy (GTDB): domain Bacteria; phylum Planctomycetota; class Planctomycetia; order Pirellulales; family Pirellulaceae; genus JAHWKS01. Next base: position 247,113 of record CAUJHS010000090.1, on the reverse strand, counting down.
GACAGTTTGACGCGAAACATAACAAGCGACTTGCGAGACATTCGGTACGGCGTCTATCAGTCGAAACATGAACACTTGCGTCAACACGTTGATGAGACCATTGCGGCGGCAGAGCAATTTCATCAACGCACCCACGAGCGGTCAGGGAACGCCCAGTTGCACGATCAGTTTTCCACATTTGACGATTCTTGGCACCAACTCGTCCACGAACTGGCGCAGCACAATTACTTGAACGCTCCGTGGCTTCGTCAGGAAGTGTCAAACATCACTCAATTCGACAATACCTTGCACCAACTACTACGAGTGGGCGATCGGCCGATCTACGACCGTATGCGTGTAGCCGCACTTGCGCGTCAGTTGGCGGACGCGACAGGGCATTTGCTCGAAGATACCGAACTTGAATCAAAGGACACCCCGCAGTTTGAGGTTGTTCGTCGAAGAGCAGACCGCGTCCGTCGGTTAGCATCGGATCTCGAGGAGGCCGTTACACGAGGCGCGGCCTATTCGACGGTGGTGGAAGAATATAGCGAATTTGACCAGTCTTGGCATCGACTTTTGGCGACGGCGCAACAATTGCCTGAAACCAGTCGTCACCTAGAGCGGCTTAGTCGACGTATCCGAGCTATCGATACGGAATTGCACCGCGAATTGAAGATCAATCCTCCGGTCGTTGCCACTCGGGAGCAATTGCGAAGTCTCGCGGAAAGCATCGCACGTCAGGCGGATCACCTGGCTGAAGACGTTCATCGCGATGTGGGTGATCGAAACCGAGACGTTGCGCGCATGGCAGATGATTTCGCCGCTGTGGCTCGTAGCCTACAACGCGCGGTCGCCAGTCCTGAAGATGACGAGGTAAACGCCGCTCGTTTGACGCAACAGCATTGGAAAACATTGGAAGACCATTTGCAGTCGACGCGCAGCGACCGCCTTGAACATGCAAGGGAAACAGCCTCGAGCTTAGGCCGTGACATGGATCGGTTGGTTGCGATGGTAACGCAAAAGGATTGAGCTTTTGCTGGGAAAAAGTAAACGCCTCCGACGCCGTTGTCAGGCGCCGGAGGCGTTTTAGCTAGGGGGAAGATTTTTCGATTTCCGTTGATTAATAATTGAACTCGATGCCGCCGAAGGCGCCATGGAGGACCATGGTATCACGATCGTTGATGTCCCGAGCGCCAACGAGGTCGTCGAAATTGTACGGTTGTTGGCCGTTTGCACGAGCCACGCCGTTGGCGGCGACTACTCGGTAACCGCCGGTCAGACGAAGATTATTGGTCAAATAGATGTTCGCCGATGCGTCCAGTTCTCCGAGGAATGCGATTTCATCATCACTTGAGTTGATGTCGTACGGCAAGCCAAAGTTCGGGCTGGCCGGGTCGTTCACCCAAGCGGCGCCATTGGCGCCACCGACGAATTGACGCAAACGCATATAGTTTTCGAAGACGCCCATCTTCGTAGCGCCTGACAGGCTGAATCGCGGCGTAATAAAGAATTCAGCGTCGCCACCAAGTTGGAAACCATAAAGGTTGTTTTCAACATCGGAAGCATAGTGAAGTTCGTCGGGGGCGCCGTCGAACACCATGTCCGTCGGGTCGGACGAAAACAGCAAGCTTTCATCAAAGCGGAAGTAGCGGAAGCCCGCCAACCAACCCACATTTAATCGTGGACTGGCGCAACCGCAGTCGCCGAGGTAGCTCGATCCCATCGAAGGGCCACAACCGGCGCCATTGGCGCCGCAGCCGCCCATGAATGTGTTGCGGCCCGTTATCAAGTTCAGCTCGACGTTGTGAAATTCCCAGTCGCGCACCAAGCGTTGACGTTGAGCATTGTTGAACCAAGAGTCCACTGCTTGCACGCCGCCGCCGAGCCCGTCGTCGTAGCTTAGCGAATTAAAAGTGAAGACATGGTTTAGTGTTCCAACCACATCGTCAAAGGTGACGTTGGCTTCACTTGGGCCGCTATAGATGCCCCAGTAGATGAGTTCAATACCATTTTGACCGCAGTTGAACCAACGACCAATGCGAGCTTCAACGCCGCCGGCCCAGTCCATGTCCGCATCGTGTGAGCTGATAATCTGATTCTCGAGATTGACGTCGTCGTAGTTGTACCAAGTTTCGTTTTCATCATCGAGGGTCATGATCAAACCGCGAACGCTACCGAACCAGCAGCAATGGTGGTGGCACCCGGTACCGTAGCTGCTCACCACGTCGCTGCAGGTACCATCCCCGCATGTTCCAAAGCTCTCAGCCTCCGGAAGCGGCGGCGCGTCGTGGGTCAGCCCGAGTGAAGCGCCATTCGTCATGCCAGGGGCGTGTTCGCCGTAATACCCATAACCCCCATGAATCCCTTGAGGGGCTAACGGTGTCGCTGCGGCCGAAGGATTAGGAAGGGGAGATTGAGCCGGTGCGATGCTCGGCCCCTCGGTGCCTTCCTGCAGAATCGCCGACCGAGAATTCGCCGCAACGTAACGCGAAGCGGAATGACCCTGTCCATAATGGGGCAGGTAAGAAGGCGAGCGGAATTCCTGTGCGTACGCAGACCCGGCGACGCAAGCGACTCCGAGCGCGTAGGCGCCACACTTCTTAAAGAACGAACGCATCATCAAACTCCTTAGATAGATGCTTCCAGCCCGCAGGTGCGCGAATCCTATACGCGCATCGCCGCTGGACAGGTGCTACGTGGAGGAGGCCCGAAAGCCTCAATGATGGAGTCCGTTCCACAAGGGGAATCCGTCCCGTTGTGCAACCATCATCGACACAAGGGCCGACGCGTCATCGCCGCATTATCCACTGGCGACGAAATTTTTCTCGAACGGCGTCGTCAAAGAAGGCGCCAAAGGCATTTCGCATATAGCACGCCATGTCGTCGTCATGCGATCGACTACAACCACGGGCCGCAAAACCACGACGAGCGGCGCAGACGTTAGAACGTGCGCCAACGGCCAATTGGGCGGCAAGATACGTCAGGGATTGCGATTGTCAAAACAATTGTATGTGGCGATACCTGGCCGCAAAGTTTCTGGCAGGCGATTCGAAGAGATTCGTGTTTAGCCGCTGATTTCCGGTTGGGGAGTTGGTGAAGAGTCTGCACTTTGCGGCAAGAAGCCTGGCTTGGTTTCCTGCAAGATTTGCCGGATGTTTCGTCGATCATCGGGACTCAAGTGCGAAAAAGCGGGTGTTTGGTCTTCGCCAGACAAGACTTGGTTTAACCGTTTCGCCACGTAGTCCTTAACAGGTTGTGGAAGCCCGTCGAATGCCGGCGAGTAAACCAAGTAACTGCATGGGTGCTTGAACAAACGAGTTTGCAGGTCGAGGTCGCGCAGCGATCGTCCTTGAGAATCGCGTGGCCCCTCCGTGACGAACTCCTCGGCAAACTTCGATGTCCCATGCACAGGCGATGTGAGGGCGAACTCGCCACTAAAGAGAAGGTACTCCAGCAGTTTTTCGCCCGCCGATGCGATTCGTCGCTCCGTCGTCTCACTGATTTGGTCCGATGGGCGCTGGAATGCTTCGTTCATGACCGCGTCGTAATGTGCGGCGCTACGCGCCTCATAGTTGGCCAATGTGAAATAATTATGCATTTGGGTCTGGTGTTCCAATACCATCAAGGCCACGATATCGCTTGTCGGTTGTAGGTATGGCGCAACATCCACAAAAGGCGCGAGATCCAACACGTTGGCGCCCTTCTCTCGATCGATGGCCTCCGGGCGATCGCGTTCTTCTGACACCACGTTTCCCATGTGACGCATAGCGCCATGCTCGCCGGAAACATACCAGCCGCCCCAGCGCTCCTCAAACGGACTCTGATGATCTGTGGTGAACGTGCCGGATCCAAGTTGTGGTTGACCACTGCGATCTGAAAACACCGAGCGCACGAGATGGCCGGGAACTCCTTGCGTTCGCGACGAAGCATGGCAGGCGATGCACTGCCCGCGATCTCGAACAAAACGGGGCGCCGATGACTCTTCTTGCGAAAGCGTATAGAAAACCGCGCCGAGCTGCGGATCCACCGTGGAGATTTCAATTACATCGCCGCGTTGCACCCAACCAATGTAGCTATCATCGTTAAAATAAATCGCACGCGGCCGTAACGGAGATATTTTGCGAAGTTGAAAGCTCGTCTTGGAGAAGACCAGCATCTGCGATGCCTGCGGGATGTCGAGCAGTTTGAGGAGCGACGGCAAGTATCCTCGCTCAGCATCATACTCAAGTTTTGACTCGCCTGTATCCAACGCCTTTTGAAGTTGTGCGATGGGGTCGTTCGAGGACTGTTCGTGATAATTGATCGGAGCGCGTTCAAAATCGATCTGTGCGCCGGCTTGCAGGGATCCGTACAACCACGCCACCAACGTTATGACGGCGACCGAAAGTAAGCGGGCGAGTGTCATGAATGCAATTCCAGGCTGGGAATGCGACGTCGTGATTCGACTGGAGAGGGCGTTTCCACGAACCACCGACAAAGGGCGGGAAAGTGCGTTGTAAGGCGAGCGGCGTTCTTGCCGAGCCTTTCATCAATTGAAGATAATGCAATTAAAATTGGATGTCAATATCCAATATTTGGGCGGTCCACAGATCTAAAGACCGCGGCGTCTTCAGGCGATTTCTGGGCGTTTCCCGACGACAACAATGCGAATGTCGCACACATTCGTGTGGGTAGGACCGGTCTTCATCAAACCCCCAGTCGGCTCGAAAAAATGATATGCGTCATTCCGGCGAAGAAACGCTTCGGGGTTAAGATTTCGAGACTCCGCCGCCTGCCATACATCTGCGTCGATCAAAGCTCCCGCCGCATCGGTCGGTCCGTCCTCGCCGTCGGTTCCACCAGACAGTAGAGCCAGTCCGTCTAACGGATTCCGAGAGTACCGATCTTGTTGAGATGTTTGCCTGAGAATTTCCTGGAGGGCCGACAAGACTAACTGCTGATTGCGTCCGCCTTTTCCACGTTCACCCTGGGGTGCAAGGCGAACCGTAGGCTCTCCGCCGGTGATTAAACAATCAGGACCGTGTTCCTCTCGCATGCGAAGCGCCACCGCCGCGAGATGTTGACCGATCAGTTCGGCGTCGCCTTCAGGCTTTATTGCGCAGGTCATCGCGTGTGAATAACCGCGACGTTCCGCTTCGATCCCAGCGGCATCAACGGCCCGTGCAAGATTGCCAATTACATAGTGACTTACCTGCCGAGGTCCGCAGGCGACCGTGCTTTGGGCGATATCGGCGGAGCTGTAGAGTACGTCAAATACGCGTTTGGAGACGCCCGCCTTGTGGGCTTGAAATTTCTCGAGAACTTCAAGCGCGGCGTGAGGAGTCGATGAATCCTCAACGGTCGGTCCACTCGCGATCACATCCAAAGGGTCTCCCAATACATCGGAAATCAAGAGCGTGATTAAACGGCCCGCACGACAGGTTCTCGCCAGTCCACCGCCTTTGATGCGGCTTAGTTGTTTTCGCACGGTGTTCAGTTCTTGAATATTTGCTCCTGCAGCGCTGAGGTGCTTGGTGACGGCAAGTTTATCTTCCAGGGTGACGCCGTTCACAGGAGCCGGCAACAGCGCCGAACCTCCACCCGAGATGAGGCATATGCAAAGATCGCGTTCACCGAGTGAGGCCGCCAGTCGTAGAATTTCGTTTGCGCCAGCGACTCCGGCTTGCGTTGGTTCGTTAAGTCCTGCGGGCCTTGCGCCATGTAAATGGATCGAACGAAGGGGACGGACGCAATCTTCTGGGACGTTGATCCAACCTTGGACCTTCTTGCTTCGAAGAACGTCGTCCCCGAGCGCCTCTTCCAGACCAGCGGCCATCCCGGCGCCCGCTTTGCCGGCGCCCACGACGACGATCCGCTCAATCGCATCAAGGGGGACACGTTCTTCGGCGATACACAACAGGCCCTGCTCGATCTGCACGTTTTCTTTGACGAGGCGATCACTACGCACGGCGTCGACGCCGGCCTGCCATATTGCGAGAGCGTCCGTGCGCAGAAGTTGGCCATTCATGAGTCAACAAAAGGTTTAGGGCGAAGTGCACGAGCAACCAAACCAAATTATGGCGGAAGTGGAGCGAAGGTGTTATTCCTACGGTCGTCGGTGCATGCGTTCCATGATTTCTTCGTGTTGCCGGCGCATTTCCTCGTGGCGACGGCGAATGTCTTCCTGTTGTCGCTCAATCTGTTGTCGAAAGTCTTCGATTGGCTGTGGTGGAACAAACGAAGTGTCGGGAATGGGTTCGAACGATGGAGACGGAATCAGTGGCGATGATCCAAGGGTAGGAGAATCCAAGGGGGTGAATCTTGGCTGCGAGGGGGCCGAGTTGCGAAACAGCGCAACGGCGGTCACGGCCGCCACGCTCACGCATCCTACAAGGACGACCGCCGTCACAAGACAACCAGCGAGCCACATCAAGGCGCCGAACTTACGTTTGCGGCGCACCGGCGCGCCGTTTTCCCAAACGAAGTCGCGCGGGTTGAGGTTATTGCGTTGGATAAACTCGATTCGCAGTCGTCGATTATACGACTGCAGGTTTTCGCCCGATTCTACCCAATGGAACTCGGACTGATGAGGGTAATTACCACAGCCTGTGCAAAACGTGTAATCACTGTATAGGAACGGATCCGCAAGGTACGAGCGGATAATCTCCTCGGGCATGCCCGTAACGGCGCCGCACTTGTCATGCCGATACCAACGGGGAACGTCAGCAAGGTCGCCTTGAAACTGGTCCTCAGGGGCCACAGTGACATGGTCTGTCATTTGGCCATCTTCGCGCAGTTTGGTATGCTCTGCAACGTGAGCATTGAATACCGCGATGGGCACATCCTGATGACAAAAAGGGCACCGCTTGTTCATCGGTCTTGCTTTGAGATGAGACCAACCTTCGACATTTGTCACGACAAATGTAGCTTAGTGTCGGTCGCGAACCGAGGAAATGGGCGAGCGCGAGATTTTCAACGGTGTAGAAGCCTCAAAGTGTCTCCACCAAGGCAAGTGGCGCCGCCCATGGAGACAGCGTCTGTAAGTCAAGTCGTCGGTCTCTTGGTGAACGCGCCAAGCAACATTCCACCACCGAAGTCAGTTCGTCCGAAACGCGCGGGACTCGCTCTCGCACGCTTGGAGGCGTCCAATTGGAGTGCTGGCTTAATAACTCGCCTAAGGTAAGGTTTCCGAATAGGCGTCGGCCCGTCAACAGTTCCCAGATGACCGCCCCGAGGCCAAAAAAATCAGCCGCCACCGTCAATGGTTCACCAGCGAGTTGTTCAGGGGCCATATAAGCCGGCGTACCGACAACGGCTGCGTCATAGGGGGATGGAATCTCATCGACGGGCCGCGCCAATCCAAAGTCCATTAGTTTGATCGTTCCGTCCTTCATCACCATAACATTCGAGGGCTTAATGTCACGATGAATCACTCCGGCCGCATGCGCATAGTGGAGGCCCGCGGCAAGCTGTCCGACGACTTTTCGCACTTCCACTTCTGGCAGGCGACCGATATTTTTCAGAAATACATCCAATGTGCGTCCTTCACAATACTCCATTGCCAGAAAAAAGGTGTGAAACGCGGCAAACCGGTCATACATACGGACAATGTTCGGATGGTCGAACGATTGAACGATGTCGGCCTCACGCTGAAACTGCCGACAGGCTGTCTCGTCGTACACAAGTCGATGGCTCATCATCTTCAGCGCCGCCTGGCGGCCTTGACGATCCTCCGCATGGTACACGACCGACATGCCGCCTTTGCCTAGACGTCCATGAAACAACCAACCACCGAGCGTCTTACCGGCCAAAACATCTTGATCAGCCGCGCCCAAACGGCGCGCAACGATGTTGCTTAAGACTAGTGTGATTTCAGGATGCTGCTTCGCGAGGCGATGAAACTCGACAACAGGCAGCACCATGGCGCGCACCGGCCGGGTCGCGATGACGTCCGCAGTGCGCGGCTCACCCGTCAATAGGGACATTTCTCCTAGGACCTGTCCGCGCCCAGAACGAGCAATCCAGTGACGATTGCCGCGTTCGTCGGTAGATCCAATTTGCACAATGCCGCTGCGGATGACCATGAGGGAATCGCCCGTTTGGCCTTGACGGATGAGATACTCGTCGATTCCAAAGTGCTGCTCATGCATATGTTGTTCGAGAATGTCACCGACCCGCTCTGGCAATGAAGCGAACAACAAGCACGAGTCTTTCAAATCCTGAACCCAACCCCGAGTGTCAGGGGAATACATGGTTTCAGCATCGGGCGTTACTTCGCCAGGATCAGGAAAGGATTCCATAAATCGCTGCGCGTGAAAGCCGGCGCTGGTATCGCAGGCGACTCGGCTGAAACCAGCCTGTACGTACGCGATCAAACACAGCGTTAAACCCGACTGGGTTGTGGACGTGTCCGACGACGCCATTCTAACACACAAAGCGCCGGCTGCGCAGGAAAACTTACCGTCATGCGAGCGTATTGGTGCGTGGGCTGCCGCAGTAGCATATCAGCGGTGTTTGTCGAACATCCTTATTCCGCTTGTTGTTTGCCGCCAATGGAAATGAGATGCGATGCCGTGCGAAAATACATACGACCACCTGACACTGCCGGTGTAGCACGGCTCAGTTCGCCCAGCGAGTTTCTCGCCAGCACCTTAAAGTTCTTGTCCGCCGCGAGAACAATCACTTCGCCATCGTCATTTACGCCGTAGATTTTGTCTCCCACCCGTACTGGCGAACCGGAGAATGTCCCTCCCAAGCGTTGCTGCCAATGAACTTCGCCAGTCGCCGCCTCAATACACGACACGATTCCCGCATCGAACCATAAAAACGCCAGGTTGCCGCGCCCCACGATACAAGGTACATACGGCGCCGACCGGCGCACTTCGTAGACGACCTCCGGTTTCGGCTCAGCGCGTACAGCCACCACATAATTCGTGGCGAATCCACCTTGGCCCGTTGATCCGAATATGACGCCATCCACAAAGACGGGCGAACTTACCGTTCGCATGCTGAAAGCGTCGCCAATTTTCCAATTCTCTTTACCGGTGTGTGGGTCCAAGCTATAGAAACCGTCCGTCGTATTTGTGCAAATCAGTTGGTCTTTTCCATCTGAACCACGATAAATGCACGGAACCGAATAGGAAACGGAACCGCTTTTGCGCGGAGTTTTCCAACGCAACTCGCCCGTCCGCCGGTCAAAGGCCATCATGCTGCTTTCGCCGGGCGATTGGCCGGGATCGACCTTGCCATCGTCTTGTGCGTTGTTGAGGATCACAAGATCTTCATAAACGATTGGCGATGTGCCAAATCCATGCTGGCTGACCCAACGTCCTAGGTTTTGGCTCCACAACTCTTTGCCGTCATGGTCAAACGCCTTGAACGTCGTTTCATCAGGGGTCGACCAGGCCACATAAACTCGCTCGGCGTCCACAGCCGGTGTGCTTGACGCGTAACTGCTGCGAGCATGGAGGTGATGGGGCTTCGATGGAAAGTCGCGGCGCCAAATGATTTCTCCCGAGTCTGCGTCGATACACAACACGTAACGGGTTGCGTCATCGGGCTTCGCGCTCAAAAGGAATACGCGATTTTTCCAGACCACAGGCGAGGAATGGCCGATTCCGGGCAATGCGGTCTTCCAATTAAAGTCTTTTTCCGAGAACTCGACGGGAATTGTGGTTGCTTCGCTTTCGCCAGATCCATTTGGGCCACGAAAGCGGGTCCAATCGTCGGCTCCCAACAGTGAACCGGCAAGGACAATGCAAAACCCTAAACCCAAGCTGGCAAAGGTCTTCATCGAGTACGTCCCTAAGTCAACCGTTAAACAACACTGAACACAGCGCATCGCCTATGCGACACGAAAGAGAATAACCGACCGCCAAGCCCGACGCTAGCGTTGCGTACATAACAATCGCATGCAGTCATTAAACATTTCACAAGTGGAGACGACCCGTGATTGACTCCAGATGTCGTGCAAAGGTAATCATTCGCCTTGGGAATTCATCAGGGATTATTACGCAGTGGCAGTGAAGTATCATCCGTAACGGACCATGGGCGTCTCCGCAAAGGCGTTCGCTGATACGAGCCCAAGCCAGTGACCTGTTCAACAATGCGCCATTCCAGCCAGCGCCGGTCCGGGTCACACCCCGCAATGCCTACGTATCCTACATGGCCGCCGTATTCCGTGACATGGAGTTCAACCGAAGGTGAGAGGGAACATTGCTCGAACATTCGCACAGGCACAAGCGGATCGTCGGCGGCCGCAAGGATTAACGTTGGCACGTGTATATTCGGCAAGTAAGGCGCGGAACTGGCCTGGGTGTAATAGTCGTCCGCGCCGGCAAACCCGGAAAGCGGCGCTGTGACCCAATCGTCGAACTCATAAACACGGCGTGGTCGTCGCGACAGGCGAATCGGTTCGGCGTTTGGTAGTTCGTCGTGTCGGTTTTCGATGTGTCGCAAGAGCGCGCGTACAAACGAGCGGTCGTACATGGCGTTCCAACCTATCGATAGGTTTTGGCAGGTGATCGCCAAATCGACGGGCGGCGCTACGGCGATAATCGTCCGTACATATTCAGGAGCATTAGCGTCCATCTCGCCAGCCATTTTTAGTAAGATGTTCGCGCCCATCGAAAAAGCGACTGCATCGATTGGAGACCCCGGACATAACGACGCGATCGTTGCGAGTGCGGCCGCCGCGTCTTCGCTTCGTCCTGCATGGAGCGGGCGCACCGCCAGGTTGCGTCCAGCGCCGCAGCCGCGCAAATCCATCCGGAACGTGCGGATACCTCGTGCATTTAGTTTGGCGGCCGTCCTTCCTACGTACGGCGATGCGTGGGAGCCGCTAAGTCCGTGAACCAAAAGCACAACGGGATCGCCTGGATTCCATGATGCCGGCAGGTCATCATGCAATAGAACCCGATCTCCATCGTTCAGCTTCGTCTCGTGCCGCACGGCGGTGTAGCGGGGTGTCCTCGCTGGACAGTAGGCGCCCAGAATCGTCTGCATATGGCCGTTTCGAAAGAACCGGATCGGACGAAATGGGGGTAATTCACGAAACAATTGCATTGGCGTCAATCTCGCCGAAGCTAGCCCGGTAAAGCACTGAATACGATCGTGCGATTCGCACCTTCATGGAATGATTTTAGGAATCGTCGCTCTGTCCCGCGACCCCCTGAATTGGCGACGACTTGTTGTCGCGTTGGCGTTCCAAGGGTAGTCTGGCGATCACTTGCCAATGCGCCCATTCGTAGAGGAATAAGCCTTTGCCCGGAAAGCGATCAAAGAAGAAGCGCCGTCCGCGTCACGCATCGGATACCAAGGCGCAAAGACAACATGCGGAGTCGCGCGGTGGCGAAGCATTAACCGTGTTTTGGATGATTACGGCGATGGCGACGTTGGTTGGCGTCGCGGCGTCGGCCCTCGCAGCGCTGCTGCGGCGTTTTTGGATGAACGGAGAACAAGGGCCGTTTTCACTAACGATGCTGCCGGGTGTTTTGCTCTTTACGGCATTGGTGACGGGAACCTTGTGCCTGATTCTCATTCCCATCGTTTTTCGCGTTCGCCGCGAACCGCCTCCGCAGACCGTACTTTGGACCGCGGTACTCCTGGGATTTACGCCATGGGCAGCGCTTTTCTTCATAATGTTGCGAAGCTGATCCAGTCTTGTCGGAGTTGCCCTTGAGGGGCCATTTTCCTACTTCGCATCTTCATTGTTTCGCTTGCCATTCGTCCGTAGCTTTTCGACTTCGATTCGCAATTGCTCGACAGCTTGGCGCAAATGGTCAAGAGCGGCGTCTCGATTCACATCGACATTGTGCGGCTCCTCCGCGCGAGGCTCCTTTTCTCTGGCCTGTGGCTGAGCACGATATGTGTCTAACGGCTCGACGACCACGCCTGATGAATTGGGGACGACCTGAAGACGAAGGTTGAGGTTGCCGTAGCGCAAGTTTCGTATCCGACCTGGCGAACGTTCGGCCGTGTCTCGGTTTTCCAACGGCTCTTCGCCACCGACCGATTGCCATACCCATGTGCGAACCGCTTCGGGTAGACCTTCCAATTGATCCGACGTCGTTTCTATCGTTTGGCCCTTATGGGTAAAGGTGATTTTTGCTGGTCCGTCTTTAGTGCGCATGATGGTAAGGCAACTTTCCTTGGGTAACTCGGTCATGTTAAAGGGACCCGCTACGCCGGGACGCACTAAGAGCATTTGATACGGCTCTTGACCAGGAACCATCGGAAAACGCATTGTGTACGGCGCGAACTGATGTAGGTGATTGAGGAAGGGACCTCGCTCGAATATTTCTAATTCTGTCACTTGCGGCCGGATTACTGGCGTAATCTTGAGCTCCTGTCGCTGTCCTTGGCGGATGATGAGCAACATCGCCTCGTTCTCCTTGACTTTAGCGACCTCATTTTGCAGATCGCCAACTTCTCGCAATTCGATATCATTGAATTCCAGAAGTACGTCATGTTCCTGCAAACCGCATTTTGCCGCAGGGGAATCTGGAAGTACGCGTTGCACGATCAAGCCTTGATCGTCTTTGAATCCCAATTGCGTACGAAGTGTTGCATCCGCCACGTGGCATTCGACGCCAAGCCAGTACGCCGGGGAGCTAGTTTGTCCAGATTTTGGGTCGGAAGGCTCCGCGCGCTCGTTCGCTTCTTCGGCGTCATCTTGACCCGGTTGAACAACGAGAACTCCCAAAGTGCTGTCACTTGATTGAGCATATACGCGCGGCTCCATCGCTACGCAACTGACGATAACCGCGATGCACGACAGGCCGATAAAGGATCTTTTCATGGCGGAACTCCTGAAATAGGAAAGAATCGAGATACGTCGCGTCGTGCGGCGAATTGACCCAAGAGTTGAATCTGCAGAACTACTGAAACTGCGCTGGCGCGACAATGAGCTGCTCGATGGGCACAATGACCCTGCGTCCGTCATCCAGTTTCAACGGCCAAAGTTGCGGCCGCATCGTCACGTGGTGTCCGCTGGCCTCAAGCGCTTCGATCAGCGCGAACGGTTCGGACGAAGGACGCAGCATCTGAAATGCGGCTTCTTGCGTCGTAACTTCGTAAATGGGCACTTCGATCCAGTGTGGGGATGCTCCTCCCGTTGTTTCGACGGTCAAGACAATTCGTCCTGTAAGGCGCGAAGGTGCGGATGTGTCAAATTCAGCGTAAGGTGAACTGTGTGAAAGGTCGTTCGGCTGGCGGGCTGCGTCGTTCGAACTCAAGGGAGCGGACACTGACGGACCTTGCGTCGTTAAGGTTTGCGGCGGTAAATCTGGCTCTGTTGTTTGATCAGACTTTGGCGAGAAAAATTGCGCGATCGGAAATGGCCCAGAGGGGCGAAAGACTGCCGCGATTGTAAAGGCCAATAGTAAAACTACAGCGCAAGCCAAGAGCAACCGTTCAATGGAGAAAGCGTGAGAACGCCTCGTTGACTTTGGGAAATCGGTGACTGGCCGAGTCAACGGCTGTTCAGCGGACCAACTGCCTAGGTCGCGTTGAAGCGCCTGTGCCTCCAATAGCGCCAGGGCGCAACTTCTCCAAAGACCGCCATCACCACGAATCCAAGCTTCTTCGCACCGCAGCAAAAGATCGCGATAGGCGCATTCGTCGAGTTCACCGTCGACAAACCGATCCCATTCCTCTGGCGTTATGCGTAACGCATCTCGGTTCAATTCAAACTCCTGCATCACGAAACTCCAGGAATACTGGCGGACTCTTGGCAGAAATTGCCTCACGTAAATGGCGTCGGGCGCGGAACAATCGGGCTTCAACAGCGCTGCGACTAACCCCTAGATGATTTGCGAGCTGCTGGCAGGTCCAATTCTCGGTGTATTTGAGAAGTAGGATCTCGGCTTCATGCGGCCCGAGTGTAGCTAAGGCGTCTCGCACGAGCGTGCGACGTTCCGACGCTAAGAGCCAAGCCAGCGGATCACGCGAATCTTCATCATCGCGCAAGGTTTGCCGCCTCACTACGAATCTTGTCTCGATGTTTTTTCTCCGTCCGCATTTTCGCCGGTAGAGTAGGACCTGTCGAACGGCGACGCGGTAAAGCCAAGGCGCTACTTTGTGTGTGTCGCACGGCGGGGACAACGCTTGAATGGCCGCAAGCGCGACTTCCTGCATGATTTCGTCAACAAGCTCCGTGTCTCGGACGCGCGCGAACACAATGGCTCGCAACCATCGATCGTGTTCGGCAAGCGTCTGGCGCCAATCCATGGGCGGGTTCATTCGGCTGAATGGATGTCAGATTTATGAGATAGTTGCCGCAGACGCCGAAACTTTGCTCATTTTTCTTGAAAAGCTGGTGCTGCAATCATCGCCTTGGAGTCTTCGAAGGTTCGCTGCTGGACAATGGCACGTGGAGACGCTCATAATAGCCACCAACCGATTACGTGACCCTGCGCACCTTGGAGATGGTCTTATGAAGCACCGCGTACCTGTGCTAATCGCGACATTATTCGCTGTGGCGGCCTCCTCCGTTTACGCCGATGATAAACCTTCGCAGCAATCCCGGAGCCAATCCAAAATGTCGATAGAAAAATCCGCGTTCGGCAAGACCGAAGCCGGCGAGGAAGCGTCACTGTTTACGTGCACGAACAAGAATGGTTTGGTGCTCAAACTGACGGACTTTGGCGCCAGCGTCGTCGCACTCGAAACGCCCGATCGGAGAGGGAAATTCGCCAACGTAAACCTCGGATTTGACGTGGTTCGCGGTTATGAAGGGAAACATCCGTATTATGGCTCGACTGTGGGCCGTTTCGCCAATCGCATCGCTCGCGGCAAGTTTAACTTGGATGGCGAGGAGTATACCCTTGCTGCGAATAACGGTCCCAATCACTTACATGGCGGTCTTAAGGGTTTCAATCGGGTAATGTGGAAGGCCGAACAAGTTAAGACCGCCAACGAGGTCGGAGTGCGATTTACGTACCTCAGCCCAGATGGCGAAGAGGGGTATCCTGGCAATATGAATGTCACCGCGCTCTACACGCTCAATAATGATGACGAGTTGCGCATGGAGTTCACTGCTACAACGGATAAGCCTACGGTTGTGAACCTAACGAACCATAACTACTGGAATCTCGGCGGCGCTTTTTCTGGAACAATTCGCGACCACCTCCTGATGGTTGCGGCGGACAAATACATTTCCGTCGACGAAACGTTGATACCCACGGGCGAATTCGCCGAGGTGAAAGGAACGCCGCTTGACTTTACGTCGACCAAACCCATTGGCAAAGAACTTGAAAAGATCAAGGCCGACCCCGTGGGGTATGACCATTGCTTTGTGCTTCGCAATCAAGATGGCGACTTGGTCCTTGCTGCGCGTGCGAAAGATCCTGACACAGGTCGGGTCATGGAGGTCTATACGACGCAGCCCGGCATTCAACTTTACACGGGAAATTTTTTGACGGGTGCGGATGCCGAGCGTGGCGCAAAACAGCATGATGCATTTTGTTTGGAAACCCAACATTACCCCGACTCACCAAACCAGAAAACTTTTCCGAGCACGGTGCTTCGTCCCGGTGAAACATATAAGCAGACTACGGTTCACAAGTTTTACGCCGAATAGTCGCGAATGCACGAATAAGTTAGTGCGCGGCGCGAAGTACAAACGCGGAAATCAAATGGTTTGGTCGGAATTCAGTGCATTTGGGATTAGACAACCTTCTACACTATGGTGAATGAGATGAAACATCTTGCCACGTTGGGAGTCGTGTTAAGTATCTTGGCCGGCGCGGTGCAGGGGCCTGCATTTGGCGAAGACCTCAAAGTTGGCGATGTCGCCCCAGATTTCACGCTAAAGGCAAGTGATGGCAAAACGTATCGGCTCGCGGATTTCCGCGGTAAGCAAGCAGTTGTGATCGCGTGGTTCCCACGCGCCTTCACGGGCGGATGCACGAAGGAGTGCCAGTCGATGCGCGCTTCGGGGGAAAAACTTCGTACGTACGACGTCGCCTATTTCACCGCCAGCACAGATCCCGTTGAGAAAAACGCCGAGTTTGCGAAGTCGCTTGACCTGGATTATCCCATACTTAGCGATCCGACCGGCGAGATTGCGACCAAGTACGGCGTTTACAATTCGGAACGTAACGCAGCGCAGCGTGTGACCTTCTATATTGGCGAAGATGGCAAGTTGTTGCATATTGACCGTGCGGTGAAAACAGAATCCCACGGCGCCGACATTGCTGAGAAGTTAGGCAGTCTCGGCGTCGAAAAGAAATAACGCGGTCCCATTAGGTTCGCGTCATTACAGCGCGTTGCCTTGCTCTAAGGATTGCCGGACAAGGTGCAGCCAGCCAGGTGGCTGCCCTTGTGAGCGGCGGTCCACTGCACAACGCCTTGGATCGCGGCGAGGCGGCCGTCTGGTCCTTGGATGCGTAAGTGCACGATCTCGCCCGGAGCAAGCACTTCCGTTGTTTGGAGGCAAAATCCCTTACGCGAGTAGTTTTGAAGTCCCGCGGCAATCGTGCGGCCGCCTCGAATAGTTGCTTGGACCGACACAATCTCATCACTGCGCGCCTCGAAGCGACGTTCGACGACGCCCGTTTGCGCAAGTCGCGAAAGCAACCGCTCAGGAATTCCCGGCGTGAGGGAACACCCGATGCGCCAAGAGCCCGGTGTGTCAGGATCGGGGTGGGTCCAGCACACCGATCCGCCAACGTAAAACTCCATTCCGAGTTCGGTCAGGGTTAAGCGGATGCGCAATGCTCCGGAGAGCGGGATTTCACTCTCCACGGCGAGACGGGCGCCATTTTGAGAAATGTCGAGAAGCCAACCCTTTGTGGTAGCTGCCGGCAATCCTCGCTCATCCTGCACGACGACCACAATGGGGATTTGATGGGCAAGCGCGAACCGCGCCTGACGCGTGATGGTGTTTTCGGAAGATTGTACGCCCATACTCTCTTATCATCCTGATTTATAATCGCCGTGCAGTGCGGGTGCGCAAATCAACAAAGAGTCGAATCACACTTCGCCCGTTTGCCATGTGGGAAAATACTGAGCTGCCGGACCGGGCTTGCCAAAGTAAAACCCTTGAAACAACGTGAAGCCTAATTCGCGGCATGTTTGACATTCGGCCGCCGTTTCAACACCTTCGGCCAAGGGAGATATGCCTAATTCGAGCACAAGACGAACGAGCGAACCGACCATACGCCGTTGTGCTTCGGGGGCGTTATGGATGCCGCGAATAAGGCGCATGTCAAATTTGACAAACTCCGGCGACGTTTCAACAAGCTCCGTCAAGCGCGCCTGTCCGGCGCCGAAGTCATCATACGCCAAAAGAATTTTCAACTCCGACAAGGCCGTTCGCAACACCTTCATCGACGCCGATTCAAGTGCGGCCGACTCGTGGATTTCAAGCGTTAACGTTTGATTGGGTGCTAGCGTTCGCAGTTCCTGCAACGAGACGATCAACTCGCTGATATCGTCGAGCTCCCGCGGATGGGTGTTTAGAAACAAATGCGGAGCTGCTTGTTGCGCCTTCGTATAAAACGACTGAGTGCGAAGCAGACGGCTGAGTTCGCTCTCTTTGTGAAGCGCCGCTGCAGCACGGAACATTGGGCCTGGCGTATTCAAGCCAAAGAGAGAACTTCGGCCGAGCACCTCATAGGCGAAAATCTGATCGGCTTGAGCTTCCACAATTGGTTGATAATACGGTGTGACGACACGTTCCGACAGCAATCGGTCGAATTGCACGAGCGCCAGCGCCTGATCACAAAGGTCTGTTGAAGCGCGCGTCGCATTGATTGTTACACTATCGTGTTCCTGGCGGCGGCCAAGCCGGAACATGGCTTCGCCAAAGTGAAGTAAGTCTTTCGATACCAGGGGGACGGGCGACTCGACGCGACGCCCGTTCACAAACGTTCCATTCGTGCTGCCGCGGTCGCGCACTAAGAGCGTGGAGCCCTCTTGGAAAAACTCGGCATGAATCCCGGATACGCTCGGTTGCGGCACGCACACGTCCACATCGGCACGGCGACCAAGTATGGCGGGCAGACGTGGAATGGGCAGCGTCATGCCCCCTCCTTGATTCTCTAGAATCCAGGAGGCGTCATAACACGGCTCATTCGCGATTGTCGCCCCTTCCAACGGCATAACGATTCTCAAGTTGTGCACGACGGACGCTCGGCGCCGATTTTGGCCCTTGCAAGCATAGCTTGTAAATAGGACGCCGTGCCGAGAAGCATCCCTCGCACGAAATGATTTGGCGCCCCTGGCCGGTTGCTTTCTTGGCTGGAAGTCGTGCAGCCATATCAGCGTTTGCTCATTTCTCTCGCATTCTAGTTGCGTTAGGCAAGGGACTTGCCCTTCCGCGGGGACGCGCCGCAGTTTTCAAGCTAGTTTTTCATTGAGTGACTTTTCCGTAAACGATTGGTAGACCGAACGATTACAAGCCCGAATATGCAGGTCGTAGGAGAACGCCGGATTGGAACGATGGCTTGAAGAGGCGCTAGACGGCATCGCAAGCCAGCCGGTTTGCGGTTATTACGCGGGACAAACGCCGGCAAGCGAACCAACCGCGCTTGCAGCGATTGCACTCGCACAGCACGGTCGAAGTTCGTGCGCCCATGCTGCGCTTGACTATCTAAGAGATGCGCAGAACTCCGATGGATCCGTTGGAGTACGCCGGGAAGAAACCCAACCGGCATGGCCAACTGCACTCGCGATTCTCGCCTGGAAATTGGCGCCAGATCTGCGTTATGAAAGCTGTGCTCGGCGAGGCGAGAACTGGTTACTTGCGGCTCGCGGTAAGACTATGGCGCGAACCAGCGACCTAGGACACGATACGACCCTCGTCGGATGGCCGTGGGCTGCGGGCACCCATTCATGGATTGAACCAACCGCCTTTGCAGTGCTTGCGCTCAAAGCAATAGGACAGTCGCATCACCCGCGAACTCGCGAAGCAGTGCGACTGCTTGTCGATCGGCAAATCTCCGGCGGCGGCTGCAATTACGGCAATACGACGTGTTTGGGGCAAACGCTGCTCCCGCACATACAGCCGACAGGTATCGCGCTTACCGCACTTGCCGGTGAAGCCGACGATGCGGGCAACATTACTGCTTCGCTAAAGTGGCTTTCGGAATCGATCTCGGAGATGACTCCGACGACTTCCCTGTGTTGGGCTTTAATCGGTCTTCGCGCTCACGCGCTCCAGTTGGATCAATCGCTACCTTGGTTGCAGACGGTTTACCAACGTGTTCGTAATACGGATCGTTCGCCCTATAAAACCGCTTTGATCCTTTTGGCCGCGGCAAACACAACCAGCCTAACGTCATACCACGACTTCGAGAAAGTCACATCGCCATGAGCGTTTCGGAGTTAGAGAGGACGAAAGCCAACGTGTCAACGCACGAGCTGAGTACGTGCCAGGTAAATCGGCGCACACTCCTGGCGGGCAGCGCGGCCGTTGCCATTGGCGTGTCGGGATGGAGTGCGATCCGCCATGCGCTTGCGCCCCGTGCTCCCGTGTTTATCGCCCGAAACCAAAGCTATGACAGTCGGTTGGAGCGCACCTTGCACGACGGCTTAGTCTCGGTAGGCATCCTACCGGCGTCCTATCAAGGTAAGCGCGTTCTTCTGAAGCCGAACTTGGTTGAGCCATCGCGGAAAATTCCGCATATGACGACGCACCCCGCCATGATTCTGGCTGCGGCGGAAGTTTTCCGGCGAGCCGGCGCCGAGGTTGTGGTTGGCGAGGGGCCAGGTCACATCCGTGATACAGAGATGGCGCTTGTTGAATCTGGAGTGGCCGAGGCGCTTCATTCGGCGGATTTACGCTTTGCAGATCTCAACTATGAAGAAACCCGATGGACCAAGAATTCCGGCGGAATGTGCGGTCTTGCAGGATTTCACTTTCCACGATCGGTTGTTGAGGCAGACTTGGTTGTTTCGCTACCCAAGATGAAAACTCATCACTGGGTCGGTGTTACGTGTGCGATGAAAAACCTTTACGGCGTTATTCCTGGCATCAAATACGGATGGCCAAAGAATGTACTGCACCACAATGGCATTCCTCAAACTGTTTACGACATCAACGCCTCGCTGCCGAAAACAATCGGCATCGTCGACGCCATTGAATGCATGGAAGGCGACGGCCCGATCATGGGTAGCGCCAAATGGATGGGTTTGGTATTAGTCGGAACGAATCTAGCCGCAGTCGACGCCACCGCTTGTCGTTTAATGGATGTCACACCAGAAGCGGTATCATACCTTCGCCTGGCGGCCGATCGTTTGGGGCCGATCGCAAATGGTCGTGTTGACCAACGAGGCGAAGCGTGGGAGTCGCTTGCTTCGTCCTTTCAGGTTTTGGACAAACCACATCTTCAGGCGTTGCGCCCTCGGCCTGGTATCAAAGTATCCTGAGGGGTTCAAAATAAACGGTGCGGCGCCGTAGCACGTTATTAGGTACGGCGCTCAACGTGCCTCAATCCCCAACGCCAACAGCCTTGTTAAACTGGTCAAACGGTTTTGCGCGGAGTGTGTATTCACGACGACGCGGCGTGCGATCCAAAAGTTGTCGCGTCGCGTTGCGGCGACATGCGCCCGGAAGTTCGGTTCTAAGTCGTACATGGTCGCCTCGCGACCATCGAGCAGGATTTTGGTATCCGGCGACACAGCGAAGCGTAACTCCTGACCTGCCGAATACACAGCAATGTATCCACCATGAGCGTTGATCACCGTTCCTTGGAATGTCGGTGGCGCCACGGACGGAAGGTAAATTGCGGCCATCAACGCCCCACATGCAAGTATCTGGTGCAGGTAGCAGAGGTTCATAGCGCATACACGAGGGAATAGTCGAGTCTCGACCCGTACTAACGGATTTCTCTGCGTGACTACTGCACTTGGAGAAATTGCGTTGTTTTTGCGCAGCACAACGCACGGGCACGCTTATGCGCTGTGGAGGTCTACGCAAAAGTCGCTTACTTGTGAAGCAACATGCGCGCCAGTTGACGTAAGAAAGATGCGAAGATTTCAAGACTCCGCTGCCGCCGTCAACTCCAGAACGTTTGGTAGGCCTTGGCTACGTAACGCAAAGGCGCGTCATCGGCAAGAAGGTCCTGCCAACTCGCATTCGTCCATTGTGCGGGAAAGATCTCATCCGCGATTTGCGCGAAGACGGTCGGTTCGATCGCTTCCACCAGGCAAAACCGCAAAACGTCTCTTCGAATTGCCCGATAGTTCGAACAGTCTCGCTCGTTGACAAAACGCTGCACCAAGAGCGCTCGCTCGTCGTCATTCCGACGATCATACTCATAGTTTTCTTCGACGTATTGATATGCCTCAATCGTGAATCCCAGTTGCGCCACCGCTGCAGGGCAATGGCGGGCGATTTCGTCCGTGATACCCAACGATCGCATTGGATCGCGCGCGATGTCTTGCACCACATGCATTAACGCCGGGCGAATTTGCTGGTAATTGCGCGACCAAGAGATGGGTATCAGTTCGCTCCAGTGCCGTGGGACCGAAAAAGCAACACGCAGACGCCGCCAGCCCGCTGCAACGTCCCAAAGTAGATCGAGCCTATCGATATCGCTTTCAAGTGAGGCATGAACGTGGCTTAATTCATCAAGTTCGCGTCGGCACGCCAATGCCGCGTCTTGTGAATGTTGCTCATTGATCCAAACAAGGTGATCCATGGCGGAAAGCAACAGCCTTCCCCACAACTCCTCTTCGTCAAAGATGATTCGTCCACGAAGCATCTGTAAATCGGAAATCAAGAGGTCGCTTCGACCAATTCGCGCCAATGCCCGCCATCGCGCTTCGGCCAAATCGACGATAGCGCCGAGCGGTGCGTCCAATTCAAGCAGGGCCGTACAGCGAGGATGCGCCGCCTCATGGGGATTCGCATCTAGCTCGCGTTGATATAACTCGCGAATACGATCATCCAGCCGCGTGATGCGCAGACCTTCTGACAACCAGTGGCAAGGTGAAAACTCCGTCTCGACATCGGGTGAGGCCACGGTCAACCAATATAAACGGAGGTACACAACGCTGTTGTTGTCAAACCGCTGTTGCCAGGCGCGCAGTCGGGCGTACGCATCGGTCGGATTACCGCCCTCGCATAACTGACGCCAGATAACCTGGCACTCTTGTTGAAGATCAAAGATGGCTGGGCGCGGGGAGGCAGCCTGGAACGAACCCCGCTGAACCGTCTCGTCGGACTTCGGCGGTTCTTGTTCCCACTCGTCGGAAAGGTCAACGGAGTAGCACGGCGTGTTCTCTTGGTAGTCGTCCTCTTCCCAGGAATTTTGGCTGTGCTGGCTCTGAGACTTGATAACCCGATCGACAAATTCGTACGCCTCGCGAATTCGTTTGAATTGCTCCGGCGCATGCTCAGGCTTATAACGACGAATCAGATTCAGGTACGCTCGACGCGCCACACGCTCGGTGGCATGGCGCGGCACGCCCAATAGCTCGTACGGATTGGTCGGCCAAAGCGACAGATCATCCGGTAACGAGCGTTCAGTCACGACAAAGTCCTAAGTGAAATTGAATCGCGAAAACTCCATCAGGAGCAGAGTGGCGTATCTTCGGCGCCTATTTCTTTCGCCATGTCGCACGACTGTGACTACTCAAGCATTGGTAGAACAGGGGCTGGTTGCGGAAGGTCTTCAGGAATGCTTGGTGTGGGCGGCTCACTCAGCGGCGGAACCCCGATAATCGTTGGATCCTCGCTTCGAAACGGAGAATCGTTGAGCGTCTCGCGCATCCTGGTTTCATTTTCTTGACGGATGCGATTTAACTCCTCACGATGCTTCTTGAGAATCTCGCCCACGTCGATCGGCGGCGCGTGTGCGGGATACGGACTCCATGGGTTCGATTCCGAATCTAACCGAGTTTGCGGTGGCCAGGGAACGTAAGGCGATTGTGGTCCATACGACCTCGCTGGAACAGAAATCTTTGTTTGAACCATCGCTGCGCGAACGATAAACGCGATGAGAATGATCACGGCCAGCGATAGCGCCCAGCTTTCACGTCGGGGCGATCTTCGCGACGTATGTACGTGAATTGCCCGTTGTATGCGCGAAGGCTTCTTCCCGGACGCGAGCGGATCAATCAATTCAGGCGCTAGGCTTGCAATTTGGGGATGCCGCTTTTTGAGAACTTGCGCTGCTTTGTGCCAGAGTTTCAGCTCACGGTTGTCGAACGATTGTAGGATGGCCCCGCGCCGAGTTGCTCGCGCGATCGGTTGCAAAGTAAACAACTCGGCGGCGTACCGGGCGAGCGCCGCAACATGCGTCGACGGCGCTGAGTTTTCTATTGCTGCTAAATCGACATCGAGCCCCATTTCGAGTGCGTCAAGCCGAAGAAGGACCGACGGGACGGTTTCGCTTTCGCGCTGTAAACTGCGCCAGCGTTGGCGACGCTCCGCCACGGGTAAAGAAAACATCGTGTTGCGGAATTGTTTTACCAGCTCACAAAGTCTTCGTTCGCGCGATGCCAGAAACTCGACAGGTTCTTCCGCAACGATAACCCCTTCTGCCTCCCATCGTAAGGTTCGGAACGCTATGTCCAGCGTCTTATCAGGCGCCATTTGCGATTGCTCAAGCACCGCGAAAAATCGCGTGCGCACCTCGTTGGGCGACGCGTGCGCGCTAACTCCGAGTTGCTCTCGTGCCCAATTAAGACGTTCGTCCAGGTGTCGTTCCATGGCGTCTGAAGGATTCATGCAACCCATCCGGCGAATTTTGATAATGCGATTGCTGAAACCCGAATTGCGTGACTCGTCGACTAGTGTGACAGCCCGGCAATGGCTTTCGATCACCATTCGTCGTCGGCTGAATCCTCAACATCGTTCTGGAAGCCTTCTTCGTACTGATTTAGAAAGACCTCGATTTCCAAGCGAAAACGATTTAACACGTCTTCGTCTTCGCGCATTTCCAGGGCGGCTTCGAATCCGTCCATCAGGTCGGCAAGACGCTCGCGCTCCATGAGCGGCAATTCACGATAGACGCGTTCCGCACGCTTTAACAGGAACCGATTGACGGTCTCTTCGCGAGGATGCGTTTTAAGGTGTTGCATTGCTTGTATGGCCTGAGCGATTTCGTCTTCGTTCAGTCCTTGTGCATGTTTCGCGATCACTAGGCCGGTTTTCTTTTGCGTGTTTACGACGGTTGCCTCCACCTCAAGCACACCGTTGAGATCGTAGGTGAGACGCAAATCAACCTCCTGACCTGCGGGGCCGCGCGGAATTCCTTTCACGGCGAACTCGCCCAGCAGAAGATTATCTTTTGTGCGCCGGCTCTCGCCCTGATAAACCTTGATTTTAATTTCCGTTTGATTGGCGTACATGGTTGATACGCGGTCGACACGGCTGACGGGGATCGTGGTATTCCGATTAATGACCGGGAGAAAATACCCATTGCGCACCTCCATGCCAACGCGCCGGCTGACTTCGACGCCCAAGGTAAATGGACAAACGTCCGTTACGACCATGTCGTTCACACTTTGATGTTGTGCGATCAAGCCGGCTTGCACCGCCGCGCCCAACGCGACGACCTCATCCGGGTTCAATCGGCTGTGCGGAGACAGCCGGAAAATCTGCGTTACCGCGTCGATGACGGCCGGCATGCGCGTGGCGCCTCCGACGAGAATCACTTCATGGACGTCTGAACGCTTAAGACCCGCATCGCCAAGACCGCGTCGAATTGGCAATTCAATGCGGGCGAGAATATGTTCTGTCCATTTTCGGAATTGCTCTCTCGTGATTTCGATTCGCGCCGACCCCTCATGAACTTCTCCTTGTCGATCGGGAACGATCACTGTGGCCGCGTCTTGACGCGAAAGCAGTTTCTTTGCTTTTTCGCACTGCTGAAGGACCCGGGAAACCAACGCTGGCGTTTCAAGTTCGGCCCGTTCGAACATCAAGCCTTGAGACTCAAGAACTCGCGCTGCGAGAGTCTTGGTGAAGTCTTCGCCGCCAAGCCACAATTCACCGGAAGAGGCGCGAACTTCGACAGCGCCTTCGAACATTTCGACAACGGAAACGTCGAACGTGCCGCCTCCCAGGTCAAATACGACCACGATCTTTTCTGATTGGGATTCGTGCAGACCATAGGCGATCGCCGCGGCAGTGGGCTCATTAATAATTCGCTCGACCGTGAGGCCCGCCATCTTTCCAGCACGGATGGTCGCCTTACGCTGGAGGTCGTTGAAGTACGCCGGAACGGTGATGACAGCGCGATGGATTGGAGTCCTGAGATAGGCTTCCGCGTCTTCCTTGAGCGACTTCAGAATCAAACTGGAAAGTTGTTCCGGAGTAAATCGCTGTCCGACGAGATTGGTCGTCCAATCGGTTCCCATGTATCGCTTGAACGCAGACGCGCACCGTTCGGGATGCAAAACCTGAAATTCGCAAGCGGAACGGCCTACAAGCAAGTCGCCTTGCAGGTCCATTCCGACCACAGAAGGCGTAAGCGTCTCGCCAAGAGCATTAGGGATTAGCTCGGGGTGCGATCCGCGCATTACTGCGGCCACCGAGTTGGTCGTCCCGAGATCGATTCCAAGAATCATGGAGGTGAGTTACTCGCAGGGATGTCACATGGACGAATTGGCGCCAGAGACGCCTATTGTCCTATCCGCTTTTAGACAAGCAAGCGGGCGGGAAAGTTCTCGGGGGGGGGTGCTCCGTGCGGCAGAAGCTACCTCGAGCCGCCTCAAGACCTTTCCTAATGAATTGTGGAGATGCGCCGAACACGCGCCGGCCATAAATGAATTGGGCTGCGTAAACCACGTTGGTCTGTTGAAGGCGGCGCGAAGCGTCCGTCCACGCGTGACAGAATGAGTGCCGGGGAACGTGTCGAATCTGGTATGACGGACTCGCCAAAGAAAGTCTTTGAGTCCAAAACTTTACGAGTCGCCTGAAAAAAGTTCCGTACGCATGCCGACACGTCCGTGAACTGCGCCATCGTTCAGCGCATCAACGCCCGCCCTCACGGCGGAGCTGAAAACGTTTTCGGTCAAGAGCCAAGAACGCTACAAGAAGATGGTGGGCCGCAAACGCAACACTTCAATAAGCGTCAATCGACCGCAGACGTTGTCGGTCTGCGGAAGGTCCCTCACCAACATGATTGTGATAACACGATGTGCGAATAGCATCTCCGTGGGTGGCGTAAGCTCATTAGGAGCCGCTGCTACTACTTCCACCGCGTCCCCGACGAGGGCGCCCGCCGCCGCCAGCTCCGCCGTAACCAGGATAGCCGCTGCCATATCCAGGAGCGCCGGCTTCGCCGCCGTAACCTGGGTAGGCCCCTTCTTCCGGACTTGGCGTTTTCGGTTTTTCAGGCTCCTTAAAGATGTTGTTGTTATAGGTCAGGATGTCATCTAGCTCATTTTGCACGACCATTTTTCCCGAAGCTTCGATGACCAACACCTCTCCTGGCGCGTTATGCGAGATCTCCGCACGTTCCGCCGCCGGTAGGGTTGTAGGCAAGGGTGTCCCTCCACGAATGTCCAAAATCATGACATCCGTAGCAAACTTGTAGTCGGGTAAAGGAAGAACCTGCAAACTCACAGGATGCAAGACATTGGCTTTTGCGGTGAAATTGAGCACCGAGCCGCGAACCGAGGCACGTTGTCCCGGAATGTCGGCCGATTTTTCGTGGTCCCAAACCATTGCCAATACATTGGCCTCGGGTTCGCTACCCGGTTCCGGCACTTCAATACCACGTTCGCGGTCGACCAAAGTCGTGCGTTCCGGAGTAACTGGACCGGCGACGATGTCGTACTGGGGAGGAATGGATGTTTCTTGGCTCCACTCGCTCCATTCCGTCTCTAACCAATAGGTGCGCGACGGCTGGCCCGTGGTCTGCGACTGCTCCGCGTCCTTTGCGTCCACCGCTTTGATTCGCGTGATCACGTCATCCTCTAAATACGCGACGGGCGGCGCCATGCGTGGATCTTGCGGGTGGTTCGGGTCAACCAAATACAGCTTAACGCGATATTTGTACTGTTTGCCGGGCTCGACCATGAAGTCGTAGAACCGAAACAGCTTGTAATCGACGGAAGGCCCAGCCATTCGCGGGCCGGCGGCGCCGTAACCGCCCATCCCATAACCGGAGCCGGATCCCGAACCGTATCCGGCTTCGGATCCATATCCCGCCCCATAGCCGCTTTCGCCATACCCGGATGCTGCGCCGGACTCTCCGTAGCCCCCAGCACCGTATCCCGCGGCTCCGTATCCAGGCATTGCGCCCGAAGCGCCTTCGCCATAACCGCTGCTGCCATACGCCGCTTCCGCACCATATCCAGCCGAGGCTTCATAACCGCCGGCGCCATAACCTGCCGCACCGTACCCCGCGGCGCCGTACCCTGCCGCCCCGTAGCCCGCGGCGCCACTGCCATAACCCGATGCTCCGGCGTAGGGTGACTGCATACCGGGACGAGGACGCGGGCCAATTTCACCGTCTGTCGCGGCGGGAGGCGCGGCATCGGTTTTTGTCGGAGCCTTCTTTGGCGCTAGGGCGAGAATTTGGCGCTTAGGGGTCTTGGAGTGGAGCTGGAGTGGCTCCAGGTCGCGCATCATAATTGGCGGACATGCGTTGGTCAGTAATCGATCAAAGTAGGCGGGGTCCACGATTGGTTCGGGCGTTCCTGCGTACCAATTACGTTGATACCACTGTGCCGTATCGGGCGTCCAAGTTTTGACCTCGCCCTCGATCGGTTGGCCGGCCTCGTCCACTTCGACGCGCTCGACCTGATAATAAAAATACTGAGGAATATCGCGCGCCATGTTGTAATCGTACGAGTCCTGGAACGTGTGTTCGAACTCGGACCATTGCGCCTTGTACGGAACAAGCGCCTTCACGGCAATGTAGTACTTTCCTTGGGGAATCACCCCAGTTGCGGCGCCGCCATAGCCCCCCGCTCCGTAGCCGGCCGCGCCGTAGCCTTCGGCTCCGGAACTGGCCGCCTCGGTCGACCCGGCCCCGTAACCATATCCAGAACCTTCGGCCCCGCTTCCGCCCATATAAGCCGATTCGCCCCCCGCTCCGCTGGACATGCCGCCGTAACCACCTCCACCACCGCCCGAATTCGGACGATAGCCCGGTACATTTTCCAGTTGTTCTGGAGTGGCGCGCGGACCACTCGACGAGGTTGCGCCATAACCCGCGGTCATTCCGTAACCTTCACCATACGATGACCCTGCTCCGCCCTCCATTCCTGCTTCGCCCGAAGAAGCGTAGCCCGAACCATAACCGGGATATCCAGCTTCTTCTGGTTTCTTTTTGGCGGCTTTCTTCTTGGCTTCTTCGTCGGCCGCTTTTTTGGCGGCCATGGCGATCGTCATGAGTTGGTCTTTGGCCATGCTCCCCATCATGGCTAGGGGGCCGTAGCCCGCTACTACTTCGAGTTGTTCGGGCGGAAGGAGTGGCGGATCGGCTCGTTTTCCTTTCTGGCTGAACAACCGCGTGTTCCAATCCAAATGGGACGCATAGGCGACGGGGTCCGTGGCCACAAGGCTGGTGCCCTTGGTTTCGAGGCGCCGCGTCAAGTCCAGGACAACACGGTCCTCTTGATCTTTTACATCATCCCATTGAGTACGGCCCAACTTATCTCGGGCGCCATTGGCTTGTTGCCGAAGATTGTCGGGCGTTTTCGACGAATCGAGCCCTTCAATACTAAAACCCGAGTAGACAAAGAAGGCTACGATGAGCCCCACGGCGGCCAAAATCAACTTCTCGACATGTTTGGCGAAAAAGTTATGGTCGTCCGCCTTGCCGTAATTCAGCTTTGCTTTTTTGGCCATGACCCTCGCTTCTCCTGGAAGCTACAGCAATAAATTTTCGAATCAAGCGGCGTGTCAACCGACCGAACCGACGGGAATCGGAACGTGGCGGTGAACGATGTGACAGTGATCTCAGGGAATCTTTCGTCGACCTAGCGGCGGCTTCGTAGCGCGTTAACTTGGCGACCTGCTGGCCGCAGCATCAGCAGTGACGGCTTCCGCGCCGGCCGAGGGATCTTCACCTTCTGGTAACCCTAACGCCTTTCGATTGACAGGATTATATATGTACACGATTCCGTAAATCTCCACGGTTATGTCATTCGTGTTTGCGCCCGATTGGGTGGCTCCGCCATATCCACTGGACCCATATCCAGCCGAGGCGCTGTCGCCTTCGCTTCCATAACTTCCCATAGTCATTCCGCCCATGGACGTTCCACCATACGACGCTTCCGACGATGATCCTGCAAACGTGCTCATTCCCCCCGTGGAACCGCCATATCCACCTGAAGCGCCGCCCTTGCCTGCGTTGCCGCCAATTCGAACTTGTCGTACTTCAACCGTCAGAGGCGAGTTGCCGCATTCCGCGAGAAGTTTGTGTACCTTTCGCTGGTCAATTTGGCATACAAGGCGGACAGGCATACGTTTGGCTACCGCGAGATAAACCTCAGCGGCGCTTGAAGTTACATCAGAACGTAGTTTTTCGCCGGTAAGTGGTTTGTAATCCTTGTCGACATACCGTCGTTCGGCGGGATCGGCGCTGCCGCCGCCCGTCATTCCGTAACCTGACCCGCCTTCCGTACTGCCGTAGCTCGATCCGGTTTCGCCCATCGTCTCGCTGCTGGGTACGCCGCCCGAACCTTCGGCCGAGCCACTGCTCCCTCCTGCGCCATAACTTGGGTACATGCCTTCGGCGCCGTAGCCAGCTTGGGCGGAGGCGGCAACCACAGGAGTGATTTGTCCCGTTCGGCCGGTTGCCGCGCGTCCGATTTGGATGGAGTCAATCTTTTTGATGTACGCTTTATGCCGTTCCGTCGCGCCGTCATTGGTATTTTTGATGATCTCCATGATGTTCTTCAACACCCAGAGATCTTCTTGTGCATAAAGCAATTGCAATGTGGTTGGCGCGCCGCCGGGCCAGCTAAAACGCCCCATGAGTTGCGACTGGTCGCCCGTACTCCAATCGACGACGGGCTCTTTCATGGGGGTTCCTGCCCCTTCGGGACCGTATCCCCCCGCGCCGCTGGACGCACCGTAGGACGCGGCGCCGTATCCGGCCGACGCGGAACCCGATGCGCCATAACCCATGGTCGCTTCGGAGCCGTAGCCCGCGCCCTCCGAGCCATAGGCGCCGTAACCACCGCTCCCCCCAGCTGCCCCGGCAGTGGCTCGCCATTGCGCGCCAATAACCTCGGCAAGTTTAGGAAGCTCCATTTCGACGTAGTTTGAATACTCCGCCCGTAAGTCGCGTGCAATTTCTTGTTCCGGCGGAGTGGGGTAAGGCACTTTTTCCTCGATCGGACGAAGCGGCTCCACCGCGCGCAGGAAGTTCGTGGTCAACTCTTGCGGCCAAATTAATGTGGTGTTCTTTTGATGATCGTACTGGGACTGCCAAACCTGCATGACATCCTTTTGAAGATCGCCAATGCGAAGCTCCATTGCCTGGTGTACCGAGGGGTTCGGCGGATTAACTTTGGAGTTCAGCGCCGTAGCGCTGCTGAAACTCCCCTCGATCTCCGTCTTGTTGGTCTCAAATTCTTTGTTAAGACTGGCCTGGGTCATATACCAACTTCCGAGGCCCACGACGGCGATCACGCCGCAGAGTATCCAGAAATGGAACTTCTTAACTTGGGTTAGTGCAGTTTTGATTTGGTCCATAGTGGCCGACCTCAGTCTGGCGTCTTGCTCGTGATGCCTTTTGATGTTTTGCGTAACGCACGCCGTATCTGTTTTGGTACGGCGTCAAGATTTCGTTGTTTGCTGGATGTTTTGGTGCGAAACGCGTTTCACCTACCCAGCGATTAACTGGGCGATTTAACCTGGAGGCGCCTCGGGAGGCTCGCCACTCGCTGCGGGCGCCGGACCGGGAGCGGCATTGTCTGGCGGAACGTTAACCGGTGGCGCCCCAGCCGGGGCGGGGGGCCCTCCATTAGCTGGAGGCGCCGCTTCTGGACCACCCGGCGGTATCGCAGCCGCGGGAGGACCTGCAGGCTCGGGCGGAACAGCGCCATTCGGCGGCGCAATCGCGCCAGGAGGTTCTGCGGCATTGGCAGGCGGGGCCTGGCCATTGACAGGAGGCGCCGCCACGTCGGGGGCAGCATTTTCACCCGCTGCCGGAACGACGTTTTCTGCCGGTGCGGCGCCCTCCGCAGGAGCAGATGCATCACCGGGAGCAGCCACGTCGGCTGGAGCGTTATCCGCCGGCTCCGCGCCGCCTGATGCTTGCGCTGCGGCTTCGGCAGCTTCCCGCGCCTTTTGACGCCGAATCTCAAGCCGTTCACTCAACTTCTTTTCTTGCCATGCGAACTGCACGACAAAGGAGTACTTTGGAGCGGCAAAGTCTTTCGGGGGGAGGGGCGTAGCGTCTTTCTTTTTCTCGTCAGTGCTCTTTGCTCCGGTGGCGCTCGCACGCGGCATCGGCGCTGCGCCTCCGAATGCTCCGGAACCTTGGCCAAATCCCATCGAGGCGCCGTAGCCTTCGCCCGCGGCGCCATAGCCATACCCTGTGGTCGCGCCACCCGGACCTACTCCTTGGGCGGCAGGATTGGGAATACGGTGCTTACGATCAATGGGCGTATCCTGCGCGATAATGGGAAACATGATGCCCAGCTCCGCCATGGTCCAGGGAATTGGCGGTTGATTGGGACCCGGCGGCAGCCAGACAGTGGCGTTTTCCAATTGACGAATTAAAGTGCGGCGCAGGTGCTTCGAGCCTTCCGTTTCGCGGTTCAGGTTGTAAAAGTGATAGCCTTTTAGCTCAATGACCCAGCCGGCGCCTTCTGGACCTTTCAGCTCAGCGGCGGCGGCGTCCGTGCTTGGTGCAGTCGTCGTCGTTGCGGCGCCCGTCGTCGTGCCGCCTGTCGCCGCGGTTGCGTCGGCAGTTGGCGTTGCGGAGTCACCCGTGGTCGCAGCGTCCGCGGGCGTAGCGCTCGCGGCGGCGCTTTGATCGGTCGCTGCTCCTCCCGCGGCCGCGTCGGCCGTTGCCCCTGTTGCGGCCGGGGCGGTGCTGGGGGCCACCGTGGCGGCATCATTCGCCATCACCGGAGCACGTGTGTTTTCCAAGTACCGCTGTTTTACAGGATCGGTAAACCACTTCGTCAAATCTTCAAAGTATTGAGATTCGATTGAAGTGATATACAGCGTTTTTCGTTCGCCAAAGGGAAGCTTCTCCGGATCGGGCGTCTCTCCGGGCGGGATCTTTTCCTCCACCGGCAGGGCGGTGTTAATTGCTCGGAGTAGTTCAATCCACAGTAAGCGACCGTCGGTATTGCCGATGACCTCTTCGCCGATCGCCTCAACCAAGGATAGTTTTTGCTTCAGGTTGGAATCGGTGCTGTCGTAGCCCGATGCGGTGGACTGAACTTGGGAGACCGCGCTAATAGCTGTCGCCCAATCGACATCGCCGACCTTTCGATCTTTTTTGACCGTCGACCACGCCAAGTAGTGAAATACGAAATTGAGCATGAGCCCCAGGAGCAACACCGACAAGGCGGCCACGGCCCAGGGTTTCTTCTCTTTGATTAAGCGCGCTGTCAGTAACTCGCGCGGCACTAAATTGGTGGCCAATTTTGCTTTGCCCAAGCCCTGGAGGGCCAAGCCATAACACACCGCGAACGAAAGCACGTTTTCTTTGAATGCGGGCGAGTCGACAACCTCGGATCCCTGAAGCTTGTTAAAGGCTTCGGGTTTAATTACCTCCATTTCGAGGTTCTTTTCCAAGTACTGCGGCAAACCTGGCAGCTTGGTCGTATTGCCCAACAGGACTAACTTGCCCAATTGCGCGTTGCGATCATTGTTGCGGAAGAAGTTGATCGACCGACGGACTTCTTTCTCCAGATCGTTAAAGACCGGACGCATGGCCTGGAAAAGAGACTTGGGATCTTCCGCTTGGCGCGCGTTGCGTTTGAGATGTTCCGCTTTGGCGAAGGTGAGTTTCAACTCCTTCGTCAATTGCTTGGTGAAGTGATTGCCTCCAAGGGGGATGCTGCGTTGCCAGACCCGGTAGCCGTTGGTAATCACCAAATCGGTGGTCTCGGTGCCGATGGACAGAATTACCGCATACTCGGGCGCGTTTTCGGGGTCATACGCTTCGACCATGGGCAACATATCGTGCGCCACGGCGTTGTAGATGCAAAGCGGCGCCAGTTGCACGGCATCCAGATCAATGGCCGCCTTTTCGTAGGGAGCGATGGCGCGGAACACCTGTTCGCGTTTCATGGCGAACAAGCCAACTTCCGCTTCCATGGCGAAGCCTTCTTCGACAATCGTGCCGGGAAGCTGCTGATAATCCCAAATCACTTCTTCCAGTTTGAAGGGGATTTGTTGCTTGGCTTCGAATTTAACGATGTCGGGGATCTTTTTCACCTCGACGGGCGGAAGCTTGATAAAGCGAGCCAAACCCGCTTGGCCGCCCACCGAAACCGCCACCTTGTCGCCCTTCGTGGGGTTGCGCGACAGAAATTGCTGCAGCGCCTCACGGATGAGTTCTTCTGCGTCCGCTTCGGGTTGCGTCAAGAGTTTGGGATATTCGATGTAGTCGAATGCATCGGCGACGATTGTCTCGCCGTCATCTGACAATGTGCAACGAATCGCCTTCAGCGCACATTGACCGATGTCGATACCCCACACGGCGTTCTTCTTCGCCATGAGACGTCCTCAGTTCCTAAGATGCCTAACCGCCTGCAATGAGGAAAGAACCTCACCGCCACGAACGAACAGCCTAATTGCTGCCGCCGTGAGAATAAAGACAAGACTTGAAAAGAAGCAAACCAGCCATGCGCCTGACTCGCTTATTTTTTAATGTACCGAAGCGCGAAAGCGCTTGTCAATCAAAACCAGGGCGATTTAAACCCATTGCCCCGAAAATGTTACGGCTAACCCCGCCAATTAGCGCACCCTTCGCGCCTGGCAGAATCGCGGCCTCTTGCAAGTACTGACGATCCCGGAACTTGCTATGATTCGTAACGCGGCGCCAAGGTCAATTGTTCGTTCGTCAACCTTATATTACAAAACGAACCACGTTGCCTAACGTGCGGTCTACCATTCTCGGGATGCTTTTAACCCAAGCCCAAGGCGGCAAAACCGCGTCAATGGCTCGGTTGAATGGTACGACATCCGAATTTCATCCTTCGCTCAATCCGGTCCCGTCGAATTCGCTATGTCTGACATTTTTGCTGATCTTCAGTGGCGCGGCTTGATTCATCAAACCACGGACGACAAGCATCTGCCTCAGTTCCTCAAGGGGGGCGGTCGAACGATTTACGCCGGATTCGATCCGACATCCGATAGCTTGCACGTCGGCGGACTGATGCCGTTGATGTACCTCCGACGCCTGCAAAAAGCCGGACACCGCGTCATCGCCCTGGTTGGCGGCGCCACCGGAATGATTGGCGATCCCAGCGGTAAGAGCGAAGAACGCAAATTGTTGGATGAGCAAGCGTTACAGCGTAATGTCGAAGGGATTTCGCGCCAAATGCGTCGATTTCTCGATTTTGAAGGTCCGAATCCTGCGCTTCTCCTGAATAACTTCGATTGGATGCGGGAATTTACATATCTCAGTTTTCTGCGCGATGTTGGTAAGCACTTCCCCGTGAATGTGATGATGGCCAAGGATTCCGTCCGTTCACGGCTGGAGCGCGACGATGTGGGCATCAGCTACACCGAGTTCAGCTACATGCTCCTTCAGGCGTACGATTTCGTTCATCTCCACCAGCAACACGGATGTGAAGTCCAAGTGGGGGGAAGCGACCAGTGGGGAAATATCACGGCAGGCATCGACTTGGCTCGACGCATGAATGGCGTGCAACTCTACGGCATTACGTGCCCGCTGCTTTTGACCTCGACGGGTCAAAAGATGGGAAAGACTGAGCAGGGAGCGGTGTGGCTCTCGGCGGAAAAGACCAGCGCCTACCTGTTTTACCAGTACTGGATGAACGTGGCTGATGAGGACGCCGGACGGTGCTTACGATTCCTCACCGAATTGCCTCACGCAGAGATCGACGCTTTGGATCGGTCTCGGGCCGAGGCGCCGCAGCGACGCGACAGTCAGCGCCGGCTGGCGGACGAACTGACGGCGATGGTTCATGGGGAAGAAGGGCTTGCCACGGCGCAACGCGCCACGGAAATCTTCTTCGGTGGAGAAATCGGCGCCATGAATGATGAGCAACTTGCGGAAATCTTCGCCGATGTGCCCAGCAAAGCGCTGCCGCGCCAGCGTCTGGAAGGAGAAGGCCTTGGAATTCTCGACGCGTTTTGCGAAGCCGGTTTGGCTGGGTCGAAGGGCGAAGCGCGCCGCACGCTGCAACAAGGAGGCGCCTACGTGAACAATCGGCGCCGCGAAGGAGAAGATACGCGTCTCACCGTGGCTGATTTGGCCAGCGAAACCGTCATGGTGTTACGCAGCGGCCGCAAGAAGTACGCCCTCCTGCGGTTTCAATGAGTGCGTTCGAATCGTTATGCAAATGCCTGCTGCATTTGTTTCACGTATTTCGGGCATTCTTCGCGCGGGTCGCCCGCTTCTTCGTACTCCAGAACCACATAGCCTTGATACTTCGCGTCGCGAAGGAGCTTCGCAATGTGTGCGAAGTCGGTCGGTTGCTTCTTGCCGTCTGGTCCCGAGACGACGACTTTTACTTGGACATTAATGGCATAAGGCGCGATCGCCGCGATTTCGTCATAAATATTGGCGCTGTGGAAATTGCCCGTGTCCAGGTTAACGCCAAAATGCGGGCTTTTCACATCGCGTACCAGAGCTAACAGGCCCTCTGCGGTGCTGGTGGGGCCGCCATGGTTCTCCAGCGCTAGTTTGACCCCATGTTGACCGGCGTAGTCGCAGCATTCCTCGATTCCTTCCACCATCAGGCGATGCGCATCTTCGGCCGACATGCCCTTTTGAACGTGGCCGGCGAATATCCGGATGACTGGCGCGCCGAGCACCTCGGAATGATCCACCCAGTCTTTCACCAATTGAATTTGCTGCGCACGTTTGTCGCCCGGGGGATGACCGAAATCGTTGCCAACCGCCGTGCCGGATATTTCTAAACCTAGCTTCTCACATTGGGCCTTGCGCTCTAGGAGATACTCGCGGGTGACGGGGTTGGGGAAGTAATACGAAGTGAGTTCTGTGCCGTCGAGCTTCATTTTGGCGCAGTCTTCAATGAAGTCGGCCAACGAGAGCGATGCGTTCTTTCCTTGAAGTAAATTGCGGTAGCTATACGCCGCGAGACTGAACTTCAGCTTAGCTTCACCCGCTCGTTCAAGGGGTTCAATTGCGTTTGCCCAGTGCGGCAGGCACGCAGCGAGACCAACGCCTCCCGAGAGCAATAATCCATGGTGGAGGAAGCTACGACGATCGACCAAGCGAGTCATGCTGGCGAACTCCTATTTTGAATACGATTTCATCAGTCGTGAAAACGTACACATTGTGGATGAGGAGTCAGGCCCTTGCAAGCGTGTCGACGTGCGTCCGATCCATGCGATGTGTTGGTATTGCAACGGAACAAGGCCGGAAGTTGTGTAGTACTCCCGGCCTTGATCGCCTTTAGGGGAAAAGCGCCTTATGCTGCCGCCGTTGCGGCCTCGCCTTTGGGGTTGCGCCGCGATGCATCGCCGCCATTTTGATCGACATCGCGGTCAGCTCCAAACCAGGATCGCAACACGGAGCCTGGAATGAATGCGGCGCCGCCTGCCGTGATCAAGATGCAAAAGCCGACTAAACCCGTCACAAGGGCCATGAGCGTCCACATGACGACGGAAAGGCCGATCAACAACGGACGAGCCAGCCGATTCCAGATCAACAGTCCAAAGCACAGTTCGAACAGGACGACGCCGTGCGTCCAGGCGTTAATCAAAAATAAATTCGACCGAAGAAAGGTGAGATCCACGAGACGGGACTGCGACTGCGCCATAAGCCACCACATGGCGCCGCCTTCCCACCACGTGGTCGACCCGAGTTTGGTAATCGCCATCATCAGGTACAAGGCCGACAAATGCGTTTGTAGGAGTCGTAAGCCGACATTCGCGCTCCACGAGCGATCGGGCTTGCCGGTCGTCAGTTCGGCGCCCGGCTTCCGCATGGCGAGGCAACGATCGACCGAAAGATAACGACCGCAGGGCGTAAAGCAAAGGTAAAAGATCATCGTCGCCAAGACGGGCTCAAACTGGGCTGCCAACATCGGCGCGCGATGGATATACGACAACACCACCAGCAACGTGGCCACCGCGGTGATTCGCGTGAACAACCCCAAGGTGAACAGAACAGCAATTGCGATGCCCGCGACATGCGCCGCCCAAAGCAAGCCCGGCGAATCGATATAGTTTAGGTACGACCACTGATACGCGGCGCCTTCGCCGGGTTCGGTTTCCATCACGCGTTGCACGGTATCTACCGGCAACCACCCACCGGAAGCGAACCAGTCGGTCAGGCCGAACGTGTGGGAGACGACAAACGCTACGGCGGCGACTCCGGCAATCACGCGCAAGAACGACACCGTGAACGGATCGGCGGGTGTGAACCAGAAACGGTTCCAACCCTCGCCGATGGCCTGCGTAAGCCGCGCAAAATATTGTTGAATTGCGTTAATCATGATCTCTTGCTTTACTCCAAAGGCGCTACCACTTTTTTCTCTTCGATCTTGAGCAATTGAACCTGCCCGTTGCGGTCGCGCCAAACGCGCGCTTGGTACGTATTGGTCAGGTAGGCGGGATCCGTCGGGTCAGCCGGATTCGCGGCGTTCGTCGTATCCAATAAACGGGGCTGAGGGCGATAACGCCGGCAGCGGACAATCACTTCCTCGTTGTTCCCATCGGCCAGGACGCGCGCTCCTACCGCTTTGGCGAACGCGGCCGAATTCTGTTCGGCGCCCAAGTACGACGTTACGGCAACTGTTCGAGCGAGCAATGCGAATCGCCGCTTAACGGATGAGGCGCCAACCTTCGACGCAGGGAGGCGAATAATTTCCCCTTTTTGGGGGCCCTCAGTGACTTCCACCTCAAGCGTATGGTCGTCTGAAAGTTCTGAGCCGTCTGTCAGGTGGTAGGGCGCGGTAGGACGGATCTTGAAGAATTGGACATACGGTGCAAGAAACGGCGCGTTTAACAGCTGCACCTGGAGAGGAGAAAGAAAATAATTCGTAGACAACGCCACGAATAGACAAAACACGTGGACAAACAAAAGTAAGCTGACGATCGACCGAACGGTCGAGCCAGGATAACCTGCCTCAGGGGGGGCAGGTTCGTAAGGCATGGCGGTCATGGATACGGCAACTTCCGGAAAAAGGAGCGTTGACTGCGTCCTTGCGGTGCGCAAGCCGATCCATGACTTAAAACAAATCGTCCGCACCGTCGTGTCTAATCTACAAACTTTCTCTGATTCTCCCAAACCCGCAGATGCCGCGTAAGCGGCCGAACCCGAGTGGTTTTCATTGTGTCCTGTACACCGTTGGTCTCCAGGAAAACCATGCCCATGAAGAAAACCCCAGCCTTTGAGGATGTTTTACGCGTTTACACCGCCGAAGGGGAGCGCGTTATAC
This sequence comes from Planctomycetota bacterium, assembly GCA_963204915.1. Taxonomy (GTDB): domain Bacteria; phylum Planctomycetota; class Planctomycetia; order Pirellulales; family Pirellulaceae; genus JAHWKS01. Next base: position 208,671 of record CAUJHS010000090.1, on the reverse strand, counting down.
CGTTGTCGCAGGTTCGCGCCGTTCTGCGAAAGGCTCCCTCCAACGCTGCCTCAGAAGCGTCGCGGATTGCACACTTTCTTGCGCCGCAACCTGCGGTGGGTATTGAACTTCGCAACGGCGAGATCGTCTGGTCCGATGGCGAGTCGGACTGGTACTACAGCGGATCACCCTCGCGCGTGGGCAGATAAACGCATTGGACGGATTCACCGGAGAGCCTGGCTACTGAAGGCCTTATTTCCAATTGTCGGACGGAACAAAGTTGACACCGGCCCCGAATCACCATCATATTGAAGAGCCTTGATGGGTGGTTTCCCTGGCAGTCGTTGGCAGACGGCTGCACGTTCGGCCTGCCTGTGTTTTCCAAGACAATTGTTATGCTCCCTCAATCGCCATCGTGTTTCGGGTCAACGTCGCGCCGTTGTTTTCTTCAGGTGGGCGGGGTAGGACTTACTGGGCTGGGATTGTCCGATGTCTTGCGGAGGCGCGCCATCGCGGCTGAGGGGCAAACGGCATCCCCGGACACCTCCCTTATCTTTATTTGGCTTCCGGGCGGTCCTCCGCACATGGAAACGTACGATATGAAGCCGGATGCTCCGGAAGACTATCGTGGCGAATTCCGGCCCATTCGTACAAATGTTCCCGGCATCGACGTGTGCGAATTACTGCCGCTTCATGCAAAGGTCGCCGATCGCTTTACATTAATACGGTCGATCGCTCATGAGTTCGCTGATCATGGCGGTGGTCACAAACGGTTCCTGACAGGACGTCTTCCAGCCACGCCAACAGGTTTCGTCAACGATGCTCCGGCGGTTGGCTCGGTCGTCGCAAAAATGCGCGAGGCTCGGAGCTGCGGGCTTCCGAATTACATTTCCGGTACGGAGCCCGGGCGTGCGGGCGTCGACGTTTATAGCTTTGGCGCCGCGTATCTTGGTCCCGCCTATACGCCCTTTAACGTGCCCGGTGATCCCTCGGAAGTGAACTTCAAGGTGCAAAACCTCGGGTTGACGTCGGAGATGGCCGACCGGTTGGACGACCGTGTGCGTATGCTCCACGGTTTTGATCAGCTGCGCCGTACTATTGACCAAAGCGGCGCCATGCAGGCGATGGACCAGTACAATCAGAAGGCGATAGAACTACTTACCAGTAGCCATGCGCGGGAGGCCTTTGACCTGTCGCGAGAGTCGGATGCCTTGAGAGGCAAATATGGTCGACATGCCTGGGGTCAGCGGGCATTGTTGGCGCGCCGGCTGGTTGAGGCGGGGTGCAGTTTCGTGACCATGGTTATGGAGAACCCCTTTCAGTCAGGCGTCCCATCACTCAAAGAGGGGGTCTATAACTGGGATTCTCACGCGGTAAACTGCCATTTGTTTCATGATGCCCGAGTGCGGTTTCCCATTTATGATCGCGCGATTTCCGCGTTGATTGAAGACCTTTACGATCGCGGATTGGACAAAAAGGTGATGTTGGTCGTCACGGGTGAGTTTGGCCGCACGCCGCGCATCACCTCACAAATTGGCACACAAACGGGAGTAATGCAGCCTGGGCGCGATCATTGGCCGGGAGCGATGTCGGTACTTGTCGCCGGAGCGGGAATGCGAACAGGACAAGTCGTCGGCTCGACGAACTCCAAGGGCGAATATCCTCAGGAAAGGCCGCTCACGCCGAACGACCTATGGGCGACCGTGTACCGCCATTTGGGAATCGATTATACTCTCGCGCTGCCGGATCACAGCGGGCGTCCTATGCCCCTACTCCCATTTGGAACGCCGATTGAGGAACTTCTTTCAGGGGACAGGAAACACGCATGACCGAGGAAAGGCCCGCACAAATCACGGTGGCCATGATGCGACAGGCGTTGTATAGCGCCGTGGTAAGTGACGCATTGGACGCGCTGGGCTTTCCCCATCAGTCGCCCCGTGTGCAGTTGACTCCGTTCACGTTCGAAGGAGTGCTCGTGGGCCGAGCCAAGACAACGCTCTGGGCCGATATGTTCCATCAGGATCCCCATCCGTATGAACTAGAGCTTGAAGCGGTCGACACGTGTCATGAAGACGATGTGTTGATCGCTGCCGCGGCTGGCTCGATGCGATCGGGCATTTGGGGAGAACTTCTTTCGACGGCAGCTCGCAATCGTGGATGCGCAGGAGCGGTGGTTGACGGCGCCATTCGCGATGTCCGCAAGATGAAGCAGATGGGGTTTCCCGTGGTTGCGCGCGGGGTGTGTGTTTATGATAGCCGTGACCGTCAGCGCGTGATCGATTTGGACGTACCCGTTATGATTGACGGGGTTCAGTTCTGCCCGGGGGACTTGGTAGTTGCCGATGTCGATGGCGTCGTGGTAGTTCCCAGCCACGTGGAGGAAGAGGCGATTCGCGCCGCTTGGGAAAAGGTCCACGCTGAGAATGTCGTGCGTGACGCAATTCGGGGGGGGATGGGCGCGGTCGATGCGTTTAAGCGATACGGCGTGTTATAGAAAAGAATTCAAAGAAAAAACCTTGTCTGACCTATCGCCAGCCTGCCCCTAGCCATAAGTAGTTATTTGATAAAAGCTTATGGCTAGCGTTTTTCTGCAAGAAATCTTGGCGTCGATGTCCGCTTCGGGAACGGAATCCGGATTTCCAATCAGAACGGCGTTGAATACAACGCAAAACGCACCTCTGGCAAACGGTTGCGGTTACAACATCCTTCTTGGTCCTGCTCTGCGAAAGGGAACTCTCATGAATCGTGTGAAGTCTTTAAGTCTGTTCGCTCTCTTGGCGGTTGCCACCTTGGGGGGCTTGAGTGTGGCAAGCAATCCACCCTCGGCCGACGCGTATTACGGTTATCGCCAGTATTACTCAAGCTGGCGTTATTATCCGTCGCGCACGTACTATTATCGCTCGTACTACTATAAGCCGTACGAAGCCTACACGGGTTACAAACATCACTACGTCGTGTACTATCCCCAACCGCAGTACCGTAGCTACGTCTACTACTACAATCCTTACAAGCAAGTGTACTGGGGTCGTTACGATCTTGAAGCGAAGGGTTATTCGCTGTTAGCGGAGCAGGATCGAAAGCAAAAGCTCGAAGACATCCCCGAAGAAGCGTTCCCCAAGCCAGGCGAAATGCCGGCGATTCCTGAATCGGAAGACAGCGTCAAGATCGAAATGCCGCCCAACGATCTCCCGAAAGACGGTGAACAAGGCAAGTAAAACTTAGCGGACCGAACAAGAAACAACGCGGATCGTGGTCATTGCACGATCCGCGTTGTTTTGTTTCTTGGCGACACCTGACTCATCACATGCCTTCCAGTCAGGCAGTTGCCCCCAACATTGCGCCACGCATTGGCGCTATGCCAAATCTCGGTCTTCAAACAGCGCCAGCGCCAGCAACATGGCGATGACGCCGTAGATCAGGCTGTAAACGAACGCCCAGCCTAAATATACCAGCGGCACTTCCTCACCGCCCGCAATAGCCGCCTGAATGTTCAAGTTTTCCAATACGGGGAAGACCGTCGCGATCAGGCGACCAACAAAAACCACAGGCTCGAACGCTTCATTGACCACGGCCGACTGGACCATCAGCGGCGTCAAATGGCCCAAAACGTAAATCGAGAAACACAAAATAAAGTTCGCCATCATGGGCAGCCGCGTCGAAATCGCGACACTAATGGCGGCCAACACGGCGGTTTCCATAAAGGCCAAGGCCAAACCGGGAGCGGTCTGCACCATTTCGTAATGGGTTAACTGCCAAATGATGTCCGCTTCGCCCCCTTCACGCGAATCGTACACGGGCTTATATGCCACAAAAATCAAGAAGAAGATACTCAAGATGAGAAACATCACGCCGGTGGCCCACATGATGCCGGCGTACTTGCCCAAGATAAATTGCCACCGACTAATGGGTTTTGATAACACGGTTAAGGCGGTTTTGCCTTCGATCTCGTCCGCGATCGAGTTACTCGCGGCCCAGATCGACTGAATAATGCAAAGCACCATGACAAGCGTCAGGCCCGAGTTCTTGAGCATCTTGATATCCTCCCCCAGCGTGTAATAGGGAATGAATATGAAGAGCCACAGTAATACCACGCCCAAGATCACATTGATCAAGAACAAGGGCTGAGCCATTTCCGATTTTGCCGTGCTAATTGCAACGGCTGAAAGCTTCGGAAATACCGCCCGCTGCGCCATGTAAAACAGAAATATTGCAATAATGATCAGGGCGGTCGCCGGAGCAGCAATGACTTCGGCATGTTCCGGACGCGAAACAAACGTGAATTGGACATTCGCCGCATCGTCGCCCAAGTTGCGAACGTAGAGATTTGTAACTTGCTCATCGGGAAACGGATTCACGCCTTGAGCCGTGCGTCTCCATTGAAATGTTTCGCCAGCAACCACGCTAAAGGCAGGCGAGGTCAATCCTGCTCGCGGCTGAGCTGCGACTTCGATGTTCTGATCGCTGTCGATCCGGAGTTCGCGTAATTCACGACCGAGAAAAGAGACTTCGATCGCTTCCTCGGTTGCTTGCCGGCCTCCGTCTTGGTTCGCCTCGGACGCGGCGACCTCAAATGATTGGACCGTCGAGCCTACGAAGGGGTATCGAACGAGCGAATCCAAGATCTCGCGCGGCTCGGTTGCGACCAACCATCCTCCGAGGCCGAACACCGCCAAAAAGCACGCAATGATGAAAATTGGCCATAGGGGGCCTTCCTGCAGGCCAAGCAAAATCGCTGCTCCTAGCCGGCGTGAAAAAACTGCGCACGCTCCCCACATAATGAGGAGAACGGCCAAGCCCAGAACAGCGCCGATGCCCAGAATCCAAACAGGGGTCAGCCAGACCCCCACCCAAGGTGGCCCCAGCGCCAGGAGAATACTATCAGCCATTGCCAAAGATGGTAAAGGAATGAACAGAACGAGCGCCCAACGGCAACGTCGGGTAGGAGTATTTACGATAGCTAAAAGCCCTCGCCCCTGCTAGCAGTTGGCGCGGCTGAGGTGTTAACCTTGACGCGGCGTCAATGACGCCATTTTGATGAATCGACCCGCAGGTTTACTTCGTCAGCCGCCAACCTCCGCAGGATGGTCAAGATGAACGTTGTACGCGGCCGCCGCCATCGCGGTTCGATCGTTGTCTGCCAAGCATATTGTTCCGTAGCGCCATTGTTCCCTTGATGCTCGGATTGACCGATGCCGCTTTCCGATACTTCGCCACTCTTAGAGATGCGCGGCGTCTGCAAAAGCTTTGGTCCGACGAAAGCGCTGCAGAACGTCAATTTGGCTGTCCCGCGCGGCGCCATTATGGCGCTTATTGGCGAAAACGGGGCGGGAAAAAGCACCTTGATGAAGGTCTTGAGCGGCGCCATCTCGCCCGACGCGGGAGAAATGCGTCTGGACAACGCTCTTTATGCGCCAAAGGGCCCTCACCAAGCGCGTACCGCCGGCGTGTCCATGATTTATCAGGAGTTGAATCTCGCGCCAGATCTCAGCGTCGAGGACAACATCATGTTGGGAATCGAGCGGCATCGCCTGGGATGGCTGCGACGCAGCGAACAGCATCGCCAAGTGCAGTCCGCTCTCCGTCAATTGGGACGGGAGGATCTTGATTTAGCGACTCCTGTCTATCGGCTCTCGGTCGGAGAACAGCAACTCGTGGAAATCGCGCGGGCATTGGTCCTGGAAGCGCGTCTCATTGTGTTCGACGAACCCACCAGTTCGCTCACAGGTGCCGACGTTGTGCGACTTTTCGAAGTCATTGACAGACTGAAACAAGCGGGCATTGGCGTGGTGTACATTAGCCACTTCCTCGAGGAAATTCGTAAGATTTGCGACTGTTACACGGTGTTGCGCGATGGACAAACGGCCGGTTCGGGCGAAATCGCCGGGACCACCGAAGAACAAATCGTCGCTTTGATGGTCGGTCGAACCGTGAGCGAGCTTTTTCCCAAGATTGGACATTCTCCTGGAGACATCGTACTCAAAATCGATCAACTTACAGGACGAAAAATGCCTCAGCACGTTTCTGTTGAGTTGCGCCGTGGTGAAATCCTCGGCGTGGCGGGGCTCGTTGGCGCGGGCCGAACAGAACTATTGCGAACGCTCTTCGCACTCGACCCGGTCCGACAGGGAACCGTGCGCGTCGCGCAGATCGAGCCGCCGCATTCGCCCCACGCGCGGATTCGCGCCGGTCTTGGCTTTGTGTCGGAAGACCGTAAAACGGAAGGTTTGGCACAATCGCGATCCGTTGCGGACAATTTGACGTACAGCCGCCTTTCCCCCTACGCACGCCTGGGTTGGCTGAATCTCCGACGGCGACAAGCAGCGGTGTCCGATTGGATGAACCGCATGCAGATCAAGGCCCAAAGCAGCGAACAACCCGTGGCCGCACTCTCGGGAGGCAATCAACAAAAGGTGGCTTTGGCGCGGGTGCTTCATCAGCAGGCCGATGTACTGCTCTTGGACGAACCTACGCGCGGGATCGATGTGGGAACCAAGGCCGAGATTTATCGCTTAATGGGCGAACTTGCCGCCAACGGTAAAGCGATTCTCTTTGTCAGCTCGTACTTGCCGGAATTGCTCGCCGTTTGTGACCGGATTGCCGTGATGAGCCGCGGCCGTGTACGTGAGGTTCGCCCTGCCAATGCGTGGACGGAAGAGGAGATCATGTCGCGAGCCGTAAGTCTTGAGGAAAGCCTGACCCATGAATGACAACGAAGGCGACGCTCGTCACACGAAGGGATTTTCTCGCACTTGGGATTACCTGCGCGCTGTGCTGGGACCGCTAGCGGCGTTGTTAGGCGTCATTGTGTTATTTACCGTCGCGGACTTTCTGTTTGCCGATGGAACCTTCGGGACGTTTCGTAACCTGCGCACCATTACCGTGCAAACGTGCGTCATTGCAGTGGCGGCCTTGGGTATGACGTTGATTGTCATTAGTGGCGGCATCGATCTTTCTGCGGGAACCGCGCTTTCTCTCGCGGCCACGGTATTGGCATGGGGACTGCGCGAGGACATTGCGGTACGCGTGTGGCATGGCGACAACTTCGCGACGGCGTCGGCGAAGCTCGAAGCCGCGCAACAAGCCGTTCTTGCCCAACAAGGCCAAGCCGATAGTACCGCGTCACGTCGCGAACAGTTCGAACTTCGAAAGATGCGGCTCAAGGCCATTCTTGTGCAAAAACTGGAGTGGTCGAAGAGTCAACTCGAAGAAGCGCCCGATGACGAACGAGCCAAGTTGCAGTCACGCATCACTGCGCTTGAGTCGAAACTTCAACGTCTGGACGTTCCGGAACTCGTGTTTCGTAACGACCGCGCTTGGCAGGCAGGAGTTCCCAACTCCGCTTGGTCGGCTTATGTGGCGTTAGCAATGGGTATTCTTGCGGGCGTGGGGGCAGGGCTGCTTAACGGTTTTCTGATCAGTTCCTTGCGTGTCGTTCCCTTCATCATTACGCTGGGCACGATGACGATCTATTTGGGGCTTGGCAATATGCTTTCGGGCAGCGTGCCGATTCGCCCCAGCATGGAGTACCACGTTCCCGCGTGGTTGTCGGCCATCACCAGGAACACGCCTGACGCGCTCTATTGGGGATTTCCCTATGGTGTGTGGATGGCCCTGATCCTAGGTCTGTTGCTGGCATTGGTGCTGCGCTACAGTGTGTTTGGTCGCTACGTATTTGCACTGGGTTCGAACGAATCGACGGCGCGTTTATGCGGGATTAACGTCGCCAAATACAAAATCGCCGTTTACGCGCTGGCCGGCCTATTCATCGGCATTGCGGGAGTTTATCAGTTCTCTCGATTGACGGTGGGGAATCCCCAATCGGGCTTGGGACTTGAATTACGGATTATCGCCGCGGTCGTGATCGGCGGCGGGAGTCTTAGCGGCGGCCGCGGCGCCGTACTGGGTACGCTTACGGGAGCCGCAATTATGGCCGTAATCGCCAGTGGTTGTACTCAGCTTGGAGTGGAAAACCCCGTGCAAGATATTATCCTAGGAACGATCATCGTAGGCGCCGTGACCTTGGACCAGGTGCGGCAACGACGCTGGAGCCGGGAGTAAGGCAACATCGTATTGCGTGTCATGCTACGCAAAGCGAATCGCCTCACGCCGGATCGAAAGCGGCCTAACTGAAGTTGAACGTGTGCTTGTAAAGCGCGGCGGCGAATTCTCGTCGTACATTTGAGCTACGTCCGTCGTCTTGTCGTTGTATTGAGCTTCTTCGCATGCATCCTAGAATTGCTACCTTCGTTACCGCTCTCATTTTCATCACGGCGGGTACGCAGACGCTTACGTCGCATGCGGCGCCGCCGAGTACGCGACCGGAGGAGGGGCTGCGGCAACGCACTCCGGCGGTGCATGCCTTGGTGAACGCAAGAATCGTCCCATCTGTTGGACGCGTGTTGGAAAAAGGGACGTTAGTCGTCCGCGACGGCATGATTGAAGCGGTCGGCGCCGACGTGCAGCCCCCTGCGGACGCTCGAATATGGGATCTTCGCGGCAAGACAATTTATCCCGGTCTCATCGACGCGATGACCGAGAGTTCGTTCAACACCGCCTCCACCCAAAGCGGCTCGCCGCACTGGAACGATCTGGCGACGCCGCAATTGAGCGTGGCCGATTTGTACAAGGCGGATGAAGCAGCGAATGAAAAATTTCGTAGCCAAGGCGTCACGGTGCGATTAGTCGCGCCAGAAACGGGAATTCTCAAGGGAGTCAGCGCTGCGGTCACAACGGGTGATGGAACGTCTGAGGCATGGATCGTGAAAAGCGATGTGGCGCTGCATCTCGAACTGACGGTGCCTCCGGGACGACAACGGCGACAATTCCCTAATTCGCCGATGGGCGCCGTGGCGCTAGCACGGCAAGCGTTTTTGGACGCGCGATGGTATCAGGACGCCTGGGAGGCGTTCCGCCGGGACGCTTCCTTGTCGCCGCCGGAACGCAACGACGCGCTCCATGCGATGTCGCCTTTTCTCGCCGGAGCGGGACTGGTGATTGTCGAAGCCAATGATGAGCAGTACTTTTTGCGGGCCGACCGATTCGCACGCGAGTTTGGTTTGAATTTGGTGGTTTGCGGTTCGGGGCACGAATACCGAAGACTCGAGGCGATCGCTGCATCGAATCGACCGGTGCTTGTGCCACTGAATTTTCCCAAGGCGCCGAACGTGGGTACGACCGAAGCCGCGATGTCAGTTTCGCTCGAGGAACTGCTTCACTGGGACTCGGCGCCGGAAAACGCCGCTCGCTTGGCCAAGGCAGGAGTCAAAATCGCCTTAACCAGTCATCGTCTGGCGGATAAGGGCGAATTCCTTTCGGCGGTAAGGAAAGCGATCGACCGTGGTCTGAAACACGATGCGGCGCTTCGGGCACTGACGACGACTCCCGCCGAGATACTTGGTATCGCAGATCGCGTCGGCACGTTGGAGCCGGGCAAGGCGGCGCATTTGGTGATTGCGGATGGCGATCTATTTGACGAAAAGACGAAAGTCTTGGAAACGTGGGTCGACGGCCGTCGTTATGAGGTCGAAGAAACACCCTGGCGCGATGTACGCGGACAATGGCGTATCACTTTGGATCAGCCCGTGGGGGAAGTCTCTGCGTTCCACATGAACATTACGGGACAACCGAAGAAGTTGGGCGGGACGATTTCCCTAATCAGCCAGGGTGACGACGAAAGCAAAAAGATCGAAACGAAACTAAGCCATGCGAGTTTGCGCGACGCTCGCTTCGCCGCTACGTTCGATGGCGACTTGATTGGCAAAAAGGGCGTCGTACGCTTGTCCGCGGTTGTGTCGTTTCCCACCAAGGACGAAGCAACGTGGATCGGAAGCGTGACCTGGCCGGATGGGGAAAGCACAGCACTCCATGCAACGCGTACTGCCGAACACGAAGATGCGAAAGGAGATGGCGACGCAAAGACGAAAACGCCCAGCGAGTCGGCTCGGAAGGATGCGTTGTTCTCAGTGAATTATCCGCTCGGCGCGTTTGGTCGTGCCGCGCCACCTGATCAACCCAGCGCCGTGTTGTTTCAGAATGTGACCGTATGGACGTGCGGCGAAGAAGGCGTTTTGGAGAACGCCTCGGTGCTTGTCGGCCGCGGCAAGGTCTTAGCCGTGGGACGCGAACTGGAAATCCCGCGCGGCGCGATCGTGATCGACGCCCAGGGGAAACATTTGACCCCTGGCATCATTGATTGCCATTCGCATATGGCCACCGATGGCGGTATTAACGAGACCGGCCAAGCGATTACGGCCGAAGTGCGCATTGGCGACTTTATCGACGCGACCGACATCAACATTTATCGGCAACTGGCCGGCGGTGTTACGTCGGCCAATGTCCTGCATGGCTCGGCAAATCCGATTGGTGGACAAAACCAAGTAATCAAACTTCGTTGGGGCGACCTGCCGGAACAAATGAAGTTCGCGCAGGCGCCGCCTGGAATTAAGTTCGCGCTTGGAGAGAACGTTAAACAAAGCAATTGGGGCGAAGATTTCACGACGCGTTATCCTCAGTCCCGCATGGGTGTGGAGCAAATCATTCGTGACGCGTTTGCCGCCGCCAAGCAGTATCGTTTGGACCACAAGAAGTGGAACGAAACGCACCAAGGTCTGCCGCCGCGGGTTGACTTGGAACTGGAGGCAGTGGCGGAGATCGTAGAGAAAAAACGCTGGATTCACTGCCACAGCTATCGCCAAGATGAAATTCTCGCGTTATTGCGCACGCTTGATGATTTCAAGCTGAAGATCGGGACTTTTCAACATATCCTGGAAGGTTACAAAGTGGCCGACGCCATGGCGAAACACGGCGCCATGGGCTCGGCCTTTTCCGATTGGTGGGCGTACAAGTTCGAAGTGTACGACGCCATTCCTTACGCGGGTGCGTTAATGCACGATGCGGGCGTGGTGGTCTCCTTCAACTCCGATGATGCGGAATTAGCCCGGCATTTGAATCAGGAGGCGGCCAAAGCCGTCAAATACGGCGGCGTGCCAGTCGAGGAAGCGCTCAAGTTCGTAACGCTGAACCCTGCTCGGCAACTTCGAATTGAGAAATACGTTGGCTCGATTGAACCGGGCAAAGACGCCGACTTGGTGTTATGGAGCGGGCCTCCGCTTTCGAACTTTTCTCGTTGCGAACAAACCTGGATCGACGGCCGCAAATACTTCGACCTTCAGGAAGACCTGGAGGCGAGAAAGCAAGCGCAAATGATGCGAGCCAAACTCATTCAGCGTGTGATTTCCTCCGGTGATCCTATGCGCGACGAGGGCGAGACCGATGACGAAATGTTGTATCGCCTTTGCTGGCCGCGCATTGATGTGTTTTGCGGACATCACCACCATGACGGCCACCAACATCACGAACACCACGAACACTAAGACCTGCGAGCCGGATCAGAAGAATGAGGCGTGGAGAATTTCATCTCCAATGACAGCGATGCCGATCAACTGCGTAGTAACCCAACATATGCACATGCGTCTATTATTGAACGTTGTCAGCGGTCTCGCCGTGGCCGGAATGGCGGTTGCCACGGTTGCGTACGCCCATCCTGAGGTTCCTGGCGCCCCGCAGTCGCATCCGATCGCTCTTGTGGGCGCAACCCTCCATCCGGTGTCGGGACCGGCGATCGAGGATGGCGTGCTCGTGTTCGACCAAGGTCGAATTGTCGCGATGGGTAAAGGCGTTGAAATTCCTGAAAACGCAGAACAACGCTCGTTTGCGGGTAAACATGTGTACCCGGCCTTATTCGATGCTCATACGGACATGGGGCTTGTTGAAATCAACTCGGTTCGCGGCACGCTTGATCAAGCTGAGACGGGGCAAATCAATCCCAACGTGCGCTCCTGGGTGGCAGTGAACCCAGACAGCGAGATCATTCCGGTGACGCGAAGTAACGGAGTGCTGTTGTCACTCACCGCTCCGCAAGGAGGATTGATTTCGGGGCGATCGGCAGTGCTCCACCTCGATGGTTGGACCTATGAGGACATGACCTTGCGTGCGGACGTGGCCATGCACATCCAGTGGCCGACGATGGCCCCAGTGAGCGACTGGGCGATTGAAGCGTCGGCGCGCGAGCAGATGAAACGACGTGACGAATCGCTGCAGACGTTACAGCGAGCTTTTGATGAAGCTCGGGCGTACCAGACCGCGCGTCGCGCCGATTCCGCCCGCCATCCCCGCGACCTGCGCTGGGAGGCGATGCTGCCGGTGTTAGACAGAAAAATTCCAGTGATGATTACGGCGAACGAGATTCAGCAAATCCAAGCCTCGATCGCCTTTTGTGAAGCGAACGGGATACGCATGATTCTCTTCGGTGGTTACGATGCGCCGCATTGCACCGCGCTGCTGAATCAACATAAGATCCCGGTCATTGTGGGTGAGATTTATCGCCTGCCGATGCGTCGGTCCGATGAGTATGACGCCGCCTATACGGTGGCCGAACGACTTCGTCAGGCGGGCGTGACGTACTGTATTTCGGGCGGCGGTCGATTTGGCGCGTCGAACGTGCGTAATCTTCCCTATCATGCCGCCATGGCGGCCGCCTTTGGGCTTCCTAAGGACGAAGCCCTTCGCGCCATCACGTTATATCCTGCCCAAATCTTGGGCGTCGCAAACCGAGTTGGCGCGTTGGCGGTTGGAAAGGACGCCACGCTTTTCATTACGGATGGGGATCCTCTCGAAGCGCCAACTCAAGTGGAGGCCGCGTTTGTTCAGGGACGTCAAGTCGATCTGAGCAATCGCCACAAGCGACTGTACGACAAATACCGCGAGAAGCTCGACCGGATGCGACCGATCGCAGCGCCGTAAATCGCACTGATGCGGCAGGCCGAGGGTTTCGGTTTGATGAGCTTTCCTCTTGATGTGGCGGCTATACATCCGGTCGTTGTTACGCACTCCACAAATCGACCGTAGCCACGATCTTATGCGTAAGCCACTCGAGGCGTTTCGCAGTCTTGCAGCGCGCCATATTCTCAGGCCGTCTTTTTTCAAGTAAACGTGCGGAGTCAGCCTTTCTATGACAGAATTGCTTGATCATGACGACTTGGCGCCAAATCTAACTCGGTAATGACGTTGCCAAACCGCGACTTTCACCCTACTGCGTCCTGGCGGAATCTTCAATTGCGAGCTGAGTTACTTCGGCGGACGCGCCAGTTCTTTGATGATCTAGGGTTTCTTGAGGTGGAAACTCCCATTCTATCGGCCGATACCGTCATCGATCGGCACCTGGACCCTCTTTCGCTTATACTTGCCGATGATCCTCGTCTACCGAACGAAGGACGGAGGTTGTGGCTCCAGACCTCTCCCGAGTTTGCCATGAAGCGGCTTCTGGCCGCGGGCGCGAAGCAAATCTATCAGGTAGCCCGAGTCTTTCGAGCCGCCGAACGGGGACGTCGTCATAACCCGGAATTCACCATGGTGGAGTGGTATCGGGTGGGCGACACGATGAACCAGGGCATGACGCTTTTGTCCGATCTCGTCGATTCGCTCCTGCAACGCGGACCCGCCGAGCGGATCAGCTATCGCGAAGCGTTTGAGAAACACGTGGGCGTCGATCCCCATACGTCGAGCGCAATCGAACTGACGACATTGGCCGCTTCGCGTGGAATCGACACACCTCAAGGATGGGACGCCAATGACCGAGACGCTTGGTTAGAGTTGCTGCTGAGCGAACTCGTGGAGCCGCACCTCGGTCGGCGCCAACCGACTTTGCTTTACGACTACCCGGCGTCGCAGGCGGCCCTTGCAGTGGTGCGGGCCGAATCGCCGCCTGTAGGTGAACGCTTCGAACTCTACGTGGACGGCGTCGAACTTGCCAACGGATATCATGAACTACTTCAAGCCGATGAACTGCGGCGGCGCAACGCGCAAGCGAACCAAGCCCGGAAGGCGGATGGAAAACTCCCGCTTCCTGAGGAAAGCCGTTTGTTGGCCGCCATGGATGCTGGGCTTCCCCCTTGCGCCGGTGTCGCCCTGGGCTTTGATCGACTTGTGATGCTTGCCGCCGGTGCGAAGTGTATTGACGACGTAATCGCATTTCCTATCGAAAACGCGTAGTTGGCGCGCAATGCCGCGGACTTATAGGCCGAACGGGTCTATTCGTTCAAAGAGCGATGGAAGTGTACGTGGCGCCATCGTCCGTCGCGACGTTCCCACACGCGCGTTTCTTCGATGTGTCGCGTCACGGGTCGTCCCGCATCATCAACCGTTTGCACAAGTCGAACATAACTGACGACAGCGGCGTCTTTCCCGATCAACCTCACATGGGGCGAGGAAATCGTATTATTTGTGGGTCGCGGCGCGCTTTTCAAATTGAAATAAAACTGATGAAACTCGAGGCCTTCTACCAAGTGGCCGCGCGCTTCCGGTTCAAACGCGGAGATGGTCGGATCGCATAGTTCTTCATACGCCGACCAGTCGCCGTTCTGAATGCTTTCAAGCAAACGAGCGCTGAGTTCAAGCAATTCGTGAGTCGCGTCAGACATAGTTACCTTGGTGGGCTGAGTAGTTCGTTCCAAAACTTGGAAGGTGGTGTCGGCAGAGTTATTCTCGTCGGCCGGGATGCGTTGCTCGCTTACAACACGCCATTCTGTTTCATCAAAAGAAGGAAAAAACGTATCGCCCTCCGGACGATCGTGCACCATCGTGCGATAAATTCGATTCACACATGGCAACGCTAAGCGAAAAATCTCGGCGCCGCCGATGACAAAAACCTCGGAATCGTCTTGCGCTATCGCGAGGGCGTCCTCCCAACTTGCGGCGATGCGAGCGTCAACCGCTTGGTAATCGTTCTGCCGGGTAAGGATGACCATCTTGCGGCCAGGGAGTGGGCGCCCGATCGATGCGAACGTTTTTCGTCCCATGATCACGTGATGTCCCAACGTCAAACGTCGAAAGCGACGTAAGTCGGAAGGCAAACGCCATGGCATTCCACCCTTGTGACCGATGACTCCATTCTCGGCGACGGCGACAAGGAGGGAAATCGTCATACGGCGACGGGGGCGGGAATATGGGGATGCGGCTGGTAGCCTTCCAAGGTGAAATCCTCATAGCGAAAATCGAAAATCGAACGTACGCTATGGTTCATTCGCATGATAGGCAACGGCCGCGGTTCGCGCGTGATTTGCAGTTGCGCCTGTTCAACGTGATTGCTGTACAGATGCGCGTCGCCCAACGTCATGATGAAGTCCCCAGGAGCCAGATTCGTAACTTGGGCCGTCATCAACGTCAAGAGAGCATACGAGGCGATGTTAAACGGTACGCCGAGAAAAACATCCGCGCTCCGTTGATAGAGTTGACACGAGAGGCGTCCTTCCGCCACATAAAACTGGAATAGTAAATGGCAGGGAGGCAGACGCATGTGCGGCACCTCGCCCACGTTCCAAGCACTCACTAAGAGTCGTCGCGAGTCGGGGTTTCGCTGGATCTGATCGATGACTTGCGAGATCTGATCAATGTGTCGACCGTCCGCCGTGGGCCAATTTCGCCACTGGACGCCATAGACAGGGCCAAGTTCGCCCTGCTCATCCGCCCATTCGTCCCAAATGGTGACACCATGGTCGCGCAAATACTTCACATTCGATTCGCCCCGCAAAAACCACAGCAATTCATGAATGATCGATTTGATATGAACTTTTTTCGTCGTGATTAACGGAAAACCTTCGCGTAGGTCAAACCGCATTTGATGCCCGAATATGCTGCGCGTTCCTACGCCGGTGCGGTCGCTCTTAACCGTGCCATGGTCCAGAAGGAGTTGGAGCAAATCGAGATACTGCTGCATGATTCATTTCGAGCGATATTCGCCAGTCGCTCGTCCTTGGTTCCTTGTCGCGTTGAAGTCCGCGATTTGAACAACAATCTTGGCCTGCCCCCGAGTCAATCCGTTGCAAATGACATCAATTGACGCGGGTTTGCCGCAAATCTTGAAATCGCAATTCTCTATTCTCAACCGGGGTATTCGCTGCTGCAAGGTTGCGCGCGAGAGGAATACTCACCCCAGCGAAACTCGCCGCATTTCAGCGCGGGCCGTTTATATCGCACGATGAAACGATTCACAAGCGAAAATAGGCGGCCTGGGCAGAACCGGCTGGGCGACGTCGCTGACCACATGCATTTGCACCTCGACGGCGTGAGCCGCTTAATGGCCTGACAATGCCGTATAATGTCGTTATATGTCGGAAGAATGATACGCTCGATCGCGAGGCCGCTGGATCGTCGAGGTTTACTGTGCCATCAAGAAATCTTCTCATCTTGTTCCTTGCCGCCGTGGTATCGTTGGCGTGTTATACCGAGGCGGAACATGGGCGGTATCTGGCCGTATTGGCGGACGCGATGGGGTTAATCGAAGATAACTACTTGGAGCCGGTAGAAGAGCGCACGTTGTTTGAAGGCGCCATGGAGGGGATGGTTGCAAGTTTGAACGATCAGTATTCCAGCTTTATCCCCCCCCAAAGTTTCACGGAATTCCAAGCCAGCCTCGATCAAGAGTTTGGGGGCGTAGGAATCATCGTCGAGCCGCACCCAGAATCCAAGTACCTCACGGTCATTAGCCCTTTGGTGAACACGCCGGCCTATGAGGGCGGCGTGCGGGCCGGCGACGTAATTCTCACCATCGACGGCAAAACGACACGCGATCTGGCCATCGGCGACGCCGTGTCCTTGATGCGCGGTCCGCCGGGCTCCATGGTCAGGTTGTCCATTCAACGCATGGGGCTTCAAGCACCGCTCCAAATCGAGTTGGAGCGGCGAATCATTCCCATCGAATCCGTATTGGGCGACGTGCGACGACCCGATGGCGTATGGAATTATTTTCTCGAATCGCAACCGCGCATTGGCTACATCCGGTTGGTCACGTTTGGCGACCATACCGTTCGCGAAATGGAAACCGCGCTGAAGCAATACGAACAACACCCGATCGATGCGCTGATTCTCGACATGCGTGGAAACGCAGGCGGATATCTCAATGCCGCAATCGACGTAAGCAATATGTTCATCGAGCAGGGCCGAATCGTCAGTACTCGCGGCCGCGACGGCGAGGTTCGCGTCGCCTACGACGCGCGGCCTTCTAAACGGCGATTCCCGCTGAATACTCCCATGGCCGTGCTTGTCAACTCCGACTCGGCGAGCGCCAGTGAAATTGTCGCCGCGTGCTTGCAAGACCACCACCGCGCGAGCATTGTGGGAGAACGATCTTGGGGTAAGGGTACAGTTCAGAACGTGATTGAACTGGAAGGAGGCAAGAGCGCGCTAAAGCTGACCACCGCCAGTTATTGGCGTCCAAGCGGCAAGAACATCCATCGTACGCAGGACGCGCCGGAGGATGGCGACTGGGGAGTTAACCCCGATCCGGAATTGCTGGTTCCTATAGATGACCGCGTAAAGCAAGAAGTCCAACGCTTGCGAAGCTTGCGAGACATTGTGTTGCGACCCGGTGAGGATCCTCCGTCGCTAGATTGGGCCTTCACGCTCCCGGAAGATCAATCTGCGAGCGATGGCGGCGCTGGCGCCACAAACAGCAAACCGGCGTCGGAGACGCCAACAATTACAGAATGGTTGGATGATCCCCAACTCCAACGAGCGATTCAACATTTGCGCCAAGAGGTCGAGCAAGCCGGTCGAACCTCGAATCTTAACCGGGCTTGATGTCATGAGGCCTCAGGCGCCCGCTAGAATTGCAACGGGCGCACCGCTTATTCTCAGTCGAGAATTGCCTTAAAGATTACTCCCACTCGATGGTGGCAGGAGGCTTCGAACTGATATCGTACACCACGCGATTCACTCCATGCACCTCGTTGATGATGCGTGTGCTAATTCGCGCAAGCACTTCATAAGGTAAACGACTCCAATCAGCAGTCATGAAGTCGTCGGTATTGACGCAGCGAATGGCGACGACGTTTTCGTAGGTGCGGGCGTCTCCCATGACGCCGACGCTTTGGACCGGCAACAACACGGCGAAAACCTGTGATGTTTGCCGATAAAGCCCTGCGATCTTGATTTCTTCGACCACAAGTGCGTCGGCTTCCCGTAGGACGCTTAACCGTGCGGGCGTGACTTCGCCTAAACATCGTACGGCCAACCCAGGTCCCGGAAATGGATGGCGCCACACATAATCTTCCGGGAGCCCTAACTCTTCTCCCAGGCGGCGAACTTCGTCTTTAAAAAGGTCGCGTAGAGGTTCGATCAAATCAAATCCGAGTTCGGCCGGGAGCCCACCAACATTGTGGTGCAGTTTAATCGTGGCGGCGGGGCCGTCAGCGGCGGCGCCGCTTTCGATCACGTCGGGATAAAGGGTTCCTTGTGCGAGATACTTGACCCCCTTAATTTTTACGGCTTCGGACTTAAAACAATCGATAAACACATGCCCGATACGTCGCCGTTTCTCTTGAGGGTCGGTCACGCCGGCAAGTGCTTCCAGGAATCGTTCTTCGGCGTCGACAACGTGCAAATCGGTCTTGAAGTGGTGCGAGAATTCAGCCACGACCGAGCGTTGCTCATCTTTCCGCAGAAGGCCATTGTCGACCAAAATACAGGAAAGTTGCGATCCGATCGCCTGGTACAATAGCGCGGCAGTCACCGAGGAGTCAACACCGCCGGAGAGTCCACAAATAACGCGTTCCTTGCCAATACGGTCCCGCAGCCGCGCGATCGTTTCCTGCGCGAAGTCGCCCAACTTCCAGGTTCCGCGACACCCGCAAACATCGAACAGAAAATTCCGCAACACCGTCGAGCCGAGAGGCGTATGCGTCACTTCGGGATGAAATTGCAGCCCGTAAACCGGAAGCGTTCGATGCCGGACTGCGGCGTAGGGGCACGTGTCGGTTTTCGCCAGGGGAACGAACTCTTCCGAGACCCGGGAGACCTGATCTCCGTGGCTCATCCACACTTGGGTCTCGTCCGGCAGTCCGCTAAATAAGAGATCGTCCACGGTAAACGTGCATTTCGCCCGGCCGTACTCCCGCGCTGGCGTACTCTCGACTTTACCGCCCAAAACATCACACGCCAGTTGCATTCCGTAGCAAATGCCCAAGATGGGTAGTCCCAGTTCAAACAACCTGGGATCACAACGTGGAGCGTTAGGCTGATAAACGCTGCTGGGCCCTCCCGATAAGATCAACCCCCGGGGGCGGTGTTCTAGAACTCGCTCGGGGGTGATGTTATGGCGAACGATTTCACAGTAAACGTTCTGCTCGCGAATACGGCGGGCGATAAGCTGAGCGTATTGTGAACCGAAGTCCAAGACAAGCACGCGCTCGTCGGCAACATGCGGTTCCTCTAGCTTGAGATTCTCGGGCATTCTTACCGTGTAACTCGATGGACGCGACCGCGTTAAAAACAAAAAACCCGCCCAGCGAGGCGGGTCCCGAAGTACAGAATTATAAAATGCCGTGTCCCGTTGAACCAGTCCATGAGCAATTGACCCAACATTGCCAGTTATCTGTAATGCTTGGAATTCCTTACCAAACGGCCAATGGGTAATCTGGCCGCTGTGAAAAGGCCGTTTCGAGGGTTTGCATTACGGCCAATGCAATATCTTCCCGCCAATGGCGTGCGGCGACTTGAACGCCCACGGGTAGTCCTGTACTGCCCGCCTCGGTACGAACAGCCTTGCGCACGACCCAATCACGACTTGGAGGTCGATCCGACTCCTCGCCTTCTCTTACGCGTGTCGCCGCGACGACGCCAGCGGGAACTCCCAACAGATTCATCAGGAACGTGGGAGCGGCCGCGCTCATCAAGTCAACGGCGTCGCCATGTCGCATTGCGGGAAGGGCGTGAGGAGCGCAAATCATCGCGTCGAACCCATCTTTGGCTAAGGCCGCCATAAAACTTTGTTCATAAACCTGACGACGGTAACTGAGCTGCCAAAAGTCATCGGCCGATCCATACCGAGCCGCCCTGATCAAGCGCGCTAACCACGGTTGTCCGGCAAAACGCAGCGCGGCCGTTACGGCGCCCCGAAGCGAATTCGGTATCTTGGCCAGGTGCAACAGTTTACGTACGTTGGGATCGACCTGGCTTCCCGCCAACAAGCGGCGAATGGCTTGGCCGCGGTCGGCGCTGACAAGCCCTAGGTATAAGTCGATGGCTTCATCGACCCGAGGCGGTTGAAACGATTCAACTTTGGCGCCCCGTGCTCGAAGTGCATCGGCTGCCTCTTGCACTGCACGGCGAATGGCAGGCGCCACGGGGAAATAGCCGTCATCGGTCCACATGGCGATGCGCAACGTCGAAACGTCAACATCGGATGACGGCGCCGGCATTCCTGGCGTTGCTTCCGCATCGAGCGTTCCTGGAGGTGCGTCACATAACACGCGGAGCATCAACTCTAGATCCTCAACGCGACGCGCTAAAGGGCCTCCTTGGCATTGGATTGCTTCCAATCCCAGCAAGTTCTTGGCTTGGCCGCTCTTGGCAAGACGTCGACTTGTCGGTTTGAGTCCATGGATGCCGCAAAAATGACTAGGAAGCCGAATGCTGCCGCCCAAGTCACTGCCCAAGCCCCAGGGCGATCCTCCTTTGGCGATTAACGCCGCTTCGCCACCCGTGCTACCGCCAGGGCCTCGTTCTAAGTTCCAAGGATTGTTCGTCCGGCCATAAACGGGGTTTGTAGACTCGTGCCAAATCATCAATTGCGGCACGTTCGTTTTGCCCAAAACGATCGCGCCCGCGCGCCGCAGTTGCCGAACCAGCGGTCCATCTTCGTCCAAAAGTTCGCGGCGGCGGCTCGTCAAACCAATCGTCGAGGGCGTTCCGGCCACATGAAAAGACTCCTTAATTGTTACAGGAACACCATGGAGCGGTCCGAGCAGTGAACCGCGGCGTTGTGCGGCGTCGGCAAGGTCGGCTTCACGCCGCGCTTGGTCAAATAGGGGGAAAACAACGGCGTTTAGATCTGGATTGACTTGTTCGATACGTGCAAGAAACGCTTCCACGACGTCGCGCGAAGTCATTCGCTCCTCGCGAATCGCCCGCGCCAATTCAGTGGCGCCCATTCCAATTGGCTGATGAGAAAGTATTTTCTGTGCGATTGGGCCAGTATGAGAATGGCGAGCGGCGCCCATGAGCATTAACATAGTGGTGCGGCGGCAAGGAGGCGGAAATTGGCGCTGCAACCGCGAACCAGATGTGTTGCTGGCTCGGACGGCGACCGGATGACGCGAACGCCGAACTGGTTGTAAGCTTGACCTTGCCTGTCAAGCGAAAACCGGCCGTTCTATGTTACCGAGTTAACGTAACTGCCTGCCCCGACCAAACCACGGAAGGCAAGCTGCCGCGATACTCCGGAATGTGCTGGCTGGGCTCATCAACGATCGCGCCGAGAATGATGACCGTAGCGCCTGGATCGTGCGACGGTTTCTCGCTCGCGAAAATGGGGATAACGTTTGGACCCCCGCTAGCGGGCATTTCCAAACGCGTTTCCCATAATTTGCCTTGTTGCTCGACACTCTGAATACGCCCGAATAAAACCACTCCTTGGTCGGGTCGCGAATCTTTGGATAGACTTAGTCGGGCTGGCCCTAGAGAAATCAGCATTTTCGCGCGTTCACGAACATTTCCTTGTGAAAGTGCAGCATGTACTTGCTCTTGAAGATCCTGCAATTCACCTTGTTGCGGATCCGCAAACGTGATTTTCTCTGCCAGGCGGGTTAACGCCGCGTAGTAATCACGTTGCGCGTTTTCCGCGGCTCCGGTGTCCGCATTAAAAAAAACGCTCTCCGCAGCCTGTGCTTGAGTTAACGCCGCGCGAATTTCTTCGGTGCTGAACGTAGGAGCGTCTCGAACACCGCCAACCGACTCGTTTTGAGTCGTGCCAGGCGCAGGCGAATCAGCAGTTCCGGACGGAGTGGAGTTCGGCGTTTCGGCGGGCGTGGCCTGATCTGCCGCATCAACTGGCGAAGGAGGTTGAGGCGTCGCCGCTTCGGGCATTGCAGCTCCGCTAGCAAACGGATCGCTTGCCAAGGGAACGCTGGAACCCGATTCCGCTGGTGAACCAATTCCTGGAGCGAGGCTCAAATCCGGCTCGGGAATTTCCAAGGGATCCTGCCCAAGCGTGGGGTTTTCCGGTACGGTGGGCGCTGCCGCCAAAGGATCCGCTGGCGTGGACTCATTGGGCGACGATCCTGCTCCCAATAATGCGCCTTGATTTTCTGCTTGCTGGCGGCTTTGATTATTGGCCCAAGCTTCATCGAGATTATGTCCGCCTGACGTGTTTCCGCTATTTGCCGGAATTGGGCTGCTACTAGCGACTTGCGACCCGCCGGAAGTGTCAACCGTGCGAGAAGGGTTGCTTTCCCGACTGGAATCGCTCGTGGCAGCGCCGCCGTTGGCGTGGAACATGGCAGGCACGATCCAAGGCGCGTACTGGCTTACGACGGGACCCAACTCAAACGGGTCTCGTTTGTACTTATCGGGAAGCCACCACAGAATTAACTGCGCGAGAATCAATCCGACCACGCCGCCGATGACCACCTTAAACATCTCGGCAACGACGCTTTTCTCCTTTCGTTTGGGCCGACCCGAGGTGGCGACTTTGGCCGCGCGGGGTCGTGCGGTTGTTGGCGCTGCCGAGGCGGTTCCGCCTCCTCCCGCGAAATCAAACGCTGGAGCATGTGCGTTGGCGCCCGAGGGCTCGGAAGCGGCAAAATCTTCGCCCCCCGCCAGAGCAAACCCTTCATCGGTATCGTCACTCGCGGCGAAACGATGCGAAGTGCTAACGATCTCCAACATGGGGGGGAGAGCATCCAGCACCGCGCTAAGCTCAAATTCCTCGCGGCACCACGGGCAACGCACCTGCGCCGAGCGAGGCGCGTTGGGGGGAATGGTGACCTCGTCGTGGCATTGGGGACATGCGGCAGTATTCATGGGATCGGCAGCGCACCAATTCTCAATCTCGGTCCGGTGGGAATATCGCGTGCTTTCTAGTTTACCAGCCGCCAATTGGCGTTGACTAGACTTTGCCTTCGAAGATTAAGGCCGAGAGGCACTTGGATAGACCCGATTGTTCTGGCGCGGCATAATAATCGGCATCGTTCGATGGGAACCCCGAAAGGGTAGCTGTTGTTACCGTTTCGGATTATGCCGGAAAAATACTTCCAAGGGAGTCGCTCCATGACCGCACGTTTCATGCTGGCGGGATTCTGCCTGATGGGATGTTTGGCTCTGTCGCCGCTGGCGGCAGCAGAAGATAGTCCAGGCCAAGCCGATCTTGACCAGGCGACGCAAGAGATGGTTTCGGCAGAGAACTTAACCGATTTGGAGGAGGTCGTTGAACTATGCGAAAGCGCCTTAGCGAAAGGTTTGGACGAAGAGAACCAGAAATACGCTAAGCAATTGATGACGTCGGCGTTGTACGCGCGCGCGCAACAGTTGACCGCCCCGATTTTTGAGCAGCAGCCGCCCAACCCGCGATGGCCCCTATTACGGAATTACGCCTTACGCGATCTGAATAAGGCAATCGAGCACAATAAGGACTTCGGCGACGCTTATCTCTTAAAGGCCAAACTACTGGCGTTGCCCGGGGGCGACGCCAAAGAAGCACGAAGCGCCGCAGGCGAGGCGGCTCGCGTCTTTGCCGACGATAAAAAGCGACAAGCCGAGGCGCTCTTGCTCAAGGCCGCATTGGCCGAAGACGAAGAAGCCCGGCTGCGCGACTTGGATGCCGCCTTGAAGGTTGCGCCAGAAAACCTTGACGTCCGCCTGACCCGCGGGTTGCACTACTTGCAAGCCGACGAAAACGACAAAGCCATCGCCGACTTTCGTGCTGTTTTGGAGCAGGATGAACAGCGTACCGAGGCATGGCACGGCGTGTCCGAGGCGTTGTTGAATCAAAAGAAGTTCGATGAGGCGCTGGAGGCAATCAACAAAGCAATTCAAATCAAGCCGGAAGATGCGATGGGGTATAACATGCGCGCGCGCATTCATGCCCTAAAGGAAGATTTGAAAGCTTCGTTGGCCGACTTGGATCAGGCCCTTAAGGTCGATGACGAAAACATCCCCGCACTACTCATGCGAGCGCGCGTTTACTCAGCCACCGACGAGAATGAAAAGGCGTTGGCCGACGTGAACCGCGCGCTTGAGTTGCGCCCTGGCTTGGTGCAAGGCCTCGAACTGCGAAGCGCGCTCTTGGCGGCGACGGACAAACTGGAAGACGCCATTGGCGATCTGCGTAAACTTCTCCATGCCGATCCAGAACGCATCGAATGGCGCCTGCAGTTGGCCATGTACCATCAGGCCGATGGACGCCCCCGCAAGGCGATTCAATTGTTTAACGAAATCTTGGACGACGATCCCAAAAATTGGCTCGCTCTGCGGGGTCGCGGCGACGCTTACATCAGCATTGGCAATCACCAAAAGGCTTTAGAGGACTTGGAGGCGGCGCACAAACTGCAACCCGAGAACAGTGGAATTTTGAACAACCTTGCCTGGCTGCTTGCAACGTCACCCGAGGATGGTTTGAGAAATGCTGAACGAGCAATTGATCTTGCCACAAAGGCTTGCGAAGTGACGGATTACAAAGAGGCGCATATACTAAGTACGCTCGCCTCCGGCTACGCTGAAAAAGGGGACTGGGACAACGCCGTCAAATGGTCAGAGAAGGCGGTTGAACTCGGCGAAGGAGACGTGAAAGAGCAATTAGAAAAGGAGCTAGAAAGCTACAAGAACAAAAAGCCTTGGCGTGAAAAGCAAGAACTCGAGGAAAAACCGGAGTCGAAAGCTCCTATTGACAGTGAATTCCAGCTTTAAATTGTGACGTGACCAAGTGTTAAGCGCAGAAGCAGCGCACCTTTTCCTGGCATTGGCATTGCATTTGCCTCCACTCGCCATCTGACAGGATGAGGTCCAGGTGTAACGTCTTGGTTTGTTTGACTCGAACCTGGCGCCAGCGACGACCGCGGCGCCTCGACGCTATTTCGTCTTCTGTTGCTTTCCGCCAAATGTCCGAGTGGATCGAAAAAACTCGCGTGGTGTCCAATCTTCGGGAACTTTGGACGTGGCTCTCCGGGCAGCGGCTCGATGTGATTTTGTCCATTTTGATTCTGGTGACCGGAGCTTGGGGGTTCATCGAGCTAGCCGATAACGTGATTGAAGGCGACACGCAAGCACTTGATGAAGCGGTGTTGCGGTCGCTGCGCAGCGGTGAGGATTCCGCGCAGTTCGCTGGTCCTGCCTGGGTGCGCCAGGCAGCCCGGGATATGACCGCTTTGGGCGGCGCTGCCGTTCTGTTTTGCGTGACGATTGCCGCGGCAGGATTTCTGGCGTTAATGCGCGACTACGCCGGCGCTGCATTTGTTCTGGCAGCTACTTGGGGAGGGCAATTGGTTTGCCTCGGGCTGAAACACTTCTTGAACCGTTCTCGGCCAGAGATCGTCCCCCATTGGGATGATGTCATGACATCGAGTTTCCCCAGCGGACACTCGATGATGGCGGCAGTGGTTTACCTTACACTTGCCGTCTTGCTGGTCAACGTGGTCGAGGGAAGAAGGCTTAAGTCGTATGTGATCGGCATCGCCGTAATGGCGACTTTTCTCGTTGGCGTCTCGCGCGTGGTGTTAGGCGTGCACTACCCCACCGATGTGCTGGCAGGATGGACCGCGGGTTTGGTATGGGCGCTGTTTTGCGGCCTTTCGGCGGCCTTTTTCAAGCGGAACCGCAGGCAAATCCATCTTTCATCGTCGGAAGAATCAGGTTAGTGTTCGCGGACGACGGACGGAACCGCGCTGCAAGGACGCGATGATGGAAACATCACTTGAAAAGACTGCGCTCAGTTTATCTGCTCATTTAGAACGTCGGCGTGAGATACCCCCCTTGTTGTGGTGGTGTTTGACGCTCGCAATCATTGGCGCCGTTGCCTTGCCGATCGACTTGTCCGTAGCGGCCTTTTGCCGCAACGGCGATCTTCCAGGCGATATTGCGCGCGTGTTGCACCTTTCCGAGGTTTTCGCACATGGCGCGGGCATCGCCCTGATCATGTTGTCGGCGGCGGTGCTCGATCCTGCGAACCGCCGTCGCCTGCCGCGTGTCGCCATTGGCGCCTATTTGGCCGGTTTACTAGCCAATGGCGGTAAGTTGTTGATCGCTCGAACGCGTCCTGATGCATTTTCTGGTGGGGATGTACTCGACAGTTTCGGCGCGTGGTTTCCCTTCTTGCCAGGCCGAATCACGGAAGGCTGGAACTACGCCGAGCAAGGTTTCCCTTCGGCACATGCGGCGACGGCCGTAGGATTCGCGTTGGGGCTGATGGCGGTTTATCCTCGTGGAAGGTGGCTCTTTATCCTGTTTGCGATCCTGGCGTCTTTGCAACGGATTTCGGCCGGGGCGCACTATCCGAGCGATGTCTTCATCGGCGCTGCCATTGGTTGTTTTGTCGTCGCCTTTCTAAAACAGGGAACCCGCGCGGCGGAATGGCTCGACGCTTGGGAGCAGGCGCCGCAAACATCGTGCCAGGCCGGGTTTCATCCTTGATCTTGGCGACGTATCGTTATGCGTCGGCGAAACGCCACTTTCTATTCCGACCATGGCGTAATTAGATTTTGTATGCCGTGAGAAACAGGTCGATTCCAAACCTCTCTGCAGACACCGCGAAGGCGTACTCGGGAATTCCGGCCGAAAGGGCCAGGTTACGCAATTGATCGCGGGTTCGATAAATCAGATACCAGTTCCCAAACCACTCCATATAGGATCGCGTGGGATGCCAAGGCGCAAAATTCCCAACCATCATGGCGCCGCCCGACTTAAGACGGCTCCAAAAAAGCGATAAAACCTTGGCGGCGTCTTCGTCATTGAGATAATCGAATAAACCGGGGCAGGTCAGAAAATCGGTGTCGGGCAATACCTCAGCAAGGCGATTCAATCGTTTGAGGTTGACCTGACGGCCAGCGACATGCTCGTGCGGAAGGTATGGCGCCAACCTCTTACAACCGAACTCAATTGCTGCCGGATCTAAATCAAGCAACACCACTTGGCAACGCGCGTGTTGCTCGACGGAAAGTGTCTGTAGCCCACGATGCACGTCGGCGGCGGAGTTCGAGCCGACGCTCGCAATGGTGAAGGTAGGTTCCGGCGAACTCAAAAGACGTTGCGCCATGGCGCCCGCGATGAGCGACGTTCTCGCTCGCACCGCGTGAGGAGCTGCTTGGTTCTGAAAAAATCGATCCACGGTACGCCCGAACGGATGGTCGCATACGCGGTCTTCGCAAATCCAGTTCAGAAGCTCGAAGTCGCCCGCATATCCCCGCGGCTTAGTTCGGGCGCGGTTGACCAGCCAACTGTGCTGAAGTTGTTCACCCAGAAGGTTCCACAGTCGGCTCGACGGCAGGCGATTCGCCGGGCCTACGCATCCGGTGGTTTCCAGCGCTGCTAGACATTTCGTCACGGCGACATCTACGAGCGCGTCGCCAAGCGGTTGGTTCGTCCAGCCAGACGACGTTTTCTCCGCTTCGTTGAGGGTCGTCTGTAAGACGAGAGCTGTTTGATGGACGAATAATGATAGCGCCTCCCCGTGCAGGGAGATCGAACTGGGATCGCTTGTTTCCACGTTCAGCGAAGTTGCCATAATCCTTTTGATCGAAAGCTTCGGTCCAAAAACGAAAGCAGGCTGAGCCTTTGTGGCGCAGCCTGTTGTCGTTCGGTGAGGAAACTACTGTTTCTCGGCCGCTGGAGGGGTGTCTACCGACAGCAATTCAATTTCGAATACCAACGTGGCGTTCGGCCCAATCATGGGTCCAAATCCCGTCTCGCCGTAACCGAGTTCCGAGGGAATGACGACCTTCCATTTGTCGCCAACCTTCATTTGTTGCAAGACCTGGGTCCATCCATCAATAACCTCCTCCACGCCAAACGACGTTGGCGCACCGCGGTCGTACGAACTGTCAAACTGTGCACCGGTTACTAGAACGCCCCGGTAATGCACAGTAACGCGGTCTGAACTCTTGGGGGATTTCCCGTCACCCGCTTTCAGGACCTTATAGAGCACCCCGCCTGGAAGGGATTTGACCCCTTCCTCTTTTTTAAAATTGGCGGCGTACTCCGCTCCTGCTTTCTTGTTTTTCTCTCCAGCGATTTGAGTCTGCTCTTGGTTGAACGCGAAAATCGCCTCACGACGTTGTTCGTCGTTAAGCGATGGTTCTCTTTTCGCCAGGATATCTTGCATTCCTTTGAGCGCCAAACTCAGGTCAAAACCCGCTTGTTCCAAATCTTTGGCAATATTAACCCCAACTCCATAACTAGCTTTCTCTTTGCTGGTTTTGAATTGAGCAGGCAGCGTCTCTTGAGCGCAGGCGGGCGCTGCAAGCAGAATCAGCAATAAGGGGAACGAGTATCCACATTTCATGGGAGATGTTTCCTTCGGCAAGGCGGGAGGGAAGGTTCCGGGGGGGACATCCATGACTATCCAATAATATAGCACTTACCTACAGTGTGAACGACCGGTGCAAACAAAGGCGATGCTTCGGTTTACTCCGAACCTTCCCGTCGCCGGGTGGTCAGATAGCCCACGATCCTATGGGCAAACTCAGTCGAAAAATAATTCGGCAAATCTCACGCCGAATTAGGTATTCCTGGTCGCCAAACGATGAGTTGCAAAGATCGACCCCTCATAAACCTCTCAATGGAGGGGTTGGTTAATGAAAGTGGGTGTTCGAGCGAGCGCCAAGCCGCTCTATCGGACGGCAAGAAAATTCCCCAGATGGCAATAGCTACTACGAGTCATGGGTTCGCATCCTCCATGGGTATGGGTTGTTGCGATTCGGCGATATTGCGTCACGCCTCTGCCAACGCATCAACTTTCGTCGAACTTCTTGCTTGCAATCAGTGGATGTTGATGTGATAATGCCACCTTGCCTACCCATAACACCCGCCACGGGATGATCTGTCATCCTTTAATTAACTCGACGAGGAAGGGAACACCTCTATGCATCGTTTTGCGACGTCCTTCGCCGTCTTTGGGGCTTTGTTGATTGTCGCGTCCGCGTTTGGCCAGGAAAGCGCGCCCGAGCCGCCAGGGTTGGGAGACCCAGGTCAGTTGCAGTCAATCACGCTGGAAACGGGCCGAATTCAGGACGGTGTTGTTGTCATCGCAGGTCGCGACGCTGGTCAACAGATTGTCGTTACAGGCATGTATAGCAGCGGTCAGACGCGTGATCTCACGGCCCGAGTTTCATACTCCGCAAGTCCGGAAGGAATTGTGCGGATTGATGCAAGCGGCTGGGTGACGCCGATCGCCGAAGGCCGCTCTACGGTCCACGTGAAATCGGAAACTGGGCCGGAAGCACAAGTCGTCGTTGAGGTGCGCAACATCGAGCAAGATTTGCCCGTCAACTTCCCCAACCAAGTGACTCCGGTGTTTACGAAATTTGGATGCAATGGCGGCGGTTGCCATGGAAAGTCCGGAGGTCAGAACGGATTCGCGCTCTCCCTTTTGGGATTTGAGCCCAAGGAAGACTTTGAGCACTTGGTCAAAGAAGGCCGCGGCCGGCGGCTCTTTCCTGCCGCTCCGGATCGTAGCTTGCTGTTAACGAAAGCGACGGCGAAGGTTCCCCACGGCGGCGGCCAGCGCATTGAAATGGATTCGCCATTTTATCGGGTGTTGCGCCGCTGGATCGAACAAGGTATGCCCTATGGCGCGTCGGACGCTCCCGTGGTGACGCACATCGAAGTGTTTCCTCAAGAGCGGCTCATGCCGCGCGACGGAACGCAGCAGTTGGTTGTCGTTGCCCATTATAGTGACGGTTCTTCCGAAGACGTAACTCGTACTACGGCGTTTGATTCCAATGACTCCGAAATGGCGGAGGTAAGTCCTACTGGCGTTGTAACCACATCGAAATTGACCGGTAGTGTGGCCGTTATGGCCCGCTACCAGGGGCATGTGGGCGTGTTTCGAGCGACGGTTCCTTTAGGTGTGGAGATCGCAAGCCTGCCGCCGTCACGCAATTTTATTGACGACTTGGTTTTCAAGAAGCTGCAAGCACTCGGTTTGCCGCCTTCCGGCGTTTGCGACGACGCCACGTTCCTTCGTCGAGTTACGGTCGATATCGCCGGTCGACTGCCCACGTTTGAGGAAAGTGAAAAGTTTCTTGCCGATGCGGACCCGGCGAAGCGTGAAAAGCTTGTGGATCGTCTTCTTTCTAGCGTTGATTACGCGGAGTTTTTCGCTAATAAGTGGGGGGCGATCCTGCGGAATAAACGTCAGCAGGAAGGCGATAAAATGGCCACGTTTGCGTTCCACAACTGGATACGCGACAGCCTGCATGAGAACAAGCCGTATGATCAGTTTGTTCGTGAGGTAGTTTCGGCGTCGGGTGAGCCGGGGCGAAACCCAGCGGTTGCTTGGTATCGAGAAGTCGCCGACGCTTCGGCTCAGGTAGAAGACACCGCTCAATTGTTTCTCGGTCTACGGATTCAATGTGCCCGATGCCATCACCATCCGTTTGAGAAGTGGAGTCAAAAGGATTACTACGGCTTCCAAGCCTTTTTCTCGCAGGTCGGCCGCAAGAAGGGGCATGCCAACGGCTACGAACGTATTTATCACAAACGCGGCGTGGCCCAGGCGCGCCACCCCAAAACTGGCGAGGAAATCAGGCCCACGGGCCTAGGCGGCGAACCGCTCGCCATTTCGCCCGACGACGATCCTCGCACGATGTTGGCCGACTGGATGTCAGATCCCCAGAATCCGTTCTTTGCGAAAGCGTTGGCGAATCGGTACTGGAAGCACTTCTTTAGCCGCGGTTTGGTCGATCCCGAAGATGACATGCGCGTTACCAACCCGGCGTCGAATCCCGAGTTGCTTGACGCGCTCGCTCAAAACTTTGTGGAGTATAAGTACGATTTGAAGCATTTAGTTCGGACCATTTGTACTTCACAAACCTACCAACTTAGCGCTGAACCGAACGCCTGGAACGCGAAAGACAAGCAAAACTTCTCCCGTTATTATCCCAAGCGGCTTAATGCGGAAGTGCTGCTGGACGCCATTGACCAGGTCACGGGCGCCCCGTCGCGTTTTGGCGGAGTTCCAGCCGGTACACGGGCCGTTGAGTTGCCCGACAACGGCTTCAGTTCGTATTTTCTCACGGTGTTCGGAAAGCCCGAGTCGAGCAGCGCTTGCGAATGTGAACGATCATCCGAGGCGAACCTCGCTCAAAGTTTGCATTTGCTCAACAGTGGTGAGATTCAAGGTAAACTTACCAATGGAGCTGGGTTGGCTGCAGCGTTAGGCGGCGATACCACGCGCCCCCATCTGGAGAAGGTCCGGCAGCTTTACCTGCTGGCGTTTTCTCGCGAACCCACGGAAGACGAACTTTCCATCGCGGTTGGGCATATTGAGAAAGCGGAAAACAAACGTTTTGCGTATGAGGACATTGTTTGGGCCTTGGTGAACACCAAAGAGTTCTTGTTCAATCATTAGATTAACGGCTCTTTCAATTCGCGTTTTTCCAGCGATTGCGCTGGGAAAACGAAACGGTTAACACCTTCCACGCCGCCGTTTTCCTCCCTCGGCGGCTCCCGCGACCTCGACGGTCCCCCCCGCGACTTGGCGCACCTTCACACCTTTCGGCCAAAGGATCTTGTTTCATGGATCGTTGCCTTACTTCTCGCCATGCGCGGAAACGCCTGTGCAGGGCATTAACGACCTGGAGCGCCGTTGCTTCCTTTGCATTGTTTGGCTTAGCGAATGTCCATGCGCAACTGCCTGTGTCGGATTTAAGAACGATTTTTCCGCCGGGCGGAAAACAAGGCGCCTCGGTAGATGTACAAATCTCCGGAGCCGACCTGGATGGCCCCACCTCGCTGCTTTTTTCTCATCCGGGCATTACCGCTGCGCCAAAGATGGAGGAGGCGGGTCCGTTGGTGAAAACGCCGCGGCCGTTGGACAACTTGTTCTCCGTGAACATAGCGCCCGAGACGCCTCCGGGCATTTACGAAGTGCGAGCGCTTGGCCGTTTCGGCGCCTCGAATCCTCGTGCATTTGTGGTTGGGTTGCTTAACGAGACGCGCGACAACGGCAACAATCGCACTGCCGCGACAGCGCAGGAGTTGCCCGTCGACGTTGTGGTGAGCGGTACAACCGAAGGCGATAGCATTGACTATTACAAGCTGACGCTACAACAAGGTCAGCGTGTGCTGGTCGATTGCTGGGCGCGGCGAATTGACTCACGCATGGACGCCACGTTGGTGCTACTCGACGAGCAAGGAAATGAACTTGAGCGTGTGCGCGAGGCTGGGGATGGAGATGCGTTGCTTGATTTTACCGCTCCTGCGAGTGGCGCCTATTTGGTTGGCGTCCATGATTTCCTGTATCGCGGCAGTCCCGAATTCTTCTACCGACTGCGCTTGCATGCCGGCCCGAAAGTGGAAGCGGTTTTCCCGCCTTCCGCTGAGCCAGGCAAACCCGCAAAACTAACGGTATACGGGCGTAACTTACCTGGAGGCCAACCCGCGGGCGAATTTCGCCTGAAGGGCAAGGCGTTGGAAAAGTTGGAAGTGGACGTCACCCTACCTGCCGACGAAGACGCGCGGCGACAGGCGGCAGTCACGGCGTTTCAGCGCCCTTATATGGGCACACTTGACCTGCACCCCTGGCAGTTATCTTCGCCGCAAGGAATGGCCGACCCCGTTCCGGTTGCCTTCGCCGTGGCTCCCGTCGTTCCGGAGCAGGAGCCGAATAACCAGCCTTCGCAGGTGAATCGAGTTACCGCGCCGTGCGAGTACGTGGGCCAGTTTTATCCTGCTGACGACCGTGACTGGGTCGAATTCGAAGCGAAAAAAGGAGATGTGTATTGGATCGAAGTCGTGGCCCATCGGTTGGGGTTCGATTGCGATCCTTATGTGCTCGTACAAAAGGTCACGAAGAACGAAAAAGGAGAGGAGCAGGTCAGTGATGTGGTCCAAATGGATGACCCGCCCGAACGCAACGCCATGATAGGGACCGGGTTTGACCTGTCGACGGACGATCCCACGTTGCGACTGGATGTATCGGAAGATGCAGTCTATCGAATCCGCGTCCAAGATCAGTTTGGCGGCGGGCGCTCCGATCCGCGCGTGGCGTATCGGTTAATCATCCGCCGGCCCCAACCCGATTTTCGGATGGTCGCGGCTCCCGAGCCGTCGCCTACTCAGAACGACAATCTGATTCCGCAATACGCCAGCGTGTTGCGCCGTGGAGGAACCGCTTTGGTGCAAGTTCGCGTGGAACGCCGAGATGGTTTCGATGGAGAAGTCGAGCTTTCCGCAGAAGGCCTTCCCCAAGGCGTAGCTTGCGCCGGGGCGGTTGTGGGAGGACAAGTTAAGGACGCTTGGTTAGTCTTTACCGCCGACGAGAACTCGCCGGCTTGGACGGGACATATTTCAATCATAGGGAAAACCAAAGTCGGCGGGCAGGAGGTCGTGAGGTATGCGCGGCCTGAAACGCTCGTTTGGGGCACACAAAACCGTCAACAAGATCCCCCCATCGCACGCTTGGCGCGCGACCTCGTACTGTCTGTAGTTGATAAGGAAGCAGGCCCTGCCTTGGTCAAGATGGGAGATGGCGCCGTGGTGGAAACCTCCAAAGGCGGAAAAGTGGAGATTCCTATTTCCGTAGCTTGGCGCGGTCAGCTAAAGGGCGACTTGGCGCTTGCGCCGATTGGCGCTCCCAATGAATTCCAGGTGAAAAATTTCAATCTCAAGCCGGGCCAGGCAGACGGAAAAATGGAATTTGTTCTAAGCAACAATAATATCCAACCAGGGACTTACACGTTCTACTTGCGGGGCTCTTCGAAAATCGACTACGAACGTAACCCTGATCTGATCAAAGGCCACGAGGAACGTCAAAAAGAAATCGATCAAACGATTGCGGAGCTTCAAGAGAAAGCCAAGCAAGCCGGCGAAGCGAAAACAAAGGCGACGCAAGCGGCGCAAGAGGCTATGAACGTCGTCAAACAAAAAGAGCAAGCGGTGCAAAGCGCGCAAGCCGACAACGCCGAAAGTGCAAACCAGGAACTTGCGCAAGCCCGCGCTCAGTTGCAAACGGCGGAAGCGGCAAAAACACAAGCCGAGGCCGAAGATCGAACAGCCCAAGAGCTTGTCAAGCAAGCTACGGAACGCAAGAAGCAAATTGACAATCAGTTGAATGAAATTAAGAAGAACAATCAAAAGAAAGAAATCAATGTGTTCGTGGCGTCCACGCCTGTGAAGGTGCGGGTGACTTCTGACCCCATTCAACCGACGTTGCTCTCAACGCCCACGTTGAAGCAGGGAGAGAAAGCCGAGGTTGCCTTCACGGTAAATCGTCTATACGGATTCGACGATCAGGTCGAGATCTTGTTTGAACCACCCAACGGCGTCGCAGGAATTTCTGCTTCCAAATTCACACTGCCGAAGGGTCAAAATGAAGGCAAGATTGAAGTGACCGCCTCCAACAATGCGACCGTTGGCGAACACACGGTGAATGTTCGATTCCGGGTGCGTTTCAACAACGTCCAATTGGATGAGGTTGTCCCGCTTGGCGTCAAAATCGAAATGGCGCCGCCCAAATAATACGACCTACTCAATGGAGCTTCAGCGAGGTCGTCGTGCCTTCCGAATGCGCGAGCCTTCGGCTCGGGCCACTAAGACAATCATGAATGCGCTTTTATCGCGGGTTAATTTGTTATGACAAAGACGTTCCTAGTCACCAAGCTGATACTAATCACCGTGGCGTCGGCATTCTGCGGCGCGGTCGCGTTTGCTGATGATAAGCCAATCGCGATTGCGGAAATCAAACACGAGGGACCGGTTGATTTTGAGAAAGAGGTATTGCCGCTTCTGCGACGTAACTGCGTCGCCTGTCACAACTCGGCGAAGGCCGAAAGCGATCTCATCCTCGAAACCCCGCAGGCCATGCTTAAAGGCGGCGCCGAAGGACCGGCGATAGAACCCGGTAAAGGAAGTGAAAGCCTATTGATTTTGCTGGCGTCGCGTCAGCGGGAATCATTTATGCCTCCGCCGGATAACAACGTTGGCGCCAAGCCGTTAACACCTGAGGAATTAGGGTTGATCAAACTCTGGATCGACCAGGGCGCCAGTGGTGAAGTCGCAGGCGGAGCAGGTCCCGTGCAATGGCAGCCGTTGCCTCCAGGAGTCAATCCCATTTACGCTGCGGCCATTACTGCCGATGGTCGTTACGTGGCGGCAAGTCGGGCGAATCAAATCTTTATTTATCATTTGGCGACCAAGCAACTAGTGACGCGGCTGACCGATCCGTCGTTACTGACTGCGGGCGTGTACGACAAAGCCGGCGTTGCCGACCTTGATCTGATCCAGTCGCTTGCCTTTAGCCCCGATGGAGAGTTGCTCGCATCTGGCGCGTTTCGAACTGTCAAAATTTGGCGACGTCCGCGCGATATTCGAGTGAGAGATCTCGCGGGCATCGATT
The DNA here is from genome assembly GCA_963204915.1 of Planctomycetota bacterium. Classification (GTDB taxonomy): domain Bacteria; phylum Planctomycetota; class Planctomycetia; order Pirellulales; family Pirellulaceae; genus JAHWKS01. Next base: position 173,315 of record CAUJHS010000090.1, on the reverse strand, counting down.
CGCCTGGAAAATCGTTGGCGCGCAGCTCGGATGGCCGATGGCTCGCGGTGGGCCAAGATAACGGTCAAGTGAAAGTCTTTGATATGAGCTCCGGGCAGATTGCGAAGACATTGGTGGGGCATGCCGGCCCGGTAACTGGCGTCAGTTTCACGAAAGATGGCGGTCAATTAGCAACTGCTTCTCAGGACAAAACCGTGCGGATATGGAATATTGCCGACGGCGCCGAAGTCGCAAAGCTGGAGACTCCCGCACCCGTTACCGCGGCCACGTTGGTTTCTGATGATAAGCAAGTGGCTACCGCTCACGACGATCATGTAATTCGGATTTGGGGTACGCCGCAACCTGTAGCGCCTGAGTCGGAGGTTGCCGCACCGCAACCCGCAAAAGAACTGCGGGGTCACGGAGGTCCGGTTACGTCGATTGCGGCAAATCCAGCGGTTGCATCCCAGATTCTGACCGGCAGTCATGACGGCACCTTGCGTCTGTGGGATGTCAATGGTGGGAATCAAATCCGGCAGATGAGCCACGGTGGCCCCGTAACCTCAGTGGCGGTTCGCCCCGACGGCCAACGATTTGCGTCGGCCGGCGCGAATAACGCGGCGAAGCTATGGAACGCTGCGAATGGTCAACAGGTGGCCGAACTGAAGGGCGATTTTGAAATGCGTTATCGGGCTGACGACGCGACCCGCGCCGTGGCTCTGGCGAAGAAGATCGTCGATCTTGCAAATGCGGATCTGGAAGAAGCAAAGAAACGAAAGCAGTCGGAGGAAGACAACGCCAAGAAGGCTGGGGAAGACCGAACCAAAGCCGAGACAGAACTAAAGCAAAAAACGGAAGCTCTGGTCAAACCACAAGCCGACAAAGACGCCGCGGACCAGGAACTGGCGACGGCTCAAGCGGAACTCGCTGCGGCGGAGGCAAACAAAAAAACGGCCGAACAAGAGCTTCCGAAGGCCGAGGAGTTACTCAAAGCGGCGCAGGCCGCGCGTGACGCCGCCAATAAAACCGCGGACGAGGCCGCCAAAACTCTAACCGAAGCGCAGGCGAAACTCACCCAGGCGCAAGCCGCTGCCCAACAGCAACCAGATAACAAAGAACTTGCCGACGCCGTGGTCGTCGCGCAGAAAACCTTTGACGAGGCGCAAGCCGCGAAACAGAAGGCGGATGAGGACAAACCTCTGAAAGAAAAAATGTTCCAAGATGCAACTGCGGCGCGAACCGCTGCGCAACAAGCCAAACAGCAGGCCGACCAGGTTTTCTCTGCAGCGCAGAATAAAGCGAATCAGGCTCAGAACAAAGTCAATCAGGTTGCCGCGCCGCATAAGAAGGCGGTCGATGAACGAGACGCGGCCATGCGTTCGCTGCAAGCTGCTGAGCGCAGCGTTGAACGTTCAAAAGAAACCATCGCGGCTGCGGCAGCGGGTGTAACCGACGCTGAGAATTCGCTTAAACAAATGCAGGAGCGGCATCAACAATCGGAGGCCGCACAGAAACAAGCACAAGAGGCCGTTGCTCCCACAGAAAAACCTGTTGCGGCGGTGGCGTTTTCGCCAGATGGCGCGCTTCTCGCCTCGGCGGGCGATGACCAAGTGATCTTCACTTGGAATAGCGAAACGGGCGAAGCGGTTGATGTGCGACGCGGTCAGGGAGCGGCCCTAACGCACTTAGCGTTTATACCTACGGGAGACATCCTCTCTTTGGCCGCTAACTACTCGTTGGTTCAATGGGCGGGCAACCCGGAATGGAAGCTGGAACGCGTCATTGGATCGCCGGATTCGTCAGATGCGTTTATTGACCGCGTGACGGCGCTAGATTTTAACCATGACGGCAAGTTGCTCGCGACCGGCGGGGGCGAACCGTCGCGTTCCGGAGAACTAAAGATTTGGAGCGTCGAAAATGGCAGCTTAGTGCGCGCCATGCCCGAGGCGCATAGCGACACGCTCTTTGGTGTCGAGTTCTCGCCTGACGGGAAACATTTGGCTACCTGCGGCGCCGATCGCTTTATGAAAGTGTTTAACGTTGAAACCGGAGAATTTGTGCGATCGTTCGAAGGGCATACCCACCATGTGCTGGATGTTTCGTGGCGCGCCGATGGCCGGGTCCTCGCGACGTGCGGCGCCGACAATGTGGTGAAGGCTTGGAACTTCGCTACGGGCGACCAAATCAAGACCACGCCCGGTTTCAATAAAGAGGTCACGTCGCTTAGGTTTCTGAGCGATGGGAACGACATGGTCGTAACGGCGTCGGGCGACCAGAACGTACGATTGAACAATGTCGCTCAGGGCAACACGCCGCGTACCTTCGGTGGCGCCCAAGACTTTCTCTACACCGTTGATGTTACCGCCGATGGCAAGATCATCATCGCTGGCGGCCAAGATAGCGTACTTCGCGTGTGGCGAGAAAATGGCCAGTCGGTGACCACCTTCGACCCGCCAAAACCGCCCGAGCCGGCGACATCGGGAGGTTGAACTCGCCGTTATCGATGACGTGCATAGCGGCGACCTGCAATCCGCGTCCTGAGATAGCAAACCGCACGGTAGCCCTCACTGCGATTGCCGGACAACGTCGCTTTGCCGTCCGAAATGGTCGGCGAGTCGCTGGCGTGTTACCGTGACTTCCTGTTCCAGGTTCTCAACGGCAAGTTGGCCGCTTTCGACTAACAAGCGTGCCAACTGTTGTAGGCACGCTTCGGAAATCTCGCGGTGAAAATGGAGCATTAGACGACGTTCGACAAGATCCGCCAGCCGACTGACCCACTCGTGGTTGAGCGTATATCGTACAAACCGAATCGGCAGTGACGTGCCTGGCAGGTTCTCGCGGTCGTCAGGTTGCGGTGCGGGAGGCAGGTCGCTTGATAAGGCTCGTTCGGTCAATCGGCCGCACAACTGCCATACCGCATTGATTTGCGACGAAGAATAGCCCAATCGCTCGCTGAGTTGAGCGTGGAAATCCAGGAGTTCCGCGTCGCTTCTCGGATAATTCTCTCCACCAGGAATCGGACGGTCGCGCGAGGTCGTTGTGGGGGCGCGATTAATTCGCGGCAAAACCGCGTTGACGGTTTCCTCGGCTAGCGATCGGCACGTCGTGAGCTTGCCGCCAATGACTGAGTACAAGGGGACGGCGCACTCCGTATGTTCTCTAAGGAAGTGTCGACGCGTGATTGCCGCGGTGGATGTCGCATCAACGTAGGGAAGAGGGCGTACGCCGCTGTAATGCAGGGTAACATCGCCGGGCTTCAAATGGACGTGCGGAAAAACCGCATTGGCCGCATTTAACAAGTAAGCAATTTCCTCGTCATCCGCCACGGCAGTCTCTGGCGAGTTTTCAAACGGAAGGTCTGTCGTGCCGATCAAGACCGCCTCGCCAAAGGGAAGTAGAAAGATGGGGCGACCGTCACTTGCTTCGGTATAAACTCCGCATTGCCCCAAAGCGTTACGAATGGCGGCTTGATGCGTGAGAATATGACTACCTTTCGTGCCGCCCATGAGTCGAACAGAAGGCGCCCCCAGGTGTTTAAGCGTTTGATCGACCCAAGCGCCAGTCGCGTTGATGATCGCCGCGGGAGTAAACGTCTTCACGCCTTGAGGTAAATGCGATGCTCGTGCCGTCTCCCATGGGACAGGGCGGACTGTCACCAAGTGGTTCTGGAATCGAGCCTCGTGGTAGGTGAACACACGGAACTCGGCGTCATGGGCTTCCGCCAACTGTCGTGCGTCTTCAATCAATGCGAGAGTAAATCGCTCAGGATAGACGATTTGGGCGTCCCAATAAGAGCAAACCCAGCGGTAACGTTTCGCATCAACAGGAGGCGAGGGCGCTGCGCCGACCCGATGCACGCCACGCCGCGGCAGTGACGAACTGCGTGCAAGACGATCGTAAAGCTGGAGTCCCGCATTGACGAGCCATAACCCACGCGGTTCAAACGCTCGAGGCTTGCCCTTCCAGCCGAAAAACTTGGGCACGGCCGAACGTACGCCGCCCAGGCGAGACGAAACCGGAACGAAAAGTCGAAGCGGTTGGACCAAATGAGGCGCCAACTGGAGAAGCCGAGTGCGTTCACTCAACGACTCGCGCACCAGATCGAATTCGCCAAATTCGAGATATCGCAGTCCGCCGTGAATCAACCGGGAAGAGTAGGCCGTGGCGCCCGACGCGATGTCGCCCCGGTCCACGATAACCACACCGATGCCGCAGAGGGCGAGTTCGCGAGCGATTGCCGCCCCATTGATTCCGGCGCCAAGGATTAGAATCGTAGGACGTTCGAGCGACATCGTTTCGTGTCGAGAGAAGATAGTCAAACTCTGCCCTTTATACGCCCCGACGAGCAGAAACGGCCGAAAAGCGAGTGAGGAAACAGTTTACATCCGCGCGGACAGTATTATACTCTTATCCTCAACTATCGTGTTTCCTATAGACTTTTTCGGAGTTATTCATTCATGGCGCGCAACGAGTCACCTCTACACAAGGATGCCGGCGTCCCGGCCGAGAAACACAAAGGGCGTTTTCTGATTTTTCTCGCTAGCTTCTTCACCCTCATCGCCGCTGGAATGGGGTTCGCGATTCGCGCCGGTATCTTAGGTGACTGGGCAACTCAATTTGGCTTTACCAAAGGCGATCTTGGCAACATCACCGGCGGTGGTTTGGTCGGTTTTGGTGTGACAATTATCGTGTTCAGTCTGTTTGTCGATCAGATCGGATACAAGCCGTTGCTGATTATGGCGTTTGTTTTGCACGTGCTTTCGGCGGTCATCACGCTCGCGGCAACGCCGGTCTTTGAGGCGGCCGGTAAGGACGCAACGTATTGGTGCCTTTATATTGGTATGTTCATGTTCGCCCTGGCCAACGGCATGTGCGAGGCAGTAATCAACCCGCTTGTAGCCACGCTTTACCCCACAAAAAAGACCCACTATTTGAATATTCTTCATGCCGGCTGGCCGGGCGGTCTGATTGTGGGTGGCGTGTTCGCGTACCTATTCTGCGGTCCTGAAGCGTCGATTTCGCACCTGCGATGGGAAATCCCCATGGCGTTGTTCTTAGCGCCCACCTTGCTGTACGGCGCCATTGTAGTAATCGAATCGTTTCCTCAATCGGAAGCCCGCGCCGCCGGTGTCACTTTTGGCGAAATGCTGGCGCAATTTGTCAGCCCCCTGTTGTTGTTCTTGTTTCTGTTGCACGCCATGGTTGGATACGTGGAACTGGGCACGGATAGCTGGATTACCAATATCATGAACAACACGATCCCGGGAAAAGCCACGCTTTTGTTCGTGTACACATCGGCGATCATGTTCGTACTGCGATTTTTTGCTGGCCCGATTGTGGAGAAAATCAATCCGCTCGGGCTGTTGTTGGGCAGCGCCATTTTGGGCTGCATCGGCTTATATTGGCTTGGCAGCGCGACGACCGGGATTGTTATTGTTATGGCGGCGACCGTGTACGGTTTGGGGAAGACCTTCTTTTGGCCCACCATGTTGGGCGTTGTGGGAGAACAATTTCCCCGCGGCGGCGCTTTGACGATGGGAACCATCGGCGGTATTGGCATGTTGTCGGCGGGGCTGCTAGGCGGTCCCGGCATTGGATACAAACAAGACTTTTACGCCGCACAATTCTTGCAGTCGAACAATCCCGAGTTATATGCGGAATTTCGCGCGGAAAGCCCCTCGAACTTTCTCATTTTCCCTGAGGTGCATGGCCTCGATGGTGCGAAAGTGGGCGCTTTAGAGGAAAAACTGGCGGGCGATCCCGAGGCCAAGGCGGCCAATCCCGTCATGCAAGCGGAACTTTTCGGTGGTCGCATGGCGCTCAAATGGACTGCCGTGGTGCCCTTGGCGATGGCGATCGGCTACTTGCTTCTGGTGTTGTATTATGCGTCCCAAGGCGGGTACAAGCAAAAGGTGTTGCATACCGTTGAGCCTGGCGCGGAAGGTGAAGAATACACAGGCGGCGTTAAGGGGCCAGTGCAGGCCTAACTTCGTGGCAGGAAGGCTAATCTTGAATCACAATTTGGCGGCGGCGGTAGAATTCGCCGTCGCCAAACGCATGGTTACGATGCGCTTGGCGTGCGTCGCAAAATCAGTTGCTCCCGATCGCGTTCGGCCAGAACAGCAGCGGGCAACATCATCTTCGGGATTTGCTTCTGGACGTCGGTAGCGAACAACGCCAGCCGCCGCCAGTCATCGCGTCCATATCGCTGCCGCGGCCAATCGAACCTCCGCCAAAGTTCGATGAAGACTTCGCACACCATGAACTGCGAAAGATCGAGAAGCGAAGTTGTGTCGAAACGGATCTCGCATTCGTCGCCATATAATAGGCCGCGTTCTAATTGGCGTGCCGCGCTGTCTTGAATTGCCAGTTGAGCGTCGGACGCCAGATTTCCCAGGCGCAGTAGTGCGTCCACCACGGCTGCGTTGTAGTCTTGGGCCAATTTGGGCAGCAAGTCATGGCGGATGCGATTGCGCGTATAGTCGAATAGGAGGTTGCTTGCATCTTCCCGCCAGTTCTGCCCACATTCGCAAAGGTATTCGCGCACTTCATCTCGGCGAAACGCCAGCAATGGCCGGATCAGCGTGATTCCCGCAGTCAGTTCGCGTGTGCGCGGGATGCCCATCAGGCCCGACAGCCCGGTGCCACGTAGAATCCGTTGAAGGATCGTCTCGGCACGATCGTCTGCGGTATGGGCCACCGCGACAAACCTCGCGCCTGTACTTCGCGCTGTTTGCAGCAAAAAATCGTATCTTGCCGCACGCGCCGCCGCTTCGAAACCGTCGCCCGTATCGAAATTCACCTCGCTATCGTCGGCTCTTTTGCAATAAAACGGGATGTTGAGTGACGTCGCGAGTTGTGCGACAAAGGTTTCGTCGGCGTCCGCCTCGGCGCCGCGAACGCCGTGGTGGTAATGTGCCGCAACCAGCCATTGTGACGCCAAGGGATGAATCTCGGCCAAGCCTTTCAGTAGGGCGGTGCTATCGGCGCCTCCGGATACTGCCACCACAACGACCACGTCCTGCCACTCCGCATATGGCCAAGCATCGGCCAGACGGTTCAGAAAATGCGGCGCAGTCATCCCATTTTTCCAGGTTCTACCCGCGGTTGCGGTTGGTCGGGGCTCTCGCCAACCGCTAGTTGCAGCGTTCGGCGACTTTGCTAAATTGACACGTGGACGGGCGTAAACCGTGAAACACGGCGCCCATACCAATTATTCAATCACGATTTGCGTCAACGGCAACCCTTGATCTGCGGACCCGGACGCGAAATGGTTTGAATTCCGTTCTCGTTCACTTAGAACCTATGACGTTTGACGGCGCCTTCCACGGGCGCGGCGTAGAAAAGGCGGTGCAAGACGAGGTTTGGTTCCTCGCCTTGTTACACATCGTTCTCCGTCTTTTTTTCGTTCGCCGCGATGCGCAAAAGCAGGAACGCCCTGGCTCGGTACTCACGGGCAGGGCGGAACCGCGCAGGCTTCGATTTGCGCGCCATGCGCGCGGGGCCAGTTTCGCGCTAGAGAGGGCCTCCCAAGATCGGAATCTCGCGAGTTTCCGAGGAGGGACAAACACGCCGGCTGACGGTGCAACAGCGCCGCAAGGAAGTATTTGCCCCGCAACGGATGGAATGGAGCCCCAGGCGAGTTCGTGCGCTCACACTGCGCGCCAGTCCCAGGAATACTGGGCCTCACGTCGGTTCTGAACTAAAACACAATTCGACAATTTCGCTCCTTGGGTCCGCGCGGCGAGTCCAGCCAAAAAGCTGGCGCGCCGCCCGATCGACTCATCTGTTTGCACGCGCCGCAAATCCTCGTCAAGGAGCGAAACGTGTACGAAGTAGGGCTAGTCATTATCACCTTTGCGGTGGCGGCTATCTTGGGCGCTGTGGCGGTCAAGTTTCTCGACCGTCTTGCCCAACGAGATGCGGAAACCCGGGCGCGTGAGATTGTCAGTCGCGCCGAACAGGATGCTGCTACGCGGGTCAAGGAAGCCGAACTCGAGATCAAGACCAAAGCGCTTGAGCAAAAGGCCCAAACGGAGCGGGAGTCGTCCAAGTTGCGAGAAGAGTTGCGCGATCGCGAAAGGCTGCTCGACAAACGCCATGATGCGCTCGAACAACAATCGGAGGACTTACGAAAACAAGAACGCATGGTCGAGCAGACGCAACGTAAATTGGCCGAACGTCTCGAGGAAGCAAGCCGCCGCAACGAGGATTTGGTGAAACTCCTCGATATGCAACGACAAACGTTGCACAATATCAGCGGGCTCGACAAGGACGAGGCCACCAGGCGCCTTCTTACCATGTTGCAGGACGAATTGAGCCAAGAGGCTGGCGGCATTATTCTGCGCCATGAGAAACGACTTGCTGAAACATGCCAAGCTAAGGCTCGAGAAATGCTGTTGATCGCCTTACAACGTTATGCGGCAGCGCATACCGCCGAGGCGACAACGAGCACCGTGGGCATTCCCAACGACGAAATGAAAGGCCGTATCATCGGCCGCGAAGGACGCAACATTCGGGCTTTCGAAAAGGCCACAGGCGTTGATGTTATCATCGACGATACTCCCGGCGTCGTTATCGTTAGCGGATTTGATCCCGTCCGGCGCGAAGTGGCGCGGCAATCGCTCAATATGCTGATTGCCGACGGCCGGATTCATCCCTCCCGAATTGAAGAAGTTGTCGCCGAAACTCAGAACGAGATCGAACAATTCATTAAACGGCAAGGTGAAGAGGCCGCCCAGGAAGTTGATGTTCACGGACTTCATCCGAAGATTGTGCAGCTTTTAGGTCGCCTTTATTTTCGCACCAGCTACAGTCAGAACGTATTGCGACACTCGATCGAGGTCGCATTTGTATCCGGCATGCTCGCAGAGATGATTGGCCTGGATGGCGCGCTCGCTCGACGCTGCGGACTCTTGCACGACATCGGCAAGGCGGCTGATCACGAAATGGAAGGCGGGCATCCGAAGATTGGCGCCGACTTGCTCAAACGCCATGGCGAAGGAGCCGAAGTTGTGCATGCGGCGTTTGGCCACCACGACGAGATCGTCACGACGTATCCCTATACCATGCTCGTAGCGACCGCCGACGCGTGCAGTGCTTCCCGGCCCGGCGCCCGACGCGAAACGCTCGAACGCTACATCAAACGTATGGAAGAATTAGAGTCCATCGCGGGTAGTTTCCCGGGGGTTGAGCAAGCCTTTGCAATTCAAGCCGGACGCGAGTTGCGCGTAATTGCCAATGCGCAAGAGACGAACGACGCCAAGGCGGCTAAGATCTGTCGCGATATCGCCAAGGCGTTTGAAGAACGACTAACCTACCCTGGTGAAATTAAAGTCACGGTCGTCCGCGAGTCCCGTTTCACGGAAGTCGCGCGTTAGAACGCGGTCGCCGAACGAATTGCCCGTCCACCCCGAAAGAGCCTTCGTAATGACAGGGGTGTTCGTGCGTTGCGTTCGTCGCTTAATACCGGCCGACATCTGAACATTCGGAGACATTAATGCCGCTGCGAATCCTGCTGATTGGAGACATCGTGGGCAAGCCCGGCTACCGCATGGTTGAGCGCGCATTACCAGGACTTCGGCGGCGCGAAAACCTCGACCTGGTGATCGCCAACGCGGAGAACGCAGCCGCCGGCGCCGGCTTGACGCCCAAGATCTATCACCGCTTGCTCGAGGCAGGCGTCGACTGCATCACGATGGGCGATCACATTTATCGACGCAACGAGATTAGTCCGTTACTGGACAGAGAACCGAAGATCGTCAAACCCGCAAACTTCCCTCCGGAGGCGCCGGGTCAGAATTGGACGGTGGTCGAAGCCGCGGAGGGAACCCGCGTCGGCGTATTTAACCTGCTGGGCCGCGTATTTATGCGGCCCGTCGACTGTCCATGGAAAACGGCGGACCGAGTGCTTTCGGAACTGCCCTCCGATGTGCGCGTGATTGTGCTTGACTTTCACGCGGAGGCCACGAGCGACAAGCAACTCATGGGACGTTATTTAGACGGGCGCGTTTCTGCGGTGTTGGGCACGCATACTCACGTGCCAACGGCTGATGAGCAAGTTTTGCCCGGGGGTACGGCGTTCCAATGCGATGTAGGCATGACAGGGCCGCACGATAGTATTTTAGGGAGAGAGATTAGCCAAGTGATGGAAACCACGCTCACGTTTCGCCCCACCATTTTTCATGTCGCCGAGCGAGACGTACGCCTGAATGGGTCGATTGTAGAAGTGGACCGTGAATCAGGACGCGCGCTATCGGTGCGCCGACTGAAGGTTGTCGAGGGGGAACTGGAGTTGCTGGAACGTATAACCTCGAACGTCACCGCGGCGAACGCCGACTCTCCATCGCCTTGATTCGCAGGTGAGCCAAGTTTATTCGCCGTTCTCCAGCAACTCGCCAAGGTAGACATCGCTCTCGGGATAAGCATTGCGCCAAGTTTCCCATGTACAACGTGCAAAGGGAAAATCGGTAAGGGCTTTCCGTTCGGCGTCAAATTCAAACTCTCGCTCATTGAACGATAGTCGCAATACGCCCCCCACAACGCCCGCGATCTTCAGGTTAAGCGAATTTGATATTTCGAACGGACGTCGTACATCCTCCTCCCAATCACGCGCCGTCAAGACGCGCGGGGCGTCGACATCGTTGGCGTACACGATGGAAATCGGGCGATTCGCAATCACATCGTTGACAACGCATTGTCGCAAATCCCGTAACGCGTCGACGAGGTAAGCTCGCGGTTTGCCCCGAACAATGACGCCGATCATTTCGTCGTCAGATCGTAGTTGGGATGCGAGTGAACCGGGAATGGTCACTGGCGTTATGCCAGGACAGTCGACTCGCTTTGTCACATAACGAGGCTGAGAAAACACTTCCGCCGCGCTAGAGACTGAACCATTGTGAAACAACGGGGAAGACAGCTGTTCGCGATGCTGATGCGTTGTGCGCTGAGACCAATGGTAGAGTGTTGCGGGAGCGACAAGAAGCGCTAGTAAGGCGATAAAGGGGTGTGATGCGATTCTAGGCGAATGCTCGGTTTTCACTGGCCGCAACTTCGTTAGGATAGGAAATGAGGAGAATACCTTTTTGATTTAACCCCAGTGTCCCTGGATTGGACCGGCGTCGCCGCAGATTGTTTTCGGTCCTTAAGAAAGGAGAGTGTCGCCATGGTGCGCGTGATCGCCGTTCACCCCCAACGGCGCGGCTTCCGACATCACTTTCGCGTCGTATTATTGGGCGTTCAGCCGGCGCGGCCAGATCTCGAAACTTCCGTTCATGTTAACGAAGAAGAGCTGTATAACTATCACCGTTTTCAGTTAGCAGGGCTAACGCAACTGGGAAAGTTATGCCGGTTTCCGCTGGAAGAAGCCGCCGGCACGCCTCATGAACTTCAAATGCTCTGGAACCGAGAACTGGCGTCGGCGGTCTGGACAGGCGTGGGACAGGGGGCGCCAAACGCCGCAGGCGACGTTGACGCACTCCAAGGACGTTCAGCGCGGACCGAACAACTACAAAGCCTGGAATTTTCAGAAGATGATTATGGTCTTTCGCCTATTCCATCACGAGAAAAATACGGAGATGGTTAGCATGTAGTCGCCACGGCCATTTGGCCGTGGGTTCGTTACAGCGACGGAATCAACTGTGCAATACAACGTTGCGAGTGGGACGAGAATGATATCGCAGCTACTTTGTATTCTCGCCCAGCAACTCTGCGACTTTGGGTTCAATCGCCTCGGCCCAAATCCGATAGCCTTTCTCGCTAAGGTGAAGCAGGTCGGGCATGATCTCCTTAGACAGCGTCTTGTCGTCTTCTAAAAAGGTAGGGCCAATATCTAAGAAATGCACCATCTCACCATCGGCAAGTTTCGCAATTTGTTCGTTAGCGCCTTGGTTTACCTTTCGTCGCGCGTCATTTTCGTCGGCGCCGCGAGGAAAGATAGCCAGAATCAATATTTTCGTCTTCGGTAGGCGATCTCGCAGTTTTTTGACGATAGCAGCCACGCCTTCGGAAATTTGCTCTGATGAATTATTGCCCGAGTTGTTTGTTCCAATCATAAGCACCGCAAGTTTCGGCGAGATTCCTTCAATGTTCCCATGGTCGAGTCGCCACAATACATGTTGTGTGCGATCACCGCCTATGCCGAGGTTCACGGCGTTTCGCTTGCTGTAAAACTCGTCCCATGTTTTTTTCCCTGCGCCTTCCCAACCTTGAGTGATCGAATCTCCAATGAATAATAGATCGGCTTGACCTTGCTTTACACGGCGGTTGAAGCTTTCGTGCCGTTGCATCCAATTGCCGTCGCGCGGCGCCGGCGTTACTGCGTCGTGCTTTGGCGCATCCTGCCCGGCCGCCAAGCAGGGAAGCATTAGGAGATTTGCCAAGATGAGTAAACGTAGAGCCGTTCGATTCATTGTTGGTCCTCGCGGGTTGGCGCCAAACCGTCTTGCCTGAGGGTTCGAAGTTGAATCACAGGCCGTTTCGCCCTTGCTCGTACAAGCCGGTTCGACGATGCTGAAAATGAACACATGGCACTGGCGGCGATTCTGATAGACGCCGGGCCGTGCGTCAACGGTCCATGCGACGTAACGTCCTTATCTTCGGTTTGGCGGGTCCGGACAAAGTTTGTGAGATGCGGTCGATCTTCATTCTTGTTGCTTTCGTCTACCTAACGCCGCTTGCGCATGCTCAAACGCCCGTTGAATACTTCGGAGCGGCCAGCGTTGCGAGTATGCCGCCACAGGGAGCGGGAAAACCGCCCAAAGAAATTCATCGCACCGCAAACTTCAAAGGACCAACCCCAACGAATGATTGGTGGAGTTCCCTGGCTTGGAGCCCGTTTTCAGAGCGCCATTACCCGCATCCTTTGGCGGTTGAAGCGACGAAGCAAGGTTTGCGCGTCTACTTCCCCGGCGCAAAAATAACGGCAAATCGGGACGCCATCTTTGCATTCATGCCGGCAGAAGGTGGACGCGATTTGGTCTTGGGGAACTCTGCGCAAACAAACTTCCCCGACGCGCGCGTGGCCGGTTGGAGTGATTGGTTCGTGACTGTGGAATACGCCGCCGAGCAGGGCGCAATGTCGGTGAGTTATGGCCACGGTTCGCCATTTGTCTACGCGCGATATACGTTGGGACGTCCCAAGATCACGTTCGCTCAGCCACCGATTCTATGGAGCGGCGATACGAACTCTTCGGTCTTAGGCATTTCGTTGGGAGATTCACATTATGGACTGTTTGGCCCTCGCGATTCGACCTGGGCGGGCTTGGGCAGTCTGTCGCTTGTTAATGAGCATCCGTCGCGCGATTATTTTTCGCTAGCCGTGTTGCCCGACAATCGCCCTGAGACGCTGGCGTTATTTGCTCGCTACGCGCATGCGCATGTGACGGATACGCGGTTTACGGGTTCCTATGATTCGTCATCGGGAATCGTATCGACGAGGTTTTCCTTCGCCACACGGCAGTTCGAAGGCGAATCCATCGGAACGTTGTTCGCCCTCTATCCGCATCAATGGCGGCATGGCGAAGTCGTGCGCGAGTTGGGCGCGTATCGTTCGGTGCGTGGCGTTATGAAACTGACGTCCGGAACTTCGTTTGAAACGAAGACGCCGTTTCCTGGCGTGTTGCCGGTCTTGCCCCAGGTTGGCGGTGCGGATAGTGCATTGATCGCGACGCTCTTGGATCAGGCGCGAAGGGAGACTTTTCCGCCGGTCAGAGATACTTATTGGGAAGGCAAGTGGCTTGGAAAAATGGCCACAGTCATAGCGTTGGCGGAGCAACACGGCCGTATCGATACGGCGGAGCAACTTCGTTCCGTCTTGCGTGGTCGCCTCGAGTCGTGGTTCACGGCGATTGATCGCGAAGGCAGAATTAAAACGAACGGATTATTCGCCTTTGAACCGAACTGGGGGACGCTCATCGGTTACCCCGCCAGTTTTGGAAGCGATGTGGACTTGAACGACCACCACTTCCATTACGGCTATTTCATCAAAGCGGCCGCCGAGATAGCCCGTCGCGACCCGGCTTGGGCCAGCGAAGATCGTTGGGGGGCCGTAGTGAAGTTGCTTATTGATGATATCGCGTGTCCGCGTCGCGATGATGCAAGGTTTCCATTTTTACGCAACTTCGATCCTTACGCCGGTCACTCATGGGCGTCGGGGCATGCGAAGTTTGGCGACGGTAATAACAATGAGTCTTCCTCCGAAGCCATGAACGCTTGGTGCGCAATCATCTTGTGGGGCGAAGCTACGAACAACCGCGCCATGCGCGATTTGGGGATTGTACTTTTCACCAACGAACTCGCCGCAATCGAAGAATACTGGTTTGACGTTCACGACGAAAACCATCCGCCGGAGTACACGCCGTCGGTCGTCACCATGATCTGGGGCGGTAAAGGCGCGAATGGCACATGGTTTTCCGCAAACCCGGAAGCCGTTCACGGAATCAATTGGTTGCCGTTCCACGGAGGGTCACTCTACCTGGGACGGTATCCCGAGTACGTGACGAAGAACTACCAAGCTCTTGTCCTGGAGAACGGCGGCGAAATGTGGGATCAATGGGCGGATTTGATTTGGATGTACCGCGCCCTGAGTGATCCGGAGGACGCATTGCGACAATGGCGAACCTTTCAGTCTCGGTATCCTTCCGAGGATGGGGTTGCGCCGGCCCTGGCGTACCATTGGATCGCAAATCTCAGCCGCTTGGGACGCGTCGAGCGATCGGTCTCTGCGAACACGCCTCTCTATGCTGTGTTGTCGCGCCAGGGCCACCGGACTTACATCGTTTACAATTCACGAGAAAAGGCTCACACCGTCACTTTTTCCGATGGCGTACAGGTTCTCGCTCTACCTAAGCGCTTTACGCTCCACCACTCTGCGGGCAAGTAACGACCTTTACTTCTTGGTCCAATAGTCGAACACCAAGACGTTCTCGATTCTTGGCCCAACGAGTTGAACAAACTTTTTGTGTTCAGGGTGGGGTAGGTATTCGTCACGGTCTTCTTTCGAGCGAAAGGTAACAACGAAGCCGTGCGTAAAACCCTGCGCCTTGTTCTCAACGCTCACGTCGGTGCCCCACTCGAAATCCTGAATCGCATCAATCTTTTTGGGGAGCGCCGCAAATGCATCGACTACTTCCTGCACCTGAGCCGGCGTTACATCGGCCTTAAATTGAAAGAGCACTACATGTCGTAGGAGTTGATCGTTTGGTTTCACTTGTTCATCGGCATGCGCCGCTCCGATCATCGACAGCACGTTGCAAACGACGAGGCAAATTATGGAGGTTTGGCGTTGCATCATATTTTTTCCTTGGTACTTTAGTGGGAAGACGGGCAGTCAAGTTGGGTGGTTCCGCTTCCGAGCCCTTCTGTTCTTTATACTTGGTGGTTTCATTTGGCGCCGCGCGACTCCTCATTTTCTTAATGCGGTGTCCGACCAATTCTCAAAAAACGGATTACTACGGTAATCGCCTCAATATTTTCGTTTCTGCCTTCCAGGAGCCCTGTTCTATGGTCGTTCACGGGTGGTTTGGCCGGCTCGCCCCTGTGGTGTTCGCGAGCGCCTTTACGTTGGTCGCATCTCTCACCCTGTTTTCCTGTGTAGGAATGGCCGATGATCCTGCGCCACCCCTCGGAGGGGAGGTTATCCGAGAGCGCTACCCGAATGGCGCTGTTCGCATCGAACGTCATGTGATTCAAAACGAAAACGGGGATTATGTAAATGATGGCGCCTTTACCTTGTTTGCTCCTGACGGCAAAAGGCTGGGAGGAGGAAACTTTGTGTTGGGCAAACGCAACGGACTTTGGACCAAATGGATGTACCGGGAAGAGTCTCCCCTGCTTCAGGAGGCGATTTACGCGCCATATCAAGAGCCTTTTCTTTCCGAGGCGAGTTTTGTCGAGGGACAAATTGAGGGCCTTTGGACGATTTATGACCGCAATAAACAAAAAGTGAGTGAGTGGAGTTTCCTGGCGGGAGCGCCTCACGGCATTTGGACGTGGTATTACCCCAATGGACAGAAACTTCGCGAGTTAACCTATGTCAACGGAATTCCCGACGGAAAAGTCACACAGTGGAATCAAGCGGGAATCGCCAACGGCAGCGAACAATACGTCGGCGGTCGCTTACGAAAGTTTGAAGTAGCGTGGTATGGTCCCGGTCGGAAGCATTGGGAAGGATGGTACCTCTATGGAAAGGAAAATACAAAAACGACATACGATTGGTGGCTCGGTCAAGCCAGTACGATCGTAGTGTCCGTTGCCGGTGGTAAGGTGCGCGATGGAAAGTGGACTTGGTGGTTTCCGAATGGCCAAAAGGAATCGGAAGGAGCATTCGCCGGAGGGGCGAAAATTGGTCCGTGGACTTGGTGGCATCCGAATGGCCAGAAATGGACTCACGGCGATTACGTCCTCGACCAGCAAAGCGGTAAGTGGACGTGGTGGAATCCGGAAGGGATCGTCGAAAAGCATCGTGAGTTTCCCGTTATCGCGGCCCCACCTGGAACCGGGGGAGAACAGGAAGATCC
This sequence comes from Planctomycetota bacterium, assembly GCA_963204915.1. Classification (GTDB taxonomy): domain Bacteria; phylum Planctomycetota; class Planctomycetia; order Pirellulales; family Pirellulaceae; genus JAHWKS01. Next base: position 156,819 of record CAUJHS010000090.1, on the reverse strand, counting down.
CGTTTTGGTTGAGTCCGGAGCACCAGCGACGGTCGAGAGTGCGGCCTTGCCCGGTACCGCTCCTGCCGTTGAATCGCCGCCTGTCACGAGTGATTCAATCGAAGTTGAATCGGCGCCTCCAGTCACGGCGCCTGCGCCTATCACAGAAGCGGCTCCTAGCATCGTTCCTGCTCCTGTGGGAGAGCCCGCCCCCTCCGCGGAATCTCCTCCCACAACTGTGCCGGCGCCCATCGACGAATCACCCGCGCCCGCTCCCGATGACGTGTCGCCGTCGACAAGCGGGTAGAATAACGGGACGACAAGCGGCAGAGGATTGGTGAAACATGAACGGCAAATAATGGATCGGCTTCTCAGTTTAAGAAGCCGACTTATGAAAAATTGGGCGCGAAAGAGCAAGAATTACGGTTTTGCTTCGAATTACAGAGTAGGGCGGATTGCTGCCGCCCTTCCTCAACGACAATCCCTCGACGCGAGATCGTACGATGCCTCATACGCCCTACCCACGCGAAGTGATCTATATTGGTCCCCCACTTCCTAATCGTTTGGGGAAGGCTGGGTTTTGGACTTCGTTACTTGGGCTATTCACTTGCGGACTGCTCAGCCCGATTGGCCTCTTGATGAGTTTCCTGGCGCTATCCAGAAAGCCGCGTGGAGCTGCGATCTCGGGTCTCGTTATCGGTTTGATCGGGACATTATGGATTGGTTTCGTCGTCACTTTGGTCGGCGCGCAAGCCATGAATGCGGCTGCCGTCGAGGAAACTGCTCGCAAGGAGCTTACCCGCGCCGCCATGACCGAGGCTGAAGCTGTGATCGAACAGCACCGCGCCGACGTCGGGCGGCTGCCGGAGGGTATTGCGGGCAATAAGATGGTCCTGCAATACGTTGACGCTTGGAAAGGCGCCTTGCGATACGACCTGTATGATGATGGCGACTACGTCATCCGTAGCGCGGGTCCAGATCAAAAATTTGATAACGGCGATGATCTAGTTCGGCGTCACGATCGCTAAAGTGCTTTAGACTTTCATTCTCGCACGAGTTGCATAGGGTTGGCGTAAGTTACAAGACTGCCGATTGAATGCAACATCGCGGGGAGGTTGCGGTCGAGTTTCGATTGGGTGTTGGAGCGGAAAGGTCATTTTGAACGGCCGTAATCCAAACCTTTCCGCTTCGAAGCAAGGAAGCCGGGGCGATGGAGAAGCGACGCTGCACTTGGACAATGATCGGGCGACGAGAGGGCTTAGCAACGAGGCTGGGGAAGTCCGCTTTTACGACACGAGATTAGCGAAAGTGACCAGCCAACTCCTTGACGCACGACAAGTCCACTCAATCGCATGCATATTTGCTTAACCGCGCAGAAATTTCTGGTCGTGAAATCTCGACACATTCTTGATGCGGCCGTGGGTGAAGGGCATTTCGCAATTGCGGCAACTCTTCGGACCGCAAAATTCCTGGGACGCTGCAATCGCCTCTGTGGCTGCGCTGATTGACTTGCGCATCCCCCTACGATAGAAAAACGATGGGATGGGGATTCGCGAATTCGTTGGTTCGTCAAATCTCGATTATCGTTGTTGCGTTCCGTTTGTCTCAGTACGCCATTGCTGGGTCAAGCTGTTTTTCCGCGTTCCTTGGTCCGCGGTCCTTCCGTGCCTTTTCACCCATCGCAATCACCATGATCTTTGGAAAAATGTGGTCCGCGTTGCGGGCGCAATTGAATAAGGTTGCCAACTTCTTCTGGTCGACCGATCCAATTGCTCAGATGCAATATGAGTATGATACCGCGGTGGAAGAGTTAAAGACCGGACGCGTGGGGCTTGAACAATATCGCGCCCTGGTCGAGCGAGTAACTTTGCAAGTCGCCCGCGACAAAAAGCATGTCGACCAACTCGCGGCGAAGGTCAAGGCGTATTTGCAAGCCGGCGATCGTGAAACGGCCGCAAAGTTCGCCTTGGAGTTGCAGCAAGCGAAGGAAGAACTCGCCGAAAACCAAACGCAGCTTGAAATGCATGAAAAAGCGTATGGCAATAACGTAACCAAAATTAAGCACGCGAACGACAAACTGGCGAAAGTGCGAGATAAGATCAAACGTTATGACGCCGAAATTAAGATGAGCCGTGCAGAAGCGGAGATGGCGAAACTAGCGCAATCGTTCGACTTTGACGTAACCACGGATTTCGGTCAGATCGAAGCCGTTATCGAAGACAAAATTAGCCTCAACCGCGCTAAGGCGCGAGTTGCCGCAGATTTATCGGAAGAAGGCCTGGAGGACGTTCAGCGCGAGCAAGCCATGGAGTCGGCCCTGGCCGCAGACGCTCTGCGGCAGTTCGAAGTCGAAATGGGCTTAGTCACGCCCGAAACGGTGAATGTGCCCCAAAGCGAGAAGCAGCTTGGCCCCGTCGAACGGCAAACGCAAGTCGAAAGTTGAGCGACGCGTAAACGACGGTCCTTCGTTGGCGCCTTCATCCCATGAACGAAGCTACATCAATGCCCGTTCGCGAACCATCAATCTTGCCTGCGGCGCCGGCCATTCCCCCGTGGTACCCGCCGTGGGCGAGGGAAATGGCTGACTTGTATTTTTCGGGCGCAACATGCAGTTTTGTCCTTCATGGGAACGTCCATGATCTGGTGCGCTGCCCTGCGGCCGATGGCGGAGAAAAATTTGTTAGCCTTAGCGAATTTCTCGCGACGCAAGTATTTGGCGCTTGGGAAATTGTCATGGGGTTTGACCAAGGCAGCGGACTCCGCGCCTTGGGCGGCGCGAACGCTCAGCGTCACCAAGAGATGATGCGCAACGCGAGCGCCGTGATTGGTTCTCCGGCCACTTGGTCGCGCGATCCAGACCAGGCATTGGATCTCTTGGATCGATTGGTGCAACGCAATTTACTTGAGGACGACGCCGCAAAACGTAAACGTATCGCGTTGTTATTCAATCATGCGCAGTACCTAATTCCCGAAGGCGATCTTGCTTCGTTAGCTCGCGGACAAGCTTCTAGGCTCGTCCGTTTTTTAGGTTGGGCGCAGAACCCGTACATTAAACGGGTCAACATGGCGTTTTGCCTCATCGTCGATAAACTGACCGAACTGAATGGACGGTTGGTGCAAAACCCCCATGCCGCGACGATTGAAGTTCCGCTTCCCAGCATTGAAGAACGCCAACGATTTATCGAGAAGTCGGTTGGTGAAAACGGTTCGGCGAAACTAAAAAACTTTACCGCCGAATCTCTCGCCGAACTGACGAACGGCCTTAACCTTACGAACTTGAATGTTGTGCTTTCACGGGCTGTAAGAACGGAAGCGGGCCTTGATCCACAGGAGTTTCGGCGGCTAAAAAAAGCGATTATCGAGCGCCAATGTCAGGGCCTCGTAGAATTTGTGGAGCCAAAGCACAACCTGGATCTGGTCGTTGGTCACGAAGCAGCAAAAGAGCGACTTCGGCAAGACGCCGCCTGGATTGGTGAAGGGCGTTTGGAAGCCGCTCCCATGGGCTACCTGTTTTGCGGCCCGGTTGGTACGGGCAAAACCTTTCTGGCCGAATGCTACGCTGGTTCGATTGGCATCCCGTGTGTCGAACTGCGGAATTTTCGATCCAAGTATGTAGGCGAGACGGAAGGCAACCTCGAGCACGTGCTGACCGTATTGCGCTCACTCGGCCCGGTGGTGGTCATCGTCGATGAAGCCGACGCCGCCTTGGGAAATCGCGAAGCAAGCGGAGACTCAGGCACGTCGGGCCGCGTGTTCTCGATGATCGCCAGTCAAATGGGCGATACGCAATACCGCGGGCGCATCATTTGGATGCTCCTCACATCGCGTCCTGATCTCCTGCCAATCGACTTAAAGCGGCAGGGCCGCGCGGAAGTTCACATCCCGCTGTTTTATCCAGAAGATCAGAACGAAATCCTGGAAATGTTTCGTGTGATGGCTCGCAAGAACAAAACGGGCCTTGCCGACAACGCTCTACCGCAATCGGCGCCCGCGGGCGATTTGAGCGGCGCCGATATCGAAAGCATTGTCCTGGCCGCGAAACGTCGGGCGATGTCGGATGGGCGGGAAATCATCGACAAAGTCGATATGCAAACCGCCGTTGAACGGTTTATTCCCTCGGCGCAGGGCTTGGAAAAGGAAATGCAGGAATTGGTTGCCGTTTTGGAATGCACCGACCGCGCATTCTTGCCCGAACATTGGCGGCAAGCCCTTGCGCAACCGGATGGTCGCACGCGACTTCAGGAGCGACTTAAAGAGATTCGTGTATTATTGGAGGACTTATAGGCCCGCTCGTCACGCACGTGTGCGAAGGGAAGCATAAGTTGTTGCCGGGCCCCTTCATTCTTCCGCGCGGGACCGCGCGGCTTGCTCATTTTGGGAACACAATCATGGCGAAACGCAAAAGTTGGCTTGACGATAAAACCCAAGAGCCATTGATCGATCAATATGCACAGAAACTTAGTTCTTTTATCGACGCCCTGGCCGATGGGCGAGTCGATGCCGCAGAAGTTGAACGGCAGGAGGAACGCCTGGTTAGTTTGATGAAAGAGGTCGAACCTTCGCTGGATGACGCGACGCACGAAAAGGTAACGCAACTCATGTGCGAACTCTCGGCGTACAATCTGATGCAGTTCTTACATTCACTGCACGAAGCGCGTCCCGCGACAAAGCTTGACCTTTAACTCTGCAGATCATGGGAAAGTATTGGAAGGCGGCCTTCACTAACCGCTGGAACCTGCTGGCTCTGTTCGCCGGACTCGGGGCGTCCATGCTTTGGCATCCCGAATACGCGGTCCCGTCGGTACTCGCCGCCGAAGCAGCGTATTTGGGGCTCGTCTCGATGAATCCCCGCTTTCGAAACTACGTGAACGTCAATGAAGCTAGTGCTCGGCGTCAAAAACTTGCGTCTGAGAACGAAGCAATTGTACGGCGCATCTTACGTGAACTTCCTGAGGACACCCGAGAGCGTTATGAGCAGCTGCGTCGTCAATGCCGTGAACTCCGCGATATTGCCGGCGACCTGCGCGAACCGGGCCGTGTCGACGAAGCGCCGCTCGACTCGCTTCATTTAGAAGGCTTGGACCGCCTATTGTGGATTTACTTGCGTTTGCTGTACACACGGCATTCGCTCACGCGGTACTTGGACGAGGCTCAGATTGACCTGATTCACAAAGACATTGAACGCTTGGAAAATCGCTTAGCTGATCTCGACGCAGGGAGTGAGTCGCAACAGGCGGAGAAGATTCGTCGCACCTTGAAAGATAATTTGGCTACGTGTCGGACACGACTCGACAACCACCAAAAGGCGCAAACGAATTTTGAATACGTCGAACTGGAAATTGATCGGCTGGAAAACAAGATCAAGTTTTTGGCTGAGGCGTCGATTCGACCTCACGAGGCGGATTTTGTCTCTACCAACGTTAACGCGATGGCGAACAGTTTGCTCGAAACCGAAAAGACGATTGATGAACTAGAGTTCGTTACGGGAATTGGACATCTGACCAACGAGCCGCCTGAACTGATCGAACCAACGCGGCAGGTCCAAGAAAACCGTTTTGGTTAACCAGTCGGGCGAACAACTCTGATAATGGATCACGGCAAGACGCTTGCAGCAAAGACACAAACGCCTGCATGCCCACTATGCCCGGCTGTGGAAGAAAGCTCCGCATTGGCGCAAGCAACCAACGCTCTCTCGTTTCATGGCTTGGGGAGTGGTGTGCCTTGGCGGATCGAGTCGCAAACCTGTTTTAACGCACTCGAGGCTTGCGCAAATGCGTCCTGGCGGCGTACGAAGCCATGGATCATTCCGGCATACCTGGTTAGTTCGACGTTGACGCCGGCCGCGGCTAGCCGTCTGGCGTAGGCCTCGCCTTCGTCACGCAATGGATCGTATTCAGCCGTCAATACGAGCGCTGAGGGTAAACCTTCAACTCGCTCAGCGCGTAAAGGCGAAGCATAAGGATTCACACCATCGGCTGGGGCCGTGAGGTATTCGGCCCAGAACCACTGCATTGTTTCACGTGACAAGTAATACCCTTGAGCATTGTCGCGATACGAACCCGTCTCAAAGTTGAAATCCGTAATTGGGTAAATCAAAATTTGCATCGAGATGTTCGGTCCTTGACGATCGCGCGCTAACAGGCAAGTTATGGCGGCTAAGTTGCCACCAGCGCTGTCGCCCGCGACGATAAGTTTGCGTCGATCAATTCCTAGTTGCGACGCCTGTTCCGCGGTCCAAGACGTCACGGCGAATGCGTCATCGGCCGCAGCGGGAAATTTGTGCTCGGGCGCCAAACGGTAATCTACTGCGATCACGACGGCGCCAGAGTCGCGCGCCAGTTCGCGGCAAAGCTTATCGTGCGTGTTAACACTCCCGATGACCCAGCCGCCTCCGTGGAAATAGACTACGCCGGGCGCGTTCTTTTCGTCAAGATCGCGATAAATGCGGATAGGAATATCGCCGCCTGAACAGGGAATGGTTCGTTCTTCGATGGAACGAATTGCAGGCGCTGAGCCGAGTGCGAGGCTGGCTTCCTCCATTTGCCGGCGAGCTTCCGCCAGTGGCAATTGTTCAGGAGGTACAGCGCCGGTCTTCTTCAACTGATCGAGGAATTTTCGAACTTGAGGATCAAGCGGCATTTCCAATCACTCAGGCAGAGAAAGACCATTGACGGATCGATCAGGGATTACCGAATCCACGCCATGATTACACGGGCAGTAGAGATCGCTGCGTCCAAGAAACTCGAACGCTTAGCACGATTTCACGTCTCGTGTTCTCGACGAGATCGCGCCAAATTTCGGAAACATTGATGCGACGCATAAACGGCCTAGTTTGGTTCGTTATGTACTCGTACTTGCAGCGAACCAAGCATCTTGGTCAGTTTCTGCTCTTTTGAGCTGATAAAAAGGACATTGTCGAGAATGATGGCGCGTCGCTCGCTGCTGGGCTGCAAGATGAGACGGCCCGACCCCAGCAACATGTATTCGAATACGTCATTGATCTCTTTGTCAATGCGGAGATTCGGCGCCGAAAAACGTTTCAAATCGCTGAGAATGCCGTGGTGATGTAACAACTCGTTCGGCCGCACTTCCCAGTAGTCGAATTGGACAATGATAAGTACGGATAAGAACAGAATCGCAAATAACGCCGACACAAGGTAATAGAATTGGGCATTCGCCGCGGGACGCAGATACGTAAGGGCCTTTCCCACTTCGGGCCACCATTCGGGCTTGATTACAAACAGCAGAACGCCCCCCAAGACCAGCGCTGCGATGCAAAAGAACAGGGTTAACGACGTGCCGCGCGGGAAGTCGAACGATAGTACCACGAGGTTGACCGCCATAATGCCCAAAAAAACGAGGGCGCACACAACTGGAATCGGTTGATCTGGCCCCACGGTCGGTTCACTGGTTGTGGTGAGGATCACAGCAATCACGATTGCCGCGAGAAAGCTCGGATAGAGAAATACGATCTTAGGATAGGGGACCAGATAAATTCGATTCGGCGTCGCCTCGGCGCCCGAGCGCCGATCTTCCGCCGAGACTTTCGAAGGTTCGCGTTCGCTTGACTCCGCCATAAGATCCTCCGGGATGTGGGAAAAACGCGAGAATCGTCAGCAGAATAGCGTTTTTGCGCGGACGCCGCCAGGGAGATGACGTCGCGCCGCAATCTGGCGAACGGGCCCTATTCGTATCTCGATTTGCCTCTCTGAGGTCGACGCAGGAAATATAAGACGCTGCGCGACTACCGTCCGCCGGTCTTTTCTAGCAGCGGTTCGGGTTGCCACATGTAAAGAAACGTGGGCAACTGTGCTCGATCCAATCCCGGAATGCTCAACGGGAATAATGAATTCTGTGTCGGAATGTTGGGCGTCACATCATAGATCGTGAGCGCGCGATCATTGCAGCGGCGGAACAATGCGACGCGGGCATCGGGCGGCAAACCGGCCATTTGTTTCGCCAACATCAAGGCGTCGTCGAGATATCCAATCTGATCGATTAAACCTCGGTCGAGCGCCTCGGGCGCGAGAAAAACCCGGCCGTCAAAATCTTCAATTTGGACAGGCAAACGTTGGGGACGCGCCGTCTGTACCGCGGCGCGGAACCGGGCGTGATACTCGTCGGCGATACCCTGCAAGATTTCGCGATCGTCATCTTCTGCCAACTTGATGGGCGAGCCCAGGTCGATATGGTCTCCCGAACGAATGGGCGTGGGCGCAACACTTTGCAGGTTCAACGCCTCAACCAAGTTGTAGAGGTTAAGAATCACGCCCACACCGCCGGTAATCGACGTGGGTTGCGCTACGATTACGTCGGCCGAAAGCGCTAAATAATAAGCGCCGCCCGCACCTAAGTCTTGAAACGAGGCGATAACGGGCACGCCAGTTCGCGCTTTGAACGCTTCTAAGTCGTGGCGCATGGCATCGGTTGCCGTGACACCGCCGCCAGGGCTGTTGATGCGAAGCACGATCGCTCGGATGCTTGGATCGCTTGCCGCGGCGTCCAGTTTTTCGCGGAAGAGCGCAACCGGGTTTTCTCCCATCGAGCCGAAGCCCGTCATGTTGCGATTCAATATTACGCCGTCCACGTCGACGATACCGACCTTAGGATCGCCATAGTTGCAATAATTGCCAACCGGAACGGTTTGCATTCGTGCCGCAGTATTACTCGGGGGCGTGTACGTATTCGCGTTGAGGTTTCCCTGCATACGGACCACGACGCCATCTTTCATGAGCGCGCATCCGCTCAAAACTCCGAGAATCGAGATAATGAGCAGGCGGTGCAACATGGGCCGTGGGTGGAGCCGAAAACGCGGAGGGTAACGCACTTTCCGAGTTTATCGTCTAGCTCGACTCCGGGCCTTTGAAACGTAAGGAGCGGTGTGCACATCTTTCGCAGTTTCGCAAGGTTATGCCGAAGTTCGCACTGTACGCAACAACCGCAGTTTAGCGCGACAAGTGAATTCGAGAATGCGGCCCCGTTTGAAAGGTGGAAGCAAAGTTTCACGGGCGCCGTAAAACGCAATTCCGGGTAGCTGTCTGTGAGCTATGCCGGTTTTCGACAACGGGGTCGCAGGAGAATCGGCGCCCCGAAGTAAAACGAGGGGCCGGAAACCGAGAAATGTTTCTCGGTGGGAAAATGTTCGCCAATAATGCGGGGCAACGCGCCTGCTCGGCGCCGGATCTTGTTGCGCATAAAAAAAGGTCATGGCGGGCCGTTCCGTCGGCGTGCCATGACCCCGTATCCTAGTCCGGAACCATTCCGTGGTCCGTCCTCCCGGCTGGGTGGTAATGCAGGTATCGGCAATGCACCCCGTTCTTCCTCATTCGATTTTGCACAATCTGCCGAACCGGTCGGAATTACAGAGGAAGCAGCCGAAGACGAGGAAACCCTAGCCATCCATTGGGGTTGCGGTTTGCCGAAGGAGGGGGCTCTTGCGGTGCAACCTCGTCCGAAGGTGAAATCTCTTCCGCTTGAGGCGGCAAAGGTTCTTCAGGCATCGGAGCCGTTTTCTCTAACATCGGCGGAGCTAACGCAGGCGCCGACTCGATCATCTCCGGCGAATGTTCTTCAATGTCCGACGCACAGTCGGAACAACCAGCAGCCTCGGGAGCGTACGACGAACAGTGCTTTGAACGTGAAAGCCAGGCAGGCAAATGAAGGCCCCGATGTCTCTGATGGCAATTGTAGGGCGCATCACAGTCGCTACCACACTCCAAACGGCAACCCAAAGGGGGAAGCGCCGGTCGAACCTGGCAGGCCGCTGGCGGACAACAATGTGGGCCGCAGGACGCATTGACATGCATCATGCCAAACAAAATGCTCGCACAATGGCGATGCGGTTTTTGCGCACAATATCCCGCCCACACGCCATCCAGTGGCGAGTATTCACGTTCAAAACACCCTGAGAATCCCTCATCACATCCACAAGGAGCTTCCACAGCGCTCGAAAACCGTTCGTTAGCGCCATATACGGCGCTGGCGCCATACAAAGAAGCAGACCGCGCTGGAGGGGCAGGTGGCGCCGGAGGCAAGTCAATCTCACCCTGCCGGGAATCGAGCTGGACATTCGCCGAATGCAGGAGTTTCGAAGATGCGTGACGATCGCCCGTTTGCGCTATCGCTCCGCCTTGGAGGGCCAGCGAGGCCAAACAAACTAAGCCAAGTCGTTTCATGATTCGTTCCTTCACAACGACCAGGAAAACAAGGAAGACTTTGTCGAATTGGTAAAACATGCCCTACGATTCGATGTTCCGCAAACGCAACGGTTGAATTTCCGCAACATTCCCAAGACCAAAACGATTGTTGTCGCAAGTAAACCATTGCTTCGTTATGAGTTGCGCGTACGATGTATTTCCAACCGTCGTTGTAACGCGAGACGCGAACAATTTACGATTTTCTTCGATTAGTCCGATGCAACTGATTCTTTCGCCAGGAGACTCGCTGTCGTACTCTTGGCTTATCGTTCTTTTGGCGACCATCGAAGGCGGACTGCTAATCGCAAGTAAGCCCGCCTTTGGGGGAACGACACTTGTGTCTGCCTGGTGGTGGGCAGTAGCGGCGGTCGTGGGTGTTGCTTCGACAGAAGTTTTGCTTACGGTGTCGTTAGAACCGTTGTGGGCTCGTTCGATTCCCGCCCTCCGTTTTGCCAGCGCCGCACTAACGTTTTGTCCCATGATGGCTGTCCTTGGGGCAAAACGTCCTCAAGACCGCGCCTGGCAGTTTATCGTGCTATCGATGTGGGGGATCGTTACCTTGCCGGCCATCGAAAACCTTGCTTTGCGGCCCGGCCAGGCGTTAAGCATCCAAGGAGTTCGGTTTGCATTTCTTGCTGGTCTAATCTTGCTGGGCGTTCTGAATTGGTTGCCAACGAGACTTTGGGTGACGGCGATTTTGGTTGGATTGGGTCAAGCGACGTTGTTTGCTCCTTACGTTGGACTCGATCTTGTCGAGCCACGCCCATTGTTGCACGCACTTGCAGGCATATGGTTTGTATTTGCGACCGCCACCTTCCTCTGGAAGGTGCGCGTTCTCCCTCCGCACGGTTGCACCGGTAACGATCGAGTATGGCGCGATTTTCGAGATCAGTTTGGAGCATTGTGGGCGCTTCGCGTATTGGAGCGCGTCAATGCGTCTGCTGTTATGAATCAGTGGCCATTTCGGCTGTCTTGGACTGGTTTCAAAGTTGTGTCGCCGTCCATTGAAATCGGGGAATCCGATCCTACACCCGAGCAACAACAAGCGTTAAACCTCGTGATTGACAATCTAATGAGACGCTTCGTATCGCCCGAGTGGATTGCCAAATGCCGTGAGAACCGCGTACACTGAATCGAGAACTGATGGGATCAGTTCGTGCGATTATCTCGAATTTACGGGGTCTTCCATGGAGGAAACCAACTATGCGACGGCATTGGCCATTATTCGTACTTGGTCTCGCATCGACTCTATTCTCGGCGTGCTCCAAGAAAGAGCCGCCGCAACCAGCCGCTCAGGCCGCTGTAGAGAAACCTAATGCTCGTGAAGCAGTCGAGCCTCAACCGGTCGCGGGCCGCACTTCCCCAGTTCCAGCCAACGGCCCGACGGAACCCCACGGATTTTCGAGCTCGCCTATTTCTGCGAGTAATGACTCGAGTGTACCCGGTGAAAGTACTGCGGGACGCGCCTCGGATACGGAACACGGCTTTTCGCGCCCGACTCTTGATTTCACCCCGCCGAATGTATCTGTTCCACCTTTGTTCCGATCTTTGGGCCGCGCCGTGGGTAAAGGCGTAAGCGACGCCATGCGCGAGGCGCCCTCGTCCGAAACAAAACAACCGTAACGAATTTCAATCGAGACGCGACCATTCGCGTTTAGCAAGGAGAAAGAGACATATGAATCGTTCTTGGGCGGCGCTAGCACTATCGGTCTTGCTTCTAACGGCTTGCCAGCCGAGTAATAAGGCGTCTTCAACATCCAGTGATTCTCCCGATGCGCCGACAGTCGAGCTTGGGGATGCGGCCACACCCGAGGGATCTTCGTCACCCTCGTCGGTCGAGGCAGACGATCAGCAGCACGCCGAGGCGACTAAGAAAATTCCGGGAGTTGATATACAAACGGACTCTGCAGGCAACATTGTCAACGTGGCGCTGACTCGTAACGCCACGTTCTCGACCGAAGACTTGGCGCACCTTCAGGGTTTGCCAAGTTTGACTGAGTTGACCATCGTTGGTCCTGCGGCGACGGACGAAAGTTTGAAGAATCTTGTCGGGCTCAAGCGACTGAAAAAAATCGTGCTCGAAGGTCCAAGCGTCGGTAAGGACGGTATTGCAACATTGGCGAAAGTTCCCAGCTTGGAAGAGATCCGCATTTTGCGCGGCAATGCTTCGGACGCTGAATTCGAACCTCTTACGCAGTTGCCTAACTTGAAACGCCTGTTCGTACCATTTACCGACGTCACGGACGCATCGTTCGAGTCGTTCGGCAAGATTGGGACGTTAGAGGCCATCGATGTCAGCGAGAACTTTGGCCGTCCTACCGACAAATCGCTGGAACACCTCAAGGCGCTAAAGAAACTTCGCTTCTTGAAGTTATACGGAGAGCAGTTTACCGATGCGGGCTTGGAGCATTTGAAGGGACATGAAAACCTCCAAATCTTGGCCCTTAATCGTACGGGCGTCACCAATGCGGGACTCGTTCACCTTACGGGTCTTACCAAGTTGAAGGACCTTTCGTTTCATGATCGTCCGTTAACGACCGACGGACTGCAACACCTCACCGCGCTAAAAAACTTAGAGATATTGAACTTGCGCGGCACCTACGCGGATGACGACGCCATGAAACACTTGGCGCAACTGCCCAAATTGTTCGATCTCGATTTGAGCGAAACAATCGTTGGAGATGACGGCATTGGGCATTTAACATCGCTTAAGCAGCTCAAAAATCTCAACCTTTGGTCCACACGGATCAGCGATGCAGGCTTGCCTGCCCTAGCGAATATGCCAGCCCTGGTATGGTTGAACCTTGACAATAATGAGGTCACCGATGCAGGAATGAACGAGGTTGGCAAGTTGACTAACTTGACGTACCTGCATCTCGGACGAACGCGTATCACTGATGAAGGACTGGCCAAACTTCACGGGCTGAAGAATCTTCGCGAGTTGCATGTGTCGAACACTGAGGTGAGCAAAGAGGGAATTGAAAAATTCAAAGAAGCAGTTCCTGACTGCAAGATTGTCGGCGGTGTTTTCTAATGTCTTACCCATTGGAGCAGCCCCTTGATGTGATGTGAGGCACGATGACAAATAGGTAAGGTTTGCGTAATGGGAAAGCTTGCGTTTCGCTCCAACGAGTATCCAACTTTGGGAGTCGAGGTCGAATTGGGTCTCGTGGACGTGCATACCATGGCGTTGACGGACTCGATTGAGCCGCTGTTGAAATTGCTTGACCCGGGCGATACCAACTGGTGCAAACCTGAACTCATGCAGTGTTGCGTCGAAGTCAATACCACGGTTTGCCAAAATGTGGGTCAAGCGGTTGAGGATCTGCGCGGTAAGCTTGTCGAAGTCGAGAGTGCCGCGGACCAACTTGGCGTGGCCCTATGGTGGGGCGCCACACATCCGTTCTCGCTTTGGCAACATCAATCGATCACGCCGAACGAACGGTATCTCAACTTGGTCGAGTTGCTCCAAGAAATGGCTCGACGCCTGGTTACCTTTGGACTTCATGTCCACGTTGGCGTCGATTCAGGCGATAAGGCCGTTATGATTTGCGACCGCATCATGGCGCATTTGCCAACACTTCTCGCATTGAGTTGCAGCAGTCCATTTTGGGAGCGCCGAGACACTGGCCTGCAATCGCGGCGGAGTAAGATTATGGAGGGCCTTCCCACCGCAGGACTTCCTACTCCGATGCGCAATTGGAGCGAATACGTGTGGTTGGTGAATCACATGATCGAGACCGGTTTCATCAATACGATCCGGGAAATCTGGTGGGATGTTCGCCCCCATCACAATTTTGGAACCGTAGAAGTTCGCGTTTGTGATATGCCTGGCAATCTCGAAGACGTGTCGGCAATTGCAGCGCTAATACAATGTTTGGTCCAGTCGCTTTCTGAGGAAATCGACGAAGGCGCTTTTCACCAAGGTAGCCACCCCATGATGGTGCGTCAAAACAAGTGGCGCGCCGCTCGTTTCGGCAACCGAGCCATGCTTGTCGACGTAGACACTCGCGAAGTGCGGTCGGTCAAAGACATTACTAGGTCCTTGGTTGACAGGCTGTTGCCGGTAGCCGAACAGCTTCAATGTGACGACTATTTGCGACACGTCCAAACCATGGCGGAGCGTCCAACCTGGGCGGATCGCCAACGTCAGATCTTGCGAGAAACGAACGATCTGGCCGAAATTGTCCGTCGATTGAGCGGCGAAGCCCGTTTCAGCTCTTGATGATGGCCGCGCCCTCGTTAGCTGGCGGTGTGATGGTGTACTCGACGTCTTCATTCGGGTGCCGCGATTGAAACTCTTTCGCGAGTTCCTCGGCGGCATGTTGTCCGGAAACTATGGCAAAAAGCGTCGGCCCCCACGAACTTTGGCCAACGCCGGACACACCCAGATCGCGTATGGTTTTGGTCCAACGCTCCAGTTGCTCACTGGCGAACGAGCCTCCCTGCCTTGATGCAAAGCATGAACCGGCGAGAACATTAAACTCATAAACGCTCTCGCCGAAGTGCTCCAGATTGCCGGCTTCCAACGCAGGCAGCATTTGCACTTCGACGATGCGCCAGAGTTGATGCGTCGTTGTACGACTAACGGCGGGCAATTCACCAAACGCCTTTCGCTCAGCCGCGCCAGAAATACCGAACTGCGCGCGCGGCCGTAGTAACAGAAACCGCCAGTTTTGGGGAATTCTTCGTCTCGTTTTTAATGGCGCCAGGACCTCATCCGGCGTTTTACCTTTTTCTACAATTAGGCCGCCATAAAAGAAGCCATAGGTTCCTACCGCAGAACGTAATCCACGGCCCATTATAGTGGCCAATTCGACGGGCATCATGGGATCGGCGTTGAACGCCGCATTCAAACCAGCGCCGACGGACATGGCAAGTTGTGTTCCGACGCCTAAGCCCGTGTGCTGTGGGGGAGTGAGTATCGCCTCGATGCGGCAACGCAGAATGTCAATGCCGCGCTGACTGGCCCATCGCCGCGCCAATTTTTCGACTCGCTCGCATAGGTCCCCCTGGCATTCGAATGAACTCGCCGATGTGATGCGCAGCTGGAGCGCTGGCTGCTCAATCATCGCTCCAACACCGCCGAATTGCCGAACCTGCCGGTCGCCGAACGAAAACATTCCGAAGTGCAAACGGCTTGACGCGGTAATGAGGACAGTCTGATGATTCGATAGTGGGCTCATTCATTCTGGCCATCTTGCGGAGAGAATTGCGCGATACCGGCGCGCCGTTGGGATACATAGGTCTCGAGTAGCTGAAACGCCAGTCGCTCCTGATCCCCGGCCGTCTTCTCGACAAGAACTCGGAGTCGCCCGAACTCGTCATCGATCTGATTCGCGGGCAGCAAATGCAAACGTGTTGCCAAGATTGCAGCCTCAAGTACGGCGTGCTTGGCTCGATTGAACCCAAGAAAGTCTCGAAGTCGTCCCCGATCGACAACGCGGCATTCCATAGTCGCTCGGTCTGAGGAGTTGTCCACGCTTGCGACACGGAACGCATACCACCGACAGGCGTCTGCTAGAATTACGCCCTCTACGCAAGGCGCCGGCAACAAGGTGGGTTGAGGCGAGATTTGGCCAATTGCCGCGCGAGCAAGCAAGTGCACGTCGTCCGTAACATGGAATACGCCTTCACCAACGCGCATCAAGTTTTCGTACGTCGTCGAAGTACGAAACGGACGTAGAATCAAACGCTCCATGGACGAGTCAACGGCCGGCCCCATCGGTGAAATGTTGGGCGATCCATCGTCACACAGCGTGGTAACAATTCCTTCCAAAATCATCTTGAGTCGTTGGCAACAAATTTTGAATCGTAAGGCGACGTAATCAAAAGGTCAGCGGACGTTGCGGTGAGGTTGGAGGTTCACGCCGTGACGCAAACGAGGTTTCAGGAAAGACAATCTCCGTAATGGAATCTACGCCCGCGAGACGCAGGAAATTCGCCAGGAGTAGGTAGCCGGCGTCGGTAAGTATTGATTCGGGATGAAACTGAAGTCCGACGAGGGGAAATTCGCAATGCTGCATTCCCATAATGACGCCGTCGTCCGTTCTCGCCGTTACTTGTACGCATTCCGGCAATGAGGAATCGTCAACAATCAACGAGTGATATCGGCACGCTCGCAACGGCTGAGGGCAATTCGCGAACACGCCTTGACCAAGATGATAAACGAGACTGGATCGACCGTGCATAGGTTGCAACGCGCGAACAACGCGACCGCCCAACGCCACCGCGATTGCTTGATGGCCTAGACAAACGCCAAGGATTGGGGTCGACGCCCTCAATTCGCGTACAATTTCGACGGAGCAACCTGCTTCGCTTGGAGTACATGGTCCCGGCGAGAGTACGATCGCCTGAGGCTTCAATTGGCGAACCCGCGCGACATCAATCGCGTCGTTCCGCACTACGAGCGTAGATTGGCCAAGCCGCTGAAAGTAGCGGGCCAGATTATGCACGAAGCTGTCGTAATTGTCGATCAGCAAGATCACGCGAGTTATTTCAGCGCCTTGAGTAAGCCAGCCGCCTTATGCCATGTTTCTTCATATTCATTGTCGATGTCCGACTGCGCGACAATGCCGCCTCCCACGGGAAATTGCAGCCACCCCCGTGAGGCCGTCATGGTCCGAATAAGGATGTTTAGATCCATAGCGCCGTCAAAGCCTAAGTAACCTAGGGAGCCGCAGTAAGGTCCGCGCGCCGTGGGTTCGAGTTCGGCGATGATTTCCATCGCACGCACCTTGGGCGCGCCAGTGACTGAACCGCCGGGAAAAGCCGCTCGGACCAAATCGAGCGGAGTTTGATTCTCACGCAAAGTCCCCTGGACGACGGATACCAAATGTTGAACGTACTGATACCGTTCTAACCCGCAAATCTGGGTAACGCGAACGCTATCCGGCATACATACGCGCGATAAATCATTGCGCAGCAGGTCGACAATCATAATATTCTCTGCCCGATCTTTCTCACTTTCTAATAGCTCGTCGCCGGCGTAAAGATCCGCCACAGGATGCAAGGCGCGTCGTCTCGTTCCCTTTATTGGCCGCGTTTCGACTCGCCCTGCACGCAACGAAACGAACCTCTCGGGGGAAGCGCTAATGATTTGCGATTTGCCCAAATCGAAATAGGCGGCAAAGGTCGCAGGATTGCGGGCCCTTAGGCGAAGGTACAAAAGCGCCGCATGCTCTTGGAGCGGATATAACAGCCGTTGTGCGAGATTAACTTGGAAAACGTCGCCAGCGTAAATATAGTCAATAACCCGCCGAATTGCGTGGCGAAATTGCTCGGGTGCAAAGTTACTGTACAGGCCGGGGAAATAATCTATTGAAAACTGAGGCGCCAAGTCGACCGGCGAAAGAACGTCCGTTTGGTCGTCCCGCGTGAACGTAGTACTGCGATCGAAAAGCCAGGTTTTCAATTGCCGTAGGCGTTCGAGCGCGCGGCGGCGACGGGCTTTCGTATCTGTTTCCGGAAAACCTTGTGAAATAATCCACGCGCGTTGCTGTAGGTGGTCAAAGGCGAGCACAACGTCGTAAAGACCGACCTCAAGGATTGGCATCGCGAACTCGTCAAACCGCGCTGCCGGAATACGTTCAATCGTGCGGTTCAAATCATAACTGAACAATCCCGCGGCGCCACCTTGAAAGGGTGGAAGTCCTTCAACTGTTCTGGCACTCCAGGGCGTTAAACGAGCGTTCAATTCCGCGATGGGATCCAAGGCGCCCACTTCACTCCGAAGAGTCGCAAAGGGGTCGGCGGTGATAAAAGAGTACCTTCCGACGGAAACGTGGGGCGCCGCGCTATCGAGAAACAGGCAATAACGTTGCGCCGTTAAACGCAGGAACGCTTCCTCGACGGCCGGTGCGGGCCGAATCTCCTCCACCAAGGGAAACTCGTCAACCACGTGGCTCCTCGCGTTTTCGCCGTACCTTCAACTTGCGCTCCCGATGTCCTTGTTCCGGAACGGTCAAAAACCCCCAATCCAGCGCCTCATCTTGGCGATAATTCTTTCCCAACGTCAAGGCGGTAACCGCTTTCGCTAGCTCGTACCCAAGATAAAAGGCGTGAGAGGCATCCAAATTCGCTGGTTCGAGCGACTGTAAATCGTCAAACAGGATAAACGGATCCGAGTTCGTTAGATGAACACCGCCGCCAAGCAAATGAAGCGCGCCATTTTCAGCAAAAATGCGATAGTTGTTGTCCTTGATTTGAGCAGCGAGCGCCGCAAGTTGTTGAACGCCAAATTCCAGACGTTTCTCGTCCCGCAACATGACTAATTTCGGTTCGAGATGCTTTGGAGGCGTCCGAAAGTTGCACGAATGGTACACCAAGCGACGGGCCAAGTCACACTCCCGTACGCTCGTTCTGGCCCAGTTAATGACCTGCGTTGTCAATACCGACCGCACGCCGAGTTCCTGGCAAATGGCGAGCAGTAGAACGTTGATGGGCGCTGAATCGGCGTCTGTCATTTCCGTAAGGTTACCGATTCCCATCATCATCTCCGCCTCGGGAAAGCGGCGGCGAACTTCAATGTATCGCTCCAGACTGGCTGCGAATCCAAAGCCGATCGGCTCGAGGATGGGGTCAATTCGAAACCGCTTGTTCTCCGACTCGAGTAAGGCGACGGTTTCTTCGAGAGTGTCCAAGTTGGCGGGTTCATCCGGGATGGCGACCACTTCGCAATCCCAGGAAAGGGCTTCGCGCCGATTCGAAGAATTGACCGAAAGGACCAGTTCCGCCCCCGCGCGAACAGCGGGCTCAATCTCACGTGGATTCAGACTATCGATTGAAACGCGAATTCCCTCTTTCACCAATGCGGAAACGCATTCCCCAACGCCAGACCATACGGCGCGAGGTTCGCATCCAATATCAATTACGTCGGCCCCTTCAGAGTCAAGCTGTCGTGCGTGAGCGAGCAACTGTTGAAGCGACAATCGCGGGGCATGATTTACCTCCGCGATGATCTCGATATCATATTGTCCGTACGATTCGGGACGTCCGCCCGGCCGTCCAAAATATTCCGGCAATTGTCGCACATCGCGCGGTCCCCAAACGACGGGAATTCCCAACCTTTGAAGCGTCTGCGCCTCGCCGGTGCAATAGCCCGGCAACATGACTTGGGTCGCCTCAGGCGGAACTTGCAACCGTCGCGCGATCCAATCGGGCGTCATCAGAGCGGCCACGGTAATGGGCATCACGCCAATCGAGTAATCGAACCCGATTTCGGGCGCCAAACGCGAAAGCAAATCGCGCAGGGCGGGCTCCGCAAGGCGTCCCGTGACAAAATGAATATGTTCCTTGCCCATTCCCAATCACAGAGCGCGTCACGTCGTTGATTGCGGCGTTTGAAAAACGAATGGCCGCATACGACATTGTATGCGGCCACACTAGAGCGCTGCAAAACCACTTGTCTCTCACATTGTTGAACAAGTCCCTATTACTTTTCGTTTCGTCAGCAGAATCAAGGACGTGTGAACGTTACGTTCGCGCCGTCTCGCTCAAGCACCACCTGGTCTTTGTCTGCGCTCACGACTTTACCCAGAACAATGGGATCGCCCTCACCATTTAACTGAAATGTCTTCGTCTGATCATCAATGGCGAATGGCCGTTTGAAGCTTACTTTACCCAGTGTGCTGTCCACGGTTAAAGTCGCCGTCCCATCCGGTGAGAGGTTCACTTGTGTCACTTTTTGGTCGCCATTAGGATCAATCGCCACAGTCTGCCATAGTCCCAAGAGCGGCTCCAATTCAGGCCGCAAAGGAGGAGTGGCCGCAGCAGCTCTCGCGGCGTCCACCGGAGGTGCGGCCGGCGGCAGCGACGCATCGAGTCCTGGAGCCAGCGGGTCGGCGGCGTCATTTCCCCCCGACGGCGCGGCTCCAAGTGTCGCATTGGCTGGCACGCCGCGACTCGGAGAAAGATTCGGCGCTAACTGGGGTTCAGGTACGGAAACTCCAGCTGATGGTACGGCCACGCTGGCGACTGAATCGATAACGCCATTTGCCGGCGCGCCGGCCCGTTTTAGAGTAGGAATTGCCGTGGGATCCGCCGCGCCAACGCGGCTTTCGACCACCACTGGCGCTGTCACCGATTCATTCGATCCAAATTTGGCTTCAAGTTGAGCTGTGAGGTCCGGATGACGTTTGGCGAGATGAGGATGCTTCCTTAATAGTTGATATGCTTCAAGCGGAGTTAACGCAACCGAAGAAGGAGGACAAAAATGGAACTCTGCACCGTAAGCGGGCGCATAGTAATTACCTCGTCCTCCTCCAAAACAATCGCCCGCATACCCCGCGCCTGCGTTGAATGCGGCGCCTGTTGCCAAAAATGAAAAAACAGCGGCTCGAATCATCCGACGAACCATGGAAACAATCCTCCAAAAATGTGATTTCATGAACGCTTAATTTGCATAGCGAATTAAGCGTGAGGATGTTACAGGTGTCTCGCATTAAGAAATGCGAAGCGTCGAGATGACCGACAAGGACATTACGTGCGATTTGCCGTTATGTCTGCAAGTAGATTTGAATCACCGCGTCGAAGGGCTTCGATCCTAGTTTCTGCGTCGGCAGGATCAACGTCGCCATCCGGAGCTATGCGCAACCTCGACAATAATTGATCAGCCAGTTTACTGCGTTCCTCTGAAGATAAGGAAAGCACGGCCGTCAAAATCGGATCATCGTGCGTGGACATATCACCCTTCCCTCGCCCCGAAGATCATTTGCCCATTTGTTCTTGTACCACGATTCAAGCATCGCGTCCACCTTTGGAAATCGAACAAACTGCGGCGCCAAGGCTTACTCGTCGTATCGATTGCACGCGACGAGTTGCCACATCACATGGGTACGAACTGCCACGAAGTGAACTCCGCAACAACGCTGCCGATCAATGCAACAACATGTCGACGCGTTGCGTCAACCGCCGTTCGTTCCAAGAGGATGCGTCTGAGCGCGAGAAAAACCGATTGGGGCGAACAGAATCCTAGCCGAAGGCCTGACCAACCATAGGAACCGGTTGAAAGAAGCGACGTAAGAACGATGGTTGAGCTGCAAAATTGAGGTGCATGCGACTCCCAATTACGCCAGCTCGTCCAACAAGTGCGGTGCGAAGGTGGTCCTCTTTCACGAGGGTTGAAAGTGCGCCTACGGGATGAATTCGCCAATTGGAATTCATATAGCCGCGCAAACGGCCGCCCGCTTCAACTAACCAGTTGTCGGCTACAAGCGTCACCTCGGTTGGCTGAGGCGCATGAATATGCGTATTTCGTACGGCGACCGCAGGTAAGGCGCCTACCATCGGTAGTCGGGGTCCCGAAGGCAGTACAAGTTGTTGACAGAGATACGCCAAACCACCGCCTTCGGCGTACACTCGCCCTCCCAGCTCAATATACGAGCGAAGGGCCTGCTTCATGCAGTGATTCTCCGCCAGTGGGTCCGCATACCTTTCCGGACACCCGCATCCCAGGTAGACAACATCACAATCGGATGGCAGTGTTTCATCTCGCAAAGGAGAAAAATCACAAATCGACGCGCCACGTGCCTCCAACAGATCAAGAGTATCTGGAAAGTAGCAGTGAAACGCCTCATCGTAGGCGACGGCAATTCGAATTGTCGCGCCTTTCTCAACGAGTGGCTGAACACGCCATGACGAAGTCGATTCATTGAATGAATTGACAGTAGTCATGGATCCGACGGCGAGCGGCCGTTGTTCCGAAATCCGGATGAGCGACGGTAGATCGAAGTTGTCGCGCAGCCGCTTCGTGAACATTTGCAGCATGTGATCAGTTATTCTTGCACACGCAGTGGATCGGAGACAGTCGCGTCCACCCGAGTTATTTTCTACGAACCCGAGGACCGGAATTCCCCACAACGATTCAAACTCCGTGCGCCACCTGTGTCCGGCCCACTGATCGGCGACCCGATCCAACAATACACCCTGCACCCGCGTCGGTCGAATAGGCAATGCGCAATCGCGTATTTGTGAAACATCTATTACAGCGACGACCGGCAGGTCTAGCCATTCGCAAAGTGTCTCTAGTTCAGCCCCATGCTTCTCATGTCCTACATTGGACGCCGGCGCGGTGAAACCAAGGGATTCCAAGGCGCCCGCGGGACGTAGTTCCCCCTCCACAACGGCAAGGTCAGCTGGTTTTGAACCCCGGAAAAAGATTTCAGCGCAAACCTCGCGCGTCATCAGCCAACTGTCCAGATGGCGCGCGGGTTGTTCCGTTATTGTTCCGCAGCCTTGGCATGGAAAACACGCTTGCGAAAGAAACCGTTGAACGTCGATTCCCTCATGGGCTAGTACGCCATATAGAGCCCCAATTGCTCCGCGACAATCGGCTCCCTGTTGAATCGTGCCTACGGCGAAACGAGACAGGGAAGACATAATGGCCCTTAAAGGCATTTGGGAGTAGAAAAGGATTTCACGGCAAGCAAGCCTCATGCTGGTTGTCGCAATGCATTCTTAGATCGGGCTCTCTCATGGTCAAGTAGCGCTGCGAAGCGATTAATTGCTGTTGCGCTTGAAGTCAGGTCGTATGAAGCGGCTTCCAGAAATGAACGTTGCGGTCGAGTTAGTGTGACGAATGGGCTGTTGCAGGGAACTCGGAATGGCGCGATTTGGTCACATGTCTTTGCCTCGATTCGACGTTCGCTTACGAGAAAAGTTGAATCGAGCTTTTGGAATGGCGTTGCTGCAGTCGCGAGAACGTGCCTGATTAGCCGTCATATTTCGCGTCTTTCTAGATACGACATTCACACCCAGCGGCTGTAACGCACTTGGATTAAGTGACAAGTTGAGTTAAAAAAGTAGGACATATGTCGCGTTGACGCCTTTGGGGCGGGCGGGCTCTGCCTGGGCGGGTGCGGTCACGTTGCTTGAGTATTCTCACAATTCACTGGACTGGCGCCGCGCCAATCGACCCCACCACTGACGCCTGTCCTGGCGTTCACTCATGAATTTTCACGAGCAAGTTGACACTTTGGACGAGCAATCGCAAATGCTTGCTCTTTGCGAGCGACGCATCGGCTACATGTTTCGCGATCGAAACCAATTACGAGAAGCATTAACCCATGCATCGGGCGCTGCTCATCGCTTGGCGTCAAACGAACGAATGGAATTCCTGGGCGACGCCATCTTGGGCAAGGTAGTTTGTAAACACCTGTTCTTGAAGTACCCACAATACCTCGAAGGGGATCTAACGAAGATTAAGTCCATCGTCGTAAGCCGCCAGACGTGTGCGAAAATCAGCCAAAGATTGGGACTCCAAGAGTTTCTCATCGTCGGCAAGGGCATGGCGTCTTGTCCCACAACGCCCTCATCGTTGATGGCAGATGTTTTCGAATCACTCATCGCGGCGATCGAGCTGGACGGCGGTCCAGATGAAGCGGAAAAATTTATCCAACGGCACGTAATTCCCGAGATCGAAATGGCCGTCGCAGGTGAAATCGAGGGTAACTATAAGTCATTGCTTCAACAGTACGCGCAACGGGTGCTGGCGGCAACGCCGGCGTATCATCTAGTTCAAGAGAAAGGCCCCGATCATAGCAAGAGTTTTAAAGTTGCGGCGCTGATCGCAGGCGAGTTATATCCGCCTGCATGGGGTAAGAACAAAAAGGAAGCCGAACAACGAGCTGCCCGAAATGCACTTTCCGAATTGCGCGCTAACACCGCTTTACCGCGGTCAAACATTCCAGCCGCCGCTGGAGCGTCGCAAACGGTCGATTTGGATGCGACAGTCGCGTCCAGCGATCCAATTCCTGACACCGAGGCGGGGGCGCGCGCCCAAGTTATCATCGAAGACGAATCGCCAACCAATTGCCCAGTCGTTAACGAAATGCAAAATGTTTCGGGAAACGAAGCCAGGGTTTCTCAACTTGTTGACGCCGTGTGGCCTGCATGTGTCACAGGTGATACGCCTGAGAGTCGAAAAACTTCGCAATCCTAATTCTTGGCTACTGTTTTCGAGTGACAATGATCACGCCGGTTAAAGCAGTCGTGCTTTTCTCGGGCGGCCTCGACAGCCAGCTCGCCGTTTGCATTTTGCAAATGCAGAGCATCGAGGTCGAAGCGCTCAATTTCAAAACAATGTTCACCTGCTGCCAAGACCAGGCTGGACAAGCCGCGCGTGAATTGGGCGTTCGACTTACCGTTGCGGCTCCCGAGAACGACTATCTTGACCTGCTTAAGAAACCACAGTTTGGCCGCGGTAAAGGGGCGAATCCCTGCGTCGACTGCCGAATTTATATGTTTCGCCGCGCCAAACAGTTTATGCACGAGGTTGGCGCACGTTTCGTAGCGACCGGCGAGGTCATCGGCCAACGACCCATGAGCCAAAAGCGAAACGATCTCGACATCATTCAGCACCATTCCGAATTGGATGGCTTGCTACTTCGGCCGCTCTCGGCGCTGGTTATGCGACCGACGATTCCCGAGAAAGAGGGTTGGGTTGATCGAAACCAACTTTACGGCTTTTCGGGAAGAAGTCGCAAACCTTTAATGGATTTGGCGGCTGCGTTCGGACTCAAAAACATTCCGAGTCCCTCGACCGGATGCGCATTGACCGATACCGCCTTCTCAAAAAAAGTGTTTGATGTCTTTGCCCATTCCCCGACGGCAGGCTCGTGGGAGTTTGAACTTTTGAAGATTGGGCGACATTTTCGCATGGATCCGATGACCAAGGTGATCTTGGGCCGACGAGAAACCGACAATACGTACCTTGAACTAGCGCATCGCCTTCCCGACGCGGCGTCATCGATATGCCTTTCACCCACAGGCTTTCGTGGCCCTGTCGCCCTCGTTGTGGGACCAGAGTCGCCTGAGTCCATTGCTTTTGCCGCAGGCTTGATTCTGCGTTACAGCAAGGACCGGGGGGATGGTCACCAGAACGTCATTCTGGAAACGAGAACATCGCGCCGCTTGATTAAAGCGGCGCCGCACGCGGACGCTGAATTGGCAGAGGCAATCACGAGATAATCACGATGTGGGATGTTCTGGTGATAGGCGCCGGCGCTGCGGGACTTCTGGCGGCAATTCGCGCCGCCGAATTGGGGCGACGCGTGCTCGTGCTGGAGAAAAATCGGAAACCCGGCGTCAAGATCTTGATGTCGGGCGGCACGCGCTGCAACCTTACGCACGCTACAGACAAATGGGGCATTATTAAGGCATTTGGAGAACAAGGCAACTTCTTGCATTCTGCGCTCGCCGCGCTTAGCCCCGGCGATCTTGTCGACTTGTTCGAGGCCGAAGGTGTCGCGACGAAAACGGAGGAGACAGGAAAAGTTTTCCCCGTTAGCAACAAAGCAGTCGATGTCCTAGATGCGTTATTGCGCCGATTTCGACGCAGCGGGGCGAATCTAGCGTTAGACGAAGGCGCCACGCAAATTACGCGATCGGAAGACGTTTTTCTCGTTCAAACACCGGTTCGTGCGCTGCGTGGGCAGCGTTTGATCATTACCACTGGCGGGCAATCGTACCCCGGTAGTGGAACTACGGGCGATGGATATGGATGGGCGCAAGCACTAGGTCATACGATCGTACCAACGCGTCCTGCGCTTGTGCCGCTAACGAGTGGAGCCGCGTGGATTAAGGCGTTAAAGGGCGTCACCATCCCTGATGTCAATGTCCGTCTACACGAGCGTCTGACGCATGCGACTCCCTTGAACTCGCTGCCGACTTCTCGTCGGCCGATTGCCGAACGACGTGGATCCTTTCTTTTTACGCACTTTGGCCTGTCGGGCCCGGCGGTTTTGGACATTAGTCGCGCGGTCACGGGGCACTCTCGACCGGCGCTACTGCAATTAAGTTGCGACTTTCTTCCGAATGTTCCGATGGACCGTCTAGCGGCGCAACTTCAATCCGAAAGTGCTACGGCCGGAAAAAAACATGTCGCAGCGATTTTGTCTCAATGGGCGCCGCGACGACTCTCAGAAGCGCTGCTCGAACAGACAGGGATCTCCCTAGATCGTCGGGGCGCAGAATTGTCGCGTAGCGAACGTCAGACGCTTGTGAATGCACTGAAAGGCGTTGCGATTCCGCTGAGCGGCGCTCTTGGATTCGAGAAGGCAGAAGTCACGGCCGGCGGTGTTTTACGAGATGAAGTCGATTCTCGAACGATGCAAAGCAAGCTAATCCCTGGTCTCTATTTTGCAGGTGAGGTGCTTGACTTGGACGGACCAATTGGCGGCTACAACTTTCAATCGGCGTTTAGCACGGGCTGGCTTGCTGGAACGAGTGTGTAGCGTCAATTTCCCGTTGGTTTCCATCATTCGCCAAATCGGCGACGGTATTCAAGTATCGCGACGCACCAAGTTTCTCTGCTGCGGGCGTTTCAACGCTCCGCCCTAGCCGCGATTTAAGTTTGGGCCAAACCCTTTCGTATTTGTCGACAAGAAAATTTCCTAGCAACCCTCCGGTGCTGCATACAATTCGGTTGGCAATGTAGGATCGTGTCGACCAGCGGGCGTTCGCCTCGCTCATGATGCCAAGCGTATCGACCGCTTCATAACTTTCATGCTCAAAAATCTCTTGCAGCTGCAAATAGCGGAGCAATCGAAAAGGTCCCAGTTCGCGGTGCTGTGGATCGTAGGCGATCTTGTGAGAATGAAGAACGCCCTTGGCGACGTAGGCATACTCGGCTGCCAAATCCTGATCATCCTGGCGAAGGAAGGTGAACTCCACTTGTCCCCATTTCGCTAGTTGTATTGCCTGCCGTAGAAAGAACTCAAACATGCCAGGAGTTTGCATGATGGACGACCCCGACGTTCCTTTCCAACTCTTGTCTTCAATGGCGCAAACGCGTTGAAGTAACGCCGGCACGTCCTCCGCGGAAGGATTGTTCAGCGCTACAATATTACCGGCCGGTTCGGCCCGGAGCTTGCGAAGGGTCTTGCGTAAAGCGTGGCGATGATTCGTCGACAAGCTTGCCTCGTAGAGGTCCCAGTGCCCGCGAATGTCGATTACACCGACATGGAACTTCGGCCGAATCACGAATCGGCATTGCCGATCGTGCAGTGTTTTGAGTAAGGTTTGCCAACGGGGACTTTCGGCAGGGGCTCCGTCGACGCAAATCATCGACCACGGCAGTTGGCCCAATGCCGTTGCTAAGAGCCCAACTGCCTTGATCCCCGAATCACTCGGCTCAACCAAAATGTCGCCGGCATCCGTCCAGCAATTGCGGGGCAATTGCGCCATGAAACGTCCTGTTCGGTTGGGCCCGTCTACTAGGGGGATCGCCGCCAAGAGTTCGCCAGCCTTCTCGACTGCTAGTGCGACAAACCGACGCTTCGGTGCAAAGTGCTCAACCCACTGAGCGACCATTTCCGCGCGAGCTGTAGGTAATGTCACGTCGCTGCGACGCCAAAGCTCGTCCCAGCGCTCGGCGTTTTGTCGCAGTTCGGCCAACGAGTCGATTCGGAGCAGTTTCATTACAGATTCCTTGCAAAGGGCGCTTCAACAAATATGGCATGATTTTTCGCCCTTGGGAGAATGGAGTCTCGGCGTGCGCCGCTGTGCCTGTTGGATCAACGTCATAAACGGCTTCCGCGTTACAATAGGCGCCAGGAGTCCGCTGGGCGTCAGCGAATGTAGGACTTACTGTCTCGGAGAGTGCACTCGATGGCGAACTACGGCGCGCATGTGGTGAATTTCGGGGCGAATGTCGTCATTCGTCCTGCGAAAGTGTTTCTTCCGCGGTCGGAGGCGGAACTATTACAGTTGATGACGGAACATCGTGGCAGACCCATGCGCGCCGTCGGCCGATTACATTCTTGGAGTCAACTACTCGAAACTGACGGTGTCGTATTTGACCTCCGTCACTTCAACAGCGTTCGCGTGAATTCGGACGAAATGGGTCCTGTATTAACGGTTGGCGCGGGAAGTCAAATTAAGCACGTGCTCGCGCAGTTAGATCGACAAAAGTTGACGTTGCCAGCGATTGGATTGATATCCGAGCAAACGCTGGTAGGTGCGAGCGCCACCGGTACGCATGGCTCGGGAAGGCATTGTATGTCGCATTACCTCACTGCGGTGCGGATTGCAGGGTACGATGCGACTTCGGGCAAAGCCTCGATTCGTGAGATTCGCGAAGGTAGTGCATTGCGAGCCGCGAGTTGCTCATTAGGATGCTTAGGAATCATCACTTCGATCCAACTGCGTCCGAGGCCTCAGTACTTCGTGGAAGAGTGGCTAACGATGCATGGCGCCTTGAACGCGGTGCTTTCGCTGGAAGAAGTATCGCCACTGCAGCAGTTCTACTTCTTCCCCTGGTCATGGCGTTTCCTTGGTCAACATCGCCGAGAAGTCGCAAAACCCAAAACGTGGTTGGCGCCGCTTTACCACGCATACTGGTTCCTCCTCGTCGACGTAACCTTGCATGTCGCGCTGAGAACACTTGTGAGAACGTTGCGAAGCAACCGTGCGATAAAAGCATTTTATCGGTACGTCGTCCCCGGGACGCTCATCCGTGGCTGGCGCGTGATCGACAAGTCGCATCGTATGCTCATCATGGAGCACGAATTATTTCGGCATATCGAAATTGAAATGTTCGTGAAACGTGAAAAGCTTGAGAAGTCGCTGAATTTCGTGCGAGAATTGTTAATGGCCTTTGATGGCGACCTGAGCGCGATCAATCACGCCACCCGCGCTCAATTGGAAAAGCACGGACTAATGGCCGAGATCGAGGAGGCCGCAGGCTGTTATACGCATCACTATCCGATTTGCATTCGCCGAGTCTTGCCCGATAACACCTTTCTCTCCATGGCGAGTGGAACTGACGAATCATGGTATGCGTTGAGTTTCATAAGTTACGCGGCGCCAAGCGATCGATCGGGTTTTCAACGTTTCGCCAATCTACTTTCGCGGAGCATGATCGCGATGTTCGACGCCAGGCCTCATTGGGGTAAAGTTTGTCCGTTGACTGCGAAAGAGGCAGAACGTTTGTATCCTCATTGGGGCGACTTCTTATTGCAGTGCCAAGAGTTCGATCCCGCAGGCAACTTTCAGAACGACTGGCTTCGCCGCCTGATCTCACCTTGCGATGATTGTTCGAACTAATGCCTGTAACTGCAATTTGATAACTAAGTTTGCTATCGTCTAAACGCCGGTTCAAGCATTCGGGACTTCAGGTCAAGGCGATAAAGCACTTGGTTGTAATTGTAACGCGGTGTTTTGATAGGATTGCCGGAAAATTCGTTCGTGTAGGTTCCCTCGAAATGGATCGTTCGTCCGCCATCACTGTCAAGAAAGCCGTGATGGCATACGTTGTAGAATGTCTGCCGATCATGTGTCGCGATCTTGACGGCCTTTTGAAATGGACCGGTTGGATGAACGGCCTCGGCATACCATACTTCTCCTAAGAAGGACGCTTTGCCATCGATTTGGCCGGCAATCAACACCCAAACCTTGCGAAACTCATTCCAACGAACCGTGCCGCTATGCAGTACAATTCGGCCTTCGCGGTTCGAGGCGTCGGCGGGACAAAAACGAGCGTGTTCGGGTCCAAGTTTTCCGGTTGTGATCCACTTCTGTTCGATCGATGAAGTTACAGGAGGTAGTTCCTTTTGCCATCTCCATTGAGGCGCGCCACCGTCGTCGAGGTCGGGTTGCTCGGCGCCTGCGTCATCGGATGGCCCTACGCAGGTGAATGCTTCATATGCATTCGGATCAAGTACAGCCTGAAGCATGGCGGGGACACGAACGTTGGGAGTCGGGCTGCCGAAAAGTAGCCATTGACGGCCACCCTCTTGGTAATGAATGGGATGTCCGCTTGGTCGGCGCCATGTTTCATCCAATGGAAGCTGTTTAATGGACTCAAATATGGCTTTGTCATCGTTAAATAGGGCGATCCCCTGTTCGTATTCGCCATGCAATCCCTTGCGTCGCGAATAGTGGCCGATGAGCCTCTCCTCGCCTTGATCATCTGGCGCCGTGAATACAGCTCCAACCCAGATCACCCCTTCAGGACGCTCTGGCAATGGCATCATCGCGCGCGCAAATCCGTTTTCGTCGACAAAATATTCATACGGGATTCCATTGGAAGGATCGAACTGCTCGGTTCCTGGAATAGGGACGGAGAAAGTTGCTCCGGCCATGCGAAACAACCCCAGCGGATAATCCATCCGTTGCGTGTCGCCCCAAAAACAGTACACACGATTGCGGTGGATCGTGGCTTGGATCGAGTCTTGACCGCCCACGCGACCAGGATTCAAAAACTCGGGCGCTGGCGGTTTATAGCCCAACAACACACTATCTCGATACAGTCCTTCTCCAGTTAACCGGCATAGCCGTTCGGCCACATTCACTCGTTTCAGTTTGAATTCCGATGAAATTCCAATTCGCGGCGTTACCTTGACGCCAGCAAAGCCAAATCCATCTTTCGCCACTTCGTACCCGTGACTTCGCACGGTAAAAAACACCGGGCGATTCATGAGTCCAGGTTCATGAAATGCGACGCGACCGGCATTGTCTGTCACGAAGATTAGACCGTTAACCGTTTCCAACTCGACCAGCGGCACTCCGCGCCCGGTTTCTGCGTCGATTACCCGAAATTCCGCCCAAGGCGTCTCAGTATTTATCGTTTGCGAGTTGCATGACGTTGGCTCAACACGTTGCGCCGTTACTTCAACGGGCACATAAATGTTCCATACTATGACGCTAAATCCCACGGCGGTTAACGTACGGAACATTGTGAAACTTCTTTCAGATAGGTTTTCAATTGCTTGGGAAAATCTCTTGACCAGCGCCGCGACATTCTTGCGACCCTGGTCATCGTTCGCCGGCAACCTAAATTTGGTATACTTGCAAAACTGCGTTCCGCCAAGTTTAAGCAATCAAGTACGGCCGCGTCGGCGCATCACAGGCATAATCGTGTTGCTGATATTCAAGACCCAGTGCCATCTCCGTGTCCGCGAAATTTATGAATCAACCATCGCAAAGCCAAACCTTGGAATACGAGACAGCTGTTTACGAGCGTTATTCGGCAGCGGCGCGTGACATTGAGCCGGCGCTTTGCTGCGCGGTCACTTACCCAACGGAATACTTGTCGGTCATTCCCGAGGAAGTTATCGCCAAGGATTACGGTTGTGGCGATCCAACTCCGTTTGTACGTTCTGGCGATGTCGTGGTGGATCTCGGATCAGGCGCAGGAAAGCTGTGCTTCATCATGGCGCAAGCGGTGGGTTCAGGAGGACGTGTTATCGGTGTCGACTGCAATCCTGCGATGCTTGAAGTCGCCCGGCGGCATGCGCCGACCGTGGCTGACCGACTTGGATACTCAAATGTCACTTTTCGCTATGGATTGATTCAGGATTTAGCCTTGGATTTCGATCAATTAGATCAGCACCTTACCGCGCATCCCGTACGAAACGTTCGCGAATGGATTGATAACCGGAAACTCGTCGAGCAGTGCCGCCGCGAACGGCCGATGATAGGCGACGAAAGCGTCGATTGTGTTGTATCGAATTGTGTACTTAACTTGGTTCGCCCGGAAGATCGACGGCAGTTGTTCTCGGAAGTTTTTCGGGTGTTGCGGCCGGGCGGTCGAGCGGCGATTAGTGATATTGTTTCGAGCCAGGACGTTCCCGATCGTATGATGAATGACCCAGCGTTGTGGTCGGGGTGTATCTCGGGCGCTTTCCGGGAAGACCGTTTCTTACACGCGTTTGAGGAAGCTGGTTTTTACGGCATCGAATTGGTCAAGCGGCAATCTAAACCGTGGAAGATTGTAGAAGGGATTGAGTTTCGCTCGGTCACCGTACTCGCTTTTAAAGGTGAGCGGAATACCTCTCCTAAAGTCACTCATGCGGTAGTTTACCGCGGGCCGCTTAAGTCGATCCAAGACGACGACGGAAATGTTTTCATGCGTGGTGAGCCCACACCGGCGAGTGAAGCGACAGTTTGGCGCTTGCGGCGGCCGCCCTATCAAGGAATGTTTGAGATTTTCGAACTTTGTTCACGAAGTTCTATCGAATCTTCATCGCCTTTGCATGTCGAACCGTTTGCGAATAACAACGCGGAAGGCCGACAAATTGCGAGCCTTGGCTTCGCCCTTTCACATGGCGACTCATGTTGCGAAGAGGGAGGTTGCGGAGGTTGAATTGCCTAGAGTCTCCCCAGTCACGATCTGATTACGCCTACCTTGGGCTTGGCGTTGGGTTGCGCACCGTTCATTTCGACTACCTATTGCGTCATACGCCAGCTGTCGATTGGTTTGAAATTATCTCCGAAAACTTTATGGACTCGGAGGGTCGGCCGCGCTACGTACTGGACCAGATCGCAGAACGATATCCCGTGGTCATGCATGGAGTATCTCTTTCGATCGGCAGTACCGCACCACTGAACTTCAAGTATCTGCGAAAGCTTAAAACACTGGCTGACGCAGTAAACGCCAGATGGGTGTCTGACCACGTCTGCTGGACAGGTGTGGCCGGGCGCAATACTCACGACTTGCTGCCGATTCCAATGAATGAGGAGTCGCTACGGCATGTTGTTCGTCGAATTCAAATCGTGCAGGACGTATTAGAACGTCGAATTGTCTTGGAAAACCCCAGCAGTTATGTCACGTTCGCCGCATCGACGATGCCTGAGTGGGAGTTTCTCAGTCGGATGGCCGATGACGCGGATTGCGGACTTCTCTTGGACATTAACAATGTTTATGTTTCGAGTGTGAATCACGGATTTCATGCGGAAACTTATATACGATCGTTGCCGCATCATCGCATTGCGCAGTTCCACTTGGCTGGTCACACAAACTGCGGCACTCATCTAATTGACACACACGACGGCCCAGTGATCGATCCGGTTTGGAAATTATTTCAAACGGCATATAAACTTACGCAAAACGTTTCGACCCTTTTGGAATGGGACGCAAGAGTGCCTGAATTTCCCATTCTGCACGCGGAAGTGCTCAAGTCCCAGCGGTACATCGCCGGTGTATGTGACGGCGAAGCCAATAAAACTTCCGAGACGCCGAAAGCGTCGTACACCCATGGCGATGATGTGAAGTTGGCGACGACACCCCACCCAGCGGTCTTTGTCGCAGCGGAGGTCGAGTGACCACACAAGAATCGCCGTTTGATGAACTTGATGCCTTACAACTTTGGATGCAAACGGTAATCACGCATCCCGCTGGCGTCAAAGCGGGCGTCGCGAGCAAGAACGCAAATCAAATCTTCGACATGCGCGAAGCCGAAATTGAACGGGTGATCCAACCGTCGGAGACATTGAGCGCGATCCAGCGTTTAGAGATCTACTCAAACGCATATTTCGCCCGTCTTTCCAGTTGCCTTCTTGATGAGTTTCCTGCGTTCGCATACGCCGTGGGCGATACGGCGTTTCAGGCCTTTGCAAGCGAGTACCTTCAGACCTTTCCTTCCAATAGTTATACTTTGTCCGCGTTAGGGAGGAGTTTTCCCTCGTTCCTTCGAGCAACAAGACCTGCAGATTTGAGTTTCGAGTCACTTGGCCCTACCTGGGCGGACTTTTTGATTGAATTGGCGACGGTAGAACGTGTCTACAGCGAAGTTTTTGATGGTCCGGGCATTGAGCATGAGCGCGTTGCAGATCCGCAAGACTTCGCTTCGCTATCCGTCGTGCAGTGGCTCGGAGCGCGATTGACGCCGGCGCCCTGCCTGCGGTTGGTACAGCTCAGTTATCCCGTGCATGAGTACATTACAGACGTTCGTCGGGGGCGAAACCCGCAGACGCCAGCGCCAAGCAAGACTTACCTCGTTATAACACGACGAAACTACCTTGTCCGTCGAAGCGCGGTGGGCGAAAGCGAGTTTGGGTTGTTAACAGCATTGGCCAACGGTTTGACTGTGGGAGATGGCGTCGCCTATGTTGCCCAACAAAACCAGTCCGACATCGATGCGCTAGAATTTGAGTTATCTCAATGGTTTCGCAATTGGGCGGAAGCAGGTTATTTTCGACAGATCGTGCTGGCTAGCTAAGCGACGAATCGCCCGCTCTCATCTGGAGTAAACGGCATCGAAGATACTTGGCTCGTCATCATGTCAGTGACGTTGCGAGGCATAACGCAACGCGACATGCAAGTAAATAGTCGTTGATGTCAAGAGCTTCGGTCGTCATGTGCTGTCGAAGTTGGCCACAACCGAGTGTCACCGTTGGGATGCCGTGAGCGGAAAGCCAGTTGGCGTCGAGCCCGCCATTCGAGATCACGCGGGTAGGCTCAAATCCTAACGCTCTTATGATACGCTCTGCCTCAAGCACACAGGGTTCATCGTCGCGAAGTCGAAACGCTTCGTAATCAATGCGCCCCTCCATACACACGTGTCCCGAAACACCTTGGACATTCTTTACTTCGCTGGCGGCCTGTTCAAAGGCCGCACGGAACTGATCGATGATTTGTTGACGAAACAAAGGGTCGTGACTTCTTGATTCAACGCGCAAGGTAACATGGTCGGCCACGACATTGGTTGCTTGGCCACCTTGGATGACGCCCACGTTCGAAGTGCCACGACGTCCGTTCTTCTCGACCAAGCCATGCCAACCGCCACGCTGTAAGGTTGAAACTGCAATCGCTGCAATGGCAATCGCGCTTACGCCAAACTCTGGCGCTCCTCCGGCATGACTTGCAACTCCAGTAATTGTCACCTCGCCGCGCCAGCCGCCGGTGGCGCCGACCGTGATCTTGGTTGGGGCGCCGCCATCCCAGTTAAAGGCAAGGACCGGCTCACCTAATAATTGCTTATCTACGCATCTTGCGCCGTGTAAACCAATTTCTTCCTGTACGGGCCAAAGAAATGTGAGCGGAGGGTGTGGCAGTTTTCTCTCGATAATTGTAAGGGCCGCATTAAGCAAAGCGGCGACGCCAGCTCGGTCATCGGCTCCGAGGGCCGTTTGCGGGTTGGCCGATTCAATTCGCTCTTCGCGCAATACCGGTTGAGAGCCCACACACAGCGGGACCGTGTCCAAATGGGCGGAAAGCATCCGCCGTGGCCCCGCCAGCGAGCCGGGAAGTTTCAAGATGAGGTTTCCGCATTCGCCTGCCAATGGCGTTCGATGATGTGCATTGTCATCGAATAGAAAACTTGGATCGATCCCCCCGTCAATCAGCGTGTGTCGCACGAAGTTGGAAACAGCGAGTTCCTGACCACTCTTGCCGGGGATCGCCATTAACCGCATCGCCAGGTCAATCGCACGATCTGTGTTGACTTCTAAAGAAGGCATCGAAATAGAATCTCCGCGCATGAATTGTTCAACCTTAAGGTATATGATACTAGGGCAATCGCAATACTTGTTTATCGTGCTGGAAAACTGTTCGAAGGAGATTGCGCATACAAGTTCTGGGTACTACATATTGACGAGATTCCTATCTGGGCAAGTCGCTTGGCGAACAAAACTACCGCATGGTTCGGATACTCGGAAGTCGACCGGCGCCATGTGCGCTAACCGCGTACGCACGTTCTGCCGAAACAAACTCCGCGGTAGTCGAGCAGTGCGGTTCGTCACATTCGGTATTCGAAACGGTGCTCGTTCTACGGACCTATGGCCGTCGCGGCTCATGGGGCCTACAATACCGACCAGTCGAATCTTTGTCCTATTTTCAAGGGTGACCAAAAGTTCATGGCTGAAGAATTTTTTGGCGATCGGAAACGGGCATTGGAGGAATCGTTTTTTTTACAGCAAGACCAAAAGCTGCTTGAACGCCTCCGCGCCGAGCTTCAGGACGCTCAGCAGAAAGACGCCTTGGTAAACGCTGCGGGCATTCGTGACGAAGCATTGTTGAGCAGTCTACTGAACCTAGGACTAGATGCACAAACGGTTGCTGCGCTCACCTTGGCGCCATTGGTGGAAGTTGCATGGGCGCATGGCGGAATTGTGCGAGAGGAGCGCATGGCGGTTCTCCAGGCTGCAGAAAGTCATGGAGTTGGGCCTGGCACTGCGGCACATGAACTTTTGGAGAAATGGATGAACGAAAAGCCAGGCCCGGAGCTGTTCTCCGCTTGGTACGACTATGTGTCGACCCTTCGAAAAACGATGGACCCGAAGTCATTCGAAAAACTTCGCGACAACATACTCGATCGGGCCGAGCAAGTTGCGCAGGCAGCCGGTGGATTCCTGGGAATCGTCAGTATTTCCGGTAAGGAGAAAGCCGTACTGTCGAAACTCGAGAAGGCATTTAAGGCTTAGTTGTGGGTCAGCAGATGCTCGTTCCTGAACACTTTGACGGGAACCGTCTGGCCTCGAACGACCCAGTCGGCCAGCAATTGGAAATGGCTCCGTTAGTCTCGCGCGAAGACCGACTACCGCAGTCAATTCAGTTTATTTGCGGCGTAGACGTCGCATACGACACTCGGAGTGATCGACTGTTTGCCGCCGCGGTCATGCTTTGCGCTGCGGACCTCTCCGTCATCGAGACTGCGACGGTTGAAACCCGCGCGACTTTTCCCTACTCCCCCGGCGTTTTTTCATTGCGCGAATTACCGCCGCTGGTTGAAGCGGTCGAAAAACTGAATCGTCAGCCGGATCTGATCGTTTGCGACGGTCAAGGTTTGGCGCACCCTCGACGATTTGGCCTTGCTTGCCACTTGGGAGTTTACCTGGATCGAGCAACTATTGGATGTGCGAAGACGCGCCTAATCGGCGAGTTTGGCCCGCTGGGGCCACGTCGCGGCGACTACTCCCCTTTGGAAGACGCCAACGAGATTATCGGCAGTGTGCTACGCACCCAAGACTTTGTACGTCCGCTGTTCGTATCGATCGGGCATCGAATTTCGTTGCCCACCGCGCGAGATTGGATCTTGCGATTGACCCCACGTTTTCGTTTGCCCGAGACAACGCGCATGGCAAATCACGTTGTAAATGAGTACCGGCGGATAACCTGCTCTGGCTTGGATAGCCCGATCCGGTAGAATGGGGAGATTCGATTGCGATGCTCCCTGCCCCGCACAGGTATGACTGCAACTACTCCTCCGGCCGACGCCCCTGAAATCGTCGAAGTTGATTTGCGCGATCCATTAGTCGCGGCCGTGCTCGCTTGGCTTTGGCCCGGAGCCGGTCATGTGTATCAACGGCGTTACGCCAAGGGCGCGCTTTTTATGGTTTGTATCTTGGGAACGTATTTCTTTGGCTTGGCCCTTGCCGACGGAAAAGCGGTTTACGCCTCGTGGACGCCAACAGACCGACGCTTACAGTACATCTGTCAAGTGTTCGTCGGAGCGCCCGCGCTGCCTGCCTTGGTGCAAAACTATCGCGTAATGCACGACAAGGTTCCGCTCTTTGGCGGACTTATGGCGCCGCCACGTCAACCCGTGCTGCCGAATGCGTATGACGAGCTTGCATCATGGCACGAAGATTATAATAAGCTTTGGGAATTATCGACGTTATACACTTTGGTTGCGGGCCTGCTTAATGTGTTAGCAATCTACGACGCTTTCGCTGGTCCTGTCCTGCCGGCGCCGGAAGAGGAGACTGAACGGCCGCCTCCCGACGATGAGATCGATTAGTTCTTGTGGATTATGGAAATGTTCGTAGATGCCATTTAATTTTAGATGAGTGATTGGGAACTACGGCGATTTGACGCTTCTTTCTCTCGCGAACAATCATGTTGCTTGCCACGACGATTTACAATCAACTTTGGTTTCTGCTGCCTTTGGTCGTGGCTGTAAGTTTGGTTTACGGTGCGACTCGCCATGAGTTAATGGGACCGATTCTTGCACATGCTTGGCGTTTTGGACTGTGGGTGTTGGCTTTCATCGCTGTGATTTTCGTCGTTTTGTATGTGCTCGCAACCTGGGTCGTTTGAGGTTCGGTCGGCATTTGCCTCTTGAAGCAGCAAGTGTCATTGCAATCGCTGGCTTTACGCCGCAAGATAGGCGTTCTCTTTCTATAAATTGGAGAACGCACGATTAATTACGTCTGTTTAGCAGTTGCACTTAGCGCGACGTTTGGCCAGACGCATCAGAACGACATTCCTGCCCCCATTGGCGAAGAAATCGTCAGTCCCAACGCGCGGCTCGAATTGTTGTTTACTCGATCGGCGCCGATATCGGGCGGATTAACCGAGGGACCTGCTGCTGCGCCTGACGGTGCGATTTACTTTTCCGATATCCCGCAGGGAGCCGATCCCGGCATGATCCTGCGTTTTGATCCAAACACGGGACGCACCGCAGTTTTCAGCTGGGACAGCGGAAAGTCAAACGGGCTTGCGGATGATTGCTGCGACGAGTCCTGATTTTGCTGGATTTTTTGAGGGTCAATCTCATGGGAGCCGCCCGTTATGGGGTGAATAACCACCTTGCTTAGGCGCGTTCCACGAATGCCCTTAGCCCCAAATTTCGTATGGCCCGTGGGCGTGAAAAAGCATTCAATTCGGTCTATCACAGTCCGGTACGCTTCGGCCTTGTGGGCGTGACTATTACCCTTGATAGCTTTCATGGCGGCGGTTAGTTGCTGGCAAACTTGTCGCCATTCTCGCAAGTGTTGTTCTGCGGTTTCGGCCAATCGTTCGCCCTGTTGTTCAAGGTCCGTCAACCGAGTTTCCAGTTTCGCCAGTTCCCGGTTTAGTTTGGCCCTGGCCCTATCGGTGTTGGCATGGGCAAGGCCCCGGGTTAACTCTGTATGTTGCGTGTCGAGTCGGTCTATCTCGGCTAGGACCCCTTCATGGGAAAACGCGCGTCTATACTCACGGATCAAACCCGCGTTCAATACGTTGAAATCGTCCCCGATATACTGCCCGTTCTTATCAACGATCTTTGCGGCATTCTCGGCAGCGGCTAAACCCTCGGGGGCGTTGGCCTCCAAGTATTCCGCAATGCGGTCTAATGCTTCGGCGTATGCTCTGAAATGGCCTTGCCCTTGGTCGCGTAAGGGCCCGGTTAACTTCTTTGCACTAATCGCAGGGGCAATCGTTGAAACCATTTTGCCCGTTGTCCGCAACCAGTCATCGACATAACCGGCAAGCACCTTTTGAAAGACACCATTCCGCATGCAAGGCGAATCGGCAACCTTATGCTGTTGTTGATACCTTGAATATGTACCGCAATAAAATTCGTTCCGGTCTTCTTTCCCGTTGGAACGGCCAACCATCGGGGCCCCGCAATGTCCGCAGACAACTAGCCCCGATAGAAACAAAGTTTTGGAACGTGGGGCGCTCCGTTTGTGTCCGTACCGGCCTAGTTTCTTTTGAACGAGTCCCCAAGTTTTTTCATCAATCAACGGCTCAAAGATTTGCGGGGAGATAATCCAGTCTTGCGGGTCATTCGCACGATACCCGGGCGTTGTTTCCCGAACCGAGTTATCTTGCTTGCTGTACGAATGAAACCGCCCCGCATGCCATTTGTTGAACGAATAGGACCCACGATAGGACGGGTCCGCCAACATTTGCCGAACGTGGCGGGGTTGTAGGAAACCGCCCATTGAATTGCGAAACCCCAGGTCAGAGCAAAGATATTTGCCTAGCGCCGAAAAACTGATTTGCTCGGTTGCAAAGCGTTTAAACACGGCCCGGATAGCCTCGATCTTTGACGGGTCATTACTGGGGGCAAGTCTTAAAACCTCGGTCGGTTGTGACCGCGGAAAATTCCCCTTCCCATCGAACCGCTTGCTAGTGCCATCGGGGAAAACTTGCAAGCGTTTGTGCCTACCATCAAAAATGACCCGCCACAATTCAACGTCGGTTGACCGATCATAACAGGCAACATCGAACCCGAGTTTGACCGTACCGCCCTGCCACTCCCCTTGAGCGGCCTTTGAAACCATGCCGGTCAAAATTCGATACGATTTTTCGCGTTGCTCTTGCTTAGATTTCTCGCCCTCTAAAACGGCGGTAACAATCGTTGCCACATCTTCCCCGGTCCACTCTTTGCCCCCCGCATCAAATAGCTTGCAGCCTGATTCGCGTAACTGATAAAGGTACGCAATCAACTGGTGAGGGTCTTTCGTACCGAACCGGTCAAGACGGTCTACAACAATCCATTGAATGCGGCCCCCTTTTACTTCCCGTAACAACTGTTGAAACCGGGGGCGTTTGTCGGCCTTGTCCCTAGACCACCCTTCATCAATGAAGTAATGCGAAGGGGATGCAATCGCTACCCCGTACCGGTCGGCAAATGCGGCGATAGACTCATATTGCCGGGTCGGGTTTTGTTCGTCCGTGGATACCCGGACGTAAGCGGCCCCGGTACCCGATAGCGACGAAACCGAACCTTGCGATAGAATAGCAGTAGCCATAAAACCTCCGTTTCAGGTTGAAATGGTAAGACACCCCCGGACGTTACCGCGTCCCGGGGGTTTCGCTTTTAATAGGGTACCCGCTAACAACCGAGGGCGCCCATAGTGCTTTCCCGAGGGGCTACCCCCGAAAAAAGCGCGTTTATTATTCTGCGGGGTTGCTAGGCCCCTCGGCATTCTCTGGGGCAGGAACCACGGAATCGGCAACCGGGCCCCCAGGTTGAACCGCGGCCTTACGAACCCGGCGGCGCTTCCTGCCACTCATCGCGGCAAGGGCAGCATGCAACCGTTTATCGGGCGTTGCATCGGGTTCGGGTATCAATAGCTTACCGGGGGCGGTTTCATCATTAGGCGGCTTGCGAATGACCAAGGGTTGCGGCTTGTCCTGGCAAATCGCGAACCCATATAAATCGGGTGTCCTGCCCAAGCCTTGCATACCTAGCGTCGATACGATTTTTACCATTGTGGATTGTGATTAAGGGAAGTGGGCCCTAACGGAAACGATGGAATGATGGGCATTGCTTCATTCGGGGCGGGCGCGTCGTGTTCCAAAAGTTCAACCGTGTAAAATCCCTTCCCGCAATTTCGGCAACGCCTACGGCGGCGTAACCGAGTGATTCGCTTGCCCGCATGCCTAACTTTGTTGGCATACGTGTTTGTGACCCGATTGTCTATGCAACCACATAAAGGGCATTCGATAGACTGCCGCATTAGTCCCCCGGGGTAGCGTAAATAAAGAGAACGGCAACTTGCCAAAACGCATTGTAACCGACCTACATACATTATCCCAAACAACCGGCGGATATGAATAGTAGGCAAACGGAATAATCTAGGAAGCGTTTAAACGCAATGTCCCCGCCTTTGGTGGAGAAACAAAGACGGGGACAATTGCGGACCCTAGATCATGTTTTCGGGGTTGCGTGATTTCTGGGGAGGGACTGCTAGGCGATATGAAGATTGACCGGGGGTTGCTGTAAGTTTTTGTCGATGTTTTGCAGCAAGTCAATTTTACGTTTTTCGCGGGCCTCATCATCTTGCCCCTCGCCACGCATCATAATTTCTATTGCCATTTTTGCGGCATCAATCGAACCTTTTTCCATTGCGGTCATTGCGGAATACTGCGGGCCCGAACCCCCGGCGGTAACCAAATCGGGCGCGTTGCCTAGGTTCGCCACTAGATCGGAAAACATTTCATTTCCCGCGGCGTTCCAACGGTCTATTTCCGGTAGCGTCAATTCGGTCGGCAAGTCGGCAACGATTTGTGAACCGACCAACATTCCCGCGGCTTTACCGGCGTCTTGGGCTATTTGAAGAAAGTTCGCCTTCTCTGGGGAAGGGCCATCGGCGTTTAGACCAAAATCGCGGCCTAGGTTCGATAGTTGCGTTTTTAATTGTTCGCGGCGTAGGTCCAAATCGGCAA
The DNA here is from genome assembly GCA_963204915.1 of Planctomycetota bacterium. Lineage (GTDB taxonomy): Bacteria > Planctomycetota > Planctomycetia > Pirellulales > Pirellulaceae > JAHWKS01. The sequence goes on along the minus strand of CAUJHS010000090.1, from coordinate 115,041 downwards.
GGTACCCGATAGCGTCCCCAGCGCTAGAAGATTTATCGTCCGAGGGCAGAAACTCCGAAGCGGCCCCGGCTGCTAACGCTTCGACCACGGCCTCCAAACCACTCGCGACTGATTCTAGCGAACCAACGAACGGGCCCGATAGAAACGCTCGGAGCGATTGCGACTGTAAAAGAAACTTGACGAATCCAGCGGTTGCGATACCGATTGCGATTGTGAGAATTCCGAGGGGCGTTACTACAAACCCGGCAAGCATGCCAACCGCAGAAATAATTGTCCCTACGGCCCCGAGTACCGTACCAAGTGCGGTAACCGCGAACCCGGCAAACGTCGCAATCGCACCTATGCCCCCGAGGGCAAGCGAAACCCCGGTTACAATCTTCGCAAACCGGGCAACGGTTGCCCCGTTGTTGGTTACAAAAGTGGTGATAGCCGATGTAATATCGCCAAGTTTGCTCACAACATTTTGGGCCATGTCAAGGAACACGGTACCAACGGCAACTTTCAATTCCGTGAATGAGGCAGAAAGGGCCTTGAGACGGTTTGCAAATTATGAAACGAACCCAAATCAAGGGTTGCCTGTTGAATCTGTTGTGATAGTTCGCGGGCCTCGGTCGGGTCGAAACCCAAACCGACAAAGAACGCTTGAAATGCCGAAAGTTGATTTTTAATTTCGGTCGATGATCGGCCTACGTTTTTAGCCAAGTCATCGGCAAACTTCGCGGCGGCGTCGGATTGCTCTTTAAAAACGGCATTGAATTTATTCAACGCCTCCTGCGAATCACTCGCCGCTTTGATCGAAGGGATAAGACCCGCAGCAAGAGCCCCGCCCATGCCAACGGATAGCCCGGTCAATTTCGTGCCGATGCTGCTAAGCGACGCGCCAAAGGCCCCCAGCGCATCAGATCCGATACTTGATAGCCGTTTGCCGAATGCCTGAAAGTTCCTTTCAACGCCCCGCAATACGGCGGCGGTTTTATCCAACGCTTCTAACTCGACAAATGCTTTCCCGGCCTTGATACCTGATAGGGACATTGTGTTTTTCTGGGGGAGGGGCTAGGGGCGGTATGGGTCGGAAATCGTGGAGTTTATTGGTATAAACGCCATTCATAAAAAGGCCCCCTAGGTTTGCGCGTCCTAGGGGGCCCCTATGGAAACCCGGGCAACTACAAGTTGCCCGAATTGAACAGTGTCAACTATGCGGCCGCGCCTTTGCTCTTGATGCCCGCTAACCACTCGGCCAAATCAACACCGAAATCGTGATAGCCACGCAATTGAATGCCCAGCATATCGAAGTCGGCGTCGGCCTGTTGAACCGTCGGGTTTTCGATTCCATCAAGGAAACTGGCGACAATCGCGGGGGCCAATCCCGGGTTGCGTAGCAAGTACCAAGCGGTTGCCGACGAACCGGGATAATCCTCATCCGAGAGTTGATCGGCTACCACGGGTCGATACAAACCAGCGAACGGGTTATCACTCGGAACAAACGAATCGGACGAACCACCCCCGGCGCTAACGTTGGTCGATGCGAACAAGCGGCGGGCCTTGAATTCCAATTCAGGCGGAACAAGCAAGATTTCCGGCTTACCGCCAACGCGCTTACCGTCGGCAGAACGCAACGCACGGAAGGCGAGAACGCCAAGTTCCAAACCTACCCCGTCGGTACCGAGGTTAGTCGTCGCGCCGTCGATATAGTTGCCCCGGGCCGAAGTGAAGAAAGCAGAGTTAGCTAGGAACGTAGTCCAGAATACGCGATTGAATTTGCGGGATGCGCCTAACCCAACGCGTTTCTTCAAGTCCGAGAACGCCCCCAAATCGTCGTTGATCATATCAACGCGAGTAAGGGCAAACATCTTCGCGTAAGTATGCGCCTGGCGAGTGTAGTATTCCTCGGCTACTGTACCATGGGCAATCTTGCCGTTAGGTTTCAGTTCTTCATATTCGAGATCATCAAGCAAACGGTTTGAGCGAGCTTCTTTAAAGTCCGAAACCGGTTTAATGTCGGCAATCTCCCGCCATGCCGCATCGCCCTCCTGCCAACCGGTGAGCAAAAATTTATTTGCTACATTGCTGAGCAGATTCGGGACTGAAATAGTTGACGTATGGCTTGCCCGAATGTCAGGGAAAGCATGGGCCAACACTTGACGCAAGTTCGCCTTGTTTAAACGTTCCCCCGGTACACAGCGGTAACCATTCGCGGCGGCCCCCATCAACAACAACTGTTGAAGGCCAATGTTCCGCAACTGGGGCGCGTGCGATTGCTCCAATACGCGTTCATCGTAATGCGCTTCGATGTTGGGCAGGTTCGCACAACGCGAGAATGCGGCCTCAATAACTTGAGACTGTACCCGGCGATCAACCACATGAACCGCGGGAGCGGTATTCGCGGCTTCAATGCGTCCCCGAAGCAACGCATTTTCAAAGCGGCGGGGTTCCCAACCGTTTTCGATTGCCGTTGCCGTTAGATCGGCAAGCGTAACCGGTTTGCCCTCGTGGGCAACCGTGCGAACGTTGGAGAATTCCGCGGCGTATGCCTGAATGTCGCCAACGCGCCGGGCCTCTGCGGCGGCTTGGAGCGAATGCGGGTCAGTAACGGGCGTTTGGTCGTTGTCGTTTACAAAAGGTTCCATAATTGTGCTTTGCGAAGGGAGGAGTGAATTGTTTTGGGTACCCGATGAACGGTTTTTATTAGCGTGCGCTGCGACAAGGGCGAATTGAGTAGCACTATCGGCCCCGAGGGGCAGAACGGAGATTTCACGAATTGAGGACTCAACCGCAATCACTAACGGACCTTTGACCGATTGCCCGTTAACCTCTGCGGTTTGACCCTCGCGAAGAAACTTTGCTTTTAAAATGGTTGCGCCTACCGATGCTTGGAACGGGAACCCATTTCGGCAATCATCAACCACGCCCCGGGCAACATCCGAACCGGAACTAACCACCCCCTCAATCACGATTGCGGGCGGGTTAGTGGCTACACTTCGTGTTGTCGTGTGGCCAATGCGTAAGGCCGGGTCATGGTTTGCGATGATGGGCGTAACATCGCGGGCAAACTTGACGCCCCGAAAATCGAGAATAACGGGTTCGGCAAAACCCGGGACACGCATCGGGCTACCCGTGTTAGCCAAGATGCGAAACTTCGGTAAGGCAGAATGCACACTTCCCGCAACGCCATCTTGAGAAGGCGCAACACCCCGGGCGGTCAATTCCACGGAAGCGATTAGTTGTAAGTTCGTTGGCGTTTGGGGCGGTTTCATGTTCGTTGCAGGTTGCTTTTCTGGGGGAGGGCCAACGGGTTGCGGCTTACTCAACAATGCCTAGCCGCTCCAAAGAAAGAAAAATTAGGTTCAAGTATTGTTGCCGTTGCTCATCGGTCTTTACTTCCGCCAAGTAGCGGCACAAATCGAAAACAGAAAGGTTATCAACTAACGCACAAATCTTTTCCGTTCCTTCGCGGCCTTGCCTTACCAATTCACGGGCCATTTCCGCCGGGTTCGCGTTTTCCATCCAAATGGGCGAACCGACAATCCAATACCGGCGGCAATCACAAGCGACGATTAAACGGGCAATGTCAGCCGCACGCCAAAACAAGCGGCCTCCGCGTTTTTCCGGGGTAATCACTCCGAGGTTTAAAAGATAGTTGAGACGGTGGCGGGGAAGATCGCGCCCGAGGGCCTCTAACAATTCCATGACGGTCGCGCTATCGGTGAAAATCTCGGGTTCCCTTCCGATTGCATCCCAACCCGGGCGAACATACTCGACTAAGAATTCGTGCGCCTTTACGTCATTTTTGGTCATTGCGGCTTCGATAGCCCGTTGAACGTCCAAACCATTGGACGGGTCATACGCCACGGAGCCCAAGTTTTCTTTTTCGTCTTTCATCGTTTCAACTTTCGCGGGCTTGGCGGGTTTCGCTGGTCGCTTGGCGGGGCGTTTCGGTTTCGCTCGGTTTGTCTTTCGCATGATTTCCCTTTCCCGTTGGCAAATACCATTTAGTTTCGCAATGCAACATAGTTCGTTGCTAAGTTATGTCTCAACATGGTACGGCAAGCGATTTATACTGCAACTTAGACTGCTTATAATGTTATAACAAAGTGGGAAAAATTTTATAAACACACAACCGACAAATCGGGACGGGTTGAACATGACGTTTAAACGGCATCGCGATAAAGCCACAAAAAGGGGCCTAGAACGCCGCGGCGTTGGGCAGGGGTCCAACCATGGGCAGAAAGGCCCGGGGAAGCGTAGAAAGGCCGGTTTTGGGCCAGAGCGGGGCAACTGGGGGCGTTGCCTAAGGGTCGCGTTGGGCGGATTAAATTAGTTTACCGCAATCGGCAACCGGGAAAAACCGCCTTAAACCATTGTTAAATAACAACTTACAGCATTGCGTGGGGCCAGAAAAATGGCGGTTTGTGCCCTCGGGTTGATGTAAACCCTTTGTTGGAAACGGTTTGCGTCAAATATAGGGCGGTTTCGCTCCCTCGGGTTGAACGTAAATCGTTTATTTTAAACAACTTACGAATTACCCATGCAATCGCTGGCAATTTCTGGGTTATATGCCAGTTTTTAGCTATTGTTTTTCTAAATCCATGCTCCGTAAGGGGTTACATAAAATCAAACAATTTCGTTGCCTCTTTCGACTGTTCCACTATGCAAGTTTTTACCCCCGGGCTCTGGGAGGACCCGGCAGGTAGGGGGGTATAGCTGGTTGTTTTCGCTCCAACCTGTAGCGAACCGCTCCAATTGTATACCCGAAGCATGCACAATAAGCTATGGCGATCTTGCTTGCGGCCTCTCATTCGCTCGCTAACGCATCGGGCAATGAACCCTTGCGACGATGGGAACGACGCAAGGGGAGCGGTTAGCGTACCGACCGCAGATTGTAGAAAACCGATTGCGTGTCAACGGGTACAACTAACCCGTCGTGTCAATTGGTACGTGTCAGAGTTGCCAACCTTCCCGATGAAAACGGGAAGCGTTGCCAATGAAGTAAAAGAAGGTTGCATCAAGGGGAAGGGGGCAACCGAGGGCGCATAAAAATGGGGCATGGGTTAAGCACCCATACCCCGGGAAGTTTGGCTTTTATTAGATTTGCGATTTGAGCAAGGCTAGAAACTTTTTTGCATCCCGTTTTGTGTTGTGTCTTGTTTTGTTAGGGGTGTTTGTGGTGCTAGGTGTGGTGTTGCTGTTGTTGCTAGGGGCCTTGTCGGTGGTAATCGGGTTTTTGGTGGTACGCCAACGCCATGAGGATTTAATCATTGCCAATGCGGCCTCGGCAGCTTCGTCTTTCTCCCAACAAGTTTTAGTAAACTTGCTTTCCTGAGTTCTACGATTCCAAACGCAAGCGCAGTAGCCGTTGTCGCGTGTTGAGGGGAAAACCGTAACGTGGTATTCCCCGATGATTCGGCGTAGGTTTCCGTAAACGCCAATATCCCATTGCTCTAGGTCAAGGAAATCTTTTTCCGAAGTACAGAGCAAGGTTGCGCATTCTCGGCATACGTTGCCAACCTTGGGATAGGAACGGTGAGTAATTTTGATTGTCTCCGTGGTACTCCCACAACGTTCGCAAGGAATTGAGGTTAAGCGGTAACCGTTTCTAACCCAGTTTGTTTTAGGTTTTCGTTTGTAGGTTTCCCGTTTGTTTGGTTTCGTGTTCATGGTTTCCCCCTCTGCGTTTGGTTGCTGGTTACTTGGGTACATACCTCCCAAGTTTTCTGAGTTTATTGATTTTCGATTTGTTGTTTTTTGTTAGCTGGTTGATTGATTTTTAGTTCATTCCAGTTGAGGAGGGGATAATTGGAAGGGGTTATATTTATTATTTAACTTAATAACCTTTTTCCCGAACACGGCAAAACCCTTGAGAATTCCAAGGTATCTTGCAATTGCGTTCGATCTAATTCCGATTCCCAAATGACGTTTAACCGATTCCAAATCCAATTGCAACCGGTCGGCGATTTCCTCAAACGTGAACCCGCCACGATAGAGACAACGAACAATCTCTTTCTCGGAACCCGGCGGCTTAGTGGTCAGCCGCATTTGCTTCATTAGGTCGGCTAGGTAAGCGTGAACCGTGCTACGCACTATGCCAAAGCGTTGGGCAATTTCCTCTAGGGTTAACCCCGCCTTGCGTAACAACGCCATTTGTCGGCGTTGAACCAACGTTCTCTTTTTCTCCCGTTGTCCTGGCGGTCGGCCCGGGCGTTTCTCTGGCGGGAGTAACTTCATAGCTTCCCGGGTTTGCAATCCACGTAGATCGGCGTAGGGCGTACCCGGCGCAAAGACGGTTGCGAATTGAACCCCCGAGGAAAGAACCAAATCATTAAACCGTTGAACGTCTTGCTTCCGAGGGTCTTTCAACCGGTCACAACGCGGGCCCCCGTTGCGAATGAAACGGGATTCATCCCGGGCAACTAAAGCCGCGCCCATGCGGCGGGCATGGGCAATCGCCATTCTGAATTGAACGCGCTCAAGACTCGTTCCGGTTGTTTTCTCGCAATAGACCGCAAGCAACCGCAAGCCCCGGCGTTGGCATTCGCGTTTGATAAGGGCGGTTTGCAATTCCGCATCGTTCGTCTTACCCGAAACCCGGATATACGCCACAACCAACGCCCCAAACGCAAGCGCGTCTAGGGAATCGACCAGCAATTGAGTTTTGAGCGAACGGGGCATTATGAATGTGATGGCGGCTTATAGACTACTTGGCCCGGCTGGCAGTCCGGGGGTTACTTCGCTAAATCGTATTTGAATCGGGATAAAAAGCAAATGGTTTTCGATACGAAGCGCAAATCGTGTAACGACAATTACTTACACGAAGTCGTGTATATTCAATCGAATATCACGTTACGATGTCAGAAAATGAATTGACTAAAATGTGATAGTCTAAAGAGCATAGTGATAGTCAGAAAGCTATCATAAAAATATAGCGTATCGGCTATCAAAATAAGACTTGACTTTTAGAACGGCCACCGATATTATTCACCTATCGCACTTGGTTGCGTTGGCAAAGGGTTTGACGGGAACGACAAACGTGTAAGCGATGATCCGGTAACACCCTGGCAGGTGTGACAACGGCAACTGTGATGGGTTAGCCGCTTTACCGGGGAGCAACACAAAAGAAAGCCCCGCTTGGTATCTCCCATTACCAAGCGGGGCTTTTTCGTTGTCTATCGGAACGTGGGGCGCGTCGATTTCTGGGGAAGGGACCCGGACTAGAAGCAACCCGCAAGCGGCCCCGTTGCATGGGCCCGTGGGTCCAAATCCGTTGCGTTTATTATCGAAAAAGACGGCGCATCAAGCGGCGGGGCAATACATGCGCGTGAGTAAAAAACGCATTAGGTAAGCGCCATCGAACGGACTTGCGTTTGACCAACAGGGTAATTTATGGGCATGTGAAGGCGCATCTCACGGAGGAAGATGCATCTCCCGATGGGACATAACTCGCGGCACAAAGAAGGTTATGGCAGCAGATATTCTTGGCAAGCGATTCAATTCGCCTAATGATCTGTGTATCGATCGGGCCGGCCGAATTTATTTCACAGATCCTCGATACGTGGGAGATGAGACTCGTGAACTACAACATCGCGCGGTCTATCGAATCGTGAATGGCGACGTGTTTGAAGTGACGCACGACATATCAAAACCCAATGGGATCGCCATTAGCCCCGATGGCGCATTGCTATATGTGGCGGAACATGACAACGGTTCGGATCGAATTGACTTTAAACAACCTTTGCCAGTACAAGGCGCCATGAAGGTTTTCGCTTTTCCACTCGATCGCGACGGCAACGTGAGCGGTCCTCGGAAAACGTTATACGATTTCGGTCGGGAAAAGGGATGCGACGGTATGTGCGTCGACACGCGAGGCAATTTGTATCTGACTGTTCGGAGCCCCCAGCGCCCCGGAGTTCTTGTCATTGACTCGCAGGGGAAAGAAATTGCCCATATACCTACGGGGCCCAAAAACCAACGATCCGACCGCCCTGAAGAGGCGGTCGGTTTGCCAAGCAACGTTGAGTTTGGGCGGGGCAATGATGCTCAAACCCTCTACGTTACGGTAGACAGGAGCCTATACCGAATTCGAGTAAAGTCGCGTGGAATGCACCACCCGCTCGGTTCTAACGCGTCGGCGGAGCCGGTGGATTGAGGTACATGTCTTCGTCAGCTACCGAGACTTCTGGAAAGTCAAAGTCCAACGTGGGGTCAACGAAGTTTTCGACCGATTCGTTGTGCGACGGTTTCTCGACGGTAGATGTTGGCGCGGAACGCGCTAAATCGTTTGTTGAAACGCAACACGTTCGGCAGTGCGCAGATACGACGCAACGTGGAGCACATTTGAAGCACGTCTGATCGTACTTTGCATAACGATTTGCTCGTAGCGAGACATCGTTAGGAGCGAATAACGCCGAAAGAAGTCTATTGATCGATCGGCATTCCGCATGACATCGACCTTTGCAGCAGGCCAATTTCGCGTGCGAAGGGCACGTATTGTTGCAAGCTGCTTCACAATAGGCGTGGTGTCCGCAATTCGATTGTGAACATCCGACGCCGCTTAACTTGAATTCATCGCCCACCGAGTCATGCTGAACGTGCTCACGCAAAGTCGAATCGGCGGGAATCTCCAAGGCAGGGACGTCGAGAGGTGACGAAGGATGGATTTCTTCTGAGGGTGCGTAGTAAATGTAGTTAACCGCCTTTACCGGAGATACATCGACAAAGCGAATCGATGAACCGTTGGCCTCAGCTAATGCGAGCGTAGGCAGAAATGCGACTGCAGCGCTTGCCAGAAAACATGCATAACCGGTCCCACCCATCGCAACCTCCTTGAGCCTTCGCCCCGACATAAGCCGACGCCGCGCGCTAACGTTGCACCATGAACCAACTCAGGACATGGTCCGATCACCCTGAGAATTCGGCGTTCGACGGATTTGCTAACTCAGGTTGTGCAAATCGTCATCGGAATTTGGGCCCATTGAAGTTGCGAAATGATGCCACGCGCGATGCGACGTCTATAGCAGGCGCCATATGTACTAACGTCGTGCGCGGCGTAAGACGCAGCAAAGGAAAAACACGTTCAACGGGATTCGGCACAACGCTGCAAACATGCGATTGCGTCACAAAAATGTGGAGTGGCTTCTGCTGAGTTCGCAATTATTCATCGACGCAGGGTCGCCGAAAGGGCCGACACTGTGTGCGCCTAAAGTTGGATTTCCCAGGAGTATTCCAACGCCGATCGCGACTTTGGCCTGTCGTTTGCATAAAAATTTTAGCGCTACACCAGTCACTCCAAAAGGAATATGAAATGCAAACTAAGCAAATTGCGCAAGAAATTTTCATCGGCGCACAACCGCAAAGAGAGGATATTACCGCGCTTGCGGCTGAGGGTGTCCAGACCGTCGTTAACTTGCGCGTTGAGAACGAGTCCGATGACCAGCTGTCGCCCGTGGACGAGGCACAACTAGTGCGAGAAGCTGGTATGGAGTACCTTCACATCCCAGTCATTGGAAGCCAAATTCGCGAGGGTCAAGTCGATGAGTTTCGCAACGCAGTAGAGAAGCTTCCTAAGCCGATTTTCGTACACTGCGCTAAGGGGAATCGCGCTGCCCTCTTCACGGTAATGGATCAGTCGGTGCGCGAACAAACCGGAGGAAAAAACGCACTTTCTCGCATCACTGATCTAGGTTACGACTGCGACGACGCCAATTTGCGAACATTCGTCAAGGACTACGTTGACAGTCGAAAACCATAAAATCCACGCGTTTGTCTTAATGCGTAACCGCCGCCACTTGAGCGACGGTTACGGAAACAACATGCGCCTCCCGTTCGTCTACCACGGTTTCAATTTCCAGCCCAACACAAAACCAATTCCAAAGCACCACAACGCCGCCACTTCTGGCTTCTCACGGGCATACTCTTTTAAATAGGCGATAATGTCCTGGCTCGGTTGTAATGGTTGAGAGGCGCCTAGGGGCGCGGTTCGAAGGCGATCAGGATTTGCTTCATATTCATACGCGGACGATGCAGGATTCATTGCTCTTTCCTATTCTTTGAGGGTTAACGATTGTTAATCAAATCTGTGAAACTATTTCGGACGATTGATGACTAGGTGCGGATCGCGGGGAGTTCGACCACTATGCTTCAGTACACTCTTGATCCAAGTCACGTTTTTTTCGAGTTCCGCACGAGAACGGTCGAGGATCGCTAGTTGCCGACGAAATATAAACCATCCGGTCAAAGCCATTAAACCCGCGACTATTGCACCCCCGCTACCGGCGGCAAGTAATGCCCAGCCTGGCGCTAGAACGTCATAGTCAACCAATAGCCACGCAATTCCCATAAGCAATACGGGAACACAGCCGACAAAAAGCACAGATGCTAGGCCCATGAGCGAACCTGGCGCCACAGTACCGGAACGGAAATCTTTCAAGTCGGCTACGAAGAGCTTGCTTTGGAGTTCGCTCAACGTCACAACATCGTGAACAAACTCGCCGATGTTTTCGACCACGGCGCGTGGGGCCGCGGAACGGGCGTTTGCTCCATTTACTTCCGTTTCACGAGCCATCCAATCAGAACTCCCACAGTAAGGGCGGCGCCAAGAGCAACGCCAGGATTATTCGCAATCCATTCCTCGGCCAACACGGTCCAGCGGCGAGCATCGAGCGGGCCCGTCGACTCCCGTGACTCTGGTTCGAACGGCGTCGAAAACATGTCCATGATTCGGTTTTTCATAGACCTTTCGCAGGTAAATCAGGATGTTACATCGAGGGTGACTGCCGGAGTTCTTCTCTCTGTTCGGCTTTCGCAGTTTCTTTGCCTGCCGTTTTCCCTGCCTTTTGACCGACGTACGAAATCAGCCCGCGAACTAGCATACTGGCCATCATATTGAAGACGGCGCTGCCCACGCTTGATTTGGGCTCGGCAGTTGGCTTAGGTTCGACCACGAGTTTGTTCTTCCGAGCCAGCTTCAGCAGTTCTTCAGCACTGGGGCTAATCAATTCCGTCCGATTTGGCACCACCAGGTAACCGACAGCGACGCCAAGGCCGATCGCGGCCCATGGGTAGCTTCGCACATAGTAACGCCAATCCGCCATATCCCGCGCATTATCGACAACTTCCCCATAATTGAGGTTTAAGTCTCGCCGTACATGCGCCATTTCATCGCGGATCTGGTCAGCAGTTAGCGGTTCGGACATAAAGGTCTCCTCTACGATCCCGTCTACATCTCGTTGTATCAGACGGGATCAAACAAACAAAAGTGAGATCGATGCGTCCAAACGAGTAGTTCCAAAGCCATAGCGACGATGGAAAAACGCCGTAATCCTAGGACATGCGTTTGCTAACGGCGTCAGGAACTGCCCGGACGATAGCATCCAAGAATTGACGGCCGTAGCGTTCAAACCGCCCCGAATCATCCCAGGCAGGTCTACGATCGCTTTCGCCCATTAGCACGCCGAGGGCGAGTCCCAGCCCAAAACCCAGTCCGAAGACGGTTAGAGCCGCAGGAAGCGGGTGCTGTTCGATCGCTTCTCGCGATGCCTCGTATCCTTGCTGAAGATTCGCCGCGTACCGACGATTTGCGGTGTCCGTGCTCATTTCGTGTAACCTTTCAACTTGCAAGTTTATGAAATTCCCGCGCCCCGTCGTCGCGGCGCGTGCCAAGGCGACCGATTTAACGTCGAATTACCATTCCAACGAGCACTCCAGCAATCAAACCAGCGCCAAAACATACTGCAAGCGATTCGACTGGCCGCTGGCGAACAATCTGTTCTGCATCGGCATATCCGTCGCGCATTTGCTGCGCGGCAAACTGGGCGCGTTCGCTGGCCACGCGCGCCACATTTTGCATCGATTCATTGGCGTAACGAGCGTATTCACGCGCCGAATTTGAACCCTGTTCGATCGCGCCTCCGCTCTCTGCAATGATCTCTTCTAGATAGTTTTCGATTACGTCACGACTTTCACCGGTCTTGCGCTGAATTGCTCCAAGCAGTTGCTGTAGATTGCCGTGAGCCTGCTCCAAGTCGTCATCCGACAGCGCGGCCCAATGAGCCCGCAACTTGCCCTTAATTTCGTTCCAGTGACCTTCAAATACCTGTTGATTTACCATGACGTGTTCCTCGCGTGGGAGGGAGTAGATAGTGCGACGCACATGTGAGCAAGTTTCGCGCCAAAACTGCGGTTATTCGAAAGGCTAGGCCAGACGCTAACGGAAGAAGCCATTTACGAATAACATTAACGTCTGGCGTCACCACTTGGTCATTTTTTTACCACGGTCCAGACGACAAATCCGCCGTCATTATTATCTAGCCAGCCTAGGTGTCAAATAAAATTGGCAGTGAGCATCTAAGAAAACGTTCTTTCGCGTATGTCCATACGAACATAAGCCGTCATGTGCTTCGAGTGGGCCGGTAGAACCGTTGTTAACCGCTTTATCTCGCTGTAGTTCCTAGGTTTTATTCAGGCAACCCGGTGTAAAACATTGTCAGGGGGGATTTTCAGGGATACATTGAAATTTACGAAACTATCCTTGATCGGCGGGCATCGAAGTTTTATTGGGATACCTTCGGCAGGAGGAGTCTCAGTCCCCCCTCACCTTGTCTTACGGGCCAATGTCAACCGAGCAATCATCCGTTAGCCCAAAAACGATTGAAGACACCAAGCGCCAAATTCGTGGGTTGGTGAATGAAATCGCCCAGTTATCTAAAAGTGACCTTGCTCCTGAGCAATACTATGCGGAGTTTTTGCCCCGAATTGTACAGGCGCTGGCGGCGGTTGGAGGAGCCATTTGGAATGTAGGCGAGGGGGGCCGACTGGAACTTGCATACCAGATTAACATTAGTCGATCGCTGCTGGATCCGGCGGCCGAGGACGCCGTTCGACACGTTCAGTTGCTTGGTCAGGTAATTCAAACCGCCGAACCCCGGCTGGTTTCACCCCAATCGGGTTCAGGTGAAGGCGGCGCGGGCAACCCCACGAATTATTTGTTGGTTCTCTCGCCCATGAAAAGCGAGAACCATGTGGAGGGAATTCTTGAGGTATTTCAGCGCCCTGACGTACAACCTGCTAGCCAGCGTGGATATTTGCAGTTTGTCGTCCAGATGTGCGAACTCGCGGGAGATTGGCTTCGCAGTCAAAAGCTGCGCCAGTACAGTGACCGCCAGTCCTTGTGGGTCAAGGCAGACCGGTTCTCTCGTCTAATCCATGAAAACCTATCGCCCAAGGACACGGCCTACCATATCGCGAATGAAGGGCGACAGCTAATCGGGTGTGATCGACTTAGCGTAGCAGTGCTAAAAGGCCGCAAATGCAAAGTCGAAGCAGTCAGTGGACAGGATGTCCTTGATCCCCGCAGCGATATCGTCTCGACTCTCGGTAAACTCGCCACGATGGTCGTCGCCGCGGATGAGCCGTTGTGGTATTCGGGTTCAACCGAGGATCTCCCTAAACAAATCGAACGTGCCCTAGACGATTATTTGGAGGTTGCGCACTCGAAATCGGTCGCTGTGTTGCCGCTCCGTCGTTTGCGCGTTAGCCCCATGCGCGATAATACGGATCGCGACCAACAAGACCCGATGGAAAACGCGGGTCCCAAAGGCGAAGTGATTGGCGCTCTGATCGTAGAACAGATTGAGAGCAACATTCCTCGCGCTACGATCGCTCCGCGCGTTGATCTCGTTTATGAACACAGCAGCCGTGCAATGGCGAACGCGCTCTCTCACGAGCATTTGTTTCTGATGCCGGTGTGGCGCACTTTGGGAAACGCGACTTGGATTCTCCGAGCCAGAACCCTTCCCAAAACACTCTTCGTTACGGCAGTGATACTTGCGGCCTTAGCTGTGTTGATTTTTGTTCCCAAGAATTTCAACATCGAAGGTGATGGCGAGTTGGTGCCTGTCGATCGTCAGGATGTCTTTTGTGATGTGCCCGGCGTTGTCGAGAAGGTGCTGGTGAAACACGGGCAAGCGGTTGAGAAGGGCCAAGAACTGTTAAAGCTGCGCAACACGGATCTTGAGGTGCAACTTCAGGACGTGTTCGGAAAGATGCAAACAACCAATGAGGCTCTCATTGCAACTCGCCGTGCTAGACAACAGGCCCGAGAACGAGGCGATACCGTCGAAATGAACCGAATGGCCGGACAAATCTTACAGTATCAACAACAACTCGATAGCTACACGAACCAATACCAACTCCTTTCTGAGCGTCGCGAGCGGCTTACTGTGCGAAGCCCAATGAAAGGCGAAATCACGACGTGGCAAACGAAAGAATTATTGCTCAACCGTCCCGTTACGGAAGGTCAAGTGCTTCTCACGGTTGCTGATCCTGCCAGCAAATGGAAGCTCGAAGTATTCATGCGCGAGAACCGCATGGGGCACATCATGAGCGCATGGCGCGAAAGCCAGGAAACCGGCGAGCCTTTGAACGTTACCTATATTTTGGCGACCGATTCTGACCATTACCGGCACGGTGTCGTGCGCGAGATTCACCAGGTCGCCCATATGCGAGAGCAAGAGCACGTCGTACGAATCGATGTTGATCTCAAAGATCCTGTTGAAGACAAGTTCCGTCGTACAGGTGCGCAAGTGCGAGCCGACATTCATGCAGGTCGACGGCCAATCGGATACGTGTGGTTTCATGAAGCCTGGGAATGGTTCCTGCGCGACGTCTGGTTCTAAGAGCGCGGCAAACAAACGATGGGCTCAATTTCGGTTCCCGTTCCGAACCGGCAATTGCTTCGCCGGAATCCGAGACGATCGGCGATCTGATTCACGCCATTTCACGGAATGCGGTAAAACCTTTTCACAGGTCCTATGATGCAAACGATATTTCTCGCGGCAATCTTCGTTGTTTCGCAGGTACAACCCTCAACGCCATCGGGTCCAGTGGCGGTCGTGGAAGCGGCCACTTTAGCGCTTATTGACGAAGCGAATGTGCCTGCCGCCAAGGAAGGGATTTTGACAGAGATTCACGTAAAGGAAGGCGATACCGTACAGAAGGGCGCATCAATCGCACAGACCGATGTCCGTGAGGCGGAAGTAAAGTTGCGTCTTGCGCAACACGAACTGGCTGCCGCCCAGGAAGAAGCGAAGAGTGATGTTCGAGTGCGAGCGGCGCAAGCTGCACATCGCGTGGCCGAAGCTGAGCTAACGCAAGCTAAAGCGACGCGTTTGAGAGCCGAGAATAGCGTTTCCGAAACGGAAGTACGTCGCTTAGAGTTGTCGGCCGAACGTTACAAACTTGAGATTGAAGTCGCAAGAAAGGATCTCGCCATCGCGGAGATTACACAGCAATCAAAAGAGGCGCAAGTAGAGCAAGTTCAGCTTGAACTAGATAAGCTTCAAACGTTGTCGCCTCTGGATGGCGTGGTGGTGCAGGTCTACAAAAACTTGGGCGAATGGGCCAGCCCTGGTGATCCCGTCGCTCGCGTCGTCCGAATGGACAAACTGCGCGTTGAGGGAGACGTCAGTAGCGACCTTTATACTCCCGACCAATTGTATGGTCGCCCGGTAACCGTCGAGGT
Source organism: Planctomycetota bacterium (assembly GCA_963204915.1). Taxonomy (GTDB): domain Bacteria; phylum Planctomycetota; class Planctomycetia; order Pirellulales; family Pirellulaceae; genus JAHWKS01. The sequence goes on along the minus strand of CAUJHS010000090.1, from coordinate 99,530 downwards.
TCGACTTCCTGGTAACCGAATTGTTCGGCTACAAGGTGAGGTGACGTACGTGAGCCCAATTGCTGACATTGCCGGCGAATTTCAAGTATGGGCCGAAGTGGACAACCGAGAAGAAAAGGGATTTTGGCTCCTCAATCCCGGACGTCGCGTAGAAATGAAAATTCATTTGCAATAACGAACAATTGAAAGACGCGGCGCAACAACGTAGTTCTTTCCGTCTGCTCAGGCGTTCATGGCCACCCTCGCTGACTCACTCGTATCTAGCGCTTCGCGACCGCTCGCTTTGCGAATGCGGCCGGATCTGACTGCGCGACGTCACTTCTATCAGGGCCACCCCTATATCGTGGTGAAGGAGCCTGTTGGCCTAAAGTATTTTCGGTTCCAAGAGGAGGAGTACGCAATCTTAGCGATGCTCGATGGGCAAACGAGCCTTGAAGATATCAAGAACGAATTCGAAGATCGTTTCGCTCCCGAGAAAATCACGCTTCAGGATTTGCAAAACTTCATCGGTATGCTGCATCGCAGCGGGCTTGTCATTTCCGAGGCGCCGGGCCAGGGCAAGCAATTAATTAATCGCCGCAAGGACCAAGTAAAAAAGAAGCTCTTGGCGGCCACATCCAATGTTTTGGCCCTACGTTGGAAGGGAGTGGATCCCAATTGGCTTCTCAATTGGATGTACAAGTACCTCTTCTGGATTTATTGGCCCTCATTCCAATTCGCGTGTCTGTTTTTTGGTTTGGTCGCGTTGACCTTGGTCGCAGTTCAATTCGATGTTTTTCAGTCTCGACTACCGGCCTTTCATGAGTTTTTCGGTCCCGGCAACTGGATTTATCTTGGTGCAACGCTCGCGATCGTGAAAGTGATTCATGAGTTTGGCCATGGATTGACGTGTAAACATTACGGCGGCGAGTGTCACGAAATGGGCTTCATGCTCCTGGTTTTGACGCCAGCCCTTTATTGTAATGTTTCCGACTCATGGATGCTTCCGAACAAATGGCAGCGGGCTGCAATTGGTTTTGCTGGAATTTGGGTCGAATTGATGCTCGCGTCACTTGCTACGTTCATTTGGTGGTTTAGTGAACCAGGCGTTACGATCAATCAAGTGGCGTTAAGCGTGATGTTCATCTGTTCGGTCAGCACCATTCTATTCAACGGTAACCCGTTATTGCGGTTTGACGGGTACTACATCCTGGCCGACCTGTTGGAAATCCCTAATCTTCGGCAGAAATCGACGGAGGTCCTGCGTCGAAAACTTGTTGATTTATGTCTTGGCATAGAGCAATCGGAGGATCCTTTTCTACCCAAACGCGGTCAGTTCTGGTTCATGCTTTACACGGTTGCCGCCGTCGTGTACCGCTGGGTAGTTCTCGCGTCAATTTTGTTCTTTCTCAATTCTGTGCTTGAGCCGTATGGTCTCAAGATTATTGGACAAGCCATCGCTCTCACGTCAATCGTAGGGTTGGTGATTCAACCGTCTATTCGGCTTTACCGATTCTTTCATATTCCAGGGAGAATGCATCAAGTGAAGAAGCCCCGACTCATCGCGACGTTGTCCGTCTTGGGCGCGGTAGTTGCGGCGATAGTGTTTCTGCCGTTGCCCTTCCATGTGCGCTGCGCGTTCGAGGCTCAGGCCAGAGACGCCGAATCAGTTTTTGTTGATACGCCAGGCCAACTCATGCAAATTGTGGCGAAACCAGGGGAGCACGTTATTAAAGGGGAGCCCATCGCGCGACTCAAAGATGATGCTCTTGAAATGACCCTGGTTGAACTACGAGGCAAGATGAAAGAGTACGAGGCTCAACTTGACAGCTATAGGCTGCTCAAACGGCATGACCCCGAAGTTGCGGGACAAGTTGAATCGACGGAGAAACTTTTGGAGGCGACGCAGCAACAGTACAAAGAAAAACTCAGTGACAAACAGCGACTGGAAATTCGCGCCCCCATTGCAGGGTTGATCATTCCTCCGCCTCCGCGTGATGGTGGTTCGGAAGCGGAAGGTCGACTTCCGATTTGGTCCGGAACCGCGCTATCAGAAAAAAACCTGGGGGCTCGTCTGGAAGAAAGCGACATGCTGTGTCAGGTTGGTGATCCCTCTCAGTTTGAAGCCGTGCTCATCGTGGATCAAGCCGATATCGAACTAGTTCAGGAGGGGCAAAAAGTCCAAATCAAATTTGATGCTGACCCCTACCAAAAGTACGCAAGCATCATTGAAGAAATTGCCCGTCGCGACGTTGAATATCTTCCACCAAGCCTTTCCAATCAGGCAGGAGGCGACTTGGCGACTCAAACCGATCCCAAGACAGGCGCCCAAAAATTGGTGCACGCCTCGTACCAAGCGAGAGCGCCATTGAACGAACCGGATGCACTCATCGTGAGCGGAATGCGCGGAACTGCCTACGTTTATCCTGGGTGGAAGCCACTTGGTTGGAGGTTCTGGCGTTGGATGACTCGCACCTTTAACTTCGATTTGTAGGTCGATCGTGAACGACGAACAGGCTTTCGACACGCACCGGTGATGTTGGTCGGTTTTTCTTGGACAGTTGATCATCGATGAAATCTTGGGGAATCGCCTTACTGTTGAGTGCACTTCTGGGTTGCTCTGTTGAAGGCGAATCTAACAAGGGGGCAACCAAGATTTCCGAGCCTGTAGGTTCTACTGGCAGATCAAAAGCGAAAAATGCAGTTAACAATCGATCGATTTCGTCAACGAAGCGCGAGTTGACCCCTCAATTCGCAAACGTGACGGAGGCAATTTCCTCGCTCGCCAGCGCCGTCGACCAAGGTGATGCGAATCAAGTTCGCAATGCAACAAAATGGCTGAGCGAACAAGGTGAAGTCGCGGTGGCGCCGCTTAGCAGCGAAATCAACCGTGGGGAGAATGACGTCAAATTTCGTGTGGCCTGCCTCAACGTGTTGACGTTCCTTGGGCCCATGGCAACGCCTCAGATCGTTGCGACGACTCAAAGTGACACACGGGCATTACAACTTAAAGCCATCGAAATGCTTGGCGGGGTTCGGCCCGTCACGAACGATGCGCTTGATCGTCTAATCGCCATGGTTGATCATGATGACGACCTATTGCGACGCGCAGCGATACAATCATTGGGGCGAATTGGCCAACCTGCACACCGCGCAGCGCCAAAACTGCAGGAGGTTCTAAATAGCGATGCAAATGATTCACTTCGAGGCGCTGCTCGAGAGGCATTAGGGAATATTGATCCACGGAAGGGTTTTCACAAGGACTAACGCAAGAAGTGCGCGCATTCAATGCCTGCGGCCCGCTTGCCTCAGCCGCTTATCTTCAACACACAACACTCTCCTCCTAAGCTGTCAAACGGGCAACAAGGCTTGGATGCGAATGGAAACCACTTCAAATGCGATAAAGCAACGTGGTCGTACTGGGGCGAAACGCAATGATCCACGAGGATAGCGTTAGATACTCAACATCGCACAAAAACATCGCGATGGTTTTGATCTAGCAGCACTTGGAGTCGTCACCAGACAATTTTCTCTGCGTCAAACACCGGTCCTTCGACACACGTGCGCTTATAGTCACATTGCCCGCGGTGATCTCGCACGAGGGCGACGCACGAGAAACAAACTCCAATGCCACAAGCCATTGGCGTTTCAAGCGATACCTGGCACGGCGTATTACTTCGTCGTGCAACGTCGGCGACGGCAGCCATCATGCGTTCGGGGCCGCAGCAGAGAATTTGTCGCGAATGACATGCTAAGGACAGAACTTGCTCTAGTAAGTCGGTGACGAGCCCCGCATGACCCTGCGAACCGTCCTCGGTGCTAAAATGAACCTCAACACCCAATCGTTCAAAATCAGCAATTCCAGCCAGGTACTCACCCGATCGAACACCATAACACAACGTAATCTGTCGCACAGGCGCTGACGATCGCATAGGGTTCCCGTAGCGTCGCAGTCCCAAATGTTCCCGGGCTAAAGCCGGGAAGGGGGTTTGTCCAATACCGCCAGCGACCAGGATAAGATGCTCTACGTTGACTGGATCGAATCCATTTCCGAGCGGCCCCCAAACATCGAGTTGCTGTCCGGGACGCACCATTGCCAGGCGGGACGTCAACTTGCCGTGGACGAGATAGACGAGGTCTATGCCCCACGGCTCATTGTCCTCGCCCATGACGGTATCATACAAAGCAAATGCGCGACCTAAGAGGGGATCGCTAAAGCTGCTCAAACGGAGCATGAAGAACTGTCCGGGAACTACGCGCCTTGCCATATCGGGACACGCGAACCGTACTCGGTAAGTTTCGCGAGCCAATCTCACGTTCTCAACGACTTCCACTTTACGATAAAGAGCGTGGTCCGCGTAATGAGCGGCGTGGACAGGATTGCTCATCGAGGTCGCTTCTTTTTAGGCTGCTTCTTAAAAGGGCGTTGCGGCCTGGAAGATGAGTCGCCCTGAGGCGTTGCCAAACGTCGAGTTGAATAACGCGGCGTAGATCCTCGAATCTCCTGATCTTCACTCGACTCACGGTATTCAACGAAATTATCGGCTTCCGGTTTTAGTACCTTGCCCAGCGATCGATTAGCGCCGGCGGTTGGGCGACGTTTGCGTTTTGGCGCCTGTGAGGTACGCGACGTTTTCGACCGTCGATGCGAGGAGGACGCGCCTTGCGAAGATGAAGCATGCCGCAATGCATCGATCTCGCCACGCTCCAATTTTCTATAACCTCCAGACGCGATTTCTCCCAACTTTAGAGGCCCAAAGGCAATGCGTTTCAAACGCAAAACCTTATGTCCCAAACGGGCTAGCATCCGTCGAATTTCACGATTGCGACCTTCCCGCAGGACAATTTCGACGAGTGTACTTTGCTTAAGACGTCTCTTTAGGTGGACGTCGGATGCTTGCACTCTGCCTTCGGCAAGGTGGATTCCTTTACGAAGTTGATCAAGTTCGTCCAGCGTAGGGTGTCCAGCCACTTCAACGCGATAGGTTTTCGATACACCATAACGCGGATGTGCGAGTCGATTCGCTAGCTCGCCGTCATTCGTAACGAGAATTAACCCTTCGCTGCTGCGATCGAGTCGACCAACAGTGAACAAATGATCATGCTGTGGAACTAAGTCGATAACGCGGGATCGTCCGGCAGGATCCTCGGTTGTTGATACCACGCCTTGTGGCTTATTTACAAGGTAATAAATGCGACGTGCAATATGCACCGTCTCTCCGTCCACGCGTATTTCCTGTGATTCCGAATGGACACGGAATCCAAGTTCGGTGACAACGCGCCGATCGACCTCAACACGACCTTCACGAATCAATTCTTCACAATCGCGTCGACTACCGACGCCCGCCGCAGCAAGCACCTTTTGGAGTCGTTCGCCGCTAGGAGGGGCGTTCATATTATTTATAGATATGTTCAGGTTACAGGCGAGGCAGAAGGAAGAGGGTTGCGAATCGAAGGCCTACCAACCAGCGGAACAATCCGCGCGTACCCGGTTACGTTCGTCAACCAGCACGATGCGTGGTTCGTGCTCGCGCACCTCTTCGGCATCGTAGTCGGCATAGCTTGCGATGATTACCAAATCGCCCCGGCGCGCTAAATGCGCGGCGGCGCCATTGATACAAATCACACCGGACCCAGGTTCGCCGGGAATCGCATACGTGGTGAAACGTTCGCCACCCGTGATATTGTACACATCGACCTGTTCATGCTCGACAATGTCCGCCGCCTCCATCAAGTCGAGATCGATGGTAATACTTCCGGGATAGTTCAAATCGGCCTCGGTCACGGTGACGCGATGGATTTTTGATTTGAGGAGTCTTCGTCTCATGGAGTGAACCAAGTTCCCTGATTTCCGCCAGGGTATTGAGGCTGGGATCGCACGGCTTCGGGCAACTGACGTGCATAGTCGCGAGGACGCACATCCTGCACATCAGGCCCAGCTTCATTATCAGGATACGGATCATGCGCTACGGCCCGGCTTTGTTGACGTCCCACCGACCCGGGAAAAAACCAGCGAGGTCGGGAAAGGCCGCAACCGGCATTGACTAGCAACAGCAGGGTGAGCGCGATCGCCCAAAGTCCTCGGGCCATGGGAAAGGCTCCTTCCTCAGGAAAAATCTCGCCCCGAAATGGGCGCAGAATTATATCCAACTGCCGCCGGTGAACGTAAGCCGAACCAGCGGAAAGTCTACCACGCCAGGGCTGCTAGCACCATCGGCAACTTGCTTGAACAGGCTTGAAGTAGCGCAAGTCGTTTTGACAAATAAAGTTAGTTAAGGCACGGTTGTATGGACTTTTCAATCAATCAGTGTTCGAAAATAACGGGTTTTCCATCGTGACACACAGCCCTTCGTCCCGAGGAAAGGACGCAACTGCTTGCTTTTGCGGGTTCACCGCCTAAAATCGCGCTCGTCCCTTTCGCCTTAATTCCTGGTCAAGCGGTAAATGAACCTCAGACTCCTACTCCTCATTCCTTGCGTTCTTATAGGGGCGTCTCCACTGGTGAATGCCGAGGACACGCTACGATTTCGAACCCATTTGCTCAACGCGGAGTCCGAATTTCCGGCATGCGCCGTGTTTGACGTCGATCGTGATGGTCGGGTCGACATTTTGTCTGGCGGGTGGTGGTATTCAGCGCCAACCTGGGAACGCCACTTTATCCGGGATGTTGAAAGAATCGGCGGTCGGTTTGATGACTATGCGAATCTTCCTGTTGATGTAAATGCCGATGGTTGGATTGACGTTGTCAGCGTCAACTATCGTAGTCGCTCGCTGTACTGGGTCGAGAATCCCCAAGGCGACAACAAGATTTGGAAGAAACACGAGATCGATGTACCTGGCCCCGCGGAGACCGGCCGTTTGGAAGACGTAGATGGCAACGGCAGACTTGATATCTTGCCCAATGGAGTCAAATTTGCCGCGTGGTATGAGCTTTCGCCAATTGGTGAAACAACAAACGGCCGCGTCGAATGGCGACGGCACGACCTTCCCGCCGAAGCCTCGGGGCACGGGCTTGGATTCGGCGATGTCGATGGAGATGGTCGACCAGATCTTGTCACGGCCTCAGGTTGGTTGCGAGCCCCCGAAGATCGTGTTAATGGTAGATGGATTCATCATCCGGAGTTCAAATTACACCGTGACGCGAGTATTCCAATTCTCGTGTACGACGTAGATGGCGACGGCGATTGTGACGTTGTGTACGGGCGCGGCCATAATGTTGGTTTGTATTGGGTCGAACAGAAGCTCCTCGACGGTGTACGATCGTGGATTCGCCACGCGATAGACACATCCTGGTCCCAAGCTCACGCACTTCTTCTGGCTGATCTCAATAACGATGGACAAAAGGAGGTTATCGCTGGAAAGCGCTATTTGGGGCACGACGGACGTGATCCTGGTGAATGGGATCCTTTGGGAATTTATTGTTACTCGTTTGATAAAACACAACGTACATGGCGACGTGCTGTCGTCGACGATTCAGGTAATGTTGGATTCGACCTTGATCCAAAAGTTGCGGACGTCGACGGAGATGGCGACATAGATGTGGTCGCGCCGAGTCGCGCCGGTTTGTATTGGTGCGAAAACCTTACGATAAGCGTCGACACCGGAAAGGTTGCCGTAGCAGAGAGCGCCCTCGAGGCGGAGGACTACGATCCCCGAGACCTTTCATACTACTTGAATTCCACTGGTAAACGCTGTGAGGTTCGGACTCCCAGTGATTGGGGGCGCCGGCGATTCGACATACTTCGCAATATGGAAAAGGTGATGGGAGCTTTTCCCGATCCATCGCAACGTGTTCCCTTGGAATGTAAGGTCGATTCCGAAGAGTCAACGGCGCATTACTTGCGACGCAAGATTACGTTTGCTGTCGAACCGGGCGATCGCGTTCCAGCGTGGCTGCTCATACCGAAGGATTTACAGGCTCCAACCGCCGCGATGCTTTGCCTCCACCAAACAACGTCGATCGGGAAAGACGAACCCGTCGCAATCGGAGGGCGTGATAGCCTGTGGCTCGCCCACGAGCTCGCGAATCGCGGTTTTGTGTGCCTCGCACCCGACTATCCAAGCTTCGGGGAATACCAGTACGACTTCCAGACACAAGGCCGCCAATATGACAGCGGGTCGATGAAGGCGATTTGGAATAATGTTCGCGCCTTGGACTTACTAGAGTCACTTCCCGAAGTGGATCCTGATCGGATCGGATGTATTGGACATTCCCTCGGCGGACATAACAGCCTCTTTACCGCCGCTTTTGACCAACGCCTTCGTGCGGTCGTCACGAGTTGCGGATTCACTGCATTCCACCACTATTACGGTGGGGATCTCAATGGTTGGACCAGCGACAGATACATGCCGCTTATTCGAGAGGTCTACAAGAATAGTCCCGATCGCGTGCCATTCGACTTCTACGAAGTGCTCGCGGCGTTGGCGCCTCGCGGTTTATTCGTATGCGCTCCACGGCATGATGACAACTTTGATAACGAAGGCGTGCAAAAAGTTGTTAAGAAAGTAAAGGCAATCTACGACGTCCACGCGGTGGAGGGACGGTTAGTCGCGAAGTATCCCGATGTCGGGCATGACTTTCCACGGGCCGAGCGCGAGCAAGCCTATAGTTGGCTTGAGACAGTGCTGAAATAGATGTGAGGCGCCAAGCCGTTGTCGATCGATTCATGTTATTCATAACATTTGAGTCGGCGAATGCGTCTGGCGTATTGCCGACGCATCTGCAAACTCGGCGAATCGGTCGACATGTCAAACCTCGGTTGGTCTATCGCGCCCATTTTTCGATAAACTGTAATCGAATCCTAAATTCCATGAGTTTAGAGAATTGGCGCCGCAGATCTGCCGAACGTAAAATCTTCGCAGCTGACGCGAGCTTCTCTCAACGACGCCTGGCCTTCAACGTCATCGGGAAGCTCGGGGCGAAACGAAGCATGAATAGATGAAGTCGACAGCGGATGGCGAACTTCCATGAATGCGACGAAAAAGTGGCGCAATGATCGCCGTCAAGAACGACGTTTAAATTGACCAAATCGGTTCTGTGTTTGCATGCCCTACTCGCCCTTCCGTATATTCAGAGGAATGGTTACTGTTCGGTAGCTCATCATCTCGCACATGCGGGCGCAGATTCCTAAGTGTTGATATGCGTGTTCGCGTCTTCACGGCAATCTTGACTTTCATATGCGCAACGTCGCCTACAATCCATTGCGCCAAAGCGGAGATTTTCGTGTTGCATCATGGGGGGAAAATTGAGGGTGCCTTGTTGAATCGCCACGAACACGCGTCAACAGTCTATCGAATCGGGACTAGAGGCGGACATATCGAATTAGCCAAGGACCGTGTCGCGGACGTGATTGTTCAGCTTTCCGACCAATTCGAATATGAGCAGGTCGCACCCACATATGCGGACACGATTCAAGCGCAGTGGGCTTTGGCCGAATGGTGCCGGGAACGTAACCTTCGAAACGCAAGAGAAGTTCACCTTCGCCGCATTTTGGAGCTGGATTCCGACCATGTCCCCGCGCGACTTGGGTTAGGGTACATGCATGTGGGAGGAAAATGGGTTACGCGCGAAAAGCGATTGCAGGATGCAGGTTACGAATTTTATCGCGGAAGGTGGCGGTTAGTTCAGGAGATCGAACTACTCGAACGAAGCAGCAAACTCCAACAAAACCAAAACGAATGGCGAGCTAAACTTAAACGAATGCGCCTCGGTTTGGCCACAGATACAGCATCGAAGTCCTATCAACAAATTACCGCAATACGCGATCCGCACGCCGTACCGGCCATTACCGATGCCTTGCGAAGCGAACCTAACCAAAATGTGCGGCTGTTGTACGTTGAAGTGCTTGGGGCGATTGGCGCGGAACAGGCGATTCAATCATTGGTTGTCCTTTCCGTCGACGACGCCGACGCCGAAATCCGAATGGCGGCGTTAGAGCAAGTCGAGCGACTCGACCCGCCAGGTGTCGCTATCGGGTATATCGGACTTTTGAGGAATGAAAACAACCGACGCGTTAATGCCGCTGCTTTTGCATTGGGCCGATTGGGCGATCATTCAGCAATCGGCCCCTTAATTGAGGCGTTGGTGACAGTGCATGAGTATGTTGTACGACATGGCGGGTCAACCGATGCCGTTTCCAGCTCATTCGGTAAGGACGATGCGGGCGGGAGCGGTTCGAGCTTCATGGCGGGGGGCCGAACAGAAATCGTTCGAGAGACATTTTACAATCAGGACGTACTCACAGCGCTGGGGCGTTTGACAGCAACCGCCGGATTCGGCTTTGATCAACATGCGTGGCGGAATTGGTATGCAATCGAACGTTCCCGGCTCCAAACGATCGATACGCGACGAGATTCAAATCAGTGAGTATCGTGTGTTGTTAAAAATGTTTTAGATAAACAACTTGATGAGTAGATCATGCCGACTTGCGGCTTGTAGTGTTGGCGCTATCCAAGCTACATGATTCGAGCGTTTCGGCCTCGCATCACTTGCCACGCGGCGTTCGTTCCCAATTCGCTTATCTTGCTGGTTTGGTCATTTCGTTCGTAGAATGAGTTTTGGAGCGAACTGATTGCGGCAATCGCCGGTTGGCACACGCGAAATAGGCACCGATGGCCGAGGATTTCTACAAGACCCTAGGATTGTCCCGTGATGCATCGCAAGCCGATATTCAGAAGGCTTATCGCGAGTTAGCGCGAAAACACCATCCGGACTTAAATCCGGACGACAAAACAGCAAAAGAGAAATTCCAAAAGATCCAGCGCGCGTACGAAGTCCTTAACGATAAGGACAAACGAGAGCTTTACAACAAGTTTGGTTTGGACTTTGAGCGGTACGCCGCCGCAGGGGCGGCAGGTGGAGCTGGCCCACAGTGGACGACTGACGCGGGCAATGTAAATTTTGACGACTTCGACTTTAGTCAGATTTTTGGCGGCCAGCCGGGAGGAGGTTTTGGCGATTTTTTCTCCCAGTTTACGGGCGCACCGCGCGGACGCCGAGGAGCTACGAGTCGCAAAGGGCCAGATATTCGGCATGAAATTGAGATCCCGTTTCAGACCGCCATTACGGGAGGAGAGGTGCGTTTATCACTCCAGCGCCCTTCAGGAGAGGTAGAAACCATTACGGTTAAGGTTCCGATGGGAATCGAAGACGGAAAGAAAATTCGTTTACGTGGTCAAGGAGAACCTGGTCCGCGAGGTGGACCTGCGGGTGACTTGATCGTCATCGTTCACGTAGCGTTGCACGCGTGGTTCGAGCGGAAAGGCAAAAACCTGGAAGTTCGGGTACCGATCTCGTTGGCCGAAGCAGCATTGGGAGCTAAGGTCGACCTACCTACACCTAAAGGAACAATTACACTCACGGTGCCTCCCCGAACGTCAAGCGGGCGCAGACTCCGCGTAAAAGGGTATGGCGTTCAATTTCCCGACGGTTCGCAAGGCGATCTATTTGCTGAGCTCCAAATCGTCTTACCTTCACAACTCGATGAGAAGGACCGCGAGCTAATCCGCAAGTTCGATCAACGACACGAGTTTAATCCGCGCCTTGACCTGAAATGGTGACCGTGATTTTGGCGATCTGGCCGACCGGACCCTCGTGCGCCGCTGCGGGGTTGTATCACGCATTGTGGTTCACCTTTGCCCAATTGCGAAAGGACCCGCAATTGCCGATCGAACGCCTGGATCCTATTACCCGCGTCAATGTCTTAGCCGCCCTCACGGGCTTGATCATTCTAATGTTTGCGTTGATGTTTCTAACGTGGTTAGGAGCACGTTGGGCGCGGAACTATGCGAACCGCCCCCCGGTATTATTTGAAGACCGCAAAAAAAATGCGATTGACCCAGACGATTGGGCGTCGCGGCGGATCGTCCGCGAAGAAAAAGACCGCAATTGATCGACACAGCAAATTGATTCAAATATTGAGGACCGAATTCAACATGACGTGTCAAGCCATTGAAGTTTGCAGTCTCGAATTATTCGTACTAAGTGGGACGAGTTGGTAAGTTCGCTTGAGTTTTTCCAATGAGCAATCAGGCATTTGCAAGAGTGGCTCGACTGATAAATGCTGAGCAGTTTAAGTCTGTTTTTGACAAGAAGGTTTCCGTCGCTGATGAGTCGACAATCATTTACGGCCGTGAGAACGGTTTGTCCTACTCCCGAATCGGCTTATCGGTTTCTCGAAAAGTTGGCAATGCGGTTGTGCGTAACCGGTGGAAGCGTATCTTGCGAGAAGCGTTTCGCGTGGGACGTACTCAATGGCCCATCGGTCTTGATGTTGTAGTAATTCCCAAGCGCGGCGTCGAACCGGTGTTTCAAACCTTGGTAAAATCGCTGCCGCAGCTTGCTACTCGGTTGCAGCGTAAATTATTAAAGCATTCCTCGTCACGCCAGCCCTAACCGTGCGCGACTCAGGTAGGAGCATACAGGGTAAGCCTCCATGAGCCCTTATTGGCGCACAATTGAAAAACTGCCTGGACTCGTGCTGATCGGCGCCGTCCGTTGTTATCAGATTTTTCTTAGTCCGCTCTTGGGCCAAAACTGCCGCTTCGTTCCCTCGTGCAGCAGTTACTTTATACAGTCTGTCAGGAAGTATGGAGCAATCCGGGGTGCGTTGCGCGGCATGTGGCGCATTTGCCGTTGCAATCCATTCACGCCAGGTGGATTCGATCCGCCGTAATGCGACCCCGCGCCGTGTTGTTTGCCGGCAAAAGCCTACTGGTCTTCCAAGTTCAGCGCCACAAGGATTTGATCGGCGCCAGGCGTGAGTAGACGGATTTTTTCTGCAATCGCGGCGCGCTCAGCAGGGCTGGATTTAACCAGTTTCGCCTTCCAGTGTTCAAGTTTGCGACGGCGATGACGACGACGTTTGATTTCCTTCTTGCGTTCGCTGATGCTCACAGGATACACGCCTCCACTAAATATTTTAAGATAAACGGATGAGCCTGGTAGTTCGCCCCATCGTTGGGACGGGGACAAAATCTAGCATGGGTTTGCGCCAGACGTCAACGGCGGAACAAGTTAAACGCACGGCGACCATGCGATTGATTGGCATGAGCGTATAGTAACGCACTCCAGCATTCGACAACGCTAACGGAGTTAATACCGCCTTGCAAACGGCGACGCGCCCTCTAAAATGCGGCAATTAGTGTGTTGATGCATTTTCGCATAAGGTCCTTACTCTATGTCGGAGGCGTTCTCTTCATCGTTGGGTATTGTGGCCTATTTGGCTTTGTTTGTTTCGGTCGGGATCTTGTTCTTGCTGGTCAATTTATTAGTCGGGCGCCTTGTCCGGCCAGTGAATCCGCACAAAGAAAAGGCTGAGATTTATGAGTGTGGCGAGCCGACCATCGGTTCAAGTTTCGTTCAGTTTGATTTGAGGTTTTACGTCGTTGCGTTACTCTTCATAATTTTCGATGTGGAAGTCGCGCTGTTTTTTCCTTGGGCCACCGTGTTTGGGAAAGCAAATATGTTGGCCGACCCGCAGGCCCAAGTCACGGCGGCCGATGGCGAAATGTCGGTCCATGCTCGACATGTTTTTCATGAGTTGGGTGTAGGCGCACCCGCGCTGCCCGCCGGTGCAACGGCGGCTGAGTCTTCGGCCAGCATCCGTGAGGGCGCTCGTCGTCTCGCGTGGATGTCGATGCTCGACATTGCTGTATTCTTTGGCGTACTTATGACGGGATTTTTCTACGTTTGGAAACGAGGCGACTTGGATTGGGTACGTGCCGTCAGTCAAGAACGCGCGAGAGGGCCCATGCGCGCGGCGAGTGGGGATGTGGTTGACGAGCCTGCCCTCTCTGCATGACCTTGGTCGGTTAAACGCGTACAAGCGAAACAATAATATGAGTGGAGAGAACTTTCTCAATCGATTGTCGAGTAAATTTGGCGACGAGATTCGCCGTGCCAATCTCGAAGCAATTGACCCTTGGATTGAAGTTTCGCCTGCGGGATTGCTGGCGGTTTGCCGATATTTGCGCGACGAGCCAGACCTGCGGTTTGACATGCTCAACTGCATCAGTGGCGTTGACTATTTCGAACCGGATCCAAAGAAGGCCGCAAAAGCCGGATTCGAGCCGCACTTAGAGGTAGTGTATCACCTCTCAAGTATTCGCCATAAACATTCGCTTGTGCTGAAGGTTCTTTTGCCTCGTTGGCGAGATGGAGTAACGGGCGAGCCCCCGGAAGTTCCAAGTGTCGTGGGTGTGTGGCGCACCGCGGATTGGCATGAACGCGAAGTTTTTGACTTGAGCGGAGTGATGTTCACTGGACATCCTAATCTTCGTAGGATTTTGTGCCCTGAGGACTGGGTTGGCTTTCCGCTCCGACGCGATTATGAAATGCCCTTGGAATACCATGGCATTCGGGGCCGTTAGTCGCTTTGTGTCGACCGCGTCGAATTTTGCGAGAATTACCTGGTTAGAGCGAGGGACGACTCCAGGTGAGATTGCAGCGGCGGTTGACGAAAGCCGCCGCGGTTGTTCGTTTCGACGCCCTATTAGCAAGCTTCTATAAAAATTCACATTTTTCGTTCGCACTGCAGAATCTCTCAACATGGCAACGCACGTCGGCGATCCAAGAATCATCGAATTCGACGTCCGAACGGACGAAATGCTCGTGAACATGGGGCCTCAACATCCGAGCACGCACGGCGTGCTACGGTTGGTGCTACGCACTGATGGTGAAATCGTCTCGGAAGTCGAGCCTCATATCGGGTATCTCCACCGATGTGCGGAGAAGATTGGTGAAAACCTTACGCCGCGTCAATGGATCCCCTATACGGATCGAATGGACTACCTGGCGGCGATGAATATGAACCTCGGCTGGGCGTTAACGGTCGAGAAACTGTTGCGCCACCCGATTTCCGAAAAAGCTCGGCATTTGCGGGTCATTATCGTCGAGTTGAATCGAATCGCCAGTCATCTCGTGGGCATGGGCGCCTATGGATTGGATTTAGGTACTTTTAGCCCTTTTCTTTATGCGTTTCGCGAACGTGAACGAATCCTTGATCTGTTTGAAGAAGTCTGCGGAGCGCGATTGACCTACAGCTACATCACGCCTGGCGGCGCAACGGCCGACCTGCCTCCCGGTTGGCTTCAAAGATGTGAGGCGTTTCTAGATCAATTTGATCCGATCATCCAAGAGTACCATACCTTACTTACGAGTAACTCCATTTTCGTCAAACGTACGGCGGGAATCGGCCTGTTATCGCCCGAAATGGCGATTGACTACGGATGTACTGGTCCGGTATTGCGTGGAAGCGGCGTTGACCATGATCTTCGTCGTGACGGTGAAGAGTTTTATACCGCCATGTACGACGGTTACGGGTTCGAGATTATCTGCCAACGAAACGGACATTACCCAAAGGATCACGAGTATCCCGCGGTGCCGCGCGAGGCCGTGCTGGGTGACTGCTGGCACCGATTTTATGTGCGGATGTTGGAAGTTGTGCAATCGGTTGACTTGGTTCGTCAAGCGATTGATCGATACAGCACCGCCTCGGGCGATTGGGGAGTTCCAATCAAACTTACGCAAAAGCTTCCCAAGGGCGAAGCTTACTTGGAAACGGAATGTCCGCGCGGTCAGATGGGTTTTTACATCGTCAGCGACGGTTCCTCGATTCCGTGGCGTGCGCGCGCTCGAAGCAGTTCATTTTGTAACCTTTCTGTTACACATGAACTTTGTCGCGGATGTCTGATTGCGGACGTACCTGCGATTGTTGGTTCGCTCGACGTCGTGATGGGCGAAATTGACCGTTGATTTATCAGATTCCGGGCGTCGCATCCTTGGGATTTCGTGTGATGTGTTAACATCATCGAAACTTCAAAGCTTCACTTAGCGGTGGCGCACACGCATGAAGTTTGGAAAGCATGCCGTCAGACACGCCCTTGTCGTGATCTTGGTTAATTTGCAGTTTTCAGAACGAACGAAACGCCAATGCCGCAACATAGTTTGAACATTCGTTCTAGCGCATCGCTCGACTTTCTTTCGTTGGGCGCCTTAGTGCATCGCCTAGATCCCGGCATTATTCCTTTTCGTAAGGCGATGGAGTGCCGTATTCATGTGAGCGGCGGCGAATTTAATGTTGCCGCGAACTTGGCAGACTGTTTTAGCCTGCGTACGGGCATCGTGTCGGCTATGGTGGATTACCCGATTGGCCATCTCATCGCGGAACGCGTTCGTGCCATGGGAGTGCGGGCATTCTATAAGAATTACAAACATGACGGCGTGACCGGCCCTAACATGGCCACGGTTTATAGCGACCAAGGTTTTGGAGTACGCGCCCCTGTCGTTTTCTATAACCGGTGTAATGAAGCGGCTGCTCTACTGCAGCCTACAGACTTTGATTGGACAGCAATTACCGCGGGCGGCGTTCGGTGGTTCCACAGCGGCGGCATTTTTGCGGCATTATCGCCAAGTACGCCTGAGGTGATCATTGCGGGAATGAAGGCGGCAAAGGCGGCAGGGGCGGTGGTTTCGTTTGACCTAAATTTTCGAGCGAAGTTATGGCAGGTAGCAGGTGGCTTAGAAAAGGCGCAAGACACCGTGCAGCGGATTGTCGAGCACGTGGATGTGCTTGTTGGTAATGAAGAAGATTTGCAAAAAGGTCTCGGCATTCCCGGCCCAGAAGTTCAAGCTAAGTCGAAGCTCGACCCAAGTGTGTTTTTCGGCATGATGGACCAGGTTTCAAAACGCCATCCTCAGGTCAAAGTCGTCGCGACGACTTTGCGAGAAGTTCACAGCACCAATCACCATGCGTGGAGCGCCGTGGCTTGGTCGCAGGGAGATACGTATGTTGCGCCAACGTGCGAGTTGAATGTGCTCGATCGCGTGGGAGGCGGCGATGGGTTTGCGGCTGGATTCATCTATGGTTTGCTTAGCGGCGCATCCATGGAGGAATCGCTCAAATTGGGTTGGGCGCACGGGGCATTGTTAACGACCTTTCCAGGCGACACAACCATGGCGACATTGGACCAAGTGCAAGCTTTTGCGCAAGGCGGATCGGCGCGTATTCAACGGTAAACAACGAGCCGATCTCGTTTCACCCAAATACCCCGTTGCCAAAAGTGCGTTTTGCACCGCGTTGCATTTCTATTAATTCTATAAGACATGAACGATTTAGCTGACATCGGCTTAATGGGCCTCGCGGTCATGGGGGAGAACCTCGCCCTCAACATTGAAAGTCGGGGATATCGCGTTGCAGTTTACAATCGCACCACGGAAAAGGTGGAAGAGTTCATTCGAGGCCGCGCGCAAGGTAAGCGGTTCATCGGATGTCATACTTTGGAAGACTTAGTCGCCAATTTGAAGCGGCCTCGCAAAATCATGATGATGATCAAGGCAGGCCCCGCGATCGATGCCGTCATCGAACAGCTAGGTCCCCTGCTCGCCCCGGGCGACGTGATAATCGACGGAGGGAATACACACTTCGACGACACAGAGCGCCGCACAAAGTACGTAGAAAGTAAAGGACTGTTGTATATTGGCACGGGCGTTTCCGGCGGAGAGGAAGGCGCGCTCAAAGGCCCCAGCATGATGCCCGGTGGGAGCGAGCAAGCCTGGCCGCTCGTCGAACCTATTTTCAAGGCGATTGCCGCTAAAGTAGGACCCAATCAGGATATTCCTTGTTGCGAATGGGTTGGGCCCCGTGGCGCAGGCCATTATGTGAAGATGGTTCACAATGGAATTGAATATGGCGATATGCAGCTGATTTGTGAAGCATATTTTATGCTGAGCGAAGCACTCGGCATGACGAACGAGGAGCTTTACGACGTTTTTGCGCAGTGGAATCAAGGTGAGTTACAAAGCTACTTGATCGAGATCACGCGCGACATTTTCAGCGTTAAGGACGACCAAGGTGAGGGCTATCTTGTCGACAAAATCTTGGACGTCGCCGGCGCAAAGGGGACAGGAAAGTGGATGAGCCAACACGCTCTTGACTTGGGCGTGCCGAGCACTCTCGTCACGGCAGCAGTTTACGCGCGTGCATTGTCGGCCATGAAAGATTCGCGAGTTCGGGCAAGTCAATTGCTGAAAGGTCCAGAATCTTTCGATGACACGGTACGGTTAGGGGATCGCAAAAAATTCGTCGAGTCTGTGCGGCAAGCCCTTTACGCGTCGAAAATATGTAGCTACGCGCAGGGATATGTTCAAATGCAGTTAGCCGCGAAGGAGTACAACTGGCCGCTGAACTATGGCGATATCGCATTGCTTTGGCGCGGCGGGTGTATTATCCGGGCCCAGTTCTTGGACCGCATCAAAGAAGCGTTCGACGCAGAACCAAATCTGGAAAACTTGTTATTGCATCCTTATTTTATGGAAGCGATTCATAACGCTCAAAGATCTTGGCGGCATGTCGTGGTCGTCGCGACGAATATGGGCTTACCCGTCCCGGCGTTTAGCACGGCATTGGCGTATTTTGATAGTTTTCGTCGTGCACGCCTGCCTGCGAATTTACTGCAAGCTCAGCGAGATTATTTCGGCGCGCACACGTACCAACGTGTTGATAAGGACGGCGTTTTCCATACCGAATGGCTCGATAAACGGAAGATCCCTGAGAACTAAATCACGCTCGTACAACGCAATTTTTGGCAGTCGAGTTTTTATTCTATGGACAGCGCCTTTCTTCAAGAACTCTTTGGACTCGATGGCCAAGTGGCCGTCGTAATCGGCGGTACAGGGGTGCTGGGCGGCGGACTGGCCATAGGACTCGCACAGGCTGGCGCTGCGGTCGTTGTTGCGGGACGGTCCGAACAACGCGGGCGCGAGTGCGTCGAGAAGATCGAGCGCCTACATGGGAAGGCGACATATCTGCCCGTTAACGTTGAATCTGAAGCTTCGCTTCAACAGCTGTTGCAGGAAACGGTCGATCGGTTTGGGCAAGTCGATATCTTGGTGAATTGTGCGGGCGTCAATTCAGCAACACCCTATGAACAAGTAAGCATGGAAGACTGGCGTCGAGTGATCGATACGAACCTAACGGCAACGCATCTTGGCTGCCAAGTGTTTGCTCCGCAGATGTCCAAACAATCGCGCGGGGGCTCAATCTTGAATATTGGGAGTGTTACGGCTCACTTGCCATTGTCGCGCGTCTTTGCCTACTCTGCGTCGAAAGCCGCGGTAGTGAATCTGACAAAAAACTTAGCGCGCGAGTACGCGGAGAAAAATGTCCGCGTCAACGTTCTTTGCCCCGGCTTTTTCCCCGCGGAACAAAATCGTCAAATCTTAGATAAGGAACGTGTGGCTAACATCATGGCTCAAACGCCCATGAAACGTTTTGGAGAACCGCACGAACTGGTTGGCGCTGCACTTTTATTCGTTTCTCGTGGGGCCGGCAGTTTCATCACTGGCGCAGAAATCTATGTCGATGGCGGCTTCACCGCCATGCGGTTTTGATTCGAAATCTTCCGATGATTTGGGATCTACACTGTCACCTTTCAGGGGTTGTCGGAGACACACCTCACGAGCGAATCTCCAGACTAATGCGGTATGCAGATCGCATGGGTATTGAGCGGCTCGTTTTCTTTATGGGGTATCCGTGGTCGTTGAACCCTACTCCCGCTGAATTCCGGCGACAAAATGATCAAGTGATCGAAGCGCTTCAGCACTGGTCTGACCGGGCTTTGGGCTTTGCTTACCTAAATCCCAATTTCGCAGACGAATCTTTAGACGAACTCAACCGTTGTGTGCGGGACGGGCCATTAGTCGGCGTTAAACTTTGGGTGGCGACGCGCTGCAGCGATGTGCGGTTGGACCCAATCGTGCATCGCGCATCAGAACTACGAGCCGTCATTTTTCAACACACTTGGCGAAAAGCCGGAGGAAATCTTCCTGGAGAATCAACTCCGGAAGATCTCGTGCAATTGGCGGCGCGACACCCCCACGCTACATTCATTTGCGGGCATACGGGAGGCGACTGGGAGTGGGGCATTCGCGCGGTCCGTAGTTCGCCGCGTGTGTGGATCGGCCTTGGCGGATCTGATCCAACCGCCGGCATGGTCGAAATGGCAGTTCGTGAACTTGGCGCGGAACGGATTCTTTACGGTAGCGATGTTGGCGGCCGAAGTTTCGCATCGCAACTTGCAAAAGTCGAGGGCGCCGACATTCCCGTAAATCTCAAACGAAAGATTCTAGGGGAGAACCTCAAACGGCTATTGACTCCCATATTAATGGATAAGGGAATTGAGCCGTGAATGATGAACTGACTGACTGCAATGTATCCTTGGGACATTGGCCCTTTCGGCGATTACCGCATGGTGACACCTCGCGCCTGGTGTCTAAGCTGCGCGAAATGCGAGTGACGCAAGCTTGGGTCGGAAGTTTCGATGGACTTTTTCACAAAGACTTAGTTCATGTAAATGCGGTCTTAGTGGAGGAATGCCTCCGTGAAGCGCCGAATTTACTTGTTCCATTTGGCTCGATAAATCCGCTGTTGCCCGACTGGGAGGAAGATCTGCGACGATGTGTCGAAGTGCATAAAATGCCTGGAATACGGCTGCATCCAGGTTATCACGGATATGACTTGAGCGACAAACGTTCCTCCGACCTGCTTGCGATTGCCGCCGCACAAGAACTGCTGGTGCAAGTGGTCGTACAAATGGAGGATGAACGCACGCAGAGTCCTTTGGCGCGAGTCCCGACGGTCGACGTCGAGCCATTGATTGACCAACTCAGGGAACATCCAAAGTTGAAGATAATGATCCTCAACGGGATGAAAAGTATCCGCGCTGAAACGATCGACCAATTGGCGGCGACAGGTCGGGCGTCGTTCGACATCGCAATGCTTGAGGGAGTTGGGGCGTTGGAGAATCTCCTCAAGACCGTTCCATTGAATTACATTGTCTTCGGGTCTCATTTCCCCTTTTTTTACTTCGATGCGGCTCGACTTAAGCTGCGAGAGTCCGAACTAGGCGCTGTACAATTGCGAGCTATCCAGCGGGAAAACGCGGCGACAATTTGTAATGCTGCAAATGGAGGATAGAGAAACAACGACAAATGTCCATGCTTGTGGCACTAGGCCTGATGAGCGGCACGTCATGCGATGGTGTGGACGCCGCCCTAATTCGGACGGATGGCGTTAATAGTATTGAGCACATTGCTGGTTTTACTCGACCCTACGCGCCTGCATTTCGAATACGACTACTCAACGCCGCGCAATATGACCTCGCACTTATTGACATCCTTAGGTTGGAAAAGGAATTGACCGAATTGCATGCTGCGGCTGCGCGAGAACTTCTCAAGATAACGGCAGTTGAATCCTCATCGGTCGCAGTTATTGGGTTTCACGGTCATACATTACGGCATGCTCCGTCGGAAGGATTAAGTCTTCAAATTGGCGACAGTTCAACGCTTGCCGAACTCACTGGTGTCCCGGTTGTTTCCGATTTCCGCCGCCGAGATCTGGCTGCCGGAGGACAGGGAGCGCCCTTGGCGCCTCTTTTCCACCAAGCGATGTTAGCCAGCCAAGCCAAGCCGGTCGCCGTGTTGAATATCGGCGGCGTCAGCAATGTTACATGGATCGGGGCGGCGGACGAGATGTACGCCTCTGATGCTGGCCCTGGTTGTGGTTTGCTTGATCAATGGATCGCTCGAAAAACCGGCACCCAGTTTGACAAGGATGGCGCCGTAGCAAATTCTGGCTGCGTGAATCTTTCCGTCGTAGAGCGGGCATTACAAATGCCGTTTTTTTCGATGCCTATGCCCAAATCGGTTGATCGATTTGACTTCCAGGCAATTCTGCAACTTGTTGAAGAATCGAACCTTTCGCTTTGCGATGCCGCGGCGACGTTGTGCGCCATTACGTCGGAATCGGTAGTGCGGCTTTGTCACCAGTTTCCCGATGTTCCCAAATGCCTTTGGTTATGCGGAGGAGGCGCCAAACATCCGTTAGTCACGCATCTGTTGCGTGGGGGTTTTCCAGAAGTGCGAAACATCTCAGAACTAGGAAGAAATCCCGACCTACTCGAAGCGGAGTGTTTCGCATGGCTTGCCGTTCGGCGTTTGCGCGGGCTTAGTACATCAATCACTACCACGACCGGTTGTCGTCATGCAACTTGCGGCGGTGTCCTTACAGCGAGAACGTTGTCTCTTGATGAGGTTCAAGGGACGAAGGAGGACGTGTGAATTCTCACAATCCAACGTTTGAGCGCGAAGGTTTTGAGTTGTTGTATGACGAGGGGCCTTGTTTTGCGGTATTGAAGCCTGGCGGACTGCTAACTCAGGGTCCACCGGGCGTCGATAGCTTGGAGGTTCGTTTCAAGCGTTTCATCAAGCACCGTGAAGGTAAAGAAGGGAATATATATCTGGGGGTCCCCCACCGTTTGGACCGTCCAGTTTCCGGCGTGATTCTCTTAGCAAGACACGTGCGCGCAACGCGGCGCTTATGTGAACAATTTGAAGGACGGATGGTGCGAAAAACGTACTGGGCGATTGTTCAAGGTCGCGTGACACCAGACGTTGGCGTTTGGAGCGATTTTCATCGAAAAACGCCAGGTGAAGCGAAAGCTGAACTTGTGCCAAGTGAGCATCCCGAAGGAAAACCTGCAATTCTCAAATATCAAGTAATCCAATCGACCCAGGAACTGACATGGTTGGAAATTGAGCTGGAGACAGGCCGAACACATCAGATACGAGTTCAAGCCGCAACTCGTGGTTTCCCTATTCTGGGGGATGGGCTTTACGGTTCTACACGTAACTTTGGTCCTAAGACCGACGACGAACGACAGCAATGGATCGGGTTGCACGCCAGATCGATTACCTTCAACCATCCGATGACGCGTGAACCGGTGAGTGTTGTCGCCCCGCTGCTTGAACCATGGCGAGGACTGGAGCCTTCCGGATACGAGCGTTAATTATTGTTGCGGCGTGCGGTTCTTGCGTTGAATGACTCGGCATGCGTCGTCTTTGCGGCGTCCGAGGGTCGCGCTATAATCCCTATAAATTGCTTTCTTCTACGGGCGAGTCTCGATCGAGGCGCTGCGTAGGTATGTGACGCGATGTCCTACCTGAATAAAATCCGCATTGGTGCTGTTTCGTACCTTAACACCAAACCGCTGGTGTTCGGGCTCGACCGGATTGCACCGTATACCGAGATTATTTACGACTTACCAAGCCGGCTTGCCGATCGTCTCGCGTTGGGAGAGCTCGATGTTGCTCTCATTCCGTCGATTGAGTTTATGCAAGATCCATCGTACGTCATCGTATCGGATGCGTGTATCGCATGTCGCGGCCCCGTCATGAGTGTGAAACTATTTAGCCGCACGCATCCTGCTCAAATTCGGTCGCTTGCGCTTGACGAAGGTTCACGGACGAGCGCCGCATTGGTACAAATTTTACTTGAGCAACGCTATGGCCAACGTCCGATTCTTTCCCCGTTGCCGATCGGTGTGCGAGCGGAAGAAACAACAACCGACGCCGTACTCCTGATTGGAGATCGTGCAATGCGCCCGCCTGCAGGTTTCTTGGCCGAGTGGGATTTAGGGGAAGAATGGCGTCGTTGGTCACGTTTGCCATTTGTGTTCGCCATGTGGACGACCCGCGCTGGTGCGGATTTGGGTGGTTTAGACTTGGCGCTTCGTGAGGCGCGTGACGAGGGAATCGCACATTTGTCCGAGATTGCGGCGCATGAGGCGCCTCGCGCTGGGCTGTCGTTTGACGAATGTCTGACGTATTTGCGCGATAACTTGTACTTTTATCTCGGCCCGCGCGAACAACAAGGGCTACAACTTTTTTCTTCGCACGCCGCCCGGTTGGGATTGGCGCCTGCCACTTTCGATTTTGGTTTCCATGATTGCGAAAATTCTCGATAAGGCCGTCGCTGGCGATCGCATTTCAGCCGACGAAGGGTTAGCGCTGCTAGAATCGCACGATTTGCCCGAGATCGGACGTGCAGCCGACTTCGTAGCACGGCGGATGCATCCGGAAAATTATCGCACATATAATATCGATCGAAACATTAACTACACGAACATTTGTACGGCCGTGTGCGACTTCTGCGCATTCTATCGTACTCCGAAAAGTGGCGAGGGTTACGTTCTGCCGCGCGCCGAATTGCTGTCAAAAGTTGAGGAAACCGTGGCCCTTGGCGGCGATCAGATCCTGATGCAGGGCGGCTTACATCCCGAGTTTAAGCTTGAATGGTATGAAGAACTCCTTTCCGACATCAAGCAACGTTTTCCGCAAGTCAACATCCACGGATTTAGCCCGCCGGAACTTCATCACTTTACCAAAGTCAATAGGCTATCCATTGGAACGGTGTTGGAACGACTCAAAAACGCTGGTCTGGGCAGTATTCCTGGCGGCGGCGCCGAGATCCTCGTTGATCGTGTGAGGAAAGCTATCACCCGTGGGAAAGTCCTCGCTGACGACTGGCTCAAGGTGATGCGTGTGTGGCACGAGTTGGGTGGACGAAGTTCGGCGACGATGATGTTTGGCCACGTCGAAACCCTCGCGGAACGTATTGAACACCTCGAACGGTTGCGTCAACTCCAGGACGAAACTCGCGGTTTCACAGCCTTTATTTGTTGGACGTTTCAACCTGAGAATACACAAATGGCCCAGGTTCCGCCGGCCGGCTCGTTTGAGTATCTCAAGACGCAAGCTGTGGCTCGGCTCTATTTAGATAACTTTGTAAATATACAGTCGAGTTGGGTCACACAGGGTTTGAAGATCGGTCAATTGGGATTGCTGTTCGGCGCTAACGATATGGGCAGTTTAATGATTGAAGAAAATGTCGTGGCCGAGGCGGGAACGGTTCATTTTCTTACGCTGCATGAAATTAGAGAGGCAATTGAAGAACTTGGTTTTGTACCGCGTCAACGCAATGTGCATTATCAATTGATGGATCCGAGTTGGGAACGACGCTCGCTCATCGCGAACGAGCGCGCCGTTCGCAATGGAGGTCTATTGCAAATTGCTTAGTTTGCCAGCGCTAGCCCCCCACGTAATCATTGCCTGCCTCATTCAAAGGACGCCCAACCCCTCTTGTCATTCGTCCATGCTTCGTTGTGCTTCGCACAATGCTGGCCCCGATGAAAGTGGCTTACGACGGGGGCTCGACGCGAGGTAGTTCGGTTTGTTGCAGCACAGGTTGGTTCGCGACATGATGATGTCTCAAATCTCGTTGGAAAGCGAACGCGATGAAATTTACATTTCTCGGCCGAACTGGAGTTAAGATTTCGCGGCTTTGTTTGGGGTGCATGAGTTATGGAGACCCCCAGTGGCGTCCTTGGGTGCTAGATGAATCCGCCGCCCAGCCCTTTTTTCGCACGGCCATCGAGCATGGCATTAATTTCTTCGATACAGCGGATATGTACTCGCTAGGTGTAAGCGAGGTCGTGACGGGAAATGCGATTCGCAAGTATGCGAACCGTGAAGAATGTGTCGTGGCGACGAAAGTTTTTAACGCGATGGGGCCAGGACCTAATATGTCTGGTTTATCGCGTAAGCATATTCAGCAAGGGTGTGAAGCGAGTCTGCGCCGCTTGGGTTTCGAAACGATCGATCTTTACTACCTTCATCGATTCGACCCTTTCACGCCCATTGATGAAACGCTTGAAGCTTTGGATCAACTCGTTCGTCAAGGAAAGGTTCGCTACATTGGGGCAAGTTCTACCGCAGCGTGGCGATTCGCCAAGGCAATGGCTTTCTCGGAACAGCGTGGTTTGTCGCGATTCGTCGCCATGCAGAACCACTATAACCTGATTTACCGAGAAGAAGAGCGGGAAATGATTCCGCTCTGCCAAGAGGATCAAGTCGCGGTGATACCATGGTCGCCGCTCGCGCGCGGCTTGCTCGCTGGAACGCGAACTAAGCCGGACGATGTCGCATCAACCAAACGCGCTCAGTCAGATCACTTCGCGCGGGATTTATACGATCATCCAGCCGACTGGGACGTAGTGGAGGCTACGCGTCGGGTCGCAGCCGATCGATCACTCGAGCCGGCACAGGTTGCCATTGCGTGGCTCCTTGCCAAGCCTGCGATCACCGCGCCGATTATTGGTGCAACCAAGTTGGAACATCTTGACGCCGCCATTCAGGCAGTCGATTTGCAATTGAGTATTGAGGAAATTGCAGCTTTAGAATCACCTTATCAGCCACATGCTGTCCGAGGGTTTGACTATTAATCGGATATGAAGCGATCAGGCGCCCAACTCATCAAAAAGCAAATCGGCCGCCAACACAGTTTCGGGAGACTTGTGCTGGAATACGGTTAAAGTTGTTATCGTGCCGAGCTCATTTCTCAATTCCATCCTATCGAACACTGCACGATGAATGGTGGCGGTTTGATCCTCCCTGACATACGGAAAGCCCAACGCCAAAGTTAACCCACTTGGTCCGCTCTTTACTGCCTCACGATCAGAAACGGCGAAGGTATCTCCGGTTTCCCGGGCAAACAGCGCAACGTCATGTCCTCCGGAGGTGGATGCAACACGAACTGCATCGAAACCTGAAGCCTTATGCGAGTATTCGCTATTGGAGAGCGACGTTTCGCCCGGCGCTGCGATTAAGATGTCATCGCGTTGAGAATCGAAGAGCCATGCCATGTCGTAACCACCTTGCCATGCATAGGCATGCACTACATCAAATCCCATGACAAAGTTGAGGTATCCGCGTCCACTCATCCATGCGATATCAGGGCGAGCAAAAAAGCGGTCGGCGGCGTTGGAATCGAACAACGCGGCGCTATCTTGTCCTTGAGTCGCCGTGACACGAACGCCATCGAAGCCGAGTGCATCGAGTTTATAGCCCGCTCCCTCAAGCGTGATCCGATCTGGTTGGGCCGTAAGGATGTCATCTCCTGATGAGTCCGTAAGAAACGCCAAGTCATTTCCGGATGACGCTTCGATCTGGACGGTCGCAAAGCCGTTGGCTTGGTGTCGAAATCCGTCCCCTATGAGGTGGACCCCAGTCGGCGTCCCGTAAAGCCGATCGTTGGATGGAGAATCCCGCACGACGGCCACATCCTTTCCACCACCGCCGAATACGATTAACGACTCGATACCCTCGATGTCGATGCGCCAACGAACGCCTGATAAGGTCGATTCGCCCGGCTTCGCATCAAGTTGTTCTGTATCGCTCGTGCCGTGCAGCGTGATTTCGTCGTTTCCCTCGTTTCCGTGAAATCGAATTTGCGAATAGTCATCGGCGTCAAACAAGTAGGGTACGCCATTGATGACAATTTCATGGTGCGACCCCGTTGAGAACTCGATTCGGTCATCGCTGCTGGCGCCCGAAACGTCAATTACTCCTGCATCGGCGTTAACCAGATTTAGGATTTGCAAATCAACTTTGGGGTTTGTTCCCACGATTCGAATAGAAAATTGCTCTCCTTTTGACGTGGGAATATCAATCCTTTCGCTGCCACGTTCGGAGTTAGCTCGTGCGACAAGTTGACCTGCAGCGTCGTACAGTTCAATGCCGGCGGACGCAGCTCCAGGGTCGAACTTCGCCAGCACGGTCAAGACGCCGTCGCGCATCGCCTCGAGTTTGCGCCAAGATTCCCCACGCGAAAAGTCTTGATGTGTGTATTGAGCAAAGGAAACGGCTCCCCAGTCGATGACTGCATTTGATGGTTCTAGTACGAACTCAATGGAGTAACGTCCTGTCTCGCCTGCCGATGCAAGACCGATGGTGTAAGTCGCGCCGGCGATTACCTCAAACGTTAGAACCGGGTCACGATGCGCCCCGCCGTCCGCCAATCGCCATTCCGTAACAAGACCATTATCTCCGCTCGCCCTTAGGTGCGCGATGCCTGTTTCTCCGGCAGTGAACTGGAAGTAGTCTTGATCGTCCTTGCGATGCAACAAACCAGTTAATGAGTGTTGTTGAGCAATTACGCCAAGCGATGCCGCATCAGCGGCACTTGAACCGAAATCGTCCGGCGGCATGAGCGCGTTAATGGCACGACCAATATTGATTCGGTGATAATACGCGTTCGTCGCCTGGTCGAAGATACTATCGGCCGTTTGACGAAGATGATGGTAGATCGTGTCGCCGTCGATACTGGTAATGCCGGCAAGTTGCATTGCTTCACGCACTAAGACGCCAGCGCCCGCCACGTACGGGGCGGCCATACTTGTGCCTGAGGAGCTTTCGAAGTCATTCGTAACGCCGTCCAAGTTTTTGGCAAAATCTGGAACGGTACTGGTAATTCGTTCACCCGGCGCCGCAAGCACACGTTGGTCGCGCTGACTGTAACTGCTCAGTAATCCGTTGGAGTCGACGCTCGCAACTGGCGTAACGAATGAACTTGAAGCGGGGAAATTCAGTCCGGACGAATTGGTATTTGCGAAGGAATTGCCGGCGGATGCAACAATGAAAACCCCTGCGGAACTAAGCAACGACAGTTCGTCTTCTAATAATTCTCCGAAGGATAGTCCCGCGGCGTTCGCGTCTCCGCCTAACGACAAGTTAACAACTGTGATCGGATTCTCGAACGAATTTCGGTTGTCATAGACCCATCGCAGCGCTCGTTCCACCCAGGCGATTTCTCCGTAACCCTGATCGTCGAACACTCGGAGGGCGACTAAATCCACTGCCGGCGCAACGCCTTGATGGACTAGATGTGAACTCGCAATCACGCCAGCGACGTGTGTTCCGTGAAATCCTCCTGGTGCGTCATCGTAAGGATTTGCATCGTTCTCCGCGAAATCCCAACCGCCTACCACGCGGTAGCTCCCGCCGAACCCACCGCCAAGGGCCGGATGATCGTAGGCAATTCCCGAATCGATGACCGCCACGGTTTGCTCGGCGCCTAAAAAGCCATAAGTACGTCGAACGTCGTCCAGGCCAAAAACGTCATTCGAGGATGTTGCCGATTCAGTTAGTGCGCCATCACTCAACAGTTCGTACGCGTGGTCGCGGTCAAAGATCGCCGGCTTATCGATTGAATCAACGGTAAGCGCCAAGCGTTCTTCAAGACAATTCACGGCGGTACGCCGCGATGTCGCGACAATTGTCCATGATCGACGGACTATGCCCTGCGGACGCTCACTCGATGCTAAACGACCGTCGAACAGCCGCAGATTTGAAAGACGCGCCAACAAGCGACGAAAAGGCATGTTTTTGCACTTGAGCAATGCAAGACTGAGCCTTCCGTAGCGTAGACATGCAGTGTTCGTTCAATCCGTGGACGGCACTGACCAGGAAAAACAAGGACAACCCACGCCTAATGTGGCGATGACGCACTGAAATAAATATGCGTTCCAAATATAGGTTTCTTTCGATGGCCATTACTACGCGAGCGCAGGAACAAATGTTCATTAGGCCGTTATATAAAACTTCCTTACAAACGTTGTAATACGCATAGGTGCGCATACCCGCGAGAGCCTTTTCGGAATGGCGACCTTGCACTTTGGACCTCATGCTTAATACACGAAGCCTTGCAGATCACCGTTCACAGGCTTTGTAAAGCGCCATGGATGCCATCGAGGAACCATTCCGACAGATTACGTTGCGAGGAGAAATAACGTTCGATCGTTCAAACAGAGGCGCAACGTAGTGGACGGCGACGCTGGAAAATCTCAGTTCCATACCGAACGGCTAGTCCGGCCAAGATGAGGGCGCCACCAGTCCACGTCCACCATTGCGGTGGTTGATAAGCGTCCAAATGGCTCCATGCCAAATACACCCAGACGGGCATAAGAACCGGCTCAAGAAGCGCCAATCCAGAACCTTCATAACTGGGAATGTGCCGAAGCCCTCGCGCAAAGAGCACGTACGGCAAACCCAACTGTAATGCGCCGAAACACGCCAGAATGAACAATTGCCATCCACTGGGCCATACGCCTTGCCAAACGACGTAGGGAGCGAGTAACGTTGCCGTGACGCCAAGATTGGCAGACACAAGCCACCAAGTGTCTATCTCCCGTAGTCGCCGCAACAACACGAACACGCCTGCTAAAAAGACTCCGGAGATCAAACCGTAAACGACACCTGACAGCGATTCGCCTTGGGCCTCCATGAGCAGGATTATTCCTACCCCTACCAAGACAAACACCATAGTGAGAATATCCACGCCGCGCGTCGGCTCACGGAAGAGAATTGCGCCAAACAAAAAGACCCAGATTGGAGCGGTACTTTGCAACCAGATGGCGTTCGCCGCAGTTGTCAGCGTCATCGACTTAAGGTAAGTGAGGTTCATCGCTGCAAAGCAAAGAACCATGGGAAGCATCCACCACGTCCATCGTCGTTCGCGAGTCATCGGCAAAAGGACAAGCGTTGCGAATAACGCGCGCCAGAACGCCAGTAATGGTCCACGGATTTCAAGCGGCCAACTTTCGAAGAACGGAGACTTAGCGAAAAATCCGCTTGTGCTCCATAGTGCCGCGGCCGCGATGACCAGAAGTCTGCCCGTTAAGCGATTTTCCACGAACATCGGCGTCGCGCCATGCGCGAGCATTTCATCCTTGTCGGGCGGCATGTTGCTCAATGGTTAAAAGTATTCCTTGGTATGGCCGTTCGCTCCCCACAAGGCTACTGAACTAACAGTCTTCGCGACTCCTTTAGCAAGAATTCGATGTCCATAAATGGTTCATAACCGATGTCTTGCCAGCGGACACGTCCATCGCCGTCGATCAAGAAAGTTCCATGCAGTGGCATGCTTTCAAAATCGTCATAACAACGATAGGCTTGAAACACATCAAGTTGGGGATTCGCCAAAAGCGGAAAGGGAAAAGTTTTCCCCTCGTAGTTTTCTACCGAGCGGCATAGGCCTTCCTGGTCGTCGCTGCTAATCGCGACAAGTTCTACGCCAATCTTCGAAAACTCTTCGGCTTTCGGTGCGAATGCACGGAGTTGTTCGGCGCAATGGAGACAACCAAAGCCAAGATAGAAGATCGCAACGACATGACGACCGCGAAACTGCGAAAGTGAAACATCGCGGCCTTCCATGTCCTTCAAGGTCCAATCGGGAGCTGGCGAAGGTTGCCAACGGAATGGTCCCAAGGTGTCCAATTCGGGTCGGAAACCGAGGTCTTGCGATAAGGTCTGTGAGTGACGCCAGTCCTCCGGCCATCCTAGATGTCGGGCAATTGGCGCCAGCCGCACCAAAGGAGGCGAGTTCATATCAGCCGTACAACCTATTGTTCGAAGCTGATCAAATAACTCCGCCGACTCCTTCTCTTTGCCCATTCGCCATAACAATTCAACAAACCGCGCTAATGGCAGAACCTCGTTCTTATGTGAATCCACGTACTTTCGCGCCTTCGTTTCGGCTTCATCCGTGTTTCCTTGTTCAAAGGTAATGTTTGTGAGGAACAATTCGTCGACATCCCCAGATTTTTTGAGCAACTCCGAAGCTTCGCCAGGTTTTCCATCAACGATCAATTGTCGGCCTTGCAGCTCCCAAGATGCGCGTTCGAGTTCGCGGATTTTCTCGGCGAATGGTTTGCGTGCGTCTTCTCGCGCTTTTGCGACCGCCTTTTCTCGTTCCGAAGCATCCTTCTCGACATTCTGCTCCAATGCGGTCCATTCGGCGTGGCGCTCCGCCGTGGCTTGTTCGTCGCGCAGACTTTGAAGCCAGGACTCAACTTCCATCTTTTGCTTCTGGGCGTTATCAATATCGCCCCGGCTATAAAACGCCCGCCCGCGGTATCGGAGTCGTTTGACTTGCTCACTTGCAATGTCCGTGGCTTCCAAACAGGGCGAGTCGGTGAGCGCGATTAGTTCGTCCCATTGTTCAAAGTCGCTTAACACTTCGAACAAGCGCATCCGGCCGAATTGAGCACTGCCGCGCTTCGAAAGCGTGTTGTATTTCGGGTGACGCGGCAACTCAATCATATTTTTCGCTAAGTCAATCGCGTCATGCATCCGGCCGAGATGGATCAAATTACGGATTAACCATTCGTTGTTATGAGCGAAGTTATGGATCTGATCCGGCAAGACACGGTCACGCATCATATGGGCGTGGTCGACGCGCGCCGAAGCCTCTTGTTGCCATGCCGCATCGTGGTAGCGTTTCAATCGCGAATAAATGTGACCAGGCATGTGCCACATATGGGCAATTGCAGGCGCTGCTGGACCACACTTCGCGGCCGAATCAAGGGCTCGGGCTGCTTGTTCATAATCCCATAAGTGAATCAAATAGTGATGGCAGGGGTGCAGGGGGGTTACGTCCAGCACGTCTTTGAGCAGCGCTTCAAGAGCAAGGTGACTTACGATGGGAATCCCCACACTACGACCCTGCCAAAGTTGCAACCCGAGAAACGCTTTTGCTTCAATGTCCTCCGGATGATCGAAAACGATTTGCTCTAGTGCTTTGATATAGGCTTCAGCGCGTTCCTTTTTCTTTTTGGCGTCCGTCTTGTAATACGCGTCAAGCGCATCGATGTAGCGTGTTTCACGCGGCGTGATGCCGGCCTTTCGTTTCACTGCCTCCGCAATAAACGCTTTAGCGCGTTCTTCGTTATTAACATTCGCCATGGCCATACCCCAATACGCGATCCCGCACTCGGGATCAAGCGCCGCCGCCTGTCGGAAGGAACGTTCGGCTTCGAAGTACCAAAAGCCATGCAACTGCCCAACGCCTTGATTGATGAATTTCTGCGCCTCCGGATGCTTCGTCGTTGTTGGAAAGTTAACACTCCCCACGCCCTCCATGAGATACGCTTTTTGTCTCGGGCCTTCGTTAAACGCATCTCCGTGATACGAATGTCCGGCTAGAACCTCCGTCGATTGCTCCTCGTTGCGAATTTCACTCGGCGCTGACGGGTCTTGCCCACGAGCCATTTGGCCGAGTGAAAATGCAAGGACGATGACAATGATGAATGTAAGGCGGTAGGAATGAATCATGACGGTAGGAGGGAGATAAGGAAGGCGCGTGACGAATCGATTCTAAACTGTGTTGCCCAATCGACGCCAGTAGCGATTCCAAGACGATGAAATCGTTGAGCCATGAAAACTCCACATAAGTTCCAGCAATTCCCGAAGTGGGTAAACTGCCAGAGTTGCTCCGGCAAGGTATACTAGAACGATGGAAAAAACCCTTGATCTCAAGCTAAAAGCGATACACGCCGACCCCGCTGGCGCCAAGGCGTTTATCATTGCAGACGCGAAAGACGCCGATATGGCGTTCGGTATTGGAGCGCCTGGTTATTCGCCAGAGTCTCATGCAGGGGAGACAAGGCAGCGGACTCTCTCAGAGTACCGGGAACAGATCCGTCAAGTTGCAAACCAAGCCGCGGTTGATATCGTGCTCATGTCTGCATCGACCGCGGAGGTGCTGGTCCAAGGCGAACGGTTGTTCGACAACAGCCCAGTTACCGCTGCAGTGCGCGCTAATGACACGACAGATATCTGGATCGCAAGAGGCGGACGTTATGCCCTGGAACCATCTCGGCCGTTTCGCACCGCGACGATCGACCACGCTCAATGCGGACGGTACGACTGCACCGACGAAGAACGTCGCAGAGGTGTCAACTTGGGGCTTTACAGCATCACATTCAATAATCGCCTTGAATTGGACTTGCGCGCGTTGGAAGAGTATCGCACGTTCCGCCTTGAAGCGGAGCAGAAGCGATTCCGACACTTTCTAGAACTTTTCGATCCCAATGCGCCCGAGGGACTGGTTCCGGAACAGGTTCCATCGTTCATTAACGACTGCGTTGCGCGTTTACTTGCCGGGATTCCACGGGCGTCTCGCCCTGTATTCCTCAAAATGGTCTACCATGGACCACGAGCCATCGAAGAGTTGGTTGCATACGATCCGCATCTTGTCGTCGGGGTATTAGGGGGCGGCGCAGGCACCACGTACGACGCGTTCAAGTTAATCTCCGAGGCACAAAAGTATGGCGCACGCGTGGCCTTGTTTGGTCGCAAGATCAACAATGCCGAACATCAACTGAGTTTTATCAAGTTCTTGCGTTTGATAACCGAGGGCGTAATTTCGCCTGAAGAAGCGGTTCGTGCATATCACGCGGTATTGCAGCAACTTCGAATTAAACCGCACCGTAGTTTAGAAGACGATCTCCAGTTACAGACCAACGTCATGAGTTACGGCGGCAACTCCTTCTCTGTGCCGGCTGGAATACCTAATTCCCACGTCGGCGAAACCTCTCAGCGACATGCGGGACTAGCTATCGAGGATGCCTTACGCCAACAATCAATCTCCGGCGCAGGTTTTTCCGATAAGCCCGATTTCTCGAAAATGTCTCGCGAAGAAAAGCTTGCGTGGAATCGCGCAAAGCGAAATCGAATATTTGGGTAACATGCTGCAAAATCGCGGGCGCCTACCGACTACCCTTCCGCGGCTACGGAATCGCCGCGAGTTTGCACGAATTCGTTGAGCAAGCATTCGACCTGGCGTTCCAACTCCGCAAGTTGGTCCAAAACCTCGTTTTGACGCAACTCCAATTCTTCCAAGAAAGAGAGATCGCGATGGGGATGCTGCGTCATGGCGTGTCGGGTAAAAACACCTTCGAACGGGCAAGATGCGCAATCACGTTCGGTGCGAAGATGGATCTAAGGTACGCTCTCGGACACAGATAGAATCGGTCGGTTCTAGCAGGGACTTTGCTCGGAGGTCGTGCACATTGCGAGTTATCGCCAAGGGGTAGGTAAAATGCGGTTGTTGGAGAAGAACTCCGGTCGTCGCAAATTATCCTAAACGTGGATTTCGGTCTTATCGGTAACGTGCGTAGTGCGTTGGTATTCTGTCACTGCGGACTTCTGAAATCTCCCATTTTTGGCTATCGATTTGCTTTCCCGGAAAGTTCGACTTGACGCAGCCCGGTAGCGCTGGTTATTCCCCGTATTCTTAGAAAAACGGTATGGGGCGCTGTT
The DNA here is from genome assembly GCA_963204915.1 of Planctomycetota bacterium. GTDB lineage: Bacteria > Planctomycetota > Planctomycetia > Pirellulales > Pirellulaceae > JAHWKS01. The sequence goes on along the minus strand of CAUJHS010000090.1, from coordinate 64,777 downwards.
ACCTAAATTCGCAAGCAAGACGCTTGCGACGTTGATAGCACGCAGAACACAAGGATGTGCATGGCTGCCAGGGGACGACCGTTTGTCAAACACAAAGCGAAACGCCTTGCGTTAGCCATAATGGCCACATCGTGCGTGTTTGCGCCCATTTCACCCTTTGCCGCCGAGTTGTCGACATCACTTGATTCTGGTCTCGTTTCAAGCACAAGGCTCCATCCAGATCAAGTTTCTCCCGTTAGCGACGACTTTCGGCGTCGTGTTAACGTAGCCGTCGCCACCATACCGGAACCCATTTGGCGAGAATTGCACAACGCAGGCTGGCGTTTGCAAATCGCCGAGTTTGTGATTGATGCAGCGCCAACACTTATGGGGGAACGTCCGCGGGGTTGGCCGACGGGCATGACGTGGGAAAACACAGACGCCGTAAATATTCCTCAGCGTCAAATGGTCGTCATTGCGGAAAAGCGACGGAACCGACAGGGGGAAGTGGTGATTGCTGAGAGAATCGAGGGCGTTTTACGGCATGAAATCGGTCATGCGTTTGACCGCATCGCAGGGGGGAACCTTCGATTCCAGTCGTCCCATCCAGCATTTGTGAATGCTTACGAACGAGATCTTCATGAGATCGCCAAAGAACAAGGAGCTAAACTAGGGTATTACTTACAAGGTGATGCCGCAGGCCGGCAAGAAGCCTACGCCGAAGCGTTCGCTATTGTGCTCGGCGGCGGTTCGGATCCAAACAAGCAGGACGACTTCTTGAATGCTTTTCCCCGCGTCATTGCCTTTGTAGAACAGTCAATGACCGCCCGTCAAACAGCGATGCAAACCGCAGCCGAGTGACCACCAATTCCGCCCCTGCTCTAACTTGGTCGCTGGAGTTCATGCTTTCGCATATCAATGAAATGCTAGAGCATGAACTCCAACGTTGAGATTTGCGTTGACCGACCTTGGAGTTCTGAATGATTCTAGCGAGAAGTGAGGATTAATTGAGTTGAACCCTCGGCGGGCTTGAGAAACGGGTTGGCAATCATCCCCTCGGTTGGATTCGCAAGAAACGGATTGTTGACCCATTGTCCACGTGATGCGACGTTTGAAGCTGGTTGAGCCGGAGGAAGCTCTTCGCTCTTAGGCCCTGTTGGTTCGACGGCTTCGCCCTGGGGAAACGACATAAAGTCGACATCCGGAGTCGATACACATCCAGGGTACGCGAAGGGGCTATATCCATAAGTACGCGGCACGGGGACGCTATAATACACCGGAGGGTGCAACGCGAAATAAGGTGGGACTGGAACGAGCCCCAGGCCATACATCGTTCCCGAAACGCCGAACGCGGTAGGACCGAGATTATTTGGCCAAGCATACGGATAGTCGGCTCGGGCGAAACTAACGTTGGCCAAGCACAAAAACAAACTGAAAAGCACTGCGGGAGCGAACTTCATTGATGCGTACCTCAAAACTGTGCAAGACGGCACCGGGTCTTCTTGTCAGAAACCGGATTTTATTGCTGTCGCCGTATTAAGTTTTCAGCCTCTCTTGTTCGAGCCTAATCGCGTTAAGCAAAAACTCAAGTGATTACTGCGCATATCAGATGGTTTTCTTTACGTCCTATGCGAAACGCATTTTTCATGGTCATTTTAGGAAGTGTTTTCACTCCTTTCGTTAATGCCCAATCGGAGCAACCGCTCCACAAGAACTGCGTTGTGCGCTTTGCGACGCAGGAGGAAGGCGCTCAAGTTCTCAGCCGCGAGGACGCATTCACGCGATCCCTTAGTCGTTTTGATCTTCAATCGCGACTAAAGACCACTCGCGACGTCAGTGCGGACGCATTGACACGTTTGGCTGCAGGACAAGTTAGAGCGTGGACGCCCGAAGAAATCGCAGCCATTTCGTCCACGATTCGTTCGCTCCGAACTCGCTTAGAATCTTATCCAAGCTTGTTTCCGGATACGGTATTACTAATAAAAACCACAGGCGAGGAAGAAGCGGGCGCCGCATATTGCAGGCAGAATGCAATTGTCCTTCCTGAGCCTATGGCAGTTCGTTCAGCGGAGTTTCTCGAAAGGTTGTTGGCGCACGAATTGTTTCACATACTAAGTCGTCATAATTTAGAACGGCAAAAACAGCTGTATGCCGTTGTAGGCTTTCGACCTTGCACGGAGATCGACCTACCCGCGTCATTGCGCGATCGTAAGATTACGAACCCCGACGCACCTCATCTGGATTACTTCATTGAATTGCGCACGCAGGACGGCGTCATACCCGCAACCCCCATTCTCTTTTCCTTGAGCGACTCGTTTGACCCCGCTTCGGATCGAACCTTCTTTCAATATATGCAATTTCGGTTACTACAACTGGAGACCAACCATCGCGAATTGCGTCCAGCATTGGATCAGGAAGGCAACGCCATTTTGATCGACCCGCAAAAATCGCCCTCGTACTTCGATCAGATTGGCCGCAATACCGGGTACATCATTCACCCCGAGGAAGTATTGGCCGACAACTTTGCGCACTTGGTACTGGGCGCCAATTCGTTGTCGACGCCGCATATCGTCGACGACATGCGGCGGGTTCTCATGGAGCCATTTCCGCGGCGCGTAGCTGCTCCATAGGCGTTACAAAGGTCATAATTGATTCAAGTAACACCTGTTGCCAACCGATTGAAGAGAGATACTGCCGCGTCATGCGCGGCCACACGCAGGGGGGCGTGTCTTGACAGGTCGTGGCAGGGTATGGCGCGAGTTCCCTACCTCTTTATATCGATACCGGCAATTCTCGTCGGTTGCGCCGCCATTCCGGATGTCGTCCATCAACCGCGCCTTCACAATCCCTTTCCGCAATTGCACTCTGTTGCCGTTCTACCGTTCGTAAATCAGAGTGACACAGATCCAACCGTCGACGGAGATGCGGTGGCCAATCACTACATCACTCAATTACAACGAATTCCTGGTTTCGAGGTTGTGCCGCTTGGCGTCGCCAAACAAGCCATTGTGCAACATCGCATTGCGTTAGAAGGACCATCACGGTTATATCGCGCTGAACTACGTCGTCTTGGGCGGTTGCTCAATGTCGACGCAGTCGTTGTTGGTTCGGTCACCGACTTTTCGCCTTATTACCCGCCTAGGATGGGTTTAGCCGTAGATTGGTATGCGGTAAATCCATGTTTCCATCCCATACCGCCGGGGTACGGATTACCCTGGGGCACACCAGAAGAGGAGTTTATTCCTGGCCCCTTGGTCCATGAGGCGGAGTTTGCGCTTGCGCGCGAACAACTCAAAACACAGACACCGAGAAATCCGGTCGACGATCGAGTTACTGAAATTGGGGTTCAGCGTGATCAAAATGACGTTGATATGGGAGTGGGTTCGTCGTTCTCCCTTGGATCTGCAATTCAATTTGAGGGTGGTTTGGGGAACTCCAATCTTCCGACGAACTGGCCCGATCCGGCCGGATTCGTACCTCCTCCGCCGACGAGTTACCCGCCGCCCTGTTGTCCGCAAGACGACCCCGTGATCTCCCAAGTGAGACAATACAACGGTAATGACGCAAATTTCACGGAAGCGTTATCGCAGTACTTTTATTTGCAAGATGATGCGCGTTTCGGTGGTTGGCAAGCGTATCTCCAGCGCAGCGACGACTTTATCTCCTTTTGCTGCTACCTGCACATTTCCGAAATGCTTGCGGCGCGAGGTGGCGCTGGCGAAACGGCAGTAGTGTGGCGCTGGCCGATCGGCCGATATGAGCGGTAGCCTCGAATTTTGGCCACGGCTCCATACATTCGAGTTTGCGGCCTCGTCTTAAACGCTGACGGCTGCGTCCCTCCTACCCGCATTCTTGCTAACGCTGGAGAATTGTCGTGACACGGGACTTAAACGTCTTGGCGCTGGTAAAAGGCGACGAGCGATACGTGTTTCTTTTTGACGACGCCAATCGGTCAGAGACCTTGCGCGCCCTGGGACGATTTGCTTCGAACCCCGAGCTTAGTTTTTCATGGTACGACGCCGCAGTGCTTAGCCAAAAGGTTCGGCAAACAGCTCGGCGCTCTGAACAGACAGGTCAACGGTTCTCGCTCCCCCAACCTCACGACGATTTGGACTATTGAACACGAACGGCGATGGAAAAAGGCCATGCAATCTTCGGTAGCGAGATTCCTGCGGCACTTGGCGTTAGAGAAAAATGCGGCGGAATTGACGGTAAAATCCTACCGGGAGGATTTAACCGCTCTCACGCAGTATCTGAGCGCTGCCTACGGCCGCTTGCCTTCGCCCGAAGAATTGACGCCGCTTGATTTACGAGGTTACGTCGCGGCTTTGCATGAGGCGGGATACGCTAAATCTAGCGTTTCGCGACGCATGGCGTCTATGCGAAGCTTCTTTCGATTTGCTCAACGGGAAGGGCTGGTCGAGGCCAATCCAGCCAAACCTTTACGAACACCTCGACGCAATCGCAAGCTTCCTCATTTTTTGACCACGGACGAGATAGGTCGATTGCTCGATGCGCCACTCCGGCGCGACCCACAAGGTTTGCGAGATCGCGCGATCCTCGAAACAATGTACTCTGCTGGGCTGCGCGTTAGCGAAACTGTTGGTCTCAATGACGGAGACCTCGACTGGGATAACGGTATTGCCAGAATCCGGGGAAAGGGACGCCGCGAACGCCTTGCACCGATTGGATCATTTGCGCAGGCCGCTCTGCATGAATGGCTGAAAGCCCGAGTCGTTTCACCCCGCGAACCGAAAGGTACCGCGACACCCGTCTTTGTCAATCGCTTTGGAAGACGCCTTACCACGCGCAGCGTGGGGCGAATGCTCGAAAAGTATCTCCAGGCGACGGGGTTAGACGACCGTACCACCCCCCACACTTTGCGGCACAGCTTCGCCACTCACTTACTCGATCGTGGGGCCGACATTCGAAGTGTTCAAGAACTACTTGGCCACAAGAGCCTGACGACAACACAAATTTATACACATGTCAGCACCGCTGGACTTCGCGAAGCGTACGAAAAAGCGCATCCTCGCGCTAAGTAATGCGAACCGTGACGTTAACCATAAAACGTTGTTCTTAACGTACGGAAAACGTTTCTTTGTCTTGGATTAACTCGTTCGCAGCGCAAAGCGTCGAGCTTGTCCCAGAATATCTATGCCAACTCGCACGCCCCAGGCGTCAATCAAACGACGAAAAATTTCACCGGGTTTTCCGGCGCCAATTGGCTTCGCGTTAAGCGCCGTGACGGGAAGAACGCATGGGGAAGTGCTTGTGAGCAACACCTCGTCGGCTGCGGCGACGTCTTCCGGCGAAAGCTCGTAATGGCGAAAAGGAATTGCAAGTTGTTTGGCAAGCTCTTCGACAACTGACATGCTTACGCCAGGAAGAATCTTTTCCTTAGGCGGCGAAATCAGGCCTTCCTCTCGACGGTATATCAGGATGTTTGCCGTCGAGGCCTCAGCCACGCGGCCTTCATGATCCAACAACAACGCTCGAGAGCCTGGATCGATCTGTTGCGCATGCCGGTCTGCCAGGAAATAATGCATGCGGCTGCGGCATTTTAATTCCGTAGGCCAACAACGCGATGAGACCTGTTCAACATCGGTTATAACTAACCGTTGCCCGCGTTCGTAATATTGGCTCCATAGGCGATAAGGAAGCGGGTTCGTGTGCATCCCGACGGTCGGCCCAGCTTTTCCTTCCGGATCATAATTCGGATAGATGCCAGGCGTGACAAAGATCGCCAGCGCCAGATCGTCGCCATCGGCCAACAACGCGTGATTTTCGGACGCCAATCGCCTGGCAATTGCCGCGAGTTGCTTCGGACTCATGTGGGGATCGACGCCCACAATTTCCAACGAACGATTTAACCGTTCAAGATGCTGCTCCAGGCGGAATAGGACGCCATGGAAGGTGCGCATCTGCTCAGCTACGGTCGCGCCTTGCACGAAACCGATATCGCCCACGTGTATCCGCATTTCCGACGCCGGGATAAAACACCCATTAAGGAAGGCAAACGGTTCAGCCATTGGCAAGCGTCGGTTAGGGCATGCATCAATTATTCAATCGCAGATTCAGTTTGCCACACCTCGCGATTGGGGCCAAGTGGGTCGGCCTGCCGCGTCGTGTTGACTACGGGTTCGATCGCCACAAGAGATAGTCGCGCAATTGCGGAAAATAGGACGAGTTCAGGTAGCGACGCTCATCATGCGTGCGTCCTGCCTCTGCGCTGACGTCGTATTGATGAACACGCTCTGCAAGAGGCCCCAGTCGTTCAAGCCCCATCAGGCCGGTGGCGCCAAGCGCTTGGGGATCCGAGGTCGGCGAGATCAGCCGATAACGCCGCAAGACCGGATCAAGCGGGTTGTATAGTACAAACATTCTTTCAACTTGCGTTAAAGCTAACGCATGCAGTGCGCCTGGTAAGAGCCATGTATTTTGGAAGGCGGGCGCCAGCAGCGCTGCGCGTGCCGGCGTGCGAGGGGCGAGGAATTCTGGAGCGAGGCGGCGGCCTTCCAACGTTCCGCCCGCCATCAAATGGAGCGCGCCTGATATGACGCGAGTTCCAAAGCTGTAACCATGGAAACTTACTAATGCGTCAGGCGGCATTCGCGACACCACGGTTCCCAGATAAAGTCCCTCAAGGTCGGTTCGTTCGGCTTTGACACGTACATCCTCAAGAGCGCCAGGAATGCGGTCGCTTGGCCATGACCAAAGAACAAACCGAAATGGAAGTCGCGGCTGGTTGCCCGAGCATAAAGTTCGATAGATCATCCATCCGCGCTCGACGGCGTCCTGGGCTGTATAGCGATTGCCATGGACATAGAAGATAGTTGCAAAAGGGTAAGTGTGACTTGCGGAGAACTCTTCCGTACTTCTCCGTCGCCATTTGCCGCAATCTAATTGATGTATTTCCAAATGCGATGGCAGAGCATAGCACGGTACTTCATCGATATGTCGCGTACTGATAACCCAAAATTCATCGATGCACGCTTGTTGCGTTGAGGCGACGGAGCTCGCCTGAGCGGGAAACCCCGCCAGAACCAACACGGCCTTTAATACCCATTGCGAGATGTAGCAAAAGTTCTTCATGAACGTAATCTCGCTGAGGAATGTCGATTCACCACGATGTTAAAAAATAGCATCTGTTTTGAGGCGCGCGTTGCGGAAAAACAACATGGTTGGCGAAAAAAAACGACATGTGGCGGTTGCACGACGTGCGGTGTGGCGTAGAGTTGCTTGACCCATAGCCGGTGATCCTCCCCGTTTCTTCGATAGGAGACGTATTGTTTATGAAGAGGCTACTGGCAGTTTCGATGGCAACACTCGTTGCGTCGTCTGGATGCGGCGTCCTCGAGAACTGGCGATGCAATCGCAGTTGGGGCGTTTGTTCGCCCTCATACGATGATGCGCTTGTTTGCGATGATGGAATGAATTGCAGCGAAGGAATGATTTATGGCGATGGCGCGAATTTTGGCGGCGCCGAGTATCCCGTATTCATGCCAGGCGATGGAGCGATGATTGGGCCGCAATTGGCAATTCCTGGCGAAACGATCCCCGCGCCAAGCGGTGAACTCCTTCCTGAACCGGCGCAACCGTAACGAACAATTCATAGATTGCGAGGGTCGGAGCAGAAGCCGTCCGTGTTTAGTCCGCACTACGTACCGCTAGTCATGGCGAGTGTGCGGAGGTGAACGCGGACGGTTTCTTTTTCTTGAGGCATTTAAGGATATTCAGCTGGGCATGTTCGGCGCGCCACTACTATCGCGCGCGAAGACAAAGCTATAATGCATGTCCCAACATGATTTCCTAATCACGAGGCGCGCCATGCGATTCACGATCCAACTTGTGTTATTGGTCTTATGCGCTCCCGCATGGGCGAACGAAAACTGGAAGCCCGCGGATGGTCCTTTGACGACGCCGTGGACAGACAAAGTACATCCCGAAAACGTACTTAGCGAGTATCCTCGTCCGCAAATGGTTCGTCCGGAGTGGAGCAATCTAAATGGTCTTTGGGACTTTGCCATCCTGCCGCGTGATGCGAGCGCCCCAAGTTCCTGGGACGGCAAGATTCTTGTGCCATTTCCGGTCGAGTCTGCTCTGTCGGGAGTTAAGCGAACCGTAGGAAGCGAACAGCAGCTTTGGTATCGCCGGACTATCGACGCGAAGAAACCACAAAATGGGGATCGTGTACTGTTGCACTTCGGCGCTGTCGATTGGCAATGTGATGTATTCGTCAATGGTGCGAACGTTGGAAGCCATCAAGGGGGTTACGATTCGTTCACTCTCGATATCACAGAGCAATTGAGAAGTGAGGGCCCTCAAGAGTTGATCGTCTCTGTCTGGGATCCCACGGACCAAGGTTATCAACCCCGCGGCAAGCAGGTCGTCAATCCGCACGGCATTTGGTACACCTCGGTTACGGGGATTTGGCAGACCGTCTGGCTCGAATCGGCGCCTGCAACGCATATTACGTCGTATGCCGTTACGCCCGACATCGAAAATGGGCGTGCAACGTTTTCCATCAACGTGACTAGTCCTCCAACGAACGCGACGCCAACCAAGGTTCGCGTGCGAGTTCGCGTGCCGCAGTCAGACGACCGGCAGGAACCGGAATACATCGACACCGTTGGTGTGTCTGGTCGGCCTCTTGTTGTGAACTTTCCCGACAGATCGAAGGTCCGACATTGGTCGCCTGATTCACCGTATTTGTATGAGTGTGAGATTGCCGTGCATGCAATGCATGACGCTAAGGAGTTGGGCCCTACGATTGATCAAGTGGACGGCTACTTCGCCATGCGAGAGACTTCACTTGGCAAAGACCAAGACGGCCTCGTGCGATTGATGCTCAACGGAAAACCATTGTTTCAGTTGGGCACGCTTGATCAAGGCTGGTGGCCCGACGGCCTTTATACGGCGCCGACCGATAGAGCTTTACGCTTCGATATCGAAATGACGAAGAAACTAGGTTTTAACACAATTCGTAAGCATGTTAAGGTTGAGCCAGACCGCTGGTACTACCATTGCGATCAATTGGGCATGCTTGTGTGGCAAGATATGCCCAATGGCGACCGGCACATCGGGCCCAACGATCCTGACATCGTTCGGTCGCAAGAGTCCATAACGAATTTTCGACGCGAGTGGCGATCCATCATCGATGATCGGCGAAATCATCCCTGTATTATTGCATGGGTTCCGTTCAACGAAGGCTGGGGGCAATTCCAAACCGCTGAGATCTTGGCTTGGACGAAAGAGTATGATCCAACGCGTTTGGTTGATGGTCCGAGCGGATGGTCTGATCGAGGCGTCGGCGATATGCATGATATTCATCGATATCCTGGGCCCGCGATGCCAGAACCTGAAGAGCATCGAGCTGTAGTCTTAGGTGAGTTCGGCGGTTTGGGACTTCCGCTCGAAGGCCACCTTTGGCAGGACAACCGCAATTGGGGCTATCGCACCTATAAAACACGCGACGAATTGGAGCTTCAATATCGTCGTTTGATACGAAATCTTCACCCTTTGATTGGGCAAGGCCTAGCAGCGGCAATCTACACGCAAACCACGGATGTGGAGGGCGAAGTCAATGGACTGATGACGTACGATCGGCGTGAAATCAAATTCGATGTGGAAAAAATGGCGGAATTGCACGCGCGCCTGCATGAACCCGCGCCTCTGGTTGAGATCAAATCGGTTGTCCCCACGAGCGAAAAGAACGGTCAGGTCTGGAGATTTACTCTTCGCGAACCGGAAAACAATTGGATGGAGCCGACCTTCGATGATTCAGCGTGGACCGAAAGCCAAGGCGGATTTGGTGAGCGCAGTACTCCTGGTTCGGTCGTACGTACGCCTTGGAAATCGACGGATATTTGGCTCCGCCGCACCGTGGAACTGTCTCCTGAGATGCTTCCCGGCGCGCACCTCAGGATCCATCATGATGAAGATGCAAAGGTCTATATCAATGGCCGGCACGTCATAACACTGGAAGGTTATACGGTCGATTACGAGAACGAGGAACTTGATGAAAAGGCGCGCCAACTGCTCAAAGCTGGCGAAAACGTTATCGCCATTCACTGCAAACAAACCGGTGGCGGTCAGTACATTGATGCAGGAATGGTTCAGATTATTGAAAAACCGCGAAGCGCCAAGCAACCACGTTGACCTGTTTACGACTACGTGTGATCGCCGACAAATCATTGCGTTCGAACGTCTTACGCATGCTTGCCGCAACGGTTTGGAGAACGAATTCACCCATGCCGCGGACGGTCGGTACGTGTCCCTGTGATACAACCAGGCTAGTTTCCGCGGACTTTGCAAATATTTCCATGCGGTTGTAAAACCTTCCATCCAGAGCATGAATCCCTCTGGACGAATCAAGCCCGTTGGGGTACTCTCCCGCCGCTCTTCGACGGCAAGTCTCGCCGTTTTGTTTGGGGCTGTTTTCGTTTTCAAATGGCAGGCGGATCATCGCGATATGTCGCGGATGCTACAAGCGCGCGAATTCATCGTTCCCGTGGGCATGATCGCCAGTATTCTGGTGATTCTTGTGCCTATGCCCCCGTTGCTGTTGGATTTGTTTCTGGCAGCGAACATCACGGTGGCCGTGATCGTTGTATTAACCACCGTATATGTAAAGCAGCCGTTAGAGTTTAGCGTGTTTCCCACCTTGCTTCTCGCGGTTACGTTGGGCCGTCTTGTGTTAAATGTCGCGTCAACGCGTCTTATTCTCACCCGAGCTGAGTTTGACGGCATGTACGCAGCAGGCGGAGTGATCAAGAGCTTTGGCGAATTCGTAGCGGGCGATCGTTTGGTCGTCGGTGTGATTATTTTTGTCATCATCGTTGTGATTCAGTTTGTCGTCATTACGAAGGGCGCTACGCGAATTAGTGAGGTTGCGGCGCGTTTTGCTCTGGATGGAATGCCAGGGCGCCAAATGGCGATTGACGCGGACTTGAACGCAGGCATTATCGACGAAAAAGAAGCGCAACGTCGTCGCGAAGAAATTACTCGCCAAGCGGATTTCTATGGAGCCATGGATGGCGCCAGCAAGTTTGTGCGAGGCGACGCCGTAGCGGGAATTCTGATCACACTTATTAACGTCATAGGTGGTTTCATCATCGGTGTTGTCCAAATGGACAAGACATTCACGGAAGCGGCGGAGCTGTTTACCAAACTCACGATTGGCGACGGACTCGTCACGCAAATTCCAGCCTTTTTTACATCCGTTGCCGCTGCGCTTTTGACCACGCGCAGTACGCAAAAGGTGGATTTACCTGTTGAGTTTTTACAGCAGCTTTTCTCGCGTCCCGAGGCGCTGATTGTGGCAGGAGGATTTGTTGGGTTACTTGTATTTACTCACTTGCCCACCGTTCCCTTGCTGATGATCGGCACGGGGTGCATCGGCCTCGCGGTGATGCTCAAGCGACAAACTCGCTCACGAAATACCCAACAAGCCGCGCAAGAGGCAGAGCAGCAGTCCAAAGCTGCGCGTCCTGAGGAGCGAATCGAGGATTACCTAGCGGTTGATCCGATGGAGTTGGAGATAGGTGTTGGATTGATTCCCCTGGCGGATCCAAGCCGTGGCGGTGATCTGCTCTCCAGAATTACCGGCGTACGACGGAACATCGCAAGCGAGATGGGGATCGTACTGCCTAAAGTGCGCATTCGAGACAATTTGCGACTGGGTGAAAACCAGTATCGAATTAAGATCGCGAACAACCCCGTCGCTGAAGGCGAGGTCCGCCCTGATCTGATTCTGGCCATGGCGTCTGGGATGGCGCAGGAACGCATCCCCGGAATTCCGACGAAAGATCCTGTGTTCGATCAACCCGCCGTATGGATTGAACCAAGCGCCAAAGATCAGGCCGCGATGTTTGGATATACTCCCGTGGAACCGGCCGCCGTACTGGCCACTCACCTGGAAAACGTCGCCAAGCGCCACGCCGATGAACTATTTACTCGCGATGCAGCCCAACACCTAGTCGACGAGCTAAAGAAAACTTCACCAGCGGTGGTTACCGAATTAATTCCTGATCCGCTTAAACTCGCTGAAGTGCAACAAGTTCTCCAAATGCTTCTGCGCGAGGAAGTTCCTATCCGCAACCTGGCGACAATTCTCGAGACCTTAGGCGACTACGCGCCGCGGATCAAAGACCCCGTATGGCTTACCGAGTATGTTCGCGCAAGGCTTGCCAGGACCATCTGCACGCGCTGGCGTGATGGAGATAATCGGTTGCACGTAATCACGATGGATCCTGCGATGGAAGATCGCATTGCAGCCGGAATTGACAAGGAGCGTGGACTTCTTGTGCGAATGTCGCCCAAAGCGATCGAAAAAACCTGTCAGCGCATTGCAGTGGAGGCGTCCAAACTGACTCAAGCTGGCCGGAGACCCGTATTACTCGTTAGTCCGCAAATTCGGGCCGGCGTCCGGCACTTGACGACGGCCTCGCTGCCGAGGTTAGTCGTTCTTAGCTACAACGAAATCACGCGAGATACCGCGATTGAGTCAGTGGGAGTTGTTTCCGACGGGTAATGCGTTAATCGAAACAATGCAGACACTGTCGCTTTTGATCATCACTTTTAACGAAATCCTCTTGAGCCTATGCACTTGAAGAGCTACCGAGCGCGTACCATCCAGGAGGCGATTGAGCGCGTTCGACATGACCTGGGCCCAAACGCCGCCGTACTGCATACAAGAGAAGTGCGGCGAGGGTTTTTGACTCGGTATTTTGTGCGACGAGAGGTTGAGGTTACGGCATCGTGTCATGCGAACGTACCGAGCCGGTTCACTGGCGCGAATATACCGCTGAACCAATTGGTGTCAAAACAGCGTACGTTTCAGGAACACTCAAGATGACGTAGCGGTTGTATAACCTACAAAGTTATGAAGTAAGACGCTTCGTTTAACAAAAAACCTTGGAATCGTTTTAATCCTTCGATACCTCCCGAACGATACCTGCAGTGATTGCCAACATTGGTTGGCCCGACGGCCGGCGCCTCGTTCAGGAGAGTGGAGATGAGCCGAGTTTATGCAGGTGTATTGGGGTTTGTCGCATTTGCAATGGTCATCGCCAGAAGTACGTTCGATAGGCAGGGCGTTTCTACGGCGTTGCCATACGCTTGTGGGGCATTAACGGTTTTTGCGGTTGTTGGGGCAATTGTCGGGAAGGTCGCCGACGCTGTAGTGGCCGAGTCAGTGCAACAAGACCTAAGAATCGAAATTGAGGCGTATCAACGGGCAGAGGGCAACCACGATCGATCAGGGAGGTCGGAATGACGGCAACGTTTACGGGGCAATGCGATGTCGATCAAGTTTGGCAAGCCTACAAATCCGATCCGTCGCAACGTGATTTGCGAAATCGGCTCGTGGAAACGTATCTTCCTTTGGTCCGGTTCAATGCGGAGCGAGTGTGGGCCCGACTGCCGGACGCCGTCGAGTTAGATGACTTAATTTCGGCCGGCACGTTCGGGTTGATTAGCGCGATCGAGTCATTCGATCTGCAACGCGGTGTGAAGTTTGAAACGTTCTGCGTGCCGCGCATTCGCGGCGCAATGTTAGACGAACTTCGATCGATGGACTGGGCGCCTCGCATGGTTCGCTCCCAAGCCGCGCGGTTCCACGGGGCTCGCAAGGAATTGGAAGCGAGTTTAGGGCGCCGTCCTACCGAAACGGAAATTGCTAACTGCCTGAATGTTTCGGTTGCCGAAGTTGAGCGCATGGCCCTTGAGGCCAACGTGGCGATTCAGATTAGTCTGCATAAGGCGCGGCGCGATGATGATGGAGCCAAAGAGCAAACCGAAATTGAAATACTCGAAGATCGCAAGAGCATCGATCCGACCCGCAGGCTTCAAAAGCGAGATTTAATGCGCCTTGTGACCAAAGGCCTTAACCGCGCTGAGCGATTAATCCTGCTACTGTACTACTACGAAGAGATGACGATGAAGGAAATTGGCCACACCTTGGGCCTAAGCGAAAGCAGGGTGAGTCAGATGCATAGCAATATTGTTGATCGGCTCAAGGAGCAGCTTTCGCCGCGTCGTGTCGAATTCGCTGCGTAACAGGCGCTGTATCCTGTCTATGGTCTGTCCGGACAAGCGTCGGATAACACTTGCCGCGACTTCGGCGCCCTTGATGTAACCGTCGTTATGCTCCGCGATGACGATGAAGTCGTTGGGGCGTTTTGTCGAGGTGACGCTGACGGCGCTGTAAAGCGCGACGAGTCTTAGTTCACGCGTGAGCTCTTGTGCACCACCTTCGCCATCGTCACTAACTCATCTTCGCCTTGCCATCCTAAAAATTGAACTCGGCCTGTGTGTACCAGAAGTCGGCGTCGCCGCGATGGGGAACGCCTGGGGTTAACTCGTAGTATTCGCCTGCGAAGAAATGGGAATAACCGACCTGTAAGTTAGCGCGAGGATGAAGCGTTAAGGTCATAAGTAGATCAATTTCATGACCAAGCTCGGAGTCGGCCGGCGTATTGGCAGGGTTGAACGCCGTCATATTAACGTTGTAAGGCGTATCATTGCGATTTTCGAGCCAGAGGTAATGGTACCACGCCAGCAACTTAACCCGTTCATGCGGTTGCAACGTGAGTTGAGCGTTAAACGATTCGATATTTCGGCGGCCAAATAGATCCATGAATCCCAGATAACGATGCGACAGCGGGAATAAGTGATGGTATCCGTTCCCTAAGGTGTTATCGCCGCCAGCGTAATCGTAGTAGGCCCACAAAACCGGGCTCCAATCAAAACCGTCATCAAGTTTTCGCCCAACTCCAATCGTCGTTGCTCCGGTCAAGTGGTCAAGGCCTGAGAAATCGCCCGTTTGCGCGGCGCCCTCCACTTCAAACATCCATTGATCACGCGTGGCGAAGTAGCGAGTGCCCCAAGTGTCGAATTTGAATGCCGGAGTGTTGTATCCGATGTAGTAGAAGTCGACGGTTTGGTCTTCTACCGCTTTCAGGGTGGCGTACACGCCCATGAATTCTTGACTGTAGTCCGGACTATCGAAATTATGCGGATCGGTGATTACCGGCCGAGTGTAAAATGCATCAATGTTCCAATCTTCGCCGACCCAAAACAGTTTGGCGCCTTCAAACGTCCTACGTGTATTCGCCCAGTCAAGCGGCGATATTGTGCGCTGCTCGCCATAAAGCAACTCTTGACGTCCGACCCTTGCTGACAGCGAACCACTTTCGTTTTCAAACAAACGAGCATCGACAAACAGGTTCTGCACGTCCGATCGATTGACTTCGATTGCGCGCGGCGCAAAGTTCTCGTAATTGCTCTCGGCGTCGATCATTTCACCATAGAAACGGAAGTAATCGCCTACCTCCGCATTACCGTAGAGTCGAGTACGATGAAGTAAAAAGTCGTCATCAACACCCGTCAAGCCAAGTCCGCGAATGTTTCGCTCGCTATGATGCCGCATGCGGTACTGACCGCCAACGTCGATCGTGGCGAGGCAGCTTAGGTTCATGCGTTTGAACGCGTCGCCTGGCATCCAATCATCGTACTGCGGATCATCAAGGTAGCTGAAATCATTATTGTAAAACAAGCCTTTGTGCGCGCCGGACACTTTCGCATCCAGCTCGTCGGCTTTGTCTTTTGCTTTTTGACAAGCGCAACTAGGTTTCTGCTTTTTGCAACAATCGCAACGGACACAATTGTCGCATGCGCCGCAAGCGGCGTTTAAGGTCACGTCGGTTGCGGGCTCCACGGCCAACCCCTTATCAAACTCGATGAGTTCTTGGGGGGTATGAAACTCGGTTGAATTTATCGTCAAGCTGTAGTTGTTAAGGTCAGCAGCGCCGGCAATTTCAGGGCTGACGGGCGAATTGGCTGATTGCGAGAAGGTGTAGGATGGCGCGCCCAAGCACGCCCAAACGAAGACTCCCATCGCAATGCGGATCATAGCGAATCCCTTCTGGCGATAACTCAGCCCGCGTGCGAAACGGCGATAATCCATGCCGGTCGCCCAAAATCGTCGCTCACGGACCATTGTCGGTCCGCACGGGCGTGAAACTCGAAGGGACAGAAATCTTGCACGCAGAATCGGATAAGTCGTGCGCGTTGGGACGGTTTTTAACGGTTGTAGGGGTGATATCGCGCGAATCTTGCCTGTGCTCGACGACTTGTGCTCGGTAAATTCAAGATTGCGTCGTCCGTTTAACGGGAGAAGTCGTTAATGAATCGCGTTTTGTGGCGCAAGTGCATCACCGAAGCTCAGTGGCTGTGGCTCGCTCTTGCGGTATTGCTGTTTTCCTTTTGTTGGATTCGAGTGTGGATTGTTACATTTTTCGACACCAGCCGATTCCAGGCAATCCTTGAACAAGTCTGGGAAGATTACCAGCAATTCTTCACCATCTCGCTGGCTGAGATGTTGACCTACGCCGCTCGGGTTGGCATGACCTATGTGGAGCCTTTAGTCCTTGTCGTCATTGCGATCTGGGCCGTGGCGCGTGGATCGGCGACGGTCAGCGGGGAAATCAGTCGAGGAACGATGGAGATGTTGCTGGCGCAGCCCATAAGCCGGCGTCAGGCGTTTATGGCGCAAGTCACTGTTACGACGATCGGAGTCGCCTTACTCGCGCTCGTATCATGGCTGGGCGTGTGGATAGGAATTGAGGTGAATACCGTTGAGATCAAAGGGGCGGCTCCAACAATCCGGTTGCCATTTCTGGGGTTCGAGGTTCCCAACCCCCTGGGCGAGCGGCCGTCATTGCGTGTTCCTATGTCAACGCAGGTTGCCGCAAGCGACATCGCGCCGGCGGCGTTTAACCTGTTTGCGCTTGGCTTCTGCATGACGGGAGTAGTCACTCTGGTTTCCGCTTGGGATCGTTATCGTTGGCGCACCGTTGGCATCTCTACTGGCATCCTCGTCGTGCAGTTTATGATGAAAGGTTTTGGGGCCGCTGACGAGTCGCTGGCCTGGCTCAAACGATTCACCTTTTTCACTCCGTATGAACCCCTGAAGTGGGTCAGCTATGAGGCTCAAGAATCCGGTCGCGGTTGGGCATTCGTTCTGGCCGATGCGGATGGGCAGTTTTTGAGTTGGGGACCGCTCGCGCACAATACCCTCTTGTTCTGCATTGGGCTAATAGGGTTGATTGCGGCTGGCGTGATTTTTAACCGTCGTGACTTGCCGGCGCCCTTATAACGAAGTGGCGCCGAGGTTTGGATTGCCAACGACGCGGTCCGAGACAGTCAACGACCACGTTTTCACTTGTAGATCGCGAGATTCAAAGCCATTATCTAAGCGGCGCGACGGCGCGACGGGTTCGCAACATTCGGGGAAATGTTGGTTTTCGGTTGGATGAACGCCCCAAATCGATTTCGAAGATCTGTATTCCAACGGTGTTCAGCGATCGCAGTTAGAATCTTTTCAGCAATCTCCACAGCATGCAACCCTTGGCGGCCGTCAACTTGCGGTCGGCAATTCCATGTAATACTTGCCGCGAAGTCGCGCAACTCGTCCAAGATCGCATTGGAATGCACCAACTCAAGATCTTCCGAATGAAGGTATTCTGTAAATAGATTCTCGCGAATAAATTGCTTATGTTCGGGAGTGAGTCGGTCAATATCGATTTCTCCCTGTACAATCGCCTCGCTTGGGCGAACAATTCGGGCCGACGGCGCTGAGAAATCCAGCGAAGCAAAACCGGCTGCCGAAAATACCTGCATGCGCCTTCCGGACGTGTAACTAACCCGCGAAGCGGTCAAGTCGGCGACACACCCATTGGCGAACGTCAATCGCGCCTGGGCGATGTCTTCATGCTTGCCTAATACAGAAACGCCTAAGGCGTCCACTCGCTCCACATCGCTTTGCGCCACGGCCAACGCCAGGTCGATGTCATGAATCATCAGATCGTGCACGACGCCGATGTCGGTTGATCGAAACGTGTAACCGCTTGTGCGTTCCGCGCTGATGTACTGCGGATACTCCAAATAGGGCGCGGCGGCGCGAAATGCTGGATTAAATCGTTCCACGTGTCCAACTTGCAGCGATAGTCCTCGCGCCTCTGCAGCGGCCACAAGTTCACGAGCCTGAGCCAGATCTGAAGTTAAAGGTTTTTCGACAAAGAGATGTAACCCGTCTCGAAGCAAGTCCAGCGCAACGGCATGGTGGGTGATTGTTGGCGTCGCAATCACCGCTGCATCCGCAACGCTTGAAACTTCGCGATGGTCCGCGAAAGCCTGACCGCCAAACTCGGACGTCGCTTGTTGGGCGTTCCGCAGCACCGGATCAACCACGGCGGTTAGTTCTACGGTGTCGAGCGAAGCAAGCAGGCGCGCATGAATGCGTCCCAAATGACCTGCCCCAATGACCGCAATACGCAAGCGACTCATGCCGCCCTCCTCCGTTCGCGAGAACGCCCTTGGCGTCCCTCTTGAAGCAATTGAATCGCCCCGAGTAAGTGATTCACCGCCGGAAAAAGTTGATGGGCATCTCGCAGCAATTCCCGGGAGCGATCTACGCTTAGTTTCGAGACGTATATCAGCTTGTACGCTGCGTGGAGTCCAGCAATCACATCGCGCGGGAAATCGTTTCGTTCCAAAGCTACTTTGTTAATACAACGCGGTCGTGCGGGAACGCCTTCCACGAGCAAGTAAGGAGGGACATCATTCACCACTCGGCTAATGCCTGCGACAAAACTGTACCGTCCGATCGTTGCGAAATGATGAACGGCGACTCCGCCGGAAAGCGTGGCATGGTCGTCAACGTGCACATGACCACCGAGCAACGCGCCGTTGGCGATAATCACGTGGTCGCCAATTCTGCAGTCGTGCGCCACGTGGCAACACGCCATGAGGTAATTGCTTTCGCCGATCGATGTGAGGCTTTCACCATTTTCCGCGCCACGGTTGATCGTTACACACTCGCGGATAACGTTATGGCTGCCAAGGGAAACGCGAGCTTCACTACCTCGATCATTTAGGTTTTGTGGTTCAGCGCCAATCACGGCGCCAGGGTAGATGCGGTTGAATTCGCCCAAGACAACGCGACCAAGGATCGTGACATGGCTTTCAAGTTTCGTCCCTCGACCGATCTGGACATCAGGTCCAATGCGACAGAATGGGCCAATCTCGACGTCATCGGCTAACTCGGCGCTCGGGTGAACGCACGCGCTCTCTGCGATTTGCACAGCCATGAAAGGCGTACCTTGCCTAAGTACTTCTCCGGTCCGGCTCACCGACGTCACAACGTCTTCAGAAACGCCAGCGCCGTGCGGCGCTAGGCGCTTCGTCGCCGGTCGATTTTCTGCCCTTCTCGCAGGAGTGCTCGTACGAGTTCGGCATTCTGGCGGTGTCCTGTGCGATGCGCTGTGATTCGCCCAATCAGATCACAACCTGCGAGCGCCAGGTCGCCAACCAAATCCAGTGTTTTGTGCCGCACACATTCGTTCTCAAAACGAAGTTCGTTGTCGATTGGGCCCTCGTCGTCAAAAACGAGTAAGTCACGATACGTAGCGCGTGTGCCCAGGCCTTGGGAACGCAGCCATTCCGCTTCACTTTTCAGCAGAAATGTTCGCGCGGACGCGAGTTCTCGCGTAAACGATGCTGGCGTCACCGTGAGTTGAAGTGTTTCCCGGCCGATGGCGTTGTCGGCGCCGTAGTCAAGGCGATACCGGAGCGACAACTCGCACCGGGCTGCCGGACTGGCTTCGACCCAACATTCCTCGTCGCCCACTCGCATCGTTTCGGTCACAACCAGGTGCGTACGCGGCGCGTCTTGCTCGACAATGCCGGCCCGCTGCAACGCTTCAACAAACGTGAGGCTGGAGCCATCGCATCCTGGCATTTCGGCGGCGTTTGCATGAACTTCGCAATTGTCGATACGGAGCCCCGCTAGTGCTGCAAGAATATGTTCCACCATTTCGACCGTCGCGCCTCCGGATGAGAGTGTCGTGCGCCGCGGCGTTTCGATGCGGTGGTGAACTGTCGCCGGAATAGGAGTTCGTCCTGGCAAGTCGTCCCGAAAAAAGACGACTCCCGTATCGGGTTCGGCGGGACGAAACTCGACACGCACGTCTTTCCCGCTCCAATAACCGAAGCCCTCGACGATGGCGGAGCTAATAAGCGTACGTTGATTGCGAGGCGTAAGTCTCAAGGTTGCGTGCGTCGTTGGAGATGTAGCCGCCACGATCCCGTGGCCTGGCGAAGGAAGGGCTCACCATTGGGGAACGGCGCCTTGTCCGTTCCCCGCAGAATCGCTTGCTGCTGAAAGTCGGGAGGAGTTATTGCGGCCGATTCGTCGGACCGAACGCTTGACGCCCCACCGCGCCCTGCTGTGGAACGCCCTGTTGTGTCGTTGCAGCTGGCGGTGCCGCGCCGCCGTTCACTTGGCGCAATACGTGGGGGGTAATATTGAGCTGGTTTTGATAAACCACGGCCCGATTAATACCCTGCAGCACCGAGGCGCGATCTTCCTGCTCGATCGGCTCGCTGCTAAACCGCAGCACCAGGTTAATGTTGTTTTGCCGCGCGAAGTTCGCCACGTGATTGGTTACTTCCTGGTAGGTGTCATAATAAAGTTTGGCTTCGCGAGTCAAGAAGTCCTTGCGCGCTCGAGACGTTTCCAACTGCAGTTTGCCGGTGCGTTCGGCGATTTGTTCTTCCAGACGCTTGTAATCGGGCGAATCCGGTTGAAACGACTTGAGCTGCTCGGCCATTTTCGTGATAGCGTCGCGTTCTAAGCGAATTGTTTCTTCAAAGCCTTCGACCTCCTTCTTCATGGCGTCTTGCGCTTCTTTGAAGCGAATATGATTCTTGAAGATGTAGCTAATGTCGATCACCACGACGGAGGTTCCTTGCCCCTGCGCCGCGGCCGGATTGATCGTTACGGCGCCAGCCGCGATGGTCGCCGCGAGAGCGGCGCAAAGAAAAGAAGTTCTCACTTCCAGCACTCCTTGCTGTGTTTGGGAATGTCCCTACCCGGCGGCTTCTGGTTCCGAGAGATGCCGCTCTGCCAAACTACCCCAGTGCAACCGGAACCGGTCCGAAAATGAGGCGGTATTTTGCCGCGAACGTCCAAACGCGTAAAGGTCGATTTCCCAATTTTCGAATTGCACTAACCGCCTACGCAGCAAACGTTTGGAACAACACTCGTTCCGTCAGTCGATTTTTCAAGGTGGCAATAAACAACTTGAAGGTTTTTTTGTCAATTCGGAGAAAAACCTGTTGGGATCACAACATCGTCGCCTACGCTCTCGAAGGGCCTTATAATCTAACCGGAGCCACCTCACACACGCCATATCGACTGGAGCGCCCATGAAGAAGATCGAAGCGATCGTTCGTGTCTACAAACTCGATGACGTCAAGAACGCGCTGGCCGACAAAGGCATTCACGGAATGACCATCACCGAAGTTCACGGATTTGGAAGACAAAAAGGCCACACTGAGATGTACCGCGGCGCCGAATACGCCGTCGACTTTGTCCCGAAGCGAAAAATCGAAGTCGTCGTACGAGACAATCAGGTCAAAGCCGTGATCGATACGATCATGTCCGTGGCGCAAACCGGGCAGATTGGCGACGGCAAAATCTTCGTGACAAACTTGGACGACGCCATTCGCATTCGCACCGGCGAAACAGGCGAAGACGCACTATAGCGCAAAGGTACGCCGTAATACCCAACGATGAACTGACTCAACAAGGCGTCAATTGACCCGGGTTGATCCTAGAACAGAACTTCGCCGAAATTCTAAGGCAAATCGCGCGGGAAATATCGTTCAACCACGGCGACAAATTGGTCCGAGGTGCGCACATTCGCCAACTGAGTCCGAAACGCTCGCGCGCCAGATCGTCCTTGCGCGTAACAGGCGGCGTATTTTCGCATGAGCGCGATACCTTTCGATTCGCCAAATCGCTGCACCACTAGTTCGAAGTGGCGCAACATGACTTGACGTTGTTGGTGCAGCGTCGGCTCTGGCGGAATTGGTTCTCCTCGCAGTGCCGCCTCACATTGTGCGAAGAGCCAAGGACGCCCCAACGACGCTCGCGCGATCATCACACCGTCCACCGCGTAACGCCGAAAAGCTTCAACGACCTTCTGCGCAGAATCAAGGTCGCCGTTCCCAATCAACGGGATACGCTGGAGATGTGGCTTGATGGCGGAAATGCGTTCCCAGTCAGCCGAACCTTTGAAGAAATCTTGTGCTGTTCGTCCATGGACAGTCAAAGCGGCAGCTCCGGCTCCTTCTACCACTTGCGCGACGTCGATCGCATTGATTGTGTCACGCGTACAACCCAATCGAATTTTTGCAGTTACTGGGGTCGGTGCACACGCTTGCACGACCCGCTCGATGATCTGTCCCATGCGTTCGGGATATCGCAAAAGGTAGGACCCGCTGTGGGCCTTTTCCGTCACATCACGCACAGGACATCCAAAATTAATATCAACTACGCTCACACGTAAATCGGCGACGAGGCGATGACCCACGCGAGCCATGGTTTCCGGGTCATTGTCCCACATTTGTACAGCCAGGGGGCGGGCCTCCTCTCGCACGCCCCAAAGGCGATCGGGATGCTCCGCCTCATGCTCGTCAAGCCAGACGAAACTTCGCGCACTGACCATCTCGGTCGCGGGCAAGCCAACCCCGCCGAACGCTCGCACGACCTGCCGGTAAGCATAATTTGTGTAACCGGCCATGGGTGCTTGAAGGATCGGCGGGTCAACCTTCAATGAACCGATCCAAAGCGGCCTGGGACACGTGGCCGTACCTTGGTTGACGACACCGTCATTACACAGGTCAACATGCATCATTGCAGAAATCCCGCCGTCCAGCAGGTTAAGTTTGCGGAAACTAGAGCAACAATCGGTTCGCTGGCAATGGCCCATTTTATAGACATAACGGCGCACATGTCGATGAGAGCGTTCCCTACGTGCAGATTTCGCGCGCGTCCCAACACGCCAAAAAAGATGGTAAAGTGCGTTCCGTTGGCCAACATTTTCATTCGTTACCATTGCTGCAAATGAATTCCGCAACCCTAGGAAACATTTGGGATGGAATCCCGAACCACAGCGATGCCGAAGAATTCAAGGTGTTGCATCAATCGGCGAACGTGCGTGTCGAACGTATCGTTTCCGTAGGTCACACAACACCGATTGGAGAATGGTTCGATCAAGCTTGGGATGAATGGGTGCTCGTGCTCCGCGGCGCTGCACGCATCACGATTGAGGGGGAGCCACACGTAAAAGAGCTTGGGCCGGGCGATTGGCTGATGTTGCCCGCCCATTGCCGACATCGTGTCGATTGGACGGATTTCGCACAACCAACTGTTTGGTTGGCGGTACATATAACTGGGCCTTCGGCTCCGCGTGGATAAATCGCCAAAAGAGGTGACCGCGATGACGTACGAAGTCGAGCAGAAATTTCCACTCCGTGATGCCGCGGATGTAGAGAGCCGGCTTGCCGCATTGGGCGGGTTCTTCTCGGACCCTTTTGAGCAAGTT
Organism: Planctomycetota bacterium; assembly: GCA_963204915.1. GTDB lineage: Bacteria > Planctomycetota > Planctomycetia > Pirellulales > Pirellulaceae > JAHWKS01. The sequence continues at coordinate 41,342 of CAUJHS010000090.1, read as the reverse complement.
GATCGCTATTTCGCTCATCCAGCGCGCGACTTTGCCCAAACGGACGAAGCTCTACGTATTCGACGCACTGGCGACGAAAACCGAATTACCTATAAAGGCCCCAAGCTCGACGCCACCACGAAAACGCGGCACGAACTTGAGTTGCCCCTCGCACCAGGCGCGCAGGCCGCCGAGGACTTTTCCACTTTGTTGCTCGCGCTGGGTTTTCGCCGTGTGGCGGAAGTCAAGAAGCGCCGCCGCAGCATGATGCTGTCATGGCAAGGGATTGAAGTGCAAGTGGTCTTGGACGAAGTGGAACGCGTCGGGAGGTTCGTAGAATTGGAAATCGCCGCGGATGCTTCTCGTGTTGACGCGGCCAAGGCGTGTCTTGCATCGCTCGCGCAAACGCTTGGTCTTGCATCGAGCGAACGTCGCAGTTATCTGGAGTTATTGCTTGCCCAAGTCGTGTAGTCGCACCGATCCGGCAGCCTTACCCGTATCAAACACATTTTGGAATAATTCGAAAGTCTCCCATGCGCGTTGGCGTCATTGCTTTGTTGCACGAGTCAAATACATTTGTTTCGCAACCAACAACGCTCCGACATTTTGAAGAAGAACTTCTCGTGACGGGCGATGCGGTTCGCACGCGTCTGGCCGAAGCGCATCACGAGGTCGGCGGTTTTTTTCAAGGTTTGCAGGAAGCGAAGATCCAAGCCGTGCCGGTATTCGCGGCCCGTGCGACTCCGTTCGGAGCGATCGAATCCGTCGCGTATTCGCGCTTGTTGGAAATCTTGTTCGCGGCGCTGGAGGATGCCGGGGCATTGGATGGTATTCTGGTAGCGCCTCATGGCGCCACCGTCAGTGAGGAAGTCCTGGACGCCGACGGCCATTGGTTAAGTTTGCTACGTGAGCGCGTGGGAGCGGAAACGCCGATCCTTGGTACGCTCGATCCGCATGCAAACCTTTCTCCTGCGATGCTTGCCGCCACGAATGCGTTGATCGCGTACCGCACGAATCCTCATCTCGATCAACGCGAGTGCGGCGTCCAGGCGGCTCAGTTGATGGCGCGAACCCTGCACGGCGAAGTATGGCCGGTGCAAGCTGCTGCGACACCGCCAATGGCGATCGATATTGAACGCCAATGTACCGGTGAATTTCCATGTCGTCCGTTGTACGACATCGCCGATCGCATGCTGGACCTTCCCGGCGTGCTTTCCAACAGCATCGTGCTTGGTTTCCCCTACGCAGATGTGCCGGAAATGGGGTCGGCGGCGCTGGTGGTCACCGATGACAATGCGCCGCTGGCGCAACGTTTAGCGAACGAATTAGGCGAATATCTATGGCGGCATCGTTGGGAATTCATCGGTGAACACTTAGACATTGAAACGGCAGTGAACCGAGCGGTTTTGGGTTCAAAGGCATTGCAAGTTGCAGAGGAAAGCGTTCGATATTGTCTGCTGGATATGGGGGATAATGTCGGCGGCGGCTCACCAGGTGACGGAACCGCGTTGGCGCATGCCCTGCACAAATTGCAACATGTAAACAGCTTTATTTGTCTGTACGACCCGCAAGCCGTGCAGCGAGTGGAAGCGGCTTGCGTAGGTGATTCGTTTCCAATGCAAGTCGGCGGTAAAACGGACGATCTGCATGGGAAACCGCTCGAAGCAAGGTTTACCGTTCTCGGAGTTTATGGAGGCCGTTTTCGTGAGACGCAGCCTCGGCACGGCGGCTGGACGGAGTTCGACATGGGCCGCACCGCCGTGGTCCGTAGTGATAATGGCTTGACGGTTATGCTGACTTCGCGCCGTGTGGCGCCCTTCAGCCTGGAACAGCTTCGTTGTTGTAATCTGGACCCGACAAGGTTTCACATCTTGGTCGCCAAAGGCGTCAACGCGCCGATTGCTGCGTATCGCGACGTGTGCGACCATTTCCTGCGCGTCAACACGCCCGGCGTTACCACGGCCGACATGACGCGACTTCCGTTTCAGTATCGCCGCCGGCCGATGTTTCCGTTCGAGAAATAAAGCCCTTGGGCGAGTAAAGGGCGTAAGTCCTCTGGTTCTTCGCGCCGCATGGCCTTGCGTTATGAAAACTTCCAATGGAGTTGGGTTCGCCAGCGCCGTCAGCCCTCTTACGTCGGCCGCTCGCTGATTGTTGTTTATCGAAAGTCGCGCGACTTGACGTTGAGCGCACGTAGCTTTTGACCCAGGTCTTCCACGCGGCTGACGACGACGTGGATCACTTGGCCTTCGCGCTCCAAGCGGCCTTGGGCAATCCACGCCGGCGCCGTTCGCACCACGCGATAGAACTGCCGCCAGATCTGATGAAAGAGGACCAGATTCGCCGCGCCCGTTTCATCCTCCAACGTGACGAACGTGACGCCCTTGGCAGTGCTTGGTCGCTGTCGCAACAGCACCAATCCCGCTACTCGCACCAGGCGGTTGTGCTGGAGTTTCTCCAATCGCGCAATTGGAATGACGCCCAGGGGTTCTAGCTGATCACGGTAAAACTCCAAAGGATGCCCACGCAGCGAAAGCCCGGCCGTGCGATAGTCGGCAAAGACTTGCTCCTCGGGCAAAAGCGGCGGCAGCGTGGGGGGCTCCTCTTCAACCTCGGCGGCGTCAAACAAGGTGCGTTCGCGGGGCGTCTTCTCTTGCGCCAAGGCGTCCCATAGCGCCCCTCGCCGATCGGCCCCACAGGAAGCGAACGCATCGGCCTCGGCCAAGCGTGCAATTACCGATTTTCCTAATCCAGTGCGTCGTGAGAGATCATCTACCGAACGAAACGGGCCGGACAATCGTGCTTGCTCAATCGCCACAGCATGGCGCGACGAAAACCCAGTAAGCAAGCGAAATCCTAGTCGAAGCGACGAACCTTGACGCTTGGCTCGTTCCCGCTCGCGATTCACCATGCTCGGCTCTCGTCCTTTCTCCAGCACGTTGTCCCAGCAACTGAAGTTCACATCGACCGGCAATACTTGCACGCCATGCTTGCGAGCATCCTGCACCAGTTGCGCTGGTGCGTAAAATCCCATGGGTTGGCTATTGAGCACTGCAGCGGCAAACGCCGCCGGGTAGTAATGCTTGAGCCACGCCGAGACGTACACCAACAACGCGAAGCTTGCCGCGTGCGATTCGGGGAAACCGTATTCGCCGAAGCCGCGAATCTGGTTGAACACTTGCTCTGCGAATTTCTGAGACAGCCCTCGGGCGATCATCCCTTCGAGCAGCTTCTTGCGGAATTGATCGATCACGCCGGGGCGCCGCCATGCGCCCATGGCGCGGCGCAGTTGGTCGGCCTCGCCCGGCGTGAAACCGGCCGCCACTACCGCCAGCCGCATCGCCTGCTCTTGAAACAGCGGCACCCCCAGCGTGCGGCAAAGCACCTCGCGAATCGCAGGACTGGGATAGGTGACTTGCTCCAGTCCCGCCCGGCGGCGGAGGTAGGGATGGACCATCTCGCCTTGGATCGGCCCCGGCCGGACGATGGCCACTTCGATCACCAGGTCGTACCAGCAGCGCGGCTTGAGGCGCGGCAGCATGGCCATTTGGGCCCGGCTTTCGATCTGGAACACGCCCATCGTGTCGGCCTGCTGGATCATGCGATATACGGCCGGGTCTTCCGGCGGCACCGTGGCCAGCGTCAGCTCGCGCCCGTCCGTCTCGCGGATCATGGTGAAGCACTTGCGAATGGCGGTGAGCATGCCCAAGGAAAGACAATCGACCTTGAGGATTCCCAACTCGTCGAGGTCGTCCTTGTCCCACTCAATGACCGTGCGGCCTTCCATTGCCGCATTCTCGATCGGCGCCAGCTCGCACAGCGGACCTTGGGTGATGACCATGCCGCCCACGTGCTGCGACAGATGCCGCGGGAAGCCGACCAGCTCGTTCACCAGGTACACCAGCCGCTGTCCGACTTCCGAATCTGGGTCGATGCCCGCCTGCCGGCAGCGTTCGGGAAGATTGGGCTCGTGGTGGTAGCCCTCGACCAGCTTCGCCAGCCGATCGACCCGGTCGCGCGACAGCCCCAGCGCCTTGCCCATGTCGCGCACCGCCGAGCGCGTGCGATAGGCGATCACCGTGGCGGTCATCCCGGCGCGCTCGCGGCCGTATTTGTCGTAGAGGTATTGCAGTACCTCCTCGCGACGCTCGTGCTCGAAGTCCACATCAATGTCGGGCGCCTCATTCCGTTCGCGGCTCACGAACCGCTCAAAGAGCACATCAATCCGATCAGGGTTGACCGAGGTGATTCCCAAGCAATAACAAACCACCGAGTTCGCCGCCGAGCCGCGCCCTTGGCAGAGAATGCCTTGGCGTCTGGCGAACCGCACCAAGTCAAAGACCGTGAGAAAATAGGACTCATACCGCAGTTGGCCGATCAGCTCCAATTCATGTTCAAGCAACTGCCGGACCTTCGGCGGCACGCCTTGCGGGTAACGCTTATTGGCGCCGCGCCAAGCCATTTCCTTGAGGTGCTCTAGTGGCGTCTGTCCCTCGGGCGCCAGCTCTTCGGGATACTCGTACTTAAGCTCCGCAAGCGAGAAGTGGCAGCGGTCGGCGATCTCGATGGTGCGATACAACGCTTCTGGTACATCAGCAAAGATAGCTGCGATCTCTTCCACCGGCCGCAAATACCGCTGCGCGTTGGAGAACAGGCGATGTCCCGCCTCGGCCACGGTGACGCCATGTCGGATCGCGGTGAGCGCATGTTGCAGCACCATCCGTCCCGGCATGTGATAGTGCACATCTCCTGCCGCCACGAACGGAATGCGAGTTGCTTTGGATACGCGAAGGAATTGTTCGAGTCGCCGCGCATCATCCGCTTCACGATGCAACTCGACCAACAAATAACACCGGTCTCCAAAGATCTCCCGATACGCGCATAAAGCGAGCGGGGGGCGTAAGCTCGCTAATTTGCTGTGTTGCTCGGGACGCTTGACATCGTTGCCAAGTGAGTTGTGGATGGAATACAACTCGCCGACATCATCAGCCGGCTCACGCCGGCCACTTACCAAGCTGTGCGACGGCATGCGGAGAACATCGGCCGTATCGCTCGCAACGGAACATCCAACGTCCGGGTCGAAGATCACGCCCGCCAGCAATCCTTCGGCGTGCTGCGAGATTTCTTCGAGCGTCAGATAACACTCGCCCTTCGGCGCTCTACGCCGGCCGGCGGTAATCAGACGGGATAACCGACCATACGCTTTGCGATCCGTCGCCCACAGCACGACCGGCGGCGCATCCGTGGGAGTGATCTCGGCGCCCACGACCAACTTCAGGCCCGAATCTTTCGCGGCGATGTGCGCCCGCACCACCCCGGCCAGCGAGTTTCGGTCCGTCACCGCCAGGGCCGCATAACCCAAAGCCGCCGCCTGCTCCGCCAACTCTTCGGCATGGGACGCACCTTCAAGAAAGGAGAAGTTCGTTTTGCAGTGCAGTTCCGCGTATCGCACACGTCGCATAAATCACGAACCACTCGCCGCTTCTTGACGTTCCCATTCTTCAACGGCCGCAGGGGCCGCTTCCAGCGAACGCTTCTTTTGACGGCGTTCTTTACGGACGCCCATTCGGATGATCACGGGGAAGAACGCCAACAGGGGAAGAAGGGCAACAAATCCTAATGCAGGATGTTGCTTTTCCAATTGCTTGCTGATGTACATCAGCGGGAACGCACTAAGCAGCGTCAGGGAAAACCAAGCGATCCATTGTCGATCCTCAGGAGAAGTCGGCACAATCATTCCTTGTTTCGGCGTTCCCCAGCGAACAAACAGCCAGAGCGCAATCAAAGGGATAGGACCAATCAGACTGCGAGACAAACCGAACATTTGCCACAAATAAACGCCAATCGCAGCAGCAAGGAGGATTCCGGGCAAAAAGTACCAGTCCCACCGCCGGCGCGTGATGCGGACTTTGTTTTCATGCGGCCCTCGCTCCACTTGCGGCGCCAGGCTCTGGCTCTTGGACATGGGCAGCGCAATCTTGTAACAGAAAAGAGGCCAATCGCGGTGAACGAAACTTGGCAAGACCTTCCACAAGTGGCGAATCAAAAAGAGGCTTTGCTCGCGTTCGAAATTGGAGAACGCGACCTTCACCTTGTCCGTCGCGGTCTTGAGCACGACGCTTCCGCCGGCTGGAATCACGCGCCAGCGAGCTTCAACGATCTCACTCCACGATAGTTCTTTCGTCGAGAAAACGCCTTGTCGAATCATGCGATCGTCTTGCACAAGGAGTTGTTCTCGCCAACAAGCCAAGAGCAACCAAAGGTCCAGGCACGTCATGAATCCCCAAACGCCAAGCGTCAAAATCAGGAAGTACGCCCTGCGATCTGCGGGAACATCGGTGATGGCGGCGTAATAAGAAAACGCCGCCATCGCCAGCAACGCCACAAGAACAACGATCCCCAGGGGGAAGTAACCCTTCCGCAAGCGAAGCACCATGTTCATGGTTGCCGCCTCCTAAATATGAAGGATGTCGTCTCTTCTTACTTCATCCATACTCGCCGTGCAAAAACCATTGTTGAGCGATCAAATGGCGAAAGAGCCAATAGCGGGCGCCGGTGGTGGTTTCGACCTGGTAGTAGTCGCGGCGGACGCTGCGGCCGCGCCACCAACCGGTTTCGATCCGCTCGGGCCCCCACCAGCGATGCACGCGGAAGCGCCGCCGCCCCATGCGAAAGCTGATGGGCGGGCCATGCGCTACCGCCATCACTTCGATCGCCACTGGCGGCGACCAAAGCCGCAAGGGACGTTGAAATGCACGCAAAGAGGGAGAACGTGTGGAAGAAGATGAAGGAAAAGTTTTACTTCTTTGCTTTTCCTTCGGAGTGCGCAGCATCCCACGATGCGGCGAACGCTCTCTCGTTGGCTCGTTGTTCATTCCCAAGGGCCTTCCCACGAGCGATTCTTCGCAAAACGCTCGTTCCGGCTGGGCATCGGGCAGCAGACGCGGCCGAACCACGCGTTCGGGCCCTAAGCGACTGCTCAGACGATCAATCAGCAGCGCCAACTCACGCGGCCGGCGACGGCCCTCTTCGACGAACAACGCATATTGCCGCGCTGTTAGCGGCGCCGTCAATGGCGCCTCAACACCAATACGGCCTACGCCGCTAGGCAGCTGCGTGCGCTCCAATTGCATAGCCGCCAACTCGAGCAAGCGTCTGGCGGAGACCGTGGGTTGAAAAAGACCGAGTTCGATTTTTCGAACTTCGCCTCGTTCACAATCCAGCCGACACACCGAACGCAATGCACCTTGACTGCGGGCCGCCAATTCGCGACACACCTGATCAAACAACTCGGCCAAGACCATGCGCACTTCCACCAGCCGTGTCGCAGGCGGCTCCAAGCACCGCTCCGCGCGAAATTCGGGAGGCGGCCGATGTGGCGTAATCAACTCCTCTACATTACCCATGGTCTGGTCCAATCGCTCCAGCAAAGCACATTTGCCTTCATGCTGAAAGCGCGACGCCAGGCCCGCGCGAGGAAGCTCCAAAACTTGACCAATTTGAAACAGCCCCAACTGATGTAAGGCCGTCAAAGTTGGCGCAGGCAAACGTAATGCCTCAACGGCCAGCGGCTTCAGTGTCTCCCTCTGCCGGCCTGGAGGAACGATTCGCGGCGCGGCGGCCCAGATCGTCCTACCGCCCATAGTGGGGCGTCGATCCTGGGCGCCTTCGCTCCAAGGTGTTTCGGAATTTCTCATTGATCGCGGATCGGCGCCGTAGCGACTCAGGGCCCAGGCCGCACCGACCGTATCGGCTATCGCCACACGAATGGAATAGCCGCGGCGGCCAAAGGCTTCAATCACACGCCAAGCGAGCGCCTCTTCGCCGCCGAACAAAGGCCCCAAACCGGTCACATCAAAAAGCAGAGACTGCGGTTCTGCATGGGACTCCAAGCCCACCAGCGGACTGAATTGTTCGCACCATGCCGCTAATTGCCGCAGTGCGTCCTGGTCTACGTCGGGTTGATGAGGCTCCATATGAGGCTCATTGGCCCGGCCAGCGGTTGGCTGCGGTTGGTTGGGCAAGTCATTCCGATTCAACAAGGATAACGCTTCAGCCAGCGGCATTCCTACCCGCACGCCTTGACGCAAAGCAGCGGTCGAACAAACGGCGACGCATTCGCCGCGCTGGGGCGCGCTCGCATGCAAGATAATGGGCTGGCCGCTAAGCCGTGGTTGGACGGCGATGCGCCGTTGGATCGGCCAGCGTGGGAGCCACAAGCATAGGATGCGTTTTCTCATAAAGATTTGCTTCGCGAAGAGCGCCAGTCACTTCGTCCAATTCGACTTCAACTGCCCCCTGCGCCGGTCCGCTGCGGCAACGCGTAAGCTCCACGCGCAGTCTTCGCGCGCCCGACATACGTCCGCTTGTCAGGTTCTCGTGCTCCTGGACTATCCGGGAATCAACGGGAGTAGGTTCACCCTGCGTCCGAGGGAGCCTTGCCGAGAGAGCCTGCAACGATCCTGTAGGGCGAGGCTCCACACAAAACTGGACCTCGGACCAACTGGGGCGGCCGCGCCAGAGAGCCGGACGGATGAGCAAGCCCAACACGCCGCTTTCTTCCGCCGCCAATTGCCAGCGACGAAAGGTACGGTCGTCCACGGTTTCCAACGGCGCCCAAACCGCCGCCACTCCAGGGCAGCGCAGCACTTGATCTAAGGCCCAGAGCTCATCTTGAAGATTTTGCGGACGGAGGACGAGCAGCGCCGACAAATCGATTCCCAAAGCGGCTGCGGCTGGCGGGTAAAAGTTTTGCTGTCGATCCAGAATCACCAAGGCGCCGCCTTCCAGGCAAGCTTCGCGAGCGGCAATCAAGGCTAACGTTCCGGCTCCGCCTCCTTCCACGCCTAGCCATTCGGTCAGCCAACCACGTTGCAGTCCCCTCTCAGGCAGGAGTTGATCGATCGCCGCACAACCAGCGCTTACCCGTGACTCCTCACATCTTAAAGATTTCGTTCTTTCGAGCTGACGGATTTTTTCCTGCAAGGCCGCAGCAATTTGCTGGGGAGAGCCGTTCAGCAGGGGGACTTTCGGTCGAGTGGCGCGTGGCGTCATGCTACGTCGTTTCTTGCGGAAAGAAACAGGGAACGGCTCATTCGCCCAGGCTTCCCTGGGCTTTTCCGTGGTGAAGCAAAAGTGCTAGCACTCACGCTTTGGCTATACTGTACATTAGTATCGTTCTTTGTCAAGCAAAACTTGGCGTGAGAAACTTCCGTGCAATAAACCTTGTCTTCCTGCGTTTCTCTTAACAGACATGATCAATCAGCCGCTTCAGTCCGATGCGGAGGATCGGCTTGCCCAATGGGTTGGCGAGCACGGCCGCGCCGTGCGCGGCTACCTCTTGGGAATGACAAGAAGCCCCGAGACCGCCGACGACTTAACCCAAGAAGTGTTCCGACGCGCTTGGGAGGCCCGACATCGTTACCAAGAGAGCGGCAATGCGCGTGCTTATTTGTTGTGTATTGCTGATCGGCTCGCGTGTGATCAGTCGCGAAGGAAAGGCCGCGAACAAACCCTGGGTGACGAACAATGGCGAAGTTTAGAGCCCGCCGATGATACGTTCACCCCGGGAGAGTCGCTCGTTCAAACCGAAATGCAACAACAGCTGACGATCGCGCTCGAGAGCCTGTCGCCCGAACAACGTCGGGTTCTCTTGTTGCGTTACTACAGCGATATGTCTTTCAAGGAAATCGCCCAGGCCACGGAGTCGCCGCTCAACACCGTACTTAGTCATTGTCGCCGCGGCTTGTTGGCGCTGCGAAAAATGTTGGTGGAGGATTCGCCATGAGCAACTCCAGAGAACCGAATGAACTGAACGAACTCGAACGAATCACCGCACGCGGAGAATCCGGTGAGGGCTCTCCGCCGACCTTGGACGCGGAAGCCGTTGTCTTGCGCGAGGGTTGGAACGCCTGGGGCAAGCTCCTCGACTCTGCCAACTGCGATTTTGACGAGACGGCATGTTTGAACCGCTTGCGCGCATCGCTTGAAAACCAGCCCAATGCTCCGCGGGCGTCTCGCTTTCCGAACGCTTGGATCCTTCGCTGGAGCGTTCTGGCGACCGTAGCCGCGTCGTTATTCGCAGCGCTGGTCGTATGGCGCACCGTAATCAACACCCAAGCGACCGATACTTCCGCGGAGCACAACCTCGCGACGCAAACCGATGTTCCGACCCTGCCGTCGACTTCCACGACCGAGTACGCTTGGAACGACGAACTCGATCAACGGTTAGACGCCATGACCGACAGCCTGATCTACGCGGGCAGCGAATGGCGCGGATACGATGCGCCCTATGCCGCGCTGGATCAACGCTTGCAGGATATGACGGAATCTTTGGACGATGAGCCTTTGTAAAGCGAACGTCATCGTTGCTCAATTCCATTGCATAAACTAAGGACTTCTTGAAATGTCATTCATGAATCCATGGCCCAGGTTCATTTGCGGCAGCGCGGCTACTTTTCTCTTTCTAGCCGGCGCAGGTATGTCGCGGGCGCAAGAGTCTTCCCCGTTGAAAGACCCCCCGCCGCGCCCCCGCGCGGCGCAAGCAACTGACGAAACGCCTCCCTTTGACGACCGGGTTGATCGACCTCGTCCCCCACGTGGAGACGACCGAATTCCGAGACAGCCAGGACCGGGCGGGCCCTATCGACCTGCTCGCGAGGGGGATCAACCGCCTTTTGATCCTGACCGGCCGCCTCCGGGAGGTTTTTCGCCCGGTCGCCCGCGGGGCGAGCCAGGAGGTCCTCCGCGTCCTTTCCCCACACCCTCGGAAGCTCTGGAGCGCTATGACCCTGAGTTGTACAAGCTCTTGCGCGAAGACCAAGAATTGGAGCGTCAAACCGCAGATGTGGCAATGCGTTGGCGTCGCGCTCCTAAGGGCGAGCGAGAATCGCTCCAGCAGGAATTAACCGAACTCGTGGAAAAGCACTTTCAAGCACGTCAAGACCGCCGCCGGATGCAGCTGAAGCGACTTGAAGAGGAACTTCAGTCGCTGCGCGACGCGATCGAAAAACGCGACGCATCCCGCAAAGAAGTCATTGATCGCCGCATTGCTGAGTTGTTGGGAACCCCTGACGACCTGGGGTTTTGACCTCCTCGCCAAAGTGCGAGGTTTCTACCCCCTAAAAACAAAACCGCTTCGTCTTCATCCAACGTCCGTTGTGTCTTGATGATGTTGCGCGCTGACGTTCGCTTCGAAAAACCAAAGCTTACGAATTGCAAATTTCCTTCCCCACCTTTATTTCCAGGAGACGACGATGACCAAGAAGACATGGGTGCGGCGCACACTGCTGAGTGTTGCGGCGTGTCTTGTAGCGGCAACAAGTTTTGCCGCCTCGGCTTCGGCCCAGGAGGACGCCGACCGTCCACGACCAGAACGCCCTCGGCCAGAGCGCGCCGAACGTCGCGGACCGCCTCCGATGGCCATGGAGCGCATGGAGCGTCTTGAACGTAAACTTGACCGCATCTTGGAGGAACTTGAGGCGCTTCGCCGCGAGGTGCGCCGACCGGGTCCGCCGGGAGGCCCCCCTTTTGGTGCAGATCGAGGCCCACGACGCCCAGACTTCCGACGTGGTGGTCCTGAAGGTCCCGGTCCCTACGGACCACCTCCGCGGATGGATCGTGGTCCCCGTCCGGGGTTCGAGCGTGGCGGCCCCGAGGGCCCTCCTCCGCGTGATGGCGATAGGAATCGTCCTCGCCCCGAGTTTGCCGGACCACGTGGCCCGCGACCTGACGGACCTCCACCGGAAGGTGGGCCCGATCGTCCGCGACCGCCGCGGTTTGATGGAGATGGTCCTCGTGGTCCTCAGCCCCCCATGGACCGTCCCCGACCGGAAGGCGGACCGCGTGAAGAACGTGGACCACGCGAGGAAGATCGCCCGCGAGGTGATGACCGTCCCCGTGAAGGAGATCGTCCGGACGGGGGAGATCGTCCCGACGGCGAAGACCGTCCGCGCGTCGAGGGGCGTCTTCGCGAAGACGCTGGCCCTCGGCCCGACCGCGAACGCCCGCGAGATGACCGTGCGGAAACGTCTTCGTCAAGCGACGAACTGACGGCTCAGCCGGAAGCGAGCTCTTAGCGGACTAAGCGCGACGCCTTGTCAGAATGCGGTTTTCCGGTACCTTAAGCGTAATCATCGCGGGTCGATTACCCTTTGTCGCCGGAAAACCGCAGATTATGAAAATCCACGAGTTTCAAGCCAAGCAAATCCTTCGCGAGGCTGGCGTCATGGTTCTTCCAGGCGTCGCCGCACGCACGCCCGAGGAAGCCGCCCAAGCGTATCAGCAGCTCGGCGGGCCTGTTTGTGTTGTCAAAGCCCAAATTCACGCGGGCGGTCGCGGCAAAGGGACGATCAAAGAACACCCACAGCAGAGGGGGGTGCAGCTTGTCAAAAGTGCTGATGAGGCTCGCCAAGTTGCCGAGCGCATTTTGGGCAATACCTTGGTGACCATTCAAACCGGGCCGGAGGGTAAGACGGTCAACCAGGTGTTTGTTGAAGCCGGGTGCAACATCGCCCGTGAACTTTACCTAGGGGTGGTACTCGATCGTGCTGAGAAGAAACCGGTGCTCATGGTTTCAAGTGAGGGAGGCGTAGAGATCGAAAAGGTCGCCGCCGAAACACCGGAAAAAATCTTCAAAGCTCATTTCGATCCCTCAATCGGCCTGATGAGCCACCAGGTGCGTACACTGTGCTGGCGGCTAGGGCTATCGGGCAAAACCATCCGCAGCGCCGATAAGTTCATGAAGGCGCTTTGCCGCGTGTATGTCGAGAAGGATTGCAGCCTGATGGAGGTCAATCCGCTCGTAATTACAGCCGACGGCGAGATAGTCGCTCTCGACGCCAAAATGAGCTTTGACGACAACGCACTTTTCCGCCATAAGGAGTTGGAGTCGCTACGCGATCTGTCCGAGGAAAACCCCGCCGAAGTTCGCGCCGCTCAGGCGGGCTTGAGCTATGTGCAAATGGAAGGCAATATCGGCTGCCTGGTGAATGGCGCAGGTCTGGCCATGAGCACCATGGACATTATCAAACTTCATGGCGGCGACCCTGCGAATTTTCTCGACGTCGGCGGCGGCGCCAATACCGAGCAAGTGACCGAGGCGTTCCGAATTCTGCTGGGCGACAAGAACGTCAAAGCCGTCCTGGTGAATATCTTTGGCGGCATCATGCGATGCACGACTATCGCCAACGCTTTGCTTGAAGCTTACAAGACGGTCGGCTTCAACGTGCCGCTTGTCGTCCGGCTGGAAGGGACCGAAGTCAAAGAAGGTCGAAAAATCCTTGCCGAAAGCGGCGTCGATATTATCACCGCCGATGACTTGACCGACGCTGCGAAAAAAGTCGTCGCTGCTGCAGGCTGAGCAGGCCCCTGCATTTCTAAGCCATTAGCCGTTACCCCGAAGATCCATATGAGCATTCTTGTCAACAAAGACACCAAAGTGATTTGCCAAGGAATTACAGGCAAGGCTGGCGAGTTCCATACGAAGGGCTGTCTGGAGTACGGCACCAAAATGGTTGGAGGTGTTACTCCCGGCAAGGGAGGTGAGAAAATCCAGGGGCTCCCGGTGTTTGACACGGTTGCGGAGGCCGTCGAAAAGACGGGCGCCAACGCGACGATGATTTTCGTCCCGGCGGCGTTCACCGCCGACGCAATTTTGGAAGCGCTCGACGCCGGCATCAAAACGATCGTCGCAATTACCGAAGGCGTCCCAGTGATGGATATGGTCTACGTCTACCAACGCGTACGCGCGAGTGACGCTGTGTTGGTCGGTCCCAACTGCCCTGGCGTTATTACGCCAGAAGAATGCAAGATCGGCATTATGCCGGGCTACATCCACAAGCGCGGTAAGGTTGGCTTGATGAGCAGAAGCGGCACGCTGACCTATGAGGCCGTTTGGCAATTATCAAATCTTGGCCTTGGACAGACGACGTGTGTTGGCTTAGGAGGCGACCCCATCGTCGGCACATCATTCATCGACTTGTTCCAACGATTCCAAGCCGACGATGAAACTGAAGCGATTCTTATGATCGGTGAAATCGGCGGCACGGCCGAAGAAGAAGCGGCTGCGTATGTGAAAGAACACGTCACCAAACCCGTGGCCGCATTCATCGCCGGACGCACTGCGCCACCGGGCAAACGTATGGGACACGCCGGCGCGATTATATCCGGCGGCAAGGGTACCGCGGCCGAGAAAGTTGCTGCGTTACAAGCCGCGAACATCGAAGTTGCGGAGAGCCCCGCCGACATGGGCGCCGCCGTGAAGCGAGCCATGACTCGTTAACAAGGCTTTACGCTCGTTTGCGACTCTTACTTTGGCGTTCGCCGCGTGCTCAAATCTCCTACTTGACCAGTCTCGTAACGTTCCGTTTTGGGCGTGTTTGCACTGGAGCCAGTGAGACAAGGCGGTAGACACACGAATTCTACGGCCACTGATCGCAATTTCTTATCAAGCAGCTGCCAGGGTGCGTCTGCTTGAATCGCAACCTTTAGTTCATCTCAATATGCCAAACCCGCGCGAATCATGAACGTTTCGTCCGGGCTGAAGCTATCTTGGGGACGCTCTACGTAGACCACTTCGCGTTCGAAGAGGTAGCCGCCTTCAACAAACCCCTTAACTCCATAGGGGTTAAACCATTCGAGACCAATCGCAGCGCGGAAGTCATTGTAATCGACGCGATCATCAAACGTAGGTTGCGCTGGATCGTTGAAGTCGGTTCGTTCGATCGTCCAGTTGTCGCCGCCATATTCGCCGCCAACGTACCACCAGAATTCGGTGTTGCCCAATGTTGTGAAGTATGTCGCGAGTTTCGGTCGGGGAAAATAAATATCCCACCGAGTGTGCGCATTGGGGGTCCATAAAACACCGCCCGCGGGAAGCAGCTTAATGTCGGCTCGGTCGATGTACTCAACGCCCGCCTTCGCGGTTAAGGTCGGAGTAATTCGTAGTTTAACGAGCGCCGTCCCCATCGTACGAAGACTGTCTTCGTTAAAGGCCTGGAAGTCGCTGTACACGCCAATGCGTGTGGTTAGTTCGTAACTGACCTGAGGTGCAAAACGGCTTGTGGGGAACCACCCGAAATCAACCCAAGCACCATACACTCGGGCAGGAAGATCTGCCGGAAAGGGACTGGGCACCGGCGGCGCTGGCGGTATCGGCGCCACGGCTGGAACCGACTGTGGGCCGCTGAAGAACGTCATGTTGAATCCTGGCGAGATCAGTAACGGTTGACCGCTATAAGCAAAATTCGGATACGCCATCGTCGTGGCGACCTCTCCTTCGACAATTCCCAACCCTGTCATGTCGTTATCATCGCCAATGTAGGTACCCTCAATGCGGATGTTCTGAAACAGTTTCAGCGGCGGCTCCGTCACAAGTCCCGGTGAAACCGCCGTTGATCCAGGAAACAACGTCGGCGGTTGGACCGGCGGACAAGCAGGCCCGAACGCGGACCCCGAAAACGGATCCGCCGTCATACCCCCGCTGAAGCCCGGCATAACGGTCGGGGGACTTGCGTACACTCCCGCCGGAGCACCCAGCAAGGCCGGTGGTGGGGCACCCGCGCCTGCGCCACCAGCATAAGGGTCGAAATTTGGATCGTAAGTTGTGGGCGGCGCGATTGGGGTGATGCCCGGCGCTAACGTGCCCCCTGGTTGGATCGGCGTGACAGGCGCGGGGTACGTTTGCGCCCCGCTACCGTTGTATTGCGAAAAACGCAATCGCTGTCCCTGAGCGGGGGTCGCCAAAACAATTCCGGCCCCCAAAATCAGGCCCCAAAAAAATATGCGACTTGGTTGCACGTTATCTCAAGTTGCCAGGGGTTGAGTGTCGATAAGATAAGTTTGCAAGCGGGGAGGTAATACCGAAAACTCGTGCGCACGGTCAAGCCCGAACCGTGGCGTACATTACCTCAATTGCGAAATGGAGCCTGAATTCGATGCCAGCATTTGGGAAGTTGCGGGTACAGTTTGCGCCGTCGCGAGCCCTTTTTCATGAAGCTCGGCTAAACTGGTCCCTCCAAAAGCCGAACTAACTTGGGCGAACCGGCGAAGATAGCCGTGCGGTCAGGAATACCCGCAGCAACTACGAGGCGAGTTATGCACCATGTGCAAACTGCGGAACGAGAAATTCTTGGTTGGTCGTGCAGATGGCGTTGCGCCAGCGGGCAGGGCCGAACCGGTAGTCTTCGTGATTCGTCCCGAGGCGCCAAAACGGCGCAACTAGCTTGGTACACCCATCTCATTGGGGAGTGTCTTCTAAGCTGCACGGTCAGGGCCGGCGTCAGAGGAAGGTTGTTTGAACATCTTGACGTCCTACGGCTCGGAACAGTCGATCGGACGTACACTGGGAGATCGGGCTAAACTTGCTCCCGACCCCGTCCGCCTTGAGTACTACAACCCGTTCTGGTGTTTCTCTTTGGACGACCGGGTTTCTCCCGTCAGGCGGTTGTTGTTTGTCTCAGCTCTCGCTGGTTTGATGCCAGTCTCATCGCGAACTGTTTCGCAGTTCTGTGGAATAGCAGCGTCGGCGGATATGTTTACCGCGAAGTGTTGATGATTCGATCCAGCGCGACTACCGACGTGCAACCTACGTTCGAACCCTTTCCCGCTACGTTTCTCGCGCAAATGCGACGTTGACCGGTCTCGCTTTGGTCGACGTTGCATTCCTGATTATCAAACTGGGTTCCGAAAACGAAAAAAGTCCGGCCGGGCCACACGGACCCGACCGGACTCACGTCCCCCCCTGGGAATATTGCACGCGCCGGAGCGGCGCCTAAGGTGATTGGCTCGTTTTGGGAAGCTCAGCGATTGGTTCGCATTCTCTCGCGACGCGAATTTTGGTATCTCACCACTTCGTTGCCCCGTTTCGGGCGAAGATGGAGGAATTATCGGACGCCTAGCCCGGCGACTTTGGCAATCTTTGCCGAATATTCCCGTGGCATGAAAGGCGCCGTTTCGGCCGAGTCTAACAATTCCGTAATTTGTCCGTTTGCTGTTAATCCTCTCGTACGATTACTCCGATGGTAGAGGTGGCGCAGACTGTAATGGGTGGTGCGCGCTTTGGTCGGGTGGGCCCGTTCCGGGTTGAATGACCTAGGCCCCTCGCCTGCGCCCTTGTGCGATGTACTTCCTTTCTGTTGGATGCGTTCGAAAAATAAGGGAAGATTCAAGTGCCTAAGCACAATGGAAAACCAGTTCTCTTGGCCGCATTGGGATCGTTCGGCTGGCCGATGGTCGCTGGCACCATTGCGTGCGTCGCCTTTTTTGTGCTTCTGGAAACTGGCGCGTTAAATCCGCTCACGGGTTCGTATGGCCCCCTGCTGAAGCGTTACTTTGCGGGTCACTGGGTTGAGTATGTCGAAACCTGGATGTTTTGCGTTGGTCTCGCCGCGCTCGCCATGAAGTTGTTTGAAGTCGTCGGCCAGTTTGCGACATTGGAGCGACTTGGCTTACCAACGAACGGACGTACCGCAATCGCCATTGCCGACGCCAGCCGTCATTTGGACCAATTACACGATCTTCCGGCGCGCCTGGCGAACTCCTATCTCGGTCGGCGCTTGCGCGATGCGCTCGAGTCGGTCGAACGCAATCAGTCGGCAGAGCATTTGGATGAGGAACTTAAGTACTTGGCCGAACTGGACGCGACCCGCGCTCACGAAAGTTACGCGCTGGTGCGGATCATTATCTGGGCGACGCCTATGTTGGGATTTTTGGGAACGGTGATTGGCATCACCATGGCGCTGGGTGAGCTTTCGCCAGAATCGTTGGTGAAAACGCCCGAGAAAGCGATGGAAGGCCTTTTGGGCGGGTTAAGCGTAGCGTTTGACACCACGGCGGTGGCGCTTTCTTTCGCAATTACCTTGATGTTCATTCAGTTCTTGATTGATCGCGTCGAAAGCCAATTGCTGGAGTCCGTCGAACTGCGATCGCGTGAAGATCTCATCGGCCGATTTGAGACTCTGGGCGGCTCTGGCGATCCGCATGTCGCCTCGATCGAGCGGATGGGCCGTGCCGTCGTCCAATCGACGGAACGTCTCGTCGAGCGACAAACGCATTTATGGCAGGGGACGATTGACGCGGCGCATGAACGGTGGGGGCGGCTCATGGATGACGCCGGAGGAGAGCTACGTCAAGCCCTTGCGGCCGCTTTGGGAGATTCAATTCGCGAGCATGCACAACAGCTCGCCGCGGCGCATCGAACTCTTTCAGACGAAGCCGCCCACTCGGCGAACCGCCTTTACGAGGCATTGGCTCAGAACGCGCAACTGATGCAGTCGCAGCAATCGGTGCTCATTCAGCAAGGCGAAATCATGGCGCGCGCCGTGGAGGCGACTGGTGATGTCCTCAAACTGGAACAGGCGCTCAACGAGAACCTTCGCACGTTGGCTGGCGCCAAGAACTTTGAAGACACGGTGATGAGCCTCGCGGCCGCCATTCACTTACTCAATACACGGCTAGGACGCACGCCGCCCGACAGCCGCGTGACGCTGCAGGACTCGTCCGTTCAGCAGCGCGCCGCCTGAGCCTAGTCCGAAGCCGAACGTACTCATCCCTCAAGGTAACGCCCCATGCGTGGCCCCAGCTCCGCACGTCGCCAAGGGTTGCGGAAAAAAGACGCTCAAGTTTCACTGTTTCCTTTCCTGGCAGTGTTGATTTGCACGATGGGAGCGCTCATCGTGCTGTTAGTGGTTTTGGTGCAACAAGCGCGAGTTCACGCGGAAAACGTCGCATCGACCCTTCGTGAGAAAGCAATTCAAGCGACACATTTGGAAGAGGAACAACGGCTTGAGATCGAAACTCACGAATGGCGCCTGCAATTGTTGCAGAATCAACGCGAGGAGATCGCTCGCCGCCTTGCAAGCGAGCGACTCCGATTAAGCCACGTTGAGGATCATTACCGCCGACTCTTGGCCGACTTACAGGCCATGCGTGACGAGGCTGCAGAATTAGAGCGGATTCAGCAAGGCAACGCGCAAAATGCTCAGGCGGCGCAAGCCGAACTCGCGCGCATTCAACAACTCATAGTGGCCGCGCGCGAACAGCTCGCGGCGGCCCAATCTCAGACGGCGGAAGAACCGCAGTCTTTTGCGCTCATTCCGTACGAAGGTCCGAACGGCACTCGTCGGCGTCCGATTTACATCGAATGTTTGGGCGACCGTATCGTCCTCCAGCCCGAGGGCGTCACGTTAAACGACCGGGATTTTCAAGGCCCGCTTGGACCGGGAAACCCACTCGACGCGGCATTGCGAGCCGCTCGTGAATATCTCGCGCGCACTGGAGGCGTGGAACGACATGGGGAACCCTATCCTTTGATGGTTGTTCGGTCGCAAGGAGCTCGGGCGTATGCTGCAGCACGCGCCGCGATCGAGTCCTGGGATCAGGAGTTTGGTTATGAACTGGTAGACGATGATCTGAAACTAAGCTTTTCCGCGCCAGATCCTGCACTCAAGGAAACGATGGAGACCGCGATCAGTGAGGCGCGCCGTCGCCAGGAAATCCTCCGCGCTTCGCAGCCGAATCGTTTTGAAGGCGAGGCGATTGCAGGTTTTCAGGCGACCTCGCGTCACGGGGGCTTTCGCGCAATCGGCGACGCTGGACAAACCGGAGGTGGTAAAGAAGGTGGATCAGGCGGTAGTCGTGGAGAGTGGGAAAGTGTACTTCCGGGCGGTTCTGATGGCGCCGGCGGTGAGCAACTTGCTCAGGGTCAAGAAGGCCGAGGCGAATCGTCCTCAGGAGAAACGGGCAGCGCAGTTGGGGCGACCTCGCGACAAAGGTCTGGCGGCGTTCAAGGAGGCGCCGACGCCGTTGGCGCCACGCAAGAGTTTGCATCCAATCGCAGCTTCGCAGCCGCTCGGGGGCGCGATTGGGGGCTAAAAGACGCGACGGAGGGTGCAACGCCGTATACGCGCCCGATCACAGTGCAATGTTTCTCGGATCGCTTGGTATTGGCGCCCGAGCGAGGCACCGATCAACAGCCTGTCGTCATTCCCATGCAAGGTGCTACGCGAACGGCGATTGACCCCTTTGTGCAGGCCATTTGGAAACGAATGGATCGATGGGGATTGGCTGGTAATCGTGCGTACTGGAAGCCAGTGTTGCGTGTGGAAATCGCGCCTGATGCTGAACGCCGGTTTGAAGATCTACAAAAATTACTGGACGAAAGCGGACTTGTAATTGAACGGAAAACGCGATGAGAAGGCCGTCCACGGACAATTTCGACGCTGCTCCCGGGATGGACTCGTTTCTGGACGTTGTCTGCAATCTCGTTGGGATTCTCATCATCCTAGTGATGGTGATTGGCGTGGGGGCGAAAGACGCGATGATCGAATCGGAAGCGGAATCCGTGCCCGAAATTGCACCGGAAGAAAAAGTCGATGTCGATGGGTCGCGGCGGGCCGCTCGGGATGCGGAAACTCAAATTCATGAAATCGACCGGCAAATTGAACAGGTCAACGCAGAAGTGGAGCAGCGCACCTGGGAGCGCAACCAACTCCAAGCCGTTTCGCTTGCCGCGCGCGAGAAGCTTGACGAATTGAGGAATAATCTAGGATCAACCCAGCGCGAACAATTCGACGTGGCGCGTCAGTTGACCGAAGCACAACAGGCGTTGCATGTGCTGGAGCAACAACGTCAGGCGGCGGTCTCGGTCGTGCCGCGCGTGGGAGTGATTGAACACTTGCCCACCCCTATGGCCAAGACCGTTCTCGGTCGCGAAGAGCATTTTCGCATGCTACATGGTCGATTGGCCTACATCCCTTGGGATACGCTCGTCGAAAAGTTAAAGTCGGAAGCTCCCCAGAAAGTATGGAAACTAAAAGAGTCGCCCATGGTGACCGAAACCCTTGGTCCCGAGGGCGGATTTCTCATGCGGTACACTTTAGTGAGAAAACAGTTCGCCATGCCCACCAAAGTAGGCACGGCCGTGCGAGAAGGCGTTGAACTGGAAAAGTTCGTGCTCATCGCCATTGAAGACAATCTTGGCGAACCACTGGAGGAAGCACTTCGGCCGGGATCGCAATTTTTCTCCCGGCTTTCCCAGTTTGACCCGCAACGCACAACTTTAACCGTTTGGGTCTATCCCGACAGCTTCGATGACTTTCGCACCTTGAAGCAAGAGATGTTCCGGCGCGGCTTTCTCACTGCCGCCCGTCCACTACCCGAAGATTTGCCGATTGGGGGGTCGCCGCAGGGTAGTCGTTCGGCCGCGCAATAGGGTAGAACAAAAACACTTTCTGGCAGTGGAAATTGGCGATAACGCAATGTCACGGTCGAGCGTGACGGATATTTCTTCACGATTGCTGAATGTAAGCCCATTGCGTCTCCTCGCTTTCAATGCGGCCCCTCACAAAAACTCGCGCTTCCCTGCGAGACATGGCTGCACTTGAATTAGCCGTCACGTGCTAGCGTGAGGTTCTTGCTCGATCGACCAGGCCAACTGTGGCTGGGGCTCAGCGGCTGATGGCGGCCGTATTTAAGAGCTCCGTTGCTTCCGTGCGGGGAGAATGGCGAGTCGGCTGGAGGATAGTTACAATCAAGGTTTGGACGTTGGTCCGATGAGCCTGCCCGAGCGCCAGTTTTCAAGGTGGACGTTTTCCGCCGTGCCGTGATCAAATTCGCGTTTTCCATTTGGCGCCCTCACCCATAACGCGAAGACTCTCAAGGAAACCAAACCATGACCCACCCGCTGCAAGCGTATCTGGTTGCTGCTGTCTTTGGTCTGCAAATGTGCACGTCGCTTTCCGCAGAGTCGCCCAAAATTCGTTTTGAAAAAACCGTTTTGGACGAGAAGTTCCGCAGTGAAGGCGTTGCCGTGGCGGACTTCAACCGCGACGGAAAAAAGGACATCGTTGCAGGTTTCGTATGGTATGAAGCGCCAGATTGGAAAATGCACCCGATCACGGAACAAGCCCCGGAATACGATCCTAAGGGGTATAGCAATTCGTTTTGCACGTTCGCCGAGGACGTGAATAAGGATGGCTGGAGCGATGTCATGGTGGTCGACTTTCCAGGGACTCCCACGTGGTGGTTTGAGAACCCGCAAGGAAAGGAAGGGCCTTGGAAGCGGCATACGGCCACGCCCGTGACGAACAATGAAAGTCCCCAATACCTCGATATGGACGGCGACGGTCAGCGCGAGATAATTTTGGCTTTTTCTCCTGACCCGCAACAACCCGACGGTCCTGATCGCCAAATGGGTTACGCAAAGCCGGCCGACGATCCGTACAGCGCCTGGACGTTGCAGGCCGTATCGCAAAAGGCCGCGCCGGGCACGCAAAAATATTCGCACGGGTTAGGCGTGGGCGATGTCAATCGCGATGGCAGAAACGATATCGTCTGTAACGAAGGCTGGTGGGAAGCCCCAGAAGCCGCCTCCCAGTCGCCCTGGAAATTCCACAAAGCCCCCTTCGGCAGCGGCGCTGCGCATATGCATGTTTACGATTTTGACGGAGATGGCGATAACGACGTGCTCTCTAGTAGTCCTCATGCGTTTGGGATCTGGTGGCATGAACAAGTTGCCGACGACCAATGGAAAACCCATACGATTGACGATTCGTTCTCACAAACGCATGCGGTTTGTGTGGCGGACCTCAACGGAGATGGATTACCGGACTTCGTCACGGGCAAACGATGGTGGGCGCACGCTCAAGGCGATCCCGGCGGCGACCAGCCGGCGGTGCTCCATTGGTTTGAGTTGACCCGAAAGGATGGCAAAGCCCAATGGATTAGCCATCAGATCGACCATAACAGTGGGGTCGGAACACAGTTTGAATTGGCCGACGTCGATGCCGATGGTCTTCTCGATATCGTTACCTCGAACAAACGCGGCGTATTCTATTTCCGTCAGGTTCGCGAGTAATCAAGGTATAATAGCCAAGGAACGCCGCGTCGTGCGGCCGCGACGAATTTCCATTGTCACGAAGGAAGTCATCGGATGAAACCTGACAAAGGGCAGGATCGCAAGTCCAGCGATCGCCGCACGGAGGGTGGCCAAAACATCCTATGGTATGTCCTCGGCGCGGCGGCCGTGGTTATGTTCGCGGTCGTTTGGATCACGTTGAACGCCGCCGATCGGATTGCATATCCTGATTTGGTTACTTTGATCGGCGATGGCAAAATTGAAACGAAACTTCGCAATCAAACCGTGGAGTACAGTCACCCGCGTGATCTGAAAGTACAACCCACGGCGGTGGTTGGTAAGGTCGATCGATACATCGCGACCAAACCGCCGGGGAACCGCTTGGAGCGGGGTGTTACGTTTCAAACCAACACCAGCCACGAGCCGGAGGCCAAGGGGCGGTTGGAGGAATTGCTTCTTGCAAAGAAGGATGAAATCAATTGGGACTACGAAGAGCCCAATTTTTGGAAGTCGAACTTGCCCATTTTGCTCGTGACCGGGCTGTTCGTCATCCTTTTTGTCGTCATGATGCGACGCTTGAATGGCGCTGGATCGCCCATGTCCTTTGGACGTAGCCGTGGACGGTTGTATGCTCAGGAGGATATTGGCGTCACCTTTGACGACGCGGCCGGAATTGATGAGGCCGTCGAAGAGGTCAAAGAAATCGTCGACTTCCTTCGCGCTCCTGAGAAGTATCAAAGCTTAGGCGGTCGAATTCCCAAAGGCGTGCTTTTGGTCGGGCCTCCGGGAACTGGAAAGACGCTTCTCGCGCGTGCTATCGCGGGCGAGGCTGGCGTTCCGTTCTTCAGTCTTTCCGGTTCCGATTTCGTTGAAATGTTTGTAGGCGTAGGTGCAGCGCGCGTGCGCGACCTGTTCCAGCAGGCGGAGGCGAAATCGCCTTGCATCATTTTCATCGACGAGCTGGATGCACTCGGCAAGAGCCGCGGCAACAGCATCGTCGGCGGCCATGACGAACGCGAACAAACGCTCAATGCGCTCCTCGTGGAGATGGACGGCTTTGACTCCAACGCGGGTATTATCGTAATCGGTGCGACGAATCGGCCAGAAACGCTTGACCCCGCGCTGCTGCGGGCGGGCCGGTTTGACCGTCAAGTTCTTGTCGATCGACCGGACGTACGCGGCCGAGAGGACATCCTGAAAGTGCACGTTAAGGATGTGAAGCTCAATCCACATGTCGATTTGAAAGCCGTTGCATCGATTACTTCGGGCTTTGTGGGAGCCGACTTAGCGAATCTCGTCAATGAGGCCACGTTGCTTGCGGCTCGCAAAGGCAAGGCTTCCGTCGGAATTGAAGAATTCAACGAAGGCGTGGAGCGTGTTACCGCGGGCTTGGAAAAAAAACAGCGCGTGATGAATGAAGATGAGAAACATCGCGTGGCGTATCATGAAAGCGGCCACGCGCTTGTAGCGTACTGCCTACCGAATACTGATCCCGTTCATAAGGTGTCGATCATTCCGCGTGGGTTTGCGGCGCTGGGTTACACGATGCAGCGGCCCGAGGGTGATCGCTATCTGATGACGAAAACCGAATTAGAGAGCCGCATTCAGGTCCTCCTGGGCGGCACCATTGCCGAAGAGCTTATCTATCACGATATTTCGACCGGCGCTCAGAACGATTTGGAGCGCGCCACCGAGATCGCTCGCAGCATGGTGATGGACTATGGCATGAGCGAGTTAGGACGCGTCAATTTCCGGGAATCGCCTGGTTCGCCTTTCCTTGCAACAGGCAAAGGCGACGACCGGATGCGTTCCCACAGCGAGCAAACGGCCCGGGAGATTGACGAAGAGATACATCGCATCATCGACGAAGGGCTCGAGAAGGTTCGTCACATTCTGGAAGTTCGTCGGGAAGCCCTCGTGGCACTAGCAGAAAGGTTGATTGAAGTCGAGTCGATCGACGCAACCGACCTCAAACGGATTATCGAGGAAGCGTCGCCCGGTCCGATGGTTGTTCCGGGAACCGCCGAAAAAGTCGCTCGGCCTCTTGAAATCGACATGTCGGACGACACGCGAATGGAAAAGCGAGGATAGCGTAGTTCGCGATCGCACGCGGCGCACGTGTTCGATGCTTCTGTTTCGAAGCTGGCGGACAATGACTTCTTACGTTCGTTCGGCCTGTTTAAGACACAACGTGTTGTGCCCGCCCAGCGTTTAGGCCGCCTCGGGGCGGGGTTTCAATTTGCCGGT
Source organism: Planctomycetota bacterium (assembly GCA_963204915.1). Lineage (GTDB taxonomy): Bacteria > Planctomycetota > Planctomycetia > Pirellulales > Pirellulaceae > JAHWKS01. Next base: position 16,261 of record CAUJHS010000090.1, on the reverse strand, counting down.
CGCCAGATGCATGATGGCCTCTTCCGTGAGTTCGTGGCGTGCTAACTCTCCGGTAATACGTCCCTCGTGCATGACCAACGTACGATCGGACATACCGAGAACTTCCTCCATCTCGCTAGAAACGAAGAGTATCGCCACTCCCTCCCCTGCCAGCTGCTCCATGATCATGTAGATCTCGCGTTTTGCGCCTACATCGACGCCACGCGTCGGTTCATCCAGCAGGAGTACGCGCGGACGCATATTCAGCCATTTGCCGAGGACCACCTTTTGTTGATTGCCTCCCGAGAGGAACTGCACGATTTGTTCCTGATTGGGCGTCTTAATATTAAGTTGGTTAATCAAGTGGTTCGCGGCGGCGCGTTCCTTCCGTCCACTCCGGAATCCTGCCGTTTGGTCTCTCCGGAGGCTGGCCAAACTGATGTTGTGCCGGACCGCCATTTCCAACACGAGCCCTTGCTCTTTACGGTCTTCCGGCACGAGCGCCATTCCGGCCCGAATTGCGTCTCGCGGACTTCGCAGGTTGACCACTTTGTCCCCAATACGGATTTCGCCCCCTTCAGCATGGTCAATGCCAAAGAGCACGCGAAGCAGCTCCGTGCGTCCTGCCCCGACCAGCCCAGCCATGCCAACAATTTCCCCTGCTCGCACCTTGAAGCTGAGGGGATGTTGTCCATGGCCCGGCACGCGAAGATCGCGCACTTCCAACATCGGCGGGCCAGGATCATGCGACTTACGTGCATAGAATTGCGACAGATCGCGGCCCACCATAAGGCGCACCATGCGATCATGGTCAATTTCCTCGCGCGCCAATTCGCCTGCGTTTTTGCCGTCTCGCAAGACGGTCACGCGATCACAAACTTCTTTTACCTCACCCAAGCGATGGGAAATATAAACAATACTCACGCCCTTCGACTTTAGGTCGTGGATTACCTCGAACAGTCGGGCTGTTTCGCCGGACGACAAGCTCGAAGTCGGCTCATCCATAATCAAGATCCGGGCGTCGGCCGATAGCGCCTTGGCGATTTCTACAAGTTGCTGCTGTCCAATTGGCAGCGTGCCGACTAAGGTTTTTGGCGAGAGATTCAGCCCAACTTGCTGCAACACGCTGCGCGAGTCGCGATAGATCCGCCCGAAGTCAATCAACCCGAATCGGCGCGGTTCGCGTCCAAGATACAGATTCGCCCCAATATCGAGATTTCCCGCCAGATTCAATTCTTGGTGGATAAGAGCGATTCCCAGTTCCGTTGCTCGTCGCGGCGAGGAAATTGTCACTGACTGGCCCGCAAGAAGAATTTCCCCTTCATCGGGCGACTGTACGCCGGCCAAGATTTTCATCAAGGTGCTTTTGCCAGCGCCATTCTCGCCGATCACGGCCAACGCCTCGCCGCGTTCGATGCGCAAATTGACGCCTTGTAGCGCCTTGACGCCGGGGAACTGCTTGGAGACATTCCGCACTTCGAGCAGGGAAACAGACATGGAGCCAACGTTCACTACGTGAGATTCAACGCCCAATTGCGACATGCAATCGCAAAGTTATTCTTCGCTGGTAGACGTTGAATCCATTTGATCGGCAAACTCTTCCGGAATCGGCGCGTCGAGCAATTCGTCAATCACGCCTTGACTCCGCTCTTGCGCGTTAATCACTTCCATCTTGCCAACGAAGATCATGACCTTTCCGCCATCGGGAACCGCTTCTTTAACCAACTTCCCAGCTGCGCGGCCGGCAAGGTAATTGCTTGTGCCAAGATAAAACAAACGGTTGGTGTCGGGCGCATCGGAATCCTGGGCGATAACCGGCATTATGTTGCATGCCTGATTAATAATGTCAACTTGATTGGCCGGATCAATGGGGCTAATCGCCAAACCTTGGCATTGCGATGCAATCAGTTCTTCAATGTATCGCTTTTGCTCTTCAACTTGCCCATTGGGAGGCATTAGCACCTGACATTCGGCATTGAACGCCGGGGCGGCCAATTGGCAACCTTTCTCGGCCAATGTCCAAAAGGGATCAACGGAATTGGTAATGAACGCCACCTTCACTGGTTGAGTGGTGTCGTATTCACGTGCATGTTCCGGCGGTTGGCCATTACCGCTTAACATGGCCTCTACTTTCTGACGAAAGTCGCCCACATTGTCTTGTTTGATAACCGTATGCGGAACATAGATCTTCCCGCTCTCGGGAATATCAACGTCTTGTTTGCGAGCCAATGCCGAGAGGAATTCAACCGATCGGTAACCAAACAAGAAAGGCTGCTGCACGATCGTGCCGTAAATTTCGCCATCGGCAATGGCCTGAAGGGTGTCGCGATGTTCGTCAAACGCAATAATCGCAATCTCTCCTTCCTTTCCCGCGCCTTTCACTGCCGAATGAATGGCGGGCGGATTGTACGCCCACAATCCCACCATGCATTTCACGTCGGGGTGATTCGCTAGCGTGTCTTCGGCGTTGCCTTTGGCTCGAGTGTGATCTTTGTTGTCGGTCAAAATGCCGAGAATCGTGTACTTTCCAGCCTCGACGGGCCAATTTGCAGTGCGCGCATCAATTGCGCTTGTTTGGCTGCCGCCTTCGCCCGTGTCGGATGCGCTCCCACTTTCACTGGGCGAACCGCCGCGACGTTGCGAACAAGCCGTCGTTGTGAAGGCCGCCAAAAACAAAAGTAGCAATAGAGACAACGACGCGCGGGACATCTCGATATTCCTGATTCAAAGTTTGGAAGGGAGTCTTGCAGAAAAGTCGTAATTCCTTGCAAATAACCGACTTAAACGCTGAGATTCTAGCCCCCGATCACCGTGGAAACAAGTAGCGCCTAACGACAAAAAAACAAAACCAAGCAGGTTTTGTGTACGCTCCTCCGTAACCGCAGCGAGTCAGTTGTTTGACGGCTGGACGAGTGCGACGTAGGGTTCCAGTGGTCTTTGCCGTCGTAGTGGAATCATTCCCTCAGTGCGGGATAAGCGCAATGCGCGGATCGTTTGGCGAACACTTTAAGGCGATCCTTTCTGGTAAGACGTCCGACGGTAGCGCGCTGGTTGACGCGGACGCCGTCGAACCAAATTGCGAACGCGACGCGGAAGTCGCCTCGGAGGGTAGTGCGAATCGTAAATCATCGGGCGTTGATCGCGACGAGCGACTGGATCAACTACTGCAACGCATCAATCATCTGACACGGTCGAACGCTTCGGAACTGTCGGAGTACGAGTCGCCCGTCGTTCACGAGGAATCGAACATTGGTGAGATTGCGCCCGTTGCGGCGCGTGCAAAAGAAGGTCCGGAAGAGTTTCTGCCGCTGGAACCGACGTCGCTTCAGGAGGCGGGGCTCACCGAAAGTGAAGTTGAAGCGCTGGCGTTGAAGTTCCTCTTGGGTCGCGGCGACCAGAATGGCCGCCAAATTGCCGATCAGTTGAAACTGCCGTTTGTACTGGTTGAAGAACTCCTACGGCAGATGAAGCTTGATCAATTGGTGGTCTACCGCGGCTCGGCGTCAATGGGCGATTACCTTTATCAGTTGACCGATTTGGGCCGCGAGCGCGCCCGGCGATATGCCGCCCATTGCACGTATTTTGGCGCGGCGCCGGTGGCGTTGTCCGACTACATCGCGAGCGTCAAAGCCCAGTCGCTCGAAAATCAACACCCTACGCCTGATGATTTACGGAATGCGTTTGCAGATCTGCTGATCAACTCGCAAACGCTCTCGCGCTTAGGACCTGCGATTAATTCTGGCCGCGGCATGTTCCTGTTTGGTCCTGCCGGCAATGGCAAAACGAGTATCGCCGAACGTGTGACCAAATCGTTTGGGCAATACATTTGGATTCCCAGGGCCTTGGGCATCGACGGCGAAATTGTGCGCATGTTCGACCCGATGAACCATGAGGAGATTCCGCCGCAGAAGAACGACGGATTACTCGACCAGTCGCGCATCGATAAACGTTGGGTCCGAATCCGACGGCCAACGATCGTCGTGGGTGGCGAACTCACCATGGAGAATCTCGAAGTCGCTCTCAACTCGTCGACCGGCATTAGCGAAGCGCCAGTCCAACTGAAGAGCAATTGTGGAACGCTCGTGATTGACGACTTTGGTCGCCAACGCATGAGTATTGACGAACTGCTGAATCGTTGGATCGTACCTCTAGAGAAACGATACGACTTTCTGAATCTCGCGAACGGCAAAAAAATACAGGTGCCGTTTGACCAACTCATCATTTTCTCAACCAATCTTGAACCGCGCGACCTGTGCGACGATGCTTTTTTGCGGCGCATTCCCTATAAGATTGAAGTGGTCGACCCGAGCGTCGAAGAATTCAAACAGTTATTCCGGCTGATGTGCCCCAAACTTGGCTTTGAGTATCACGAAGGGGTCATTGAGTACTTGATTCAAAAGCATTTCCAGCAAGCCAATCGACCGTTCCGGTGTTGCCAGCCGCGCGATCTTCTACTCCAGGTGCGTCACCATTGCCTTTACGAACGTAAAGAGTTAAAGCTTAGCGCCGAGGCCTTTGATTTCGCCGTGGAAAACTATTTTGCCGTCATGTAAGGAAATTGGCGGGCGATCCTACTGCGAATCCGAGCATCTTTGGCGTCTCGGGCGACGCGCAACATTGGCGAGATGTGTCAAAGTGACGCAGTTGATCCATCTTTTCACGGTCCAAGTAGGCGCCGCGTTGCTTCTGGAATGCAACTTGGCGTCAAATATGCTAGCAAATCAGGGATAGCGTAGCGCGAAACGGTGAACCGTGCATCTGGCGCGCAAATTGCTCTGAGTAGCGACGGACTGTGAAATTGTCGCTTAACCCCTTTGATGACTATGGATGGATCGATTTCCTCGAACGGCGCTAAACCGCGAGGACGCGCGTTATTTCTCGGTAATTTGGGCGCGCGGCAAGTCGCGGAACGGCTCGATCAAGCCTTCGCATTGTTGCGCGATTCGGGCGTTGAGTTGCTGCCCAAGCGAATTCGCAAACCGCGAGATATCGGCAAGATTATTCGAGAATATCATAAGAGCGTCGACTATGTCGTCATCGGAGGCGGTGACGGTACACTCAACGCCGCTGCCGATGCACTTGTAGAAACCGGCCTGCCCTTGGGAGTTTTGCCACTGGGAACGGCGAACGACCTTGCGCACACATTGGGCGTTCCAGCGGATTTGGCGCAGGCGTGCGGCGTCATTCAAGACGGCTATACACGCCAAATCGATGTTGGTTGTGTAAACGGCAAACACTATTTCAATGTCGCCGGCATGGGAATGAGTGTGGAAATCACCAAGCGATTGACACATGAAGTCAAAAAGCGTTGGGGCGTAATGGCTTACCTGCTTACTGCGAGCAGCGTCCTGCGGAACTTGCGTCCATTTAGCGCGGAAATTCGTTGTGGCGATGAAGTTCATCGCGTTAGAACCGTGCAGATCACAGTAGGTAACGGCCGCTACTATGGTGGCGCTCTCGCCGTGGCGGAGGACGCCGCCATCGACGATCAACGACTTGACTTGTACAGTTTAGAAGTCGACCATTGGTGGCAGATGATTCCTTTAATGCTAGCCCTGCGCACCGGAAAACTGAAAGGGCGCCCATTGGTTCGCACCCTACATGGACAAGAATTTCAAATTGTCACTCGGCGTAGCCGCGCGGTGAACGCAGACGGTGAAATCATCGCGTATACGCCAGCTTCATTTCGCGTTGTTCCCAAAGCGGTTCGCGTGTTTACGCCTCGCGGCCCGAATCCGACGGCTGGACTTTCGGAGAATGTGTCGGAAACGCGCGTACCTCTTGCCGCATCTTAGTTTTTTGGCGCCGGTTTCTTCTTCGCACCATCGCGATTAGGCGGTCTTATTGGGCTGTCTTGAATCGCCGCCAAAAGCGATTGACCTGCCGGCATTTGTAAATCGCTTGAAAACCGGACATGGCGAATACAAGGCGCGGCTGGCGTTTCTGATAGTATGCCAATTGTCGCTTGGCGCCACACGGCGGCTGTTCAATCGGGCGGATTTGCGGCAAAATACCACATCGAAAGTGATTCGCCCTTTTGTCAAGCAGTTGCAGGCCATGAGCATTATTGAAAACATCCACGGACGACAAGTTCTTGATAGCCGCGGCAATCCCACGGTGGAAGTCGAAGTGCAGTTAGTCGATGGTTCGCATGGCCGAGCCGCCGTTCCCAGCGGAGCCAGCACCGGCATTCACGAAGCATGGGAGTTACGCGACGACGACAAGAAGGTGTACCTGGGAAAAGGGGTCGCCAAGGCCGTCGAGAATATCAATTCTACATTAGCCGACGCGCTCATCGGGATGGACGCCCTCGATCAGTTAAGCATCGACCAGGCGATGATTGAGCTCGACGGAACTCCGAACAAGAAGAAACTTGGCGCCAATGCAATATTGGGCGTCTCGATGGCGGTGGCCAAGGCGGCGGCGGTGTTTACTAACCAGCACCTTTACCGTTACTTGGGTGGCGCGGCGGCGAGGGTGCTGCCTGCTCCCATGATGAACATTGTCAACGGCGGACAGCATGCCGACAACTCCCTCGACGTGCAAGAGTTCATGGTCATGCCGCTTGGCTTTGCACGATTCAGTGATGCGTTGCGCTGCGGTGTAGAGATTTTTCACCATCTGAAAAAGGTGCTGAAAGACAAAAAGCTCAATACTGCCGTTGGCGACGAAGGCGGCTTCGCCCCCAGCTTGCCGAGCGACCGTGACGCTCTCGATTTAATCATGCAAGCGATTGAGAAGGCTGGTTATCGCGCGGGCGAACAAGTCTTTATCGCGCTCGATGTCGCTGCAAGTTCTTTTTACGATGAAAAGAAGAAAGCCTATGCAATCGGCGGGAAGCACTTAAGTTCCGCCGAAATGGTCGATTTGTTAGTTGATTGGGCGAACAATTACCCGATTTGCTCGATTGAAGACGGATGTGCGGAAGACGATTGGGAAGCCTGGCGATTACTGACAGACAAACTCGGAGACAAGGTTCAGTTGGTCGGCGACGATCTTTTTGTAACCAACACCGAGCGGTTGCAGCGCGGTATCGATGAAGGAATTGCGAACAGCATCTTGATCAAAGTTAATCAGATCGGCACGCTTTCGGAAACAATCGCCGCCATTCAACTTGCCCATCGGAGTGGTTATTCCAGCATTGCGAGCCATCGCAGCGGTGAAACGGAGGACGCCACCATTGCTGATCTCGCGGTTGCATTATCGACGGGCCAAATTAAGACGGGATCCGCGTCACGTAGCGACCGCATGGCGAAGTATAATCAACTGCTGCGGATTGAAGAGTCGCTTGGCGACAACGCTCAATACGGTGGCCCTATGTTCCCGAAGAAGCACAAATAGGTCGCTTCAATTGGAGCGATATTGTCGCGGAAACATCGTTGTGCTCTCGCGGTAACGCAGGTTCGCCCTACGTGATGATGCTTATCAACACGGCGTTTATCTCGGAATGGATAACGCCGCTGGGGTATTGTATCCAGAACAACCTTCACTTGTTGACGGAACGGAAAGCCCAATTTCCAATGCAAGTGGTCCCCAGTCCGTGTCGAATGACATACATACGGGGTCGATCGTCGATGGAAATCGGACGGTATGCGCGCCTCCGACGATGACGCTCGGCGTACTAAGCGACATTTGCCATTGGGGTAATTCTGCTTTGGCGCCGCCAGCAATCATATTCGTCAACTCACCAACCGCATCAATCACGTCGTCGTCGATCTCCCAGGTATCTGCCAACAGGAGCGCCGCCGCTGACCGAAGGGCGAGCGTTTCGGAGAAACTAACCACCACCATTCCCGTGGCTTTGCCACTCAACCCGATGACGCCAGTAACTTCATGGAGCGGCGCTCGGGCGGATTTTGGCCACAATTGCCCCAGACGCACTGGGCATTGCAGCATGGTGTTAAATGTTTTTCCCAGCGAACGAATGAACGGTTGAATTTGGTGCGATTGCATAACCGTGCCCGCAAGTCGGATTGGCTTCCACAACACTAGGTTGCGGCGCACGATTGGCAAACGGCAACGCTACAACCCCGTTAATTCGCAGAATCCCCATTGGCCAAAGTTCTCGTCCACCCCGATTCGTATCCAATGAGGTCGCGATCCGGTTCGACGTTCGAGCGCGTCCAGAAGTTGCAACCCGAGATGCCTTGCCACCAGTTCCGCCGTTGTATTCGCGACAGGTAACAATGCACAATCGATGCGGGGGAAGACCCAGCGGCGCTCCTCGAACGTGGCCGTTACTTCATGATCATCCCATGTCACGCGAATACTGGGATGGCTGGTTGGCAACATTACGCGGTGGTCAAGTGCATCCACTAAGTGTCGGAGCTCGTCACGTAAGGCGATAAAGTCAATCACGTAGGAATTCTCATCCAACGGGCCGCGCACTTCGCAGCACACGCGGTAATTATGTCCATGCAATCGCTCACATACATTGCCGTTGAAGGTAATGAAATGTGCGGCGCTAAAGACAAGGTATTCTTTATCCACGCGAACAAAGTAGGTTTCCGACATCTTCCAGCGTGTTCCTTTTGGTCGAGTTCCATCCGGGGCGAACGGCGTCCTGAGTGATCGAATGTTCGAATCAGAAGCCTCGACGCTTCGACCCTTCTCTACGACTCAACGATACGGCGGTGTTAACGTTCCGTCGCGTAGTCCGACGAAGACTCCTGCGGAAATCATGTCGGCTGTTGTCCCGGGGTTGCGGCGATGGCCGTCGCAGCGAAGCCAAAAATCAAGATCGTCTAAAGCTTCCCAATACGCGGCGTCGCCAGGCCTTCCCGAGTCCAGCACGGCGCCGGCCCGCGCCGCCGATTCCAGTGCGGTTGGGATGCCGCACTTGCGGGCGATCAGGCTATCGGGGAAAGCATTCATCGTTTGCACATGTGTGTACACAATGCTCTCGATAAGAGTCCATCCTTGGCGTTGCCCAGCGACAATTGCCGGCGCGACAAAGTCGAACACGTCAACAAAATCCTCTGCGTACTGCCGCGCAATCAAGTCGCGTGCCGCGGCGGCGCGCATCGCGGCGCGCAAGTCGTCAGGTGGAACGCCACCGATGTCCATGTCGTCAACTTCACCGAGACCGCTCGGTTCGGCCAGTCGAATCGCGGCGTATACGTCTGTTGCATCTTGAGGACCTAATTGACGCAGCACCTGGCAGACGCCGTCGCGCAGGCAGGTATGGCGCGCCGCGGCGGCCAAAGGCGCCAGCAACAAGATCATGCCCAAATTGCTATTGGAGCCCACAAGGCGTTTTGTTGACGTTACTGCTTGCAGTACTGCGTTACCTACGGCGCCGTTTTGAGCCGCGGCGTCCATCGCGGGAGCAATTGCTACAGCACTTGCGGCGAAGTCGTATAATGTCAAATCTTCGAAATCGGCGCTGCGGTGCACGTTTCCCGGTTTGGGCGCCATGCACTCGAGGAGACACGCCAATGTGGCGCATTGTCCTGTGGTTAATAAAGGCGCCTCGGCAGAGATTAGCGTTTTCGGCAAGTCGGCGTTCACGGTTGGACCGTCGTTTGCGAAACAAACTGCTCAAGTCGAGGGATAATACGTTCATGCGCATCTTCGACAACATAGTGCCCCGCGTCGTCGAATCGATGGACTTCCGCGTCGGGAAAACTTTGCAAAAGTCGATCTAAACAATCCGGCCGAAAGCACCAATCGCGCATTCCCCAGAAAAATACGGCGGGCAAATGGGCCAAACGCGGCAGATTTGCCTCAATGTCTTGCAGTGTGCGCCACGTCGGATGGCGGCGCGACATGGGAATATCCGCCACGAATTGATAAACCGCCCGGCGATTGGCCCAGTGATCATACGGCGCCAGTAACCCTGCGCGGACGGCCGGCGTGAACCGATCTGGCTTTTCCGTCGCCATCCAGAGCGCGGCGCGAGCGAACGCGTTCAACCCTTGAACCGCGACTTGTCCAAACAACGGGGTACGACAAATCCCTATGCGCCACGGAATAAAGTGGGGCGGAAAAGCACCCGTATTGAACAGGACGATTCGTGAGAAGCGTTCAGGCATGGAAATCGCTGCGCCTAGGCCAATCGCACCGCCCCAATCGTGAACAAGCAAAGTGATATCCTGGAGATCGAGACGTTCAATGAGCGACGTCAAATCGTCGCGGCGACGCGCGAGCGTATATTCATAGTCTCGTGGCTTATCGCTCTTACCACATCCGATGTGGTCCGGCGCTACACAGCGATGACGATCAGAAAATGTTTGAATCAGCCGGCGCCAGTAGAATGACCAAGTCGGGTTGCCATGCACCATCAACATCGGCGGGCCGTCGCCCTCATCAACATAGTGCATGCGCAAACTGGGCGACACCTCATGGTAGTTTGGCCTAAAGGGATACAGCGAACGCCAGTCGGAAGGATCAGACATGCAACGTAAAGCACGACGCGGGCCGGCCCGAATGAGGTAAAACCTCAATATAACCGAAGGCCCAACGAGTCAACACCCGACTCCAAAACAGACTGTCATTCGGCATTGGCCATCTGGACTCGCTCCACCCAAAAGTTACGCGCTTGTACGTGGGACTCGATCACCGCTCGCTGTTGTTGGGGATCCTTCAGTTTGATCTGCCGGCCTCGTTCGTTGACCCAATTGAGAAAAAATTGAGCGGACTCTTTGCTAACTTTCGGCGTGTTCTCGAACTCGACATAATAGGGACCCGTCAATGCAAAGCGATAGGTCGACTTGTGGTTCGCCACGGCGCGAATCGCCATCCAGCCACTTTCGGTAAATGTAACTTTCGGCAACTGGCCGCCTGCTTTGACGTAATCGTCAAGACGTAGGCTCTCGACGATCTTGCCGTCTTTGATGATTTCCAGATAATCGATCTTCTCGCGCGTGCTGAGGCTGAGCGCAGTTTGTAGCACAAGCTCTTCGCCTGCGGCGCCTCGAAATACAAAGCCAGGCGATTCGCCGTTCACCTCGGGACGCAATAACGGCCCGTTGGTTACCACCACGCGACCGGCCTTCAGATTGCTCCACCAAGTATCCCAGTTCAAATTATCGCCGCAATAGACATAGACGCGGTTATATCCGACAGGATTGGGTAATACGCCCGAAGCGCTCCCAGCGCTCGGAGGAATGCGCAGTCCGCAATTCAACAGGTGGAAGTAAATGGATTGGGTCCACCGTGCATTTCCCGCAACCCCGGGAAAAAGAACCGAGTCGCGCGGTTTGCCCCAAGCCTCGTCATCAAGCACGCCATTGCGCCACATGTGGTTGTGGCACACGCCGATCGAGTCGCACATGCCCGATGCAACCCACACCGGCATGTCCCACCAAAACGGTTTCTCTATATCGACATGAACGTCGTCCGCCCGTTCGGCGGCCTGCCGGAGAAAAACGACCGGCGAGGGGTATTCGCGTTCTGCATCCGCAATCGGCAATGGTTCGCGAAGATTGAAATAAAGCAACGCTCCGCCGGCGCGCTCGTCCTCGCCAGCCATAACATGATACATACGGTCTTCGTCAAACGTTCGAAGCAGATTTTCAGGCGTCTTACGCTGCTGAGTCCAAACGTTCTTCTCATTCCACCAGGTGATTACGGGCGCTACGTGAAGATCTTCCGCCTTCATTAACAGCTCGATGTCCTCCACGGGTCGGTGGATATGCAAATCGCCCGACCACCAGCCTTCCTTCGCCATGTTGGCATGCCGCGGCATAGCTACCGTTTTTGTGTCCTTCGAAGTACGATCGATCGAAAACTGACCCGAGATCATGCGGTATTCCGGGCCTCGCTCCATTTCAAATGTGTACCGGCCGGGCTTGAGCTTGAGCGTTACCGCGCCGTCGAAAACGAAATGATCTTTCCAAAACGCAACCTTGGGAGGTTGTACGGGCCGACCACGCTCGTCCTTCAAGTGAATGCGAACGGCAACGGGATTACCCGAACTCTTATCTACGGCCTTTAGTTCGAGCTCCCCAGCTTCGAGCGGTAGCAACGGCAACGCCGCGCATAACACCATCAGAACTTGCATCACGATGTTATTTTTTGCACACATAATACCGGCGGCGTTTTCGGTAGTCGGATCAAGAAAAGGGATTTGCCGTGTTACCACGAAGTATACAATCCAAACGCGAAACGCACTTTCTGCGATCTAACCGTTCCGGCGTTGCATGTCTTCTTTGTATCGGGCAAGAACCGCAACAACTGGTGAGATCGAAGCGTTTATCGAAGCAGTACAAGCCAAACCAATGTCGGAAAGAATACGATCATGGCGGCAAGCATCGCGGTCGCATTCCAGCGCCACGCGGCGTAATTGTGTCGAAGATACGGGTTGTGCTGCTCGGACGTCATCGCATCGTCTGGGACAAGCTCATAAGCAAAACTCCGTAACGCAATGTCGCCATACCGACTGATCGTCGTATAGGACACGAGGGCGGCAAGCCACGCGGGGCGAGCCGCGTTATATTCGACCACCGATGGTTCGCTTGGCGATTCCGCCCTTACCTGTTGCCTCATACATGATATCACTTCAGAGAAGGTCAAGCCGTCCTTCTCACATTGGCGATAGGCGACGAAGCATCGCTGACACAACCAGGCTTTGTAGGCAACGATCCAATGCTCGGCGCGGCGAGGACAATGGTGTGGACCTTCGCACCGATGCACATGAAATTCGCCGTACGCTTTTCGAAGTGATAATTCCCCTTTGCCCGCCACTTGCACGCTGAACACCATTTGCATAATCATAAACAGCGGCAGAATGAAGTTCGCCAAGGCCCGATTCTCGCCAGACATCGCCGATACGAGCAGACCAACTCCCATTGCCGCCCAACCCACAAGCGACAAATGCACGGCGACCCAAGGAGGATCGAGCAACATCTCGCCTCGCCCGAAGGATCGCATGAGGCTAAGGAAGAGCACGAGCAAGACGCATTGCAACGCCGAAAGGATTCCCAAGATTGCGCATTTCGCGACGACGAACGGGCTGACATGGAGGAACAAAAGCCGTTCATGGTCGAAAATGCCGCGTTCATTCACGATTGCCATCAGGCTGAGGCTCGACCCCATCCAAATGGACGCCAGGATTGCGAAAAAGCCTAGCAATGGCCGGTTGTCGGCTGGTACCGCAATGTGCAACGCCAAGGCAAAAAACAGAGGCATGAATGCCAGCGGCGCTAAGAGACGGCGAGGCCACGCATTGGTCAGCGATTGTACTTCGCGCTGAAAGAGGACGTTAAACTGTCGCACTCCCTCTCGCAATCGCGCAAGGGGTCGCCGGGTTGGAGTGTGGACAGTTGGCGCTTGCGGCGTCGGAGGTATCCCGGTGTGGTGCGTGGGAGGGTCAGAAAGATCCAGATCGGCGTAATCTCCCGACGGAATATATTGGCGCAAGTCTGCCGGCGCCCCATCGAAACTCAGCACTCCTCCGCGTTGCAAAATCAACACGCGATCGAAGTATTCCAAGTGGCGCAGCCCGTGGGTGATAACCAACACCGTGCAACCTTGAATGCTCAACCCACGTAACAAGTTCATCAAACGCAGTTCGCGACCTTGATCCAGTCCTCCCGCCGGTTCATCGAGCAACAGCAAACGTGGACCTGAAACCATTTCGCTTGCCAGACGCACCCGCTGTAGTTCGCCGCCGCTAAGGCGTCTTGGCGTCGCATCCCAGCGTTCTCGTGGGAGATCGAGACGATGCAAAAGCTGAGCGATGCGTTCACGCGCCGCGAAACGGCCTCGTAGCCGCGCCGCAAGATCAATCGCCTGCCACGCTTGTAAATCGGGATGGACGATCTCATGCTGTGGCACGTATCCAAGCAACGCGCGATAATCCTCGCGGTCAAGGCGTTGGTCTCTCCCTGCTGCGGTTATGGTTCCCCGAAGCGCAGGCCCTAACGCTCCGAGTATCGCCTTCATGAGTGTTGATTTCCCAGTCCCGCTTTCTCCGGCAATGGCGACGAATTGCCCGGCGGGGACGTTTAACGAAAGGCCGGAAAGCAGCGGCCTTGTCCCCTGGCGGGTAGATACTTCAACTGTTACATCGGAAAGTTGAAGGTCCGCGCCGTGCAATCGGGGCAACGGAGCGAGCAAATGATCCGACTCATTAAACACCCAAGCGTAGCCGCCAATTTGAAGTACATCGTCCCCAGTTAAACGTACAACCGTAATGCGCCGCCGATTGACCCATGTACCAAAACGAGTTCCCTGATCGGCAAGCCAGAAATGTGACGTTCGCGGTTGGCGAACAATAACGCAGTGTTCTAATTCGACACGCGCATCGGGAACCTCGTGTACGTGCGCCTGGGACGACAGTCGCCTTCCCAAAATGACGGGAGCATTTACGTCGAGCGGTATCGTGTCCTGTCGAGCAGCTTCGATTTCGGGAAACGGCGCCTTTGGATTTGTCGCTTGATGCGCCGCCTTCCGTAACGCGACCAGAAACGGCCCGGTATGCGCCAGCCATGCCAGCGGTAGTTCGCATCGCTTGCAGAATTCATCCACGTCGTGATGAATTGCTCCGCACGCCGGGCAAATAAGTTCCATAGCAGGCCAATCTACTCCGGAATGCGTTCTTGTGCTGTCGGACGTGGTTCATGCCCAGCGGGGCGCTGGTGTTCTCCAACTTGGTCGCCATCTCCTAACTCGCGGCGTGCGATGTCGGCGAGCATAAGGAGCCTGTTCACAACATCCGGGTACTGTTGCGCCACATTGAACGTTTCACCAGGATCGCCGTGTAAATCAAAAAGCTGAGCGTCACTTGGTCGCCGTTGATCCCCAAGATTGATGCGCTTGCCCACGAGTGGTAGGTACAGTTTCCAGCGACCGTTGCGGATGGCCTGGAGTTGATCCAAGTGATAGTAGTAGAACGCTTCGTGTGGTGTCCTCGCTTCCGGATCGCCACGGAGTAACGGCCAGATATCTTGACCATCAATTTTACGATCCGAAGGAAGCTGCCCGCCGGCCAATCGAACAAACGTAGGCAGCAAGTCCATCATGGTAGCTAACTCGTCGCACGAGCCGCCAACAGGAATCTTATTGGGCCAACGCGCCACGCACGGGACGCGCATTCCGCCTTCCCTCGTCGTATAGCCCCACCCTCCTAGAGGAACATTTGAACCTTGCGGCGGATCGCGCCGAGGGGCGCCGTTGTCCGAGGTCCATACGATGAGCGTTTTCTGGTCCAATTGAAGCCGGTTAAGAGCCTTCAAAATTTCACCCGTGGACCAGTCCAATTCCTCGACCGCGTCGCCATAGGGACCATTGTCTGAACGTCCGCGAAAGGATTCGCTCGAAAACGGCGCTGCAGTGCTGCCTGGCATGGCGTGGGCAAGAAATAGAAAGAAAGGATGGTCTTGGTTGGCATCGATAAATTCGATCGCGCGGGCTGTATAGCGTTGCGTTAACGTATCGCGATCGGCCGGCGCCTCAACGACCAGTTCATTCTCCATAAGCGGTAAGGGCGGCCAGTTGCGCCCTGGCCGGGGAGTCATGTCATCACTATAGGGAATACCGTAGAACGTTTCGAAACCCTGCCGGGTAGGCAGGAATGCAAGTTGATCTCCTAAATGCCATTTGCCAATGCAAGCTGTCGCATAACCCTGAGCCCGAAGCAGTTCGGCAACCGTCACTTCGTTCGGATGCAGCCCCTTGGAGGCAACGGGACGCAGCACGGCGCCGCCTTCCGAGTCGATATGCATATTGATGCGGCGCGGGTAGCACCCAGTCATCAGGCTGGCTCGTGAGGGCGTGCAAACCCCGCTACTGGAGTAAAAGTGGGTTAGTCGAATGCCCTCAGCCGCAAGCCGATCGATATTCGGTGTTCGATGACGGGTAGAACCAAAACATCCAACGTCTCCGTAACCCAGGTTATCGCACAAAATAACGATAAAATTGGGCGGCGAACCTTGACCGTCGCGAGTGCCGACTATCGACAAAACGACGGAAAGAGACATGGCCAAAAATGGGACCTGCAACTGCGACATTTGGATGCCTGAAATTTGCGCCACCCGGACTTGCGAGGCGCCTAACGCGGGATATAATTCACATACCCTAAACGACCAGGGGCGGTAGCTCAATTGGTTAGAGTACTGGACTGTCGATCCAGTGGTTGCGGGTTCGAGTCCCGTCCGCCTCGCTGAGAGAAAATCACAGAAGAACAAGTTTGAGCATCTAACCCCTTACCAGTAAGGGGTTTTTGCGTTTCTTGACCTTCGGCGTTCGGCTCGGGCCCCAAACCGCGATTGCTCGTTTTTGACCGTTTGTTCTCCAAGTTTGGCGAACAAATGTCGAACAAAACATCGTCGGTCCCCGT